>CP112982.1:2400000-3667964 GCA_041875495.1 Halomonas sp. CH40
GCATTAGCCATTACGTATCTGCGAACGATAATCATGACACTGAGGGATAGCAAATGACCGGTCTACTCGACGAAATCAAAGCACTCAAGCAACTGCGTGATGCGCAAGGCAGCAAGTGGGACAACATTACGGCAGAACACGCCGCCCGCATGCGCGTTCAGAACCGTTTTCATACCGGCCTGGATATCGCTCGTTACACTGCCAAGATCATGCGTGAAGATATGGCGGCTTACGATGCTGACACTTCAAAGTACACCCAGTCACTTGGCTGCTGGCATGGCTTTATCGGTCAGCAGAAGCTGATCTCGATCAAAAAGCATTTCGGCACCACCAAGCGCAGCTACCTCTACCTTTCTGGCTGGATGGTTGCCGCTCTGCGTTCTGAATTCGGCCCGCTGCCTGATCAGTCCATGCACGAGAAAACCTCCGTCGCTGACCTGATCGAAGAGCTCTACACCTTCCTCAGACAAGCTGATGCCTGGGAACTTAACCACCTATTCCGTGCGCTGGATGATGCCAAAGAAGCCGGTGACGAAGTCAAGCAGCGTGATCTGATCAAGCAGATCGACAGCCACGAAACCCATGTTGTGCCGATCATTGCCGATATTGATGCCGGTTTCGGTAACGCTGAAGCCACCTACCTGCTGGCCAAGAAGTTCATTGAAGCCGGTGCCTGCTGTATCCAGCTGGAAAACCAGGTATCCGATGAGAAGCAGTGCGGCCACCAGGACGGCAAGGTGACCGTTCCTCACGAGGACTTCATCGCCAAGATCAATGCCGTACGTTACGCCTTCCTTGAGCTGGGCGTTGAAGATGGCGTTATCGTCGCGCGTACCGACTCCCTCGGCGCTGGCCTGACCCAGAAGATTGCTGTTACCAATGAGCCAGGTGACCTGGGCGACCAGTACAACAGCTACCTCGACGGTGACTTCATTGATTCTCCTGAAGAGATCAACAACGGCGACGTGGTCATCAAGTCAGAAGGCAAGCTGAAAAAGGTCAAGCGTCTGGCATCCGGCCTTTACCAGTTCAAGCCGGGCACCGGCGAAGATCGCGTGGTGCTCGACTGCATCACCAGCCTGCAAAACGGTGCCGACCTTTTGTGGATCGAGACCGAGAAGCCTCACGTTGGCCAGATTGCCGGCATGGTTAACCGCATTCGTGAAGTTTGCCCGGATGCCAAGCTGGTCTACAACAACTCACCGTCGTTCAACTGGACGCTCAACTTCCGCCAGCAGGTGTTTGATGCCTGGCAGGAAGAAGGCAAGGATGTATCTGCCTACGAGCGCGACAAGCTGATGAGCGAAGAGTACGACAACACCGAGCTTGGCCAGCTGGCCGACGAGTGGACGCGTAACTTCCAGCGTGATGGTGCTCGCGAAGCGGGTATCTTCCACCACCTGATCACCCTGCCGACCTACCACACGGCGGCGCTGTCTACCGACAACCTGGCCAAGGGCTACTTTGGCGACGAAGGCATGCTGGCCTACGTGGCAGGCGTTCAGCGTCAGGAAATCCGTCAGGGCATCGCCACAGTTCGTCACCAGGATATGGCTGGCTCCAACATCGGCGATGATCACAAGGAATTCTTCCACGGTGATGCAGCGCTGAAAGCAGGCGGTAAAGATAACACCATGAATCAGTTCGGCTAATCGCTGAGTCGGCGTTCATCGCGCCAACGGTATTCATGAACGTCGAGGAGGCTCCCAGGAGCCTCCTTTTTTGTTTGGCTTTTATTTATAGTTCTTGTTGTCGAAAATTCCAGCTAATCATATACAATTGCACTATATTACTGGTTATATGCGGTACTTAGTGCTTTTCAGTATAGAAAAGACAGTTACATACACTAATAAAACCTGCAGGAACCCTCTTTTCAAACCTCTTCGAAAGCAGCCGCCCCATGCACAAACAGCAAGACACCTCAAGCGATGAAATAATACTGCATCAGTTCGACAAGGCGTTGGTCTGGGACGGCTTCAAACAGCTGGTTCCTCTGTCCATCTTCGTTATCGCCTTTGGTGCTGCCTTTGGGCTGGCCGCGGCTCAGGCGGGCGTCGATGGCAATATGGCGATTGCCATGAGTACCCTGGTGTTTGCAGGCACCGCACAGTTTGCAGCACTGGATCTGTGGGCCGCTGAAATTCCGCTGTTTACGCTGGTGATTACCGTGTTTGCCATTAATGCCCGCCACCTGCTGATGGGGGCCACCCTTTACCCATGGCTGCATCATCTTCCCAGAGGTAAACGCTATGGCGTTATGCTGGTGGCATCGGATGCTAACTGGGCCATGTCAATGCAGGCCTTCAGCCGTGAAAAGCCTGGCTTTGGCATTCTGCTTGGTGGTGGCCTTGCCCTGTGGCTTTTCTGGGTGATCGGCACCTGGCTGGGGATCTATTTTGGCAATGTTGTCAGCGACCCCAAACGCTTCGGGCTGGATATGGTGATGGGCTGTTTTCTGCTGACCATGGTAGTCAATGGTGAAAAGAATCTGCGTATGCTGTTTATCTGGTCAGTTGCCGCTATTGCCTCTCTTTTGGCGTATCGCTTTCTGCCTGAAAACAGCCACATTATAGTAGGCGCCTTTGCAGGCGGCCTTGCAGGACTGGCATGGGGGTATCAAGGTCATGCTCGTTGAAACCACTGGCACCGGCACCCTGCTGATCATCCTGATTATGGCGGTCGTCACTCTGGCAACTCGCTGGGGCGGCGTCTATATCATGTCATTTATCCCGATTGGCTACCGGGTCAAACAGTTTATTCATGCCATGTCTGGGTCTGTTCTGGTAGCCATACTCGCCCCCATGGCCGTCACTGGCGACAACGGCGCACGCCTTGCCCTGCTGACCACCGCTGTAACTGTACTGGTGCTCAAAAAACCCTTACCCGCTATTTTTGCCGGTATCCTGGTCGCGGCTCTGTTCAGACAGCTTTGAAAACGTGACAATACAAAACTCTGGAATGGTTGTGCTGTCGCTATTAACGATTACACTGGGGTTAATGCCTTGAACTCAGAACAGCAGATTATTTTCCGAGAAAATTTTCGAACACTGTTCTATAATCACGGTCTGAAGTAGCACCTGGCCACAGAATTGCGGTCATAGGCATATGTCAGGCGGTCTCGTTGACATTAATAAACGATTAAACGGAATTAGCCATCGGAGGCTTTAATGAAACGTATTCTTCCTATTGCGGCACTCAGCCTGTTAACCCTGGCAGGCTGTGCCAACACCTCTCAATACTCGGGTGACGTCTATCGCGGCCAGGACGCCAAAACAGCCCAAAGCGTTAAATACGGTACTATCGTAGCTATTCGCCAGGTGCAGATCCAGGCAGATAGCCGCACGGGTAACCTGCTTGGCGGCGGCGGTGGTGCTGTCATCGGCGGGCTTTTGGGTAACCAGGTGGGCGGTGGCAGCGGCCAGCGTATTGCTACAGCAGTAGGCGCCATCGGTGGTGCCCTTGCAGGTACGGCCGCTGAAGATGCCGCTAACCGCATCAATGCCTGGGAAATGGAAATCCGCACCGACTCAGGTGAAGACCTGGTGGTTGTTCAGCGCGCTGACCGCCAGTTTGAACCCGGCCAGCGTGTGCGTCTGATTGGCAGCGGTCGCAACATTAGCGTGGCACCCTACTAGATTTTAGCAACACCTGCTTCAACAACCACTTTAGCAGTGGTTGAACAGCAAAAACCGGTATGGAAGCCCATACCGGTTTTTTTAGTGCTGCTTTTCAATCCTGCTAACGAAGGCTTCTTACTTCTTAATGAGCCGCTTTTCCGGCAGCCCAGCTGGCAAGTTTGACAACCACCAGGGCAATAATACCGATCAGGATGGTTACCAGCAGGATATCAACCGGACGCACCAGCGTCGTTGCCCCTAACACCGCCAGCGAACCTACCCAGACAAGGCGGTTTTCGCCGTGGGTCTTGAGCACCTCAGGCAACATCTTATCCAGGCTGTCGCTGAAACCGTTTTCCCAACGCTTATTGGTGAAATAACCAATCAACACGAATGCAATCACCCAAATCAGAAAAACCGTCATTACAAGCTCCATAAGGTAGTAGGGGGGAAAGGGTTAAAACTGATCCCGCTAGAGTAGCCTTGCACATGGCATCACGCAATACCGCCAACGTTTAAAAGGCAGGCGAAAATCACCTCTACCCCCTGACAAACCCCCTTTTACCGCGTTACCATATAAGGACATGCACTCACCGAAAGGTTATTAAATGCAAATTGCGCAAAACTCGGTTGTCGCTTTCCACTATACCCTGACCAACGACGCAGGTGAGGTGCTTGACAGTTCCGAAGGCCGCGAACCGCTGACTTATCTGCACGGCGCAGGTAACATCATCCCTGGCCTGGAAAAAGAACTCGAAGGTCGTGGCGCAGGTGAAAAACTGGTCGTCAAGGTAGCCCCAGAAGAAGGCTATGGCGAAGTTCAGGAACAGCTGATGCAGGAAGTTCCGCGTGATGCCTTCCAGGGCGTAGAAAGCGTAGAACCCGGCATGCAGTTCCAGGCCCAGACTCAAGGCGGCCCGCTGATGGTTACCGTCAAGAAGGTTGAAGGCGATACTGTTGTTGTTGATGGCAATCACCCGCTGGCAGGTCAGCATCTTAACTTTGATGTTGAAATTGCCACCGTTCGTGAAGCCAGCGAAGAAGAAGTCGAGCACGGCCATGTACATGGAGAAGGCGGCGTAGAGCACTAATTCTACTGTTGTCGAAATATCGCTTGGCATGCATTGCCAAGCGAACAGAAAGCGGCCTTAAGAGGCCGCTTTTTTTGTTGGCGCCTTACCCCCTGGCGCGCTCCATTTGCCACATGCGCATCGCGATCAGCAGCGTGATCGTCAACAGCAGCCAGGAGCCTATGGCAACGCCCGGCCAGCCTGCCCAGCGCCAGAAAGGTTCCAGCCAGAACCCACCCAGACTGGCACCTACATAATAAAACACCAGATACAGCGCAGACGCACTGCCGCGTGCGCCTTTGGCATAGCGCCCTACCCAACCCGACGCCAGCGAATGAGCAAGAAAAAAGCCAAAGGCATTGATCGTCAAGCCCACAATGATCAGCGGCAAGGGTTCAAACAAGGTCACAGCGGTGCCGGTCATCAGAATCACAACGCCAAGGACGATGCAGCGTGCAGGGGAAAAACGGCTGGCCAACCGCCCAGAGAGCGCCGACCCCAGAGTCCCGCCCAGGTAAGTCAGAAAAATCAGCCCCAGGCTGGTGGCTGCCAGTTGATAAGGCGCTTCAGACAGACGGAAAGTCACATAGCTGTACTGATTGATAAAAATCAAAAAGTTAATACCGCCCAGGGCATATGCGGCAATCAGCACAGGTGAACGCAGATGACCCAAGAGCCCTTGCAACGCTGTGGGCAGATGAAAAAGCTGGGGGCGAAAGGCCCGGCTGCGAGGCAGCAGACGCCAGAACAGCATACCGCCCACAAGCGTCATCAGCCCCACCGTCATAAACGCCGCAGTGGCGCCGCCCCATTGGGCTACACTGCCCCCAATGACACGCCCGCTGATACCCCCTAGTGAATTGGCGCCAATATATAGTCCGACGGCGCTGAGTAGCGCCGGCCGGTCAAACTCATCGCCCATCCAGGCAATCGCGACGGCGGGCAAGCCGCCAAGAAAAAAGCCCTGCACAAAGCGCAGCGCCAGAAGGGTTTCGATATTAGGGGCAAAGGCCAGCAGCAAAGAACACAGGCCTGCGATAAACAGGGTGTAGCGCATGATACGCTCTCGGCCAATGGCATCCGATAACGGGCCAAATACCAGAAGCGATAGCGCCAGTGACAAGGTGGCGATCGACATCACCAGGCTGACACCCAGCGTTGAGATGCCGTAGGCTTCACGTAATTCAGGAAGTAGCGGCTGGGGAACGTATAGATTGATAAAGACAACAAACGAGCCAAGGCAAAGTGCAGCGGTTGCCCGCCACCAAGCGGCTGTTCTGGCTTCAATCATACCCTCCCCTTAAAGCTTTAACGCTGTAGTGAATCAGCCAGCCCAGCCAGATGGGTAGGTTCCAGGGTGCGTCGAGACTGCCAGTAATAACGCTGCCAATAGCTGTTATCCAGGCGCGAGATCATCACCCCTTTCGATGAAGAAGCATGCATGAAGCGACCGCTGCCAATGTATATACCGGCGTGCCGACCAACCCCTGGTGGGTTGAAAAACACCAGGTCTCCGGGCTGTAGTTCACTACGGTCAACCGGACGGCCCTGCTTTACCTGTTGGCGGGTAGTGCGCGGCAGCTGCATATTGAACGTATCGCGATATACATTCTGGATGAGTGCCGAACAGTCGATGCCCCGCTCATTGGTTCCACCTAAGCGGTAAGGCGTACCTACCCAACGCTGATGCTGGGCCAGCAAGGCCTGACGCACTGCAGCAGATGTAGAGGAAGAGCCATAATTCTGTAACGCGGTTGAATTATCCGCAGGCGACATCATCAGATCATGGCTGCCCGGCATATCCGGGAGTGACATGGCAAAGTAGTTTTCCGGTGCAGCAGTATTGGCCTGCTTGGTGGAACTGGCGCAGCCAGTCACAAGCAGCATAGTGCTCGCCAGACACACACCCTGTAAGACCTTGTTGCCAGCAACCGGCAAGATGCCATCCAAGGGACGGCTTTCCCCATTGGTAAAATTCATAAACGCGACCATGCCACTTTTTCCTCTCATCCAACCGTGTTTTACCACTGGCTGTAGATCCCTGATTTTGTATAAACAGGACTATAAGCGAAAACACCCCGTATTGGCGAATGAAACAGACGTTTAATTAGCCCTTGTTAATGAAGTGTGCGTTGATCACCCGGTAAGGTATCAATATGCAGTGGTGCAAAATGGCGTGGCTTGTTGCCCGGAAAATCCAGGCTCGCCCAGGGGCCGGCCAATAAGGGGGCTGCGCACAGCCAGGCAGTCAGGGCCTGGCGCAAACTGGCCAGAAAGCTGTCGCGCTCAGGGGTATCGCCCATAAAGAATGAAAATCCGGCGTACAGCCCCTCGGCGTATGTCTGCCAGCTGCTGTAATGCTGGCTTGCCAGCCCATAGGCCTGGTCCAGCAGGCGATTAAACTGAACCAGCGTCAGCCAGCCCAGTTGCCGCCCGGCAATCGCAAGGTCAACCACCTGAGCAATGTCCCAGGCGGTCATATCGAGCTGGTTGCAGCCATCTTCGTCGTCGCGCACGCGCTGCAGGCGCAGCAGGTGCTGATGTTCTTCCGGGCCACACTGCCCTGATTCCAGAATGGCAATTTCAGCATCCAGGCGCTGAGGGTTCAGCGTATAGGGCGCGTAGTTGATCTGATAATCCTGACGGTCGCCGGATTCCAGCATGAAGCGGATAAATTCCTTGAATTCATCAGCGTTCTGTAACTGATAGTGACTGTCGACCCAGGCCAGAATCTCGTGCTGTTCACGCTCACTTTCTGGATAGGGCTCTCCCCAGGCGGCGCTATTCAGCGGCCCGGCAAGCGCCATGGCGGTAAAGTGGCTCAAGGCTGGCCGCACGCCAGGTTCACGCCAGGCGCCAGGCTGCCAGTCGAGCCAGTTGAACAGGCTGCCAGGGTCATCAAGATGCCAGGCAATTTCATGTACCAGCGACTGGCTGTCAGTTTCCGGCAGGCACTGCTCCCAAGCCAACCAAGCCTTGAGCAAGGTATGTGCATCGGGATAAAAACGGCACAGGCTGCTTTTCAGCGCATCAACATAATCCAGCAGTTCGGCCTGATCAAACAGCTGGCTATCCAGCGCCATATGCAGATAAAAGGCGAACTTTTCGGCCATATGAATCGTCGCTGAATGGCGACTGATCGATTTCAGCGCACCACGCTGATCCTGCCATTGCAGGTCAGGTTCACCAAACACACTGCCAAGCGGCGGCCAGATACCATGAGCGGCATCAGCCGCCAGCTGGTTAAGATGATGCGCCTGAGCGGGCAACCAGTAACGCGCCAGCGCTGCTGCGCCTTCATCCGCATGCAGCCCCAGGGTGTCCTGCAGAAAATGTGCGACTTCCATGCGCCTAGCCTCCGGCAACACCAAGGCAACCCCACCCTGACGCAGCATCAGCTCAGGCTCACGTACGCCAGCCAGGGCCAGCAACCAGTGGTAAGGGCTCTCGCGCCAACGCCGTATTGCCTTGCGAGAGGCATCGCGCACCTCGCTGTCCAAAAGGCTCTGCAGTGGCTCGGCCCAAGGGCTGTGGGCAGACGTCAACAACTGCTGTTCATTAGCCGAACAGCCAACGCTGCGGCGATCCTCGCCTTCGAACAGGCTCAAGCCACGCACAAAGGCTTTTACCAGCTCTGTCCAATCCTTATAGCGCTGACTCAAGAGATCTACCGCGTGGGCCGCAAAATGATCAGCATCCTGCTGGGTAAGATAGCCGCAACACGCACCCGCCCAGGCCAGCTCAGCCATACGCAGCCAATCCCAGGCGGCCCAGTCAAGCGGCTCTTGCTGGGCAATAAACGTAGACAGAAGGCGGGCGTGCGGCGCTTCCTGATGTTCATCCAGCCAGGCGTTATGCTCGGCGTCATCCAGGGTTTTCAGCAAGCGCGCTTCAACGTCCCAGCGCTGACGCTCACCCTGGGCACTCAGCCACAGTAGCGCCGTCATCAGGGTGTCACGGTCGTTGACCTCCCAGGCCGAATGCAGCCACTGTGCTGCGTCCGGCCAGGCGTTGCGGCCACCCGGATACTCGGTGACCGACCTGAGTAGCGCACAAACACGCCAGCAGCGAGCCTTTGCAGCCTGTGGCCAGTGTTGAAATGCTTGATTAATCTTCCGGGACATCAGCAATCACGCCTAGGGGTTATCGCATCGACCAAGATTCACCTCGTCTTGCTTCAGGAGTGGCCTGGCACCATGATTTTGACAGCGCCAGCTCATAAGGGGCGCATAGTGTAACCCAGGTGGCAGCGGCCAGCCCACGCCAGGAGCAAAAACACCTCCGCCCGGCATGGCCGGGCGGAATTAACGCGTTGCGCTGGAAGGATACGCCTGCTCAGCCCGATTCCTTGACCTTGCTGATTATCCAGAGTAACACCACAGCACCGACAATCGCGGTGACCAGGGAACCAATAAAGCCACCCGCTTTCAGCCCCAGCAAACCAAACAGGAAACCACCCAATACGCCCCCAACAATACCCACCCCGATGTTGCCCAGGATGCCGAAGCCGCCTCCACGCATAATATTGCCGGCAATCCAGCCTGCCAGCCCGCCAATTATCAACCATGCAATCAAGCCCATATCAGACTCCTAGACTTATCATCTGTGTGGAATTTTACCTGTATCACTCGCATGTTCTACCATAGCATATCCCTCGACAATGTCGCCCGAGCACACAGGAGCAAGATAACTGATGATTCCCGATTCGCTTCGCCATTTGATAAAGGCTACCCAAGGCCAACAGACGGTTATCTGGCAGGAGCGTGAACTGGTGCTCTTCAACCAACCCTGGGGTGAGCTGGCCATTGCCCTGCAGGGTGCCCAGGTGGTGCACTTTCAACCGGCCGATGATGCCGCGCCCTGGCTATGGATGACGCCCACCCCCCAAGCACTGCCCGGTGCACTGCGCGGCGGTATCCCCTTATGCTGGCCGTGGTTTGGTGACGAACGCTATGCCGATGAAAGTGACGACCGCAGCGGCCCCTTCCACGGCCTGGCCCGCCATGCGTTGTGGCATCTGGAGGCAGTTGACGAGCACGAAGAAGGTATTGAAGCCCATCTTTCGCCACAAGATCGCCTGCATAGCCAGCTAAACGTCCGCGTCGTCATTCAGGCCAACGCTCAGCGCCTGCACGTTGAACTGATCAGTGAGAACTGCGGCACCGCTCCGGTCAAGATCAGTGCCGCCCTGCACAGCTATCTGGCGGTTGACCAGATTCAGCAATGCCGTCTTGAAGGGTTGGCCGGTGCGCGCTATCTCGATAAGCGCCGCGGCTTCGCCGAAGACGAGCAGCAAGGCACCCTGGCGATTCGCGGCCCTATCGACCGCATCTACCATAGCAACGCGGCGGTCATTCTGGATGACGGCAGCCGTCAACTGCGGATTGCCAAACACGACAGCGATTCAACCGTGGTATGGCACCCTGGCAGCGAGTTACCCGGTGATACTCCGGCAGAGGCCGCCGAGCACTTTTTATGCGTGGAAGCCGCCAATACCCGGCTCGACCCGGTCTGGCTGGTGCCGGACGCCCAGCACATCCTGGGTACCACTATCAGCCGTGCCTAGCGCCGCCGTTCACCTGCTGTTCACTCAAGCAGGCTTAACATCACCTTGATCTTTGATCACTTTTGGCCAACAAGGAACGCTTATCCATGAACCCTCAGTACTGGCTTGAAGCCGCGACGCTGGTTTTTAATCTGCTCGGCATGGTGGTTTGCCTAGTCGGGCTGACCCTGGCGCAGAAGATGACCCGCCGCTGGCCCGGCTATGTGATTGCCGTGATTGGTTTTCAGATTGCGACCCTGCCGATGTTTTACCAGTTGGTGCAGATGCTGCGCCAAAGTGGCGCATAGCGGCGTCTTCCAGAGGAGCCACGCCAGATGCAATCACCGTTCAACACTGAACGCCTGAGCCGGGAACTCACCAACTTGATGGAACGCACCCGTGACCGGCAGCTCAGGCTAGCCGTCACCGGACTTTCCCAGGCAGGGAAAACCGCTTTTCTGACCTCTTTGGTCAATCAGCTGCGCCATGCCGGGCTTGAGGCGCAACTCGACCTCTTGCCAGCGGCACGTGAGGGCCGTCTGCTCGGCGCTCAACGCTTGACCCAGCCGGATCTGGGCGTCCCGCGCTTTCCTTACGATGCGGCCCTGAGTGCGCTCAACGCCAAACCGCCGCGCTGGCCGGAGCCGACGCGCGGCATCAGCGAGCTGCGCCTGCAGCTACGTTACCGCCCTGCCCAGCGCGGCTGGTTAACGCCGGAATTCAGCCACCTGACCCTGGATCTATTTGACTACCCGGGTGAATGGCTGCTCGACCTGCCCATGCTGGCCCATGATTTCGACAGCTGGTGCCACGCGCAGACCCAGCACAACGGCGTGCATCGCCAGGCGCTGTTTAGCGCTTGGCAAACCGGCGTCGAACAGCTTGACCCCGCCGCTGAGGCAGATGAAGCACAGCTCGCTGACTTGGCAGCGGCCTACGCCGATGGCCTGAAACAGGCCAAACAGGCCGGCTTTTCTGACCTTCAACCAGGGCGCTTCCTGTTACCCGGGGAACTTGACGGGGCGCCGGTACTGCAGTTCTTTCCCTTGCCGGATATCGGGCTATCGATCGAACAGCGCCAAGCGCTGCCTGAAAACAGCGTCTATGCCACCCTGGCCAAGCGGTTCCGCTATTATCAGCAGCATATCGTCAAGCCCTTTTACCGCGACCATTTCCGCCGCTTTGACCGCCAGATCGTGCTGGTCGACGTGCTCGGCGCGCTGAATGCCGGCCCTGAACGGTTTGAAGACCTGTCACGGGCGCTGCAGCAGCTGATGCATAGCTTTGACTACGGCCAGCGCAGCCTGCTGACCCGGCTGTTTTCGCCGCGCATTGACCGCCTCGCCATTGCCGCCACCAAAGCAGACCATGTCACGCCGGATCAGCACGGCAATCTGGTACGCCTGCTGGAAGCGCTACTGGCCGAGCCGCTCAAAGACCTGCGCTTTGCCGACATTCCGGTCAAGGCGCTGTCGCTTGCGGCGATTCGTGCCACCCAGGCCCGCGAGGTCAATCAGCAGGGCCAGCGCCTGGCCGCCCTTTACGGCACCACTCTGGAGGGCGAAGAAGTGCTTATTTACCCCGGCGATGTACCGGCTCGCCTGCCGGATGAGCACTTCTGGCAGCAGCAGGGTTTTGACTTTCCGCATTTTCGTCCCATGGGCTCATCCCATGAAGCACTGGCCCACATCCGCATGGATGCCGCCATTGACTGGTTACTGGGAGACAAGCTCGCATGACCGACCGCCCGACTGACAACAGCACCGAACCCAGGCCTCGCCCGCGGCGTCACTTTTCACTCGATGACACTCAGGCCGACAGCGCGAAGCCCCAAGGCAATGAAACCGAAGATGCCCTGCGCGGTACCCGACGCTTTGATACCCAGACCGCCCACCAGCCGCTGGAACCCACACCGGCAGACCACAAAGCCTTGCCCGAAGAAACCCTGTATCCGCCGCGCAAACGCCGCTGGGGGTTGATATTTTCCCTGGCTGGCGTGGTCGGTTTAGGGTCTGCAGAGCTAGTGACGGGCATCCCCGCGGCTTTTGAGCAAACCCGCTGGCTGGATGCCGCCTGGCAGCTCTTCGCGCTGGGTTTGATGGGTATCGGCGCCGTTGCGCTTCTGCGTGAAGTAGCGCGCCTCAAGCGCCTGAAGCACCACGACAAGCTACGTGAAGCACTGGCGGAACTTCCCCAGCGCTCCCCCAAGCAGGCCATGCAGCAAGCCGATGCCCTGCGCCGTCAGCTGAAGCTCAATGATGACGACCCGCACTGGCAAGCCTTTCAACATGCCAGCCAGCCGCATCACAGCAGCGCAGACATCATGACCCTGCTCGATTACCATCTGCTGGCCCCCCGTGACCGTGAAGCCCAGCGGCTGATTTCGCGCATGTCCGGGGAAACCGCCATCATGGTGGCCGTCAGCCCGCTAACCCTGGTGGATATGGCGTTGGTCGCCTGGCGCAGCCTGGCGATGATCAACCGCCTTTGCCGCCTTTACGGCCTGGAGCTGAGTTTTATCAGCCGCCTGAGGCTGTTTCGCAGCGTGCTTTATCAGATGGCCTTTGCCGGTGCCAGCGAACTTGCCACCGATGCCGGTATGGATATGCTGTCTCTGGATGTGGCCGGACGCATCTCCGCGCGCGCCAGCCAGGGTCTGGCCACCGGCTTGCTGAGCGCCCGGCTGGGGCTGAGAGCCCAGCGGCTGTGCCGCCCGCTGGCCTTTACCCCTGAGCAGCAACCGCGTATGACAGACCTACGCCAGGATCTATGGCGCCAGATCCGCCGCCTCGATACCCAGCGCAGCGCCCAGCCGGAGGACTAGATCCCGTTGACTAAGCTTAGGCCAGACGCTGCTCAGTCTCGGCATCAAACAGCACCGCGCGGGCCATATCAACGCGCAGCGACAGGCGATCACCCGGGGTTACCGCGCACTTGGGCCCGACTCGAGCGGTGATTTCCTGCTCATCCAGCGGCAGGCGCAGCAGAATATCGGCACCGGTCGGCTCAACCACGCTGACCTTGGCTTCCATCAGGGTGCCTTCTGCCTGCTCGCTCAGCCGCAGATCCTCTTCACTGAAGTGTTCAGGGCGCAGGCCAAGAATAATCGGTTTATCCAACTGCCCCACCAACCCTTCTGCGTTGCGTTCAGGGGGCCATGGCAGCAGGACATCCCCTTCATCAGGAGTGGCAATACGCAGGGCATAGCCCTCGCCCGCCGCTTCCAGCGTTGCACGAATAAAGTTCATCGACGGCGAGCCCATAAAGCCTGCCACGAACATATCCACCGGGTTGTTGTACACTTCATCCGGGCTACCCAGCTGGAGGATATGGCCATCGCGCATCACTGCAATGCAGTCGGCCAGGGTCATGGCTTCCACCTGGTCGTGGGTGACATACACAATGGTGGTGCCCAGGCGCTGATGGAGCTTTTTGATCTCGGTGCGCATGTCCACCCGCAGCTTGGCATCCAGGTTGGATAGCGGCTCGTCAAACAGGTACACCTTGGGCTCACGGGCCAGCGCCCGCCCCATGGCGACCCGCTGGCGTTGGCCGCCAGAAAGCTGGGCCGGCTTACGTTCCAGCAGATGGGAAATCTGCAGCAATTCGGCCACGCGCTCGACAGCGGCCACCCGTTCAGCCTTGGGCACCTTGCGCATTTCCAGGCCAAAGCTGATGTTCTGGCGCACTGTCATGCTCGGGTAAAGCGCGTAGGACTGGAACACCATGGCAATATCGCGCTCAGCGGGCGTACGCCAGGTCACGTCTTCGCCGTCGATATAAATGTTACCGCTGGTGACGGGCTCCAACCCGGCAATGGCGTTCATCAGCGTGGACTTACCGCAGCCGGATGGCCCCACCAGAATCAGGAACTCACCGGAATCAATTGAAATGCTGACATCTTTCAGCACCCGCTCGCTGCCAAACTCTTTGCGCACGTTGTGAATTTCTAACGCTGACATAATCAATATCCTGTTGTTATTAGGCTTTTTAAAAAACCTTAGCCCTTGACGGAGCCGGCGGTCAGCCCACGCACGAAGTACTTCCCGGCCAGCACATACACCACCAGGGTCGGCAGCGCGGCAATCATGGCCGCGGCCATATCGACGTTGTACTCACGCACCCCGGTGGAAGTGTTGACCAGATTGTTAAGCGCTACGGTGACCGGCTGGGTGTTGTGGGCCGAGAACGCCACGCCGAACAAAAAGTCGTTCCAAATCTGGGTAAACTGCCAGATCACCGACACGACAATAATCGGCGCGGAAACCGGTAATAGAATGCGCCAGAAAATCCGGAAGAACCCCGCCCCATCTAACTTGGCCGCAGAGACCAGCTCGTTGGGAATGCCCACATAGAAGTTGCGGAAAAACAGTGTGGTGAAGGCGATACCAAAGACCACATGCACCAGAATCAGCCCGGCACGGGAGCTTGATAGCCCCAACCAGCCAAGGGTTTGTGCCATTGGCAAAAGCACCACCTGAAACGGGATAAAGCAGCCAAACAGCATCAGCGCAAAAACCAGCTCAGAGCCTTTGAAACGCCACTTGGTCAACGCATAGCCGTTGAGTGCCCCGACGGTGGTGGAAATCAGCACCGCTGGAATCACAATCGCAAAGGAATTCCAGAAATACCCGCCGACGCCTTCGCAGCGCATACCGGTACAGGCTTCTCCCCAGGCTTTCGTCCAGGGTTCAAGGGTCGGGTTTTGCGGCAGCGATAGCAGTGTCCCCGCGCTGATTTCACTCAACGGCTTGACGGAGGTCATCAACATGACAATCAGCGGTAAGGCATAAAACAGCCCCGCCACAATCAGTACCCCATAGAGCACGCCACGCAACAGCCGGGCAGCGGGCGTTTGCCGACGAATCACGTTAGCCATGTTTGCGGCTCCTTAGTTCGGAATAAAGGTAAGGAATCAGAATGGCCAGCACGCCGCCAAGCATCAGCATGGCACTGGCAGAGCCAAGCCCGATCTGGGCGCGATTGAAGGCGTGGGTATACATGAAGGTCGCTGGCAGATCGGTGGCGTAGCCAGGCCCGCCGCCGGTAAGCGCCACCACCAGGTCGAAGCTTTTGATCGCAATATGGGCCAGGATCATCACCGCGCTGAACACCACCGGCCGCAGGCAAGGCATCACCACGCGCCAGTAGATACGCGGCAGGCTGGCACCGTCCAGCTGGGCGGCTTTGACGATGCTGTCATCAATACCCCGCAATCCCGCCAGAAACAGCGCCATCACAAACCCCGATGCCTGCCAGACGGCGGCAATCACCAGGGTGTAAATGGCCATATCCGGGTTAACGATCCAGTCAAAGCGAAACGACTCGAACCCCCAGCTTTGTACCATGGCCTGAATGCCCAGCTGTGGATTCAGCAACCACTTCCAGACCACACCGGTGACAATAAACGACAGTGCCATAGGGTAGAGATAAATGGTGCGCAGCGCGCCTTCCTGACGAATTTTCTGATCGAGTAAAATGGCCAGGAGGGTGCCTATAATCAGACAAACCGCAATAAACAGCACACCAAATACCATCAGGTTGGTGGAGGCGACCCACCAGCGATCATTGGCCATCAGCCGCGAATATTGGCCAAAACCAACAAAATCATAGCTTGGCAACATACGCGAACTGGTCAGCGATAGCACAAAGGTCCACAGCATGAAGCCGTAAACAAAAAACAGAGAGACCGCCACCGAAGGCGCCAGCACTAGGCGCGGTAGCCAGGCTTGCAGCCAGCCGGACGCCGTCGGCCGCGCTTGAATGCGCGTCGTGGATTTATTCATGGGGTGATTCCTCGTCAGTCAACCACTAGCGCCGCCATTGCGGCGGCGCTGATGACGTTACTGAAATAACCTGCGCAGTGGTTTAAAAAGACGCCGTTTCAGCAGCATTGACCAGCCGCTCAGCGGCTTCTTCAGCGGGCATATCGGTGTCATTGAAGTAGTTGGTCACCACATCGAAGATAGCTCCCTGAATAGAGGCACGGACTGCCATACCATGCGCCATGCTGGGCACCAGGCCACCTTCGTCGGCGGTGCGCTGGAAATCCGCCAGCGACTGCTGGGCACAGCGGTCAAAATCGCTCATATCCAGATCAGGCCGCGCCGGGATGGAGCCTTTGGCAAGATTGAAGGCTTCCTGGAAGGTTGGCTCCAACACCAGGCGTGCCAGGGTTTGCTGGGCCTCTCGCTCAGCGTCATCCGTCACACGGAACATTGCCAGGCTATCGATATTAAACGTAAAGGCATCTTCAGTGCCGGGGGCGGCGGCGCACAGGTAGTCTTCACCGGCGGTCAGGCCAGCGGCGGTGAACTCACCCTTGGCCCAGTCACCCATCAGCTGGAAACCTGCCTCGCCTTCAATCACCATGGCAGTGGCAATATTCCAGTCGCGGCCGGACATACCTTCATCCATCAGCTCACGCATACGCTTGAAGTCTTCCAGAGCGCTGACCATCTGCTCCCCGCCCAGGGCCTCCGGGTCCAGCTCGACCAGCGCCTGCTGGTAGAATTCGGTGCCCTGGCTGCCCAGCACAACACTTTCAAACACAGTGGCGTCCTGCCATGCCTGGCCACCGTGGGCCAGCGGTATGAAACCTGCTTCACGAATGGCGTCACCGGCCGCAAACAGCTCATCCAGCGTAGTCGGCATCTCAACATCGGCCGCTTCCAGCACCTCAGGGTTAGCCCACAGCCAGTTAACCCGATGTACATTGACCGGCACGGCCACGAATTGGCCATCATGACGCATGATATTTGCTACCCGCTCGGGGATCAGATCGTTCCAGCCTTCAGCCGTGGCGACTTCATCCAGATCGCCCAACAGGCCAAGCTCGCCCCACTCCTGAATTTCAGGCCCTTTGATCTGTGCAGCGGAAGGCGGGTTGCCGGACATGGCACGGGATTTAAGCACCGTCATGGCGGTTTCACCGCCGCCACCGGCCACGGCAAAATCCTGCCAGCCGTAGCCTTCGGCTTCCATCAGGTCTTTAAGGACGTTAGCGGCACGGGCTTCACCGCCAGACGTCCACCAGTGCAACACTTCCACTTCGCTGGCCTGGATGGTGCTGGCGGCCAGGGCGGTGCCCGCTGCCAAGGCTAACGCCAGCGCAGACTTCTTGAACGTGGACGGGTTAACAACGGACATATTAATAGTAGGCATGGCTCGCTCCTGCTGTTTTTATTGTGTTGATACGCGGTGGTATCCACTACTGGCCGATTGAACGGCTGCAAGCAGGTTACGCTACCTGAGCGCACAACAGGAGTTACCGAGTCCTGCATAGTCTTGGGCTTTCATTAAAAATGTTAGCGATTTATTACAGCCCTGTAATACTTGTCTGGCGTGAAAGCGTCAAGGTGGCAACAAGCCCGCCCTGAGAGTGATTGGACAACACAATATCGCCGCCATGGGCACGGGCGATATGCCTGGCAATGCCCAGCCCCAGGCCGCTGCCACCGGTGTAGCGACTGCGTGAGGCCTCAAGGCGTACAAAGGGTGAAAACACCCGGGAAAGCTGGTCTTGCGGGATGCCTGGCCCTGCATCATGAATCCGCAACATCACAACATCGGCCTGTTCTTGCAGCGTGACGCTGGCGGTGTGGCCATAAAACACCGCATTTTCAAGCAGGTTGGCCAGGCAGCGCTTCAGCGCCAACGGTTTGACGTTCAGGGGCGCTACGCTGCCATGCACTGACACCTCGCCACCTTGCAGGCGCAGCCCGTCGGCAATTTCTCTCAACAAGGCATTGATATCCGTAGGCTGTGGCTCTTCATGCAGATCCAGTCCTTTTACCGAGGCCAATGCTCCCTTGACCAGCTCTGCCAGCTCGTCAAGCGAGGCGCAGAAAGCTTCCCGCTGAGCGGGATCATCCAACATTTCAGCGCGCAGCCGTAAGCGCGTAATGGGCGTTTTAAGATCATGGGAAATCGCTGAAAAAAGCCGCTCACGCTCATCAATCTGTTCGCGAATACGCCGCTGCATGCGATTAAAGGCCACCGCCGTAGCCGCCACTTCTCTGGGGCCGGTCTCTTTTAGGGGCGGGCTATCCAGGTCATCCCCCAACTGGCGAGCAGCCTTTGACAGCCTGGCCAACGGGCGAGTCACGCTGGTAATGCCCAGCAGTGAAAGAGCCAATACGCTAAGCAGCACCAGCAGGCCAACCAGCAAGCGCTCGCCAGACAGCCAGCGGTAGCCGCTGAAAATATCAGGCACCCCCAGCAAGGTGGCCACGTACAGCCAGGTATCAGGCGCCAGCTCCACTTGCACCACCAGAATCGGTGGCGACAGCGGTTCCATTAACAGGCTGTGCTGCCCCCAGCGCGGTGGTAACTCATAGAGCAGTACTTCGTTATTGAACACCCGCAGGGTTTCCGGGCTGGAGAACTCCACCACCACATCGTCAATCAAAAGCTCTTGGGTAAGGATGGCGCGTACGTTATCAACCACCACCTCTTTTTCTGGGCCGCTGCCAATATCGTCGACGGCAATCCGCCGTTCGTTGACGCTGACAAAAAAGCGCGTACCGCCCATACGCCGCAGCTGATCCAGCACGATATGACGATACTCCACCGGTAGCGAACGGAAAAACCGCATGGTTGAGGCAATGCTGAAAGCCATATTGCTGGAAAGCTCATCCAGCTGTTCAAGACGGCTGTCTCGCACCTGAGACGTCCACAGCGCATAGCTGGCCGCCTGAGCCGCCAGCACCCCCGCAATCATGATGATCACAAAGCGCCCTCGCAGGCTGCCGGGCAGATAGCGTGCCAGCCTGCGTTTCACCCTTCTCATTTCGCTCCTCTCATTTCGCCCTTCTCACGGTGCAAGCTCGACGCTGGCCGTCAGCACATAGCCAACGCCGCGCACGGTGCGAATCAGCTGGGAATGCTGGGCATCTTCCCCCAGGCGCTGGCGCAAGCGGCACACATGCACATCAATCGAGCGATCCAGGGCCGGCGCTTCACGGCCACGGGTCAAGGCATAGAGATCATCCCGGGCAATCACCGTTGCCGGGCGCGCCAGAAACACCTGCAGCAGCTGAAAATCAGCCCCTGACAGCGCCGTGCGAGCGCCGTCCAGGCCGATCAATTCACGGGTCATACGGTCAAGCTGCCAATCACCAAAGCGCACCCAGCGGGCCTCCTGGGTTGCCCCTGCAGCCGCCACAGGCCGGGCACGGCGCAGCACCGCCTTGATCCGCGCCAACAGCTCGCGTGGGTTAAAGGGCTTGCCGATATAGTCATCGGCGCCCAGCTCCAGCCCCAGAATGCGATCGGTATCATCGGCGCTGGCGGTCAGCATGATAATCGGCGTATCGTGGGTCTTGCGCAGTTCCCGACAGATGGTAAAGCCATCATCTCCTGGCATCATGACGTCAATAATCAGCAGGTCTGGCATTTGCTCGGCCAGCTGCTGATAAAGTGACTCCGCCCCGTCGGCGGTCAGCACCTGGTAACCATGCCGCCCCAGGTAGTCAGCCAACAGTTCGCGGATTTCCAGGTCGTCATCAACGACCATCAGGGTAGCAGGCGGGGTTGTCATGGCGGTGTGTCATCCCTTGGTTGTCAGCAGGCATTATTATTGAGTGCGGGATTGTATCAAGCGTTTGCGCCTCGGCTTACAGGGCAAAGCGTTGTGTCAGCCACTGGGCAACACCCGCATTGCTGTGATGGCCGATGCGCCGAGCACCGGTAACGCGCTCAAGCAGCGCCGGGTGGGCATTGGCCATCACCTGGGCTTCACCGGCCAGGTTGAGCATCTCGATATCATTAAGATTGTCGCCAAATGCCAGGCAATCCGGTGCTGTCAGGCCCAGCTTTTCCAGCAGAGCCGTTAACGCCACCCCTTTATTGACGCCACCGGCCATGATTTCCAGGGCATTGGCGGTGGAATAGGTAATGTGTAGCCCCTGCCCATGGGCTTGGTGGGCCTGGGTTTCCAGTTCGGCCAGCGCTGCCGGGGCGCCCAGATACAGCACCTTGCCTACCCCATTGGCATCCATCTGTTCTGGCGGCACTACCTGATAGGTAAAGCCGGTGGTGGCGTGAATCGATAACAGGTGCGGAGCGGGCGCATCTACATGCCAGCCACTTTCACGGTACAGGCTCAGCCGCACCTCAGGTGGGCGAGGCAGCTGGATCAGCGTTTGCGCATGGTCAGGCTCAAGATAGCTGGCATTCAGCAATTGGCCTGCAGGGTCATGGGTATAGGCGCCATTGGTGCTGATCAGATGAATGGGAATATCCAGCTGATCGCGAAACACCCGCATATCGTAGTAGTGGCGACCTGATGCCAAGGCAATATGGTGGCCTTGTTCAGCCAGCAAACGGAGCACCTTGACGGTGCTTGCGTGCAAGCGATGGTCGCTGCCTAACAGCGTCCCGTCCAGGTCAGAAACAATCAGCCGCGCGGTCATCACACCCTCCTCGTTTGAAAGCCAGCAGGCTAGCCTGCGCCTTCAGCAGCTTAACCGATTCACCGAGGCGACGCTAAAGCATTGATGTTAAGCGAACGCGCAGCTTCTGTCAGCGTGGTGATTGGCGTAGCGGGCGGGAATCCGTATAGTGACACCCCTACTCTTGCCAACTGATTGACCTCATGCTGCAAAATAATTCGGTACTTGCCCAACTTAAGCAACAGATTCGTGACACCACCCCGCGCGCGGAAGGCGTTATCAAAGCCACTGAAAAAGGCTTTGGCTTTCTGGAAACCGATGCGGGTGAGTCCTATTTCGTCCCACCGCCTGCCATGAAGCAGGTCCTGCATGGCGACCGCGTTGAAGCCGTTATCCATGAAAATGGCGACAAGAAATCTGTCGAACCGGAAAAACTGCTTGAAGCCGGGCTCGACCGTTTTATTGCCCGCGTACAAAAGCGTGAGGGGCGATTGGCGGTGGTTCCTGATCACCCGTCCATCCGCAATGTACTGAAAGCGCGGATCAAGAACAGTCTGGATGAAGCCAGCATTGCGGACGGCGACTGGGTGGTTGCCCGCCTGGTACGTCATCCGCTGAAAGAGAACGACCGGGGCTTTTTTGCCCAGATTGACGAACTGGTGGCCAAGTCAGATGACCCGGCCGTGCCATGGCGGGTCACCCTGGCCCGCCATGCGCTGGAACAGGAATGCCCGGATGCTGGCACCGACTGGCCGTTGCTGGATGAGGGCCTGATCCGCGAGGACCTGACCGCCCGGCCGTTTTTCACCATTGACGGTGAAAAGACCCGGGATATGGATGACGCCCTGCATGTAGAAACCCTGGAAAGCAGCGGCTGGCGCCTGAGCGTGGCCATTGCCGACCCGACCGCTTACGTCGAAGAAGGCCATGCGGCGGATCTCGAAGCGCGTACGCGCGCCTTTACTGTCTACCTGCCGGGCCAGAATGTCACCATGCTGCCTGAGCAGCTGGCGGATGATCTCTGCTCACTATGGGAAGGTCAGGAGCGTCCTGCCCTGGCCTGTACCCTGGACATTAACGCTGATGGCAGCCTGGGCGAATACCGCTTCTTTGCGGCCAACGTCATGTCGCACGCCAAGCTCGCCTATGACCGTGTCTCAGACTGGATTGAAGGCCAGGGCGACTGGACACCGGCCGACAACATTGCCGAACAGCTCAAGGCGCTGCAGGCGCTGACCGAAGCGCGCACCGCCTGGCGTAACGAGCATGCCTTGGTATTCAAGGATCGTCCGGATTATGTCTTCGACCTGGACGATGCAGGCAATGTGCTGGGAATTCGTACCGAAGAGCGCCGCATCGCCAACCGCATGATCGAGGAATCGATGATCGTGGCCAACGCTTGCTGCGCTGATTATCTGGCCAAGCATATCGGCCATGGTATCTTTAACGTCCACCGTGCCTTTGAGCCTGATAAAGCCGAGGCCGCCCAGGAGTTTCTGGCCGGGCAGGATATTGAAGTGGCCCGTGAAGCGCTGCTTGAACTAGCCCACTACAAGGATCTCAAGCGGGCACTGGAAAGCCGTGACGATGCCTGGCTGGACGCGCGCCTGCGTCGCTTCCAGGGCTTTACCAGCATGTCAGCCCAGCCTGGCCCGCACTTTGGCCTGGGCCTGAATGCCTATGCCACCTGGACGTCACCGATTCGTAAATACGGCGATATGGTCAACCATCGCCTGATCAAGCGCATTCTCAAGGGTGAACAGGCCCCAGCAGAAGCCAGCCAGCAGCTCACCGAGCAGCTCACCGAGCGTCGCCGCCTGAACCGCATGGCTGAGCGCGACGTCAAGGACTGGCTGTATGTACGCTACCTGACGCTCGCCGCCGAGAACCAGGACGCCTTTGATGCCGAAGTGATGGCTATCAATCGGGGAGGCATGCGGGTGCGCCTGCTGGAAAATGGCGCCACTGCCTTTGTTCCGGCACCCTTGATGCACAGTGACCGCAGCAAGGTGGTGATTGATGACAAGGAAGGGCGCATTCAGATTGAAGGCGAGGAACGCTACAAACTGGGCGATAGCCTACGCGTGGCGCTGACCGAAGCTCGTGAGGAAACCCGTTCACTGGTCGCCCGGCCGATTGCCTAGCACCAGCGCCTAGACAACGGTAGGCACTCCGCAAACGGCGCTTTTTCAAGCGCCGTTTTTATTGCCTGCACAAAAAAGAGCACCCGAAGGTGCTCTTTTTGTGCTTTTACAAGCCACTGCAATGCAGCGTCTTACCAACCGGTGACTTCTTTCAGCGCGTCGCCGATTTCAGCCAGAGAACGCACGGTTTTGACACCGGCGTCTTCCAGGGCAGCAAACTTCTCATCAGCGGTACCTTTACCGCCAGAGATGATGGCGCCTGCGTGGCCCATACGCTTACCGGGAGGAGCTGTTACCCCGGCAATGTAGGAAACCACTGGCTTGGAAACGTTGGCCTTGACGTAGGCGGCGGCTTCTTCTTCGGCGGTACCACCGATTTCACCGATCATCACGATGGCTTCAGTCTTCGGATCGTTCTCGAACATTTCGAGAATATCAATGAAGTTGGAGCCCGGGATCGGGTCACCACCGATACCGACACAGGTAGACTGGCCGAAACCGTGATCAGTCGTCTGCTTGACGGCTTCATAGGTCAGGGTGCCTGAACGCGACACGATACCGACCTTGCCCGGCTGGTGAATGTGACCCGGCATGATGCCGATCTTGCATTCACCCGGGGTGATAACACCCGGGCAGTTCGGGCCAATCAGGCGTACGCCCAGTTCGTCACACTTCACTTTGGCTTCCAGCATATCCAGCGTGGCAATGCCTTCAGTGATACACACGATCAGCTTGATACCCGCATTTGCCGCTTCAAGGATGGAATCCTTGCAGAAAGGGGCCGGTACATAGATAACGCTGGCTTCCGCGCCGGTTTTCTCGACCGCTTCTTTCACGGTGTTGAAAACTGGCAGGCCGAGGTGCTCCTGGCCGCCTTTGCCCGGCGTAACACCGCCGACCATCTGCGTACCGTAGGCAATCGCCTGCTCGGAGTGGAACGTGCCCTGGCCACCGGTGAAACCCTGGCAGATGACCTTGGTGTTCTTATCGATCAGGATGCTCATTACTTGCCCTCCGCCGCTTTAACGACCTGCTGAGCCGCGTCGGTCAGACTGGTAGCCGCGATGATGTTGAGACCACTGGAGGCGAGTTTTTCCGCACCCAGTTCGGCGTTGTTACCTTCCAGACGTACGACCACCGGTACGTTAACACCGACTTGCTCAACGGCACCGATAATGCCTTCAGCAATCATGTCGCAACGTACGATACCGCCGAAGATGTTAACCAGCACGGCATTGACGTTGTCGTCAGACAGGATGATCTTGAACGCTTCTGCAACGCGTTCCTTGGTAGCACCACCGCCCACATCGAGGAAGTTGGCCGGTTTGCCACCGTTAAGGTTGACGATATCCATGGTACCCATGGCCAGACCAGCGCCATTGACCATGCAACCGATGTTACCGTCGAGCGCTACGTAGTTCAGCTCCCACTTGGCGGCATCGGCTTCGCGCTCGTCTTCCTGAGACGGGTCACGCATGGCCTGCAGGTCCGGATGACGGTAAAGCGCATTGCTATCGAGGCCAAGTTTGGCGTCGAGGCAGTGCAGGTTGCCTTCATCGGTGATGACCAACGGGTTGATTTCCAGAAGGGCTAGATCCTTGTCGTGGAACAGCTTGGAAAGCCCCAGGAAAATCTTGGTGAACTGCTTGACCTGGTCACCGTTCAGACCCAGAGCAAAGGCCAGTTCACGCGCCTGGTATGGCTGGGCGCCGACCAGCGGATCAATCTCGGCCTTGAGAATCTTCTCCGGCGTTTCTTCAGCGACGGTCTCGATTTCAACACCGCCTTCGGTGGATGCCATAAAGACAACGCGACGGGTAGTACGGTCAACTACCGCACCCAGATAAAGCTCATCGGCGATATCCGTGCAGGTTTCAACCAGAATCTTGGCAACCGGCTGACCGTTTTCGTCTGTCTGGTAGGTCACCAGGTTCTTGCCAAGCCAATGCTCGGCGAAGGTCTTGGCTTCAGCGGGATCCTTGATCAGCTTAACGCCACCCGCCTTACCACGGCCGCCTGCGTGAACCTGGGCCTTAACAACCCACATATCGCCGCCGATCTTTTTACACGCTTCTTCGGCTTCTTCTGGCGTATCCACGGCAAAGCCTTTGGATACAGGTAAACCATAATCGGCAAACAGCTGCTTGCCTTGATACTCGTGAAGATTCATCGATTCATGCCATTGGTTGCATGTGACTCGAACGATGGCAAACGTCAGTGATTACCATCCCCGTGCTTGCGGTTCCTGCCGTCTTTATAACAAGCCGGCATGGCCGAAAGCGTTGCGCCACCTTGCGGTGGCGCTTTGTTATAGATTACCCAGCTTATTTACGCTTTTTACGGTTAGCCATATGGATGGCATGGCCATCGACAGCAAGTGCTGCTTCATGCACGGCTTCCGACATGGTCGGGTGAGCGTAGCAGGTCAGGGCCAGATCTTCAGCGCTGGAACCAAATTCCATAGCGATCACGCCCTGAGCAATCATTTCACCGGCGTGCTGGCCGACGATATGCATGCCCAGAATGCGGTCTGTTTCAGCATCGGCAATGATCTTGGCAGTTCCTTCCGTTGCATTGTTGGCCATGGCACGACCACTGGCAGCAAACGGGAAGGCACCAACTTTAACGTCAATGCCCTTGGCCTTGGCTTCCTGCTCGGTAATACCTACCCAGGCGACTTCCGGGAAGGTATAGACTACATTCGGAATGGTGTCGTAGTTCATCTCGGCTTTATGGCCAGCGATGATATCCGCCACCATAATACCTTCTTCGGATGCCTTGTGTGCCAGCATGGGGCCACGCACACAGTCACCGACTGCATAGACGCCGGGCAGGTTGGTACGGCACTGGTCATCAACAAAGATAAAGCCGCGCTCATCCAGCTCAATGCTGACACCGTCAGCAATAACGCCCTTGGTATAGGGGCGACGACCCACGCAGACAATCAGCTTGTCGAAGGTTGTTTCCTGCTCACCGTTGGCATCGGTGTATTTCACCACCACTTCATCGCCCTTGACCTCGGAACCGGTCACTCGGGCATTAAGCTTGATATCCAGACCCTGTTTCTTGAGGATCTTCTGGGTTTCCTTGGCGATGGAGGCATCTACCATCGGCAGGAAGTCATCCATGGCTTCAAGCACGGTGACTTCTGAACCCAGGCGGTTCCAGACGCTGCCCAGCTCCAGACCGATAATACCCGCACCAATAACGCCCAAACGCTTGGGCGTTTCCTGAAACTCCAGCGCGCCTGTCGAGTCGACAACCTTGCCCTCAACCAGCGGCGTAGGCGGAATTTCAATCGGTACAGAACCCGCTGCGATGATGATGTTATCCGCATCGTAAGTCGTGGTCTTGCCGTCGTGGCCGGTCACTTCAACCTGCTTGCCGGAAGCTACCTTGCCCGCGCCTTCAATGGAGGTGACGCCGTTAGCCTTGAACAGGCCGGAAATACCGCCGGTCAGGTTCTTAACGATCTTGTCCTTGCGGGCCATCATCTTCTTGACGTCCATAGTGACGTCGCCAGCCTGGATGCCCAGGTCGTCAAAGTCATGTTTGGCTTCAACGAACTTGTGTGAGGCTTCCAGCAGGGCCTTGGAAGGGATACAGCCAACGTTCAGACAGGTGCCACCGTGGACAACATTACCTTCCTTGCCAACCCACTTTTCGACACAGGCCGTCTTGAGCCCGAGCTGTGCTGCACGAATGGCGGCCACATAACCACCGGGGCCGGCACCGATTACGATCACATCAAACTTATCAGCCATGTTGGCTCCTTTAGCTTGGTTGCCTCCGCCCTTATGGGGCTGGAGGCGGAGTGCAATTGAACGTGAATGCGTGTTCGTTTGTGGCGAGACTTACACGTCCAGCAACAAGCGTGCAGGGTCTTCCAGCAGCTCTTTGATGGTCACCAGAAACTGGACTGCATCCTTACCGTCGATCATGCGGTGATCATAGGAAACGGCCAGATACATCATCGGGCGGATTTCCACTTTGCCGTTCACCGCCATCGGGCGATCCTGGATCTTGTGCATACCCAGAATTGCGGTCTGCGGCGGATTGATGATCGGCGTCGACATCAGTGAACCAAAGGTGCCGCCGTTAGTGATGGTAAAAGTACCCCCGATCATATCGTCCATGCCCAACTTGCCATCGCGGCCACGCTTACCGAAATCAGCAATATTACGCTCAACATCGGCAATTTTCATGCTGTCGGTATCGCGCAGAACCGGTACGACCAGGCCACGGTCGGTGGACACTGCCACGCCGATATCCTGGTAACCATGGTAAACAATGTCGGTGCCGTCAATTGAGGCATTGACGTCCGGGAAACGCTTGAGCGCTTCAGACGCAGCTTTCACAAAGAAACCCATAAAGCCCAGCTTGATATCATGGGCCTTCAGGAAGGTTTCTTTGTATTGGGAACGCAGGGCCATGATTTCGGTCATGTCCACTTCGTTGTACGTGGTCAGCATGGCCGCGGTTTGCTGTGCCTGAACCAGACGCTTGGCGATGGTCTGGCGTAAGCGGCTCATGGGTACGCGCTTTTCGGGACGCTCACCTTCTTCTATTACAGGTGCTGCTGCCTTGGCTGGCGCGGCCGCTGGCTTGGCCGCTTTCTTGGCGGAGCCATCCTTGACAGCTTTCTGAACGTCTTCTTTCAGGATGCGGCCGCCTTTGCCAGTGCCCGCAATCTTGCTGACATCCAGATCGTGCTCTGCGACCATCTTACGCGCCGCCGGGGCGAGAATCTTGTCGCCGACTTTTTCATCAGCGCTTTCGTCGTCGCTAACAGTGCTTGCCGGTGCAGCCGCTTGCTCGCCATCTTCCCCGCCAGCGCCTTCAACAAAGATCGCCAGCACGGCTTCTGATTCTACCTGGCTGCCTTCTTCGGCTTTGATTTCGCTCAGAGCGCCATCGGCCGGTGCTACCACTTCCAGCACAACCTTATCGGTTTCGATTTCAGCCAGAACCTCATCACGCTTGACCGCTTCACCTACCTGCTTGGTCCAGCTGGCAACCGTTCCTTCCTGAATCGACTCCGGGAATGAGGGCGCCTTGACGTCGTAGGCCTTTCCACCTGCGGCTTCAGACTTGGCCGGTGCGCTTGAGGTGTCCTGCTTCTCTTCAGAACCTTTCTCAGCATCCGCAGCGCCAGATGCCTGCTTGGCACTCCCCTCACCCAGCGTGCCCAGCACCTGTTCGGAGGCAACGGTATCACCCTCTTCAACCATTACATCACTTAAGGTGCCAGCTTCCGGTGCCACCACTTCCAGAACGACTTTGTCGGTTTCAATTTCAACAATCAGTTCGTCACGTTCGACGCTATCGCCCGGCTTCTTATGCCATGCTGCTACCGTACCTTCGGCAACAGACTCTGGAAAGGTTGGCGCTTTAATCTCAGTAGCCATTTCGTTTCCCTTTTAATTGCTTTGAACCCGGTGGGCGCTTATTCGTTGAAAGCGTCTTCCACCAGCTGGCGTTGCTGTTCAGTGTGAACGGACATATAGCCTGCCGCAGGTGCAGCAGATGCGGGACGTCCGGCAAATTTCAACTTGCCCCCCAGACCTTCCTTAAGCATCTCAGCAACGGCACGCATATGGTGCTGGCTGGAATACCAGGCCCCCTGGTTGAGTGGCTCTTCCTGGCACCAGACAATATCTTCAATCCCCGCATACACCTGAAGCGCTTCCAGCAGCTCTTCTTTCGGGAACGGATACAGCTGCTCCAGACGCACAATAGCCGTATCCTGGCGTTCGTTTTCACTGCGCCAGGCAGCCAGGTCGTAATAAACCTTGCCAGAACACAGGACAACGCGCTTGACCTTCTCGGCGTCCAGACCCGCCTGATCCGGTAACACCATCTGGAACTTACCATTCGCCAGATCTTCAAGACTGGAGGTGGCTTCCTTATGGCGCAGCAGCGATTTTGGCGACATAACCACCAGTGGCTTACGCAGCGGGCGGATCACCTGACGGCGCAGCAGATGGAAGATCTGTGCCGGCGTGGTCGGAACACAGACCTGCATGTTGTGCTCGGCACACATTTGCAGGAAGCGCTCAAGACGTGCCGAAGAGTGTTCCGGCCCCTGCCCTTCGTAGCCGTGGGGCAGCAGCATGGTCAAACCACACAGACGCCCCCACTTGGTCTCACCTGATGAGATGAACTGGTCAACCACCACCTGAGCACCGTTGAAGAAATCGCCAAACTGCGCTTCCCAGATCACCAGATCGTTGGGCGCTGTGGTGGCATAGCCATATTCAAAGGCCAGTACGGCTTCTTCAGACAAGTAAGAGTCATGAATGGTAAACGCTGGCTGACCTTCTGCCATCTTCTGCAACGGCACGTAGGTGCTGCCATCTTTCTGGTTATGAATCACCGCGTGACGGTGCGAGAAAGTACCCCGCCCAACGTCCTGACCGGTAATACGCACCGGATGACCCTGATCCAGCAGAGTGGCGTAGGCCAGTGTTTCAGCAAAGCCCCAGTTAAGGGCCAGGCCACCGGCATGCATCTTGCGGCGATCCTGGTAGATCTTGGCCACCTGACGCTGAACGTCGATGCCATCCGGGATGTCACACATCTTGGCGGCGAGACGTTGCAGACGCTTCATGTCGAAAGACGTATCCGCGTTGCCGCTCCACTCATGGCCAATATAGGGTGCCCAATCAACAAACAGCGATGTGTTGGGCTCCTGAACCAGGGCATTAGCAACGTGATTACCTGCCATCAGGTCTTCACGGTACTTCTCCATCATCGCCTTGGTGTCGTCCTCAGTGACCACGCCCTCCTTAATCAAACGCTCGACATAGACACTGCGCGAGGACGGATGATCCTTGATCTTGGAGTACATCATTGGCTGGGTGCCAGAAGGCTCGTCCGCTTCGTTATGCCCGCGGCGCCGGTAGCAGACAAGGTCAATCACCACGTCTTTCTTGAACTGGTGACGGTAGTCCAGTGCCACTTGGGTAGCATGCAGAACAGCATCAGGATCATCGCCATTAACATGGAAAATCGGCGATTGCACCATCTTGGCAATATCGGTGCAGTACTCTGTCGACCGCGCATCCAGCGGATGGGAGGTGGTAAAGCCCACCTGGTTATTGATGACGATGTGGACGGTACCACCCGTCTTGTAGGCACGGGTCTGGGACATCTGGAATGTCTCCATCACCACGCCCTGGCCAGCGAAAGCGGCATCGCCATGCACGCTGATGGGCAGGACTTTCTCGCCGCTTGAATCATTGCGGCGATCCTGACGGGCGCGCACTGAGCCCTCCACGACGGGCGAAACAATTTCAAGGTGTGACGGGTTAAACGATAGCGCCAGATGGACTTCACCGCCCGGCGACATCACATTGGAACTGAACCCCTGATGATATTTGACATCACCCGAGCCACGCTCGATCACCTTCTTGCCGTCGAATTCATCAATCAGATCGGCAGGATTCTTACCCAGAATATTGACCAGCAGGTTAAGACGACCACGGTGGGCCATACCGATAACGACTTCTTTCGTGCCGTATCCCCCTGATCGCTGAATCAGCTCATCCACCATGGGGATGAAAGATTCACCGCCTTCCAGACCAAAGCGTTTGGTACCCGGGTATTTCGACGCCAGATAACTTTCCAACCCTTCAGCGGCGGTCAGACGTTCCAGCACGTGCTTGCGCGTTTCATCACTGAAAGCAGGTGCGCTGCGCACCGACTCAAAGCGACGCTGCAACCAGCGTTTTTCCTCGGTGTCGACAATGTGCATGATTTCACAGCCAATTGAGCGACAGTAGGTTCGCTCAAGAGCGTCTACGATGTCGCGCAACGGGGCTTTATCAATACCCAGGAAAAAGGAACCTGTCTGAAACTCGACGTCCAGATCAGCTTTGGAAAGCTGATGAAAGGAAAGATCAAGATCGGGGACGGGGGTGGGATTACGCAGTCCTAGCGGGTCAATATTGGCCTTCTGATGGCCCCGGAAGCGATAGGCGTTAATCAACTGCAGGACTTTAACCTGCTTTTTGTTCTCACCATTATCGGTCGCCGCAGCGACGCGGCCTGGACGCGTTTCGCGGCCTAGCTGGTAGAACTGATCACGTATCGGGCTTAAGGGTACATCGTGGGAGGCACTGCCCTCGGGGCGAGGAAGCGAATCAAAATAATCGCGCCACTCGTCAGGGACAGCATTGGGATCGTCGAGGTACTGCTCGTAAAGCGCTTCCACGTAGTGAACATTGCCGCCACTTACGTGCGAAGAACGCCACATCAACTCCATTATGCCTTGTTGCATCTCTCGGTCACCCTGCACTGATGGGGTGGTATCGATGTCGCCACACCATGCGACGACAACGCTATAGCCCTGCCGGCGGGGCGGAACATTTGCCGGCGGCACCGGCGCATGGCCGGAAACCCTGTTACTGTTACTCGCGTTCTTGTTTCTGATCAGTCCATGCTCAAAAGCCGGTACCTTTAGCACCGGCTTTTAAACCTGGCTGGCCAGTGGTGCGACTCACCGCCGCACCATCTGACTTGCCCTATGATAACAACTGAAGCGCCACTATTTAAGTGGCTTTGATGCGCAACTTAAGTGGCATAGGCTTTTTTATAACACTCAGGTGGCATCTGCCAACAGCATGTCACGAATTTTACCAATCGCACGAGTCGGGTTTAGACCTTTAGGACATACCGCAACACAGTTCATGATACCGCGGCAACGGAACACGGAGAACGGGTCTTCCAGTTCGCTCAGACGCTGTTCTGTGGCGTTGTCACGCGAGTCCGCCAGGAAGCGGTAGGACTGCAGCAAACCAGCGGGGCCAACGAACTTGTCCGGGTTCCACCAGAAAGACGGGCAAGACGTAGAGCAGCAGGCACACAGGATACACTCGTACAAGCCATCCAGCTTGTCACGGTCTTCCGGTGATTGCAGGCGCTCAATCGCAGGCGCTGGCTCATCGTTTTGCAAATACGGCTGGATACGCTCGTATTGCTTGTAGAACAAGCCCATGTCCACGACCATATCGCGGATGACCGGCAGGCCAGGCAGCGGACGCAGAGTCAGCTTGTTGCCTTTGATGACATCCGACAGCGGCGTAATACAGGCCAGGCCATTCTTGCCGTTCATGTTCATGCCATCAGAACCGCAGACACCTTCACGGCAGCTGCGACGGAAAGCCAGGCCATTATCCTGCTCTTTCATAATATGCAGAACGTCCAGCACCATGAGATCCCGCCCCTTGGTGTCGACCTGAAATTCCTGCATGTAAGGTGCGGAGTCCGTTTCCGGGTTATAGCGGTATATGGATACCTGTAGATTGGACATATTGACTCCCTCTCGTCAGTGCGGAGATTAGTAGGTACGAACCTTGGGTTCGAACGTATCAACGGTCTTCGGCTTAAAGTTGACGTCACGCTTCTTCAGCTCTTTGGTCGCCGGGAAGTAAAGTGAGTGCTTCAGCCAGTTGGCGTCATCACGGTCGGGGAAATCGTAACGCGAGTGGGCGCCACGGCTTTCCTTACGCTCCAATGCAGCAATCGCGGTTGCTTCTGCCACTTCCATCAGGTTATCAAGCTCAAGCGCTTCGACACGGGCCGTGTTGAAAGCATTCGACTTGTCCGGCAGGTAGGCGTTATCAATGCGGCTGCGCAGGTCAGCCAACTTCTGAACCCCTTCCTGCATGTTTTTCTCTTCACGGAACACACCGAAAGAGTTCTGCATGATTTCCTGAAGTTCAGCCTTCAGCGCAGGTACGGTCTCGCCACCTTCGGATTCATTCCAGCGGCTCATGCGCTTCATCGCGAACTCGATGTCAGACTCGCTGGCATCCAGATACTCAATGCCTTCGTTCAGCGCGCTTTCAATGAACATACCCGCTGCGCGGCCAAATACCACCAGATCCAGCAGTGAGTTACCGCCCAGACGGTTAGCACCGTGAACCGATACACAGGCTGCTTCGCCACAGGCGTACAAGCCGTTGACGATCTGGTCGTTGCCGCTTTCGTCCTGCATGATCGCCTGACCATGCACGTTGGTCGGGATACCGCCCATCATGTAGTGGCAGGTCGGCACGACCGGAATCGGATCCTTGGCAGGATCTACGTGAGCAAACGTCTTGGAAAGCTCAACGATACCCGGCAAGCGCTTACCCAGTACATCTTCACCAAGGTGGTCAAGCTTCAGGAAGACGTGATCGCCTTTCTCGCCACAGCCACGGCCTTCGATGATTTCCATGACCATTGAACGGGCTACCACGTCACGACCTGCAAGGTCTTTGGCGTTCGGTGCGTAACGCTCCATGAAGCGCTCGCCGTCCTTGTTGATCAGGTAACCACCTTCACCACGGCAACCCTCGGTGACCAGAGTGCCCGCACCGTAGATACCGGTCGGGTGGAACTGCCACATTTCCATATCCTGCATCGGGAAACCGGCACGCAGTGCCATACCGATACCGTCGCCGGTGTTGATCAGCGCATTGGTGGTAGACGCGTAGATACGGCCCGCACCACCGGTTGCCAGCACTGTTGCCTTGGACTTGACCTGCACCACTTCACCGGTCTCGATGCACATGGCAATACAGCCCACCACATCGCCATCGCTATTCTTTACCAGATCTACCGCATACCACTCGTTCAAAAACGTCGTGTTGTTCTTGAGGTTGTTCTGGTAAAGCGTATGCAACAAGGCATGGCCGGTACGGTCAGCGGCTGCACAGGTACGTGCGGCCTGACCGCCTTCACCGAAGTTCTTCGACTGGCCACCAAAGGGGCGCTGGTAAATACGGCCGTTATCAAAGCGTGAAAACGGCAGCCCCATATGCTCAAGCTCGAATACGGCTTTCGGGCCTTCGGAGCACATGTACTCGGCGGCGTCCTGGTCAGCGATGTAGTCGCCGCCCTTGACGGTGTCGTACATGTGCCAGCGCCAATCATCATCCGGATCTGATGATGCAATTGCACAGGTAATCCCGCCTTGGGCGGAAACCGTGTGTGAACGGGTCGGGAAGACTTTTGACAATACCGCTGTCTTTTTGCCCGACTTCGCCAGTTCCAGAGCGGCACGCAGACCAGAGCCACCACCACCGATGATAATAGCGTCGTATGTCAAGCTACGAAGGTTAGACATGTATCAGGCTCCCCACAGAATTTGAATGCTCCACACCAGAAAGGCGAAGATGGCCAGAATGACGAACAGCTGGGCACCAATACGCACATTGGTCGGCTTGATGTAGTCGGTTGTGACTGTCCAGAGACCGACCCAGGCATGTGCCGACAGTGAAATAAACGCCAACAGCGAGAAAATGCGCATCCAGGTCTGGGCGAACAGACCGCTCCAGGCGTAGTAATCAAGCCCAGGGTTGAACAACAGATAGGCAACAAGGAAAACGGCATAAAATGCCATTACAACGGCAGAAACACGCTGCATCAGCCAATCAGAAAGACCGCTGCGACTAAAACTTGTAATGTTGGTTACCATACCCAGACTCCTGCCAAAATGATCAATACAGCGCTGACCACAACAGTGATCTGTGCTTTCTTCTCGCCGCCTTCAAGGGTTACCCCAATATCAGCGTCCATTACCAGGTGTTTGATACCGGCAACGAAATGGAAGGCAAATGCAGACAACAATCCCCAGGCAATCAGCTTGGCCAGGAAGTTATTGGCTAGCGCACTGCTAACCGCATCGAAACCGGCGGGAGACGAAAGCGATGCACTCAACGCCCAAAAGGCAAAGATCAGACCAACGAACAGGATGACACCGGTGATTCGGTGTGTGATCGACGTCAATGCCGGAAGTGGGAAATGTATCGTAGATAGATCTAGATTTACGGGTCGTTTGCTATTCACGGCTTTTTACACACTCTCTTGGCCCGCTCTGCGACAGGTCGGGCATGGCCCGAGCGGGCAGTGGTTGCTGGAAGGGGCTCGGCCGTTGCCAAGTCGGGCACGAACACCAACCTGCATGGGTGTCGCGCGACTCAGATTATAAGAACCTAATGCCCCGCTGACAAACTGAACAAAAGCGTTACTCGACTATGGTGCAACAAAAATCACACCCTATTAGTCGATTTTGCACTGCAGCATGTCTATAGTAGTCAGGTAAACCACTACTTGAAACACTGACTGGCTTTTTTTCCAAATGCATTGCCTGTCACCCGCATAAAGATATCGCCTTGGCATGCTGAAAAATCGGCTGCCTTGAATGAAAGAGCAATGAACGTCAGGTGATGTAATCATATACAAATATTGTTCAAGGTAACAACCCTGTACTATTGTAGCTAGCATTTAGGCTAATTGACAATCTGTCGCACACTTCTATAGTGGGCAAGCCTTTTCGCCGGCGCGGTATCTAAATAATGACATCACGTCCCCAAACCGAATTCGAAAGGAGGCCTGCATGGCTGACAGGAAAGCAACACTGACGGTAGATGGCCTGGATAAGGCAATTGAACTACCCATTTATTCCGGCTCACTTGGACCAGACGTCATTGACGTCCGTGCTCTGGGTAGTGAAGGCCTATTCACCTATGATCCTGGCTTTATGGCTACGTCCTCCTGCCAATCAGCCATCACCTACATTGATGGCGGGAAAGGTGTCCTTCTGCACCGTGGTTATCCGATTGACCAGCTGGCCAGCGAATCCAACTTTGTTGAAGTTTGCTATACCCTGCTGTTCGGCGAGCTTCCCAGTGAAGAGCAGTATGCTGATTTCGAGTCGCGTATCCGTAATCACACCATGGTACACGACCAGATCAACAACTTCTTCAAGGGCTTTCGCCGCGACGCCCACCCTATGTCGATCCTGTGTGGTGTTGTAGGCGGCCTGGCGGCTTTCTATCACGACCATATGGACATCACTAAAGAAGAAGATCGGGTGATCAGCGCTATCCGCCTGATCGCCAAGATGCCCACCATTGCCGCGATGTCGCACAAGTATAACGTTGGGCAGCCGTTCAACTATCCGCGCAATGATCTGAACTACGCTGAAAACTTCCTTTATATGATGTTCAGCAACCCGTGCGAGGACTATAAGATCAACCCGGTCTGCGCCAAGGCCATGGATCGCATCTTTACCCTGCACGCTGATCATGAGCAGAACGCCTCAACTTCAACGGTACGTCTGGCAGGCTCTACCGGTGCCAATCCGTTTGCCTGCATCAGCGCAGGCATTGCCGCTCTTTGGGGGCCGGCACACGGCGGCGCCAACGAAGCCGTTCTGAACATGCTGGATGAAATCGGTGATGACTCTGAAGAGAACATCCAGCGCTTTGTTGACAAGGCAAAAGACAAGGATGACCCCTTCAAGCTGATGGGCTTTGGACACCGCGTCTATCGCAACTTTGATCCGCGCGCCAAGGTCATGAAAGAGACCTGTGACGAAGTCCTTGCAGAACTCGGCCTGGCTGATGACCCTCAGCTCAAGATTGCCAAGCGTCTGGAGCAGATTGCCCTGGAAGACGAGTACTTCATCGAGCGTAAGCTCTATCCGAATGTCGACTTCTACTCAGGCATCATTCTCAAGGCCATGGGCATTCCCACCAATATGTTTACCGTTATCTTTGCGGTCTCGCGCACAATTGGCTGGATCTCCCACTGGCACGAAATGCATAGCGACAGCTACAAGATTGGTCGTCCTCGCCAGCTTTACACTGGCCATGACCAGCGTGATTATCCCAAGAAATGATCTGCTCGACTGTCGAACCTTGCCAGCGCTTTCTGGCATGATCGAAAAGGCCACCCTAGGGTGGCCTTTTGTTTGCATAAATACTTTGCATAAACATTTAAGGAGACGTTGTAATGCGCACTATTTCTACCGTTGCTTTTATCGGCCTGGGCGTAATGGGCTACCCCATGGCGGGGCATCTGGCTCGCCAGGGACTCACCACACGGGTCTACAACCGCACGACTCAAAAAGCTGAGCACTGGGTCGCCGAATATGGCGGCAGCGCCCATACCACCCCCGCAGAAGCCGCTGAGGGCGCTGACCTGGTATTGGTATGCGTCGGCAATGATAACGATGTACGCGAGGTTATCTGCGGCGAGCACGGCGTTTTACAGAGCATGCAGAGCGGCGCCTATCTGGTCGACCATACCACTGCATCTGCAGACCTTGCACTGGAACTGGATGCCGCCTGCCAGGAACAGGGCATTGCCTTTTTCGACGCACCAGTCTCGGGCGGGCAACAAGGCGCAGAAAATGGCGCCCTAACCATTATGTGCGGCGGCGACGCCGGTCATTTTGAACAGGTCAGACCGGTTCTTGACCACTATGCCCGTGCGGTCACCCTGATGGGCGAGGCCAGCAGCGGCCAGCTCACCAAGATGGTTAACCAGATCTGCATCGCTGGGCTGGTACAAGGGCTGGCAGAAGGCCTGCACTTTGCTGAGCAGGCAGGGCTTGATCAACGCCAGGTAGTCGATGTCATCTCTAAAGGGGCCGCTGGCTCATGGCAGATGGAAAACCGCCACGCCACCATGATTGACGATCACTATGAACATGGTTTCGCGGTCAACTGGATGCGCAAGGATCTGGACATCTGCCTGACACAGGCACGTCGCCTTGACGCTACCCTGCCCGTCACCGCACTGGTCGATCAATTCTACGCCGATATACAGGCAATGGGTGGCGGAAGATGGGACACTTCATCGCTACTAAAACGCTTGCGCAAGCCCGAATAACGCTTGACTTTTTCACCCTCGGGGCAGAAACAGGGTTTTTCCACACCTTCTGTGGATAACCCTGTTCACAACCACTAGAAAACGTCTCAGAATCGCCATTATATGCGGGCTTGCCTTAAATTGATCAATTTTTGACCTAATATAAGCTATTGATTTTAAATAAATTACGCCCAAGCGCCTGTTTTCAGGGCAGTGTTATGGTAGTTGTGCACAACCTGGCGTCGAAGAACAGCAAAAGTGGACAAGTCAAGCCTAAATTGCACACAAACTGGCAATAAAGCGAGAAATCAAAAGACAGGGACGGCAAAAAACAACAATGGAATAACCATTATTGGTATGGGAGAAAAAGGTTCTTTCAGGCTAGCTGATGGAGTAGTTAATACTGCAACTGGATTGCGTGGAAACAGATACAAAAAGAGTGGCGTCCCATAGGGGGTTCGAACCCCTGTTACCGCCGTGAAAGGGCGGTGTCCTAGACCACTAGACGAATGGGACGTAGACACGTTGCTTCGAGTGCAATAAATGGTGGAGCCTAGCGGGATCGAACCGCTGACCTCAACACTGCCAGTGTTGCGCTCTCCCAGCTGAGCTAAGGCCCCACATGCCCTGAAGACGAGACGTATAATACTTATTCGCCCCGTCTTCGTCAACCTATTTAAGGCACTTAATTGGCACTCTGGCCAGTGTGGTGGATTGCTCAGCCAATATCACGAAACTCTTTCTCGAAACGCTTCGCCTGTTTTTTCGAAACACCCCCTAACACCTCAATAGCATGGCGCAAGCGCGCGCGAGTCATGTCTGAGCCCAGAATGACCATGCCATGCAAAACAGAGGTGCTCGTGGTACTGCCTGTAATGGCAATAAACACCGGCCCAAGAAAGGCCTTCATCTTGAGCTCAAAATGCTCTGCCAGAACCTGCACTTCGCCTTGCAGTGATTCCTTGTTCCAGGCAGGGACAACCTCCAATCGCCAGGTCAAAAACTGCAACAGTTTCACCAGAGTTTCCTGTTCAAGCTTGATTGACGCAAACGACCCTTGATCTATCGCCGGCAAACCAGCAAAAAAATGCCCCGCCAACGGCATGACCTGAGACAGGGTTTCCACACGCGGCCTGACTTGAGGGATGATCTGGCGCGCATAGTCCTCGTTAAACGCCCATTCGCGCAACGCCTTGAGAAAGGCCGTATCATCAAGATCCTCGCGGATGTATACACCGTTCAACCAGGTCAACTTCTCAAGATCGAACACCGGGCCGCCCAGCGAAACGCGCTGAATATCAAAAGATGCCAGCATCTCGTCCAGGCTGAACTTTTCACGCTCATCCGGCATGGACCACCCCATCCGCCCAAGGTAGTTGGTCACTGCCTGAGGCAGAAACCCCATGCGCCGGTAATAATTGATAGAGGTGGGATTCTTGCGCTTGGAAAGCTTCGACTTGTCCGGGTTACGCAACAAAGGCATATGGCACAGCTCAGGCATCTCCCAACCAAAGTACTCATAGAGCAACTGATGCTTGGGAGCCGAGTTGATCCATTCCTCGCCTCGCAGTACGTGGGTAATGTCCATCAGATGATCATCCACCACGTTGGCCAGATGATAAGTGGGCATTCCATCAGATTTAAGCAGGATCTGCGCATCGACCTGACTCCATTCCACTTCAATGCGCCCACGCAACATATCCTCTACCACACAGACACCTTCGCTTGGCACCTGCATGCGTACAACGTAGGGCCAGCCTTCCTGTTCGCGGCGTGCAGTCTCTGCTGCATCAAGGGCAAGATCAGAAGGCTTGAGCGCCAGATGCATGCCAGCGGCCTTACGCGCTTCGCGCAACTGATCCAGTTCTTCAGAGGTACGATAGCACTTGAACGCATGGCCAGCGTCAATCAACTGCTGAGCATGCTGAGCATAGATATCGCCCCGCTCACTTTGGCGATAAGGGCCATGCGGGCCACCCACGTCCGGGCCTTCATCCCATTCAAGGCCTAACCAACGCAGCGAATCAAGAATCATCTGCTCAGATTCAGCCGTTGAGCGCGCCCGGTCAGTATCTTCTATTCTCAATATAAATTGGCCGCCATGCTGACGGGCAAAGCAGAGATTGAATAACGCAATATAGGCTGTGCCCACATGGGGGTCACCCGTTGGCGAAGGAGCAATACGAGTTCGTACAGTCATGGAGACTTCCTTGAAAACAGCAGAATGAATCAATTTACGTGAACGCATTATACGCGTTCATACAGATACCGGCAGTAGCCGCACCCACCGTAAATAATTACTGGAACATTAAGACCCAAACAGCATCAAAAGGTTGATTTACCGTTTTATAGGCTAAGATAAAAGCAGTAACAGGGTGACTTTGCATAAGCAACCGCTAAAATGGACAATAGAAGATCAAGCTGACGCTTGGCACATTGCCTCTGACAGCTTTTGCTCAGCAGCTTGTCTGCACAATAATGTTTAAAGTATCGCCGTCAGGCTTCACCAACACCCACCTGAACGCTCAGGTGCTCAATAGGAAAAACCCATGCAATCGCTAGGCGCTCGCATCAAGGAGCTCAGGCTTAGAGCCGGACTTAACAAAGCTGAATTAGCACGAAGAATTGGCGTATCAGACGTCACCATCTCTTATTGGGAATCGGGTGCTATCAAGCAAATCGGGCATGAGCGGCTGGTCGCCCTGGCGGATGCACTCACCTGCTCGCTTTCCACCCTGCTTGAAGGGGACAGTCATTCGGCGCTGCCCGTGCTTAGCCACACAGGGACTCTCCCCTGGGAGCAAATGAACGCCAGCCCGATTGATGTTAGCGACAGCATTCTTCCTGTCAGAGTACCTTGGCAAGCTCCTGCTTTCATCGCCACGCCCGGGCCTGACACCCATTTTGACCCTTTAAAAGCAGGTGACCTGGCGTTACTGGGGCCCACTCAGGTATTCCAGCAGCCAGGCCACTATCTTGTATCCAATGGCTCTCAACTGGCATTGAAGCATTTCGACACCTTACCTGGCAGCGAGTTGACCCTGCATGCCATCCTGCTCTGCCATTGGCGGGTCAGCTAGGCGTCAGGCACTGCCAGAACTTCTACTTCATCACGTGTCCGCCGCGGTTCGGCTCCAATCAGAAAACGGCGCGAATAGTTGATAACCTGCCCCAAACCGTGGCGGGATTGCTCAACCAGCTCGCCCTTCAGGTTTTCGCCTTCAAGGCCGATCCGCTGGCGCACATTCTCAGGCTGAATACTCGACTCCATCAGTTCGACGCTGACGTGGTAACCACCATCAGGCAAGCCGCTGCCTGGGCCCAGAGGCCCCACCCGGAAACGCCCTTCTTCACCCACCCGAGTTCTTTCCCGCCAGCGCACACTGCTTAATTCACGCTCGACCATGACACTGATATTGGAACTCACCGGCAGATTTGTCTGACCGGTAACAATGATCCGACGATCACTACGCAATTCCATGGACGCTTCAACCGACACTTCAAGTGGTTGAGTAGACACTGATGACTGTGTCTCGGATGTTGAAGACTCTTCAGACACCTCATCCGCTGAACGCGTCGTTGTATAGTCTCTGCCAAGGGTGGCTTTCTCTTCATCGCCAGATCCACCACAACCTACCAACAACGTAAACATAACACCTACCACCAGCCACTGCATTTTGATGACCGCCATTCAAGCCTCCTCAGGATTTGGCAATGCTACGGCAACACCAAATAGATAATGCCACGACATTACGCCGATAACACCTCAGCGTACAGGCACATCACGTACAAGTATTGGAAAATAATTTGGCAACTCTTGTGCCGTCTGGCAAGAAGCCCTTCTCACCTCGGTTTAACGCCCAGGCCCGACCCACTTGCGGACACATATAAGACCAGACGGCACAACAAAAGTTGGTGAGAAAGGTTATAAAACCAAGGTCGACATTACGCTCGGGATCATCGATGCCCTACGGGATACCTACAAAATTACGACGCAGAAGCGCGGTGAGCAACAAAAAGCAAGAGCACCATTTTCATGCCATAATGTTCAACTCGGTTTCAGGAGGTCGCATGGGAATAGTGTTTGGTAACAGGGAATTTATCGATGAAACAACACTTCCCAGCGCGCAGATTCAGCACTTTTCGATGGCTGATACGGATTACGGTGCCCTTTTTATTCCCCGCCCGGCTTGGGATGACACCACCGCTATCAAAGTTGTGAGGGAGTAAAGACTCTACCGCCGCTACGGAGCGCATTTCGTCGCCAATGGTCTAACGCCTTGCACCTCTCAAAGAGGAACCTGCTATGCATTCATACGTTAAAGATCAATCAACACAGCAGCGCAAGGCAGCCACCATCAAGGCTGCCCGCACGCGCTATCTTGCTGCTAAAAAGCAAGGCAAAGTTAACGTTACCCTGAGCGCTGAAGAAGCACAGAAACGCGCCCAGAAGACGGTTTTCCGTTTGTCCTAAGTACTTTTGCCCCCAAACGCAAAACCCCAACCAATTCAAGGTGGCACATGAACAGCGACCGTGCTTTGGGTCATATGCTCATTTTATAAAACAATGCCTACTCATCACCATTGTAGGCCGCCTTACCAGCACAGCTAATGGGCTTTCATTGACATTGGAGACGACTACGGACGTCTATACATTACATCATACAGCAAGCTCCTCAGTGTCACACCCAACTGAAAAAGCGCAGACTTAGTGGGTTAAAGCCTGCTTCCCGTGACTGAAATAGCCCGAAGGTCAAACCGACCCGACCCTGAAACCTCAATCATCGTCGAATTCACCCACCAGTTCACGAACATCTGTAACCTTAAAAATCAGAGGGCAGACGCATAGTTAATCGTATAACACGTAAAATAATGCACTGTACGTTATTCCAGTGGTAAAATTACTTATATCTCAATACGCGTATCACAGGAACTGAGAAATCAGTCTCAGATATTGGTGTATACTGGGCAATCGAATTAGGACAGTCTCTATGTGCCGTGTAATCCAGCAAAAAATTGAACGAATTCGAGCAGGCGGGGCCCCCAGGGTGCTCGACTTATTCGCCGGATGCGGCGGAATTTCACTAGGGTTTAATGCAGCCGGATTTCAAAATATTGCTGCTGTAGAGTTTGACCCGGCGGCCGCTCGTTCCCACGCTATGAACTTTCACCGCGATGCCACACCTGAAATGCAGGCAGTTCATGCTAAGGCCAGGGATATTGTCACCACAGAGCCTGAAGACCTGCTGGAAGAGCTAGGCATGCAAGGCAACCCGCAAACCCAGGTAGATATAGTGGTAGGCGGCCCGCCCTGCCAGTCATTCGCTCGTGTTGGGCGCGCTAAATTGCGTGAAGTCGCAGAGCATCCGGAAGCCTATCTGAACGACCCACGCGGCAACCTGTACTTACGCTATCTACATTATGTGACGGCGCTGCGTCCGGTCGCGATTCTTATGGAAAACGTGCCCGACGTACTCAACTACGGTGGCCACAACATTGCTGAAGAAGTCTGTGAAGCGCTTCGAGACCTTGGTTACGAGCCTCGCTACACCATGCTGAACGCCGTGTTTTATGGCGTACCAGAAATGCGTGAGCGGATGTTCCTGGTGGCCTACCGCAAAGAGCTTGAATGCACAGACTGGTTCCCCAGCCCAACCCATTGGATTGACTTACCCCGTGGTTATCACGGGTCGCGTCAGGTAGCGATGAAAACCATTAAGCGCGACCTGCTGGATGAAGAAACCCAGTTCTTCATTGACCCGCCGGAACCAGAACAAGCCGGTTTAAAGCCTGCGGTCACGGCCGAGCAGGCACTGTCAGACCTGCCCACCATTGCCGAAGACTCAGAGCAGAAACTCAAGAAAGGCCCACGCCGTTTCGACACGCTACAGTTTTATCCAGCGAACTTGCACCTCAATGAATACCAACGCATCATGCGAGACTGGCCAAGCTTTGAAGCACTGGATGGTGTGTATGACCATGTGATTCGTTACCTGCCCCGTGATTACAAAATCTTCGCCCGCATGCAGCCCGGCGATCAGTACCCCCAGGCGCATACACTAGCGAATGAAATGTTCGAAGAACGGCTTAAAGAGATTGAAAAGAAAGAAGGCTTCCGCCCACAGGAAGGTACCGAGCGTTTTGAGGCTGAAAAGAAAAACTTCATCCCGCCCTACGACCCGACCAAGTTCCCTAACAAGTGGCGCAAAATGGAAGCGGACCAGCCCGCAAGAACACTCATGGCACACCTGGGCAAAGACAGCTATTCACATATTCATTACGACAGCCAGCAGGCCCGCACCATCTCAGTGAGAGAAGCTGCACGCCTACAGTCTTTTCCTGATGGGTTTGTATTCACAGGACCAATGAATCCCGCCTTTCGACAGATTGGCAATGCCGTGCCACCACTAATGGCAAAGGCGCTTGCTGTAACCATTAAAAAACAACTGACAGGGAATGCTGTGCATGTCGCGCAAGATCGCACTGAAGAAGCTAACGCTATCTGATCTGACTATTTTTGAATACCACTTCCGTCAGGGTAGAGGTAAACAAAAGTCTATAAACCTAAACCGGGACGTTTTTGAAAAGATCTATTACCCAAATCTGACAGCTATTGCCGAAGAAAAAGAATGGGATTCGTTTATCTTAAACTTGACCATTTTTGGTCCTGGCGACTCCCTTTCTCAAGTATTACCACAGAAAATCATCAAAAAGAAAAGTTATAAAAATTGGCGCTTGAACGGTAAATATATAGCCACCCCAGATGATAATATACGGTATCAGGTACTAGATGCCGGCGACTACGCTATCATGGAATTTATCGGTGCAGCTTGGCCTACCCAGATGAAAATGACTTTAGTGGCCGCCAATCATCCAGACGATGCAGGGCTTCACCATACGTTACAAAACCTGTATCAAAATACCAGCATGAAAGCCCTTACGCTTGAAGAATTGGCAGAAGTGGAAAAGCTGGCGGGCAACCTGATGCCTACCAGCCACCCTTTCCGAGACTTACTGGATACCCAGGACCTAGAAGATGCGGCCCAAGGCGGTATTGAAGGTATTCAAAACCTTCGCAAACGGCGTCGCGCCCGTGGAGTCTCTATTGAAGAACTACGTAAAGCCAAAAAAGCGGCTGAAAATGTCGGCCATTTGGGAGAAGAGGTTCTCAACCAATATCTTTCTGAGCAGGTAGGCCTTAGCATCGACAATTACCAATGGGTGGCCAGCGAGAACGCCATCGCGCCCTATGACTTTGAAGTCGTTATCAACAGCGCTAGACAACTGATTGACGCAAAATCCACAGGTGGCCCCTTCACAAACCCTATCCACGTTTCATTGGCAGAACTACGGGAAATGGCAGAGTCTGAATCTCCTTACCGCATTTACAGGCTTTATGAGGTTAAAGAAGATTACGCAAAGCTAGCCATTTCTACACCAATGGCAAACATGGCATCCTCAATCCTGGCATGCGTGGATGCCCCCCTTAAAGACAACGCGCTCAATGGCGTTACGGTTGATAGCGTATCTATTCGACCTGAAACCATTGAATGGGAAAATGAGCTGGTCATCGAAAACCAGGAACTTGAAGAAACGGAGTAACCTATACCCGCTCAATCAAAGGATGTCCTCACGCGGCCCCAACGCACCTATTGTATGAGCCGCATTCAGGGCAAACATACGAAACCAGAAATGGCCGTGCGGCGCTACCTGCACGGCCAAGGCTTCCGCTTTAGGCTTCACCGCAAAGACCTTCCCGGCAAGCCTGACCTTGTGCTGCCACGCTACCGATTGGTGGTCTTCGTTCACGGCTGTTTCTGGCACCGCCACCAAGGCTGCTATTACGCCACCTCACCTGCTACTCGAAAAGAGTTCTGGTTGAACAAACTGGAAGAAAATGTAAAGCGTGATCACCGTCAGCAAAAGGAACTGATCGAACAAGGGTGGCGCATATTAGTGATATGGGAATGCGGTATTCGTCATATCAGCAACGCATTTAGCGACTTCCCAGCCCTGATAACGGGCAATGACGTATTTAGCGAATGGCCTAGCAAGCTACCACGCCAACGATAACATAGCCCCAACGCAGAACCCCCCAGCCATCCATGTCCGGGGGTTTTTCTTGTGTTGCCGCTTCCTTCTGGCGAGCCGGATGCCGTCCCGCGCACTTCAATGCGGCATCTTTAAGATGGCACACGTACAGTCATCACGCCGCAGCTAATAAGCGACAACTTATGCAAGAAAATGCTTACACAGCATCATTACATATATCAGCGCGTACCTGCTTAATCACGACTCCCCGGAACTGAGCTGGCCGAACGAAGTGGCCCTGGCCACCTTTCAACGGCAGCAACCGGCAGCGGCTGCCTGCTCGGTGGGATCGAAACACACAGCATGTTCCTTCAATCTCTGCTAACACTAGGTCATCATGGTCGGGCGAGCTGTCTTTGTTCACTACCGGATGATGGGGCGGTGATAAGTCTCTCATATTGTTGCCTTGTTTTTACTGGCTCTTCGTCATTTCATGTGGATTTGGCCTGATCAAGCAGGCAGCCCACCGGGCTACCAATCAGGTAAATCATAGCAATGAAATTAGCTTCATTTCGGTAGCCCCGTGCACGTGAACGAGCCGCCTGAAACAGACCGTTCATTCCTTCTAGTCGCGCGTTTGTCAGCCCCGAGTGCCAGCGCCTGATTACCGCATCAGCGTGTCGCTCAAGTGTGTCCAGCGCCTTCTTCATTGGCTTCAGTAGGGGCTTTTCAGAAGCCGCCGCCTTCATGATTTTTAGGTAGTTCGTGATCCGCCAACGTGCGGCTCTGGGCGTTGACGCTTTCTGAATCCAGCTTAGCTTTTCCTTGATCACCCAGGCATCGGCCGTGGCGCTTTGATCAGCGACCAGCTCCTGAAGTGCCGATATCTGTTTAGGTGTGTGGTTCTCATTTTCCAGGCTCTTCAACAGTGCCCAGCGCAGCGACTTGGGGTGTTTCTGCTCGCGGCGTTCTTTCTTGCGCACCTCGTCCAGCCGCTTGGTGAAGGTCTGCACGATATGGAACCAGTCGACCGTTACCTCCGCCTTGGGAAGAGACTCGGTGACGCCACTAAGGAAAGCAGGTGACATGTCACAGACAACCTCGACCACATTGTCCACATCGCCACCATGAGCCGCCAGGAAGGCACTGAACGCCTTGATGGTGTCCTTGCCGCAGCCTGGAACAGCGAAAATCACCGGTTCCTGCTTGCGCTGCATATCGAGGAACACGGTGACGTAACGATGCCCGCGTCGGGACGCGGTTTCGTCCACGCCAACCATGGTCACATTGGACAGATCCAGCTCTCCCAGCATGCGGTTCACGTAGTGGTGCACGATGCGCCATAGTCGTTTGTCGGAAATCTCCAACTGCCGGGAGACAGCCAGCACTGGCATCTCCTTGACGAGCGACATGGCCGCCTGCTCGAACAACAGGGTAAAGTCACTGCCGGGCCGCGCCCAGGGCACCTTTATGCGTTTGACGCCATGTTCAGGACACTTTGTACGAGGGACGCGAGCATGCAAGTAACAATGGTGCTGAAAGAAGTTCAGATGTCGCCAGGTTTTGTCAGCAAAGTCGTGGGCTTGGCAGGCCTTACCGCACTCTGGACAGGGATAGAGGCTGCCACGCTCCGCCTCGACATACAGCTCCAGGCGGTGAGGCGACACAGCGGTATCCAGGTGCTGATCCTTGAGAATCCAGGGCGCTTCCAGGCCAAGGCCGAGTGTTAAAATCTGGGTGCCGTCCATGTCGTACCTCCTGCTAATATGGAGGCAATATTCTGGCTCAGCTCAGGGGGCGAATTCCACACCCAACGACGAAGAGCCTTTTTACTTCACATTAAGCAATGGCTGCATCACCTTCCTGCAAAATCAGTGACTATTGAGGGATGGAGAAAGATATTTTTCTTTCTCTGGTTCAACATTCACTAAATGACCGGCACTAATTATATTTAAAATACTACACATCTAAATTATAATTAAAGCCAATATTTAACTTGTGCACGTTATTCATATTTACTAGAAAATATAATAAAGTAAAAATTAGCTAAGAAACACATTCCAATATCGACAAAAACTTCAAAAAATTTATTAGGAAGAACGATTTCACGACCGTCTAAGGAGTAATTTTTAGAATACAAATGGTGAAAATACATATTTCTAACCTTTACCACTAAATCAAAAACACGTCCAAAAATAGTCTCAACTTGTTTTAAGTCATCATTGAAATTAAAATCACTATCACTTTTAAATATTTTCTTCAATGCATTATAGTGTTGTTCTGGATGTTCAGAAAAATCCATCTTGACATTTGCAGAATAAATATTAGAATCCATTATTGACCTAATAAATTTTTTACCGAATCCCATCTCTGACTGACTATTATCATCTCCAAAAAAAGATTTAAAAGCCTCGTATGTCTTTTTGTAACCATCAGAACGCTTTAAATACATAAGAGGTAAGGCATAACTCATATGCTCCAACCCTCTATATATATGCAAAAAACTTTCTACATAGCGCTCATTTTTACTTGCAGCTATTGAATACGAAATTTCTAATAAAAAACTTTCATAGAATTTTTTATTTTCAAGATAACGCCCTCTGAATGAGTTTAAAAACTTTTGTTCATCTAACATTAACGGGGCCAATATATTTCCAACTTCCGCCCAAAGATAAGTACTATCCAGAAACTGATTTTGTGGCTCTATAAGATAGTAATTTTTATCAAAAATAATACTATCTTCACCCGATTTTAAAAAACAAATCCCCCCTAAGAAAGTCCTGAAAACCACATACTCAGGCGAAGAGGATGGGTTTAATCTAGAATTAGCTTCAGGATTAAAGCTATTATAACAATGATGATATCTATCTAGTTCTGAAAATTCACATACGTCGTTAAGTAAATAGCTGGACATATTAAATCACCGATGAAAATTTATGGGTAAAATCCAACTCATCCCAATCTCTATTTTCATCGAAATTAGAAACAAAAAGTTCAGCACAAACCCTTCGAGCATAGCCAACTTTAATTCGTGAAACTTGTAAATTATCAAATGCTAGCTCAAAAACTTTTACTCTATCTAAAAAATCATTACTAGAGGTGTTAGATATCACTTCAAAAGAATCTCTTACACCAGAGCAAAAACCAACAAAGTTATTTTCGCTTTGAAACCATTTTTTTAGCTCAGGCTCATCTTCTGATAAGCGTGATATTAAATCAACCACGTCATAGAAACTGTACTTTACATCTATTATTCCAGAGCCTACAACCTTCCTAGCAATAATTTCGTCCATTTTACTTTCAATAATCTTATTATTGTCGATATTTACACTAGAGCTAAGAAAGGCTAAGTAACCTTTTATAATATCGGCCTTTTTAAAAGCTCCATGCCTTCTTCGCCTACCAGGCTCTCTCTTTTCAGCTTGAACAGATAACTCAACCTCATCAAAATCAAAAATATTGCCAGCAATAACCTCAATTTGATGACGTGCACTCATTGGCTTCTGACCATTATTTAAAGTAATCATTCTGTACAGAAGCAAATCATAAGTACTACAAATAATTATGTTGACGTATAACTTCCTATTTTCAATATCAGAAAATGTTTCCCCCATATCCTGTTTAACTCTATTTAAGGTATTTAACCTCTGTATGCCATCTAAAACAAAAAAATCATCAACCTTATCATTCACGTAACTTCTAAGTTTTAAAATATCAAGGTTTTCTTGTAGAGAAACTTCTTCATCAATAAGAGCAATGGTGATCGGAGGCATAACACATCCAATCTTTATATCGTCATAAAGCCTGGAATAAAATTTTTGATTTTGCTTAAGTGCCTATTCAAAATTAATCGCGTGCAAAACTCCATAGCCGCCGAGTAGGCGATGAACCTCATTGCAGAGGCGGTCAAACGAAAGGTAGGCGCTTAGCGGCAACCATGCATACTTCATCTGCTTCCACAAAATCTCAATCAGATTCAGCTCTGGCGAGTAAGCTGATAGGTAGATCAGATGCACACGATGCGACATCCATTCCACTATTTTTCTTCTGAAGGCCATGGAGCGATGCATACTGGCATTGTCGAGCACCACAACGGCGAAGGTGTCAGGGTCTTTCTGAGCCACAAACTTGTCGAAGGCTTCGATGACCGTCTCGGCCGTCACTGATTCCGTCGTGGTATGGTAGACAAGCTTCCCTGCACGGCTGAGGAACCCTAATACGTTTAGTCTTCGGCTACGAGAGTAGGCGGTCACTTCGCAGGGTTGACCGACAGGGCTCCACGCGTATGGCACTGACGACGATTGGGAAAAACCCGATTCATCAAAATAGTAAAGCTCGTGCTCGCCTTCGTCTTCCTGCTGCTGAAGCGCCTTAAGAAGGCCCTGAGTATTGCGGAAATCCCTTTCGTTACGCCGTGCCTTCAGTGAATGCCGAATGCGCTTGAAGCTGAGATCATTTTTTTTTCAACGCCCGGCGAAGGGTCACCGTGCTAACTGTCTTGCCAGTCTCTTCCTGAAACCGAGCCTGTAAGGATCGAATCTGATGAGGCTGTTCAACAACCATTTCTTTCAATCGCTGGTAGTCGTGCTCGTCCAGAATAGGTGTCCGACCACTGCGGGGCTTATCGGCGAGCCCGTCAAGCCCCAACGTTTCCCATTGTTTGAGCCATCGAGAGACGGCATCGCGGCGAACCTGCAGAATGTCACTGATCTGGTTGATGGTATGGCTCTGATCACTCAGCAGGATGGCGTGCGCACGTCGACGTAAAGCCCGCTTCTCGCTTTGATGATAGGCCGTGGTTAGTGCCTGCTGTTCAGACTTTGTGAGAGGATCAACAAAGCGACGCCTTGCCATAGGTTTATCCGTGTCAGTGATTTTAAAATCGATGTTACACGGAAATTTATGATCAGGCACTTATCTCGCTGTATTTCAAGCCTGTCGATCGCAGGGTAAAGCCCATTTACAGCATCTCTATAATCAATAGAAGCAGTTAAGTAATGACTTTTTATAACTTTATCGTAACAATTATCAAAAATATTAAACATAGAAACCTCACAGAGAATTAATACTCTTTACAAAACCCGCCCAATCCTTATCTCACAGCGCCCCAATATCTCCACGTCGTGCATATCCTCGGGGCAGATCATAACTGGCTGGTAATGATCATTGACACTGATCAAGTAAAGCGCGCCGCCTGCCAGGCGCTGAACCCGCTTGATCCGTCGCTCGTCACTCACTAACAGCAAGAACACCCCTTCTTGCCGTGGGTCGCGCTGGCAGCGGTCGACGCATACTCACTTCGCTACTGGCCCACTCGATACTGAAAAAGCATCAAAAACACACCCTGAGACTGCTCGTATAAATTTGTTTACTTAATTAACCAAGCCTAACCCATGGCCACTGCTAACGCCATTACTACAAGGTCAATTTATGCCCTATAGGGATGCAATTTTTCACATATGCGCAACGCAACAGAGATGAACGTCGCTAGTGGAGAGTGCTTTCGTTATGGGCAATAGCCTGAATAGTCTGGCTAACGACGTCAGCGCGATGCGAATTTACGCTAGATATGAGAGACTGTTAACCTTATTACGGCGCTTACGAATCGTTGCCTTACTTGCCTCTCTGATGTACCCAAACCAAAGCGGCTCAGGTACCCGATATATAGCAACGAATCATATAAAACGCCACCTAATCACTGTAAATATGAACAGTTATGATTGATAATGCAACCCAGCAAAACCGCATAAAGCCTGACATTCCCCGCCCCGCGCTGGATAGAACGTTTTCCGTGGCCCCTATGATGGATTGGACCACACGAGATTACCGAGCATTCGCACGTACCCTGACCCGGCAGGCGCTGCTATATTCCGAGATGGTGACAACGGGTGCTATTTTGCATGGTTCACCGCGTGAGCGTTTTCTGGGCTACAGCGAGGTTGAGCATCCTATTGCCCTGCAGTTGGGGGGTAGCGATGCCGGTGAGCTGGCCGAATGCGCGGCGATTGCCGAAGCCTGGGGCTATGACGAGGTTAACCTGAATGTGGGTTGTCCCAGCGATCGGGTGCAGAACAACCTGATTGGCGCCTGCCTGATGGGCCACCCTGAAAAGGTCGCCGCGGCGGTCAAGGCCATGCAGGCGGCAGTGTCCATCCCGGTCACGGTAAAGTGTCGTATCGGCATTGATGACCAGGACGAGGATGTTGACCTGGAGAACTTTATTCACCAGGTGGCGGATGCGGGTTGCGATACCTTTATCGTGCATGCTCGCAAGGCCTGGCTGCAGGGGCTGTCACCCAAGCAGAACCGTGATGTGCCGCCGCTGAACTATCTACGCGTCCAGCGTTTGAAGCAGCGCCACCCTGAGCTGCATATTGGCATCAATGGCGGCATCAAGACGCTGGATGCCTGTCAGGCCCAGCTTGCCCATGTTGATAGCGTCATGGTCGGCAGAGAGGCGTATCAGAACCCTTGGCTGCTAGCCAAAGTCGATAGTGCTTTTTATGGCCAACCAGACCCGGCCAGCAGCCGTCTGGCAGCGGCTCAGGCGTTTCGTCCTTATATCCAGGCGCGCCTGGATGAAGGCGCCAAGCTGAATCACATTACCCGCCACCTGCTAGGGCTGTTTCAGGGCTGCCCCGGCGGGCGCCGTTTCCGACGTCATCTGTCTGAACATGCCCATCAGGAGGGCGCCGGTTTACGCATCTTTGATGACGCCCTGAGCCTGGTGCGCGAGCCAGAAGAAGTCGCGGCGCCTGTCTTAGTAAAGTGAGTCCGGCGGTGGCTCCAGCGAGGAGTTGAACGACTCTATCGCGGTTTCAGCCTCTTCGATAGCATCAAAGCGGGCAATATGAAACAGCGCTTCACCCTCGTTGGCCAGCGGCAAGCGGCTCATGCCGATCACAATGCCGTCTGCCACGGCGCGCACTTCGTCTTCGTCGTTACCAAAGGGGTCGGCCACTTTGCCCAGCACTTCCCCTTTCGCCACTCGGGCGCCCAGGCGCACCTTGGGGCGCAGGATGCCGTCAATTGGCGCCCGCGCCCAGCTTGAGCCATTGGCAAGCTCTGCAGGAGAAGGACGCCGACGGCGCTGCTCGCCTGTCAGCATGCCCAGGCGGCGCATTACCCTCAATACCCCTCTTACCCCAGGGGCAATGGCCCATTCATCAAAGCGCAGCGCCTCACCCGCTTCATAGGTCAGCACGGGAATCCCCCGGTTCTGGGCGTAATGGCGCAGGCTGCCCTCGCGCAGCTCCGCATTCAGAATCACCGGCGCCCCAAAGGCATCGGCCATTTGCTCGGTTTCACTGCCGGTACTTAACTGGGCGCGAATCTGCGGCAGGTTGGTGCGGTGAATGGCACCGGTGTGTAAATCAATGATGTGGGTAGCGCAATCAACAATCTCCTCCCTGAGCAAGGCGGCAATCCGCCCACCTAAAGAGCCGGATTCACTGCCTGGAAAACAGCGGTTAAGATCGCGACGGTCAGGCAGGTAACGGGTCTGCTGTAAAAAACCGAAGACGTTAACCACGGGAACCGCAATCAGGGTGCCCCGCAGGCTGTTGATGGCCTTTGAGCGCAGCAAACGACGCACAATTTCCACGCCATTGATTTCATCACCATGAATGCCACCGCATACCAGCAATACCGGGCCTTCCTTGCGGCCATGAACCACTTCAACGGGCATATGCAATTGCGTGTGGGTGTACAGCCGGGCAAGGGGAAGGTCAATTTCCAACCGCTGCCCGGGCTGAACCGTCTTGCCCGCTAATGTAAAAGCTGCTCTTGCCATATCAGGTCTGCCTTGACGATGAAAACAGTGTTTGGATTTATCTTACACCTGAAGACCCGCCTAGCGAAGAAAATGGAGCCTCCTCGGCGGGTAAAACCCTGATGAGTCGGGTAAAATAATCACCGTTCTCATCATGGATACTGGCTTTATGGTACGCAAGACAAAAGAGGAGGCTGCTGCAACACGTGAGATGTTGCTGGATGCTGCCGAAGACATGTTCATTGAGCACGGGGTGGCACGTACATCCCTGGAACAGATCGCTCGCCACGCCGGGATGACCCGCGGGGCTGTCTACTGGCATTTCAAGAACAAGGTGGATTTGTTCAACGCCATGCTGGAACGTGTACGCCTGCCCTTTCAGGGGTTGATTGAAGAACTTGATGATCCTGAGCTGGCCAAAAAGCCTCTGGAAGCCATTCGCCTGGCCTGTATCAACGGCTTCAAGCGCCTGGAGCAGCCACGCTATCGGCGAGTACATACCATTCTGATTCACCGCTGCGAAACCTTTGGTGATATTGACCCCATCAGCATGCAAAACGAAATGGCAGAAGACGCCTGCGGCGCTCTGGTCGACTATTTCCGCTGCGCCGCCAATTACCAGCAGTTGCGCGAAGGCCTTGCCCCGGAAATGGCAGCCGATATCATGAATGCCATGCTCAGCGGCCTGTTCCATCACTGGCTGCGCAATCATCAATCCTTCTCGATTTACCAGGAAGGCTCACGCCTGATGGAAACCCAGCTTAAGCTTATGCAGCCTTGCGGGACATAAAACCACCCGTTAGATAGCAAAACACCGGCTCAAAGGCCGGTGTTTGCGTTCTTCAAGCCTCTCAAGGAGAGGCAGTAATACCACTTACGTTTGAGAGGCGTTGTCATTACCCAGGCGCTTGTTGTTGAGCCACTGCGCAATGCTGGCAATCATGGCATAGAAACTGGGGATGAACATGCTACCCAGAATCGCCACTGTGCCCATGCCCACGGCTACCGTGGTGCCGATATGATGACTGCTGACATCACTGGCGCCGGTGGCAAGCGCCAGCGGCAAGGTACCGAAAATAAACGCCAGTGACGTCATGACAATCGGGCGGAAACGCAGCTCTGCCGCGCTTACCGCTGCCTCACGGATGGTTTTACCCAGCTCCTTACGCTGCAGCTCGGCAAACTCGACAATCAGGATGGCATTCTTGGCCGCCAGCCCGACCACCACCAATATGCCGATTTCCACATAGACACTGGTATCCAGGCCACGCAGCACAATGCCACCAATACTGCCCAGGAAGGCAAAAGGGGTTGCGGTTAATACCGCCAAGGGCAACGACCAGCTTTCGTACTGGGCGGCGAGGATCAGGAACACCATGATCAGGCCAAAGATGATCGCCATAGCAGCGGTGTTGCCCAGCTCACTTTCCTGATAGGCAGTACCTGTCCAGCCCATGCCCCACTCGTTGCCCAGGGTATCGCGAACCACCTCCTCCATGGCCTCAATGGCCTGGGTGGAACTATAGCCTTCTGCCGGGCCACCCTGGAACTGGGCACCCAGGTAAACGCCAAAGCGCGACACCACTGCGGGCTTGGCCTGGCGCTCCAGGGTCACAAATTCAGACAGCGGAATCCGCTCACCATTGCCACCGCGAACATAGATATGGTTCAGGTCATCCGGCGTCTTGCGGTATTCGTCTTCGTTTTGCAAATACACCTGGAAGTTGCGGTTCTGGTAACTGAAGAAGTTCACAAAACCATTACCAAAGGTATTCGACAAAGTGGCGTTGAGTGCCTGCAGTGACACCCCGTAGCTCAGGGCCTTCTGCTGGTCGATCTCAGCCCGGTAGCCCGGCACATTGACATTGAAGGTGGTGAAGACACGTTCAAGTGCGGGGTGCTGGTTGGCCGCCTGCATGATTTGCATGGAGGCCTGGAACAGTTCACGCGAATCCGCACCACCAAAGGATTGCAGGTAGCCGGTAAAGCCCCCGGTTGTGGAAAGCCCCATGATAGGCGGCACGTTGAAGGCCATTGCTGAACCGCCAGGAATCTCAGCCCCCAGCTGCATGATCCGGCCGACGAGCCCATCCGCGGTCAGCGAGCGCTCCTCCCAAGGATCAAGGTTAATGAACATGATACCGCGGGCCGTATTGACCGCGCTGGAAAGGATGTCATAGCCCGCCACCGCTGAGGAATAGCGCACGCCATCAATGGCTTCGATCTGGCTACTCAGCTCATCCATATAGGCCTGGGTACGCTCAAGGGAGGCGGAATCCGGCAGCTGCACTGCCGCCAGCACAACCCCCTGATCAGTTTCTGGCACCAGGGAGGCCGGCGTAGTCTGGTACAGCCACCAGGAACCGGCGACCACCAGCCCGGTCAGCAACAGCGCCAGCCCCCAAAAACGCACCAGCACCCTGACAATCGCCATATAACCTGCAGTAATCGCTGCAAACAGGCGGTTAAACAGGCGCAGCGGCAAACCCAGGACATGCATTATCTTCGATTCATTCTTAGGCTTATGCTTGATGAAAATCGCCGAGAGCGCTGGGGTAAATGTCAGTGCCATCAAGGCAGAAAATGCCACCGAAATGGCCACCGTCAGGGCAAACTGCTGATAGATCTGCCCGGTAAAACCACCCAGGAAGGCGACCGGAACAAAGACCGCCGCCATGATCAGGGAGGTCGCGATGACAGGCCCGCCAACTTCTTTCATGGCGCGGATTGTCGCCTGCATGACGCTGATATCTTCGTCTTCGCTCAACACCCGCTCAACGTTTTCCACCACCAGAATTGCATCGTCGACGACAATGCCGATGGATAGCACCAGGGCAAACAGCGTCAACAGGTTGATCGAGAAACCGAACATGTAGAAACCGGCAAAGGTCGCCAATACCGCTACCGGCACCACCGACATGGCAATCACGGTAAAACGCCAGTTCTGCAGGAAGATGAACAGGATCACCCCGACAATCAGGAAGGCCTCAATAAAGACCTTGACGACCGTATTCACCGAGGCATCAATAAACAGGGTGGTATCATAGGGCACCACGTAATCCAGCCCTGGAGGGAAGCGTTCCTTCAGGTCCACCATGGTGTTACGCACCGCCTCGGCGGTTTCCAGCGCATTGGCACCCGGCTGCTGGTTGATGATGATCGGGGTCATGCTGGCGCCGTTCAGCTTGGCATTCACCCCATAGAAGGAAGCACCCAGTTCAATACGCGCGACATCGTCAAGCTGTAATGAGGAGCCATCCGGGTTGGTACGCAAATAGATATTGCGGAAATCATCCACATTATTCAGGCGTCCGCCGGCAGTAATCGTGTAGGTGAAAGCACGCGGGTCACTTTGCGGCGTTGCCGCCAGGCTACCGGCAGGCACTTCGGTATTCTGGGCACGAATGGCGCTGGCCACTTCCGTCGGCGTCAGATCATATTGGGCCAGCTTGTTCGGATCCATCCAGATGCGCATGGCAAACTCACCGCCACCCAGCACCTCGGCTTCCCCCACTCCAGGTACCTGACGCAGCTCGTCAAGGACGTTCAGAGTGGCATAGTTCTGCATGAAAATGCGGTTGTAGTCACCTTCAGGTGATATCAGGGCCACCAGCATCAGAATCGAACTGGAGCGCAGTTCGACCTTGACCCCCTGAGACTGCACGGCCTCGGGAAGCCGCGAAAGCGCCCCCTGAACCCGGTTATTGACGTTGATGGTATTGATATCCCCAGAGGTGCCGATATCAAAGGCCACGTTAAGCGACATCGAACCGTTATCGGCGCTGGTCGAGGTCATGTAGAGCATGTCCTCAACGCCGTTGATCGCTTCTGCCAGCGGAGCCGCCACGGTTTGCGCCACGGTTTCAGCATCCGCCCCGGGGAACTGGGCGCTCACTGAGACGGTAGGCGGTACAACGTTGGGATATTGCTCAACAGGGAGTACCCGCATGCTGACCACGCCGACCAGGGTCAGGATGATCGCCAGCACGGTGGCAAAGATAGGCCGGGCAATAAAGAAATTGGAAAAACTCATGAGGCATCATCTCCGCCCGCTTCTGAATCCTCACCCTGAGGTTCGTTCTGGGCTTCTGCCGCCTCTTCCTGCGTTTCCTCCTGAGTCTCTTCTTTCTCTTCCTCGATATTTTCCACCAGATTGTCAGCGTCACCGTCAAAGGCACGCGGCTCTATCTTGCGGCCCGGCTCGATACCGGCCGGGTCGCCGACAATAACCCGCTCACCCAATTCCAGGCCACCTTCGATCACCTGCCATGGGCCAGCCAACTCGCCCAGCTCCACTGTGCGTGCACGCGCCGTACTATCCTCATCCAGAACAAACACCTGCGGCCCCATCAGCCCCTGGGTGATGGCAATTTCCGGCACGGCGATAACGCCATAACGCTTCAAACCGGCAATGCGAACGCGCACAAACTGCCCGGGTAATACCTGGCCATCCGGGTTATCGACATTGGCATTGGCCTGAACCGTGCTGGTGCCCTGGCTGACCCGGGAGCCAAGGTAATCCATATAGCCTTCAAGCGGCGATTCGTGGCCGGCCACATCCAGCAATACCATGATATCGGCCAACTCAGTGCCGTCATTCAACTGCCGGCGTAATTCGAACGCATCCCGTTGAGGCAGCTGAAAACGCACTTCCAGCGGGTCAAGCGGCGTAATGGTAGTCAACGCCGTACCGGGAGTGACCAGATTACCTACGTTGACCTCACTCAGGCTGATCATGCCAGCGACGGGCGCCTTGACCTCAGAATAAGCCAAGTCGATCTGTGCCCGGGCCAACGAAGCCTCGGCCTGAGCCACACTGGCACGGGCCACCTGCATTTCGGCCAACGCCTGGTCATACTGCTGGCGGCTGACCGAGTTCTGGCTCAGCAGCCGCTCGAAGCGCTGCGCATCGCGCTGGGCGCGAGAAAGCTCGGCGCGGGCACTCTGCAGGTCAGCTTCACGCTGGTTAACGGTCGCCTGATAGACGTCCGGCTCAATGGAATACAGCCGCTGGCCTTCTTCCACCATCTGCCCTGGCTCAAAGTGGCGCTGTTGTAGCACCCCAGTGATCCTGGCCACCAGCGCCACTTCATTATCACTGCGCAACAATGACGAGTAGGAGCGTTCCAGGTCGATGTCCTGACGTTTCACCTCAGTGACCTCCACTTCATGCGGTGGCCGTTCCTGCTGGTCACCGCCTGACTGCGCCAGCACCGGTTGAGGCTGCAGAACATTCAACGTTATGCCTGCTCCGATCACCAGAGCCGCCAACATGCCTCGCTTCGATAGTAACTTCATGGATGATACTTCCGTTTATCCGCTGGATAGGTACACATTTACTTTAATCATACACGCATGAATGTAAATACTGTAGAAATAAATCACCCATTACGGCGTGGACGCTCACCTATATTGGTGACACTACCAAGGTTATCTTCGGGCAGGGTAAACTCGACCCTTTCCTCTCCCAGCCATTCGTTAATCTCTTCAAGCGCCGCCACATCAAGAGTGCCTGCCTGCTGGCGAAGGGTCAGCAGGTTGATCACGTAGTCGTAACGGGCGCTGGCATGGTCTGCAATGGCGTTGTAGAGGCTTTGCTCAGCGTTCAGCACATCGACGATATTACGCGTACCCACCTCATAGCCGGCGCGGGTGGCATCCAGGGCGCTCTGGTTGGATACAATCGCCTGCTGACGCGCCTCAATCGTTGAGACATTATTGCTCAGCTGGGTATAACGCGAACGTATCTGCTGCACGGTTTCACGGCGCTGATCTTCAAAATCATACTGGCTGGCTTCCAGCAGGAAGGTGTTTTCCTGAATGGTCGCTTCTGTGGTGCCGCCGGTGTAAAGCGGCATGCTGACCCGCAGCCCGACTTCACTGGCTGAGTTATAGCCTGATGCCCCACTGCGGTCGTTGTCTGAAAAGTTGTAGTTGGCAAACGCATTCAGAGTGGGGGATTCCTGAGCCTTGGCGATTTCCAGGCTACTACGCCTGAGGGCAACACCGGCTTCGCTGGCCAGCACCAGGGGGTTATTTTTCATTGCCAGTTCAACCCAGTAATCACGGTCTTCCGGAGTAGGTAGAGCAACCGGCATCGCATCAGTCAGGACGTCAATGCTTTCGTAGCGCTGGCCGGTCAAGCGCTCCAGCGCCTCAAAGCGCACCTGGAGGTCACTATCGGCGGCAATCCGCACAGCGCGAGACTGGTCAAACGCTGCCTTGGCTTCTTCCACCTCAGTAATCGCGATCAGGCCTACTTCAAACTGTTCCCTGGCCTGCTCCAGCTGGCGACCGATGGCGCGCTCCTGGGCACGCCGGGCATCGAGCAGTTCATAGGCGCGCAGAATTTCAAAATACGCCGACGCCACATCAATCAGCAGCTGCTGTTCGGTGGCTGCCAGCTGGAAAAGCTGTTGATCAATCTGACGATCGGCCTGTTCCACCTGGCGACGCTTCAGGGCATCAAACAGCGCCTGGGTCGCTTCAAGGGATAGCCCGACACTGTTGACGCTGTCATCGCCACCCACGCCCGCTGTTGGCACGCTGCTTGTCTGGCTCTCATACTGACGACTATGTGAAAGGCTACCGTTGACGCTCACCTGAGGTTTCAATGCGCCCTCGGCAGCATTGCGGGCCGCTTCAGTGCTGCGTGTTACCAGGCGCGCCGATGACAATGCCGCATTGTTATTAATGGCGTCCTGGGTAATGGTCAAAAGGTTAGCTGACCATGCGGGCGCTCCCCAGGCAGCAGCTACCAATGTGGGTAAAAGCGCACGTTTCAGCCAACGACAGCGTGGCAGTGGCTGGGTGTGGGCAGAAGATCTTGGCATGTTAACGTCCTCGGTATAATCCGTCATAAGGAGTGGCGGTTGCGGAGCAAGGCTTGCCAGTGCAAGCGGGCCGATATTGATGAATAATATACATACATTGTCGCATGTTCATAACCAAAGATCTGTCCGCCGGGTGGTTTTCCACGAATTTTGACATATCCTTACCAGAGCCTGATGTTGACCACCTGATGCGAGAAAGCGCTATGGATGCTATGAAATGCCTGAAAGTCGGCCAGCTTGATATCGTCGTGCGCATCTGGAATCCGGATGCGCCCCATAGCGTTATTGCCTGGCACGGCCTGGCACGCCACGGCGGTGATTTTGAGCAACTGGCTCGCCATCTGGGCCCACAGTGGCGGGTACTGGCACCCGACACCCCCGGCAGAGGGCTTTCTGACTGGTCGTTTTATCCTGCCAAAGACTACCTTTACAGTCATTACATGACCGTTGCCACCCAGGTAATGGATGCCTTTGAGCTGGAAAGTGCCCCCTGGATCGGCACCTCCATGGGTGGGCTTCTGGGCATACTACTGGCCGCCGATGATGACACGGCGTCACGCATTCGCTGCCTGGTGCTCAATGATGTTGGCCCTGCCCTTGAGCCCGAGGCGCTGACCCAGATGGCCACCTACTTCAGTACCTTAAAGCGTTTTACCACCTTTGCTGAGCTGCGTGAGGCACTCCAGGAAAATTATCAAGGGTTTGGCATCACTCGGGAACAAGAGTGGTTAAGCATGGCACACTCAAGCGCCCGCCGCCTGCCCGATGGCGCCTGGACCTTTCATTACGATCCACGTATCGCGGAGCAGTTTATTCACGACACACCGCGCGACACCTGGGCCGATTGGGCAAAGATCCGCTGCCCGCTGATGCTGATAAGAGGCGAGCATTCCCCGCTGCTCAGCCAGGCTACAGTGGCTGAAATGTGCCAGCGACAGCCACAGATGGGCTTTCTTGAAGCCCCAGGCTGTGGCCACGCCCCCATGCTCAATGTGCCTGCTCAGGTCGAGCCTATCCGCCAGTTTCTGGAAAAATCCGTGCCGGATGCCAGGCAACCCTGGTGGCAGACGCTGCTGAAACGCTTGAACCCCTCTGATTAAGAGAGCTGACCATGTATAAACTGGCCTTTTTCGTTCCCGTTGAAGACGCTGAAAGCGTCAAGGAAGCGGTATTCTCTACCGGCGCTGGCCGCATCGGCGACTATGAAGCCTGCTGCTTTGCGACCGCGGGCACCGGGCAGTTTCGTCCACTGACGGGTGCCCAGCCGCATATCGGCAATGTCAACCAACTCACTCAAGTGGAAGAACTCAAGATTGAGCTGGTATGTCATGATGAGCTGATCGAATCGGCCATTGCTGCCCTGAAGCTGGCCCACCCGTATGAAACACCTGCTTACGATGTCTGGCGGCTGGCCGATCTTTAAACTAGTCGGCTCCCCGCATCAAGCACTGCCAAAGTAGCGTTCGCGGTCTTCCGGGGTAATCACACCCGTATGCAACGGGTATAGGCCTTTATGGCGATCAGCGTAGAAGTGCCGCAGGGTGTGCTCGATGGTCGGGAAAGCCAGAGAATCCCAGGGGATTTCGTCTTCTTCAAACAGCGCCACTTCCTCACTCTCCGGCCCTGCCGCAAAGCCACCTACCAAGTCTGCCTTGAAGATCATATACACCTGATTGATATGAGGAAGGTCAATCAGCGTATACAGATTGGCTAACGCCACTTCGGCACAGGCTTCTTCCCAGGTCTCACGGGTGGCGGCCTGGACAGTACTTTCGGCGTTTTCCATATACCCGGCGGGCAGTGTCCAATAGCCTTTGCGTGGTGCAATGGCACGTTTGCACAACAGCACCTGAGAGCCGCTGACCGGCAAGGTGCCTGCTACAATACGCGGATTCTGGTAATGAATGGTGCCGCAGGCATCACATAGGTAGCGCGGGCGATCATCACTTTCCGGAATGGCAAAACGGACTTTCTCACCACATTGACTACAAAAGTTCATTGGCACTCTCGCTTGAAGGCAACGCATAGCGCCACTTGACGCCAACGCTCGCTGCTGGGTAAAAGAAAACACAGACTCGGGAAACCTCATGTTAGAGAAACTCAGCCAACGGCTGCAACAGCACCGCCCTCAACGCTTGAAGGATATGAACCTCCCCAGGGCGGCAGTACTGATGCCCATCGTCGACCGTCCGCAGCCAACCCTGCTGCTGACCCGGCGTGCCAGCCATATGGCCACCCACAGCGGCCAGGTGGCGTTTCCCGGTGGCAAGCAGGAGCCGCAGGACCCGGATCTCTATGCCACCGCCCTGCGCGAGGCCGAGGAAGAAATTGCCCTTCCGCCTGATCAGGTCAAGGCACTGGGGCAGCTTTCCGATGTGATTTCCCTGCACGGTATTCAGGTTACCCCCTGGGTGGGGTTGATTCCTCCTGACTTGCCCCTCAAGGCAGACCCCAGCGAGCTGGATGCGATTTTCGAAGTTCCCGTACAACATTTTCTGGACGACCGGCGCACCCATACCGATGTGATCACCGTTGATGGCATTGCCTACTACGTGCCAAGCTACCATGTCGATGGTTTTGTGATCTGGGGGCTTTCCGCCATGATGTTGGTGGAACTGCTGGCAAAGGGTTTTGGCATGCCTATCAGCCTGTATGAAAAGCCTGGCGGCTTGCTACGCCGCCACCCGGTACGCGGGGTTTCCGAGCGCTCAAAACCCATGGCTGATAAATAAAACTGGCGGCGCTGACATTTCATGCTATAACGCATTTTTTCTGACGGATAACTGACTCTTGACCATGATGTCACCCTCATTATCGGCGGCTTCACTGCTTGGCCCGACCACCATCAATCGCATCGTGGATGCTCTTGTCGAGCAGGGCTGGTTTGCAGAAAGTGAGGTGCTGGATCCCGCCCTGTGCCAGCAACTGTATGCTGAAATTTGCCGTCTGGCTGATCATGATGGCCTGAGTCAAGCGGGTATCGGGCGTGGCACAGAGCATCACCTGCGCAAGGATATTCGCGGTGACGCCATTCACTGGCTGAACCGGGAAAGCCAGGCCCAACGCACCTATCTGGCTGGCATGGCCGAGCTACAGCAGTCGCTTAATCAGGCGCTGTTTCTGGGGCTGTTCGAATATGAGGCGCATTTTGCCCACTATCCGCCGGGCGCGTTTTATCAGCGCCATCTGGACAGCTTTCGCGGGCGCGCCAACCGGGTCATTTCCACTGTTGGCTACCTGAACCCAGAATGGCCTGCCGACGGAGGCGGTGAAATGGTGATCTATCACCCTGAAAGCCCCGATCAGGAAGTCGCCCGCATCGTTCCGCAGGCGGGCGCCTTTACCTGCTTCCTGTCAGAGACCGTTCCCCATGAGGTGCTGCCCACCCGCCTGCCCAGAACCAGTATCGCCGGCTGGTTCCGGCGCAATGCCTCCCTGGGCGGTGTTCTCGACCCGGCGAGCTGACGCTATGCAGCAGACCACCGAACAACGGCTCAAGGCCCGAATTGCTGAGCTTGAAGCACACAATCAACAATTACAGGAAGACAAACAGCATTATCAATGGCTGGCCGAAAGCACCACCGACCTGATTTCACGGCATGCCCGGGATGGCACCTTTGTGTACGCGTCCAATGCTGCTCGGGATTTATTGGGCTATGCGCCGGAAGAACTGATCGGCGTTTCCGCCTATCAGCTGTTCCACCCCGCAGATCTGAGTGACCTGCTGAACAAGTCACCTCGAGTGTATTATCACGCTGGTTTTTATCAGCAAACCTATCGCTTTCGCGCCAAAAGCGGCCATTACGTCTGGTTTGAAACCACCAGCCGCACCCGCCGCGACCCTGCCACCGGCGAGTTGATCGATATTCTGTGTGTTTCCCGGGATGTGGGGCGGCGTATTAAGGTGGAAGCCCATCGCGAGCGTCTGGCTCAGGTGGTGGAATCCACCTCTGACTACGTGCTCTTTGTGGCTGAAGATGGTTCCATTTTCAGCGCCAACGAAGCCGCACGGCGACGCTTTAACCTGCCTCGCTCCACCCAAGCTGTTCCGCTGAGCCAGGTTTACAGCGATGCCTCGCTCAGTCTACTCAACAAGGTGGTGTTTCCCGCTGTGGCCCGCTACGGCTCCTGGAGCGGCGAGCTGGAGATGCGCGGTCATGATGGGCTGATCCCGGTGTTAAGCGTCGTTCAGGCCCATCGTGGCCGAGGGGCTGAACCCGGTCATCATTCGTTGCTGAATCACGATATCCGTCTGCGCAAGCACGCTGAAGCCCAGGCGCGCCGCCATCAGGAACAGATTGCCCATGCCAACCGGCTGGCAACCCTGGGCGAGCTGACCTCCAATATTGCTCACGAGCTCAATCAGCCGCTCGGCGCCATCGCCAATTACGCCAACGGCGCCCTACTCACCCTGCAGGCTAACCCTGAGCTGCCTGCGCAGGCGCTTGCCCATCCGCTTACCCAGATTGATCATCAGGTTCAGCGCCTGGCTGAACGCCTGCGCCATATCCGGCGCTTTATTCGCACCGGTGGCACCCAGTGTCGCCGGGTGCAGCTTTCCCGAGTGATTGAAGCCGCCCGGCAGCTTTGCGAATGGCGCTATCAGCAAGCCAATCTGGACATCAGACAATCACACTCTGCTGCCGATTTATACGTCATGGCCGACCCGGTGGCGCTGGAGCAGGTATTCGTCAATCTTTTATTGAATGCACTGGAGGCCAGCCGCCAGCACCCTGGCGCACGCCATGTCCAGCTCAGTGTTGAAACCGATACTCGAAACTCCCTGGTTGTGCGTGTGGATGACCAAGGCCCCGGCGTGCCTGACGAGCAACAGGCCGAGGTGTTTAACGCCTTTCACTCTACCCGTGCCGAAGGCTTGGGGTTGGGGCTGGCCATCAGCCGCTCTCTGATGGAAGCCATGGGCGGCGCACTCAGCGTTAGCCATAGCCCGCTGTTTAGCGGCGCACGCTTTAGCGCTAGACTACGCTGCGCTTAATCTGTGTATGCAAGATGACTAACGGGAAAAGTTCCTGATGGATACGTCGTATCAAGAAAATACGGGCAGGCGCGATAGCACTGACCGTGACATTGCCATTGTGGATGACGACCAGGCGCTGCGTGACTCGCTCGTCTGGCTGCTAGGTTCAGTGGGCCTGGAGGCTGCAGCCTTTGCCGATGGCGACAGCTTTCTGGCCAGCCCGCATAACTGGAAGGTGGTGCTGCTTGATGTGCGCATGCCCGGCCTCAGCGGCCTACAGGTGCAACAGCAATTGGCTGAGCGGGGAGCAACCGCCGTGGTGATCATGATGAGCGGACACGGGGATGTTCCCATGGCCACGCAGGCGCTCAAGAACGGGGCCTTTGATTTTATCGAAAAGCCCTTCAACCATCAGCAGCTGATCGATAGCCTTCAGGAGGCGTTGACTCAGGCGCAATGCCGTCATCAACGCAATCTGCAGCACCATGAACTGAGTCGGCGCTTTGCTACCTTGCGCCCCAAGGAGCAGCAGATCATCACCCTTGTCGCTCAAGGGATGACCAGCCGTGAGATTGCCGAAAAAATGGCCATCAGCGCCAAAACAGTGGAAGTCTATCGACAGAGAGCAATGAAAGCTCTTGGCGCCAACAATCTGGCTGAGCTTGTCAGGCAGGCCGTTGCCTTGGGTCTAGTATCTGCCCTACCTGAAGCTTGAGTCTCAAACAAACTCTCAGATCAAAGGCACAATCTCACCGTTGGAGCTTTCCAGCGTCTGACTAAAACGCTCGAAATCAACGGCTTGATCGCTAGCTTGCTGCTGATTGAGTGCGCTCAACATCCCCAGCAGGGTATCCATGCCGTTTTCCTGCTCTCCCAGCGCTGCAAAGGCCTGTAGATGCGGCACGCTCTGGTCATCAAAGCCCAGCTTGATCGGCGAGTCGATAATATTGACCTGGGTGCCGTCCGGCACACGCCCGAAAATTGATTCGATATCTTCCGGGAACATACGGATACAGCCACGGCTGGCACGCATACCAATACCATCCGGCTGGTTGGTACCGTGAATCAGGTAACCTGGAATATCGAGCAGAATGGCGTGTTCGCCCAGTGGGTTATCCGGGCCGGGTGGCACGACACTCGGCGGTGGCTCGCCCTGGGCGGCGGCTTCTTCGCGCATGGATTCTGGCGGATACCAGGCCGGGTCTTTCAGGCGCATGGTCGTTTCGGTCACTCCCAGCGGGGTATTGTAGCCATCGCGGCCAATCCCGATGGGGTAGGTTTCCACCCTTGCCGTTTCGCCTTCAGCGGGCTCAGGATAGTAATAAAGACGCAGCTCAGCTAGGTTGATTACAATCCCGGTACGCTCGGCATCAGGCAGAATATGCTGCCCCGGAATCACCACCTCGGTTCCTTCACCCGGCACCCAGATGCTCACCTCAGGGTTGGCACGAATAATTTCTTCGTAACCCACATTATGGTCACGGGCGATATCAATCAGCGTATCTTCGTATTCAGCCTCAACGCGATAGACTTCCCCTACCATATTGCCAGCATCTGGCAGCGGATAGTGTCCTTTGGGCCATTCAGATTCTTCCGCCTGAGCAGCCAGAGTAAAACACCAGGATGCCAGCGTCGCCGCCCCCGCCTTGCCAACTCTGCTGGAACAGACACAGCACCCGCCCTTTTTCAGAACGCGAACCAGCCTCTTGAACAACGGCAATACAGGTTGTAAAACGGCATTTACGAATGAGGGCATGACAGTTCCTTCAACAAATCATCTGACAGCATCTTAACAAAGCATCGACAAAAACATTTAACGTTAGTTGCCTGTGTCAGAATTAAAAGGCCTTTTTTTGTAGGCTGCACTGGGTTTTGCGACAGCCCCACCAATGAGAAAAGCGATTACTCCCTGTTTTTGCTAAGCTAGGATGTAGGTATTTGTTGCGAGTTTTGAGACTGATATCAGGCACTTCTCCCATTTTGCACATGAGCCACTTGACGAGGCCTCTATGACAATCGTTCCGAATGAGTTTCCGGAGCTCAGGTTCATTTGTTGGCATAAGTCACCCGAGTTACCCATGGAAGAGCGGGAAGCATTTAACCTCTACGAACGCAACTGGCGTTACGTAGATGTGGGTGCCATGTCCTCTAAAGAAAAAGCCTTAATTAAACGCCTCACCGCGACATATGGCCATGGGGTACTCAATGTCTGAGGATAAACAAGCCCACCATCAACGGATCGCCGCTATTTTGAGACGTATGAATTCTGATGTGCTTGAAAAAACTGAGTGTGTTTTCGGCGGAGGCACCGCGATTGCGCTGCAAATCAACGAATTTCGATTAAGCACCGACATTGACTTTCTGTGTGCAAGTCAAGAAGGCTATCGCATGCTTAGGGGCTTAGTCGATCAATATTCCATAACTGGGCTATCTCGGCTGTTCAACGAGCCCGTTGCGCAATTAAGAGAGGTACGTGCCGACCGTTACGGCATACGTGCTGTTTTGGAATTTGACAATACACCTGTGAAGTTCGAGATCGTGCGCGAGGACAGGATTGGATTAGATCCTCCATCGAAGCACCTTCATGGTGTGCCGCTCATTTCCCGCGACGATGCGTATGCAGAAAAAATGCTCGCCAATTCAGATCGCTGGGGAGATATTGCAGTGCTCAGCCGAGATGTGCTGGATATAGCAGCGATGATACAGGTGTGGGGCCTTATTCCCTTGGAAGCTGAAAACAAAGCTTACCAAGCTTATGGCAGCACGATTATTAAAGACTTGCAGTCGGCTGCGCGACTCCTATTAGACAAGCCCAATTACCGCGAGAAAGCTTTTCGAGAGCTCTCGGTTGAACCCATCATCCAGTCCAACCTTGTCTCTACATTGGAATGCCTGCGTCTGGGTGGCGGCCTAGAATCCTCACCACACAACATAACGGAAATTCCAATGCCTTCTTGCAGATGAGCCACAAGAGCGCTCAACGGTTGAGAGGCAGCGGATTAAGTGGCTCAATCACCTCTTCACCGTCTTGTATTGCGGCATCATCCAACATTTCAGATGTTTCTTCCTGACGATTGGCGCTATCCGTTTCCTGCTCATCCATCTGGCGCAAGGCATCCAGTTCACGCTGCCCACGCTCTTCAATTGCTTCACTCAGATCGATATTGATTTCCACCCGGCGATTCTGCGCACGCCCTTCTGGCGTATCATTGGAAGCGCGCGGCTCGGTATCGGCAAACCCCTGCACCAGAATGCGTTCAGATGCTAGTTCGTCATTGACCAATAGCACATTGGCCACTGACGCTGCCCGCATCGCCGATAGATCCCAGTTACTTTCAAACCGTGCGGTGCGGATAGGCACGTTATCCGTATGCCCTTCAATCGCCACCGTACCTGGCAGGTCAGCGAAGATATCGGCCATATCAGTTAGCAGAATGGCAAAGGACTCCGTCACATTGGAGGAGCCTGACATAAAGCTGCCGCGCTCCTCAATCCGGATCACCACGCGAAAACCATCCACTTCTACCTGGGTAACGTCGCTATTGCCGGTTTCATCAAGCAGGGCGCGGATTTTTTCAGCCAGTTCACGGGTTTGCTGACGACGTTGCTGTTCGAGTATCTGGCGCATGGACTCCAGCTGAGATTGCTCTTCCATAGTGCGCTGGCGAATCTCATCAAGGAGGGTACGGTCGGGCACGGCAGGTGAAAATTTATCCAGTGCAGCACTAGTGCCTTTCGGAATCTGCATGGCTTCAATATCCCGCTGTACGCCGAACGCCTTGGAAAGCTCACCGGCAATACGCCGAAACTTGTTGGCATCAATTTCAGCAAACGACAGCAGCAGCACGAAAAAACACAGCAGCAAACTCATCAGGTCAGCGTAAGTGATCATCCACTGAGGGATATTAGATGTCTTTTTTTTACTCATGAATCACGCTGAGTCGTCTGCTTCGTTTTTGGTGCCGCCACCACCTTCATCGCGCTGGCGATGCTCGGGTGGCAGATAAATCGTCAGCATCTGCTCCAGTACTCGTGGGTTCTTATCGCCTTTAATCGCCAACACCGCATCTATCCACAACTGCTGCATCTTGGCTTCCTGGTTCATCCGCAGCCAGAGTTTGTCAGCAATTGGGCTGGCGAACATGCTGGCGATCATGGCGCCATAAAGCGTTGTCAGTAGCGCCACAGCCATAGCCGGGCCGATCATCGCCGGATCGTCCATATTGGACAGCATCTGCACCAGGCCTACCAAGGTGCCGATCATCCCCATCGACGGTGCTACTTCTGCAAAGGCGGAAAACACCTGTCCACCTGCTTCATTGCGCTCCAGGGTCAAAAGCCGCTCCTTGCCAAGCATGTCCTGGATCATTTCGGCACTGAAACCATCCGCCAGCATCTGTAACCCCTGGGCCAGAAACGGCGAGCTGACATCCTGGCTTTCAAGTACCAGCAGACCCTGCTTGCGTGACAGCTTGGACAGCTCAACCAACTCATCAATACTTTCCTGGGTGCTGGGCAACTTGAACTTGAACGCACGTGCAGCCGCCTTGAGGGCAAATTTGAACTGGGTCAGGGTAAACTTGGCCATGACGACAAAGATCGTGCCGCCTACCACTAACAAAAGCCCTGTCGGATTCATGAAGACTTCAGGAGAAGTGCCAAGAATAACGGCCATGCTGACGAGCACAGCCGCCCCGAGTAGCCCAATTAACGTCGCGAGATCCACAGCAGCTCCTGGGAAATGTAAAAAACTGAAACATTATGCAGGTGGCAGACCATAGAGCCAAGCCTAGTGTGCGTCAACGCTATTATCGCAAAAGCACGCGAAGGCTTGAGTCCTGTTCTGGTATTCTCGCCAGCTTATGCGCCCGTCAGGCACCGCAATTGCCACCGGCATGTTAAGCCTTGAGCGTCTGGGTATCAGGCGTCGGGTAATACCGCGATCGGGTCCCCCACACGAATAAACGCCCCCTCGCGGCTAGCCAGTAACGCGTTCTGGCCAAAGTGGGCGCCCTTGAGTGCGGGCTGGGTATTCAACGCCAACAGGGTTTTCAACGGTTCGGCTGGAACGGGTACCTGCGCGGTCTGCTGGTCAATGGTGGTCACCTTGCAGCGCTGGCAAGGCTCGCAGAAAACAAGCTCAGCTTTTTCACCATCCTCTACTGGCAGCGTCTGAATGCCGCCCCAACGATCTTCACCCCAGGCTTCATCATGCTCGATCACGATATTAGGCCGAAAACGGCTCATGGGCACCGTATCAAGGCCTTTTTCACTAAGCGCCTGGTTAAGCGCCTGTAAAGAAGCCGTTGTGGTGGCCAGATAGGGGTAACCGTCGGCAAAAAAGGTGTGCGCCTGCTGATGACCAAAGGCGTCTTCAGCCACAGCGCGGGTGAACCCATCAGCAAAGCGCATCAAGCGCAGCCCTTGTGCCGCTGACCCGAGGGCCGATTCAAGCCATTCAGTTACATATTCGCTTTCTGGCTGAGCCTGGCAATCATCCTGCCAGACGCGCACGCTCTCCGCCGCAGACGACGGTGCCTCCAGCGGCACCTCAATGCTACCCGCCTGGGGATGTGACAGGACCAGAGCGCTGTCGGTGATCACGACCTTCAACGTCGCCAGGGCGGGCAATTGGCGCTGGGTGACAAAGCATTGCTGGCGGTCAACCAGCATCCAGCGACGATCCCATTCAAACCCGTGGCGATACAGCCGTGCCTGATCAAGGCGAATGCCTTGCATGGATTTGACCGGGTAACAGTAAAGCGCATTCACTTGCATTATGGCGTCTCCGATTTTACTACAAGGCGTTTTACCCAGAAGGGGCCAAACAGCTCAAAAAGAATGGTGGAAGTGACCACTGTCGTCACGATCAATGCACCATGTTCGGGAAAACGCTCGGCGGCCAGCAGTGCCATCCCCATGGCAACGCCTGCCTGGGGTAAAAGCCCCAGGCCAATACGTGGTTCAAGCCCCGTCACATTACGGCTCAACAAGCGAACACCCAGATAACCACCCACAAATCTTCCCAATATGCGCAAGACAACATACGCCGCTATCGGCACAAGCGCCGCATGCAGATTGGCCAGATCCAGGCTGGCCCCGGCCAGCACAAAAAAGAACACCAGAAACGGCCATTCAATCTGCTCAATCTCGGCAAAGGAGCGGGTATGGTGCACTGAAACGTTCACCACCACAAAGCCGGCCACCATGGCCGCCAGCAAGGCAGAAACGTTGAGATACGCAGACAGGCCAGCAATCAATAACATCAGCGCCAGCGCTTCCGCCTGAGTGGGCCGCCCGGGTTTCAGTCGACCGGTCAACCAGGCCGCGGGCAAGCCCAGTGTAATCCCCAGCAGCACGCCACCGCCCAACTCCCAAAGCGAATGCATTAACGAACCTGTGCCACTATCCGCCAGGCTCACCCAGCTCATTGCCGCCATGGTCAGCCCGAAGATAATCACCCCCCAGGCGTCATCAATGGCCACGATCCCCAACATCACCCGTGAATTAAGGTTGGTCTGGCCGCTTTCATCAATGGCTTCACTGACCGCAGCCGGGTCGGTCGCAACCGAAATGGCTGCCAGCGAGGCGGCAACCGCCAGCGGAAAACCCAGGGCCCATAGCCCGGCAAACACAACGGCCAGCGAGCCCAGCACCACGGCGGCCGAGAGCAGCACAATAATTCGCCCGGTTGATTTCAGGCGGGATAATGTCAGCTCGCCCCCCAGCAAGAACGCCACCATCACCAGCGCCAGGTTGATCAGCGGCTCACGCAGGCCTTCCAGAGGAGCTTTGGCCGAGCCAATCACCAGCTGCTGAACGACCGCGTAACCAACCCCTACCAACACTAACAAGGAAATACGCGGCAAGGCGGTGCGCCGTGACACCGTATCAACCACTATGCTTAAAGACAGCAGCACCCCGAGCAGAATCAGCGCCAGGGTGCTCTCGTTAACGGCGTGAAGCTGAGCCTCGATATGGCTCAGTAATGTCATCATGATAAACCTTCTCTTGGGAGTTGATTATTCGCTTGGCGACACCACATTAACATGATGGCATAACGCGGATGACCACGCAGGAAGGTGTTATTCATCCTCGCTTGCTATACCGCTTTCTATACCAAACATGGACACCGGTTAACAATCTGCTACGCTGCATCTGGTCGCAAATGACCATCAATAATAAGGAGTCCCCTCATGACAATTGAAAAAATCGCCTATCGTGCCCATGCCACCGCCACCGGTGGCCGTGAAGGCCATGCTGCCTCTTCCGACGGCGCGCTGGATGTCAAACTCAGCACGCCCACCGAACTGGGTGGCCCAGGCGGTAATGGCACCAACCCTGAGCAGCTGTTTGCCGCGGGCTATTCCGCCTGCTTTCTGGGCGCCATGAAGCACGTCGCCAGCCAGGAAAAGATCCAGCTGCCGGAAGATGTCAAGATTGACGGCCATGTCGGCATTGGCCCGATCCCGACAGGCTTCGGGATTGAAGTCGAACTTAAGATCAGCCTGCCGGGCATGGATAAGGCACAGGCGCAAAGCCTGGTGGATAAAGCACATATTGTCTGCCCTTACTCCAATGCTACCCAGGGCAATATCGACGTCACCCTGACGCTGGTATAAGCCTGCGTTCGTACGTTGGGCATTGGTATTTTTGACAACCTGACTGACCCTTGAACAACATCACCGCGCGGCATTGCCCTGCGGTGATGTTGTTTATCGCCTGCAAACAGGTCTGAGACACACTGACGGCAAGGAGAAACTGATGAGCAACGCAACCTATACGCCCCCACGGGTGTGGCAGTGGGAGCCGGGTAATGGCGGCGAGTTTGCCAATATCAACCGCCCCGTGGCCGGTGCGACGCATGAAAAAGCATTACCAGTGGGTCGCCACCCCTTGCAGCTTTATTCCCTGGCGACCCCCAATGGTGTCAAGGTCACCATCTTGCTTGAGGAGCTGCTCGAAAAAGGCATCAGCAGCGCCGAGTATGATGCCCACCTGATTCGCATCACTGAAGGCGAGCAGTTCAGCAGTGGTTTTGTCGAGGTTAACCCCAACTCGAAAATCCCGGCGCTGATAGATCACAGCACTCAACCACCCCAGCGGGTATTCGAATCCGGCGCCATCCTGCTTTATCTGGCCGAAAAATTTGACGCCTTCCTGCCTGAAGACCCGGCCAAGCGTACCGAATGCCTTTCCTGGCTATTCTGGCAGATGGGCAGCGCGCCCATGCTGGGCGGCGGTTTCGGGCACTTCTATGCCTATGCGCCGGAGCCGCTGGAATACCCGATTGATCGCTTCACCATGGAGGTCAAGCGCCAGCTGGACGTCCTCGACCGCCACCTGGCAGAAAACCGCTTTATGGTCGGCGATGACTACACCATTGCCGATATGGCGATTTACCCCTGGTACGGTGCTCTGGTCAAGAACCGCGTCTATGACGCCGCCGAGTTTCTTCAAGCCCACACCTATACCCATGTGCAGCGCTGGGCCGACGAGATCGACGCTCGCCCTGCCGTTCAACGTGGCCGCATGGTCAACCGCACCTGGGGTGACCCCAGCGAGCAGCTGCACGAACGCCACGATGCCAGCGACTTCGCACACAAAACCCAGGACAAGCTCGACTGATACTGAAAGACAAACCGCGCAACGCAAACGGCCCGCACATTGGCGGGCCGTTTTGGGTCTTGCTGATTCGTTAACGATGCCTCAGGTTAACGATCACACAGCAGCCACTGCGGCGTTATCTCATGCTGGCCATTGGCGTCGGTAATAAATAAAGACCCTTCACTGATCATCACCGCCCAGTCAATAGTGCGCGACAGGCCCGACGCTATGGCGCTCAGGCTTTCCTGGGGCAAGCTGGCCACATGCACATTCTTGAGCGACGACACCGCCGGTAACACCTTACTCTCCCAAATATCCACCCGCCCATACGCCAACAGCGACACCCGCTCTGCCCGGCGTGAGCACCAGGTCAGGCGCTCGGCGTCCGGCAGGCCGACTTCTATCCAGTGCAGCACGCGACCATCCAGGCTTTTATCCCACAGGGCAGGCTCATCCACATCCGAAAGCCCGCGGCCAAAGGCCAGTGATTCGCTGTACCACAACAGGTAAGCGATCAAGCGGCTGCACATCCGGTCTTCTGTTTCAGACGGATGACGGGCCACAGTAAAACGCAATGTCTCGTAGACGTTACGATCAAGGTCGGTCAGGTTCACATCAACTTTATACGGGGTCGCGCTCAACGCCATGGGAGACATCCATCTGAAATTTGCGCCAGTGTAACGGATTTACCGCAACACCGGGTTCAAGGCTCATGCGAAAAAAGGGTAGCCACTCGGCTACCCTTTTGGGATCAGGAAACGTCACGGCTGGCCAATCAGAAATTAGGCTTCCGCTTTTCTACAAAGGCGCTCATGCCTTCGGTCTGTTCTTCTCCTGCGAAGCAGAAAGCAAACAGGCTGGTTTCCAGCGCCAGGGCGCTGTCGAGATCCTGATCCATGCCGTCGTGTACCGCCTGCTTGGCACCGCGCACCGACTGCGGGCCGTTGCCCATCAGCTGCTTGGTCAACTCTGCCACGTAGTCTTCCAGCTCCGCCTGAGGCATCACGCGGTTAACGAGGCCGATACGCAGGGCTTCATGGGCATCGATCTTGCGACCAGTGGTCACCAGATCCAGCGCCATGGCAGGCCCGACGCGGCGCGGCAGGCGCTGGGTGCCGCCGAAACCGGGGATGACCCCCAGCAGCACTTCCGGCTGACCGAAGACGGCGTTATCGCTGGCAACTGCCCAGTCACAGGCCAGCGCCAGCTCGCAACCGCCGCCCAGGCAGAAGCCGTTGACCAGCGCCACCACCGGTACCGGCAGGGTTTCCAGGCGCTTGATGGTACGCAACGCCTGACCAGCGAAAGCACGTGCCTGCTCGGGCGTCTTGTCACGCATTTCGGCGATATCAGCCCCAGCAACAAACGACTTTTCCCCCGCGCCGGTGATCAGCACTGCACGCAGGTTGGGGTGCTGTTCCAGCTCGACCAGCTCTTTTTCCAGCGCGCTCAATACATCGCTATTCAGGGCGTTCAGCGCCTTGGGGCGATTAATCGTCAGGCGAACCACACCGGCGTTATCAACCTTCTCGATGACGGTATCACTCATGGGAGCTCCTTATGTTTTTAAGTACATTTGTTGTTGTGAATGTGTGTTGAACCAGAGGAATTATGGCCCAGAAAAATAAAACTGCCAGCAAAACCCTAGCGAACGCTTGGTTGGCTGGCAATCCCTTCTTTCCGCTGAGCAGTCATTAACTATAGATGTGGAAACCTCGGCCCGACTTGCGGCCTAGGTAGCCCGCATCCACCATGCGCTTGAGCAGTGGGCAGGGGCGGTATTTGGGGTCGCCAAAGCCATCCTGCAGCACTTCCATGATCGCCAGACACACATCCAGGCCGATCAGGTCTGCCAGCGCCAGCGGCCCCATGGGGTGGGCGGCGCCCAACTTCATGGCTTCATCCACGGCTTCCGGCGTGGCGGCACCCTCCTGCACCAGAAACGCGGCTTCGTTGATCATCGGCACCAGCAGGCGGTTAACGGCAAAGCCTGGAGAATCCCCGACTGGAACGGCGGTTTTACCTAACGCCTTGGCCAGATTCTCGATCTGTTCAACGGTGGCATCGCTGGTCTGCTCGGCGCGAATCACTTCCACCAGCTTGAGCACCGGCACCGGATTGAAGAAGTGCATGCCGACGACCCGCTCAGGGCGCTCGCACACCGCTGCCAGCCGGGTCAGTGACAGCGATGAGGTGTTGGAGGCCAGAATCGCCTGACTGCTGAGGTTACTCAGGTCACGAAACAGCTTTTCCTTGAGCGCAGGCTGTTCCGGCGCGGCTTCAATGATTATTGCGCAATCCGCCAGGGCTTCCAGTGCTGTGGTGGTGGAAAGCCGCCCCATGGCAGCATCCTTGTCGGCGGCCGCCATTTTTTCCTTGCTGACCAGCTTGCCAAGCCCTTTCTCAATATTGGCCTGGGCACGGGTGAGCTGTTCATCGGCCACATCGTAAAGGCGGGTCGTAAAACCGCTGGCAGCCACCACCTGGGCAATCCCCTGGCCCATGGTGCCAGCACCCACGACACCAATCATCTGTTCACTCATAACCTGCTCCTTTATGCGTTCGGGTAAGATCTGGTTCAATTACTGATTGCGGGCTTCTTCACGCAATACAAATTTCTGGATCTTGCCGGTGGATGTCTTCGGCAATTCGCTGAAAATGATCGTCTTGGGCAGTTTGTAACTCGCCAGCCGTTCACGGCAATGGGCAATGATGTCCTCTTCGGTCACTTCGCCATAGCCAATCTTCAGTTTGACGAAGGCACAGGGCGTTTCACCCCATTTCTCATCCGGCTTGGCCACCACCGCCGCTTCTTCCACCGCCGGGTGAGAATAGATGGCATCTTCCACTTCAATGGTGGAAATGTTCTCACCGCCGGAAATGATGATGTCCTTGGAGCGATCCTTGATTTCGATGTAACCATCGGCGTGCCAGACGGCAAGATCGCCGGTATGGTACCAGCCACCTTCCAACGCCTGCTCGGTGGCCGCCTTGTTCTTGAGGTAGCCTTTCATGACGTTGTTGCCGCGCATCATGATCTCGCCCATGGTCTTCCCATCCTTGGGCACCGGCTCCAGGGTATTGGGGTCGGCCACGCACAGCGCTTCTAGCATGTGGTAGCGCACCCCCTGGCGGGCTTTCAAGCGCGCGCGCTCTTCCAGCGGCAGCTCGTTCCAGGCATCGTGCCAAGCGCAGACGGTGACCGGCCCGTACACTTCAGTCAGGCCATACACATGGGTGACTTCAATACCCAAAGCCTCTACCCCGGAGATCACTGAAGCGGGCGGCGCGGCCCCTGCAGTGGTGACCTTGACAGTATGCTCAAACTGGCACTGATCCTCTTTGGGCAGGTTGATCAGGCCATTGAGAATAATCGGTGCACCGCTGAAGTGAGTCACTTTCTCCTGCTGAATCAACTGCATGATGCGCTTAGGGTCGACCTTGCGCAGACAGACGCTGACCCCCGCGTTGGCAGCAATCGTCCACGGGAAGCACCAGCCGTTGCAGTGGAACATGGGCAGCGTCCATAGATAGACCGGATGATGGGGCATGGCCCATTCCAGAATATTGCTTACCGCGTTCAGATAAGCCCCGCGATGGTGATAGACCACACCCTTGGGCTTGCCGGTGGTGCCGGAGGTATAGTTCAGAGAAATTGCCTGCCATTCATCCTCGGGCAGCTGATAGGGGTAATCCGCATCGCCTTCTGCCAGCAGCGCTTCGTACTCCACCTCGCCAATACCCGGCACAGCGCCGAGAAATTCTTCATCGGCCACGTCAATCAGCAGCGGCTTGGTGTCCAGGGTTTCCACTGCGGCCTTGACCACATCGGCAAACTCCGGGTCCACCAGCACCGCCTTGGCTTCTCCGTGAGCCAGCATATAACCAATGGCTTCGGCATCCAGGCGAATGTTCAGGGTGTTCAGCACGCAGCCCGCCAGCGGCACGCCAAAGTGCGCTTCAAACATGGCCGGTACGTTGGGCAGCATGGCCGCTACCGTATCCCCCGGCTTGAGGCCACGCCCGGCCAGGGCGGAGGCCAGCTGGCGGCAGCGCGCCCAGGTCTCAGCCCAGTTGCGGCGGATCTCGCCATGCACAACGGCGGGGTAATCCGGGTACACGCTGGCAGAGCGCTCGATAAAGGTCAGCGGCGATAGCGCGACATGGTTAGCCTGAACCTTGGGCAGATCCTGTTCAAAAATTGACATGCTGATACTCTCTTCTGATGATTGGATGGCGTTGATGGTGACTACCTATACCTGGGCGTCAAAAGCATGCAGGCATTGCATACCGGACTCAATCACGGTGCGCTGGGCGCGTCCGACCGGTAGCCACTGGCTGATCACATACTCGGCGCAGGCCAGCTTCTGGGGATAGAAAGGATCATCGCTGCCCTGATCCATCGCGGCCTGGGCCTTGAGTGCTGCTTCGCCCATCTGCCAGGCGCACAGCAGGTGGCCCGCCAGATTCAGAAACGGCGTTGCATACGCCTGCACGGCATCAACGCCCTCAGCTTGACCCTGCTCCAGCACCAGTTTCATGGCTGCGCGTAAATCACTGTTGCCAGCCGCCAGGGCGTCTCCCAGACCGGAAAGCGACGGCTGCGCCTTGAGCTGCTCGGCCGTGGTATCCACATCATCCATCAACGCAGCCAGCGCCGCGCCGTTATCACGCTGCAGTTTACGCCCGGCGAGATCCAGCGCCTGAATGCCGTTGGTGCCTTCATAAATAGGCGCTATGCGCGCATCCCGCAACAGCTGGGCGGCCCCGGTTTCTTCCACATAGCCCATGCCGCCATGCACCTGAATCCCCATGGAGGCAATATCCACGGCCTGATCGGTCGAGAAACTCTTGATCACGGGAATCAGTACATCTACTCGCGCCTGGGCCCTCTCGCGTTCGACATCAGAGGCGCCGTGGCGGGCACTATCCAGCTCGGCGGCGCAGGTCAGCGCCAGGGCGCGCAGGGCATCGGTGCGGGCGCGCATGGACAGCAGCATGCGGCGCACGTCAAGATGATCACTGATTGAACAGTCCGACTTGCCGGAGCGCGGGCTACGCCCCTGGGTGCGGTCAAGGGCGTAAGCAACCGCATGCTGGCAGGCGCGCTCAGCCACTCCGATGCCCTGTACACCCACCTTGTGGCGCGCTTCGTTCATCATGGTGAACATATGATTCAGGCCACGCCCTTCTTCACCCACCAGATAACCAATCGCACCGTCTTTTTCACCAAAGCTCAGGGTGCAGGTAGGTGAGCCGTGAATGCCCAGCTTGTGCTCGATGGAGGCACAGGTCACATCGTTACGCTCACCCAGTGAGCCATCGGCATTAACTAAAAGCTTCGGCACCAGAAATAACGAGATGCCCTTGTTGCCTTCCGGGGCATCCGGCTTGCGGGCCAGCACCAGATGAATAATATTCTCGGCAGCGTCGTGTTCGCCCCAGGTGATATAGATTTTCTGTCCGCTGATGCGGTAGTGGCCCCCCTCAGGTACTGCCTTGGTGCGCACCTTGGAAAGATCCGAGCCGGCCTGGGGTTCGGTCAGGTTCATAGTCCCCGTCCAGGTGCCTTCCACCAGCTTGGGCAGGTAGAGCGCTTTCTGCTCATCGCTGCCGTGGTGGGCGATAGCTTCAATGGCGCCAGCGGTCAGCATGGGGCACAGGCCCAGCGCCATATTGGCGCCGTGGAGCATTTCCTGAACGGCACTGGCCACCACCTCGGGCAGATTCTGGCCGCCCAGGGCTTCAGAAACGCCTATCCCGTTCCAGCCCCCCTCAACATAAGCCTGATAGGCCTCGGCAAAGCCCGGCGCGGTTGTAATACTGCCATCTTCATGGCGCTGGGTGCCCTGCTTGTCACCCACATCGTTGAGCGGCGCCCAGACGTCGTTGGCCAGCTTGGCGGCTTCTTCAAGAACAGCGTCAATCAGATCCGGGGAAGCTTCTTCAAACCCCGGCAGGGCCAGCGAGCGGTGAGAGAGCAGTTCTTCAAGCACAAAGCGCATATCGCGCACGGGAGCAGCGTAGTAATTCATGCAGGGCCTCGATGAAAATGGCGGAATTAGTAAATATTCTACGCGAGATAGTAGATTCCCTAGTACTGGCAGACCATTCACCTAACGTCTTAGAGGCGCTTGAGGTCAATTTTCTTTTGCAAAACGTGTAAGGTTGGTACAAGAACGCTCACTGAGCGTTAAAGACACTTGTAAGATTACACTTTCAGCCATAAACAAGAGCGCTCCATGCCAACATCTTTTGAGGCACAGCAGCAGGCCCTGGCCGCACAGCTGAAACTGGCAGGCATTGACTACCAGTATTTGTCGGCTATGGCGGACACCGGCCTGGCCCACGACCATATCTGGATTCACCGCACCGGCGATGACTGGGTTGCTCGGCTACCCAAACAGAGCCAGATGGATCTGGGCCCCGCCGATAACCTGGCCTATGAAGCCGCATGCTATGAGCGCGCCAGCGCCGGTGGCCATGTTCCCCGCCTGCACGGCATTCTACCGGTTAGCGAGACGCTGCCCCGTGGCGGCTTAGTGGTTGACGCCATCGAAGGCCGGTTGGCGCAACTGCCGGAAGATCTCCCTCGCATCGCGGAAGCGCTGGCCAGTCTTCACAAACTGACTTTGCCCGCGCAGACAGCGCCACTGCTGGCCCCCGACGCCCCCTGGCAGGCGATGCGCGAGGAAGTCAGCCGCCAGGCCGAATGGCTGGACAAGGCCGACCTGAACCCGGACACCATCGCGCGAGTACGTGACGAACTCGATGCCCTGCCGGTTACTCTGCCGGATTCAAAGCGCTGCCTGATCAGTTTTGATACCCACCCCGGTAATTTCCTGATCACTCAGGATGGCCGGGCCGTGCTGGTTGATCTGGAAAAGGGCCGTTATGGCCTGCCGGGGATTGATCTGGCTCACACCTCGCTTTACACCTCAACCACCTGGGATGTGAACAGCCAGGCTGTGCTCACCCACGATCAGGTGATTGACTTTTATCGCCGCTGGAAGGCGCGCATGGGCCAATCACCCAGCGCACAAACCCTGATCGCCTGCCGCCGGGCCACCTGGCTATGGTCGCTGACCTGGTGTGCCAAATGGCGCGCCCAGCATTTACACAGTAAAGATGCCGAGCACCGCGGCCAGGACTGGTCGGCAGAGCTGACCGATGCCAGCGTGATTGCCCATGTGCGCGACCGGGTCGAACACTATCTATCGCCAGCGGCCATCGAACACGTTCACAACGAACTGCTGCACCTGCAAACAACGCTCTAGCCCCTGATTTTACGAGGTTCATAATGAAACGTAAGTCTCTACTCTCGGCGGTTATCGCCACCGCCATGCTGGCCACTGCACTGCCCGGCGCACTCCCTGCTGTGGCCGCACCTGCCCCGGATAACTGGCAGAAGGTGCTGGAAGAGGCCAATGGCCAGACCGTCTACTGGAACGCCTGGGGCGGCGATGCGCGCACCAACCGCTATATTGCCTGGGTCGCCGAGCAGGTGCAGGCAGACTTCGGGGTCGAGGTAGAGCACGTCAAACTGGACGACACCAGCAGCGCGGTGGCACGGGTACTGGGGGAAAAACAGGCTGGCAATGACGACGAGGGCAGTATCGATCTGATCTGGATCAACGGTGAAAACTTCGCCGCCATGCGCGAGCAGGATCTGCTGTTCGGGCCCTTCGCCGATGCGCTGCCCCACTTTGCCCTGACCGACCCGGACAACAACCCGGAAGTAGTTACCGACTTCACCTTGCCCACTGACGGCTACGAATCCCCCTGGGGCAAGGCGCAAATTACCTTTTATTATGACAGCGCCCAGGTGGAGGCACCGCCCCAGAGCATTGACGCCCTGCTGGCATGGGCCAAGCAAAACCCCGGCCAATTCAGCTACCCGCGGATTCCCGACTTTACCGGCAGCACCTTCCTGAAACAGGCGCTGATCGAACTCAGCGATCAGGACGCGGCGCTTTACCAACCGGTGGAAGATAGCGACTTTGCAGAAGTCACCGCCCCGCTATGGGCCTACCTGGATGAGCTTCATCCCCACCTGTGGCGCAGCGGCCGCAGCTTTCCCGATTCCGGCCCCAACCTGCGCACCCTGATGAGCGATGGCGAACTCAGCCTGGCGTTTTCCTTCTACCCCACCGATGCGGCCGTGGCCGTCATGGAATATGAACTGCCCCCCAGCGTGCGCAGCTATGTGTTGGAAGATGGCACCCTGGGCAACGTTCACTTTGTGGCCATTCCCTATAACTCACCCCACAAGGCAGGTGCCATGACGCTGGCCAATTTCCTGCTGTCGCCCGAGGCCCAGGCACAAAAGCAGTCGCTGGACATGTGGGGCGACCGCAGCGTGCTGGCCATCAGCCAGCTGGACGACAGCGACCAGATGCTGTTCGAGCAGGGCGAACAGCACCCCTCAGCGCTGCCAGTGGATGCACTTTCCAACACCCTGGCCGAGCCACACCCCAGCTGGATGACCGCGCTTCAGGACGCCTGGCTTGAGCGCTATGTTGCCAACTGATAGGGGTGTTAACTGATTGATGTTGCGCTATGTGCCGGTCGTAATGATTGCCCTGCTGGTGATCCCGGTCACCGCAGGGCTAGGGATGGTCATGCTGCCTGCCTTTGGCTATCTGCCAGTGCTAGGTGGCGAGCAGTTGAGCCTGGCGCCCTGGCAGGCCCTGTTCAGCCAGCCAGGGCTATGGCGTTCGGTGGCTGTCAGCTTTTCCAGCGGCCTGGCTAGCACGGCGCTGGCCCTTTTGATCGTGGTGCTGTTTCTGGCCGCCAGCCAAGGCACCTGGTTGGATCGCAGCCTACGTCGCCTGGTCTCACCTCTGCTGGCGATTCCCCATGCTGCCGTGGCCTTTGGTTTTGCCTTTCTGATCGCCCCTTCCGGGCTGATGGCCCGGTTGATTTCTCCCTGGCCATCCGGCTGGCAAAGCCCGCCGGATGCGCTGATTGTCAACGACCCATGGGGACTGGCATTAACCTTTGGCCTGGTGCTCAAGGAAGCGCCCTTTCTACTGTTGATGAGCCTGGCGGCACTGCCTCAGCTGCAGGCTGACAAGCGCCTGCAACTGGCGCGTTCACTGGGTTATGCCCCGACCATTGCCTGGCTGAAAGTGTTACTGCCCTCCCTCTACCCGCTGATTCGCCTGCCAGTATATGCCGTGATTGCCTATGCCACCTCGGTAGTGGATATGGCGCTGATACTCGGCCCACGGCTGCCCTCGACCCTGAGTGTCTCGATTCTGGGCTGGTTCAACGACCCGGATATCAATCGGCGCTTCATGGCATCAGCGGCCGCAGTACTCCAGCTTGGCGTCACCCTGGCCGCCCTTATCAGTTGGTGGCTGCTGGAACAGCTGATCCGGCGGTTTAGCCGCCACTGGCTAACCAACGGCAGCCGCCGCCGCGGCGCGGCAACGCTAACAGTGGCAGGCCGTGGTGGCTTGGCCTTGACCAGCCTGACCGCCCTTGCGGCCCTGGTGGGTCTGGCGCTGTTTTCAGTGGCCGGTTTCTGGCGCTTCCCGGAGTTTTTACCGCAATCCCTGGTGCTCGATCACTGGCAGCGCAGCGCCTCCATGCTGGCAGCACCTCTGGTCACCACTGGGGTGGTTGCACTGGTCGCCACCGGCCTGACGACCCTGCTGGTGGTTGCCGCGCTGGAAAACGAACAGCGCCAGCACCTTCATCCCCGCCGGGCACTATGGTTGTTATATTTACCCCTGTTGGTACCGCAGATCGCCTTTCTGTTCGGCCTGGTGGTGGCCGCGGAACAGATCGGCGTGCGCCCGCAGCTGACCTTGGTGATCGCTGGCCATGCGCTCTTTGTACTGCCCTATGTATATCTCTCACTGGGCGAGTCTTACCGTCGCCTGGACCCACGTTGGTTACATATCGCTCAGTCGCTAGGTGTCTCCCGCAACCGGGCATTCTGGAAGGTTCGCCTGCCGCTGCTGCTGGCGCCGCTGCTGACGGCAGTGGCAGTCGGCCTGGCGGTAAGCATCGGCCAGTATCTGCCGACTCAACTTCTTGGCGCAGGAAGGGTCACAACGGTGACCACCGAAGCCGTCGCCCTGGCCTCTGGCGGCAACCGGCGGCTGATCGGCGTCTGGGCGCTGGTACAGGCAGGCCTGCCGCTGATCGGCTTTATCATCGCCCTGGCGCTGCCCCGCTGGATAGGAGTACCCCAGCGGGGTGTTTCTCGCTAGTCTTACACAGCGCTTCAAATCAGGAAGGACAAGATGTCTCAACCTCGCAATATCCGCTGGCATCAGCGCTTACAGAATTTTCGGGCTGCCTTCAACGAGCTCGATGAGGCCGTGTCACTGAGTAATGAACGCGGTCTTTCCAAGCTTGAGGAGCAAGGGCTGATCCAGGCGTTTGAATACACTTACGAGCTGGCGTGGAATACGCTCAAGGATTTCTATCAGCATCAGGGCGAAACGGGCATTCAAGGCAGTCGTGACACACTTCGCCTGGCGTTTGAGCGCGGCATGGTTGAAGACGGTGAGCAATGGATGGCGATGATCAAAAGCCGTACGTTGACCTCGCATACCTACAACCGTGAAACGGCCCGCCTGATTGCTGATCAGATACTCAATAACTACCACCTTTTGCTGACAAAGCTGTTGGAAAAACTGGAGCGTCTGCGTGATAAAGAATGAGGCAATCACAGGACTGCCCGCACACCTTGCAGAGCAGATACAAAGCGAACTGAGCCGCTATCCAGCCCTCCATCAGGCCGTACTGTTCGGCTCGCGGGCCATGGGTACCCACAGGCCGAACTCGGATATTGACCTGTGCCTGGACGCCCCCGACTTGCCTTTTACAGACTTCCTCACGCTTTCAGCGGCTATGGATGATCGGGTCTTACCTTATCGGCTGGACCTGATCCTCAGACACCATATTGAAAACCCTGATCTGCTGACTCACATCGATCAGGTCGGGGTGGTCGTGTATTCAAACTCGCCATAATGCTGGCGACTCAAGGACTCCTGTGAACAACGCTGCGACTGAATCACTGACTCTGGAAAAGGTCTGCATCCGCCTGGCGGGGCAAGCCTTGCTGCAGGTCAACACCCGGATTGCACCCGGCGAGGTGCTGACGGTGATGGGGCCTTCCGGCTCGGGCAAGTCCACCCTGCTAGCCTTTGTGGCAGGCTTTCTGGATAGCACCTTTGACGCCCAGGGCCAGGTGCGCTTGGGCAAGCAGAACCTGCTGGCCCTGCCTGCCGAACAGCGCGGCATTGGCCTGCTGTTTCAGGACCCGTTGCTGTTTCCGCATTTAAGCGTGGCGGGGAATTTGCGCTTTGGCCTGCCCAGGCATGCCCCAGACAAACACAGGCAGATCGCCCAAGCGCTGGAGCAGGTCGGGCTGGCAGGCTTTGAAAACCGCGACCCAGCGACCCTTTCCGGTGGCCAACAGGCCCGAGTAGCGCTGACGCGCCTGCTGCTATCACAGCCCCGTGCCGTGCTGCTGGACGAGCCGTTTTCCAAACTGGACACCGCGCTGCGCCAGGAAATGCGCGCCCTGATATTTGGCCAGCTGCGCGAGGCGGGCTTGCCTACCCTGCTGGTCACCCATGACGAAGCCGATGCCGCCGCTGCCGGAGGGCCGATCATTGCCCTTGGGTAACCAGTGCGCTGACGCGCCGACAGTCAGCATTATCATCCCCATGCTCAATGAAGCGACAGGCATTCAGGCCGCCCTGGCGCCGCTGCAAGTGTTACGCGAAGCTGGCACAGAGATCATTGTGGTCGATGGTGGAAGCAATGATAACAGTGTCGCACTGGCCGCCCCGCTGGCAGATGCGCTGTTGGTCAGCGACCCCGGCCGAGCCCGACAGATGAATCTGGGGGCCGAACACGCCCGCGCAGCGGCGCTGATATTTTTACATGCCGATACCCGGCTTCCCCCAGGGGCTGTTGAACTGCTCACCCAGGCGCTTAACACCCACTGCTGGGGGCGCTTTGATATTCATCTTGAAGGCCAGAGCCGCTGGTTACCCCTGGTCAGCCGGATGATGAACCTGCGCTCGCGGCTGAGCGGGATTGCCACCGGCGACCAATGCCTGTTTATCCGCCACACAACATTCAAGGCCGTGGGCGGCTTTCCTGACCAGCCGCTGATGGAAGATATCGAACTCAGCAAACGGCTGAAACGCCAACAGCGCCCCGCCTGCCTGAACGCGAAAGTGATAAGCTCAGGCAGGCGTTGGGACAAGGGCGGCGCCTGGCCCACCATTTATCTGATGTGGCGGCTGCGTTACCGCTACTGGCGTGGAGTGAGCGCTCACCAACTGATCAAGGAATACCATCATGCCCGCTGAAAGTACGCCAACCCTGCACCTACTGGCCAAGGCACCGATTGCCGGGCAGGCCAAGACTCGCTTGATACCCTTGCTGGGTGCTGAAGGGGCCGCCGAAGCCCATCGCCAGCTACTGCAGCAGTGCCTGGCCAACGCCTGTCAGGCCCTACCCGCTGAACGCATCACCTTATGGACGGCACTTGAACATGAACACCCACTGTTTATTCAACTACAGCAGCAGTTTGGTATTCAGCTAAGACCACAGCCGCAAGGCGATCTGGGCGCGCGTATCCAGGCCTGCCTGCAAGCTGACCCTGGCCCGGCCATGGTGATGGGCAGCGACTGCCCGAGCATTACTCCAGCCATGATCCAGCAATGCGCCGCGCAGCTGGCCCACGCCGAGGTGGTCATACTGCCCGCTGAAGACGGTGGCTACGGCCTGATTGGCACCCGCCACCCGATACCTGAACTGCTGACGGACATTCCCTGGGGCACGCCAAATGTTTTGTCGGTTACCCGCCAACGCCTTGACCACCTGGGGGTTGAGGCCGTCTACCCCGCCATCATCTGGGATGTCGACCACCCCGAAGACTGGCAACGCTGGCAAAAACACGCTGAAAAAAGTAAGGAAACCCACCGCTTGCCCACTGAGTAAGACCTTACCCAAACGCTCTGGAGTTTTTTGTGAACCGACAACGCGTGTTACTCATTCTGATATTAGTGGCGGTAGTCGCTGCTTTTTATCTCAGCGGTGCCCACCAGTATTTCAACCTGGCCACCTTGCAAGCCTACCGTACGGACTTTATCGCCCTGTTTGAGCAATCTCCCTGGCAGGTCGCGGGGGCTTTCTTTACCATTTACGTGGTGATGACCGCGCTGTCTTTACCCGGCGCCACCCTGCTGACCCTGCTGGGCGGCGCCCTGTTTGGCCTGGGTTGGGGGCTTCTGATCATTTCCTTTGCCAGCACCATCGGCGCTACCCTGGCCTTTGTCATTTCCCGTTTTCTGTTTCGCAAACCGCTGGAAAAGCGCTTCCCGCGCCAGCTGGAACGCATCAACCGCGGTGTTGACCGCGACGGCGCCTTTTATCTGTTCACCCTACGCCTGGTGCCGCTGTTTCCGTTTTTCATGATCAACCTGCTGATGGGCCTGACCCGGATCAAGACCGTCACTTACTACTGGGTCAGCCAGCTCGCCATGCTGCCGGGCACAGCGGTGTATGTGAACGCCGGTGGCCAATTGGGTGAGCTAGAAAGCCTGGGTGGGATTGTCTCACCGGGGCTTCTGGCCTCCTTCGCACTGCTGGCGCTATTCCCCTGGGTAGCCAGACGTATTGTGCTGCTGGTGCAGACCCGCAAGGCGTATCAGGCGTACCCCAAACCGGCTTCTTTTGACTATGACATCGTGGTGATCGGCGGCGGCTCCGCTGGCCTGGTCACTAGCTATATCGCCAGCGCTGTCAAGGCCCGGGTAGCGTTGGTTGAAAAGCACAAGATGGGCGGCGACTGCCTGAATACCGGCTGCGTGCCTTCCAAGGCGCTGATTCGTGCCGCCCATGCGGCCCATGAAGTCCGCACTGCCTCACGCTTTGGGGTCAACGCTGGCGAGCCAGAGATCGACTTCGCCAAGGTGATGGGCCATGTGCATCAGGCCATTCGCGATATCGAACCCCACGACAGCGTCGAGCGCTATTCAGGGCTGGGCGTTGAAGTGTATGAAGACACCGCCACCCTGCTCTCGCCCTGGGAAATCCAGATAGGTGAAAAAACTATGACCGCCCGTCATGTGGTGATTGCCACCGGCGCCCGCCCGCGCATTCCCGCCCTGCCGGGGATTGAAGGCGCGCCAGTGGTCACCTCAGAATCGCTGTGGTCACTCAAAGAGCAGCCCCGTCGTCTGGTGGTGCTAGGCGGCGGTGCGATTGGCTGCGAGCTGAGCCAGAGCTTTGCCCGTTTGGGCAGCCAGGTCACTCTGGTGGAAGGCGCCGCCCAACTGCTGGGGCGTGAGGATGACGAGGTTGGCAAGCACATGGCCACCACGCTTGGCCAGGAAGGCGTCAAGGTGTTGATGTCGAGTCACGCCATCGAGATCCTCAACGAGGACGACGGCCATCAACTGGTAGTGGAACACAACGGCGAACGTCTCAGCCTGCCCTTTGATGCCCTGATGGTCAGCGTCGGCCGCCAGGCTAATGTGGAAGGCTTGGGGCTGGAAGCGCTAGGCATCACCACCACAGACGTGGGCACCCTGGAGCTCAATGAGCGTTTGCAGACACGCCTGCCCAATATCTGGGCCTGCGGCGATGTGGCTGGCCCCTACCAGCTGACCCACGCAGCCGCTCACCAAGCCTGGCATGCTGCCGTGAACGCCCTGTTTGGCGAACTGAAGAGCTTTGCTGTGGACTACCGCTTTATGCCAGCGGTGGTCTACACCCAGCCGGAAATTGCCCGAGTCGGGCTGAACGAAAAAGACGCCCAAGCTCAGGGCATCGCTTATGAAGTAACCCGCTACGCCATGGCCGAAAGCGACCGCGCGATTGCCGAAGGGGCCACCCAGGGCTTTATCAAGGTGCTGACCGTGCCCGGCCGCGACAAGATCCTCGGCGCTACCATTGTCGCTGAACACGCCGGTGAGTGGCTGGGCGAGTTTACGATTGCCATGAAGCACGGCCTGGGTATGAACAAGCTGCTGGGCACGATTCATCCCTACCCGACCCTCGGGGAAGCGGCCAAGGCCAGCGCCGGGGTATGGAAAAACGCCCACAAACCTGAACGTGTTCTCGCATTACTAGAACGCTACTTCCGCTGGCGGCGGGGTCATCAGAATACCCAGAAAGAGCGAGAGAAAGGAGAGCAGGTTTGACCCAGCTATTACTGATTGGCGCAGGCCATGCCCATGCCTTTGTGCTGGAAGCCTTTGCAGAGACACCTGACCCTGAGGTGGCGATCACGATGGTCAGCGATAGCTCCCTGGCCGCCTACTCCGGCAGCGTGCCCGCCTGGCTGGCGGGTGACTGCTCACTTCGCGACACCCAGATTGATGTCGCAGCACTGTGTCAACAAGCAGGCGCCACCTTGATCGAATCCCCGGTGGTCACGCTGGATCACCAGGCACGTCAGGTCAGCCTGGCCAACGGCCAGAGACTCACCTTTGACGTTGCCTCGATAAACGTAGGCTCGACGCTGGAACTCCCCGCGACCCATGGCGATGGCCTGCCCTACCTACTGGCCATGCGCCCGCTAAGCTCGTTGCATCAACGCTGGCAGGCGCTGCAGGATCGAATCCAGACCATGCCTGGCGGCTCAACCCAGCAACTCGTCAGCGTTGGCGGCGGCGCGGCCAGCTGCGAAACCCTGATGAGCGTGCTGGCCCAATTACGCCACTACCGCTCGGATATTAACTGGCAGGGGCACCTGCTCAGCGCCGCGCCCACTCTGCTTGGCGAGGCCGGCTGGCTGCCCCGCCAGCTGACCGGCCGCGCTTTGCAGCGAGCCGGTATCCAGATTCACACTGAACGGCGCGGCACAGCACTGGTGAAAGGGGGCGTTGAGGATGATCAGGGCCAGACCCTGCCAGCCGATATCGTGCTCTGGGCCACCGGCGCGGTTGGGCATCCCTGGCTGGCTGACACCAGCCTACCCCTCAATGAAAAGCGCTTTATTCGTACCGAACGCACCTTAGCGGTTGCCGGTGCATCTCGGCTGTTTGCCGCTGGCGACTGTGCCGAACTAACCCCGCCCCTGCCCAAAGCCGGGGTGTATGCCGTGCGCCAGGGGCCTGTGCTAGCTAACAACCTGCGCGCGGCCTGCCATGGCCAGGCTTTGGCCGACTGGCAGCCGCCCAAGCGGGTGCTGGCGCTGATTGGCACGGGCCGCAGCCACGCCATTGCCAGCTACGGGCCCATCGGCTTTGCCGGGCACTGGGTGTGGGAATGGAAAAAGCGAATTGATGCGCGCTTTATTGCCCGCTTCAATCCGCCGGGCGCTATCAAGTTCGACAAACACTCTTGAGCCTATCGGGAGAAAATATATTCAGCTCACATTTTCGAGACATTCAGGTACAAGTGTTTAACGAGATGACACAGCCAAAAAGGCCCCAGCGGATACAAATGCTCCGCCAAAAACCCTGTTCTGTAAGCGCAACATTCGAGTATCTTGGAACCAGTTACTCAACCTACCAGCCAGCAAGGCATAAACGGTCATTATGACGACATCTACCCCCACCATGGTTGCACCGATGATCAGATACTGTGGTAATTGGGGTGCACTGGCATCGATAAACTGAGGAACAAAAGCAGCAATAAAAATGACTGCTTTGGGGTTAGTAAGGTTGACGAGCAAGCCTTGTCGGAAAAGTTTCCTGTTGATGGCAATGTTAAACTTGCTTGTATCAATCGGTTCAACGCTAGCTCGCCATTTTTGAATCCCCAGCCAACATAAGTAAACTGCCCCAATGATCTTCATCATCATAAAGGCGACATTCGAAGTTGCCAGCAGAGCACCAAGTCCAAGTGCGACAATGAAGAGGTGAATCAACAAGGCAAGCTCTAAGCCAAAAAGCGCATGAAAAACAGATTTGTATCGATAACGTAGTCCAGTAGCCAATACAAGCATAGAGCCAGGACCTGGGGTAATAGCAATGACCGCAGCAGCAACAACAAAAGCAAGCCAAAGACTTATGCTCATCGCAAAAACCCCTCCTGCAAAAGGCTATCTCGGTTGTCTAGATAGCGCTCTACAGAAACAAACTTAGAACCCACTTGGACAGTGTGCGAGATGCTGGGTAATTGAGCTTCCTTTTCGAAAGCGGATTGACGCGCGCTTTGTTGCCCGCTTCAATCCGCCTTTTAAGGGTTAACGCTCAGTGTGATGTATCTGTACAGCAGCTGATCAATCAGCCTGACGCCAGCCACCTAACACCCGGCTGTCGGATGCAAAGAATACCAGGCGATCATGGTCAATCAGATAACGGTAAGCGTTCAGCATCATATCGGTTACCCGCTGGGCATCGCCCATATTCGGGCAGGCCATGCGGGTAGATGCCATCTGTTTGAACTCAATGCGCTGATTCTCACCCAGCTCGACCTGGCCAAAGAAACGGTTGCAGCCATCAAAGCCGTTGACGCTGCCGTCGCTACCGATTTCAAAATAAGGCCTCTCGTCAAACTCCAGGCGCTCATCCGTGCCCAGCAGCAGAAAGTTCCAGCGCTGGTCAACCACCGCTGACGGCTGGCTGCTGGCCTCAGCGTTATCAGCATCAACCGGCGCCTCTGGGGTTGAGCCGCAGGCGGTTAACAACAGCATGGCAGCACCTGCAAGGGCAATACGTCCGTCCTTGAAGACGTTCTTAAAGGCACTCTTTTTCACTTACCAACTCCCTGTATTTTCCATTGAGGCCCATGGCTCCTGAGGCGGCTGCGCATCACCTTTCTGCAACAGCTCGACCGAAATGCCATCGGGGGATTTAACAAAGGCCATATGGCCATCTCGGGGTGGCCGATTAATGGTTACCCCGTCGTCCTGCAACTTCTGGCAAAGCGCGTAGATATCGTCAACCCGGTAAGCCAGATGACCGAAATTGCGCCCGCCGCTATATTCCTCCGGATCCCAATTATAGGTCAGTTCCAGCTCAGGCGCCTGTAACTCTCTCGAACGTTCTTCATCGTCCGGCGCGGCGAGAAAAATCAGCGTAAATCGGCCTTTTTCACTTTCCTTGCGACGTACTTCCTTGAGGCCTAACAGATCACAGTAGAAATGCAGGGAAGCGTCAATATCACTGATGCGCACCATGGTATGTAAAAACTGCATACGGACTCCTTTGACGATCTAAAGACTCATTTTTCCGAGGGTTTACTGGAGATACTCGCGGAAAATTTCCGGGGGCTGACTGTCGCGTGTCCAACTCAACACAGCATAGTCATCCACTCGCCCGGTTTCCATGCCTGGTGAGCCGTGAGGCATCCCCGGCACAGCCAGCCCAGCCACCTCGGGGCGTTCTTCCAGTAGCGCCTTGATATCATCAGCGGGCACATGACCTTCAATCACATAGCCATCCACGATCGCCGTATGACAGGAGGCGATCTCAGGAGTGACGCCCTGTTCGACCTTGACGCCGCGAACATCATTATGGCGCTGATGATCCACCTCGAACCCGTTAGCTTCAAGGTGCTCTACCCAGGCACCACAGCAACCGCAGTTGGGGTCGCTATGCACTTCGACGGTAGAAGCGGCCATGGCCGACGTCGTCAAACCAACGAGCGCCAGCGGCACCAGATAGCGCAGGCCAGCGGCCAAAATGCCTGGCTTCTGGGTAGCAAGCCACTTATCTGTACAGTTATTTGACATATAGGCACCCTTATTAAACATTGTGTATAGTTATCACCTTTACATACTAGCGGTGTTTACGCTCAGGAGAAAGCAGTGGACTCAATGACGCAAGCAGCCCTAGGGGCTGCCATCGGTGGTGCTGTGCTGGGCAGACGGCTGGGACGCAAGGCCATTCTGCTAGGTGCGGTTGTGGGCACCCTGCCAGACCTTGATGTGGTGATTGACTACGGCGATGCGGTTGCCAACGTCACCAAGCACCGTGGTTTCAGCCATTCACTGTTTGTGCTGGCCGGGTTAGGCACGCTGCTGGCCCTGCTGAGCGCGCGATTTGCCCCTGCTCGGGATATCCCGCTGCGCCACTGGCTGCTGTTCTTTCTGTTGATTTTGCTTACACATCCAGTGCTGGACGCTTTGACCACCTACGGTACCCAATTGTTCTGGCCAATGACCTCGCCTCCTGTCGCCTGGCCCATCGTGTTTATCATCGACCCCTTGTACACCCTGCCGTTACTAATAGCGCTTGTCTGGGCCTTGTTCGACCGTAAAGTGGTCTATCGCTGTGGCTGGGCTCTGAGCCTTTCCAGCCTTTACCTGGTGTTTGCCCTAGGCGCCAAGGTAAGCGTGGAGCAGCGTCTGGCGCCCGTACTGGCGGCGCAGGGGCTGGAATCGGCCCCGCGTCTGGTACAGCCCGCTCCCTTTACCACGCTGCTTTGGCGCGTGAGTGTGATGGACGGCGATCGCCACTATGAGAGTCTTGTCAGCCTGTTTGACCAGAACCCGCCGCAGCTTGAAGCAATGACGCGACAAACCCAACTGGCAGAAGACTTTCAACAGGATGCTCGTATTCAGCGTCTGAAATGGTTTACCGGCGATTTCCTACGCTATGACAGCCATCAATCAGGTGATCAGGAAACGCTGCAGGTAACCGATGTACGCCTGGGCTTTCCCGGCTTTTACCCGTTCACCTATCAACTGGCGACGCGTTCTGATGCAAACAGCCAATGGCAGGCTGTTGACGTTTCCTTCCAGGTCAGCAGTGAACGCGGCCTCTCTGGCGATACGTTCAAGCGCTTGGGGTTACGGGCACTGGGCAACGAGCAGGCGCTTTGCGCTAGCGCTTTTGTGGAACCACGCTGGAAGCTGGCTTCACCTGCTTGCTGAGGGAAAAGGATTCAGCAAACCATAAAAAACAGCGCACCAGAATGCATAGACCATGGTGCCGCTGTTATGGGCCAGACACCACGATCTCACGGTACAGCTCGTCTGTACTGGGCTCATCGGATTGCTTGCCGACATTCTTCTTGCCTTCGAAAAGGTCGGGAGCGTTCTCCAGCAACTCGCGCTTCCAGGTGCTGACTATGGAGGGGTGGATCTGAAAACGAGCAGCAATTTCGGATGTGGTCTGGTCGCCCTTGAGGGCGGCCAGGGCGACTTTGGACTTGAATGATGCGCTGTATTGCTTGCGTTTCTTGCTCATGATTCTCCTCCTTATGGAGATGATGAATCAGAGCTTAGGCATCTGTCCAAATTTTGGGGTCCACTTCAAATTCACTGGCTTTCCCTGGATCACTTTCTTCAAGATCCAAAAATGTCAGTAAATCTTTAACAATCAGGAAGATAGACAAACCCCTTATCATAAACAAATTGAAATAATTGGCAACATAAAACTGACAACGTAAACTGCAACCTCCCATCGCAAAGTCAATAAAAAATACCCTGCCCCCACTTTCAGACAGTCACTTGTGAACAAAACCAGGTCATTCAATCAGGCTTTTGCGTCACGTAACGCAATTTTTTTAAGGAAAAATGTCGGTAAAACCAGATATTCAACGCCTTTCTAGGCGCTGAGCGCCAATTTTCAGGATGAAATAGAAAAGCGATTCAGCCAAGCTATCCATACAAAAAACTAACCTAGACACAAATTATGAAAAGTATAGAAATGTATGGAAAAAAAATGTATATTAACAAAAGAATTCAATTTGTATCATTATAATATAAATACACCTGTCAATGGAAAGCCACTCATCCGACCGAATTGAAGAAACGCCTATGCGCATTGCAATTGTAGAAGACGACAAAGTGTTACTTCATCGCATCAGCAAAGCATTGCTCGATGGTTTTGAAGAAAGAGAGATCCAGGCCGACGTCACTTTGCTGCAATCCAATAACGCTTTTATAAAAATTGCTAGCCGTAAAAGTTTTGACCTGGTGTTACTGAACTGGGGTCTGTCTGACAACAAAGGGCTTGATCTAATTGACTGGATGGAAACATGCCTGAAGGCCCAGCCCGCCGTTCTGGTAGTCACTCAGCGCGAGACAGAGCGCGACATTGTTGAAGCCCTGGACGCAGGTGCTGATGGCATTGTCACCAAACCGGTTCGTCCACGTGAATTGGCTGCACGCGCCTTCGCTATCACCCGCCGCCACTTATTGCGTACTCACAGCGCTACCAAGCAAAATGAACTGACATTCAGACACTTGAAACTGAATCCCAGCCGTGAAATGGCTTTCGTCAACGGCGAGGAAGTGCCTATGACGCATCAGGAGTTTCGTCTGGCGCACCTATTGCTAACCCAGATGAATAGCTCGCTATCACGTACCTACCTCCATGAGTACATATGGGGACATTGCGATAACCCGAATACGCGCACACTGGATGTACATGTCCACAGAGTACGCCGAAAGCTCAAGTTAACCGTCGAGTACGGATGGAATCTGGTGTCTGTCTATGGCCATGGTTACAGCCTGCAGACCTTGGATAAGCCGCAGGAAAACCAGAGTTCAGGCATGGAAGCCAAAGCGGTATAATTCAGTCAATCGGGTCATGGCATCTTTCGGCAAGACACAAAATGGCCGGTGAAGCGGGCTTTCAAGACGCACACCGGCAACCATCGCCATCAGAGACCCTAGTCGCCCAGAGCACGATCACGTACTTTTACGACCGGCTCGAGCAGATAATCAAGTACGCTACGCTTGCCGTTGAGGATATCTACCTGCGCGTCCATTCCAAGAATCACATCAAGCGGTTGTTCATCTATGCCGTATAAATTGCCACTGGTGCGCATCTGCACGGAGTACATCAATTCAGAAGACTGCCCGCTGGGCACTTCAACGGCATCTACCCAGACATTCTGCCCCGGCGCCAGGCCTAGCAATGCCACCACCGTCCAGGTGCCCCCCTCAAACCGAAAGGCAACAGGAAGGCCAATGCCTTCCTATTTAGCCAGAGGTACCCAATGGGCCTCGGTAACAAAGTGGTAAGAGGTAAAACGCTGCCACATTAAACCGCTGTGCGCCGACCATGAGGGAGAAACTAATGATGCGCCACTCAACATCCTGACTCCTCACATAGTTTAATTTATGCCGTCAAATAAATCAGAAAATTGGCTTTTCAACGTTATCTAGCTTTTGACTCAAATATTATGAATTTAAGTTTCATACCGTATAGCCGATCTTAGAGGGACGTGGCAGACTCGTCTACCAAATGCTGTTTTATCGGGAAGGAACTACCAGTGTCGTCTTATACACTTGATACGCCTTACAAGCAGCCCGCCGGCGCGTTGCTTTGGCTACGCCTGTTCGCCATTGGCGCAGCAGCAGTGACGCTAAGTGGCTGTTTCAGTAAGAATACCTCACAAGCGCCGATTGCGACGACCTACCCCTACAGTGAGCAGCAGCGCATGCAGGCCGCCCACCATTGGGATGTGTTGGCCAACCACCAGGCGGAAGGCATTGTCAGCCAGGCAGACACCCGTTTTCGTGATTTATATATTCTGCCAGCCTCGGAAGATATGTCACCGATGCAGGGTGGTGAATTCAATCGTGGCTTTCGTGACTTACTGACCAGCCAACTGGTCTCACGCGGTGTGCGAGTCGTGCAGGCACCGCATGAAAACAGTGCCTCTATCCAGGTGAATGTAGAGGTTGTCGAACATCGGGGGCGTCGCTTGGTGCGCCCACCCAACGGCGTGCTGACGGCCCTGGCGGGCGGAATCGCCGTGGCTACCTACCCCATCAATCATTGGAAAGAACCGGCTCTGGCCCTGTTACCCCTGGCAGCGGCAGCAGATGTCTCCAGCGGTAGCTGGACAAGCGAAGGTAACGAGGAAATCATTGTCACCACACAGATTATTGATGACAATCAGATCCTCTATTCGTCATCCAATATTTATTACACTAATCAAGAAGACCGCCGCCATTACGCGCCCAATCAAGTGGTTAAACCACCTGCCATACCCACTATTTCCATTTCGGACGCCTGGTAAGCCTATGCACCTGATTCCGTTTTTACCTCTGAACCTGTCTGTATTGCGCGGCATTCTATTGGCGTTCATGACGATTATATTAAGCGCCTGCTCACTGCTGGATACCGGTAGCTCAGCGCCGCCTCCCCAGCCTGATCTTTCGGAACTCGCCCATCAAGCGGCAGAAAAGATCGTGTCAGGTAATCCTGATATTACCAATTACAGCCCGATGATTGCGTCCACCTTTGTGGATATCGATAACCTGAGCCAATCCTCAACCTTTGGCCGCATCAGCTCGGAAATCATGGCATCAGCGCTGGCGCGCTACGGTATGCAGGTGCGTGAAATTAAGATGCGCGACAGCATGTTCATTGAAGAAAGCGTGGGCGAGCTGATCCTCTCACGTCAGGTGCAGCGCCTGAGTGCCCAGCACGACGCCCGTTCAATACTAATGGGCACTTACGCCCAGGGGCAGGATTACATCTACGTAAGCGCGCGAGTAGTAAGCACAGGGAATGCCATGGTGCTGGGAACGGCCGATTTTCGCCTGCCGCTGGATAATAATACCCGTAGCCTGCTCGACGATGGTGGTTGGTAGCAGAAAGAATGGCTGGACCGAAAATCATCGGCCCAGCCACATTCAGGCGCTAACTGCCTGACTGATTGTCGTAACTGGTCAACCAGTTCTCCTCATTGAAGTTATCCAGCGTGACATTCTCGAAGTTGGCCAATAACTGCGCCTCAGGCGAGGTATCCGCCACGCCTTCCACCCGGTATAGCTGGGCATCGTCGCCAATCGTCAGCGTTTCACCGTTACCTGCCAGCAGATAAGCCACCTCGCCATCCTCAAGGCCGAGATCATTCAGCCAGCCGGTGTCTGCACCAGTGAACTCAGCGGTGGTGAAGACCGCAAAAGCCACGTCTGCTCCCAAGGCCTCACTTTCATCGGTGTATTGCGCGAAATTAGCGTTTTCCCAATCAGGGTTATCATAGCCACGCAGTTGGGTAAGCTCGGTTTCAGCCAAGTCTACCAATAACTGATCCGTTCCTTCTGGTGGGGCGCCGGTGGTGAAGTCAGTAAAGCTTTCAGGAGCGCTCCCCGCCGCAGGATTCCCATCCAGGCTGTATTCAACTGTCTCACCCGAACGCACATAGTTATCCAGTGCTTCCAGCTCAGTGAACTGATCCAGGGTAATTTGATCATCAGTGATATTAAGCGCTTCCGACCGTGTGAGATGGCCCACTTCGCCTGCCGCCAGAATCACCTCGGCCGAATCAAGTACCGTCCAATCAAACAGTTCATCCACGTTCGGGTTGCTAGGCGCAAGGGCACCCTCAAGAATGCTTTCGACACGGGCTAAAGTATCGCTGGCTTCGGTGACACTCAGCTCATCCGGCGTATAGGCCTCACCCGGCACGATTTCATAGCGCTCGAAGGGCTCGCCACTCTCCACCGCCTGCGCCAGGGTATAACTCACCCGAGTTTGATCACTCAGCAATAAACTCCCCGTGTTTTCCACTGACCCCAACTCAGACAACAGCGTGTGATAATCGCTGTAGTTAATGACGCTTTGACTGATAAGAACGGTTTGCGCCTGCGCCACTTCCCGTGATGTCAGGTTATCAACCAGGGTGTCAGCACTATCGTCAAGATTCCATTCAAGCGTGTCCAACGGATTATTGGCGGCATCATCCACCACGCTGAGCATCCCACTTGCCTGCGCTACCGTGATGGTATTACTGAGGATGCTGCCAGACGTAATCGCATAATTATCCAGCAAATTACCGCTTGACGCCGGATCAAACCCATCGGTCGTCGTGAAGGCTTCATCAAGGGTGTAAGCCACCGCTTCTGTATCGCGCGCATAGTTATCCAGCGCACTCAACTCGGTGAACTGATCCAGGGTGATCTGATTATTGGCCACATTGATCGCATCGGCCCGGGTGAGATAATCCACATTACCTGCCGCCAGAATTGCTTCAGCCGAGTCACGTACCGTCCAGTTAAACAGCTCGTCTACATTTATGCTGCTGGAGGCCAGGGCACCCTCCAGAATGCTTTCAACACGCGCCAGCGTATCTCTCGCACTGGTGACATTAAGCCCGCTCGGGGTATAAGGCTCATCCGGGGCAATTTCATAGGCTCCGACGAGCTCGTCACTCTCCACTGCCTGCTGAAGAGTGTAGAGCACACGCGTCCCCTCAAGTGACAGGCTGCCGGTATCATCGGCAGCAGACCCCAGATCCGCTAACAACGTCAGATAATCGTTGTAACTGATGATATCGTCCGTCAGGGTAACGGTTTGCGCCTGAGTCACGGCTGGAGTTGCCAGGTTATCAAGCAATGCCTGAACGTTGTCATCAAGCTGCCAGACAAGGTTCGCCAAGGGATCATTGGCGGCCGCATCAACCACATTAACCAGCGTAGTAGCCTGAGCCACCGTAATAACATTCGTGAGCTCGCTCTCTGGTGTGATGGCGTAATTATTCAGCAGCGCATCAACGGAAGCCGGATCAAACTCATTTGTGGCACTGAACGCTTCATCCAGGGTATAGGCCACCGCTTCCGTGCCACGCTCGTAGTTATCCAGCGCATCCAGCGCCGTGAACTGATCCAGAGTGACCTGGCTATCAATGACATTCAGGGTGTCAGCCCGGGTGAGATGATCCACACCACCGGCGGCCAGAATCGCTTCGGCGGAATCGCGTACCGTCCAATTAAACAGCACGTCGGCATCCGCATCATCAGGTGCAAAGGCACCATCAAGAATGCTTTCGACACGTGTCAGAGTATCGCTGGCTTCTGTGACGCTGAGATCATTCCGGGGATAGGTAGCCTCCGGTACAATTTCATAGGCCTCGACAGGCCCGTCATTCTCGACCGCCTGCTGCAGGGTATACAGCACCCGCGTACCGGCCAACGATAGACTACCGGCATCTTCCGCAGAACCCAGAGCATCCAGCAGCGTCTGATAGTCGTCGTATTCAATCACCTCATCGCTGATGGTAACGGTTTGCGCCTGAGCCACTTCAGGGGTTGCCAGGTTATCCAGGAGCACTGGAGTACTGTCATCAAGCTGCCAGTTCAAGGTGGCCAAGGGGTCGTTAGCCGCCTCCTCAACCACCACATTAACCAGAGTACTGGCCTGCTCAACCGAGATAATCTCAGTGAGACTACTGTCTGCCGTGATCGCATAATTATCCAGCAAATTACCCAGTGACGCTGGATCAAAGCCATCGGTCGTGCTGAACGCCTGGTCAAGGGTATAGGCCACCGCTTCCCCATCGCGCACATAGTTATCCAGCGTATTCAGTGCCGTAAACTGCTCCAGAGTGATCTGCTCATCGGTAACATTGATAACATCAGCCCGCGTAAGGGGGGTTATGTCACCGGCAGCCAGAATCGCCTCGGCAGAATCGTTCACCGACCAGCTGAACAGCTCATCCACGTTGGCATCCTCAGGTGCCAGCGCACCCTCCAGAATGCTTTCGACTTGTGCCAATGTCTCCCTGGTCTCGTTGATACTCAGCCCGTTTAGGGTATACGCCTCATCTGGCACAATTTCATAGGCATCGACAGTGCCTCCGCTCTCCACCGCCTGCTGCAGGGTATAGCGCACCAGGGTGTCATCCAGCACAAAACGCCCGCCATCTTCGGCACGTCCAAGGGCATCAATCAGCTGCTGATAATCCAGGTAATTGATGATGTCATCGGTCAGGGTGACCTGATCAGCTGCGGTAATGGCACGATTGTCAGCACTTTCCAGGGTGGGCAGGACGTTGGCCAGCCCATCAAGCACCTGCCACTCCAATGCGTCCAGTGCCACCGTATTCTCGGCATTATCGAGAATTTCCAGCGCTGTCTGGGCACGTGCAACCTCGACCTCGCCCAGAGGTTGACGAATATCAAGCTCATAGCTAGCAGGCAGTGTGTCAGCATCTACCGCACTCAAGGCTTCCTGCATGGTGTAAGAGATGATTTCATCGCCGGCCACATAGTTATCCAGCCCTTGAAGTAACTCATTTTCCCGCAGGGAAATACGCGCGTTAGTGACACTCACTTGGTCAGCATTCTGAATATAGGGCTGGCCTATCGTCGCCTCTGCGGTAATCGCAGCGGCCATATCCTCAATGCGCCAGATGAAGATCTCGCCAATATCCAGCTCGGCGGTATTATCCGCATTCTCTATCAACGCCAACGCCTGAGTATAGGACGCTTGCGCCTGATTAACGCTCAGCGCACCCGGAGGCGCCCACAAAGCGTCAGGGTCAATCGCGTAGGAACCGTCTGGCGATAGCTCTTCAGCAAACGCCTGCTCAAGGGTGTATTGGGGGATCACGCCTTCGCTTGCAAAGTTAGCCAGTTCAATTAACTGCTCATACTCACGAACCGGCACATAGGTACTGGTCACCTGAATACTTTGTGCTTGACTAATATGCGCCTGGCCAATATCCGCCACTACTGCACTGGCGGCGTCCTGGATGCTCCAGGTGAACAGGTCATCTGGCAGCGCATCACGGTTACTTGCTCCTTGTATAAACGGATTTACAAGGGCGTATTCGGTCTCGGCCTGATCAACCGTCAAGGTGCCCGCGTCGATGGTTGGCTCCGCTTCCAGGCGGTAGTTACTGGCGATAGGCTCAGCATCCAGCGCCTGCTGAAGCGTGTAGACGACCAGCGTATCCGCCAGCTCGAAAGGCCCTAAGCTGCTCAGCTCAACAAACTGCGCAGGTGTGAGTTCGCTTTCTTCTACCTGGAAGGAATCAGCCAATGCCAGTTCTGGCCGTTCAGGCGACACGGCTAGAATATTGTCAAGCGTATCCTTGATGCTCCAGTCCAATAACTCGCGCCAGGCATCATCGCGTTCTGGTGAGTTCTGGGCGTTATCCAGAATCCGTGCCGCCGTATCAATCAGCGCCGCCCCTCTCTCCAGGCTAACGTCTTGCTCTGCATAGACGGCATCAAGGTCAATGGTGTAGTTGGCAGGCAGGCTCAGGTCGTTATCCAGGTTATCCATCAGCGCCCGCATCATGGTCATAGGCACCACTGTATCGCCAAGATCGAACTCCGCTAAGGTATCCAGCTCGCGATACTGGCCAATCGTGATAGTGGCATCACGCAACGTAACCGAATCAGCTCCCTGAATTTCAGGCCTTGAGAGCGTGTCGGCGGCCAGAATCAGGTCTGCGGTGGATTCCACCGACCAGCGATACTCTGCGCTGGTGGGAATGCGCTCGCTACCACTTTGTACACTATAAGCTGCGTTATCCAACAGGCTATTGACCTGTTGTAGCTGCTCTCCTGCCCGGGTCAGACCCAGCACGCCCGCATTCAACGGCGACTCTGACGGCAAAATGACATACTCACCCGAGGCTGGCGGCGAAGATAACGCAAGCGCTTCTTCCAGCGTGTAATCAACCAGTTCGGCCCGCTCACTGACTTCTGGGAGAATACTGCTATCAGCGCCTTGCGCTTTTATCTGCGCCTCGCTTAGCGGGTTAGCGTTGCCTTCCCGATAAGTATCCAGCAGGTTTTCATCCGGCGTATCGGCAGCGGTATCAAGATCATCCAGCACGCTGACCACAGGAAGCTCAGCCCCTGGCGACCCAATGGCCGATGCCATTTGCGCATTGCTCAAGGTACTGCCGTTATTCACCGCCTCAACCATCATCTGGTAAAGGTTGGACAGGGTAGCATCTGGGCTTTTACCGGCGGCCTGGGCGGCGGATAACACGCTTGCCACCTTGATGCCCGCCACCAGCAGTTCCAGATTTGCGCTGCCTTCCGCCAGGGGGTCAGTGTTACGTAGGTCAATGGGCGCGTCCTGATCCTGCAACCCCAGCGCTCTTAACACCACGGATTCTGCGTTCGTGCTGTTACTTGCGACCATCAGCGTGGTTAGCGGCGTGACAACTGAAAAGCCTTCTGGTGCGCGCAGGGTCAAGTTAAACGGCTGATTGGTCGCAATATCAACACTGCCCTGCATGCCATCAGCGGCGGCCACCGGGTCTACCTGTATATAACCGCTGCCTTGCAACCCTTCAAAAAAGCCGTCCTCGTTGGTGATGACTTCGTTGCCGTCAAACTGCCGAGTCACTTTAGCGCCAGCAATATAGCCATCAATGACAAAACCACTGATGGTTGAAGGCGTAACCTCAGTGCTGCCACTTCCTCCACCGCCGCCGCCAGCAGCGGCGCCCGCCCCGAGAGCAAGCGTACCGCCACCCACATATACCCAAGGGGAAATACCGCCACCGTCAGTATCAGCTGATGCACTGCTGCGGGTATCGCTACTCACCGACCCACCGGTGCTCACTGCACCACTCGACACTACTTGCCCTACCAGCAATGACGACACATCCTCACTGCTGGCAATACCATAGCGAAGGGCATCGTCAGCACCAATCCAGGCAACGTCACCGGTCACATCAACATCACTGCTGCTCAGCAGCAAACGCGCACCGTCTTCACGGGTCACTTCAACAGCACCACTGGGCAAGGCCTGCCAACTGGCTACATCTGGCAATGAGACTAACGAGGTCTGCAATACCCTGCTCTGGCCCAGCGCCTCCAGCAAGGCATCAAGCTCAACAACCACGTCGCCCTCTTCAAGCGCCACATGGCGAGGGGCAATCTCAACGGCTGTGCCACTTTGCATCTCAAGGGTCACCCCGCCGTTAGACTGGCGAACCACCTCCGACACCCCAATAACATCATTGGCCGAGACCTTCAGCTCGTTGGCCAGCGCCGACTGCGCCAGCAGCGGCATGACCAGCGTACTGCCCACTCCGCCACGCTTGATCGCGCGCTGATTGTTCTTTATCCAGCGACGCACAAAGGCAATGCGCTCGCCAGGGTCAAGCGGGATATCAATACGCCGTGCACCGGGCATATCTGACTGTTCAAGTTTTTTGTCCAGGTTGCCTACACGCACACCCGGTAACTGATGACCGCCCAACACAGCGGGGCGGGTCAACGTTTTCACCAGTGCTGCTATCGATACCATGCCAGCCTCTCAGAAATACTTTTTAATTATTTGCTATATTCGCATGCCTGAGTGCTCGACTGCCAATTAACAATACTTTTGAGTAAAGTGGCATAGCTAAAGTGACATGATTGCCTGTTCCAGGTGGGACATGTGTCACGAATGCTCGCGGCCTACCATCAAAAGCCCCAAGGCCTCATAGATAGCCCGTTCGGTTTTACGCAGGTGGCGGGCAGAGGGTATCCAATAGTTCAGGCTGTTAGGCTCATGGTATTCGCCAAGGTAATGCGTTGGCGCCGCAATAGGCGTCAGCCCCACGGTTTCGAAATGACGCATAGCACGGGGCATATGAGAGGCTGATGTCACCAGCAGGATTCGAGCACCAGCGCCCAAACGTTCACGCACCGCGCCAGCTTCACGGCCGGTATCAGTGGGCCAATCCAACACCTGAATCGCAAGCTCCGGAACGCCAAGGGCATCAGCCGCCTTTGCATAGCCTTCAGCGATAGGCGCTTCACCAGCACGTCGGCTGGCACCGGTGACAATCAAGGGCAAGCGGGGAGCCTGGCGCCATAGCCGGATACCTTCCACCAAACGCATACTGGAACTGCCACTTAACCGCGATGTACTGGCATAAGGGGCGTTGGGCTGCCAACCGCCTCCCAGCACCACAATGGCCTCAACAGGCGCCTCACTCTCCAACAACTGCTCATCCGCCAATGACTGAACCGGTTGATAACGTGTTTCCAAAGGGGCCAGCAAACGCTCGGCGACCGGCCCCCAACTGGCCAAAAACAACACAGCCACCCCCAACCCAAAAGCCGCTGCACCTGCCTGCCGATACCGCCCCCAATACAAGAGGCCACCCAGCGCCAATAGCGCAAAGGTAATCGGTAACGGCATGATCAGCTGCGCTGCCAGAGTTTTCAGCAAAGGGTACATAGTTGTTATCCTTAAACCAATGAAGTTGCCACTTCCGATGATCAGGTTTGCTGGCTTCGCCGAGGCGAAAAAAAAACCGGCCCCCTAAAGGGCCGGTTTTATCACACTGGACGTGTGATGGGATACTAACTTGCTTCAAGCCCAAGGCTTAGAAGAAGTAACGTGCGCCTGTCAGCCAGTAGACATCATCGCCGTCTGCTTCAATACCGCCTGATCCAATAGTAACGTCAGGCTGATCGTCCTGCTGGAGTTCCAGGAAGACGTTGAAGTTGCTGGAAACTGTGTAGTAGCTACCCAGTGCCCAGGAAAGACGATCTTCAGCGCCAGCGCCGTCCGGGTTAATGTCGTAGATGTCAGCAGCAAAACCCCAAGGACCAGTAGAATAACTACCGCCCAGACCTACAGTATCGTAACCGCCGCCGAGTGTGTCACTATGCTCACGACCTTCGTACGCCAGACGTACAGAAGCTTGATCGTTGATCGCGTAAGAGCCGACCAGGCCGCCCAGCAACTCACCGTTACCACCGTCACGAATGGTGTCTTCAACAAAACCCAGGCCTAAAGTTACAGGACCCTGCTCGTACTGGACACCACCTTGTGCGGCGATAACACTACCTTCGTCGCGTACGCCTACAACGTTACCGCGATCGCTCAGGTGCTTGGCGCTCAGGAAGACAGTGAAGCCTTCAAGGCTAGGCGTGTAGTAACCGATAGAATCACCACGCGCTTGAAGATCACCACCGTTGCCAGCAGAAAGCTCAAGGCCACGATCAATATAAACGTCAAACGGAGCTGCAACAAAGGTGTTGTAGAAGCTGTCGTAGTTACCGGCTTGGAAGGTACCGTACTGCGCGCTTTTCAGACCAATGTAACTGTGGCGAACTTCGTTGAATCCAGAAGCAGTGTTACGCTCATCACCAGTGAAGCGCCATTCAACGCGACCAAAAGCAGACAGGTCGTTAGTGATCTGCTGGCTCATTGACAGGCCAAGACGCGAATAAACGTCAACGAACTCAGCGCCGTTATCAATTTTCTGACCAGCACTGTTGTATTCAGGGCCGCCACCACGGATACCCATGGCGATACGGCCATTGACGTCAAGCTTAGAGCCATCTTGGTCATATACGGTAGCAGCCTGTGCGCCTGTAGCGGCCATAGAAGCTGCAACTGCAGTTGCTAAAAGTGTCTTTTTCATGAGTAGGTTCCTTAACTAGCTTACTGTTTCGATCGTTAATCAGGCTATTTTGCCTGTATTGGTTAGCGGGTCTGATTTTTTTGACAGGTTATCTGCCTCAGCTCCTCGCCATCCTTGTTGTATTCCAATGCTCGCAAATAGAACTCTATACCGGGATTTGCAGGAACGCAATAGAAAAAAACACTGTTCTTTAATTAATCGTGATTTTTTCTGGAACCTCACCCAGTCTGACGTGTCTCAGCGGGCTTTAAATTTTGCCTGCAAACTGGCCAGTTTTTCTTCCATGCTCAACGGCTGGCTACGAAAGTCTGTTGTCTGTGGGGTATCCGCAAATTCTTCCTGATACTTTTTTTGTGGCTCAACAGCCGCTTTATTATGTGGCTTGGTTTTTTTGGATACCATCTTACCCACCTCAGCCCTTTTAGCTGAGTGCTGTTTTTCTGAATATGGCTTGCCGGATATTTTTTTGCCCGGCTGCTTCCGCAGGCGAGTGGCTTCTGGAGGTTGGGTCTGCTGGTTTGCTTTGCGCTTTTGAGCCGCAAACTCAGCGGCCTGTGCATCCACCACACCGGCACTGTTACCCTCAAGATCTACACGCTCTACGCCTTCCCGCATCGCCTTGATATAGCGCGGCAAATTGACATAGTTGGCTAATGCACGGCGGATCAACTTGTTCGACCAGGGTTCCCTGTCAGCCAGATCCTGATGAATGCCTACCTTGAGCGGTTGAGTGCGGCCCTTGAAAAACGCCTGTGGGTAGCGCTCATACCACTGATCAAGTAGTTGATGAGGGCTAGGAGGAGTCGGTATGGAATCTGGCGATTGAGGGCTGGCATCTGCCTGGTCTGTTGAAGTTTCATCAACTGAAGGCTCATCAACAGGCGGCTGCACTGGCGTACTTTCAGCCAACTGGCTAGTCAACTCGCGGTTTTGCGCTTCCAGTGCCGCAATGACTTGCTGCGCCTCTTTAAGCCGAGCCTCCAGATCATCCAATAGCTGCATCACACTGGCCGACATTTCAATCTCCTTGGCCTGTCACACCTGACAACGCGGGTGCAAGACGCTCATAGATAACAAAATCGTAATCTGGCTGCCCAGGCGGCGGGGAACCTGCTACCCGCTGTTTTTCCTGCCACTGGCTGTCTGCAAGCTCAGGAAAACGGGTGTCTCCTTCAACCTCGACCTTGACTTCAGTAATGTATAGACGCTGAGCAGTATCAAGCGCTTGCGTATAGATCTCGCCGCCGCCCATGACCATCACCTCTTCAGCCGCTTCAATCGTCGCCTGCTGATCAGCCAGTTCCAGGGCATCCTGCAAACAATGGCAGACTCTCACGCCGGGATGCGACCAGTTTTTATCGCGGGTCACTACAATGTTCAGCCGATTGGGCAGCGGCTTACCAATGGAGGCAAAGGTTTTGCGCCCCATCACCAGAGGCTTGGCCTGAGTCATACGCTTGAAGAACTTAAGATCCTCCGGCAGATACCAGGGCAGCTGGCCATCGACACCAATCACTCGATTCTGTGCCATGGCAACAATCATGGCCACAGGTACTAACGGCTCGAAGCTTGCAGATGATGACGGTTTAACAGTGTTCATACGGCTACCTGTGCCTTGATATGGGGATGAGCCTCGTAGGCATCGATGGCAATATCATCAAATGCAAATGTGAACAGATCGTCAACCTGCGGGTTGAGCCTCAACTGCGGCGGCTCATAGGGCTTGCGCGTCAACTGCTCACGGGCCTGTTCAAAGTGGTTCGAGTAGAGATGGGCATCCCCCAGAGTGTGAATAAACTCACCTACTTTCAGGCCGGTGACCTGCGCTACCATACTGAGCAGCAGCGCATAGCTTGCAATGTTGAAGGGCACACCCAGAAAAATATCGGCACTGCGCTGATAAAGCTGGCAAGACAGGCGACCGCCGGCAACATAGAACTGAAACAGGCAGTGACAGGGAGGCAGCTGCATGGCATCCACTTGGGCCGGGTTCCAGGCTGACACAATCAGGCGCCGCGACATCGGGTTAGCCTTGATCTGTTCGACCAGTTGGCTGATCTGGTCAACGCTACCACCCTCTGGACGCGGCCAGCTGCGCCACTGATAGCCGTAGACAGGCCCGAGGTTACCGTCAGCATCGGCCCATTCATCCCAGATACGCACACCGTGTTCCTGCAGATAGGCAATATTGGTTTCACCACGCAGAAACCATAAAAGCTCATGAATGATGGAGCGCAAATGGAGTTTCTTGGTGGTCAACAGCGGAAAGCCACGCGAAAGATCAAAACGCATCTGATGACCGAACACGGAACGGGTACCGACGCCGGTTCGATCATCCCGGTCAACGCCCTGTTCAAGTACATGGCGCATCAGATCCAGATACGGCTGCTCAAGCGCTTGTTGCGAAGTAGGCGTTACATCAGTCACAGAAAATCCAGATTAAAAAGCATTCGGTTAAACATTCTATACCAGCGAAAACGCCCGCTGCCACTCCAACCACTCACCACTTACTATTCACTATTCACCAACCACATCGACAGCTTGCCGCTGCGACCAGGCAATCAATATCAGACCTAGCGCTATCATCGGCAGCGTTAGCAGCATTCCCATGGTGAACCAGCCAAAGGCAAGATAGCCGATATGAGCATCCGGCATACGCACAAATTCGACCATGAAGCGGAAGATGCCGTAACCGGTCAGAAAAGTCCCAGACACCAGGCCACGCTTTTGTGGCTTGGCGGAAATCCACCACAGCAGCACAAACAGCACAACGCCTTCCAGCAGAGCCTCATAAAGCGCTGAAGGGTGCCTCGGTTCCTGCCCCATTCCGGGAAACGGCATGCCCCAGGGCAGGCTGGTCACTCGGCCTGGCAATTCATGATTGATGAAATTGCCAATCCGCCCAGCTCCCAGGCCAATGGGCACCAGCGGTGCAATGAAATCCATCAAGGTCAAAAATGCCAGCTGTTTCTTACGGGCGTAAAGCCAGGCCGCCAGCAGTACCCCCAGAAGCCCGCCATGAAAGCTCATACCGCCATCCCAGACGCGGAACACCCATAGTGGATCAGCGCTCCACTGTTCAAGGCCATAAAACAGCGCATAACCCAACCTTCCGCCTACCACTACGCCAATGGCTGCGTAAAACAGCAGGTCACCGATATCATCACGGGTAAGGCCAATCCGCGCTGCGCGAACGCTGCCCAGCCACCAGGCGGCCACAAACCCCACTACATACATCAGCCCGTACCAGTGAACCTGAAGGGGGCCGACTGCAATCGCGACGGGGTCAATTTCTGGATAAGCAATCATAAATCTTCTCTAAGGCTATCAACCAAGAATGAAACGTAACCCCACCAGGGTCAGCAGGGTCGCAAAGGCGTAACGTAGGATATGCGCGGATAGAACATGTGCCAGTCTGACCCCGAGCCGGGCAAAAGGAACGCTGGTCAAGACAATCCCCAGAAAAGCGGGCCACATGACAAAGCCGGTCGCCGCCGCAGGCAGCAAAGGATGCCCCCAGCCCACGACAATAAAAGTCAGTGCGCCAAACAGTGCGATAGGCAGCCCGCAGGCAGCAGAGGTTCCCACCGCCTGGGTCATTTTTGCGCCACAGCGTGACAGCCAAGGTACTGTCAAGGTACCGCCGCCAATCCCAAACAGGGCTGAAATAGCGCCAATCACTGCCCCTGCCGCCATCATCACCAGTTTGCCCGGAGCCTGGCTGCCCGGCTTGGGCGAAAGCCCCATCACCATCTTCAGTGCCACCAGCAGAACAAAGACACCAAACAAGGTGCCAAGCAAAGTGCCGGAAAGGGTATCAGCCACAAAAACGCCGGCAATAGCGCCCAGCATCAGGCCAGGCAGCAAAGCCATAAACCAGGGTTTATCGACACTGCCCTTACGAAAATGACCATAAGCAGAGGATGCCCCCGTAATCACTATGGTGGCCAGCGAAGTGCCAATTGCCAGGTGCATAAGTACCTCAGGGGCAATACCTTGCCACTCAAAGGCCAATGCCAGCACCGGCACGATGATCAGACCACCGCCAACACCAAACAACCCAGCCATGGTGCCTGCAACTGCACCCAGCAGCAGATAGACCGCAAACGTCAATATCACCGTCATGGCGTTAAAGCCTCGTTAGGTTCATCAGGAAAATGTTCATCAGGAAACCAGGCAACCACACGGCTGATCAGGCTTTCAGGCTGATAAGGTTTGGCGAGCAGATCATTCATACCTGCCTGCAGGCAACGCTCACGGCCAGCCCCGTCAGCGTTGGCCGTGAGCGCCACCAGAATACTGCTGTCCAGTTGCTGCGCCTGTTCGTACCTACGCCACCGTCGACTGGCTTCCAGGCCATCCATTTCCGGCATAAAAATATCCATGAATACCAGATCAAAATGCTGTTGTTGCTGGCAGGCCAGGGCTTTCTCACCACTGTCCACTGCGGTCACCTCAAGGCCAAGCTTATCCAGCACCTGCTTAGCCAACATCAGGTTGACCGGACCATCATCCACCACCAACACACTGGCCCGCCGGGTCGGCATTTTTAGCCTACTGCTCGCCTCAACCGGGGCGTCATCAACAAGGTTACCCAGCAGTGCGCGAATATCGGCTAAACGTTCTTTAAGCTCACTTACACCTTCCACGCCACCGCCTTCAGTGTGTGCAGCCCAGTGGTCTACATACTTGAAAAGCAGGCTGGTCTCGCGACGCAGAAGATTAAGGTAACCGGACTTTAACCGCGATTCTTCCCTTGCCCGGTCACGCCCTAGCTGCAGGTGGTTCAGCTGTTGCCGCGTATGAGCCAGGTCATCCAACAAGGTTTCACGGGAATCTTCGCCACTATGAGTAACGCCAGGCAACACTTTGTAGCCTGAATGGCGCATCACTGCGAGTTGACGATTGACACTTTCAAGGCGCTCCAGAAGGTGTGCTCTCATCCAGGTATCATCATTCACCACAGCAGCAAGCCCTGCACGGTTACAGTGTGAGCCAATCACCCCGACATGCTCCTCAAGTTCACCGATAGTTTGTTCAAACGCCCGCTCGCTACGCCTAGCCCTGGCGCGCAACAAAACGATAAAGACACCAAGGTTCAGGCTGCTGCCGAGCAGTAGTATCGCCATGATGCTCAGAAGGGGCAGCCACAAGGTTTCTGGAGGCTTGCCGCCCATTATCATGGCGGCTACCAGAATGCACAGCAGCACCAATGCCAGCTGCACCAACAGACAAGGCCACAGAACAGGCCAGATGATGTGACGCCAGAAATGCTCCTTGCGATACGAATAGGTCATCAGGCCGTCCTGTTGGCTGGGTGCCTGTTTACAGTTATATGCTCAATACAGCATGATTGCCCAGTGGTCATCTCGGGAGAGCCAGTTTACGCGGCACAGTCAGTGATGTCATGAAGCGATATCATGAAGCTATGCTGATGGTAGTACCTCTGCATTCTACCAGCAGCGCTGTTACCTATATCTTTAGTTATTAAAATAATTAAGCTATTCAAATAGTTACCTTACTCGCTAACGCATACAGACTTTAGGAAGCCAAGCATGTGCCTTCTTGCCTTTGATTGGCAGCCCCAAACGCTGACCCCGCTACGTCTTATCGGCAACCGCGATGAATTTCACGAACGTCCCACCCAGCCACTGCATGGCTGGAACGACGCTCCTATTATCGGTGGTAGGGATCTTCAGGCCGGTGGCTCCTGGCTGGCGATCAACCGGCATAGTGGCCGAGTGGCAACAGTCACCAATGTTCGCGACCCTTACCTGGTGCCCCCTCGGGGAGCTCCCAGCCGAGGCGAGCTGATCCGCCAGGCATTGACTTGCCCCAACCTCGAAGACTGGCTGGAACAGATGAGTCATGATGCTCACCGCTATGCGGGCTTTAACCTGCTGGTAGCGACGTCTGACACCCTCTGGCATATGCATCGCGGGCGCGAAAAAATCACCCTTGGCCGTGTCAGCAAAGGCATCCACGTACTTTCAAATGCGGATCTGGATACCCCTTGGCCCAAGGCACTTAACCTGCAAGCGGCCATGCAAGCTGATAGACAAATACCGCAGGCTCATTGGCCACAAGTTGCGCTAAGGGCTATTCAGCAAAGCCAGGAGGCACCGTCAGAAGCCGTACCTGATACGGGTATCGAACCGGCGCTGGAAAAAAAGCTGTCAGCGGCCTTTATTGTTGGCGAAAGCTATGGAACCCGGGCGACGACTTGGCTGACATGCCACCAGGGTGGATCTATCAGCATCACGGAACAGAGTTTTGGCCCCATGGCAGCTCCCATGGGTGACATCACGCTCACGTTGGAAGCTGCCTGAGCCTGAGTTTTCCTGAAATGAGCTTTCCTGCAATGGACCAGGGAGCACTCGCGCCCTCAGGCGCATGACTTAGGCACAGGACTTGGGCGGCATCAAATGGCCAAGCTCCCAAGCGTCCATACGCGCATCCAGATGGGCATGTACCTGTGCTGGCGTATCCAGCTGCATGATCTCATCAAGGAGCTGTTTCGCGTCCACCAAGGTAACTCTGCGTATTGCGGCGCGCACCTTGGGTAAATTTGGTGCATTCATGGATAGACTGTTAAAGCCCATAGCCATCAATAAAAGCGCGCCCGCCGGGTCTCCCGCCAGCTCACCGCACAGTGAAATTGGCTTATCCAGGCGTTTGGCATCCTGAGCCAGCTCCACCAGTGCCCCCAAAAGAGCCGGATGCAGTGCATCATAAAGGTCAGCGACCCGTGGATTGTTTCTGTCGACCGCCAACAGGTACTGGGTCAGGTCATTGCTTCCCACTGAAAAGAAATCAACCCGCTTGGCCAGGGCATCCATCTGATAGATCGCCGCCGGCACTTCAATCATGACGCCTACCTTGGGCCGCTCAACCGCGATACCCTCTTCACCCAGCTCCTCAACCGCCCGCTCCATCAGGCGCAAGGCTTCATCAACTTCTTCAACATTGGTAATCATCGGGAACAGCACATACAGATTATCCAGCCCCTGGGACGCTTTGAGCATGGCGCGCAACTGGACCATCAGAACTTCCGGATGATCAAGCGTGACCCGCATACCCCGCCAACCCAAAAAGGGGTTGGCCTCCTCAATCGGGAAGTAAGGCAAGTCCTTGTCTCCACCAATATCCAAGGTACGCATCACCACAGGCAAGGGCGAAAAGCTTTCCAGCTGATCCCGATACAGTCGCGTCTGCTCTTTTTCGCCGGGGAAGCGCTCGGTAATCATGAAGGGCACTTCGGTACGGTACAGCCCCACACCACTGATACGGCTTTTCAGCAAGGCCACCACATCCACGGTCAGGCCCGTGTTCACCATCAGCGGCACCTTGTAGCCATCTGGGGTCTGGCTAGGCAAGTCCTGTTCGTGCTCCAACAGGGCTGTCAGGGCCTTCTCTTCTTCAATCAGGGTGGTATAGTGAGCGGTCAGTTCAGGGCTGGGACGGACGAACAGGCGCCCGCGGTGGCCGTCCAGCACCACTGGGGCGCCGGAAAGGCGCGGCAGCGGCAGGTCAACCATTCCTAATACCGTTGGAATGCCCATGGCCCGGGCGATAATCGCCACATGGGAGGTGCTTGAACCGCGCACGGATACCAGTCCTTTCAAGCGCTCGCGCGGCACCTCACCCAGCATGGCCACGCTGATTTCATCGCCCACCAGAATGGCGTTTTCCGGATAGGTATCCGGTGTAGAGGGCGTATCTTCCTGCAGATGCGCCAGCACCCGACGGCCCAGATCACGAATATCCGCCGCACGTTCGCGCAGGTAGTCGTCATCAACGCGCTCCAGATATTGCACATGACGGCGCACCACATCGGCAAGCGCCCCTGGCGCCCACTGGCCTTCGCGGATGCGTTTTTCCACTTCCTCGGTCAGTGCTGCTTCACCCAGCATCTGCTGATAGACATCAAACAGTGCCAGTTCCTGAGCTGAAATACGATTGACCAGTCGCTCTGCCGCCGCGCGAATTTCACTCCGGGTCTTGCTGACCGCCTCCTTGAGGCGGGACACCTCAAAATCCATGTCACTCGGCACCAGATCTGGCACGCTATTAAGATCTGCCGGTGGCGTGATCACCACCGCCTCGCCTATACCGATACCCGGTGATGCTGCCACCCCCTTGAAAGTTGCCTGGCTGCCTGCCAGCGAAGGTCGCGTAAAGTTGCCGGTAGCCAGGGCATGTGCCAATACGCCCGCTAACTGAGCCGCCATGGTGACCAGAAAGGCTTCATCCTCATCGTCATAACGGCGCTTTTCTGCCTGTTGCACCACCAGTACGCCGAGCATCTGGCGCTGATGAATGATAGGCACACCCAAGAAGCTTGAGTAACGCTCCTCTCCGGTGGATTCAAAGTAGCGAAAATGAGGATGTAATTGGGCATCCTCCAGATTAAGTGGCTCACTGCGCTTGGCCACCAGACCCACCAGACCTTCGCCCAAGGGTAGCACTACCCGGCCAACTGCCTGGGTACGCAGGCCAATGGTCTCCATCAGGATTAATGATTCAAGCTCCTGATCATAAAGATAAAACGAGCACACGTCAGTGTGCATGGCCTTACGGATCCGGCGCACCATAGTCGCCAGGGCCGCATCCAGATTACGCGCGCCATTCACTTCCTGGATGACGCGACGCAGCACCTCGAGCATGGACGTTTTACTTTTCACTATTATTGGCCTCGCTGAGGAAAATTAGGGTTCACCGGACCTTGAAGAACCATCGCTTGCAGAAACATCGCTTGAGTAACCACCACCTGACGACTCTATCAGCGATGAATCGCCCTCCAGGGCAACACGCTGAAGGCGCGGTGAAAGCTCACGTAGCGCTCGGCGATAGACTTCCCGCTTGAACGGCACCACCTGCCCAAGCGGATACCAGTAGCTGACCCAGCGCCAGCCATCGAATTCAGGCTTGGGGGTTGCCGTCATGCAAATCTGGCTTTCCTGGCAGCGAATCTGCAGTAAAAACCACTTCTGTTTCTGGCCGATGCACACCGGCCTGGCATGGGTTCGAATCATGCGACGTGGTAGGCGATAGCGCAGCCACCCTCGGGTGCAGGCGACAATATCAACGTCATTGGCGGTCAGGCCAATTTCCTCATGCAACTCACGAAAGAGTGCTTGATGTGGCGTTTCACTTGCCTTGATGCCTCCCTGAGGGAATTGCCACGCATTCTGCCCTACACGACGCGCCCAAAGCAGTTGCCCCTCGGCGTTGGCAATAATGATGCCAACGTTGGGGCGAAAGCCGTCTGCGTCGATCACGGACGTCACCTTAATAAATTTTTAGTTGCCCCCATTTTTCCACAAGCAAGACAAGCGTATCAATACAATATAACGCTAAGTGGTTAAACCAGGGTGACTCTGCGATAATTCATCGCCTCATAACATAACATTAAAGGGGAGCGCCGTGAGTCTGGCTATTTTCGATCTGGACAACACCTTGTTATCCACCGACAGCGATCACGCCTGGGGCGAATTCCTGCTCGAGCAAGGCGCGGTAGATGCGGTGGCCTACCACGCCGCCAATGAACGCTTTATGGCGGACTATAATGCGGGCACCCTGGATATCCATGCCTTTCTGGAGGTGGCCTTAAAACCACTGGCCGAGCACAGCCCCGAACAGCTTGCCGCCTGGCACCAGCAGTTCATGGCCAGCAAGATTGAACCGCACATCCTGCCCAAGGCCGAAGAGCTTATTGCCCGCCACCGCACGCGTGGTGATACGCTGTTGATTATCACTGCCACCAATCTGTTCATTACCGGCCCGATTGCCGAACGGCTGGGTATTGATCATCTGATCGCCGTGGAGCCAGAGATCATTGATGGCCGCTACACAGGCAGGGTAAGCGGCATTCCGAGTTTTCGTGAAGGCAAGGTCACCCGGCTTGAGCAATGGCTGGAACACCAGGATATGACCCTCGACGGCGCCTGGTTCTATAGCGACTCACATAATGACCTGCCGCTCCTTGAGCAGGTAGATCATCCGATCGCGGTTGACCCCGACGACACCCTGCGCCAGATCGCCGAACAGCGCCAGTGGCGAATCATGAGCCTGCGGGATTGAGTGGTGAGTGGTGAGTGGTGAGTGGTGAGTGGTGAGTGGTGAGTGGTGAGTGGTGAGTGGTGAGTGGTGAAATGTTATCAAACTGAAAAACCCCGCAAGCATGCTCGCGGGGTTTTGCGTATATCGAGCGCTTTTTCAGGCGCTCCATATAACATGCTTAGCCAAGCAGATGCTCGACCGCTGCACGCTCTTCGCGCAGCTCTTTTTCAGTCGCGGCCATCTTCTCTTTGCTGAAGGCGTCCAGCTCAAAGCCCTGGACGATTTCGTACTTACCGCCGTGGCAACGCACCGGGTAAGAGTAGATGATGCCTTCTTCGATGCCATAGCTGCCGTCTGACGGGATCGCCATGCTGACAATGCCCTTGCTGCCCAGCGCCCAATCGTGCATGTGGTCGATGGCAGAAGATGCTGCAGAGGCCGCAGAAGAAGCGCCGCGGGCCTTGATGATGGCTGCGCCGCGCTGCTGTACGGTCGGGATAAAGTCGTTTTCGTACCAGTCGCGCTCAACCAGATCAAACGCTGCCTTGCCGTCAACCGTGCACTGGGCCAGATCCGGGTACTGGGTAGCACTGTGGTTGCCCCAGATAATCATGCCTTCAACATCCGTCACGTGCTTGCCGGTTTTCTGGGCCAGCTGGGTCAGCGCACGGTTATGATCCAGACGCGTCATGGCAGTGAACTGACCAGCATCCAGATCCGGCGCATTGCAGGACGCAATCAGGGCGTTGGTGTTGGCCGGGTTGCCAACAACAAGAACGCGCACATCACGGCTTGCATGATCATTCAGTGCCTTGCCCTGCACCGAGAAGATCGCGGCGTTGGCTTCCAGCAGGTCTTTACGCTCCATACCCGGGCCACGCGGACGGGCACCTACCAGCAGGGCGAAGTCAGCGTCTTTAAAGGCAACGTTCGGGTCATCCGTGGCAACGATATCCTGCACCAGCGGGAAGGCACAGTCGTTAACTTCCATAACAACGCCATTCAGGGCATCCAACGCCTGGGGAATTTCCAGCAGTTGGAGAATCACCGGCTGATCTTTGCCCAGCATGTCACCAGCGGCAATGCGGAAAATAAGTGAATAGCTAATCTGACCGGCGCCGCCGGTAATCGCAATACGAACAGGATCTTTCATCATGACTCCTTGGTTAATTGGCCTTGATACGACCAAGAGCAGAATGCCGTTAATAGCGCTTCTGGCCACCAACGACACAACTCAGGACGAGCTGATGGTATGCGCAGTGCAATAAAAACTCAATCAGACCTGCGGCTAGGTAAGTAAGAACCAGACTGTTTCCTGCTCTGAGTTATCTATTCAGCACCTACTATTCAGACGATTCAGCACCCACTATCTTGGGCAAACACACACAACAATACTGGCAAGCGCCTTTCAGCGCACTGCCAGTGCTCAACATGGAAAGTGAACAGCCAACGCTCGGTATCAGGCCGGTGCCTTGGCCTGTTCCGGGCTGTGGGCGGCATGAAGTTTTGCAATCAGCTGATCTTCCAGCGCGAAGCGTTCGGTAAGCCCTTTTGACAGGCGATCAATCCAGGCTGGCAGACGAATGAGGTTCTGCTGACAGCGAATCGGCGTGGCATAGTCATTATCGAACTCAAGGGTCATTTCCGTTGACATTTCCAGGCGTTCAAGCAGCCTAGCTGCCAGCGCCAGCGCGGCTTCATCATCAAAGGCCTTGGCCTCATCAGCAAGTTGAGGATACACCTCAAAGTGGCCGGCACTGATGTAATCCATCAGCAGTTCACTAAAGCTATCGACGTGGGTTTTGTTCACACCTTCAAGCTCAGCGTCGCAGGCTTGCTGCAACGCCATGAAACTGACCAGCAGCTCCTTGCGCTGCTGTAGCCAGCGGTCAATCAAAGCGTGGACACCACCCCAGCGCTCCTGGGCATTTTTGCAATCTTCGAGCATGGGGGCCATCTCCCTGTTATCAGACCGGATAGATGGATTACACCTGGCAGATCAGGCTGAATCAAATTTCACACGCCCGCTGAAATGTCAGGGTGAACCCATCAGAAAACGACTTGGTTACGCACAATTAATATTGGCCAAGCGTCTCCTGTCCAGCGGCAACTGTCAACCACGCGAAGGTGCAAAAGATAGCCACAGCAACCTGAGTGGCGCCAGCGCCAATATCAAGAACCCCACCAGCGTCCAGGCAGGCAGCGAAAGGCCCAGCAGCATGAAATCAATCTCCGCACACTCCCCCGACCCTGACAGCACGCGGTTGACCACGTCCTGAAGTGGCAGCATATCCATCATGTAGCTGAGATCTGGCCCACAGCTGGGCACTTTATCGGCGGGTAAGGACTGCAGCCAGATATGGCGACCCGCAACAAAGGCACCACCGGCTACGGTCACCAGGCTCAAGACGCTATAAAACGCCCTGCCCCATCGGCCCGACGGGTTATGCACCACCGCCACCAGTAACACAGCGGCCGTGGCAATCACCCCCACCCGCTGAAATACACACAGCGGGCAGGGTGCCAAACCGGCAATATATTGCAGCCCCAATGCTACTGCCATCATCAGGCCACAGAAGGCAATCCCTGCCAGCGCCACGCTGCGCGTCGATAACAACATTACGAAAGCCCTCCGGCCGTGGAAAAAGCTGCAAGACGAGATTCCCGCGCCTGGGTAAAATAGCTATCCAGAAACTCATTGAAGCTGACCTGATCGGCGTCTTCGATATCGTGCTGCTGCTGATGAGAGGTTTCCACTAACTGATCCAGCAGGGCCTGGCGAGCACGCAGCATCGGCTGCTGTTGCAAGGTATCTCCTTGCTGTTTTGCCAGCGTCAGCATCAACTCACTTAGTGACATCTCCTGATCATGCAGCTTCGTAAGCAACTGGGCAGATAGGGTCAGGTCCGGATGCTGCAAGGCAGGCGCCAAGGCGGATACCGCGTCCGCATGCGGCGACCCTTCTTCCATGGCATCCAGCAGGCTGGCAACCGTCATCATCTCAGCACATATCTGCTCACCCCACTCGGCCACACTGACGGCTTCTCCGTGGCGAGTCAGGGTCAACGCCGGGTCACGCCCGCGCTCCACCACCAGACGACGATTATCGTCCAGACGGTCACATTCTTCATCGCTGATCCAGGGGCTTTCGCTCAGCAGGCACCACAGCAAAAAGGTATCCACAAAACGGATCTGAGGCTCGGTAATGCCCAGAGGATCAAAGGGGTTCAGATCCAGACAGCGCACCTCGATATACTCGACGCCCCGCGCTTCCAGCGCCTGGCTGGGCGTTTCGTTATGTTTGGTGACCCGCTTGGGGCGGATATCGCTGTAGTATTCGTTTTCGATCTGCAGGATATTGGCATTCAACTGCTGCCAGTAACCGTCAACGTTGACACCCAGCTTTTCGTAGTCGGGCCAGCTTGAAGAAATCGCGTGGCGCAGGGTATTGACGTAGTTGCCCAGGGAGTTGAAGCAGATCTTGAGCTGCTCCTGCACCTTGTTCTGGTAGCCAAGATCCGACATACGCAAGGTGGTCGCGTAAGGCGCATAGTAGGTTTCATCATCCAGCGTATGCAGCTTTTGCGGCAATTTTCCGCTCGGTAAAAAGCTTTTATCAATGGCCGGAGAAGCGCCAAACAGATAAAGCAGCAGCCAGCTGTGGCGACGGAAGTTGCGGATCAGGGCAAAGTAACGCGTCGAACGATAATCGTTAAGCGCCGTCTGCTCTTCACCTTCAAGGGCCTGCAACGCCTGCCACATGCTATCCGGCAGGGATACATTGTAGTGTACGCCGGCAATGGCCTGCATGATGCGGCCGTAGCGTACATCCAGCCCTCTGCGATAGACCGACTTCATGGTGCCGATGTTGGATGTGCCGTAATCAGCAATCGGAATGCTGTCATTACCTTCCAGGCGGGCGGGCATGCTGCCCGGCCAGATCCACTCATTATCCAGCGCATGATAGGTGAACGTCTGCAGGTCACTCAGAAAAGCCAGCGCTTCGCGGGGCTGCGATGTCACCGGTGTAATGAACTCCAGCAGAGCTTCTGAATAATCCGTAGTGATATGCGGATGAGTCAGCTTGGAGCCGAGTGCATAGGGATGCGGCGTCTGGGCAACGTGGCCCGTCGCGTCTACCCGCAAGCCTTCTTTTTCAATGCCACGCCGCAGGCGACCCAGGCGTCCGGCTTTTGCCACCGGCATGAGACGTTCAACCTTACTATTCAAGGTTGATGACGCAGAAAAGGATGTATCTGTGAGTGGTTCAGACAAAGTGAACACTCCTTGTGTCTGGTCCGCCAGCAACTGACGGATAAACTCGTTTTATATGTCGCCCAGGCGACGCAGAAGCGCAGGATATGGCGCCATTAGTCAAACAATCAAGGCAAGCTGGCAATAGTATTACGCTATCGGCATTCATGTTGAACGAAAATACCTCGAACGGGTTACTTATCCTGCCGCGCTTTTAAAAGCGCTGCCCCCAGTGCACCGACCGCCGCTGGCTCCGGAGTTACCTTGGCAGCCTTACGCTGGCCACGCTCGTTAGCAGTGCGGCTATGCGTTTGCGTGGGGCGCTGGTTCGCCTCACCTGAAGCCTGTTCAGGCTGATCATCCAGGCGCATGGAAAGCCCTACCCGCTTGCGCGGTATATCCACGCTCATTACTTTGACATGAACAATATCGCCCGCCTTGACCACACTGCGCGGGTCGTCGATAAAACGCTCGGAAAGCGCCGAGATATGCACCAGACCATCCTGATGAACACCGATATCCACGAAGGCGCCGAAATGCGTCACGTTGGTGACCGTGCCTTCCAGTACCATGCCTAGCTCTAGATCTTTCAGGGTTTCAACCCCCTCACGAAACTCGGCTGCCTTGAACTCAGGGCGCGGGTCACGGCCAGGTTTATCCAACTCGGCGATAATATCGGTCACGGTGAATACCCCAAAGCGCTCATCGGCAAAGTCGGCGGGCTTGAGCGTTTTCAACGTGGCACTATCACCTATCAGGCCTTTCACATCGCGGCCCTGATGCTTGGCGATCTGCTCTACCAGGCGGTAGGCTTCAGGGTGAACAGCACTGGCATCCAAGGGGTTCTCGGCATTACTGATACGCAAGAAACCTGCGCACTGCTCGAATGTCTTGGGCCCCAGACGGCTGACCTCCAACAGCTCTTTACGGCTATTGAAAGCTCCTTTGGCATTACGCTGGGCAACGATATTTTCTGCCAGCGTAGCTGAAAGGCCGGCAACCCGCGAGAGCAAGGCGCTGGAGGCCGTATTCAAGTCAACACCCACCGCATTGACACAGTCTTCAATCACCGCTTCAAGGGATCTTGAAAGCTGTAGCTGAGAAACATCATGCTGGTACTGGCCCACGCCAATCGATTTGGGTTCGATTTTGACCAGCTCGGCCAGCGGATCCTGCAGGCGGCGAGCAATGGACACGGCGCCCCGCACGGTGACATCCAGATCCGGCAGCTCGCGGGAGGCGTATTCTGAAGCGGAGTACACAGAGGCGCCGGCTTCAGACACCATGACCTTGCTCAGGCGCTGTTCAGGGGCCATCCGCTTGACCAGCTCAGCGGCCAGTTTATCGGTCTCGCGGCTGGCGGTACCGTTGCCTACGGCAATCAGTGAGACGCTGTACTTCTTGACCAGGCGGGCAAGTTCAGCCAACGCCTGATCCCACTGCTTCTGAGGGGCGTGAGGATAAATCGTTGCCTGATCGACAAACTGGCCGGTGGCATCCACCACCGCCACTTTACAACCGGTTCTCAGGCCGGGGTCAATCGCCAGGGTCACTTTCTGCCCGGCGGGTGCGGCGAGCAACAGATCTTTGAGGTTGGCGGCAAAGACCTCAATGGCGGTCAACTCGGCTTGTTCACGCAGACGGCCAAGCAGCTCGGTTTCAAGCGCGGTATAAAGCTTGACCCGCCAGGTCCAGCGCACCACCTCACTCAACCATTTGTCAGCCGGGCGCCCTTCATCACGTACGCCCACCTGGCGGGCAATCGCTACCTGTGCGGGATGAACTGGCGCTTCCTCTTCACCCGGCAGGCGAATCGCCAAGCCAAGCACCCCTTCATTGCGGCCACGGAACATGGCTAATGCCCGGTGCGATGGCACCTTGGCGAGCTTTTCATCATGCTCGAAATAGTCGGAGAACTTGGCGCCTTCCTGTTGTTTGCCATCAAGCACCCGGGCGCTCAGTTCGCCCTCCTGCCACAGCCGTTCACGCAGCTGGCCAATCAGCTCGGGGTCTTCAGCAAAGCGTTCCATCAGAATCTGCTTGGCACCATCCAAGGCGGCCTTGGCATCTTCAATGGCGGCAATGTCACCGTCTGCCGGGCGCAGATAGGCTTGTGCTTCACGCTCCGGGGTTAATGACGGATTGGCCAGCAGCCCATCAGCCAGCGGCTCAAGCCCAGCCTCACGGGCAATCTGCGCCTTGGTGCGGCGCTTTTTCTTGAAGGGCAGGTACAAGTCTTCCAGACGCTGCTTGGTATCCGCGGCGTCTAGCTGGCGGGCCAGCTCGGGCGTCAGCTTGCCTTGTTCCTCAATGGCGGCCACCACGCCAGCACGGCGTTCTTCCAGTTCGCGCAGGTAACGCAGGCGCTCCTCCAGCTGGCGTAGCTGGATATCATCCAGTGCGCCGGTCACTTCCTTGCGATAACGCGCGATAAACGGAACGGTCGAACCTTCATCAAGAAGGGCTACTGTGGCCGACACTTGCTGGGGGCGAACACCGAGCTCATCCGCCAAGCGGGTGAGAATACGCTGATTGACATCCATATATCGCAACAATCTCATGCAGCTTTGATAAAGCCGTCAAGGTATCACAATCAGCGCCTTAACGCCTCAGGCCGGGACAAAACGCAAGGCAGCCCCGTTATTGCACCAGCGCAGACCGGTGGGTTCAGGGCCATCATCAAACACATGCCCCTGATGGCCACCGCAGCGGGCACAGTGATATTCCACCCGGGGCCAGATCAACGAGAAATCGAGCTGGCTGAGCATATGCCCTTCCACATGCTCGAAGTAGCTCGGCCAGCCTGTACCAGAGTCATATTTCATGGCACTGGTAAACAGCACCAGATCACATCCGGCACAGCGGTATTCACCCTCGCGCCATTCTCCATCCAGGGGGCTTGAAAAAGGCTCCTCGGTACCGTGTTCGCGCAGCACGTAAAAGGCTTTGTCGGAAAGTCGTTCACGCCACTGAGCTTCAGTAAGTTCAAGGGTTTCAAGCCCTGGGGCAGCCTCCAGTTTTACACGCGGAAAGCCAAACGAAACCCCTGGCAGCATCCCGGCCAGGCCTGTCAGCCCGGCAAGACCCAAAAAGTGACGACGTTTCATCAAGACAAGACTCCAGATGTTAATAAACAAAAATGGGGCAGCGCCTTAGCACTCCCCCATTGAGACCACATCGCTTACCTAATGTTCTACAGGCCAACTATTTTGTACATGCTAGTTTTGTACACGTTAGCCGGTCGACCTTTCAGGTCAGCTGCGGGCCAGCCTGGACAATCGCTTCATTCACACCTTCAAACTTCTTGAAGTTATCAACAAACTTGGTGGCCAGTTCCTTCATGTGACGGTTGTAAGCTTCTTTATCCTGCCAGGTTTCACGCGGGTCAAGCAGGCTGGAATCAACGCCGGGAACCGCCACAGGCACCTGCAGGTTGAGGCCATCAATCTGCTTGGTGTCTACATCACGCAGAACGCCGGACTGAATAGCGGTAATAATCGCGCGGGTGGTGGGGATCGAGAAGCGCGAGCCGCCTTCACCGTAGGCACCGCCGGTCCAGCCGGTGTTGACCAGATAAACCTGGGCATCCTTCTTTTCAACGCGCTTGATCAGCAGGTCAGCATACTCGCGCGCCGGGCGCGGGAAGAACGGAGCACCAAAGCAGGTTGAAAACGTCGCTGCCAGCCCTTCGGAAGAGCCCATTTCAGTAGAACCCACCTTGGCGGTGTAACCCGACAGGAAGTGATAGGCAGCGGCTTCCTTGGAGAGCACGGAAACCGGCGGCAGCACGCCTGACATATCACAGGTCAGAAAGACAATCGCATTGGGCTCACCGGCACGGTTTTCCGGTACACGTTTTTCAATATGCTCCAGCGGGTAGGCCGCTCGGGAATTCTGGGTCAGGCTGTCGTCGGCGTAATCCGGCTCGCGACGATCATCCAGCACCACGTTTTCCAGCACGGTGCCAAACTTGATAGCGTTCCAGATAACCGGCTCATTTTTCTCGGACAGGTCGATGCACTTGGCATAGCAGCCGCCTTCCATGTTGAACACAGTGTCATCGCCCCAGCCGTGCTCGTCATCACCGATCAGATAGCGCGCCGGGTCTGCTGACAATGTGGTCTTACCGGTGCCGGAGAGTCCGAAGAACAGGCAGGTCTCACCGTCTTCACCAACGTTGGCCGAGCAGTGCATGGGCAGCACATCCGCATCCGGCAGCAGGTAGTTCTGAACCGAGAACATGGCCTTTTTCATTTCACCGGCATAGCGCATACCGGCAATCAGGACTTTTTTCTCAGCAAAGTTGATGATCACGCAGCCATCGGAGTTAGTGCCATCGCGGCTTGGCTCACAGACAAAATGCGGTGCGTTGAAAATCTGCCAGGCGTCTTTGGCGCTCGGGTTATACACCTCAGGGCGCACGAACATGGTGCGGCCAAACAGGTTGTGCCAAGCCGTTTCGGCGGTCACCCGTACGGGCAGATAGTGCTCCGGATCACTGCCCACGTGCAGTTCGGAAACGAAGGTATCATGGCTTTGCAGATAATCATTGACCCGCGCCCACAGTGCAGAGAACTTGTCGGCGTCAAACGGACGGTTAACGCTGCCCCAGTCGATGCTGTCGCGGGTCGATGGTTCATCGACGATAAAACGATCCTTGGGTGAGCGGCCGGTGCGTTCGCCGGTACTCACTACCAGAGCACCGTTCGCCGACAGACGGCCTTCACCACGAGCCACAGCGCGCTCGATCAACTCGGCGGTGTTCAGGTTTACGTGGGCTTGAGGAGCAGCTTGAGTCGTGGTCATGTCGATTCCTGGGCCTTAGGCCATTTATCCGTTTACCCGGCGTCTCCGACGCCTGCAAAAAACATTCCCGACCGGCTTGACCAGGTCGGGTACGCTAAAATCGCGTGCATTATGACAAAAAGAAAGCCCCCGGAAAATGGGGGCTTAAGGCAAATATTTTGTAGTTAAACTACAACACTACCACAATATTTTGTGTTGCAGCGCAACACCGAGTTAAAACAACTGTTCGTTAGAACCGCTAAGTCAATTGATTATCCAATGGCTTATCGGTGGACGCTCGGTGCTGGGTGGCATTCATCCCCGACTACATTTCTAGTGAATGGTCGGGGCCGGTGCCGCCGGGTCTTCCAAAAGAGTTTCGACTTCGGCGGCGGTGTAGTGATATTCCGTGTGGCAGAAATGGCATTGGGTATCTATGGCGCCCTGCTCGGCCAAGATATCGCGCAGCTCCTTGGCGCCCAGCGTGAGCAAGGCGTTAGCCATCCGCTCACGGGAGCAGGTGCAGCCAAAGCGCAACGCCTTGGGTTCAAATACGCGCACTGTCTCCTCATGGTAGAGCCGATAAAGCACCTCGCGTTGCTCAAGCCCCAGCATTTCTTCGCGCTTGACGGTGGCGGCCAACTGCACGCTGCGCTCCCAGGCGTCGACGTCCTGATTCTGCGCTTCACTGGGTAGACGCTGCAACAGCAAGCCCCCCGCTCGCTGGCCATCTGCCGCCAGCCACAACCGAGTGGGCAGTTGCTCAGACTGGCTGAAATAAGCTTCCAGGCACCCGGCCAGATCCTCATGATCCAGCGCCACAATACCCTGATAGCGGTTGCCATCCTTAGGGTCGAGAGTGATGACAATCTGGCCGTCACCGACCAGCTCACGGAAAGGCGCCTCGCCATCAGGCAAGGCGGCGTTTTCGGCCACCCGGGCAATGGCACGCAGCTCTCCTCCAGGGTTGGATTCGGCCATCAACAATGACAGCGTACCCTGACCGCGCACTTCGATGCTCAGGGTGCCATCCAGCTTGACGGTATCCGTCAGCAACGCAACGGCGGCCAGTAATTCACCCAGCAGCGCATTGACGGCATCCGGGTAAGCGTGGCGGTCAAGCACTTCACGGTACGCCTGCTCAAGAGTGACAATCTCACCGCGCACATTGGTTTGGTCAAACAGGAAACGTTGGATTTGGTCAGACATAGAGGCAACCGGTAAAAAAGAGTGGAAGACCAGCCATCAGCAGGGTGATGATGAGGGTGTCATTCGCCCTGCTGACGCTGGAAACGCTGAATATCACGCCGTTGCTTTTTATCCGGGCGCTTAAGCGGATGCTGCATCACTTCATTGGTCAGGCGGCGGGCTTCGGCTTCTTTACTACGCCGCTGGACGCTTTCTTCGGTTTCAGCGTACAGCTTGCGGGCTTCCGGCGCTCCACGGCGCTGGTCAGATAGCGAGATAACTTCCACCTCAAAGATATCCCAGCCCTGAGGTACGCGAATCAGCGCTCCCAGCTCGACGTTCTTGCTGGTCTTTACCCGCGCGCCGTCGTATTGAACCTTGCCACCTTCTATGGCTTTCTTGGCCAGGGCACGGGTCTTGAAGAAGCGCGCTGCCCACAGCCATTTATCAAGTCGAACACTATCACTCATCGCAATACTCCTAGGCAGTCGATGAAGATTGCATCAGGTCTGCAAAACGATCCAGCGCCACAAATTCCTTGAGCACTTTTTCAGGACGCTGACTATCAGGCTCGCGGATCCCCAGCAGGTAACGAATACCGAATTCACGGGCGCTTTCCAATACCTTGGGGTTATCGTCAATAAACAGGGTGCGGGCCGGGTCAAAGGGCTCGACTTCCTGCAAGGCGAACCAGAAGGCCTGCTCCTCCTTGGCGGCGCCTACATCCTGAGAAGAAACGATCGCATCCAGATAGCTTTCCAGCCCTGTCAGCGGCAGCTTGAGTTCCAGGCTTGCCCGGTCTGCATTGGTGGCCAATATCACCCGTGGATGCTGGGTTTTAAGCCACTGAAGAAAATCCAGTGCATCGCTGCGCAGGCCAATCAGATGCTGAACCTCACGCTTTAGGGCGATGATATCCCCCCCCAGCTCCTGGCTCCAGTAATCCAGGCTGTACCAGCTCAAGGTACCCTGCATATCGGTAATACGTGCGATCAGCTGCTCTTTCGTCAATCGCGCTTGCGAGGCTTCATCAAGCTGGTGCAGTTCAACATAGCGGCGCGGCAAATGCTCAAGCCAAAAGTGGCTGTCAAAATGCAGGTCAAGCAGGGTGCCATCCATGTCCAGAAGCACGGTATCTATTGTCTGCCAGTCGATCATATCAACTCCTGCCTGGATCAAAACGTGAATTCAAAACAATGTTATTGTACCGCAATTACCCCAGAACCAGCCACGGAGGCCCCAGATGCCATCCTTTGATTCCTCTTCATCGTCAGAACAGTCACCGTCAGAACAGTCGCCAGCCGATGCGCAAAACGGCTCTCAATACCTGCAGAAGCCCCAGGTTCTTGCCTGCCAGAAGGTGACCCGTAGCCGGCTTTTCGAGGTGGAATCGCTTGATCTGCGCTTCTCTAACGGTGAAGAGCGCACGTTCGAGCGGCTGACCGGCAGTGGCCGGGGGGCTGTCATGATAGTGGCCATGCCGGACCCACAGCATGTGCTGATGATTCGTGAATATGCTGCCGGGTTCGAGGAGTATATTCTCTCGCTGCCCAAGGGCCTGGTCGACCCGGGCGAAGACATTGTCACTGCGGCCAACCGCGAATTGATGGAAGAATGCGGCTTTGGCGCCCATTGTATCGAGCCACTGACCGAACTTTCCCTGGCCCCTAACTATATGGGCCACCGGATGCAGGTACTGCTGGCCACTGACCTATACCCCAAACGCCTGCCCGGCGACGAGCCGGAACCCTTGATAGTGGAAACCCATGCCCTGGAAGAGCTGCCTGCCCTGCTATTGCGCGAGGATTTTCACGAAGCCCGCGCCATTGCTGCCTTGTATATAGCACGGGACAAACTGCGTGCCGATGAGCAGCGTCAAGACACAACTCTGTTATAGAAGACGCCAAACGCTGCTTCCTGAGCCCGATGCCTGAAAGCCTGAGCCTGGGCCGGAGCACTATACCAGTGGTATCCAGCGGCGCTGGCGGTGGCTTTCAATGCCCGCTTCCAGTAGCTGCGTGCTACACAGGGCGTCTTCAATACCGACGGGCAACGGTGCGTTCTCGCGTATCGCCGCGGCCACGCCTTGGTAATAAGCCAGGTAGTCACCCGCCTGAGTGGGGTGCGCGTAACTTACCAGTGGCGCGCCTTCACCTTCCCCTTCGCGAAGCGTCAGGGCACCGGGGGAATCATCACCCCACTGCGGCCTGGGCGTCTCGCCAGCTTTTAAACGATCCTCCTGAGGATCCAGGCCGTATTTGAGGTAGCTGCCCTGGGTGCCGTGAAGGCGAAAACGCGGGGTTGGTTCGGCCATTAGCGTACCCGCACTCAGGCTGACCCGGCAGCTGTCATAGTCGAGCAGGGCCAGAAAGTCATCATCGGCCTTGGCACCCTCCCGGCGTGTACCCAGATCGAGCAGGATGGCATTGGGCATGCCAAACAGCACACAAGCCTGATCCAGCAAGTGCGGCCCCAAGTCATACCAGATACCGCCACCGGGAATGGATTTCTCCCGCCAACGGTCGCGCACTTCGGGCCGAAAGCGGTCAAAGCGGGATTCAAACCCGGTGATCCGCCCCAGGGTGCCGGCTTGCAGCAGAGCCTTGACGGTAAGGAAGTCGCTGTCCCAACGGCGGTTATGAAACACCGATATCTGACGCTGCTGATCCGCCGCCAGCGCTTTTAACTGGCGGGCTTCTGACAGCGTCACCGTAAACGGCTTGTCGAGCACTACGTGCTTGCCTGCCATCAAGGCCGCTTTCGCCAGCGGAAAATGCGTATCGTTCGGGGTCGGGATCACCACCAGTTCGATATCCGGGCGCTGGAAAAGCGCCTTTGCCTGCTGCTCAACCTCAACGTCCAGCGCAGCTTGTACGTCAGATGCCTTGCTGGAAGATACCGCCACCAGTTCCAGGCCATGCGTGGCCTGAATCAGCGGAGCATGAAACGTCTGGCTCGCAAAGCCGTAGCCGACGAGCCCTATCTTGATCGCTGTGTGCATAAAGCCCCTTGCTGGTTATTCCGTGAGCGATTAACGCCGCTTGTGCATTTCCAGGCGTGGCCTTTAGAAGGTTTCCCAGTCCGCATGATCGTTGGCTGAGGACTGCATCGTACTCGACGATGGACGCGCCTTGTCTGCCTGCGCGGACAGCGCCAGTGGCCCCTTACTTTGCGTCAGCTGTTCCTGGCGCTGCAATGCTTTCTCGACGCTTTCTTCTTCACTGCCTTCAACGCGGAACGCCGCTACTACGTTGGCCAACTCATGGGCTTGCTGGGTCAGCTGACTGGCAGACTCGGCAATCGACTGGACACGGCTGGCATTCTGCTGGGTGACGTCATCCATCTCGGCAACAGCGGTGTTGATCTGGGCAATACCACTGCTTTGCTCTTCAGAGGCCTGAGTGATCTCTTCCATCAGGTCGCTCACCTTCATCACCTGGGCAACGACTTTTTCAATCGATGATTCCGCTTCCTGTACCGCTTCACTGCCGCCCTTGATCTCGCTATTCGAGGCATCAATCAATTGGCGAATTTCACTGGCCGCATCAGCGCTGCGGCCGGCCAGCTGGCGCACTTCACCGGCCACGACCGCAAAGCCGCGCCCTGCTTCACCAGCCCGCGCTGCTTCTACAGAGGCATTCAGGGCCAGAATATTGGTCTGAAAGGCAATACCATCAATCACGCCGATAATTTCATTCATTTTTGCAGAACGGTCGGCGATACGTTCCATTCGCTGAACCAACTTCTGCATCTGTTCGCCGGTATCCCGCGTGGCATTGGCATTTTCAACGGCCAGCTTGCTGGCCTGGCGGGCGTTATCGGTGTTCTGATGCACGGTCGCGGTGATTTCATCCATGCTCGAAGCAGTTTCCTGCAATGAGGATGCCTGCTGCTCAGTGCGTGATGCCAGATCTTCGTTTTCCTTGGCGATCCGCTGCGCGGCAGGTGTGACCACACGGACACGCTGCTCTATCTCACTGACGATACCTGATAACGATACCCGCATGGTGCGGATGGAACTGAGCAGATCGCCCAGTTCATCCTGACGTACCTGAGTAATTCGCGCGGCAAGGTTACCCGCAGCAATCTGAAAGGCAACCCGTCGTGCGTCATTCAGTGAGCGTACCAGCGACTTGAGAATCAACACGCTCAGCAACACCATGAGGCCAATTCCCACTACCAGCACGCCTGCCTGTGCAATCAGCATCTGCTGCTGCCCTCTTTCGGCCGCTGCCATCAGGTTGCCTGCCAGTTCGCGCTCGTTGGCCACCAGGGTATCCGCCGAAGCCTGAATATCGCTGAGCAAAGGCACAACGCCGTCATTGAAATGCTCAAATGCGGCAAAGCCTTCGCGGTTTTCAAGTGCCGTATAGGTATTATCAATACGGGTGCGCCATTGCTCCAGCTGCTGCTGGAATTGTTCGACGCCGGGTAAAGAGGTTTGCTCTGAATTGCTGTAGCCCTGCCAGTGAGAAAATATACGTTCCTTATTGGCTTCCCAGTGGGTCATCAAGGCAGCCAGGTCAGCACTGCGCGGGTTGCGTACCGCAGGTTCGAGGTTATTCACCGCCTGATTCACTAGACGTTCAATTGACTGCAGACTGGCAACATCCTCAAGCCCTGACTGATTCAGCCGAGCCAGCCGCTCGCCCGACACCACCAGACCGTAAACTCCTAAACCACCGGCAATGGCCAGTAAAACGACCGACGTCAACACCATGCCCATCAGCTTGGCCTGCATACTGGTGAAACTGAAACGTCCCAGCCATCCCGCCAGGCCAGTGCGCTGGATAACCCCTTTTTCCACCTTGATACCACGAACCTTGCCCTTGTGCAGCATGGCGGCATACACGCGCTCGGCACGCCGGATATCTTTCTCACTGGCCTGCCGACGCACTGAGGTATACCCCACCACCCGGTCAGCATCACGCAGGGGAGCCACCGTCGCCTGCACCCAATAGAAACTGCCGTTTTTGCAGCGGTTTTTGAGTATGCCTTGCCAGGTATGCCCTGCCTTCAGGGTTTTCCACATATCTTCAAACAAGCCAGAAGGCATGTCCGGGTGGCGCATCAGGCTATGGGGGGCGCCAATCAGTTCTGCATGTGAATAACCGCTGACAGCGATAAAAGCAGGGTTAGCGTAAGTTATCACGCCATTGAGATCAGAGCGTGAAATGAGCACGTCATCTTCTTCAAGACGGTATTCCTGATTTGTCACAGCCTGGTTATTTCGCATAGTTGTCTCGTGTTATCACTGTCAGTTCGGCCAAGGCATCAATAACGTTGTCGACCAAATTATTAAAAACAGTGAACAACCCTAAGCAGATTAACGTTAAGAGACAACTACTTTCGTTTAATGCTGTTAACGTTCCAGCACCACGCTATCAGAACGACAAACGCCACCCGGCCAAGGTGGCGTTCAGTCGTATCATTGCCGTGTTACCTGTACGGCATCAGGCAAAGACGATATCGGCAACATCCTGATAGCGCTCAGCAAAGTGCACGGTAACGCCATCGGTAATGTAATCCGGCAGCTCGGCATAATCGCGCCGGTTGGCTTCGGGCAAAATCACCTCGAAGATATCGCTACGCCGGGCGGCAATCACTTTTTCACGAATACCCCCGACCGGTAAAACCTGCCCGGTGAGCGTCAATTCGCCGGTCATCGCCAGGGGACGATTAATCGATTGATGCCTGGCTAGAGACAGCAAGGCGGTGGTCATCGTCACCCCGGCAGACGGGCCATCCTTGGGGGTAGCGCCTTCAGGCACGTGAAGATGCACAAAGGCCGAATCGAAGAAATCCGCATCAGCGCCGTGGTCTTGCAGATGGCCCAGCGTATAGCTGTACGCGATATTGGCCGACTCCTGCATGACATCACCCAGCTTGCCGGTCAGCTTGAAACCACGATCCAGAGTATGCACCTTAGTGGCTTCAATCGGCAGGGTCGCACCACCCATGGAAGTCCAGGCCAGGCCGGTCACCACGCCTTCGCCTTTAAGCACTTTTTCCTTGCGGAAAATCGGCGCGCCGAGAAATTCCTCCAGATTATTGATCGATACCTTGACGCTTTGCTGGTCGTTTTCCAGCAGCTTGACCGCTGCCTTGCGCACAATCCGATGCAGTTGCTTTTCCAATTGGCGCACACCGGCTTCCCGGGCATAACCTTCAATCACCTGCCTGAGAGCCGCATCGGTGAGATTGATACGCTTTTTGGTCAGGTTGTCGCGCTTGAGCAGTTTGGGCCACAGGTGGTGCTTGGCAATCGCGACTTTTTCTTCAGCGATATAGCCTGACAGGCGAATCTGCTCCATGCGATCCAGCAAAGGCCCAGGAATCGAATCCAGGGTATTAGCGGTACACACAAACAGCACCTTGGAGAGATCCAGGCGGACATCCAGATAGTGATCAAGGAAATCCACATTCTGTTCAGGGTCGAGCACCTCCAGTAGGGCCGACGCCGGGTCGCCCTGATAGGACTGGCCCAGCTTGTCGATCTCATCCAGCATGATCACCGGGTTCTCAACCTCAACTTCCTTAAAGGCCTGCACCAGCTTGCCCGGCATGGCACCAATATAGGTACGCCGATGGCCCTTGATTTCAGCCTCATCGCGCATGCCACCCACCGAGAAGCGGTAAAACTTGCGCCCTAAAGCTTCGGCGATTGAGCGGCCAACCGAGGTTTTACCCACCCCCGGTGGGCCAACCAGCAATACCATGGAACCGCCGACATCGCCTTTGAAAGTACCCTCGGCAAGAAACTCGATGATGCGTTCCTTGACGTCCTTAAGGCCGTCATGGTCACGATCCAGCACCGTACGCGCATGGGCCAGATCCAGTTTGTCATCACTGGTCACGCCCCAGGGCAGGCAGGTCAGCCAGTCCAGGTAGTTACGGGTGGTGCCGTATTCCGGTGAGCCGGTTTCCAGCACGCTCAGCTTGTTCAGCTCTTCATCAATGCGCTCCTGAACCCGCTCAGGAACCGTCAGGTTTTCCAGGCGCGCACGGAAGGTATCCACATCGTTTTCACGATCATCCTTGGAAATGCCCAGCTCACGCTGAATGACCTTGAGCTGCTCACGCAGGAAAAACTCCCGCTGGCGCTCCTGCATCTGGGCGTTGACCTGCTCACTGATCTCGCTTTGCAGCTGGGCAACGTCGATTTCCTTGCGCAACAGCGGTAATACTTTCTGCATCCGCTCGCTGACCGGCAAGGTGGCCAGTACATCCTGCAGCTCCGGCCCTTTGGCAGAGGTAATCGCGGCGGCAAAGTCCGTCAACGGCCCTGGCTGATTGGGGCTGAAGCGGTTCAGGTAATGCTTCAGCTCCTCGCCATAGAGGGGGTTGATCGGCAGCAGCTCCTTGATACCGTTGATAATCGCCATGGCGTAAGCGCGGGTTTCTTCATTTTCCGCATCAACGGGTTCTTTGGGGTAGCTGACCTCGACCAGATACGGTGGTTTCCTGGATAGCCAGCGCTGGATTTTGAAACGCTGCAAACCCTGAGCAATGAACTGTACCTGCTCGTCCTCTCTTTTCAGCTTATGAACCTTGACGGCGGTTCCTACCTCAGGAAAGTCGTCTTCACTGAGCGACTCCAGGCCTGCCTCGCCAACAAAGGCCACACCAATCGTATGATGAGGAGTATTGCCGACCCGGCGCATGGTTTCTTCCCAGCGCTCGCGGTTGATGACCAGCGGCTGAACCTGAGCTGGGAAAAACGGCCGATTATGAATAGGCAGCAGATAGATGCGTTCAGGCAGAGCGTCGCTTGCCGAGATCAGTGAATTGACTTTTTCACCGTCTGAGCGGTAATCCTGTGACGACGACGCTTCATAGGCTGATGTTTCCTCTTCTGCCAGCCATTCAGGGGCATCGCTTGTCTGGCCTTCATTATCTTGGCCAGTATTGTCGTCGCGATCACTGGCGTGATGCTCGTTTTCGTCAGTATCGTGGGTATGATTGAAGTCCTGGTCGCTCATGCGCCCTCCATTCAATAAGTTGGCGGCATGATCGCCGCCCGGTGTTGCCTAAAAAATGCGGGCAGGCATGGCAAACTTCAAGGAGGACTAACAAAATAGAGGGTATCAGGCAGGCCAACCCAGGACTTTTATCAACTCAAAGCCTTCATCAACTCAAAATTCAGGTAGCGGGCGGCCGTTGACGCGCCAGCTTCCGGCGATAAGATCAAACGTCAATGAACGCGTGCCTATCGGCAGACCTAGCCACAGGGCAGCCACCGATGGGGCATCATTCCAGGTGATGTCACCATCCAGGCGGGAACGCCAACGTGCCTGCATGGCCTCGTTATCCGCATGCACCAGGCTTAGCTCTTCAAGGTCGCGGGCATCAAAAAATAGCGCACCTTCCGCGCTGGCATTGATCTCGAGCAGCGGGCTTTCAAGGTTGATGGTAGTGATATCCAGCCGGGGAGAATCCTGAAGCGCATTCAGCAGCAGTGGCTCCAGGCGCGTTAACAAACCATCGGCTACAGGCATGGAAGTATCGCCCCAGGCGGCTTCCTGGCGCAGCTTGGCAAATATCTGACGCACTGAATCGGCATTGATGCGTGACAGCTCGGCGGCAATTCTGCCCTTTAGAATGGGTGTATCCGGGGCTTCTTCAGTCAACAGGGTATCACCAATGACAAGCTCGCCTGTGACGCTTAACTCGCGTTCATCCAGATGCATTTCACTATGCACATCAATGGGTTCAACTTTAAGGTTAAGATCCGGGTGAGCTAGGTTCAAGGTGCTGATATGCAGATGGTCGCGCTGATTGAAGTGGTAGGCATCTTCAATGTAGGTATAGCGGCTTTTAAGTTCGACAGGGCCAATCTTCAGGCTGGCATCGCGGTCGGTAAAGGTGAGTTGATCCAGGCTGGCGTTCAGACGCCAATCGCCATAGACGCCTTCAATACCCATTCTGGCACCACGCACATTCAACTGACGGCCATTTTGTTCAACAATCAGCGGCGCCAGCGCAAGGCGCAATTCGGTACGCCCCCCCAGGGTGTGATAGCGCCCCTGCCAACGTGGGTAAGAACGCACGGATACATCCCCCACTGCCCGCTGCAACTGGGTATCCAGCCTGGGCAGCAAGGCGCCTTCAACGTCGGTGCTCAATAACCCATGGCGAGCCTGATAAGAGACTTCCAGGCGCCAGGGCCGTCCCAGTAGCGGCGAAATCACAATTCGCCCGTGGGAATTAAGCCAGCCCGGGTGGCTTTCCACCCGCTGCATCCGCCATTCTCCACGGGCATTCAGGCCATTCAGTGCCTGGCGAAGGCTATGTTCAAACAGGATGCTGGAAAGCAACTGGGCTGCCATCCATAAAGCAGCCAGCGAGGCAATTATCGGGACAACAAGTCGTTCCTTGCGCATGATGCCACTCCTGGGAACACCGCCAAGACGGCAAAACGAATCAATGCAGCCAGAACCATAGATGCATGGTACTCCAGGCATACAAACCGGCCATCACATCATCAATCATGATGCCAAAGCCGCCCGCTACACGACGGTCAGCCCAGCGGATCGGCCAGGGTTTGAACACATCAAAAACGCGAAATACCACAAACCCCCATAGCGCAGACTCCCAGGAAAACGGTACCGCTGCCATGGTGATCCAATAGCCGACAAACTCATCCCAGACAATCCCGGAATGATCATGAACCCCCAGATCCCGGGAGGTCTTTTCACATAGCCATACACCCACAATAAAGGTGACGACGATAATTCCCATGTACCAGCCAAAGGGCAGATCTGCCATCAGCCAGTAAAAGGGAATAGCCGCCAAGGTACCAAAGGTACCCGGGGCAAAAGGCACGGCACCACTGCCCAAACCAAAGGCAAAAAAATGCGTGGGGCGCCGCCAAACGCTCGCGGGCGCTTTATTCATGGCGTTTCTCCCACAAAGTGTTGCCAGCCATCCTGGCTTTCAGACATTACACCGCTGACCCCTGGCGTGTCGATACATTGGCCAATCGCCGTCAAGGGCACGCCCAGGCTGGCTAAGGCTGAACATGCTTCAACCCAATGGTTTTGCGGGATGCTGACCAGCAACTCATAGTCATCGCCGCCGCTTAATGCCGCCTGCCGTGCGCCTGAAAGCCCCAGTGCTTCCGGCAGGCCTTCGGCCAGGGGGATGGCATCCGCATCAAGCTCGGCGCCCACGCCTGACGCTCGGCGCAAATGGCCCAGATCCGCCAGCAGGCCGTCAGAGATATCCAGGGCAGCGGAAGCCAGCCCCGTCAGCGCCTGACCTGCCGCCAGACGTGGCGTGGGCAGCAGGTAACGCTTCAATAGAGGATGTTCAAGGTCACGTTCGCCCTGCTGCCAGAGCGCAAGCCCTCCTGACCCGCCCCCCAGGGCGCCGGTCACGGCAATGATATCCCCCGGGCGAGCGCCGTGACGAGTCAGCGCCTGCCCACTGGCCACTTCGCCCATCACGGTCACACTGATCGCCAGCTGACCGGCGGTGATATCGCCACCCACCAGCCCGGTGTCATGCTGTCTACACAGTGCCAGAAAGCCGTCTGAGTAGGCTTGCATCCAGGCGCTGCCACTAGCGGTATCGTTCCAGGTGCGCTGATCAAGCGCCAGCGCCATCAGACACCAGCGTGACTGCGCGCCCATCGCCGCCAGATCAGAAAGAGCCACAGCCAGCGCCCGGTGGCCCACTGCATGGGCCGGCGCATCGGCGGGGAAATGCACATCCACCACAGAGGTATCCACGCTGACCACCAACTGCTGGCCAGGCGAAGGAGTCAACAGGGTGGCATCGTCACCCACGCCAAGGGCAACGCCGTCCCCCGCAGCGGTCGTAAAGAATTCTTGGATCAGATCAAATTCGGCTAGCACCTTGCCCCCTTGATCATCCAGGCAGGTGACGATCAGCGCCGACGCGCGCTGACCTCAGCGCTGCGCAGACGGCTTGCCAGTTTATCCAGAATACCATTGACGTACTTGTGACCGTCCGTGGCGCCAAAGGATTTGGCCAGCTCGACCCCTTCATTGATCACCACGCGATACGGCACCTCGTGGCGCTTGGCCAGCTCATAGGCACCCAGACGCAGAATCGCCAGTTCGACCGCATCCAGATCGACCAGGCGGCGATCCAGCAGCGGCGCGATATCACGATCCAGCTCTTCCTTGAAGCGTGCCGTGTTATGCAGCAGATCATGGAACAATGCCTGATCGGCGATCTGCATCACCTTGGCCCAGTTCTCGTGATCTTCCAGGTCATCATCCGGCTTCTGGCTGCGAAACTCGGCTTCAATCGAGGTCATCGACTTACCGGTCATGTGCCATTGATAGAGCCCCTGCACTGCCAGCTCACGCGCCGCATGGCGGCCTTCCTGAGCGGCAGTCGGTTTACGGGGTTGGCTCATTGCGCCGCCTCCGGAGAGAGCGCGCGCAGCAGAGAGACCATTTCCATTGCCGCCATGGCCGCTTCGGTGCCTTTATTGCCTGCCTTGGTGCCCGCGCGCTCGATAGCCTGTTCGATGGATTCAACGGTCAACACACCGTTGGCAACCGGCGTATCAAACTCAAGCTGCAGAGAGTTCATCGCGGTATTGCAGCCACCGGCAACGTATTCAAAATGCGGGGTTCCGCCACGAATGACTGCACCTAGCGCAATCACTGCATCCGGCTTGACCGTCTTGAGCACTTTCTTAACCGCCAGCGGCAATTCCCAGGCGCCCGGTACGTGAACAATCTGGATCTGTTCGCTGTCAACGCCATGGCGCACCAGGCTGTCCACGGCGCCTTCTACCAGGCTATCGACCACATGATGGTTGAAGCGGCCAACCACGAGCACATAACGGCCATCAACATCGAAAAAGTTGCCTTCAACTTGAGAAAGGGGTTCCATCAAACGTTACCTACCTAAAATGAATCCTGCTAAAAATGGGTCTGACTGAACGTCAGCCTTACTGCTACGTCTATTCGCTGGTGTCGTCCGGATTCAGACGCTCAACCACTTCAAGGTCAAAGCCTGAAAGCGCTGAAAATTTCCACGGCGAGCTGAGCAAACGCATCTTGCCAACACCCAGGTGACGCAGAATCTGCGACCCCGTACCAATGGTCAGATAGTTGCCCGCACCATCCGAATCGCTGGTACGCGGCTGGCGCATCCGGTCAAGCAGGATATCCAGCTGATCTTTCAGATCCTGATGCGGGCGCGCATCATCAATCAGCACAAAGACACCGGGCGCTGAACCGGCAATCTCGGCCAGTGAGCGCTGGGCATCCCAACGCACCTTGCCATCCTTCATCAGCCCCATGATATCGCGTAGGGTATCCGCCAGGTGCACGCGCACCGTGGTGGGCTGATCTGGAGTTGGCTGGCCATTCACCAGCGCAAGGTGGTGGGCACCCTGAATGCGGTCACGAAAAACATGCAAGGTCATATCACCGTAAACCGTCGGCTGGGGCAGTGCTTCCAGGTGATCAACCGTCTGCTCGTTGACGATACGGTAATGAATCAGATCGGCAATCGTGCCCATCTTGATACCATGGGTCTGTGCGAAAACCTCAAGCTCGGGGCGCCGTGCCATGCTGCCATCGTCATTCATGATTTCACAGATTACACCGCTGGGGTCACAGCCGGCCAGCGCTGACAGGTCACAGGCAGCCTCGGTATGCCCTGCGCGCCGCAAAACGCCGCCTGGCTCTGCCATCAGCGGAAAGATATGCCCTGGCTGAACAATATCCGTCGGTTTGGCATTGGCGGCAACGGCTGCCTGCACGGTGCGTGCACGATCTGCGGCAGAAATACCCGTCGTCACCCCTACGGTTGCTTCAATCGAAAGAGTGAACTTGGTGCTGAAACCTGAGCCGTTGTCCCTGACCATCAGCGGCAGGTTCAACTGCTCGCAACGCTCACGGGTCATCGGCAGGCAGATCAACCCGCGGGCATGACGTGCCATGAAATTGATATGTTCGGCCTGAACCTTCTCAGCCGCCATGATGATATCGCCTTCGTTTTCGCGATCCTCATCATCCATGAGAATCACCATCTTGCCCTGGCGAATATCGTCGATTAGTTCTGCGATAGGGGCCAAGCCCCCAGAGGAGTGCGCCATGAAATCTCCCAGTCTGAGTCGCATTAGTGCGATGTGCGCGTCAGGGTACCTTGCCTCGGCCCACTGCGCTAGGCCCTAGTGATTTGAGCACCATTGCCTGGATCACCATCTTGAATAACGGGCGAAGCAATAATCCGCCAATCGCGCCCTACCGCACGAATATCATGAATAGTCAGTTGCCGCTGATCCGCCATACGCGCAATACCCGATAAATTGAACAGGCCGCGGGCATCTCCGCCTAACAGGGTCGGCGCCATATAAAGGTGCATTTCATCGACCAGGCCAGCATCCAGAAAGGCACCGGACAGGGTGGCACCGGTTTCCACCAGCAGTTCGTTGATCTGTTCGTGTTCAGCCAACCAGGCCAGCATGCCAGCCAGTTCAACGCGGCCATCCTCACCGGCGGGCAACACCTGCACCTCGGCACCCGCCTGCTCAAGCTTGGCGCGCTTTTCAGCACTGCCCGCCTGTGTCGTCATGATCAGGGTGCGGCCCGGTGCCATCAGGCAGGCAGCAGCCAGTGGCAAGCGTAAATGGGTATCAAGAATGACCCGCAGCGGCTGGCGACGCACAATATCATCGGCGTCTGCCAGCCCTAGCTCTGCGCTACGCACCGTCAGGCGTGAATCATCCATGATCACCGATTCCACCCCGCTCAGAATGGCGCTTGAACGTGCCCGCAGCTGTTGCACCTGGCGGCGTGCCTCGGGGCCAGTAATCCATTGCGATTCCCCCGAGCCCATGGCCGTACGGCCATCCAGGCTCATCGCCATCTTAAGGCGCACAAAGGGGCGTTGGCGTTCCATACGCGACACAAACCCCGGATTAAGGCGGCGAGCATCGTCTTCCAGCAGCCCGACATCCACCGTCACACCGGCATCCCGTAACAGCTGGATACCCCGTTCGCTCACCTGCGGGTTAGGGTCTATCATGGCCACCACCACTCGCCGGATACCCGCCTTGTGCAAGGCCACCGCACAGGGGCCAGTGCGACCGGTATGCGAGCAGGGTTCCAGCGTCACATAGGCGGTTGCCCCTGTAGCGCGCTCACCGGCGTCGTTCAGGGCATGGACTTCAGCGTGAGGTTCGCCTGCGCGCTGATGATAACCCTCTCCGACAATCTCACCGTCACGGGCAATCACACAGCCAACCCGAGGGTTAGGGGCCGTTGTGTACAGGCCACGCTCTGCCAGATGCAGTGCCCGGGCCATATAGGTATGATCCTGCTGGGTAAAGGTGGTCACTGGGTACCTCGCGGCGCCTTTCCAGAGGTGCTTTCCTCCTCTTGCGGCTCCTGAGAGAGGCGGTCTATTTCAGCGCGGAATTCATCCAGATCCTGGAACTTGCGATACACCGAGGCAAAGCGGATATAGGCAACCTGATCAAGGGTCTTCAGCGCCTGCATCACAAACTCACCGATATCCAGTGCATTGATTTCCCGATCGCCCCGCGCACGCAACACCTGGCGAATGCGTTCGATCGCCGCTTCGGTTGCCTCAGCGCTGACCGGGCGTTTTTCCAACGCCCTTAACATGCCAGCGCGCAGCTTACGCTCATCGAACATTTCCCGGGAGCCGTCGGATTTCACCACACGAGGCATGATCAGCTCAGCGGTTTCATAGGTTGTAAAGCGTTCATGGCAGGCCGCGCACTGGCGGCGGCGGCGAACCTGGTCGCCATCAGCGACCAGGCGGGAGTCTGTGACTCGGGTATCGTGAGCACCACAAAAGGGGCAATGCATGGCATCAACCTGTTATCGAAAGTTGCGAACGGATGTCGCTGACATCCAGGCATACGCGACTGGCAAACCAAATATGACCGTATTGTATCGATTTAGCCGCTTTAATGCAGTCTTTAGCATTGACGACGTGATAAACGCCTCTACATATAATCGGCACATAACCTCACATTGGCACAATAAGATCATTAACGAACCCTAACCAAAATACTGATCAGCCAGCGCCCACATGCTGTATCTTGATTTACACACTTGCAGATTCCATTGATGAGCAACCACCTCATGCTGATATCGCTTTCATCGCTTTTCCGAACATCACCGCTGCTGATATCTTTCAGCTTGCTGGCAGGCCATGTGGCTGCCAGTGAAACGTCACTCCCCGCCCCCGTTAAAGCCCTGACTGAAAAAGGCATCGAGATACACAGCCAGTTCAGCGCCCCCGGCGGATTGAAAGGCTTTGGTGCCAGCGCTCAGGGGCGCGAAATGGCTGTCTACCTGACCCCTGACGGCGAACACGCCATCGTTGGCACCCTGATGGACAGCGCAGGCAATGACCTGACCGCCCCCCAGCTGGATGAACACGTACGCGCCCCACTGGAAGCCCAGACCTGGCAACTGCTGGAAGATAGCCACTGGATTCAGGATGGCGACCCACAGGCACCACGGGTGGTGTACACCTTTACTGACCCCAACTGCCCTTACTGCCAACAGCTATGGGAAGCCGCACGCCCCTGGATTGAGGCAGGCGAAGTACAGCTGCGTCATATCATGGTCGGCATACTCAAGGCCCAGAGTCCCGCTCAGGCGGCTGCGTTATTGGGTGATGACAACCCTGCTGAAGCCCTGAAGGCACACAAGCTGGGTGAGGAAGTTGCCGCCAGCGCCCAGCCCCGTGATATCGAACAGCAGGTATTGGACAATAATCAGCTGTTTGAGGAACTGGGCCTTTACGCCACGCCAACCAGCGCCTTTCAACGCCGTACGCAGGAGGGCGTCATACGCATCGAACGGATTGAAGGCATGCCAAGCCAGCAACGCCTGGAAGAGATGATGGGTGGAGCGAGGTGAGTGGTGAGTGGTGAGTGGTGAACCAAAAACGCCTGGTGGGTTGCCCCGCCAGGCGTTTTTTCTGGCTTATTCTTAGCGTTTCGTGATCAGTCTTCCAGGTCTTCAAAACGTGGCACGCCGACATTCCAGGGCACGACACTGTCGCCTTTCTCGCCCCAGTTGGCGTGATCCGCCAGGCGATGATTATCTTCCTCGCGAATCTGTCCGTAGCTTGAGTTCTTGTGGAAGGTCGGGCCAAAGCGCTCCAGCACTTCGTCAACATCACCCGCATAGCGGGGATCCTGAGGACGTTCCTGCTGCGTCATGTAATAGGCCACATCCCAGGCGTCCTGATCAGACAGCGATAGCGGCTGCCCCAGCGGCATGTTGTTCTTGATAAAGCCAGCCGCTGTGTGGGTACGTACGATGCCAGCCCCCCAGTTATTGGAGCCATCTCCCCACGGGGCTGGAAAGACGTACTTGCCGTCTTCATAGTGCCCTGAGCCATCTTCCTGATGACAGATAACGCACTGGTCCTGATAAACCGCTTTACCGTTGGCATAGCTGAGTTCTTCCGGTCGATCAGGTGCCGGGAAACCACGCCCGTAGATGGGCTGATCAGGATACATGGGCGCACCGGTCGCCAGCCACTGATGGTAGGCAGATAGCGCCAGCATGTCATCACTGCCGTATTCCGGCGGCGTACCGTTCATCGAGTAGGCGAAGCAGCCGGCAATGCGCTCCTCAAGGTTGTTGACGTGCTGATTCTTGCCACGAAAATCCGGCAGGGTGACCGCAGCAGGCCAGATCGGTGCGCTGAACGGCTGGCGGCCTTCACCCAGGTGGCAGCTGGAACAGTTCATGTCGTTAAAGACATTTTTACCGCGCAGCTGTTGGGTGTCGGTAAACAGCTCATACCCGCGGCGAATGACTTTCTTGAGCTCAGGATGAATATCCGCTTCTTCCAGGTCTGCCATGGTAGGCGGCACATGCACCAACTCGTTTTCCTTGGGCGCCGGGTAGCCCAGCTCCACCAGCGTCTGATAAGGCGCCTCAGCTTCCTGTTGCTCACTGTCATCAGCGGCTTGTGCCATCATGCCGGTTGCCAAGGCAACAGATACCCCGGATACGGCCAGCGCCAGGCTTTTCTTGGATATATTCATTTTTTATTACTCCCCCTCTTCTACGTCTGGCGCCTGGCTGGCATACCAGGCCGATACGGCGGCGATGTCATCATCGCTCATACGCTTGGCAATCGCCCCCATCAGATTCTGAGGGTCATTGGAGCGCTCGCCGTCTTTCCAGGCATGCAGTTGGGCGCTGATATAACCGGCATGCTGACTGGCAACCCCTGGAAAATCACTGCCTACCCCAGTGCCCCCCGGGCCATGGCAGCTGGCACAGGAAACAATGTAATCATCCCAGTCGCCGCGGTTAGCCAGTTGCTCTCCGCGTGCCAGGATGGCATCGCTGGCTTCTTCGCCCCCTGACGCCGGCGTTATCTCCATCTGGCTGTAATAAGCTGCCACATCGGCAATCTGCTGATCGTCCAGCATGTTGGCGAAAGGCATCATGCTAGCGTTCTGGCGGCGGCCCGACTTGAAATCATGCAGCTGCTTTTCAATGTAACCAGCATCCTGGCCTGCCAAACGCGGCCAGGATTCCCCTCCGGGTACATTCATCCCGCTACCGTTGGCCTGATGGCAGGCAGTGCAAGTCGCCGCTGCTGCCTGACCACGCTGTGGGTCGCCAGGTTCCAGTGCCAGTGTGCTGCCTGCACTCAAACCAGCGCCGAGTAGCAGGCCTAGCCCGCCTAATATCCTCTTGCTCATCACGGTTTCCCCTGTGGTGTTATGATTATGAACCCCTTGAAATTCCCTACCTGCCTTATGAACATAGCCCATAGCAGCGCATCAAGGAGTGAACTGTGCCTTTCACTCGCGGGCAGCGAGCAAAGACGCAGGCACAACAAATTCGGCAACCAGACCGCCGCCCTGGTCATTGTGAAACGCCAGACGACCGCCAAAACGCTCGGCAATGGCCGCCACTATCGCCAGGCCAAGGCCGCTACCCTGCTCCTTGCTGGCACGCCAGAAACGCTGGGGCAGTTGCTCCAACGTTTGCTCAGAGACACCTTCGCCCCTGTCTCTTACCCGAAAAGCCACGGCCTTTTCTCCCTCAAGCCAGCGGGCATCCACATCAATCGGTTGGTCTTTCGGGCCATGGCATAGGGCGTTATCCAGCAGATTACGCAGGGCGGTGATGGCAAGCTCCCTGGGCATTGCCAGCACCGCCCCAGGCCACTGGCCGAGCACCACAAAACGAGTGGCATCCGGCGCCCGAGAATCCGCCATGGCGCAAGTTGCCACATCGGCCACATGGCTTTCCTCGCCATCATCAAAGCGTAGCCGACCTTCTACCCGTGCCAGCATCAATAGCTGATCCAGCGTTCGGCTTAACCGCACAACGCCCTGCTCGGCATGGGCCAGCGACGCTGCTGCCGCCTCCCCGTCTACCCGCCGCGCGACCTGAAGGTGCGTCTTGATCGCCGTCAGCGGTGTGCGCAACTCATGGGCAGCGTCGTTAGTAAAACGCTGCTCACGAATAATCGTCTGCTGCACTCGGGCCAGTAGCCCGTTCAAGGTTTCAATCAGTGGCTGGATTTCAGCGGGCACGCCATAGGTAGAAATCGGCGCCAGCGCATCCGGATGGCGGTTTGCCAGCGATTCGCGCAGGCGCGTCAAAGGAGCAAGGCCGCGCCAAACCACCAGCCACAGCGCCAGAAGGCTGCCCACCAGGGCCACCACAAAGGGCACGACGGCAACGCGCATGACATCACTCAGCAGCATGTCGCGCTCGTCCATACGGTCGGCGGTGGTAATCGTCAGCCCGCCCCTTTCATAGGTGAACACTCGCCAGGTCATGTCGCCTTCCTCGCGGTAGGCATGGCCACGCTCACCTGGGGTCAGAATGTCTTCCATATCGGTATGAGTGCGTGCCATGATTTCTCCACGCGGGGAATGCACCTGACAGGCCAGCCCTTCAATCGGTGGAATCGACAGCGCCCGTTGATCCGCCTGTTCCCATACTTCAGGCGGGAGTTGCAGCATCAGCCCGGCCACCATCCGTGCCGACTGGGCCAGACGCTGATCAAGGGTTTCTACCACCTTTTCTTCCAGATCCCACATCAGCCAGGCCGCCGCGCTACCCCACAGCAGCAGCAGAGTCGCCCCAAGGGTCAACAGTAGACGGACGCGCAGGCTCAAGGGGTATCTCCAGGAACAACAGATGCCTTGCCCAGGCGGTAGCCGAGGCCACGCACGGTTTCAATCACACCGGCGCCTAACTTGCGGCGTAAATGATGGATGTGAACATTCAGCGCATTGCTTTCCACATCGTCATTCATGCCATAAAGGCTGTCTTTCAGCTGATCGGCGGTGAGGACACTGCGGGGCGCATGGAGGAAGGCTTCGAGCAAAACCAGCTCACGACGGGACAGGGTGACGGGTTCTCCGTTGAGCATTACCTCGCGGGCCACCGGGTCCACTGCCAGCGCGCCGTGCTGGATGATACCGCTACTGCGCCCTGACGCCCGTCGAAGCAAGGCATGTAAACGTGCCACCAGCTCATCAAGATCAAACGGCTTGACCAGGTAATCATCAGCCCCGCTGTGCAACCCGTCGACCCGATCACGCACAGCATCCCTTGCGGTCAGCACCAGTACCGGGATCTGCACGCCCTTGCTGCGCCACTCTTCCAGCAGCTGCAGGCCGTCACCGTCAGGCATTCCGCGATCAAGCACCACTACATCGGTGGTCACCGTGGCCAGTGCCTGGCGCGCTGCCTGCAGGGTTACCACATGGTCGACCACAAAATCATAGGTCATCAGGCCAGCGCGGATGCCAGCGGCCACCAGAGCATCATCTTCAACCAGCAAAACATGCATAACGGATCCTTTCTGTTAGCTTCAAGCATGACAAGGCGGCATTAACCAAACGTTAAGTCTTGGCCCATCATTTGCCTCACAACAAAAAAAGCCCCTGCTAACAAGGGTCAGCAGGGGCATGATTACGACTAAAGAACCAATTATCGGCGGCGCAAAAGGCTATTTTGCAGCCCGCGCAATCCTCGGCATAGGCCTTAACGGCTTAAACGCTGTGCAGCAAACCAGCCCACCACCATGGTCACTAGCATCGCCGCCAGAGGCAAGGAAATGCCGCCAATCGAGGCAATCGCAGGACCAGGACAATACCCGGATAACCCCCAACCAATCCCAAACAGGGCGGCGCCTCCCAGCAGTTTGCTATCCAGATCCTGTCTGGTTGGCAACTGGAAACGCTCACCCAACAGAGGAGCATTCTGCTTGAACACCAGACGATACCCCACAAAGCTGGTCACCACGGCCCCGCCGAGAACAAACATCAGAGTGGGATCCCAGGCACCGGCAATATCCAGAAACCCCAGCACCCGGGCCGGGTCGGTCATTCCAGATATCGCCAGGCCTAAACCAAACAGCAACCCGGCCACATAGCCCATCACCATCCTCATGCGCCACCTCCAATCACATGGCGAACCACGTAAACCGTAATGATGGCCGTGACCAGGAAGGTCACGGTGGCTGCCAGTGAACGCACGGACAGGCGCGCCAGGCCACACACACCGTGACCGCTGGTACAACCACTGCCAAGGCCTGTCCCTACACCCACCAGGAAACCGGCAACCAGCATCAACAAGACACCCCCGGCCGGTTCGCCGATGACCATTCCCGGGGCATTGGCCACGTTACCCAGACCACCACCCAACGCCATCACCAACAGTGGCCCACTAATCAGGCCCAACAGGAAGGTGATACGCCAGGCGCTGTCGCCTTTCGGCCGCTGGGTAATCAGGTTACCCACGATGCCACTAATGCCCGCGATACGCCCCATGGTGCCCATCAGCCAGACGGCTGACAGCCCAATCAGAATACCGCCGACCAGCCCTTGCAGGGTTGCCGTCCAGTCCACTCTGTTCTCCTTGACTTAAATGCGTTTTGCTAAGCGGCTTACTTGGTTTTACAGGTGTTGATACCCAGCAAGGAATACGCCGGGCAGGTGTTCAATAAACCGGTTGCCAAGGGCACCACACCAATCCAGCCCCAGACACCGATCGTGCCGGTCAGGGCGAGAACGATCAGCAAAGCGCCAATAGCGATACGTGCAATCTTATCAATACCACCAACGTTAGTTTTCATAGTTAACTCCTTGATTTTATGACGTTATAAAACGTCGACTTGATATCACTCCGGGTAGCCAGTACACCCTGGCCCCTAAAGCGAGCGTGTGTGTACCGGTTCTGCTGTCACGCCCTTCACCGTCAATCCCGGAGATTTGGGCGGATTACTTTCAAAAGAAAGCGGCAAAGATGTCGCCTGCGGGCAGATTGCCTGTTCAGGGTAAAGTGCATTTGAGGGCTGAGTGAGGGCTACCCAGGCGCTGTAGGTGCTTAAAAATACAAAGCCAGTCAATTCCTTACAGAAAGCCGTCGTCTGCAGACGATCCATCACCGGCCCCTTGACCTCCGCCAGATGCAGAGATACACCCGCATCCTGCAAACGATGGTTGATGGTCTCAAGGCTTTCCAGTGCCGAGGCATCAATCACATTGACCGCCTGACAGGCCAGCACCACGTGCTTGACGTCAGGCTGGCGGGTGACCACTTCCATCACGGTATCTTCAAGATAGCGCGCATTGGCGAAATAGAGGCTTTCATCGACGCGCAGAATACATAGAAAAGGCACGGTCTCGACGCTATGGCGCTCCACGTTCCGGAAATGCTCGCTGCCCGGCACCCGGCCAATCACCGCACTATGCGGGCGGCTGGTACGATAAAGGTGTAGCGCCAGCGATAACCCGACACCAGCAAGAATGCCGCTTTCCACCCCGTTACCCAGAGTTACGACGATAGTGGCGAACATGGCCGCAAAATCGCTGCGCGAATAGCGCCAGGTACGCACAATAATGGGCAGATCCACCAGGCTGAGCACGGCAATGATGATGGTCGCGGCCAGGGTTGCTACCGGCAGGTAGGCAATCAGAGGTGTGAGCAGCACCGCCGCCACGCCAATCCCGACGGCCGTGAAAGCCCCGGCTGCAGGCGTCTGGGCGCCCGCATCAAAATTCACCACCGAACGGGAAAAGCCGCCGGTCACCGGCATGCCTCCGGAAAACGCTGCTGCCAGGTTAGCGCTACCCAGGCCGATCAACTCCTGGTTGGGGTCGATACGCTGGCGGCGCTTGGCGGCCAGCGTCTGGCCCACCGATACTGACTCAACAAAGCCGACAATGCTGATCAAAAGCGCCGCCATCAGCAACTCCTGCCACAGGCCAACTTCAAACCCCGGCAGGCTGATCGGTGGCAAGCCAGCCGGAATCGAGCCGACAACCGCCACTCCCTGCTGATCCAACTGAAAGCCCCAGGTCACTAGCGTAGTGACAGCAACCGCAACAATTGGCGCCGCCTTGGTCAGCAGGTCTGCCACCATGGCAGGCGCGCCGAAATTGAGTAAAATCCCCTTCAACCAGCGCCGGGTGGAGTACAGGAAAACCAGGGTGCCTAAGCCAATCAGAAACGTCGCCAGATGAATATTGCCAACTTCGCGACCCAGCCCGATCAATAGTTCAATCATGTTATGGCCGCTTGCCTCAACGCCCAACAGGTGACGCAACTGGCCAGCGGCAATGATCAGACCCGAGGCAGTAATAAAACCGGAAATGACCGGATGGCTCAGAAAATTGGCTAGAAACCCCAGACGTGCCAACCCCATCAGAGTCAGGATCAAGCCGGACAGCAATGCCAGCACCAGGGCAGCGCCCACGTACTCAGCGCTCCCCGGCGTGGCAATATTGCCTAGGGCAGCCGCCGTCATCAGTGAGACCACGGCAACCGGGCCCACCGCCAGCGTTCGGCTGGTACCAAAGACGGCATAGGCCACCAGTGGCAGCACACTGGCATACAGCCCGACTTCCGCAGGCAAGCCCGCCAACATGGCATAAGCCAACGACTGGGGGATCAGCATGATGGTAACGATCACCGCAGCCAACAAGTCGCGCGTCAGCGTGTCCCGCTTATAATGCGGTAGCCATTGCAGGATGGGTAGATAGCGTTTCACGTTCACTCTATCTCCTTATCAGGGCTTGAGAAACCAACACATAAAACGCTCAACCGCGTTACCTTTTGATAAAAACCTATGATAAAAACCTATGGCGAAAGCCTGTTATCTGGTTAACGCTTAAAACTTGTTGATAGGAACTTTCAGATACACTTGGCCGTTATCCTCGGCCGGCGGCATATCGCCTCCGCGCATGTTGACCTGGACTGAAGGGATAATCAGCTTGGGCATGGCCAGGGTGGCATCACGCTCGGTGCGCATACGCACAAACTCTTCCTCGCTCACCCCGTCGTGTACATGAATATTGGCAGCGCGCTGTTCGGCAACCGTGGTTTCATGCTGATACACATCACGCTGCGGTGCCTTATAGTCGTGGCACATAAACAAGCGGGTGTCAGACGGCAGAGCCAGGACTTTCTGAATGGACTGATAAAGCGCTCGCGCGTCCCCACCGGGGAAATCACAGCGTGCGGTGCCAAAATCCGGCATGAAGAGGGTATCGCCGACAAAGGCAGCATCACCGATCACATAGGTCAGACAGGCCGGAGTATGCCCAGGCGTGTGCAGCACGCGGCCCTCAAGCCCACCAATGGTGAAGGTATCGCCGTCCTTGAACAGCGCATCAAACTGGCTGCCATCCCGGGCGAACTCGGTGCCCGCATTAAATGCCTTGCCAAACACGTCCTGAACAATGGTGATATTGGCACCAATCCCGGTCTTGCCACCCAGGCACTCATGCAGGTACGGCGCCGCTGAAAGATGGTCGGCATGAACGTGGGTTTCCAGAATCCACTCAACGTCCAGGCCGTTCTCACGCACATAGGCGATGATCTCATCGGCTGAACGCACATCCGTACGGCCTGCGGCGTAGTCGAAATCCAGCACTGAATCCAGAATTGCACAGGCTTTACTGCCTGGGTCTTGAACCACATAGCTGAACGTATTGGTAGGCTCATCAAAAAAGTGCGTTACCAGCGGGGAAGTCATTGGCGTCTCCATAAGAAACCGAACCCTGGGTGTCATGCCACCAAGAAAGTAAACATTGTCTTTAAGGGCTGTTCGTAAAAACCGTTCTTAAAGACCATCGACCTTAAAAACCATTAGTATGCTGACAGGATAACGCAAAATACGTTATATATTTATATTTTTTTGAAATATAAAACCCAATGATTAAAACATTGGTAACTGGGTGCGAGGTGAAGAGCGGAGAGTGCGACGTGAGGATAGCTACATTTGTTTACAAAAAAAGTGATACAAAGCCTTGGCAACAGTTCATAAATAGCTATACTCGAATTGTACCCATTGGCGATCTTGTACACCCCTCCCCCTTAGCCAATGGGCTGCAGTGAGCCAAGCCCTTTGATGCCCGCCTCCCCCCGGCGGGCTTTTTTTTATTCTGGCTTTTTTTATTCTACATTGATCAAAACTTCTACACGGCGGTTTCTAGCGCGCCCTTCCTCAGATTCATTGTCCGCTAGCGGCTGGGTAGCAGCGCGTCCTACTGCCCTTAGGCGGCTCGGTTCCACCCCGGCTTCAATCAAGGCCTCAACAATGGCAATCGCCCGTGCACTGGACAAAGCCCAGTTGGAAGGGAATTCCGGCGTATTGATCGGACGGCTGTCGGAATGCCCCTCAACGGAGACTTCCCCCTGATAGCGCTGGATTGTCGATACCAGCGAATCAACCAGCCCGCTGCCGTCCTCGGTCAATTCAGCCGCTGAACTGGGGAACAACAGCTGATCCTGAACGCGCAGATTAATACCTTCTGCCACCCGGGAAACCTCTACTCCATTCAGGTCAGGCAGATAGGCAGACTCTTCCACCCGCTGGGAAAGCACCTGTTCCAGCGCCACCGCCGACGCCACCGCATCATCGTTAATTTCTTCAACATTCACCGGCGGCCGGTCGGTCAGCACCACCATGAACTCCGCCAATGGCTGCTGCAGATCAAACCCGGAGGGCAGCATCAAGCGTGGCAAGATAAAAGGCTGCGTCTCATCAACGAAAACGTCCTCTGACTGAACCACCGACGGTTTAGCCAACAAAGGCGGAACACTGCTGAGCGGCGCAGGCCGTGGCGGCAAGCCTGCCACGCCCAGTGCTGCACTCACCGCCACTGGGTTCAAAACACCAGGGTCAACGTAGCGGGATTCATGCCCCTTTCGCCATTCACGCAGCTCTGCCAGAGGCTCGGGCAAGGGCACTTCAAAATATGGCGTGGGTGGCTCTACCGGTTCCGGCTGACGCGATTTTACCAGCCAGCCGGGGTTTGCTGCTTCAGCCGCTACGATTACAATCACAAATAGCGCTACCAGCAGGGTCATAATATCGATGTAACTAACCATCCAGGCACTATCACTGTCATCCTCACCTTGCACCTTGAGCAGTGAGTCATGACGCGGGCCACCACGGTGATCTTCAAGCATCCGGTTTATTACTCATTCAAGAAAAGCGCCTCATAGCCGATGGGTGACAAGCATGACACACTGGCTGTCACACTGAGACACCATTAGAAGTTCTTCATGCATTGAGCCTACAAGCCATGACCTCTTTACATGACTTCTTTAATCGCCGATTTTTTGTTTCACCCAAGAGATGACACCCATTGGATAATGCCGTTCACTCACAGGCGCAAACCGTCCTGATTACCGGAGCAACAGGGGCGATTGGCAGCGCGCTGGCCATGGCCTATGCGCAACCTGGCGCCCAGCTGATTCTCCATGGCCGCCGCCATGGCGTGCTGGCAAACCTTGCTGAACGCTGCAGAGAAAAAGGCGCTCATGTCGAGACAAGCGGCGTCGATTTGACCGATGATAAGGCACTGGCCGAATGGTTAGTTCAAATCAGCACCGATAGCCTGCCGGATATCGCCATCTTCAATGCCGGGCAGAATGCCCACCCTATCAGCACTGGCTACCTGGAACCGCAGGATAGCGTGACGGCCCTGATTGACATCAACCTCAAAGTACCCATGGCCATGGCTCAGCATCTGGTGCCTGCCATGCGTGCGCGGGGTAGCGGGCAACTGGCTTTTATCAGCTCACTCGCGGGTTGGCATGGGCTCCCCAGCACACCCGCCTACAGCGCCACAAAAGCCGGCATCAAGGCCTATGGAGAAGCCTTGCGCGGCTTGCTGGCACCGGTGGGCATTGGTGTCAGCGTGATCTTGCCTGGCTATGTTACCTCCCCCATGTGCGACGCCATGCCTGGGCCAAAACCGTTCGAGATGCCTGCACACAAGGCGGCTGCCCTGATCCAGCGCGGTATTGCTGGCAACAAGGCGCGCATCAGCTTTCCTTTCCCACTTAATTTTGGCACCTGGTGGCTGGCGGTGCTTCCTGCCGCCATTTCGCAGCGAATTATCCGCTTGCTCGGATTTGGTCGTATTAAAAGAGAGGCCAAATGATTGAAGCTTTGTCTGTTGTAAGCCTTCCTCTTCTTCTGGGAGGATTGGGCACCCTGCTGATCGAATATCTGCTGCGTCCTCGGCCATTGTCTCCCTGGCGGCGTGGTACTGCGCCGGGTTTGATTCATCTGGGCAGCTGGCTACTGCTTTTCGGTCTATTTACCCTGATCCTGCAGCGCCCCTGGTTTGCGGTCGTCTTTATTTTATCGCTTCAGTTGGTCGTTGTGCAGTCCAGCAATACCAAGTCGCGGACACTCAACGAACCTTTTATCTGTCACGACTTTGAATACTTCTGGGATGCCATCAAGCACCCAAGGCTCTATGTACCCTTTTTCGGCATTGGCCTTGCCATCGCCGCCAGCAGTGCAGGCGCGCTGGCCATCGGCGCCTTCCTGTTCTGGGAGCCATCGTTAATGACTCAGACGGGAGTAACACATTTCATCACTCTCACCCTGAGCATTGCAATCACAGGTGCCTTGATACTGGCAGGTACCTTGCGAGCGCTGCCGCCGCCCAGCCTGGCGCCTCAGCAGGATATGCACCAACTGGGGCTGTTTGCCAGCCTCTGGGCCTATGGCATCGCCCTGTTTAGCGCCCCCTCAACACCGCCGCCCTCACCCTTCACTCAGCGCCTGAACCGCCAAGGTCAGGCAACTGATTCCCAGCTACCTAACGTCGTGATGGTACAGAGCGAGTCATTTATGGACCCCCGCGGCTGGTGCGCTGAGATTAGCCCGCAGTTGTTACCCCACTTTGATGTCACCTGTCGGGAGGCCTTGCAACTCGGCCAACTAAAAGTCCCCGCCTGGGGCGCCAACACGGTGAGAACCGAAGCGGCGGTGTTGACCGGCATTGCACCTGAAGCCTGGGGAGCCTGTCAGTTCAACCCTTATCGTCGCCTGGCCCGTCAGTCGGTTGCCAATCTGGTTCAGACATTTCAGCAGGCAGGCTACCGGTGTATCTGTGTGCATCCTTATCCTGCCAGCTTCTATCTGCGCGACCAGGTAATGCCTAAGATGGGGTTTGATCAATTCCTCGATATCGACGCTTTTGAGGGGGCTGAAAAGGCAGGACAGTACATCGGCGATGCCGCTGTGGCGAGAAAGGTTGGACGACTGCTCAAAGATGACGATAATAGGCCACTGTTTATTTTCACGATCACTATGGAAAATCACGGCCCGCTACATCTCGAATCACCGTCCCGTTCAACGCTGGGAGAGACATTACCCGAAGCACCATGGCCATTATCTGAACATCAGCGCGACCTGGCGGTTTATCTTAATCATCTGCGCCAGGCTGATGACATGCTGGGCAGGGTCAAACGGCACCTGCAATCATCGACACGCTCTGGTGTACTGTGCTGGTATGGCGACCATGTTCCCATACTCCCTGACGCTTACAGGGTTTATGGTGCCCCTGATGGCACGACCCCTTATGTGATATGGTCGACTCAAAACACCCTGGACAGCGAGTCACACCACTCGCCACCAGCAGTGTCTTCTTCACTTTTCAAGGAAGGTTCCCAGGAACGTCCTGAACTGAAGACAGCGCTACCGGCCGAAGAACTGGGCATCCAGCTGTTTAAACAGGTGTTCGAACGCGGTATAAAGTAGAGATGCGAGCAAGGCGATACCAGAACATCAGGAGTAAGAATGACTAAACGCGTTGCCATTATCGGTGCCGCCCATCGTTTCCCTGGCACGACCCCTGAAACGTTCTGGCAAGATCTGCAAGCAGAAAAGGACTTTGTGACCCAGGTTGCCCCCGACCGTTGGGGCCAGGAAGCATTCTGGCACCCCAACAAGCGCAACCCAGGTACCAGCGTCAGTTTTGCAGCAGGCAGCTTGGGCGATATCAGTGGTTTCGACCCCGAATTCTTTGGCATTTCACCCCGTGAAGCGGCCAATATGGATCCTCAGCAACGCATGTTGCTGGAGCTTACCTGGGAAGCCATGGAAGATGCGGGAATCAAGCCTGGCAGCCTGCGCGGCAGCCAATGTGGCGTGTTTCTCGGCGTTGCCAGCCTGGATTACTCCTATCGAATGGCCGATGACATGGCAGCCATCGATGCCTCAACCGCGACGGGCAATACCTCAAGCATTGCTTCCAATCGGGTTTCCTACGTATTTGACCTGCATGGGCCAAGCATGTCGCTGGATACGGCCTGCTCATCGTCCATGGTGGCCTTTCACCAGGCCTGTCAGGCGATTCGCAGCGGTGAAACCAATATGGCACTCGCAGGCGGCATAAGCCTGCACCTGCACCCCTATGGCTTTATCATTTTCTCCAAAGCCAGCATGCTTTCTCCAACCGGGCGCTGCCAGGTGTTTGATGAAGCGGGCAATGGCTATGTGCGCTCGGAAGGCGCCGGTCTGTTCATGCTCAAGGACTACGACGATGCCGTGGCCGATGGCGATCAGATTCTGGCCGTTGTGGCAGGCTCAGCCGTCAATACTGATGGCCACAAGTCCGGCCTGACAGTCCCCAACCCCAGTGCCCAGATTGACCTGATGCGCCGCGCTTACCAGCAGGCAGGTATCACACCGGACGAAATCGATTATCTGGAAGCCCACGGCACCGGCACCGCTGTGGGAGACCCGATAGAAAGCCGCGCCATTGGCGAGGCCCTTGGCATGCATCGCCAAACACCGCTGCCGATTGGTTCCATCAAAAGCAATCTGGGTCACCTTGAAACCGCCTCTGGAGTGGCAGGCCTTGCCAAGGCGCTTTACAGCCTCAAGCACCGTGAGGTGCCCGCCACTATTGGCATTCGCAAACTTAATCCCAAGATCAAGTTTGACGAATGGAACATTAGCGTTGTCACCCGGGCCCATGCGCTGAAAAAACACGGCCGTCTGGTGATTGGTGTCAACTCCTTCGGCTTTGGGGGCGCCAACGCCCACGTTATTCTGGAAAGCCCGCCTGAACGCGCTCCGCGCTCGGCTCCTGCACCGCAACCCTCAGCACAGAGCCCTTATCCTATACGCATCAGCGGGCGTAGCGACGGCGCATTGACAGACAACATTGCGCGTCTGATTGCCCAGCTGCGCGATGGCAGTTCAGATGCTTTCTACGATATTGCCCATACGCTCTATCGGCATCGAGAGCATCACACCAAGGGTGCTTTGGTATTTGCTCATAGCGCCGAGCAGGCGGCTGATGCTCTGGCATGCTTTATTGAGGCTAGTGACAATGAGTCGGCCTCCGCGCCCCTGCCATCAGTCACTGCTTTTGACAGGCTCAGTGATGCGCAAGGCCCAGTGTTTGTCTACGACGGTAACGGTTGCCAGTGGGAAACCATGGGGCGTGACCTGCTCGACAACGACGCGATTTTTGCTGCGGCGATTGATCAGGTAGACCAGCTTTTCAAGCCATTAGGTGGTTTTTCTCTCGCGGATGAATTGCGCGGCAATAACGGTGCAGAGCGTTTAGAGCGCACTGAAATTGCCCAGCCAGCCCTCTTTGCTCTACAGGTCGCGTTAACTCAGTGGCTCGCCGCTCACGGCGTGCAGCCGGTGGCGGTGTTTGGCCACAGCGTTGGCGAGGTGGCAGCAGCCTGGGCGTCAGGCGCGCTGTCGCTTGCGGATGCCGTCAAGGTGATTCACTACCGCAGCCACTTCCAGGGCCAGACGCGCGGCCAGGGTGAAATGACCGCCGTTGCCCTTGGCGCCGGAGAGATTCAACCCTGGCTTGAGCAGCCCGCCTATGATGATGTCCATCTGGCGGGTATCAATAGCCCTAACGGTGTGACGCTGGCAGGTAACCCCGCTCAGCTGGCGTTAATGGAAGCCGCCCTGGCTGAACAGAGCATCTTTGCCAAGCGCCTGCCGCTGGACTACGCCTTCCATAGCCCTGCCATGGATGCGATTGCGCCAGGCGTCATTGATGCCCTGGCTTCCATTACCCCAGGCCCGACCCGGATTGCGTATATCTCCACCGTGACCGGTCAGCCATTGGAAGGCACTGCACTGGACGCCACCTACTGGTGGAAAAATATCCGCGAACCGGTGCGTTTCCATGCCGCCGCCGCCGATCTGATCGCACAAGGTTTCAATGTCTTTGTTGAAATAGGCGCTCACCCGATTCTGCGCCGTTACCTGACGGAAACCCTGCGCGAGCAGGACATCAACGGCATTGTGCTCAGCAGTGTAGAGCGCGCCAAGTCGGGCCCTGATTGCATGGCAACCGCCTTGGGCAACTTGCTACTCAGCGGTGTCGATGTTGATGAGCAGGCCTTTTTCCCGGTAGAGGGCCAGCGGGTATCATTGCCGCGTTACGCCTGGCAGCGCCAGTCGCTCTGGGTCACGCCGAGTAGCGATAGCCAAGGGCTGCTTGACCGCTACTACCAGCATCCATTACTTGGCTACCCACTGGCTCAGCAGGAGCGTACCTGGGAAAGCCAGTTGGATATTCAGCGCCAGCCCTGGCTGGCGGGCCATGTGGTCGGCGAAGGAGCGGTGTTCCCCGGTGCAGGCTTTGTCGAACTGGCGTTGGCCACCGCGCTGCAGCGTCAGGATGCGCCGGTGGTAGATATCGAAGAGCTGGAAATTCGCGCGCCTTTATTGCTGGACACACCCCATGGCCGCTTGATGCGCCTGCATATGGGTGAGCACGATGGGCGCATGGAAATACGCTCCCGGGAGCCTGCCGTCGGTCAGGAATGGCAATTGAACGGCGTGGCCCGCATGCTGCAGGAAACCTGTGGCTCACTGCTTGAACGCCCAGCGCCAAGTCGCCCGAAGCGAACACCGGACTACACGCTTGAGCACCACCTGGCCATGGCAGAACGCCTTGGCCTGCATTACAGCGGTGCGTTCCAGGCCATAGCTCACGGCTGGATCGAGGGTAACCGTGTGATTGGCGAGATCATTGCCAACGATGCACTACTCTCCTCTCAGCAAGGTCTGCACTTGCATCCCGGCATTCTCGACAGCGCTTTCCAGATGTTTATCCCGCTTCTGGCGCATCAGGCGGATGCCACTCCCCTGGCGTTCGTGCCTGTGCGCGTCGGGCGCATTCAGCTGGATACCCAGGCCGGCATGCCCGCACTGGCTCATGCGGTCATGGGCAAACGCTCGCCACACTCCTTTACCGCCGATTTCGAGCTGTTTGATGCCCAGGGCAAGGCCGTCGCCATCCTGTCAGAAGTGCGTTTCAAGGCCATTCGTCTGAACCGCTCCCAGGATCATGGATTAAGCTATCTCGATATCCAGCTGACACCGGCCCCCCTGGAAAGCAGCGGCTTTGCCACCCCGGATGACGCCATGGCCCGCCTGGGCAATCTGGTCAGCGCCTACGGAACGCAAACCGGCGAGCGCTATGCCAATGAAGTCGCCCCATTACTTGACCGCCTGAGCGAAGCGTTCAGCGAGGCACAACCGGACGAAGAGCAGCCGACACCACAGGCCATCTGGCAGTTGCTGGTGCAGGATTACCCTGATTACTTTGCGCCGATCCACCTGGTGGGCCGTCTGGGTTTACACCGTCAGGCGTTGCACTCAGGTGCCACCGATATTGATTCCCTCGGCATCAATGACGAACAGCTCAGCCGCCTTAACCGGGTACTGGTGGGCGAAAGCGGCTGGCAAAGTATCGCCCAGCAACTGACTGACCTGCTCGACATCCTGCTGGCCAGCCAGCCTGCAGGGCAGCGCCTGTGCCTTTTGGAAGCTGGCTGCTGTGTCCCCGCCCTTGGCGAGCGGTTGCTTGAACATTTGGGCCATTCAATGCAAGGCTCCATGCTGGAGGATGTCTTCCATCAGCGCATTCTGCCCATCACTGAGGCAGGTATGCATCAGGCAGAGCAGTTGCAGGAAGCCTATCCGCTACTGGATATTCATCCTCTCGATGCGGCCATGCCCTGCTTGAAGGATGGTGAAAAAGCCCAACTGGCGCTGGTCAGCCTGGATGTCACTCATCCCGAACGTACCTTCCAGTTGCTTGAAACGCTGCCTGCGCTGCTGGCACCCGGCGCACAGGTACTGTTGTTGGGTATTCACCCCAGCCGTTGGCTGGATGACCTCCTCGCCACCCCAGGCATTGATCGTCAGGTGCTGGAACCGGCCATGCTCAGCCAATGGCTGACGGATACCGGCTGGCTTGCCACACCAGCCACTGCACTTGAAGGCAATGACAACGGCGCCTACCTGATTCACGCGACCGCCTTGAGCAGTGGCCAAGCCAACCAGACGGCTGTGCCAGGTCGTCGTCACCTGCTGATCACGGATCACCCGGATGACCCACTGGCCCAAGGGCTGGCAGCTCTGCTTGAACGGCGCAATGAAGCAGTTTTACTGATCGATACCCAGGATTCACCGGCCAGCCTGCTGAGTGAGGCACTTGAACAGCCAGTACTGGCCGAACACGCCGAGCTGGCTCTGAATGTGGTTGATCTGCGTGGCATGCATGGCATCAACGCTCAATACCAGACAACCGTCGACACTCAGACACAGCGCTGTAACCTCGCCAGACAATGGACTTTGGCCCTGGAGGCTGCCCGCATTGAGGCCACCCTCTGGCTGATCACGCAAAGCGTAGGCGCGCTATGGCAGCCTGATTCAGTCACCCAAGCGACTGACCATGCCGTCGCTGCTGACGCCGCCCTTTGGGGGTTTGGGCGCTCCCTGGCCAACGAGGCAGTCGAACATGACGTTCACCTGGTTGACCTGCCTTACGAGCCCAACACGGTTGCCTTGGCCTGCTGGGCCGCCTCACTGAGCAGCCCGGACGCTGAGAGCGAACTGGTGATTACGCCGCAAGGCCAGCGCTTTGCCACGCGCCTGCGCACCCTGCCAGCGCCTAACCCCGATGCTACCGGGCAGGCAGCGGAGAACGCTGATGATTTAACCCATCAGGCCATGACCCTTGGGTTTGCCATGCCGGGCCAGCTTCGCCAGCTGCAGTGGCGCCCTCGCGCCCTGCCTGCTCTGGGCGCCGATGACGTGGAAATCAAGGTCAAGGCGACCGGGCTTAACTTCCGTGATGTGATGTATACCCTGGGTCTGCTGTCTGATGAAGCTATTGAAAACGGCTTTGCGGGCCCGACACTGGGGCTGGAGTTTGCCGGTGAAGTAGTCGCGGTGGGTGATGCCATCTCCCATCTGGCGCCCGGCGATGCCGTGGTGGGCTTTGGCCCGGCCAGCTTCAGTGATCGTCTGATTGCCAGCCAACATGCGGTTGCTCCCTTGCCGGAAGGCATCAGCTACGCCGCTGCCGCGACGATTCCGACCACCTTCTTTACCGTCTACTACGCACTCAAACACCTGGCCCGCCTGGAGCCTGGGGAAAAAGTACTGATTCACGGAGCTGCAGGCGGCGTGGGTATTGCCGCTTTGCAGATTGCCCAATGGCTGGGTGCCGAGATCTACGCCACCGTCGGCTCTCAGGAGAAGCGCGATTTCCTGCGTCTGATGGGCATTGAAAACCTCTACGACTCCCGTTCGCTGACCTTTGCCGAACAAATCCTTCAGGATACCGGCGGTGAAGGGGTCGACGTGGTGCTCAACTCCCTGGCCGGTGAGGCCATCAACCAGAACCTGCGCGCGCTACGCCCCTTCGGGCGTTTCCTCGAGCTGGGCAAGCGCGATTTCTACGAGAACACTCACATCGGCCTGCGGCCCTTCCGCAACAACCTCAGCTACTTCGGGATTGATTCCGACCAGCTGATGAAGGTACAACCCGCCCTGACCCAACGCCTGTTTGGCGAGATGATGGCGCTGTTTAACGATGGCACCTTAAGCCCGCTGCCGTTTACCGCCTTCAATCATAGCCAGATCATTGATGCCTTCCGCTATATGCAGCAGGCACGCCAGATCGGCAAGGTGGTGGTCACCTACGAACAGCCGATTGCTGCCCAGACCAAACAGCCTCTGGGTAGCGGGGAGCTGTCCTTGTCCAGCGAGGCCAGCTATCTGGTCACCGGCGGGCTGGGCGGCTTCGGGCTGAAAACCGCCCAATGGCTGGTAGGTAAAGGTGCTAGGTCTCTGGTACTGGTCAGCCGCAGCGGCCCCACCAGCGAGGAAGCGCAAACAGCGATAGCCAAGTTTGAGGCCCAGGGTGTCACTGTGCTGGCTGCAGCCTGCGATATTACCGATCGTCAGGCACTGGCAGAAGTGCTGGCCGATGCCAGTCAGGTATTGCCACCCCTGCGCGGTATCGTGCATGCCGCTACTGTGATTGACGACAGCCTGATCCGTAACCTGGACGCTGAACGCATTCAAAAGGTGCTGGCGCCCAAGATCGACGGGGCGCGCCACCTTGATGCCCTGACCCGCGACTGCCCGCTGGATTTCTTCGTGGTCTATTCGTCAGCCACGACCCTGTTCGGTAACCCCGGCCAGGCTAACTATGTGGCCGCCAACCACTGGCTGGAAGCCTTTGCGGCGACCCGCAGGCAGCAAGGCCATCCGGCGACCTGTGTCCGCTGGGGAGCGATTGAGGATGTTGGCTTCCTGGCCCGCAATACCCGGACTCGAGATGCGCTGCAGGAGCGCCTGGGCGGCTCTGCTCTACGCTCCGACGATGCCCTGAAGGTGCTGGAACAGATGCTGCTGTCACCCCTGGCAACGCCCAGCCTGGGCGTGCTGGAGCTTGACTGGAATGCCTTGGCACGCTTCCTCCCCACAGCCAACACACCGCGCTTCAAGGAAATTGCCCGCACCAGCGATGATGATGGGCAGTCAGACAGCGACAGTAGTGATATTCTTGCGCTGCTCGAAACGCTCTCGCCAGACGAGTTGCATACCGCTGTTGTCGATCTGCTGCGCGCTGAATTGGCCAGCATTCTGCTGATCGAGGAAGACAAGATCGACCCTCAGCGCTCTGTCTACGAAATGGGTTTTGATTCATTGATGGGCGTTGAGTTGATGACGGCCATCGAAAACCGTCTTGGCATTGCCATCTCCGTCATGGTATTGAGTGAAGCCTCTACCTTGGACAAACTCGCTGCCGTGCTGATTCATAAATTGCAGCAAAATGACGAAGATGTTGAAGAAGCCCCGCAGGATGCGTTAGCCTCTCTCGCCGCTCGTCATGGAGCGGAGGGCCTGGAAGCCGATCGAACCACTGCCACCCGAGAAATAACATGACCGCGAAGCGCTCAGAACTAAAACGGCAATTGCTTGAACAGGCTCGACAACGGCCCACTCCTCGCACCGCAGGCAATGTGGGATTGGGGCTGGCCGGGCAATCGTCGCGGCCTGCATCGCGCAAGGTGCCTGAGCGCTACACCCGCTTTGATGCCCACCCTGGCTATCAGCAGATTGCACTGATGCGCCAGGGCGCCGAACAGCTGGGTCTCAAGGACCCTTTCTTCAAGGTTCATGACGGCACGGCAGGTGCCACCAGCGTGATTGACGGGCGCACCTGCATCAACTTTGCCAGCTATAACTATCTTGGCTATTCCGGCGACCCAAGAGTCAATCTTGCCTCAACCGAGGCCGTACAGCGTTATGGCACCTCGGTATCCGCCAGCCGGGTGGTATCCGGTGAGCGCCCGATTCATCAGCAGCTTGAGCAGGCCATCGCTAAGGCCTATCAGGTCGATGATGCTGTGGTATTCGTCAGTGGTCACGCCACCAATGTCTCAACCCTGGGTTACCTGCTAGGGCCAAAGGATCTGGTCATTCACGATGAATATATCCATAACAGCTCACTGGTAGGCGCTCAGCTATCGGGCGCCAAGCGGATGTCTTTTAGCCATAACGACCTAGCGTCATTGGATGCCTTGCTGGAACGTCATCGCCACCAGTTCGAACGCACCCTGATCGTCGTCGAAGGCCTCTACAGCATGGACGGCGACATTCCTGACCTGCCCGCCCTGATCGCATTGAAAAACCGCCATCAGGCGTGGCTGATGGTTGACGAAGCCCATTCATTTGGTGTGCTGGGAGAAACCGGTCTCGGTTTGCGTGAGCACTTCAATATCGATTCTGGCGATGTGGATATCTGGATGGGCACCATGAGCAAGACGCTCTCGGGTTGCGGTGGCTATATCGCCGGCAGCGTGCCTTTGGTCGAGACATTGCGTTATTTCGCCCCTGGCTTCCTGTATAGCGTTGGCATGCCCGCTCAAGTAGCGGCACCCTCGCTCAAAGTGCTGGAACTGATGCCCGAGGAACCCGAACGGGTCGATAAACTGCAGACTATTTCACGCTATTTTCTCGAACAGGCCAATGCCCGCGGCATGGATACCGGCCACAGCATTGGTGCGGCCGTGGTACCAGTGATTGTGGGCAGTTCGCCGCTAGCCGCCCATCTCTCCCATGCATTGTTCGAGCAAGGCATGAATGTTCAGCCCATTCTGCACCCGGCAGTGCCTGAAAAAAGCGCTCGCTTACGCTTTTTCATCTCCTGCGAGCATACCCAAGCCCAGGTTGACCAGACCCTGGATGCTTTGGCAGATTTATTAAGTAACGCTTGAAACCACAAGGATTGTCCATGTCCGTGTCTATCAATAACCCGGAACCCGCCTGGTACGTGATTCAGTGCAAAGGGGGAGAATCATTCCGGGCGGCGGAAAATCTGGGCAACCAGGCCTACGACGTTTTTCACCCGGTGCTGAATACCCAGCGAAAACGCAGCGGCAAACTGACCACCGTCTGTGAACCGCTGTTTCCGCATTATCTGTTTATCCGCCTGGATCAGATTGCCAGCAACTGGCGTCCGATTCGCTCAACCCGAGGAGTCCTCAGGCTGCTGACCTTCGGCGACACCCCGGTGCCCGTGTCCGATGCGCTGATTGAAACTCTCAAACAGCAACCCCACAAGCAGGAAGGCATCCACAGCTACTTCTCCCCGGGGCAAAAGGTCACCATTACGGAAGGGCCGTTCAAGAACCTCGAAGCCATCTTCAAAAGCACCAAAGGCGAAGAGCGCGCCATCGTGCTGATCAACATGCTCCAACGTCCCCAACACATCGAAATGGGTGTACATCAACTGAGCAAGGTGTGAGGCGGATAAAACCGCTATTCCCGATACCTGCCACACCCCACTCGTCATTCTCGCTACTCCCCACCCCCGTCATTCCCGAAGGGGGTTATCGGGAATCCACCTTCGAAAGGTAACGACAGGTCAGTTAGCCACGAACCCTCACAGACGGCACGGACAAACCCTTTTCGTTTTTTATTGGTATTTTTAGTTTTGAAATTGTTCGTGTTTTCCGTGAGAGTCCGTGGCCATTTTTACTCACCATGCCGCCGCAACGTCTTGACATCCGATTCGCTGAGCCCTGAGGCAGTGGCAATCTGGGCATCAGTCAGCAGCCCCATATCAATCAGGTTTCGCGCCACTGTTTCGCGTCCTTGTTCCAATCCTTGTTTCAAGCCTTCTTGCCTGGCATCGCTCAGCAGCGAGACTTCATCATGTAGGGCCCGTTCCCGCACAAAAGCAAGGCGACGGGTTTCTTCATCTGCACTCAGTTCTCGGATACGGCTCATGGCCCGTTTAACCGGTTCATGCGACACATTGGCCATGGTAAGTTCCTCCTGCCAGTGTTTGAAGAAAATGATCCAAGCGCCGAGAGGGCCTTCTGCCAGACCCAGACGATCCGCCTTATTCAATTCGATCAGGTTCATCTGCAGCGTGTTCCCAAGCGTTACCTCAGGTTGGTGTTCATCACGCATTTCAAACCGCCAGATGGCTTGCGCCTGCTCATTTTCATTCGCGGTAAACAGATCAAAGTCGAGCAGATGTAAACCCACTGAGGCACGCAGATCCTGATAATTCTCACCGGTGCTCAATTGGCGGCTCAAGGTACGGGCCAGATAGAATAAGCCGCGTTTGTGCCAGGCGTTATATCGGCGTACCTGCACCTCAACATTATAGCAGTCCCCCGCATTATCACGCGCCAGCACATCGAGGATAATGTATTTCCCCGTCAACTCGACCGGCTCAATGTTGGGATTAATGATCTCGACGGAAACAATACCGGGCAGATCAGGGCGCAAATCGTTAATCAGCTCGACCAATAACGTGGGAGCCTCAGCAAATAACCGCTTGAAGACATAATCATTGGTAGGGTCCAGTAATTCGTTCATACGCATCCATACTTTTATAGTTTTCACTAATATTAACACAATACCGTATGATAACGGCACCAAACCGTCATTCCCGAACACCCCCAGTACCCGTCATTCCCGAGTGGGGTTATCGGGAATCCACCTTGACCTTTTCAGCCTAAGCCACCAAACCCAAGGTCAAAATGGATTCCCGCTAAAAGTCTGCGGGAATGACGGGGCGGCAGCAGTCTACGGGAATGAAAGAACGGCGGAGTATGCTGGAATGACATAGGGCGGGGCATACTCACCACTCACCATTTACCACTCACCCTTCACGCCTCACCACAGCCCCATACAATAAAATGCGGGTTGAGTTTTTCAGCGGGTGTGGCGTAGCTCAGTGGCGTGCCTTGCAGGGTTTCTACCCGGCCACCGGCCTGTTCGACGACGGCGTGGGCGGCGGCAGTATCCCACAAACAGGTGGGGCCTAAGCGTGGGTAAACATCTGCTTCCCCTTCGGCGATGGCGCATAGTTTAAGCGAGCTGCCCATCGGCACCATTTCATGCGCACCGAGCTGATCCAACCAGGCGGCCAGATCCGGGCTAGGGTGAGAACGGCTGCCAACCACACGCCAGGAGGAGCCAGCGGCGGGCTTGCCTGCCACCTGAATCTCATAGCGCTGGCCATTGTCATCCACCTTGACGGCACCAAGGCCCTGAGCGGCCAGGTAGGCGGTTCCCAGAGCAGGCGCGATGACGACGCCCAGCACCGGCTTGCCATGCTCAATCAAGGCGATATTGACGGTAAACTCACCGTTACGCTTGATAAATTCCTTGGTGCCATCCAGCGGGTCAACCAGCCAATAGCGGCCATCGTTATCTACCCCTGTAAAACCCGCTTCGTCTTCTTCCGACAGCACGGGGATTCCATGAGGCAAGGCGTTCAGGCCTTTAACGATAATCTCATTGGCGGCTTTGTCAGCTTCGGTCAAGGGGCTCTTATCTTCTTTCTCTTCGACACTGAATTCCCGCGCGTAGACGGTCATGATCGCCTCGCCTGCCTCGCGGGCAATCGCTTCAATGCTTTCCAGCAGCGCCTGGTCAATTATTGCCATGTTCTTGTCCTTGCGATGGTGTGTCGCTCAACCCATAAAAAACCCGCCAGCCAGGGGCCAGCGGGGAAAGTCAGTCCGCTATCAGTTAATCAGACCGCGTTCACGCAGCGCCTTGATAACCGCATCTGCGGCTTCTTCCGGCTGCATTTTTTCCGTATGCAGGTGAATTTCCGCAGACTCAGGTGCTTCGTAAGCAGAATCAATCCCGGTGAAGTTCTGCAACTCACCGCGACGCGCCTTCTTGTACAACCCTTTGGGGTCGCGCTCTTCAGCAACATCCAGCGGCGTATCAACGAAGATCTCGATGAATTCACCCTCGTCCAGCAGGTCGCGCGCCATACGGCGTTCGCTGCGGAACGGTGAAATAAAGGCTGTCAGCACAATCAGGCCAGCATCCACCATCAGTTTGGCTACTTCAGAGACACGGCGGATATTCTCGACCCGGTCTGCGTCGGTAAAGCCAAGATCGCGGTTCAAGCCATGTCGCACGTTATCGCCGTCCAGCAGATAGGTATGCTGACCCTGAGCATAAAGCTTCTGCTCAACCAGGTTGGCAATGGTTGACTTGCCTGCCCCAGAAAGGCCGGTGAACCACAAGACCGCTGGCTTTTGCACCTTGGCTTCAGCGCGCTGCGGCTTGCCGATATCCACGTGCTGCATGTGAATATTCTGGCTGCGGCGCAGAGCAAAGTTGAGCATGCCCGCCCCGACCGTATTGTTGGTCATACGGTCGATCAGGATAAAGCCACCGGTGTCCTGATTTTCCTTGTAGGGGTCAAACGCCACCGCCTTGTTCAGGCTCAGGGTGCACACACCAATGGCATTCAGATCCAGCTGCTTGCTGGCGGTATGCTCCAGGGTATTGACGTTGACCTGATACTTGATGTCCGTGACGGTCGCCGACACCGTCTGAGTGCCCAACTTCATCAGGTAAGGGCGGCCAGGCAGCAGCGGCTCGTCATGCATCCATACCAGCGAGGTTTCAAACTGATCAGCAGTTTGCGCGGGCGAATCCACACCAGAAATGATATCGCCACGGGAGATATCAATTTCATCTTCCATCAGCAGCGTGACCGACTGCCCCGCCACGGCCTGCTCCAGGTCGCCATCATAGGTATAGATGCGCGAGACCTTGCTGGTACTACCTGACGGCTGTACGCGAATTTCATCGCCCGGCGTGATCACACCGCTGGAAATCATCCCGGTAAACCCACGGAAATCCAGGTTCGGACGATTGACCCACTGAACGGCCATGCGGAAGGGGTTGCGCTGCAGACGCTCGTCATCCACTTCCACGGTTTCCAGATACCCCATCAGGGTCGTGCCGTGGTACCAGGGCATTTTCGCGCTATGCTCGATAACGTTATCGCCCTTGAGCGCCGACATCGGGATGAAGGTAATATTCTCCAGGCCCAACTGCTTGGCAAACTCGCGGTATTCTTCAACAATTTCATCGAAGCGCGCCTTGGAGTAATCGACCAGATCCATCTTGTTGATGGCCACAACCACCCTGCGCATCCCCATCAGCGACATCAGAAAGCTGTGGCGACGGGTCTGGGTCATGATGCCGTGACGCGCATCCACCATCAGGATGGCGGCATCCGCATTGGAGGCACCAGTGACCATGTTACGGGTGTACTGTTCGTGCCCGGGCGTATCCGCGACGATAAACTTGCGCTTATCGGTGGAGAAAAAGCGGTAGGCAACATCGATGGTAATGCCCTGCTCACGCTCTGCCGCCAGGCCATCCACCAGCAGAGCAAAATCCATATCCCCGCCCTGAGTGCCATACTTTTTGGAGTCCGCTTCGATGGAAGCCAGTTGGTCTTCAAATAGAAGCTTGGATTCAAACAGCAGGCGGCCAATCAGGGTGCTCTTGCCGTCATCAACGCTGCCACAGGTGATAAAGCGCAGCAGCCCCTTACTCTCATGGGACTTCAGGTAGCCCTCGATGTCGGCGGCGATCATATCGGATGAATGTGCCATTAGAAGTAGCCCTCCTGCTTTTTCTTCTCCATCGAGGCCGCGCTGTCGTTATCGATCACGCGCCCCTGACGTTCTGAGGTATTGGTTAACAGCATTTCCTGAATAATCGCCGGCAGCGTGTCGGCTTCCGACTCAATGGCGCCGGTCAGCGGGTAGCAGCCCAGGGTACGAAAACGCACCTTGCGCATCATCGGCACCTCGCCCGGCTCCAACGGCATACGCTTGTCATCGACCATGATCAGGGTGCCATCACGTTCAACTACCGGACGCTCGGCAGAGTAGTAAAGCGGCACAATCGGAATGTTCTGCAGATAGATATACTGCCAGATATCCAGCTCCGTCCAGTTGGACAGCGGGAAGACGCGAATCGACTCACCCTTGTGCTTGCGGGTGTTGTAGATTTTCCACAGCTCAGGGCGCTGGTTTTTCGGGTCCCAGCGATGCTGGGCGGTACGGAAAGAGAAAATACGCTCTTTGGCGCGGGATTTCTCCTCGTCGCGGCGGGCGCCCCCAAAGGCCGCATCAAAGCCGTATTTATCCAGCGCCTGCTTGAGGCCCTCGGTCTTCATGATTTCAGTATGAATGGCCGAACCATGGGTAAACGGATTGACGTTTTTCTCAACCCCTTCAGGGTTGATATGCACAATCAGCTCCATGCCGATATCACGCGCCATATCATCACGGAATTCGTACATGGCACGGAATTTCCAGCGCGTATCGACGTGCATCAGCGGAAAAGGCGGCGGGGAAGGCGCAAACGCCTTACGTGCCAGGTGCAGCATGACCGCACTGTCCTTGCCAACAGAATAAAGCATCACGGGATTATCGGTCTCGGCGACCACTTCCCGCATGATCTGGATGCTTTCTGCCTCCAGACGTTGTAAATGGGTAAGGGATGTCATCGTTTTACCTGCTTGCTATTGGAATCAGGGTTGTTGGAAGCCCGGTTATTAGAAACACAGCCATTGGAAATACGGTTATTAAAAACAGCACTTTTTGAGCCAGCGCGAACAGATTCGCCAGGCACCAGGCCAATATCGGCGGGTACAGGCACCAGCCAGAAATCCCGCTGAGCGGCCAGCCACGCCGTTAGCTCAGGGGCAGCGCTCAAGGCAGCACCGTGAAACACCAGCGCAGCCGGGCCATTGGCGGCCAGTGCCTTCAGCGTTGTCAGATAATCCTCGGCCACCGGCGGACGCCTGAAACAGCGCATCCACAACCGGCCACGAGAACCATGTAAATAAATTTGATAGAGGGAGCCATCAGGATGTGACAGATGGCGTACCCCGCCTTGCCAGCGCTGCGCGGCGCTGTTGAGCTGTTTGAACACAGGGGCGACCGCCTGGCGATACCAGCGGCCACGTGTTGAGCGCTCCTTGCTCAAGGAACCCAGCGGCCAGGCCTCGCGCTTCAGATGCTCTTCCTCCCACCAGTGCTCCACCGCGCGCTGGCTAACCGGATGGCCATGCGCTTTTTCCAGGTACTGCGCCAGATCGGCACTATTCCAACCGGGTTCGCCTACAGGTGGCAACTCATACAGGCGGTGCCATAGCGTTGCCTTCAATGCAGCCGCCAGCACATTGGCCTGCCCTTTATGGCGACCGCGAGGCTGAACGGGTACCGCCGCCCATCCTCCTTCACGAAACGCTTTCCAGGCAGCAGAAACCGTTGGTGCAGAAAGCCCCGTGCGTTCACATGCCTGCACTACAGTGAGACCGTCCAAGCGCAGCTGAACCGCTTTGATGCGGCGCTCATTCAGCTTTTCAGGCGGTAAATGTTTAGTCATTTAAAATTCTTTAACTTACTGTTATGCGTGCATAAAAATTACAAATAAACGCTATTTCAAATCAACTGTTAGACACCATCATAAAAGGCTGCGTAAAATTGAGCAAGTCACTCGTTTACATGCAAGGATAATGACCAATGACGCCCTGGGCGGTTCTCGTTTCCATCGCTGTGCTGCTTGCCAGCCTGATCAGCGGAAAAGTCAAGCCAGCGACAGCCTTTGTCAGCCTGGCAGGCGCCTACCTGGTCGCTGGCCTGGTGGATACCTCCGTTCTGCTGGCCCAATACACCAATCCGGCGTTGGCAACGCTATTGCTCTTGTTGCTGGTATCGCTGGCCCTGGAACGTTCCCCGCTGCTTGACTGGCTCTCCAGCCACCTGCTCAAGGGCAGCCCACGCTTTGCAACGGCGCGCCTGATGGGCACCACAGCGGTGCTCTCTGCATTTCTGAATAACACGGCCGTGGTAGCGGCCTTTCTGGGGGCCATATCGCGCCAATCGCGTATCGCCCCTTCGCGTTTGCTGATTCCGCTGTCCTATGCCTCCATTCTCGGCGGCGTCACCACCCTGGTCGGTACTTCCACCAATCTGGTGGTCAATTCTTTCTATCTGAACGCCAACGGCAGCGAGCTGGGCATGTTCCAGTTTGCACTGGTCGGGCTGCCCGTGGCCCTGATCACCTTTGGTGTATTACTCTGGCGCGCTCAGAAACTGCCTCACCATCACCCTGAAGACACCGATGAAAAGCTCTCCTATTTTCTGGCCGCCGACCTGCATGCCAACTCCCCTATGGTGGGTAAAAGCATTGAGGACAACGGCCTACGCCGCCTGGAAGGGCTTTACCTACTGGAAATCGAGCGCAATGGCCGCCTGATCAGCCCAGTGGGGCCGGATGAACTGCTGCAACCCGACGACACCCTGGTGTTTACCGGCGAAACCAACAAGGTTCAGGCCCTGCAGCGCTTTCCCGGCCTGACTCTGTTTGGGCATCAGGCCGACGATGTGCTGGCCACCAACCTGGTGGAAGTGGTGATTTCCCATGAATCAGAACTGCCCGGCAAAACCCTGCAGGATGTGGATTTCCGCAGCATGTTCAGCGCAGGCGTGGTGGGCATCAGGCGGGGAGAAAAGCGTCTTGAAGGGCAGCTGGGCAAGATTCCACTGCGCGTGGGGGATTGCTTACTTCTAGCAGTCAGCGCCGACTTTCGCCAGCATCGCAATCTGGACCGCAACTTCCACCTGCTCAGCGGCAGTTTCAAACGCCCCCAACTCAATCGGCGTGAGAGCCTGCTGACGCTCAGCGGTTTTATGGCCGTGATCGGGCTTGCGACTTTCAACCTTTTACCGTTATTCCACGGCCTGATGCTGCTACTTGGCGGTTTACTGGTAGGCAAGGTGCTCAGCGTCACCGAATTGCGCCGCCGCTTTCCGTTTGAGCTATGGCTAATCATTGGCTCAGCACTGGCCATCGCCCAGGCGCTGGAAGCCTCAGGCGCTGCGGCCCTGCTCACGGAAGGCATGCAGGCCATGTTCAGCGGCTATGGGATCTATGCGGCCTTTATTGGCTGCTACCTCCTCACCCTGCTATTGACCGAAACCGTCACCAACAACGCCGCTGCAGCATTGGCGTTTCCCGTGGCCTGGAGTACCGCCCAAGCCTTCGGCGCCGACCCGCTACCCTTTGTCATGGCCGTTGCCTACGGTGCCAGCGCCTGCTTTCTGATTCCCTTTGGCTACCAGACCCACCTGATGGTCTACTCGCCGGGGCGCTACCGCATCAGCGACTTTCTAAAAACCGGTTTGCCCGTCAGCCTTGTCTACTCCGCCGCCGTGCTGATCCTGACCCCACTGGTGTTTCCGTTTTAGTGAAAACCTTATTGGCCACGGATGAACACGGAAAAAACCGGATAAGGTCAAAATCTAAAAATTAAACGGTTTTAAGGATTTAAGGTTTTATCCGTGACTATCCGTGTTCATCCGTGGCAAAAAATCCGTGGCTAAAAAAGTTTGCGTGAAGGCTAAACATGCAAACCACATTCACGCTGCAGGCCGAAGAAGCGGGTATCTTCTTCCTGCATGCCGGGGCGTAGGGGCTGGCTGGTGTGCCAGTCGCCGACGGTCACGTAGCCTTCTTCCCACAGTGGGTGGTAGGGCAACTCATGGCGGGTCAGGTAACGGTGGATATCGCGGTTATCCCAGTCAATCAGCGGGTAGACCTTATAGCGGCCATCCTGACGCTGCTCTACTACCGGGCGGGCCTGACGGGAACCGGATTGTTGGCGACGTAACCCGGCGAACCAGGTGCCCACCTGAAGATCTTCCAGTGCCTGCTCCATAGGCGTAACCTTCATCAGCTGGTTGTAGCCGTTAATCCCCTCGGCACCCTGCTCCCAGAGTTTGCCGTAAAGGGTTTCCAGCCGCGCGGGCGACATCTGTGGGGTCACGACCTTCAGATTCAGCTGCAAGCGCTCAGTGAGGGTATCAATAAACTGATAGGTCTCTTTGAACAGGTAGCCGGTGTCCACCAGTAACACCGGCAGGTCTGGCTTGATCCGAGTCGCCAGATGCAAGAGAACAGCTGACTGGATACCAAAGCTGGAACTCAGTACAAAAGCCCCCGGCAGGTGTTCCAACGCCCACTCAACCCGCGCCTCGGCAGGCTGCTGTTCCAATGCTGTATTAGCAGCAGCCAGCTCAGCGGACGATGGCTCAAAACGGGTGATGCCAGAAACAGGTAATGCATGTTCAGTGTGATGGGCGGAAAACGCCATGATCGCACCTCCTCTGTTGAAAGATGGAGAATGCCACCATCATAGACCGCCAACACAAAGAACATAAAAGAATAAAAAATAATTTTATGATTCTTTTAAAGAATATAAATAAATGGGGTCAGATCCGAATTAATTATCTTACGTTCTTTGCCAGAGCTAAAGTCTTTAAATTAATTCGGATCTGACCCCATTTATTTCTTGCATTTATTTCCTTTATTTCCGCCACCCAAGCGGTCTGCCACGCTTACCCTCACTTAATTTTTTACCGGTAAGAGCTTCAACTTCTTCAACAAAACGCCCATTGCCTAACACTAGCCCTTTGTTTGAGGCATTTCGAATATCCTCCAACAACTTGCCCTCTACCTGATACCTGAAAAGCTCCCGATAATTTTGCTGCCGCTGTTCGTCTGTGTTGCCTAACGTCAGGTACAGCGGATGAGGTGTCAGCAGCTTTATTCGCTTTCCCAAACCATTACCTTGGTAGCTTGACCAGCGGTAATCAGCGGGATCCACCACCATTCCTGCTCTAACCGGGTTTAGCTCGATATAACGGTAAAGCTGTAACAAATAGGATTCTTCCTGAACCAGGCAAGACCTGAAACGCCCTTCCCACAAGGTCCCCGAACGCTGATAACGGCGGTTGAAATACTGAACATAACGACGCCCAACAAATTGCATTAATTGCGAAACAGCATTCGGTGTTTGAGGAGTGCACAGCAGATGGACGTGATTACTCATCAACACCCAGGCATGCACTGCCACATCAAACTGCTTTGCATAATCCTGTAACCAGGCTGCATAAGCCTCCATATCCTCATCGCTGGTAAAAATAACCTGACGGTTATTGCCCCGCTGGATAATGTGTTCCGGTACTCCCGGCAATGACACCCTTGGCTTTCTTGGCATAACGCTCAACCTCCATTACAAAAAATAAAGAGGGTCAAAATAAATAGAAATAGAAATAGAAATAAATAGGGTCAGATCCGAATTAATTTAAAGATTTTAGTCCCGGCAAAGAACGTGAGATAATTAATTCGGATCTGACCCTATTTATTTTGCTATTTATTTTCTCCCCAAACGCTGCCAGAAATCTGCGGCGTGGTCTGGGTCACCCAGGCGTCTGGCGTCCGCAGCGGCGGTGCGGGCCATTTCAGCGGTCGCAACAGGATTATCCAGTAATTCCTCAATGGCGGCTTGCCAGGCGACTGGGTCATCCTCCACCAGGAGCCCATTTTCAGCATGCCTGACGATCTCAGTGTAAGGGTAACGCTTGGAATAGATCCCCACCCCGCCCATGGCTGCTATATCCAGAAACTTGATAAACGACTTGCCTTGGTTGAAGGGCGAGTCCAGCAGCGGCGCCAGCCCAATATGCACCTGATGACTGGCCTGATAGCGACGAAAAGCAGGCCAGGGAAGTGGCTCAGGGGTTGCTACACCTGGCAGCTCACGCAGCGCCTTGGGCGTATATTGGCCCAACATCACCTCCAGCGCGGTATCTTCCCGCTGTTGCTGAATATTCTCTAACCCAGGCGCAATATGCTCCAGGTCACCAAGGTGGGCACGGGTGCCATAAAAACCAATACGCCAGGGTGTCTGCGATGAAGGCGGCTGTTCAAGATGTGTCTGGTAAGGCAAGGCAGCAATCAATGGCGGCGTCAGCACGGAGACCGCCCCGTGGCGCGCACGAAAGCGCTCAGCCAGCTTTTCACTACAGGCAACCACCTCATCACACAGCGCCAGCAAATCAGGCTGGCACCGGGCAATGCCTGCCATACGCCGGCGATAATGCTCAGGCAACTTAACGTCGTTGGCCGCCGCTTCGATATCATCATCAATCAGATACACCACACGCCCGAACTGCTCCCGGTGTGCCTGAAGCCAGGCGATCCAGAGCATCGGTAAAGAACGGCAGATAATCAGGTTGACACCCCACATCCTGCGCATCAGCTTCTTGGCCAGAAAGCCCCGCCAGCCGCGCACATCCAGGCGCCCTGCGTCTATTTCCCACGCACGCAAAAGGGGCGCGGCTGATTCAAGGAAGTAGATATCCTCGGTCGGCCGCGCCCCATCGCTTAACACTAACCAGCGCTCACTCCTCACTCCTCACTCCTCACTCCTCACTCCTCACTCATTATCCAGCCTAACGCAGCGAAAAATCCTCATAAGCCAAGGTAAGATTAGGGTTATAGGCAGGATCATGATTCAACAGATCACTCCAGGTTCGACGCATATAAGCCATTTCCCTCAATCTTCGAGTGCGCTTTTTAGGCGTATTATCAGCCCCACGCGAAATCGATTCATGATGATAAAGTTCCGCATAGGGCGTCCACAGATTTCGATATCCCGCTTTGTAAACCTTCAGGCATAGGTCCACATCATTGAAGGTAACCGCCAGTTTCTGCTCATTTAGCCCGCCCACTTCTTCGAATACGTCCCTTCGCACCAAAAGACAGGCGCCGGTAACCGCCGTCAGATTCTGGGTCAGTTTCAGTCGGCCGCAATAACCCTCCGCCTGACGCGGGAAGAAGCGATGCGCATGGCCAGCCACGCCACCCAATCCAAGAATAACGCCACCGTGCTGCAGGGTTCCGTTCGGGTAATACAGCTTTGCCCCGACACAGCCTATGTCAGGGCGTAATACCTGCCCGACCATCTCGCTCAACCAATCGCCATTGATCGGCTCAATATCGTTATTCACCATGCCAATGATGTCACCATTAGCGTGACGTACACCGAAATTATTAATCGCCGAATAGTTAAACGGATGATTCCAGCGCAATACCCTGACACGTGAATCTCGCGCTTCAACATCAGCCAGATAAGCCAATGTTTGCGGGCAAGTGCTCTGGTTATCAAGAATTAAAAGCTCGAAGTGACGATAGCTTGTCAGTTGCAGAATACGATCAACACAGGGCCTGAGGATATCGACACCATCGCGGGTAGGCACCAACAAGCTGACCAGCGGTGGCCTTTCACCGAGGGGCCAGCGGACATGAGCGCTGAAAGGTAACTGGCCATTACTCACCCTGGCATTACATCCTGGTAAAACGAGCTGTACCCAGTCTTCTACCAGTGAAGGCGTATGATCCGAGCGCTTCTGGTCTGCTTCATGATGAGCAATATGGCGATGATACAGCATCCAGGGTAAATGCTTGACCGCTCCCACTGTCGAGGTTTCCCGTTGAGACAGCCAAGCCAAAAAACGCAATGCCCGAGCATAGTCCAGATCATCACGCCGCATATCACTACGCACACGCCCACCGATCTCCTGATAAACTTCAAGGCGCCATAAGATACGTCGTTTATAGACCGTCATTCTGCCAACGTAATGGGTCGAGAGTAGCAGATCGGGATTCCATTCAGGCTTGAAGGACGGCTGGGATCGCCGCTCTTCATTATCGACAACATCCTCATCGGCATAGAACAGCTGGCAGCTCGGCGCTTCAAGCCAGGCATCCGCTACACGGCTAAGTGCCTGCGGTGCAAGAATATCACCCGGCGATAAAAACAAGGTGCCTTCACCAAAGGATTGAATAAATGCATGACGCGTCAAGGCAGCTAACGAGGCTTGCTGACAAAGGCTCACATAGGCCGCGCTGGCGCATATATTGTGAGCCAGCAGACGAATGGCTGCTACCTGTTTGGCATTCAGCGTAGCAGGAAGCGCAATGCTGACCTCCCACTTGGAATAACTCTGAGCCATCAACGAAAGCAGTGTTTGCTTAAGGCCCGCCATACCAACGCGCTCAAACTCAACTTCATGCAAAGGCAAAAGAATGGCGAATGTAGGAAAAGTCTCCTTATCGAAACATAACCAATTTTCAGTCAATCGACATAAATCTGGCTCAACGTTGCTAATCCAATGGGTATAGCTATATTGGGTACTGGCACGCATGAAAGTCTGGGTATGTTCCGCCAGCGCCACACTCTTCCACCTACAGCCGCGCGCAACAGATTCACGGTGCAAGGCGCGTTTAACCTCACTAACCCCCATGCCTTTGTAATCAGGATGAATACTTGATAAACGTCGCGCCAACCGGTCATGAGCAAACCATGGCGTCAGCCACACCCAACGCAGGCGCTTCATCTTCAAGGTATTTGAAGCATTAGAGGTCGCCAGTGAAATACGCTTCACACCTAAAGGTATGAAAACAAGCCGTTTAGCTATTTTCCCCGGCTGAACAGGAATACCCAGTTGGAACTTTTTGTGGCGCGTTTCTACCAGAATGATAGCCACGCCATACATGGCACCTTCATCAACATGCAGTTCAATCATATTCCAGCCTGGCCAGGGCCGCTCGCCAACCAGATCAAATTGTAACTGATCCCCCGGCTTGCCAGGCTGAAGCGCAGGCTCACGATGCCAGAAAGGCTTTCCGGAGAATTGCTTGCTCAACCACCACTGTGCCACATCAGATGCCTTTACCGCCGTTCTAACCAAGCCATTTATAGCGATTTTTAGCATCGTCTGTGTTTACTCACTTCATTGCATAGTCAATCGATAAGCGTAACTCGCTCTATTTTGCAGGAAAGACTTCCTCGCTGTCACTCCACCGTCACACTTTTGGCCAGGTTACGGGGCTTGTCTACGTCAGTCCCTTTAACCAGAGCAACATGGTAAGACAATAGCTGTAGCGCCACCACATGCAATACAGGTGACAGCAAGCCATAATGCTCGGGCATCTGCAGCACATGGATGTTGTCACTTATCGTTACCTGACTGCCGCCATCGGCAAACACATACAGTTGACCACCCCGAGCGCTGACTTCCTGCATATTGGCCTTGAGCTTTTCAAGCAACTCATCATTAGGCGCCACGACCACCACCGGCATATCCGCGTCCACCAGCGCCAGCGGGCCATGCTTGAGCTCGCCAGCCGGATAGGCCTCCGCATGAATATAGCTGATTTCCTTCAGCTTAAGCGCACCTTCCAAAGCAATCGGATAGTGGCGACCACGCCCCAGAAACAAAGCATGGTGCTTGTTGGCAAAATGCTTGGCCCAAGCCTTAATGCTGGGTTCCAGTGCCAACACGTTTTCCACTGCGACCGGCAGATGGCGCAATTCATCAAGGTAGGCCTTTTCGTCCTGTTCGCTCAAACGCTGATTGGCCTTGGCCAGTAGTAGCGTTAACAGGAAAAGCGCGCTTAATTGAGTGGTGAACGCCTTGGTGGAGGCCACGCCGATTTCCGGCCCTGCGCGGGTAATAAAACGCAGCGCGGTTTCACGCACGATCGCGGATTCCGGCACGTTACAGATCGCGAGCGTGTGCGTATGCCCTTGCGCCTTGGCATGTTCAAGCGCTGCAAAGGTGTCGGCCGTTTCACCGGATTGGGAAATCACCACCACCAGATGGCGCGGGTTGGCCACACTCACCCGATAGCGATATTCACTGGCAATCTCGACATTGCATGGCAAGCCCGCCACCTGCTCAATCCAGTATTTCGCGGTCATGCCCGCATAGCTGGAGGTACCACAGGCAATAATCAGTACCGAATCTACCTGCTGAAACACCTCAGCGGCCTCAGCGCCAAAAATACCGGGCTCCAGCTTGCCCGCCCCACTGATCATCTCAAGCGTATTACCCAGCGCCTGAGGCTGTTCAAAGATCTCCTTCTGCATATAGTGGTTGAACTCACCCAGTTCGACCGCATTGGCAGAAAGGCTGGAAGTAACGACCTCACGCTCCACCGGCTGGCCATTAGCGTCTATCAGATAAATGGAATCGCGGGTCAGTTTGGCCACGTCGCCGTTTTCCAGGTACATCATGCGCTTGGTCACCGACAACAAAGCCGACGCGTCCGATGCCGCATAATGTCCATCGTCTGCAACACCCAGCATTAACGGTGAACCTTGACGGGCCACTATCAGGGTATCCGTTTCATCCTCACTGATCACCGCCAGTGCAAAGGCCCCCTGCAAATGCGCCACAGCACATTGCACCGCAGAGAAAAGATCAGCCACCGGCTCTGCCCCTTCAAGCTCACCTTTCAGGCAGGCACGGATCAGGTGCGCGATGGTTTCAGTATCCGTATCAGAGGTAAATTCATACCCCAGCGTTTGCAGCATGGTGCGCAGCGCTTCGTAATTTTCGATGATGCCGTTATGCACCACCGCCAGGCCAGCAGAAATATGCGGATGCGCATTATGCTCTGCCGGCACACCATGGGTGGCCCAGCGCGTATGCGCAATACCCACCTGCCCCTGAAGCTGCTGCTCAGCTACACGCGCCTCAAGCTCAGCCACACGCCCCTTGGCTCGGGCACGCTGCAAGCCGTTGTTAAGCACCGCAAGCCCTGCAGAATCATAGCCACGGTATTCAAGTGTTCTCAGGCCCTGAAGCAAAAAGGGAGTACATTCCGTTGCGCCGATCGCGCCGACAATGCCGCACATAGTTATTCCTGTTGGTAGTGAATGGTGAATCGATAATTAATGTGGATCTGACCCCTTTTACTTACAAGTGTTCTCAGCCCCTGAAGCAGAAAAGGAGTACATTCCGTTGCGCCAATCGCGCCGACAATGCCGCACATAGTAATTCCTGTTGGTAGTGAATGGTAAATAAAAGGGGTCAGATCCACATTAAATTTTTCAGTCTCTTTCCTGGCTCAGCAGCATCCATTAATTAATGTGGATCTGACCCCTTTTATTTAGAGAACAGCACCTTGCCGACGCGTTGGATATGCGTTCTTAGTTCATTGTTCTCAATCTGATCGTAGATAGACAGATCAATTTTATAAGGTAGCAGCAAGTCATCAAGCTCCATTTCCAAGCGATTAAATGCCTGCCAATCCAAGTTTCCTATCAAGGTGATGTCGATATCTGACGAAGCACGGTAATTACCCTTAGCACGTGAGCCATAAATCACTGCCTTCTGAATGCCCGGGTACCGTGCGAGTACGGATTGCAGTTTTTCAATATCGCCGAGCGATAGGCCAAAGCGAGAAGTCATGATGGCTTTCCTTTAAACCTGTCTGGCCACGGACTCTCACGGACGACACGGACAAGGACAAGAACAAAAAAGGTTTTTAGGTTTTCGTCCGTGTTTTCCGTGAGGGACCGTGGCCAAGAACCGTGGCTAAAACATTATCACCCCAGCGCATCGGCAATTTCACGGGCGCAGCGGTGCGCCATCTGGGCATCTTCGGCTTCTACCATGACCCTGATAAGTGGCTCGGTGCCCGATTTACGCAACAGCACACGCCCCGTTTCTCCCAGGTGCTTCTCAACATTGGTAACGGCTGCTTTAACCGCCTCGACATCCAATGGATCAACACCCTGTTCGGCCTGATAGCGTACGTTGATCAATGTCTGTGGCAGCTTGCGCATCCCCTGCTTGGCGGTATGTAGGTTAATGCCGCGCTTCTGCAACGACGCCAATACGCGTACTGAAGCAATAATCGCATCCCCGGTTGACGCATGATCCAGGCTCAACAGATGCCCTGAACCTTCCCCACCAATCCGCCAACCGGTTTCATTTAACTGCTCCATCACATAACGGTCGCCTACCTTGGCTCGCTTGAACGGAATGCCACGCTCAGCCAGCGCCAGCTCAAGCCCCAGGTTACTCATCTGGGTGCCTACAATGCCACCGGTGTAACCTTCTGCCTGAGCCTCACGCGCCATCAGAAACAGCAGTTCATCGCCGTCTACCTCGGCACCAGTGTGGTCCACCATCATCAGGCGGTCAGCGTCACCATCCAAGGCAATGCCCAGGTCCGCGCGCTTTTCGATAACTGCAGCCCGCAGGCTGGCCAGATCTGTCGCACCACACTGATGATTGATATTCACGCCATCCGGATGGTCGTGCAGGCTGATCACCTCGGCACCCAATTCACGATAGACGGCCGGCCCGACTTTATAAGCCGCTCCATTGGCGCTATCCACCACCACCCGCAAGCCGTTAAGATTCTGCTGGCCTGGAAAGTGGGATTTGCAATACTCGATATAACGGCCAGCAGCATCATCAATGCGCCGCGCCTTGCCCAGTTTTTCAGAGCTGACGCAGGTCATGCCCTCTTCAAACGCACGATCCAACCACAGCTCGATTTCATGCTCCTGCTGATCGGTCAGTTTCAGGCCAGATTGCGCAAACAGCTTGATGCCGTTATCGTAAAACGGGTTATGTGAAGCACTGATCACCACCCCCGCATTGGCACGAAAGGTGGTGGCAAGGTAGGCAATCGCAGGCGTCGGCAGCGGCCCGACCAAGGCGATATTCACACCAGCGGCAGAAAAGCCCGACTCCATGGCCGACTCCAGCATATAGCCACTCGCTCGGGTATCCTTGCCGATCAACACCTCACTAACACCTTCCGCCCCCAACACCTGGCCTGCCGCCCAACCCAGCTTCATGGCAAAATCCGGCGTCATCGGAAACTCGCCAACACGCCCGCGCACACCATCAGTACCAAAATACTTACGCATAAAAATCTAGCCTTAGAGTATTTTTGCTAATTGTAAACAAGTTTTGCAACGGATACACACGGAAAACACGGACGAAAGCCTAAAACCCCAAAAAATCTTTTAGTGAATTGTTCCTGTCCGTGTCGTCCGTGAGCGTCCGTGGCATAAAAAAAGGTTTTATCCGTGGTTATCCGTGTTCATCCGTGGCTGAACTAACGGTCACTCGCTACCCAAGTTCCCAGCCGATAACGAAGCTGATGTAGACGCGCATCGGAAAGTGTTCCTAACTGCCCCAACAGGAGAGCACCGTCTAACACCGCAAGCCGCGAGAGACGGAATACGCTAGCGACCTTTAAACCCGATGCAGAAAACGCTTCATCATCGGGCATCAGCACCCAGTCCAGGCTTGGATTACCCTGATGTAACTGAGACGACACCATGCACACCAACCAGTCATCCCAGGTGTCATTTAATTGACGCAGTAGAAGTACGGGGCGCTTCTTACTGCTTTTCAAATTCGTGTAAGGAAACGGCATCAACTCCGCAATCTGTCCGGCACGCTTCATTGCCAGCGTTCCTTCAAGTCATACTCGGAGTAGAGTTCTGGCTCCTCTTCAAGCCCACGCATGGCTTGATCCAAGCTCATGGCTTAAAACTGGTTCTCCGACCAATCGGCTTCGGCACTCTCAGGGTCTTCTCCATAGCGCTGCTCCAGAAAAGCGACAAAATCCATCACCTCTTGTTGGCGAACAGCGGGAAGACGGCTGACCTTAGCAATAAGCTCTTCAAATCGCATGACAACGACCTCGAAACGATATCACTTAATTAACATCAGAATAGCATAGCGGTAGCGCCTTCCGCAGACTCCACATGGCCGCGCTTAAGCCATAAGTTAGAGGTTTATGGCCGAGTGGACATAGTTGACATTCAGCCGCCTGCCAACTAGAGTTGACACATGATTGAGCTTATCAAAAGTGATGTCTTTGACCGATGGCTGCACGGCCTTCGAGACACTCAGGCCCGCGCCAAGATCTCGGTGCGGCTAAGACGCCTGAGCCTCGGCAACCCCGGCGATGTCAAACCTGTGGGTGAAGGCATCTCAGAAATGCGCATCCCTCATGGCCCCGGCTACCGAATCTACTACCTCAACAGAGGCCCTATCGTGGTGGTACTACTTTGCGGAGGAGACAAAAGCAGCCAGCCTAGCGACATTGAACAAGCCAAAGCCATTGCCAAGCAATGGAAGGAGTAAGCAATGACAGCTCAGCATCATGTAACATTTAGCCACTACGACGCCGCCGAGTACCTCCAAACGGAAGAGGAGATTGCCGCCTACCTGGAGGCCGTGATGGAGGAAAATGACCCTTCACTGCTCGCTGCCGCTTTGGGTGACGTCGCTCGGGCACGCAATATGAGCCAGCTGGCCAAGGAAGTTGGCATGAGCCGCGAGGGTCTCTACAAAGCACTCTCTGGAGAGAGTAACCCTGCCTTCTCTACCATCAACAAGGTTGCCAATGCACTGGGGCTGCAACTAACCATAAAACCGATGTCCCAGCCTCCGATTTCTTAAAGAGCCTCTCCCTTCCTGTCATCCCCACACCCGTCATTCCCGCAGGCTTTTAGCGGGAATCCATCTTGACCTTGGTTTTCGGGCTGCGGCTGGTAAGGTCTATATAGCCACGGACCCTCACGGAAAACACGGACGAAAACCTAAAACCCTAAAAAATCTTTTAAGGTTTTGTTTTTAAATTGTTCTTGTCCGTGTCGTCCGTGAGCGTCCGTGGCATAAAAAAAGGTTTTATCCGTGGTTATCCGTGGCAGGGTTGATAAGGGCTACACCTCGTACCCGGCCTCGCGGGCCAGCAGCGTATTTGCCTGCAGCCAGCCTTCGATATGGCCGCAATCAAAAGTGCGCCCGAGCATGCGGAATGCCTGCACGGTCTGGCCTTCCTGCATCAAGCGGTCGATGGCATCGGTCAACTGGATCTCGTTACCCGCGCCGGGCGGCTGATCGCGTAACAGTTCCATAATGCGATACGGTAATACATAGCGGCCAATCACAGAAAGGCAGGAAGGTGCTTCCTCAGGCGTGGGCTTTTCAACCACACCGCGCATATCAGCACTTTCACCGGCGGCAGGTTCATCACAATCCACAATGCCATAACGCTGAACGTCTTCTTTCGGCACGGCTTCCACCATGATCTGAGCCGCCTGATGAGCATTCCAAAGCCCCACCATATCGCCCAGGTCACAGGCGCTGCTTGCCACCTGAGGCTTGACCAGCACATCGGGCAAGATCACCGCAAAAGGCTCGTTTTCATCCAGCAAGTGAGCCGCACAGTAAATGGCGTGCCCAAGCCCCTGAGCATTAGGTTGACGCACGCTAGTCACTTTCAGCTGTTTGGGCGAAATGGCCGACAGCGTTTCAAGCAGGGCATTCTTACCCTTGCTGGCCAGTGAATGCTCAAGCTCAAAATGCGCATCAAAATGATCCTCAATGGCAGACTTGCCCGCCCGAGTCACCAGGATAATCTCGTTGATACCCGCTGCCAGCGCTTCTTCCACCACGTGCTGAATCAAGGGGCGATCCACGACCGGCACCATCTCCTTGGGAATAGCCTTGCTGATTGGCAATAGCCGAGTACCAAAACCGGCGACTGGGATAATGGCTTTACGCACTTTGGTCATGTGAACACCCGTCATTCAGCTACATCCTTTTTTCATCTGCTGTATTGCGCCACGCATTCACCTTGTCAAGAAGCTGAGTCGTGCCGGTATCGTTTATGTTTTCATGTATGACTGGCTCATCTGCCAGCGTCTGATAGAGGCTCGTCGCCAGTTGCTTTCCTAGCTCTACTCCAGGCTGATCAAAGGGATTCAGGTTCCATAGTACCGATTGCACAAACACCTTGTGTTCATACATCGCCATCAAGGCCCCCACCGACCAGGCATCCAGGGTTTTCAGCAGCACCACAGAATTAGGCTGATTCCCTCTATACCCCTGTGCCATATAGCCGCGCAGCGCCATAGGTATCGCATCATCACCCAGCGCAAAAAGCTGCGACTGCGCCAGACAATGCGCCAGCGTCAGCTGCTCCTGAGCCTTCAGCCTGCGGCTAATCTCTTTATTAGTTGTTACATCATCAACTGCATAGCCACGTTCTGCCACCGCAATAAAATCAGCGCTCACCGTGTGCTTGCCTTGATGCAACAACTGATAAAACGCATGCTGGCCATCAGGGCCAACATCCCCCCACAAAATGGGACAGGTGGCATGATTAACGGATCGTCCATCCAGCCCGACACTCTTGCCGTTGGATTCCATCTCCAACTGCTGAAGGTAGGCGGGCAAATGCTTCAAACGGCCATCGTACGGCAAGACCGCATGAGTCGGAATGTTCAGAAACTGACAGTTCCATGCCCCCACAAGCGCCATCAACGCCGGAAGGTTTTGCTCAGTGGGAGCATCCAAAAAATGCCTGTCCATGGCATGTGCGCCTGCCAGCAAAGCATCAAAGGTATCCATCCCCAGCTGAATGGCCACACTCACGCCAATCGGTGACCAAAGCGAAAAGCGCCCGCCAATCCACTCCTTGAACACCAGCTGCTGAGTCTCAGGAATACCAAAGGCCGTCATCTTATCCGGCTTGGTCGAAACACCTATCATCTGATGCCGGCAGATCGTTGCTTCGTCGATTTCCAGCGCATGACTTAACCAGGCAAGCGCCGTGCGGACGTTGAACTGGGTATCTGCCGTTGTGAAGGACTTTGACGCCAACACCAACAAGGTGGTTGCCGGGTTCAGACGCTCCATCAATGGCAACAGCTGAGAACCATCCATCGTCGATACATAATGCACGGCCAGCCGGGTACTGCTTGGCCGGTTCGCCAGCGCCTCACTGACCAGTTTTGGCCCAAGATCAGAGCCACCAACGCCAATATGCACCACATCAGTGATTGCTTGACCCGTTGCACCATACCATTGGCCAGCGTGTATGCAATTAACCATTTCTGTCATACGCATACGCTGCTGCTGGCAAAAAGCCACAGCCTCTTGCATACCGGCAGGTGGCGCTTCATCGTTTGGCCATCTGGCCGCCATATGCAACGCAGCGCGCTTTTCTGACGTATTGACCTTTTCACCGGCAAACAAAGCACTACGCTTTGCGGCCAAACCGCGGCTTTCAGCCCACTCCTTTAAAAGCGCAACGGTCTCAGCGGTTAGTCGCTGTTTACTGAAATCAATATGCAAACTGCCAAACGTAAATGCCAACGCCTCTGCACGCTGCTGCGCAGAAGCCGAGTGACTATCCAGCAAATCACTTAACGAGTGCACCTGCATCTTTTCAGCATGAGCTTCTAATGCCCTCAAAGGGGTATAAATATGATCGCCGGAGGCGGAGATTGAACTCATAAACTTTCCGTAAATGTCATATCAGTGTGCTGGGCCATCTAAAGACCGTCCATACATCATCAATAGCCCCATAAATCATCTATAAGGACACGCAATTTTCAGGCCACAGCCACTATCAAGGCTAAATATTTCAGCCGTATTGACGCTATCAAGAAAACCGCAGGAAGCTTTGCCTATAAGGATGCAAAGACGCTATCAAGCAGCTCAGTGGCACTTTCAATTAGCTCATTCAGGTGTTCTTCGCCTTTAAAGCTCTCTGCGTAGATTTTATACAAAGCCTCAGTGCCACTGGGGCGAGCGGCAAACCAGCCGTTTTCAGTGGTGACTTTCAAACCACCTATAGCAGCGCCATTGCCTGGCGCGTTCACCAGCGCCTGAATAATCAGCTCTCCCGCCAGAGTGGTTTGGGTAATACGCTCAGCGGTCAGCTTTTTGAAGGCGGCTTTCTGCTCAAGGGTGCAGGCTGTATCAACGCGTTTGTAGCAGGGCGCAGCGAAGCGCTGTGTCAGCATGTGATAATACTCACTGGGAGTCTTACCGGTGACAGCCGTCATTTCAGCCGCCAGCAGGCACAGCACAATGCCGTCTTTATCGGTCGACCATGGCAGGCCATTCAGAGTCAGCAGGCTTGCCCCGGCACTTTCCTCACCTCCGAACGCCAGCCAGCCCTCATGCAGGCCCTCAACAAACCACTTGAACCCTACCGGTACTTCATACAATTCACGCTGATGGGCCGCCACGATACGATCAATCATCGAAGACGACACCAGGGTCTTACCTATCTTGAGCGTTGTGGGCCAGTTCGAGCGGTGCTGAATCAGGTAATCAACGCACACCGCCAAAAAATGATTGGGGTTCATCAATCCCGCCGCATCGACAATGCCATGGCGGTCTGCATCAGGGTCATTTCCAAACGCCAGGCTGAAATGATCCTTGATAGCGAGCAGGTTCGCCATGGCGGCAGCACTGGAACAATCCATACGAATCTTGCCGTCATGGTCAGGCGGCATAAAGGCAAAACGGGCATCTATGGTGGTGTTGACCACATCAATATCAAGGCTGTACGCATCTGCAATCGCCTGCCAGACCGGCAAGGCCGTTCCGCCCATCGGGTCTACCCCCAAGGTAAGGCCAGCCCGCTGAATCGCCGCCATATCGATGACATCAGCCAAATTGGCTACATAGACAGCCGTAAAGTCATACCCCTGTACAACCGCCAGTGCCGCTTGCAGATCAACAACCGCCACCCCTTGCAGATCATTGAGCAGATAATGATTGGCGCGCTGTTCAATCCAGGCAGTGGCTTCTGAACCAGCAGGGCCACCGTGAGAGGGGTTGTATTTGATGCCGCCATCTTCAGGCGGGTTATGGGAAGGCGTAATAATCAAGCCATCTGCCAACTTAGCTTCCGGCTTGGCGTTGTGCTGTAAAATAGCGTGGCTAACCAGAGGCGTTGCCGTTACACCCTGATCTTTTTCAATCCGCACCGACACATTATTAGCTGCCAATACACATAAAGCCGACTCCCAGGCAGGGCGAGACAGCGCATGGGTATCAAAGCCTAAAAAAAGCGGCCCCTGGTAACCTGCTTCATTGCGATAATCCACCACCGCCTGGGTAATCGCCATGATATGGGCGGCATTGAAGGTATGTTCCAGCGAACGTCCACGATGGCCAGAGGTACCAAAGGCCACACGTTCCGCAACAACATTCGCATCCGGTGATTCTTCAAAAAACGCCCTGATGACAGCTTCCATGATCCGTTTCCTAATTGATTATCAATATCCGCGACGACCTGCCTAAAGCGTTACAAAAAAGCACCTCAACGCAGCGAAAAGTCCTCATACACCAACGTCAGGTTCGGGTTATAAGCAGGATCATTATCCAACGCCTCTTCCCAGGTTCTACGCATATAGGCGGCTTCCCTGGCGGCACGTTCGCGCTTCTCTGGGTTATCTTCTCCGCCACGAGAAACAGACTCATGATGATAAAGCTCAGCATAGGGCGTCCACAGGTTACGGTACCCTGCTTCGCGCACTTTCAGGCAGAAGTCCACATCATTGAAGGCAATGGTCAAATCCTGTTCATTTAAACCGCCCACCTCATCAAACACCTGTTTGCGTACCAGCAGACAAGCGGCCGTGACCGCTGAGAGATTATGCGCCAAATGGAGTCTTGAGAAATACCCGATGGCATGGCGGCTAAGGTATTTATGCGCATGCCCGGCGACCCCACCAATACCCAGGATAACGCCAGCATGCTGGATGGTATCGTTCGGGTAATACAGCTTGGCGCCGACGCAGCCAATTTCCGGGCGGCACGCTTGGCGCACCATTTCTTCCAGCCACTCAGGGTTAATCGGCTCGATATCGTTATTAATCAGGCCGATCAGCTCCCCCTTGGCATGGCGAATACCAAAGTTATTAAGCGCCGAATAATTGAATGGATGATCCCACTCAACCACACGCACTCGATCATCACGGGCTTGCACCTCCTGCAGATATGCAAGCGTCTCCGGGCAACGGCTACCGTTATCCAGAATCAGCACTTCAAATAGGCGATAAGAGGTACGGGCCAGTATGGCTTCTACGCAAGGCTTAAGAATTTCCACCCTATCTCGAGTGGGAATCAACAGGCTCACCAAGGGCATAGGTGACGGCAACGGCCAATGAACCCGATAGGTATTGGCAAAGGCCCCATGGCTTGCCTTGGCATCAGGGCGATTAACCGCCAGATAGTCAGCAACAGCTTTAAGGCCAGCTTCAGCTGTATAATCTTTTTCACCGCTGTTCTTGGCAGTAGATCCTTCCCCGGCCCGCCAGTGATAAAGCACCTTCGGCACGTGCACAATCTGCTCAGCCGTTAGCCTTGCTGTTACGCGCAGCACCAGGTCGTGATCTTGGCTGCCCTCAAAACCTTCACGGAAGCCACCCACTTCGCGTACCAGATCAGTGCTATACATACCGAGATGAGAAATATAGTTCTGCGCCAGTATAAGATCCGGGTTCCAGTCCGGTTTGAAGTGCGGATCAACCCGGTGCCCAAACTCATCCAACTTGTCTTCATCACTGTAGAAGAGCTTGGCCTGCGGGTTCTTGACAGCGGCTTCAGCCATTTCAAGCAAGGCGTCTGCCGTTAACAGATCATCATGATCCAACAGGCAGACGTACTCCCCCTCCACAAGGTTCAAGGCGCTATTACTGGCCGCACAGATATGACCATTGGTTTGGCGGGTCACCACATGAATGCGACGATCCTGCTCAACGTAGTCAGCCAGCACGCGGGCAACCTCAGGGTCGGTTGAGGCGTCATCGGCGATACATAACTGCCAGTGCGGGTAGTGCTGCTCTATTGCCGAATCCAGGCAAGCCTTTAGCCACTCAATACGCGGGTTATAAACAGGCACCAGCACAGAAATAAGCGGTGCGCTGGCCATCAACTCCAACCGCTTGGCAGACTCTGCCTGGCTGGGTTCGCTCTGCTCAGCCAGCCATTCATGGTAGCTACGCTGAATGACAATGCGCTCAAAGGTTTCATCATAGGCGGCCATGGCAAAGTTGCGCCAATCTTCGTTAGCTTCTGCCGCCTTGGCTTTCAGGCTCGCCAACAGAGCACCTTTTTCGATGCTGCGCCATTGGAAATGCATGCTGGAAAGACGCTGAGCCAGCCTATCATGAGCAAACCCTGGCGTTAGCCAAACCATACGAAAATGATCAATAGTGAACTGACCAGCGCTATCGATAGGGTCAAGGCGAATCGCTTTCACACCCCAAGGCAGCCAGAATAAGCGTTTGGTCTGCTGGCCATTTTTTAACGGCAGGTAAACACTGCCTTCCTCCTGAAAACCCTTGCCCTTATCCAGATAAAGCTTTACGGCAGCACTGGGCTGATCGTGCTTGATATTCACTTCAAGCATATACCACCCCGGCACACGGGGTGGCTTCTTAATCATGAACTGGGGATCGTCACCTATGGCTAGCCATTCAAAAGATGCATTGACATTGTTAGCCTCTAGTTGACTACCAGGTAGTAAGCGAGGAGCCTTGTTTAAAAAATACATTACCATACTATAAATTCAGCTCCTGAAAGACTATCCATATCATTGCATCTTTTTTTCATTTAAAAGCTTTGCATCAAGGCGTTTTTTTATCTGAATCAACCCCTTTCCAGTTGGACGAATACCTAGAGCCATATCAATTAGCACTACAGATTCATTCAGATAGCCAAGACGCTCTAATACTAACGACATTTCACGCAGATAATCTGGGCCAGAATTCTTTGGCCTTTTTAATCTTTGCAGAATATCATTATCGAAAACGCTAATGGGTATATCCACTTCATCAAAGTCGAGTCCCAAGACATCCATTAGCTTCAAAAAAACATAATCACGGCGGCCCTGGGTATGCTGCCTCAATGCCTCCGTACTCACCAATCGCAACGTATCCGGAAGCTCTTCTGCCAATGCGGCCAGCGGACCTTGTAATCCAAAGCCGTTTTCTAGCTTGCCAAGGTGTAATGCCTTCTGATTCAACGTAGCTACTTCTGATAATTGAGGAAAGCGCAAACTAACCTCTTTCATCTGTTCAGAAAGATGGCTTGAAAGCTTTAACATGAGTGTTTCTGGAACATCAGAGTGTTGATAAGGATATTCATCAACCGCTCGATCAGAGTATCCTTGCAAACACCAATCCACTTTATTAGCATGGCTGACTGGCAACTCCGATAAAACAGTATTCAAGAGACGTTTAAACTCAAGAGCTGATTTAACGTAGCTTCGATTGGTTACTAAAACATTGGTTACTTTGTTTTTTGCCTCCTGCTCACTGGTACCCAGCGCTTTCAAAAAAACAGTTTCTAGAGGCAAGCCGCTTCCTGGCGCCTGATAAGCTGCAAAATAACAGTTATCGTCTCCAAACTGGTTAGCCCAATGTATAAAAGGCTTACCCACAAGATGCGGCGTGGGTTTTGAAACCATCTCGGCAACGGCTTGATTAAGCCGGTGTGTTACCATATGCCGCTTAATACCTTGATTATGGTTGCCTAGCAAATAATCAACAGGGTGGCGCAAGAAACCAATAACTTTAACGGATAGCCCTTGGCATAACTCAGCCATGCTTTCATGCTGACCATAAAAAGCTTCTGCTGATAACAACAGTGTCATATCATTTTTTTTAGCTTTTCCTAGGTAACGGTGAAAGCGCTGTCCGGCAGTTGATTTATCGTTATTAATCAGGGCCCCTGCAATTTCAGTATGCCCTCCAGAAACACCATTCTTATCAAGCGGATGCTCTGGGTAATAAAAACCTAATGTCTTAAGATAGCTACGATTTTCAACACAAAAACGCTGAATAGCAGAAGAACCGGTTTTGGGGGCACCTATATGCACGATAACATCATAACTACCGACTTTCTTCTTTTTAGACTTCAGCTGAGACATAGTACGTTTAATCATCATTAACCTTACAAAAATTTATTGGCTTTCGAACACTCAGCAATACACTAATACAAAGACTACCTCTGACCAGATAAAATTTTCTAAAAACCACTTTAACCATTCTTTCAAAACTGGGATATATGTTTTTCCCACGCCCAGGCATGTTGAACAATCGTTTCGAGCGAGGCAAATTGTGGTTGCCAGTGCAGCTCCTTGCGAGCCAGTGTGGCATCCGCCACTAATCGTGCCGGGTCGCCTACCCTTTTGGCACCTTCTTCAACCACAAGTTCGCATTGATCTTTGGCGACAACTGATTTAACGACGTCAATCACTTCCTGAACGGAATAGCCCTGACCATTACCCAGGTTATACGCCAATGCACCTTGTTTGTCTCCCGATGCCAACGCTTCCAACGCCAGAGCATGAGCACTGCATAAGTCTTCGATATGAATGTAATCACGGATACAGGTGCCGTCTTCTGTAGCATAATCACGCCCGAATACGGTAATGGACTCACGCCGTCCAGACGCTGCTTGAAGAATCAACGGAATCAAATGGGTTTCGGGGTCATGGCATTCGCCTATCTTTCCTTCAGGATCCGCGCCACAGGCATTGAAATAACGCAACGCCACTGAATTAAGCCCATGCGCAGCATAAAAATCCTGAAGCATTCTTTCGATCATCAGCTTACTGGCACCATAGGGGTTGATAGGCCGCTGAGGGTGCGCTTCATCAATGGGTACATATTCCGGCTCACCGAACGTCGCTGCCGTAGATGAAAAAATAAAGTTTTTAACGCCATGACGTACCATAACTTCCAGCAGGTTTAACGTATTCACCACATTATTGCGGTAATACTTACCCGGGTTCTGCATGGATTCGCCCACCAGGCTGGCGGCAGCAAAGTGCATAACGCCATCAAAATGGTACTTACTGAAAAGCCTTTCCAGTAAGCCAGTATCCGCCAAGTCGCCCACTATTAACTCACCGTTGCAGGCCAGCTCACGGAACCCAGTGGTTAAGTTATCCAGTACCACAGCATTATGCCCGGCATTTGAAAGCTGCTTGACCATATGAGAGCCGATATAGCCCGCGCCGCCTACCACCAGAATTTTCATGGCCTACTCCGTTAATGCCTTAATATTGTGCTGTAGCGATATGTCTTCAAACGCTACCCAGCTTGCCCAATCCGCTACCTCGCTCCATCCACTCAAGAACAGAAAATCCAGCCCAGCGGCATCAGCGGCCTGGTAGTCGTATTTGCTATCACCCAGAAAAAGCGCAGGCTGCTGGATATTATCAGAGCAAAGTTCTCGTGCCAGAATCTCGTCTTTTGTATTAGGGCTGCCAAAGATGCCCCCATCAAACCAGCCTGCGATGTCGCGTTGTTGAAACACGTCACGCAGTTCAGCTTGGTCACCGCCAGAGACAATCAGCCAACGGGCTTCGGGTGTCTTCTTTCGCAAGGTTTCTAAGCCAGGAGCTATATCACAGTTCAACAGCCCTTCGCGTACATGGATGGCATAGGCGTGCAATAGGGCTTCCAAGTCGGGCCCTTGTTGTTGACTGGTGTAAGCAGGAACGATCTGCTCCAGAAAGTAAGCGAACTTTTTGTAGCGCGATATGCCGCCGTTGGCGACGTGATAATCGACCATGGCTTGGGCAGCGGCTTCACCATAGGGCAAGGTGGCCCGATAGAAGGCCTCGGTCTTGACCTTGTTGGAATCCAGCACCACGCCATCACAGTCGAAAACCAGGGTCGCGTACTCGATGACAGGGTATTTCATTCGGACACCCGCCCGGTACGACGCAGCGCGTTTTCGACCTTGGCCACATCCTCAGGCACATCAACGGCCAGGCTACCCGGCTGGGTTTCCACCATACGCACGGTCTTGCCCAGTTCGAGAAAGCGCAGAATCTCAATATCCTCATTGTGCTCCAGCGCACTTTTGCGGCCAAAACCGCGAAAAGCGCTCAGCTCCTCTCTGGTAAACGCGTAGATGCAGACCTGCTTCTTGTAGCGGCTAGGGGCGTACTTGGCGTCCTTGAAGCCTGGCAATGCTACGCGCGACATGTAGACCAGCTCGTTACACTCGTTGGTGATTACTTTGGGAATATTAACGCTATGCGGGTCTTCGTTATCGCCGACCCAGCTAAACCCGTTAATGATGGCATCCATATGAGCCCGCTTGGCGTCACGCACCTTGAGAATATCCGTAGGGTCTGCCAGCGGTTCATCACCCTGTACGTTGATATAGATATCTGCCTCGATCTTTTCGGCCGCCTGGGCCAGGCGGTCGGTGCCCGTCAGGGCGTCATCGGATGTCATCACTGCCTGAAACCCCGCCGCTTCAACCACATCAGCAATGCGTGGGTCTTCGGTAGCAACATAAATATTCTCGGCGCCGACGGCGCGGGCCGAAAGTTCTGCGACCCATAGCACCATCGGTTTGCCTAAAAGTGGCACCAGGGGTTTTCCCGGATAGCGGCTCGAGCCATAGCGGGCGGGAATCATCACAACACTGCGCATAGTGAACTCACTGTCAATATTGATAAAAACAGGACCCTTGATAATGCTTAAAGCGCGTAGACCGAAGCGCTATTTATGGCATAACGGGTGGGCGTGATGGCCGTCATGGGTAAGGCATTTTCTGCTTGCTGATATTGTTCAAAGAGCTGGTGCATCTCTCGGCTACGCGGATCGTCAGCACTGTAACCGTCAAACCCTGCCATGACGACTCGCTCTGCCTGGCCGCTGCTGGCAACCGCAAGCGCATAGGCCACCACCAGCGACGTGGGGGCAGTACAGTGTGTCTCAGCAAAGGCAAAGCTATTTGCTTGTACGTTCAAACCAAAATCCAGCACTTCTTTACTGGCCAAGGAGTCACGCACATCGGCTGGTAACATCGAATAAGGTGTGATCAACGGCTGGGGTAGCTGGGTATGCGCCTCACAGTCTGCCAGCAGTCGCACCGGGTGACAGGCCACACGTAGATCAATCAGCTCGGCGTTAATCGCACTCTGGGTGTTAAGCGCCAACACCAGCGGTTTATGCTCGTGGATGTAGCGCTCAAGCGCCAAACGGTGGCGAGCAACGCCAGGCCCGGTGCCCAACAGCAGCACCTCACGCCCGGCAAAGCGCTCCTTGGGTGACCATTGGCCCTTGGGCTCGCCGTGATAGAAATGACGCGCTGCATCCAGGGTGTTGAGGTTGAATTTCTTGCCGCCTTCTACTCTCAGGTGCTCAATCACTGCCAGTACGTCTTCCTCACTGTAGCGCGAATCGCTGAGCATCTCCTGGATATAGGTGGGGTGGATGCCGTACTTACCTGCCAGGTAATAGTAGGGGTTGGTGCCCCAACCGTAATGGGCCTGCATGGGCTTGAAGTGCTCACGCAGCAGCGCCATCAAGGGCACCATATTGGTGGGCTTTCCACGCCGCTCAGCCATTTCGATGGCCAGTTCCTCGGTACGGGCATTACCTGGCCCCCGGCCCATGCCTGTCACGGTGGAATCTACCCAGGTCACGCCTTCATCCAGCGCGCGAAGGGTGTTAGAAAGTGCCAGCCCCAGATTGTCATGGGTGTGAATACCCATAGCGCCGCTCCACTCACTACGGAACCACTGAATGATCTGCGCCGCCTGATCTGGGTTCATGCTGCCCATGCTATCGGCGAAGTAGAGCGCATCCATCGGGTAAGCCTTGGCCACGCGCGCAAGGGCTTTCACCTCCTCTTCGGTGCGGTCTGCCACCTGCATCAAGTTAAAGCCGACCTGATAGCCACGCTCTTTCAGCCAGGTAACGGCTGGCAGTGACTTTTCAAATTCATGCACATGGCAGGCAATACGTACCAAGTCTACCGGTGAATCTGCGGCTGCATTGGGAAAAAGACGTTCAAGCGCTTTTTGCTGAGGTACCTCTCCAACTAACTCGCTGCCGTTGACCATCACGCCCACAATCAAGCCAGCAGGAATCGTCAGACCGCGAATAAAATCATCCGTAGTAAACGCGCAAGGGCCTTGGAACCCCTGGTTCTTCAATGAGCGAAGGCCCAGTTCTACAATATCAACTCTTGCGGCTTGCATGGCATCAAGGTATTGATTAATTAACTCGAAAGAAAAATTCCAAGCGTTATAGTAGCCGCCGTCTCGCAAGGTACAGTCAAGGAATAAAACGGTCATAGTTTACGGCCTCTTTCTTGAAGAATTTGGTGATATTTATCAATTTTCTTTTTTATGAAAGGCCCTTCAGGTCTTAGCTCCAAAGCCTTTTTCATCACCTTTAAGGCTGTTTCGATTTCACCAGATTCCTCAAAGGACAAAGCCACCTCTCGTAATATATCGGGACTTTTTTGACCGGGTTTGATACGCTGCTCTATATTATAAAAAGAATTAATCTTTTCCCTTCTTACACTTTCTTGCGCACTGTAAGACTTTGCAACTTCATCTACAGAAGGCACTTTTAACATTTCAATTTCAATTCCTTTAACTTTGTTAATCACTTCGACAACGAGATTGAATATGTGCTGCCAAGGAATGTGGTAGCTAGCAAAATCAGCTCTAGATTTCTCCTCCCCTAGAACATTAATAGTATATCTTTTATCAAATTTTTTTACTGTGCTTGGATATTCATCAGGAAAAGAGAAAAGTTTTGTATTTGAATGCAACACACCTGGTTTTTTACAGAAGCGAAGTGGCACCATACAACCAGTACCTGCATTTGCTATAAATACATCAGCGCAGCTACATTTCTTTATTTTATAGCGGTAATCTTTTCCAATTAATGAATAAACTTTACACCTACTGTCAACATTTTTTTCTATTTGACAAAAAATGGCTTCATCGTCTGAATTTCTAATTTCTTTACCATCAGGAGCTGTCACGCCATCCACATACAGCTCAATATCATCAAAATAGCTCACCAAGATAGCAACAATATTTTTTACCCCTTCAACCTGTTGCAACCAACTTCTCTTTTGACCTGTAATAGAAAACCAAAGCTTTAAGCTATGCGGTTCATGTGAAGCTAAGGTGCAACTTTTAGCCGCATTATTATAGATAAAACTTTCCATATTTTCGTTCAGCTCTTTAGCAACACCACTACGAAGCTGGTTGTTACCTACTGTAGTAGGAAACAAGTAAACGCATTCATTATCTATAGGCAAATCACACTTACTTAAACAAAAAAAAGATTTATCGAAACTAACCTTTTTTGCGCTGCGTTTAAAATGGATATAATTTTTTAATTGGTCGTAAAAAAAATGATAGGGTGTTGATTGGGAAAGTAAAAATCCATATTTTTTAAATTTTATAATTCTCTGTGGGTCTAACTTACTTAATTTATTTATCTGATCTAAAATAGGCTTTTTACTAGATAACGAGGTGCGGTAAATTTTTTCCTCAGTGACAACTATATCAATCATGCCCTCGCATTGACCGAAAACCCATATAAGATCTTTATTTTCACTAAGCATAAAGACAAAATTTGTCATATTAAGCTTGATACTAAAAACTGCTTTAGTTGCAATATCAGGATATTCTGGATGCGGTAAAATAAAATAGTCATCTTCTATTTTAACATTCCAAATACTCAACAGGCCTTTAATATCTTTATCAAGCTGCATCCTTACAATATCACTAAGCTCGTCAAAACCAACCGGATTGAAATCTTCAACTTCTAATTCTTCAGTTACGTTTTCAAGTCTACTTAAAAATCTCTCAACCAATAAGCTCATATCACCTGCCTATAGATTTATAAAACATGGAAAAACTTTATTAACCATTACCTCTTGAAAACACTTTAAAGTAGCACTCAAAATCAACCTTTAACAAAAAGAAATCTAAAAATCTATAAAACAACCAAATACCAACCACAAATTAATTTTTTTCAGCATCCATGTTATCTTTATACTCTAGCATTTTCTTTTTTAGCAAAGCACCATTAGGCCTTAATTTAAGCGCAAGCTGCATAAGCTCAGATGCCTGTTTTACATTTTCTGACTCCAAAACTATTGCTGCGTCTCTAATAACATCAATTTCTTTTGGCATAACATCTTGATAACATGAGAAGAAGGTCTCAAGAGCAACCTTATATCCATCTTCTAGCTTTCTCCCTTCACCATAATATTCAAAATTAAAGTCAAAAAGCTTTTTTCTTTCAAACCATTTTTCTGCAACATTTTTATTTATTTTTTCAAAATATCCTTGTATCTCTTTTGCTAAATTAGAACTAGGGGAACAGCCTTTACCAATAAACTCTTGATCTACTAACTGCAATAATCTAACTTTAAATGGCACACCGCTAATATTAAAACCATAGTTATATTTATTTGAAAGCCGAAGAATTTCCTGCCCAAAAGGAGTTAGTGATTCATTTAAATTTTTTACTTTATCAAAGTGGTAAAGATCGCCATCAAAACCAACAACATCAAAAAAATCATCAACAATGTCTCCATTTAGCATTGTATTTCTATCGAAAATACGCACACTTATATCACTTCCCCCAAAAACCTGACTCCACTTATTAAGTAGATCATCGTAATTATAATAGGGGTTGCTTGATTGACAATGTCTTTTCAGAAAATCGTAAAACTCTGAACTACTACCTGACCTTAGATTAGTAGAATACAATGAGACTGCCATATCTACCTGAGGGCGTAGATACACAACAACTTTAATCTCTTCAAAAAGCGGCCTTAGTATTTTTCTTACATTTTCCACTTCGTTTTTGCTTACACATCTAGAATGAAAGTGCTCACTTGATAGAATAACTGTGTGGTAACCGTCCTCTAATCTTTCAATCTCTTCCGTAAAGCGCGCAACTAACTCCTTATCAAAACGCCCTCTTTTTTCTTGTGAATCAATACCTTTATCATAATAATAATCATCAAGCTTTCCAAACTCCATTGAGCAAGAAGCAAGACCACGATTGTTACCAACTCCTACACTCTCAGGTATATAGTAACCTTTTTCCAAAAAAGCAGGTCTGTTTTTCACAAGAAAATTCTGGAGTGTAGTTGTGCCTGTTTTCTCTGTGCCTATGTGAAGTATCGCTTTCATAGTTATACTGAACACTCCATATAAATTCTTTTATACTCATCTGCACTTTCTCTATACGTCAAAGGAGCCTGAATATTTTCATACAGAGTTAGCCACTCCTCATCCTGCATACTGGCGGCTTTTTGCAGCACCTGTGCCAGGCTAAGCGGGTTGCGTGCTTCAAAATGCAGACCATCAACGCCGTGAGTAACTTTTTCCTGCATGCCGCCGATATCAGACGCTATGACGGGCCTTCCGTTCACAAAGGCTTCCTGAATCACCATAGGGGAGTTCTCCCACCAGATGGAGGGGATCAGCACCCAATCAACATTGCGCATCCGCTCGGTCACCTGGAACGGCTCATAAGGGCCCACCCAGCGAAGTACGCCTTCTGCAATCAACTTGTTGGCCATTGCCTGCACACGCTCTTTGAATTCACCTTCCTGATGCTCAAAGTTGGCGCCATGCACTTCCACCACGATGGCCTTGCGCTCTTTCTTCTTCATCGCCAGCAGGGCTTCCATAAGGATATCAATTCCCTTGAAAGGGTTGATCTGACCGAAGAAGGCAATGCGTTTGCGGGTTTCTTCTTCCTGCAGCGGGCGCGGCGGCAGTTTTGGCTCGGGTGACTGACCATTCTCAATCACGCTGATCTTGTCTTCTGGCAGCCCCCATTCAACATAGCGCTGTTTAAGAAAATGGGAAGGCGATACAAAATGATCCACATAATCAAAATGCTGGCCAATAAAGCTGCGCCTGAGCCAGAACTGCTCTTTTGAAAACTCCGGCATGCAACGGTGGCAATCCTCAATGGAAGAGCGAAAGCACAGCTTGTTAGAGCCACGCTTGACCATCTGCCCCTGCTGATGACAGATCGCCATATACTCATGCAGGGTCAGCACCACACGAATCGAAGGATCTTCCTCCTTGATGATGCGCAGCAGCTCAATACCCAGATGAAAGTAGTGATGTAAGTTCACCACGGTCGGCTTCAGGGTGCGAATCAGCTGACGAAAGTCATTCCATATCGCATAGCTGTTAGCGGCTTTCATCAAAAAGGAGTTACCCAATGATTGCTGCCACAGGTATTCATTTTCACGCCTGACGGTAAAAGCGCCGGTTGGCCCATTGCCGCTATCATGGCGAGCGATAAACCAAGCCTGTTCAACACTGGCATCATCACGCAACGCCTTGAACAGGTTGTAGGCGGCCAGCTCACCGCCACCCAATGAAAAATCCGGATGGCCATGCGCCATTACCAATACACGCTGCGGGCGAGCCTGGCTTGCGATTGAATCCATGAAAAAACGCTCCTTAACTAAATGACTGCATGACGGAATGGATCTTCTCGCCCCAACGCTTGGTGTGTCGCCAGGCATTGAATCGTACCACTAGTGTACGGAAAGACGTATCACCCAAGGATGAGAAAGACTGGCGCTCAAGATGCACCAGAGAGACACCCGGTACATAGCCAATCTGATAGCCTGCATTCAGCACCTGCAAGCAGAGATCAGAATCCTCAAAATCACCAATCAGGTAACCTTCATTCAACCCGCCTAGCTCATCATACAAAGAACGCTGCATCATCACGCAAGCGCCAGTCACTGCTGGTTTATCAATAATATCCACGCCCTCGGGCACATTATCCAGTTCCGGGGCAAGGCCCGCCATAGGGTGCTTATTCAACCACACCTGCCAGGACTGCGAATAGAAAAACACCATGCCCGCATGTTGCAAGCCACCTTCCGGGTTCAACAGCCGCGCACCCAGCAGACCATAACGCGGGTTTTCATCCAGCAGGGTGCTCATCTGGCCCACCCAACCCGGAGACGTGGGAAAAGCATCACTGTTCAGCAGCAACACCTGGCGCCCCTGGCTGACACTCACCCCCAGATTGTTGGCACCGGAGAACCCGCGGTTGCGATGCCCCCATACCACCTTAAACGGCACGTTATACAGCCGATGCAGGTTTTCCACTTCATTGGAAATGGCAGTCAAGATCCGAGGGTCATCCACTACATAAATAATCTCGGTGGATGCCAGCAGCTCCGCATCCTGGGAAAATGCCAACAACTGGTGCTCAACAAAATCCCAGCGGCTGTATAGCGGAATAATCAGGCTAACGTCTGGAAACGCTGGCGGGTTACCCAGGGTCATGATGTCCGGGGCTTTCTGATTATCCGCAAACGCCTGATCACGCTCTGCCAACAGCGTTTCAATCAGCTCGCCTTCCCAACCATTGAACCGCTCATTAATCTTCTCAGCAGGCGTTGCCACACCAAATGCCCAGCGTGCATAGCCTTCAGGGTCTGCGGGAACTTCATCGGCATCACACTGTGCCAACGTCATCGCTTGCTGCGTTTGCGGATGATAAGCCACCAGACGAAGGCTGGATGGCACAGGCAACGCAAACGGCCAAGGTGCCACAAAGCCCGCATCAACAGTGCGTTGGCCAAACGTATCGCGGAACAGGCTCACAATATCTTCACGCTGATAACGCAGGGAGTTTTCCAGGTTCACGCCATTACCCTGACTATCGACACCCCAGACCTGCCAACCAGGTTGGGTAACCGTCCAACCCGCTATTAAGCCACTGCGGTGGGGGATCATCCCAAAATCATCCAGATGCGCGACGGCTTTCAATGGGTCTGGCGCTAACCAGGTGGCAGCTGCCAGAAAGTCGGGCTGGGCATGCTGCGCAGCTCCTGGCCGAGCTGAAGGCCTGGAACTCGCGATATTCACGCCATCTTGATCAGGTGAGGCCATAAAGCTTTCTAACGCCGGTAGGGTGAAAACAACCGGTGCGCCCTTCTCTTGCAGATGACAAACCAGTAAAGGCGTATCGTTGCCATCATGCTCGCTGAACCATTCAAGGCAAAAACCCTGGCTTGTAAGGCCAGGGTTTGAATCTTGCATACTGATGGCGACATCTTCTCTCACATGGAAAGTAAGCGATGCCTCTACCGCACCACGATCCATGTGCAGCTCTATAGCCGGGGCATCACTATAGGTTGCAATCCAGCCTTCCACCCAATAGCAACCGCCACGCCTTTTAAGTTGATCCACCTTGACCGCTGCCTGAGGCTTACCCTCCCTGGAAACGACGTAAGGCGCACGAGTCACATCATGGAGCTGCGCTTGCGACGCCTTAGCGGCTTTTTTTGCTGACATACGCTTAAGCATAAATCCTTTTCAACCTCATTATTCAAAAAGGCACCGGCAGCCAATGTAGCTTGCGATTGCCTATCAACCAGCTGTTTTACTTAGCCAAAGGGTACGCTGTACGGCCTTCCTCAATACCGCGCATGATAAAATGCAACAATGGGTTTAGTTGGTTATTGTACACATCCGGGTATTCAAGGTAATACGCCATCGAGTTGAATAACGGCCCAGCGGGGCGCCCCTCAAAACCACCAAACAAGAGGTAATGCATGGCAGGGTCATCAGCAAAATCGCTATCCTTGAGGTCAGGGTACTGTTCAAGATACCAGGCACCATCAAAAAATTCAGAATCACGAATCATCTGGATGTAAGGCAACAGGCGCTCGCGCTCTTCCTGAAGCACCTTCAATACCACAAAGCTATCCAGCTTCTCTTGCGGATAAGGCGCATCACTGACGATGGCCACAGGCTTCTTAGCCTCCTCGCCTGCCTCACCAGCACCGGCCACGGCTTCTTGCGATTGGCCTGCCAGCGCATTGATTTTCTCTTCCAGCCCAGCAAGTGTTTGTTGCAAAGTAGCCATGGAATCCCCCATGGCTTGCTGCTGAACCTGCATTTGCTTGAGTGACTCTTCTTTACTGGCCAACTCAGCCTTTAAGGTGGCAGCCTGCTGCGTCAGAGCTTCAATACTTTCGGACATCGTTATACCTTTTTGCTTTAATGTTTGAGTGGCTACAATTGCTGTTTAGTAATCAAGACACAATCATGAGTAAAAAACTTCCCTTAAGCCTATTTATCGTCTAATATCCCGGTTATTATCTTTGAAAATAACATTTATAAAAAACACGCCTAAAAATAAATACCAATAGTTTTCTAAAACACAGTATAAAATGCGTTAAACATGGAGCATAAAAAATAAAAAGATATTATTTTACTATATTTTTTAAATACGTGGCAGCATAACATTTTTTATTAGTTATGCAAAACACCACCCTGGATACTTATAAGCAAGACTGCTCCTGCTAGTTCTGGATAAATATTTTCTGGTAAATTTAGGACAAACTGAGGGTCGTTACCGGTACTAACAAAAGCCACATGATCATTATCTAAAGCAGAAATTTTCAACTGGCCTATTTGAGTTAGTATAGAAGTACTAAAATCCCATTGCCAAATCACTTCATCAGCTTTGTTCCTAAGCAACATACTACTTACTAACAAATAAGCGGGGCAATTAGTGAAGTCAATTCGCAGACCTGTAAATGTCCCTTTCAAATCAGGCAACTCAAGAGAGACTCTCGCCTTTCCACCACTTAGCAACCAGCTGCTTTTTACAGCATTCGCTTCACTAAACCCTTTATTCTCAATTGACCAATACAAAGTAATATTGGTAGACTCACTTATAGGAGAGCCTGTTTTTCGAACTTTAAGGGAACTAAATTCATAAGGGTTGTTCGGCATTTTATCAGGCTGAGGTTGACCTTGAGCTTGGTTTGACAAACGCTCAATCACTGGCATGAAGTAGAAATAATCTTTTTCTGACAAAGACATCTTTAGTTCATCCATGAGTTTATCAATAAGCACATTAGGCTCTATAAATTTACTAAGCTCAGGCATAGAAATACTTGTTAATGTAGAGAGCGTAACTACCAAGCCACGATAAACCACTAAAGCTAAAGGCAGCGGTTGTTCTTCAACCCACTCCAAATCAATAAAAGACCAAGTACCATCAGACTGTAGAATTAGATTTCTAGGTATGGCATCAATAAAGTGACCTGGAAGCCATTCGCGATAATCTGTACCAAATAGATTAAAAGACATTTCATTAGGTTCAACTCGATGATCACGTAAGGCTTCTACCCATGGCAAACACCAATGAAGTATATCTTTTAAAGACCAGTTTGGTCGTTGAATTACACGATGTAATAAATCTGAATGTAGCGAGCCTGGCAAGTAAGTTTCTGGAGTTTTGGTTTCAAGTGCTAGTGTAGCCAATGTATTCAATAAAGATTGACGACGAATAGTAATCTTTTTCTTCTCTTCAACTACAAAATCAATTTGTTGACTATATTCACCGGCACGATTGGGAGAAAAATAACTAGCTAAGACCTTTTTATCTACAAAACTTGAAGTTTCTAAACTAGCAACGAATAGGTGTGAGTTAGCCAAATCTGCTGTTAGTCCATTTCGAACTACAAGCGGCCAAGCGCGCTCAAGGCTAAAAGTAGGGTCTGGTATTTTCTGTTTATCATAAGGTGCGGAGTTAGATAGCAAGGTTCCTAAATTCCAGCCAGGGATTTTTTTCTTATGACCTGAAGGATGAACTACTAACATTGGCAGCTTGTAGTCAGGGAAAGGTAGAAAAGTTTCAACCTGACTAAAGCCAGCTTCCTGAATGCGCTCTTTTAGCTCTTGATGACCAAAAGTAATTGCAGACTCATCTGTATAAAGATCATTAATCCCTGACATAATGCCAACGCCATGATCTTCAGGTGCACCTGCAAAATATTTAAGGCCTAGTTGGTTTTCAATGGCTACCAGTAAAACGCCGCTAGGTTTGAGATAAGACTTTGCTCGCTCTAACACAGCCTGTATCGGATCTTCTGCATCAACAAAGACTTGCGAATACTCCAGTACACCAATCAATGTAACCACATCGAAAGCCCCTTGAAGGGGTAAGTCTTGCAGACGGTCAGCAACTATCGTCACTGTATTCAAGTCTCTGGTGCGTGCTGCTGCAATCTCCGCACGCCTTAGAGATCCTTCCAAAGCCACAACTTCCGCACCGAGCTCACCTAAATAACGCGTGATTGCACCACAGCCACAACCTAGCTCTAACACTTTAGAAGAGGCCAGCGTTGAAGCTAAAGGACGTAAGAGATTTACACGGTCTGCTGAGAAGTGATAGGTGGAAGGCCAATCCGTTTGATGTTGAATCAAATCCTTAGAAAAGAGACTGACATCAGTAGAGGTATGCACCACATTAAGCAAGCGATCCTCAATCTCATCACCATCTGAATAATCTATGCTTTGGGCAGCAGGCCGGTGCCAAAAACCTAAAGCATCATTAAAGACATATTGCTTAGACCATTCAGGATGGCTCTTAGCCCATTGATAATTTGGCGCCTTAAACTCAATCGGTAATAGCGCAGTAGAGTTTGAGCGTTTATCAACCAGCGCTGGCAAAGCCAAATCACCTAACGCCAACTCAGCAGACGTCTTATACCAGCTCTGGGCAGCGTCAGATTTTACTGAACCATCAACAAGATCACGAGCCCGGCCTAAGCTAAGTGCAGCACCACTAAGCAACATTGCTGCGAGCTTCTTATTATCCATTTTTTTTGAAACTGATTTTATTAAATTTTCAGCCTCCTGAATTTTTCCTAACTGAAAAAAACTCAATCCTCGATAACAAGATATCAGATCATATTGTGTTGAGTCACAACATTCATTGCTTTCCAGAGAAGCTAGAGTCTCCCAAGCACCCAACTGCCAGGAAGCACTCTCAAAATCAGATAAAATCAAAGCTACTTACCTCACACTTGGATGATAACACTTGGATGATAACTTTATTTTCTTTATCATTTATAAGGGCGGATAAAGACTATGAGTGAGACACTTGTTGAATGTTTGGTGGCTATCACGATAATCAGCCATTAGATAATTCATCATTTCTATCAGATATTTAAAATCAAGGCGTATCCGAAGCCGCATATTCAGTTCGAAGACGATAGCACCCAATTCTTCCTGGCTATGCAACTGTTCGTACAAAACATACGCTTTTAACCCTTTTATCGCCTTTGTGTTAGCCATCTACAGTATAGTTTCAATAAAAATCACAACGAATAACCGAATACATTAAAGTCAAATTTGTAAATATCATAAATTTTGTCTATAACGTTAGCATCAATATCAATCTCTATATCTAAACTCATACTTTTATTTACATGTTCTAAACACAGCTCATCGGAAGGTATCTTCATTTCTTTACTTAACACTTCAACAAGATGATTAAAACCATCTTCAAACTTGAACACATCAAAATCCTGATCTAAAAACTCCACTTGTGGTCTAAGATGATTATCTAAATGAAAATTATTTTTTTCAAAAAGTTTTAAATTATTCAAAGCCCACAAGTTAAAAGGAATTATATCCAATTTTTTTAATTCTCATTGTCATCAAGAATTTATACTCGCTTATAAATCTATGGAGAGGGTGTCTTACAACAGCAAACTTGTAAGAAAAGTTACTCATTGGAAATATTTTATCAACAATATCTAAGTGAAAATGCTGTGGTGAGCATGGGAATTTTTGCTGAGTTACGCCATGTAGATAAGGTGATCTGAGTGCTATATTTGCATGCTTTTTAAGCATGTTTTCAATCGACATACCACCACACTTTGGTATATAAGAGAAATAAAACAATTCGCCTTCTTTTAAAAAAATTGGCATAAAATCAATCTCCAGGTAAAAATATATTCTCGAAAAAATCTTCAAACTTGGAAAAGTTAATTTCAAAAGATTTTGAAAACATTGACACTTTTTTAGAAGAAGCTTCTCCTCTAAATTCATAATAATTATTTTTGCAAATAGAGGCTAGCTGGTAAAAAAAAAGGTTTGGCATTGATGAAGGTACAAGATGCAAGATCTTCGCTTTTTCTTCCATAAAAACTGTATTAGTCATTGCAGCACCCGCTATTCCCACAACTACATTTGAAGCTGAAAATAACTTTATTTGCTCTGAAAAAACTAATTCGCCAGGATCAACAACCTCAAAACCTTTGCTTACTAAGTATGACTCAACTAGCTTTGCTCCCTCTAAGAACCGATTATTAGCGCTTCTACGAGTTACAAAAAGCATCTTTTCTGGTTTAGATTTACTAAGATTAGCAGATTTAAGTTCAAAAAATAGTTCTGATATCTCTGGACGCATCTTAAACGGATGCTTTGTAATTGGTGTACAATAAATTGCACGTTTAATACTTACAGGTCTATCTATTGCGACTAAATCTGGTTCAAAACCTAAAATCATTCTTAATGAGTCACGTACAACCTTGTCTAACTTAGTATTAGTGTGCCCAACTAAGATAGAAACATCACGCAAATTAATCCCAGATTCGACAATAAACTTTATTTTGGGCATTATCTCGATCAACCAATGTCCGTAATTTCTATAACCATACTTAGACAATATTAAAACTGGTTTTTCAGAGCTAATACGATCAAATGATTGAGGTTTTTGTAAACTTTCTTTATTCTTTAACGGAAAATCATGGACTGACTGAGCTACAACATTTTCATTTATAAAAAAAACACCATTAGGCATAACAATACAATCATTAATTTCAAACACAGAGACAGGATCACTACTGACACTGTAAATTTTATGATTTTTTGACACTACATCCCTAATTGATGGATCAATATCTTCATAAGAACTAATTTTAGGATTAATAGTATTGTATTCTTTTGAAGCCCACGAACCTATTAATGGAAAATTGTTTGAACTCGAAAAAAGATCAAACTCTCCTTTCGTAATCTTTTTTTCTCTGCGCGACATATCATTACCTCAAAAAAATAACACCTAACTTGCTTCAAATCTATCATAGTTGTGTAAGTCAATATACTTATCGCATATTGAGTGAATGATTTCAAATTCCTCATTCGAAAAGTATTGTCCATAATCAACATTCTTATATTTTAAATGACTAAAATCAAAATCAAATGAAGTATCTAAACTTAACTTTTCAACTATTTCACCAAAAACCTCTTTGGGATTAGTCACGAGACTTTCATACTTTATTTCAACTAAACGCTCACCTAGAAAAGGCTTAAGTGTCTGAACAATAGCAATTGATTCAGCCCAATAATTTGCGGCTCCCACTATTTCATCTACCTTTATTACTTTACCTACCATTAAACTTTTTATAACATCATATGGGTGACGAATTATATGTAAAATTTTAGCATTTGGATACTGCTCCGCTATTAGTGGAAGACCATATATATTCTGCGGAGTTTTCTCAAACCAATATTTTTTTCCTTTTATTTCTGCAACTTTCTGACAATACTTATCATTAAAATTTTTCCTTGATATTGAAGAGTTATACAACTCATAGAACAATTCATTTGAGATACCATCCAGTTCTCTATGATACTTCAATGTTTTATTGTTTGCATAAATAGAATCATACTCGCCACCTCTAAATGGTGCCGCCCATCTAAACACATGCGTTTCCTCCGGGGAATACAAATCATCAATCTGCTTGAATAAGTCCCTTAGCATAGTGGTACCAGACCTAGGTGCGCCTAGTAAAAAAAATGGTTCAATTTTATTTCTTAACATTAGACTATCCTTCCTTTTAAAACTTCAAGTATTTGACTTGGATCATTTTGAAAACCAAGATCTAAAACCATACCTTTTTGATAATCTTTAACCCTTTCAGCTGGTGCTCCTAAGTTAAAAACAGCTAAAGGATAGCCAAGCTGCATTACCTCATCTGTCGTATAAGAAAATGTTTCAGGCCATATTGAAGGTATAAAGAAAAGTGTTACATTTTCTTCTTTGACCATATTTGGAAGTTTCTCAATATTATACCGGCCCGTTGCTTTTAAAGCAGAGGAGTTAATTTTTATCGAAGTGTCACCAAATACAACAATTCTCGCATTAATACTATTCTTCTCAATATACTCTGCAAGGTCTTTCAGAACATAGATGCCCTTGGCTTCATTTATTCCGCCTAACACTCCAATAACTAATTCTTCGTGTAGTTGAAGGTTCTGAGGTTTATAAATTTTATCAAACCGTCCAGCAATATCATGAGGTAATAGCTTTATTTTCGACTGCAAACCGTCAAATGCCTTTAGAAGTATATCAGTGCTAGCTTGAGAAAACGTTAAAATTTCATCAGAAGCTTGAAGTAATTGATTCCAAACTTTTCTCCACGTGTAAATATCTTGATTTTTAGTAAACTGCTTGAATTCCTTATCGCTGTTTTTTAGGCATTTCTGACAGATAGAAAGGTCTAAAGGAACGCCACAGTATTCCCCCTCGTCATTAAGTAATGTGAATGAAGGACATATCGGGTAGTAGTCATGTATAGGGACTACGATTTTTTGCTTTCTTTTATTTGTAAGGATGTCCTCTATGAGCCCTTCTATTCCTCCATAGCCAACTATAGAATTGATAAAAATTTCATCAACATCTATTACATTTAAAACAAATGGTATTATTCCATCTAGTGATTCTGATTTAATATTACTCAGGTTTTCTGAGAAGTTTAGCTTTATATTGTAAAGCTCTTCATGAAACTCATGTTTAACCACGATAGATAAAATATTTTTTTCCTTTAATTTTTCTATCTTGTTTTCCAAATACTGAGCAGCTCCACCACCCAAGCCATGATCGAAAAATAAAACTACTTTTTTGCCTTGCGATTGAATTTGAAAATCTATAACTTTTCTTATTGGACTCAATTCATTTTTATGTATCGTTTTTGCAACATCACGATCATAATAAGGGTACCTTTCGTTAATTATTTCTAAATTTTTTTGTATTAATTTTAGTTTTTCTTCAGAAGGGAATGAACCCCCGTGCTTATGATAAACATAAAGATTCGGCACGTGTATATTTTTAAAACCTAAATTCACAGCGCGTTGACAAAAATCGTTTTCCTCCCCGTACCCTTTGCCAAATGCCACATCAAACATTCCGATTTTTTCAACTAAATCTTTATTAACACCCATACAGAAACCAATACCTGTAGGAATTTCAATATAGGCATCTTCAAGTGAAACTTTTTTAAAGAAACTATCTATCTCATCAACATTAAAGCCACTAGGTATTTCATTGTCATTTAGATATTCCGGAAAGCTACAAATTGTTCCAGAATTTGTAAAAGGTGTCGTTGTAGCTATATCATCTATTTTAAATAATGGATACATCAGTCTTTCTAACCAACCTTTTGGCACTTCAGTATCTGTGTTTAATAAAACAAAATGATTTTCTGCTAAGTCAGATAGTTTATTAACAGTGCCCACAAAGCCCATATTTTTTTTATTTTCAATAAGCACTAAGTTTTTATGCTCATCCTTTAAAGATTGAAGATAAGGTAGAACCCTTTTGTCAGTGCTACAATCATTTGCAACAAAAACCCTAAAAGGAATTGTAGTATTCTTATAAACGCTTTTAAAAAGAGGCTCTAAATATTCGTATCCGTTATATACAGGTATTAATATATCAATTGGTTTTTCAGGAAAAAAATTATGGCTTTCTTTTGAATTAAACTTTTTTTGCAACACTTTAAAATCTACAAGACCATAGTCTTCATCTGCAATTTTCAGACCTTGAGCCTTACCCTGGGTAATAAAGTGTTCAATCGGATTGGAATTTAGCAGTGATCCCACTTGTTCAACATAGAATGATGTATCAAAAGACTTTGATGGTTTCCGATTTTCTCTCCATCCATACTTAGTATAATGTTCATAAGGGTCAATTTTTGCATTTTTTACATCTTGATATGTTTTTAAATAAAATTCTGCATCCCATATTCCTTCTTTTTTTGCTAATTCTTTTATTTTATTTTTTGTGTGTTGAGAATCGATAATTTTAGAATTATTCTTACCAAGATTCTTTTCTGCTAGCTCAAGATTAAACTGAAGAGTCTCTTTTAAGTTAGAGTTTTCTTTTATTGCTTTACTGTACTGCTTTATCGCTTTCTCGAAATCTTTATCTTTGAATGCCTTATTACCTAGTTCTAGGTAACTATAAGACTTATCAACCATTTCCTTACTCCAGTAACTTTATATCTATAGCCATTGCAAACGGCTAGATTGTAGGTTGAGACTCACCTGAGCGCATGCGATTTATATAACTTAGCCTGTCTATAAGTTTTTAATAACTTGGCAGCAACGCAGTCGGTTTCTAACCGTTCAAGCGCACTCTAAAAGCTATTCTTTATCAAAGAGCAGCTTTTAGATTCAACAGCCCGTGATTAACTTTAGAAAACAAATATCTGATTTTCACTTATAGAAAACTGAAGCTAAAGCCAAAACAATAGAACTTAAAAATATTGAAAGCAAGTACTTTATACCCCGACTACTGCAAAATTGTTCTGACTAGACCGATGGACAGATCTTATCTTAGGTTTTCTCACGGCTAATTTGTAGACTCTTATTTTACATGCTTTTATTTTTAACTTTTTTACCTAAATTAGATCGATACATGTCTATTAGTAGTAAAAGGTGACTTAAGACATCAAGTCTTGCGCACTTGCAGACCTCTTAACTTATACGCTACTACTAATTAACATGAAGCGACAAACGTGAGTACATAAGACAGAACTGCAACAAGAACGGTCGCGCTGTGCTGTTTTGATGATCAGTTTATAGACCTTGAATTCCAAAGGATCGCTTAAACAGGTGCTAACTGTTTCTAGATGAAATTAATTAGTCATAACTTCAAACTTCGGACATTCTTTCCAGCTCTGCGCCTGGCCTTCATCATCCTTACCAGAAAGCTGAGGTGGCTTGCCATCCACCAGCGGCCATTCAATGCCGACTGTGCTGTCGTTCCAAAGCAGTGAGTACTCATCACCAGGGTTATAGTAATCAGTACACTTGTACTGAAACTCAGCTTCATCACTGGTTACATAGAAGGCATGAGCAAAACCTGGCGGCACCCATAGCATCTGTTTGTTCTCTTCGCTGAGCATGGCGCCTACCCATTGGCCAAAGGTGGAGCTGCCTTCCCGCAAGTCTACCGCTACATCAAACACTTCGCCTTTGGTGACACGTACCAGTTTGCCTTGCGGCTTTTCCAGTTGGTAATGCAAGCCGCGCAGTATGCCCTGCTTGGATTTGCTGTGGTTATCCTGCACGAAGGTGTAGTTACCGCAGTGCTGTTCAAATTCTGACTGGCGGAAGGTTTCCATAAAGAAGCCACGCTCGTCGCCGAAGACTTGGGGAGTAAGGAGGACAACATCTGGAATAGCGAGTTTTTCGTAGTTCATATAAGGGCCGTGAATGGTGAATGGTGAATGGTGAATGGTGAATGGCTCAATCGTTGCTGAGCAGTCTGTCTTTGAGTAGCAGATCCTTGATCAACTCCAGCTGGGCTTCAGCGCGTTCAAGCTCAATATTCAGCTTATTCTGGCGTTCGTCGGTGGCTTTTACCTCTTCACGCAGCTGCTGGTTTTCCTGCTGCTGTTCACGATGCTGTTGGCGTAGCGTTTCCTGCTGCTTATTGAGCTTGTCACGTTCCTGCTTCAGCTGTGCTACTTCTGCCTGTACTTTTTCTTTAGCAGCAGCCTGATCGTCGCGCTGCTTTTTAAGCTGGTCTATTACTGCCTGCGCTTTATCTTTAGCGGCTGCTTGCTCATCACGTGCTTTTTTGAGCTGGTCTACTTCTGCCTGGGCTTTCTCTTTCGCTGCTGCTTGTTCATCATGCGCTTTTTTAAGCTGGTCACGTTGCTGCTTTAGCTCGCTGACTTCGGTGTGGGCGGCTTCCAAAGCTTTGCTTTGCTCAGCATGCTGTTGGCTTAGCTTTTCATGGTTCTGCTTTAGCTGCTCTATTTCTGTCTGCGCTTTGTCTTGCGCAGCGGCTTGTTTATCGTGGGCTTCTTGTAGCTGGTCACGCTGTTGCTCTAACCTGTCGGCTTTTTCTTGCTGTGCTTTTAACTGAGTGTAGAGTGGATTGCGTGTGTATTCCAGCAGGATGAAATCTGGGTCATCGGCCAGAGTATCTTCCAGCTCGAAACCAAGCTCGGCACAGCTTGCTTGCAAAGCTGCCTGGTTTGGCATGCCTTCATAAAGTGCTTCTTCACTGGTGCGTACCCAGAGCCTTTGAAGGCTGTGTAAATGCCCCTGTGCTTCCAGGCTTTGTAGCAGGGCTAGGGCACTTTCTGGCTGTTCTAGCACTAAATGGGTAATTGATGCCTCTTCCAGCTGATGCGCTTTAAGGGCTGCGTCAAGCGGCTGTGTTTCAAGCGCTACCTGCTGCGTCTCTTCTAGGCCGGGGTAAAGCGCTTTTAACCCCGTAGCCGGGGCAAGGCTGTTTAGCTCAGGGAGGTTATATTGGTAAAGAACCGCCTCCACTCCTTGTGGCGTAATAGGGTGTTCCGCCAAGTAACATGCAGATACTGACTTGTTTAATGCTTTTACACTAGCTGCATCTTGACCCAGTGAGGCAACTAGCACTGCTTGATCCGCTTGGGCTTGCTGAATCAATGCCCGGCTTTCATCACGCAATGCGCCGATATGAACCCATAGAAGTGTTTTCGCAGATGCCATTAGCGAGTCTCCTCATCTTGAGTGGCTTGGCTGCTGGCATCAGTCGCCTCTTGGCCTGAGCTTTGCGGTGATGGAAGCTGTAGTTGCTCGTAATTTGTCTTACGCCGCTCCATCTGCCCATGGCGCAGAAAATGTATCAACGGGTTGTCACCTGCAGTGGCAACATCAGGGTACTGAGTGATATAGAACTCGGTATTGAAATGCGGGCTGGGGTTACGGCCTTCCAGTGCCCCGAATTTAAGATAGTGTTCTGCTGGGTTAGCTTTGGCCTCTGCCAGGTCAGGATACTGCTCTTGATACCAGTGGGCATCGAAATAAGAGCTTGCATTAATAAGCGATGACTGTTGACGAAGCGTTTTGCGGTAAGCACGGCTATAGCGGTAGGTGGCCGTAATAAAGCGATAGGCATGGGATTTAAGCCACTGGTTCCAGGCGTCGCGTTCATGCAATGCTTGCTGGAACTCTGACTTCAACACATTAAGCTGCTTCTGAGTGCGTTCAAGGCGCTGCTTGAGTGCTTCTTGGTCAAGTTGTTGTGCTTTTTTATCCGTATGTAGCTGTTGCAGCTGCACCAGACGACGCTCAAGCTGTTGTAGTGCACTTTCACGCTGTTGTACGGCAACGTTGTGTTGATGAGTCAGCCTGTCGCGCTGTTTAACCAGTTCATCACGCTCGTATAACTTACTTTCCAGAAGCTCCTGCACGCGGTGTAACTCAGCGATGACCATGGCATTTTCTTCTTGCAAGCCGGCCATTGAGGTCTGGGTTTCTGCTAGCTTTTTCCGCGTTTGTGCATGTGCGTCTTTTTCAGACTGATTCTGCTGCTTAAGTGCTTTAAGCTCTTTCTCAGTGCTTTCATGAAGCGGCTTTAATTTGGCCAGCTCTTCCGCTTTCTTATTGGCGGCATTGCGCTCATTGAGCGTTTTTTCCAGCGCCTCCTGCACGCGGTGCAGTTCAGCGATGACCATGTCGTTTTCTTCTTGCAGTGCCGATAACTGCTGCTCTTTTTCCTGCTTTAGGTTATCGCGCTGCTTGGTCAGCTCATCCAGCTGTTTTTTGCTGGCGGCATGTTGCTGAGTCTGCTCCTGGCGTAGGTTGTCACGTTGTTTAGTCAGTTCATCCAGCTGCTTTTTGCTAGCGGCCTGCTGCTCAGCCTGCTGGTGTTTAAGCTGCTCTAGATTCTGCTGGAGGTTAGCTGTTTGCTGGACATGCTGCTGGTGGTGCAATAAGGCACCGTTAACCTGATCAGTTAGCGCTTCGCTCGTTTTATAGGCTAACTCGCTGCTGGTGAATAGCCGTGTGGCTGTTTGCGTTAGCGTTTCACTAGCGTCTACCAACTGCTTTGCTGCCAGCGTATAAATTGGCGAGTGCTCCGGCACTGGCAAGGTGGCCAGTGTCATGTCATCCATGGCCGGTGACTCACCGCCGGGTTCTGCTGCTACTAGCTTCAACTGGCGGCGATGCGAACGAAAGAGCTTCAGCAACGCAGTGGCAAGCTGTTGCCAGTCTTCAAGTGCTTCATCACTTTGCTTACCATCGGCCAGCAGCGCGGCAATATAGGCTACCGGGCTTGGCCATACGATAATCGCCTTATTCATCGTGGCATCTTGATTCAACCACTGGCTAACGCTTTCAAGCACTTGTTCAGAGAGTGATTCTAACAATAGCGCTTGCTGGTTTTCTTCTGTTTTTTCTGCTTCGTCGCTGTGTTCTGGCTGTGGGGCTGCCGCAGGCGATTCTGCCTTTAATGCCTCTAGCGTCAGCATTTGCGTTCCTGCAGGCAGTCGTAATTCTGGCTCACGCGTCATGGCGTGTATGCCGGTATAAATCACCAACGGCATGGTTTTTAAGCTCCGTTTTTAAATTTAGGCCACGAATGAACACGGATAACCACGGATAAACCCAAACCCTTTTTTTAAAAAAATATTTTTGGTTTTTCGCTTTTGACCTATCCGTGGTTATCCGTGTTCATCCGTGGCAAGAGAGGTGTTTTTATGAGTGCCCGTGGCTAAAGATTAGCGTTGCGTTGTTACTAAGCGCTGGAGGTATTGGCCGTATTGGGTTTTGGCCAGGGGCTTGGCGAGTTCCAGCAGGCGTTCGTTAGTGATCCAGCCGTTTTGCCAGGCGATTTCTTCCAGGCAGGCGATTTTCAGCCCTTGGCGGTGTTCAACCGTTTGCACGTATTGGCTGGCTTCCAGCAGGCTGTCGTGGGTGCCGGTATCCAGCCAGGCAAAACCACGGCCTAGACGTTCAACGCGCAGGTCGCCGCGTTCCAGATAGGTGTTGTTGACGCTGGTAATTTCCAACTCGCCACGCTCGGAGGGCTGCACCTTTTTGGCAATTTCTACTACGTCGTTATCGTAGAAATAAAGGCCGGTAACGGCATGGCTGGATTTAGGCTTGGCAGGCTTTTCTTCAATGGAAATGGCTTTGCTGTCTTCACAAAATTCCACCACACCAAAACGCTCTGGATCTTTTACCAGATAGCCAAAGACACTCGCACCGCTGGGCTGATCGCTTGCGCGTTTTAGCTGCTCTGAGAAGTGCTGGCCATGGAAGATGTTATCGCCCAGCACCAGGCAAACGGGGCTATCGCCAATGAATTCTTCGCCAATGATAAACGCTTGTGCGAGGCCATCCGGGCTTGGCTGTACGGCGTATTCGAAATGTACGCCAAAATCGCTGCCGTCACCAAGCAGGCTTTCATATTGGGGAAGATCTTCCGGGGTGGAGATAATCAGGATCTCGCGAATACCGGCCAGCATGAGTACTGAGACGGGATAGTAGATCATCGGTTTGTCGTAAACAGGCAAAAGCTGTTTGGAGACACCGCGGGTAATGGGGTGCAGGCGAGTGCCGGAACCACCGGCAAGGATAATGCCCTTGCGGTTTGGGGGGGTACTCATACTTATCTCCTTTTGAGGGATTTTTTTGCCACGGATAAAACCGTTTTAGGCCACGGACACTCACGGACAACACGGACAAGGTCAAAACCAAAAACCAATAAATTAAAAACCAAAAAGAATTTAAGGTTTTGTCCGTGTCGTCCGTGAGTGTCCGTGGCAAAACAGTTTTTTTATCTGTGGCGAATAACGTTTTTTAATTACTGATAGCTTGTTGGTGCTCTATGAGATGTATCAAAGAGGATAATGCCGACTCGTTTTATATTTTGGCGTAGTGCATCATTGCTGAGTGTATTCTCATTCAGCACATCGAAAAAGTACGGCAAGGGAAGCACTTCATTTAACTGATCCGCAAGTTGGGTAACGGTATCATCGGTTACCGCATGCCCTTGAATCATAAGATCCACATCAGACCCTTGCCGGTAGCCTCCCTTGGCCCGCGACCCAAACAACACCACCCTTTCAATAGTAGGAAAGTGAGCTGCGGCTTGGCGAATTAGCGCAATATCATCGTGCTTCAAGCCGGTTTGCTTATTAAGACTCATAAGTGACTTTTTCTGCGAAGTTATCGTACAGTTTGCTTAATAGCGGGTAATAAGCTGTGCGAATTTTTTCCTCCACAAGCTGAGCGGTGGTTTCATTATAGGTATGTGTCGTGAGGTTGCGGTCTTCCAGTGCCTGGATCCAAGCGTGACCGTCTTCAATCAGACCTGATTGGAAAGCCTGTTTAATGGCCGAACGGGGGCTATTTACCTGAAAGCCTTCCGCCTGCTGATAGTCCTTGAGCAATTTCCAAGACAGCTCGAACGCCATTTCAAAGAACTGAATAATACCGGCTCGTTCAACAACGCTGGGCTTCTGTATTCCGATAGACTCTTTAAGCAACGCGTAGGCACTACCAAATTGCTGGTAACGTTGCTTCCAGCGTATATCGTGGTCACTCATGTCGTGGCCTCCTGCAGCGTCAGCACCAGTTGTGCTTGCCAGCTGGGCAAGGTAATGCCCAAGGCATTTTCCAGCTTATCTAACGCCATGCGTGAGTTAAGCGGGCGCTGAGCGGGGGTTGGGTATTCCGCTGTGGGGATGCCGCCGGTGTTTTCTGGGGTAATCGCCAGTGCTTCACCCTGCTCGCGGGCTTGTTTGAAAATCTCGCTGGCGAAGCCGTGCCAGCTGGTTTCACCTCTGGGGGCGAGGTGGTAGATCCCTGTTGGGATGTGAATAGTGAACGGTGAATCGTGAATGGTGAGTGGTGAATGGTGAACAGTGAATGCTAGTGCAGTGATCTGGGCGATCAGGCGGGCGGGGGTGGGCGCGCCGATCTGGTCGTTGACGATGTTGAGTGCTTCCCGCTCACGCCCCAGGCGTAACATGGTTTTCATGAAGTTGTTGCCACGGGCGGCGTAGACCCAGCTGGTGCGGAAGATAAGATGCTGGCAGCCGCTGTTGACCACGGCGTCATCGCCTTCCAGCTTGGTTTGGCCGTAAACGCTGAGCGGCCCGGTGGGGCTGTCTTCCTGCCAGGGCGTTTCGCCATCGCCTGGGTAGACGTAATCTGAGGAGTAATGCACCAAGGCGGCGTTGTTGGCCGCAGCGTATTCCGCCAGCTGAGCGGGCAAGCCGGCGTTAAGGCGCTTGGCCTGTTCTGGCTCGCTTTCGGCTTTATCAACGGCGGTGTAGGCCGCGGCGTTGAGAATTAAGCCGGGTTGATGCTTGGCCAAGTAAGCGTCTACTGCTTGGGCGTTGGTTAAATCGAGCTCTGCGCGCCGTGGTGCCATTACATTACCCAGCAAGCAGAATTGGCGTTCTAGCTCGAAGCCAACCTGGCCGTTACCGCCAGTGATGAGAATATTCATAGTAAACCCTTTTAGGCCACGGATGAACACGGATAATCACGGATAAGGTCAAAAGCGAAAAACCAAAAATATTTTAAAAAAAGGTTTTGGGGTTTATCCGTGGTTATCCGTGTTCATCCGTGGCTAATGTTTTACGTGGCTAAAATTTAAATAACGATTCTTTTGATAGATACTTTTGGGTAAGTGAAATTGACAAGCAAACCAATCGGCATGCCAGTAGCACGCAAGTAGTTTATGACCTGTGCTTCGGCTGATGCTGGCATCTGTGATTGAGCTTTAAGCTCGAGAATTACTCTATCCTCTACGAGAATATCCAGACGGTGCTTTCCCACCAACTGATGCTTGTAATAGATATCAACAGGCCTTTCAGTTTCAACTTTTAACCCTTGGGATGATAGCTCTATGGCTAGCGCTTTTTGATAAACACTTTCTAAAAAGCCTGCCCCCAACTGGTTACTGACTTCGAAAATGGCGCCTCTAACTCTATACGTTAACTCTTCTTCCTTGAGCATTTTTTATCCTTTACGGCTACGGATAAAACCGTTTTTGCCACGGATGAACACGGATAACCACGGATAAGGTCAAAAGCGAAAAACCAAAAATATTTTTTAAAAAAAGGGTTTGGGGTTTATCCGTGGTTATCCGTGTTCATCCGTGGCCCAAATGGTTTTTAGCCGTGTTCATCCGTGGCTGCTTTTATTACTTCCTACAGACTGCCGAGGCGTTGGCCTTGGTAGCTGCCGTCTTGTACGCGTTGCCACCATTGGCGGTTTTCCAGGTACCATTGTACGGTTTTGCGTAGGCCGGTTTCGAAGGTTTCTTCTGGCACCCAGCCGAGTTCACGTTCTATCTTGCTGGCGTCGATAGCGTAGCGTACATCGTGACCGGGGCGGTCGGTGACGAAGGTAATCAGTTCTTTGTGTGAGCGCTGCGCTTGTGAGGCGTGAGCGCCCTGCGGGCTGGTGAGGGGTGCGGGGGTGCTCCTAACTCCTAACTCCTCACTCCTCACATCTAACTTCTCACTGGGCACCAGCTCGTCCAGTATCTCGCAGATAGTTTCCACAACGTGCAGGTTCGTTTGCTCATTATGCCCGCCGATGTTGTAGGTCTCGCCGATTTCGCCTTCGCTGGCGACCTTGATCAGGGCGCGGGCGTGGTCTTCCACATACAGCCAATCGCGGATCTGCTGGCCATTGCCGTAAACCGGTAGCGGCTTACCGGCCAGGGCGTTGAGGATCATCAGCGGGATCAGCTTTTCCGGAAAGTGGAAGGGGCCGTAGTTGTTGGAGCAGTTGGTGACTAGGGTCGGCAGGCCGTAGGTGCGCTGCCAGGCGCGAACAAGGTGATCGGAACTCGCCTTGCTGGCGGAATACGGTGAGCTGGGCGCGTAGGGCGTTTCTTCGGTGAAGAGATCGTCGGTGCCTTCCAGGTCGCCATACACTTCATCGGTGGAGATATGGTGAAAGCGGAATTCAGCGGCCTTGGTGGCATCGATTTCCTGCAGGGCTTTCCAGTAGGCGCGGGCGGCTTCCAGGAGTACCGCCGTGCCAACGACGTTGGTCTGGATAAATTCTGCGGGGCCGTCGATGGAGCGGTCTACATGGCTTTCAGCGGCCAGGTGCATAACGATATCCGGCTGGTGCTGTTCGAACAGTTGCTGCATGGCCGTGGCGTCACAGATATCTGCCTGCGCAAAGGTATAGCGCTCGCTGTTTTCAATGCTGGTCAGCGATTCAAGGTTACCGGCGTAGGTCAATTTATCAAGATTGATAACTCGGTGAGCGGTATTGTTGATCAGCTCGCGAACAACGGCTGAGCCAATAAAACCGGCGCCGCCGGTAATCAGGAAAGTCTTTGCTGCCATGGATTCCAGTTCCTTGCTTTATGCTGTTTTTAAATACTGTGTTAAACAACGTCGTGTATTTGTATGTCAATGTGTTTGCTGTGAATCACCCGCTTCTTCTTTAAGCGCTTCAATATGACGATGTACGTTTTCCAGCTGTTTGTTACGCTTTTCGATATCGTCTCTGAAGTGCTTGCGGTAGATCGGCAATAGTTCATGCTGTTTGGCGACTTCGAGCGCCCTTTCTGCTTCAGCCCGCTTTTCTTTTACGTGTTCGAGAAACTGGTACGCTTCGGGAAGTGTTCCCGGCATGCTGGGAAAACGTTGTGATTGCGGGGCTGAAGATGCTGTTTTGGCGGATGTGGCCACTGCCGTTTTTTTATTGGCTTTGGCGTTATCGACATCTGCGTGGTAGTGCTCGATGGCTTCGTTCACATCGTCATACCAGGTTGCCTGGCCATCCTGTAGGTAAACACCTGCCTCGCATAGGTCTTTCAGAATACCTTCGGAGTGCGAGACCATGATAATGGAGGCCTGGCCAATCTTGGACTTGAACAGCTGCGTGGCTTTTTCTTTGAAGGCGCGATCACCTACAGCAGTCGCTTCATCCGAAATATACACATCAAAGTTAAACGCTAGGGATAAACCAAACGAAATGCGTGAGCGCATACCTGAAGAGTAAGTACGGATAGGTTCATCAAAGGCGTCACCGATTTCCGCGAAGTCTTCAACAAACTGAATGATTCTTTTCACGTCATCGGAACCACTGCCCTGGGCACGCGCTACGAACTTGACGTTCTGGCGGCCAGTCATATTCCCCTGCATGCCACCGGCCAGCCCCACCGGCCAGGAAACACGGCTATGGCGAATGACTTCTCCCCTCTCAGGGGTATCCATACCGGCAATCAGCTTCAGTAGCGTGGATTTGCCCGCGCCGTTAGCACCAATCAGGCCGACACTGACGTTTTTGGGGAAGGTCAGGTTGATGTCTTTCAACACCCAATCGCTGCCGTGGTGGTTGTGGTAGCGCTTGTAGAGGTTTTTGACTTCGATCATTGGGTTACTACGCAGAATATATTGGGCTTTTTGGCCAAGAAAAACTTGTTTAGCCACGGACAACCACGGATAAGGTCAAAAGCGAAAAACCAAAGATATTGTTTTTAAAAAAGGGGTTGGGGTTTGTCCGTGGCTATCCGTGTTCATCCGTGGCCAAAATGATTACTTTGCGGTGTTTTTGCTGATACATGGCTTCTAGCTGTGTTTTCAGTGTCTGGCGGGCGTGGGTTTCGCCGTGTACCAGATGGATTTTGCTGGGCCAGCGGCGCATGCGTTTAACGAAGTTAAGCAGGTCTTTCTGGTCAGCGTGGGCGGAGTAGCCACTCAGCGTGATGATGCCTGCCTTGATATCGATGCGTTGCCCGTCGATTTCCACCCAGCCGCCTTGAGGGCCGTATTGCTGGATATCCCGACCTGGGGTGCCTGAGCCCTGGTAGCCAACAAATACCACTTGATGGCGTGCGTCGCCGAGCATGGCTTTCAGGTAGTTCATTATGCGCCCGCCTGCGCACATGCCGCTGGCGGCGATTACTACCGCTGGCCTGCCGGTTCTGGCCAGGTAATCCACCGTCTGCAGGTGTTCTTCGTGGCTATCCACCGTGTAGAGGTTTTCGAAGCTCAGAGGGTGGCGGCCTCGGCGCAGGTGGCGTTGGGCTTCGGCGTCCCAGTAGGGTTTGAGTTCCCGGTAGACTTGGGTAAACCGCGCGGCCAGGGGTGAATCCACAATGATTTCCAGCGTTTTCCATTGCGGTGCTTTTGCAGCGTGAATAATGCCTTCCAGTTCGTAAAGTAATTCCTGAGTGCGGCCAATGCTGAACGCCGGGATCATCACCGTGCCGCCATTGTGGAGCGCCTGTTCAACCGCCTGCTTCAGGCTGGCTCGGCGCTGGCGGCGGTCCGGGTGGCGCTTGTTGCCATAGGTGCTTTCCAGCACCAATTGATCGCATCCATACGGCGATTTGGGTGCAGGCAATAACGGCGCGTAAGGGGCGCCAAGATCCCCCGAGAATACAATCCTTTCTTTTCTGTCGGCATCCTGATGAGCAATTTCAACGTAGCTGGAACCGAGGATATGCCCGGCCCGCTTGAGTTTTATCCGGGTGGTAATGCCTTTCACATCTGGCGCTTGTGCTTTTTCGTTGATCACCGTATGCCACTGGTCATAAGGCAGGCTGACGATCTGCGATTGTAGCTGGGTTTGAAAGCGTTGGATCAACTGGGCATTGCGGGTGAAGCCGATTTTCAGGGCGTCTTCAATTACCAATGGCAATAGCCGGGCTGACGGTATGGAGCAGATAATCAGCCCTTTGAAGCCTGCCGCAAGCAGGTAAGGCAAGCGGCCCACGTGGTCGATGTGTACATGGGTGATAATCAACGCTTTTAGGGTGCTGATATCAAAGGTGACCTTGAGCTGTTCGAACTGGGCGCTTTCATCCTGCTCGGCGTCTTCGCCTTGGAAGAGGCCGCAATCAATCAGCAGAGAGTGATGGTTGTTCAATACCAGCTGGTGGCAGCTGCCGGTCACGCCTTGGGCGCCACCGTGGTGGATGATATCAGCCATGAAAGTTCCTTTTTTGGCTACGGATAAAAGCTGTTTTGCCACGGATGCACACGGATAACTACGGATAAGGTCAAAATCAATAGGTTTTGTCCGTGCCGTCCGTGAGGGTCCGTGGCAAGAAATACACCACTCACTACTCACCGCGATTCAAGAATGCACCTACTTCTTTTTCTAAGCGTTCGGCAAAGTACGTCAATGTTTCGATATTTTGGTGTGCTGTGATCAGAGCGTTATGTAATACAGGGGCTTCTTCAATGTACTCATGAATCATCTGATTTCTGAGCTGGCGTAACTCTACCCACTTTTCTGTAGAAACCAACCAGCCAAATTTTTCGGCTTTATCCAGGTTGATCAGCAATGCTTTATCCGGCTCACCTAAAGCACGCAGCAACGCAGGAAGTAGCTTATCGCCCAGAGTATCCTGTAAGCGACAAAAACGGCTCGCAAAAGCTTCTAACTTCAGGGCTAATTCAGGCTTTTGATCAAGCGTTTCAATATCGGAAAGCTGCAAGCTATTGCCAAAAATCTGTTGGTCAGCATATTGCAGGTGCATTATTTCCTTACTGACAACACGCAGCAGAAACTCAAGTCTGCTTTGAACATGAGGCTCAAGCGTCATAAGACAATCCCTTGGGCTTTAGCTATCTGATGAATGCTGGTATGAGTAAGATTGGGGGCATCCAACACAACATCAATTTTTCGATCACCCAGCGCCATTATCATTTTTGCCTGTGCCCTGGCGATACACCTGGCAGGTTCTTCTATAGGCGCATCAAGGCTGACCATTAAATCGATATCACCACCTTTTGCGGTGTCATCCATACGGGAGCCGAACAACCTAACGGATGCGTGATCACCAAACACATCAGTAATAGCGCCTTTGATGACATTGATTTCGTTTGGCTTCAGACGCATGTTTTTACTCTATCTATATGTTGCCTGAGGCAGAGGTAATCCGGTTTTCAACCCTTAGACTGCCATTGAATAAAAAGGGGTCATTTCAGAAGCTTCCCCCGAACTGTCATTCCCGAGTGGGATTATCGGGAATCCCCCTTGACCTTTTCAGCTGCTGCCACCAACCCCAAGGTTAAAATGGATTCCCGCTAAAAGCATTCAGGAATGACGGGGTTGGCTGGTGGCTTACTTCGTGAAGCCGCCCTACGTCACGGCTCGCCGGCGCCCAACAATTCCTTCAGGCTGCTGGCTGTCAGCAACTGCTCCATCCACACTTCTAGTTGCGCTGTGCTGGCGTTTTGAGTTTTTTGATTAACCCACTCGGGAAGCTCACCAAACTTTAGCACCATTAGTTTATGCAGCATATTTCTGGCTTCCCTCTGCATGCCCTGCTGCATACCTTGTTGCATGCCTTTCTGCATGCCTTCGCTGCGGAGTCGTTCTGCTAAACCAGCCATTTTGCTTTCCTCCTGCGGATAGCGTTTCTGGTAGTCGTGTCGTTCATCTTCCGTGAGATTGGCATAGATATCGACAAAATCTATATATTTGAGCTGCTTTTCCAGCTCAGGTTCCAGGGTCAGCAAACCGTGTATCGCGCTGGCATAAATCTCAATTTTTTCAGATGCTGGCCATTGCATATTAGGCAAATTAAGCCGCGCTACGAGATTATCGCTTTGCATGTATTCAGCGGCAGGTAGCTGACTAAGCTCGGTTTTCAGATAGTTGAACTGCAGGTAGCTATATCGTTCGCTTTTGATATGCAGGTGTTGCGGTAAGTTCTCATGCCCGTGTAAAAATACCACCACTGGAACAACGCGCTGGGTATTGAATAATTCACTAAGGTGCAGGGTGTAATGTGCTAGGCGATGAATGGAAAAACGTGCCGGGTTGGTTTCTTCCTCAAGCACAAACAACAAGGCTTCACGCTGACCATCGGGCCACTCCACTAGCAAAGGCACGTCCAGTTCGTGAAACCGATCACCTAGACGCTCTTTGAGCTGCTCCTGACGGATGGGCGTAATGCGAGTTTCTGCCTCAACCTCACCTGCCTCTTCCGCTGCGAAAAAGCTTAATGCTTCATGTGGGTAGTCAAGAATCAGGTTTTTGAAATTCTGGTCATGGCTTGTTCTATCCGTTTTGGTCTTCATGGCCACCTCTCCTTTGGTTGGCCTGGCAGAATAAAGAGGCTCACTCCCAAAGCTACCCCCGAACTGTCATTTTTTGCCACGGACACTCACGGACGGCACGGACAAAACCTATTTATTTCTATTGTTTTTGTTTTTGACCTTGTCCGTGTTTTCCGTGAGTGTCCGTGGCAAGAAATACACCACTCACTACTCAATCCCTGTGATCCTTGATGATCATGATCATCATGCTGAGTATCAGCGCGAGGAAGAGCGTGATGATGGCAAAGACGGCGCTGTTGTAGAGGCGATCCGGCTCAGTGGGATATTCCGGCATCAGCGGGCTTTGCAGCACGCTGACCTGCTTGAGCTGGCGGGCTGCTTCGAGACGGGTGTTTTCAAGGGCGGCCAGGGCGCTTGAGTAGGTTTCCTGGGCGAACTTTGCGCGTAATTCCAGCATTTCATATTCTGCAGATACGCGGTTGAGCGAGTCTCCCGCTGTCTGGGCCAGGCGGTCTCGCTGACGGATGATCTGGTCGCGCAGGGCTTCAATTTCCCGCTCAACACTGCGTAGCTGTGACGACTGGGCGCTCTGGTAGCTGGCCAGGGCATTACGCTGGGCCTGCAGCCGCGCCAGGTCACCTTCCAGAGTGGCGACTACCTGGTTGATATTTTCTACTGTGGTAGTGGGCGATACCAGGCCATATTCGTTCTGGAACTCAAGTAGTTGGTTCCTGGTTTCCTCAAAGCGTTCTTCAAGGCGCACCATCTGGTTTTCCAGAAAGGTGACCTGTTCTTCAGCAAGACGATGACCCATCTCGTTCATATGGTTTTCGCCGGCCTGCAACAATTCAGTTGCAAGCGCATGAGCAAAGTCCGGCGTGTAGGCCTGAACGCGGATATTCAGCACACCGGCGTATTCATCCAGCTCAACCTCGATACGCCGGAGGTAGTAGGTATGCAGATCCTCAATCGGGCCGTCCGGCATACGCAGAGTAGCGAAAATATCGCCGTGCTCACTGTAATGGGTGCGCAGATCGAGTTCTTCATCCAGATGCTTGAGCATATCCACCGATAGCAGATGCTCACGCAGCAGCAGCAGGTCAGCAGTGTTACCGCCGCCACCACCTAGCAGGGATGAAAAACTAAGCTCTGGCGTCGCCACCTGAGGGCTTTCCAACACTATCGTTGCATTGGAGACATAACGCGCCTGCGCCCAGATAAACCAATAAAAAGACACTGCGGCAATAGCGATCAGTGCTAGAGCCCAGTGTGGATTTTTGCGAATGAAACGAAACATTATTCAGTTTGCCTTTAACCGTTCAGCAAAGCGCAAATGAAGCAACAGCCCCAGCGCGATTGTAGAAAGTGTGAATAACCAGAAATACAGCATGCTGGTGCCGGGGACGACCTGGTATTTCTCGAAAAAGCCCAGACGCAAGGTTTCCAGCCCATGGGGAATGGGGTTGAGCATCAGGTATTCCAGCAGCCAGTGGGGCAGCTGGTTAAGTGGCAATATTACCCCGGAAAGAATCAGCAGCGGCAGCGACAGCATACGAATGATTCGCCCCACTTCTGGCACCATGGTGGCCACTACTGAGGTTACCAACCCCAACCCCAAACCCAACGACCATAACGACAGCCAGGCCCCCATGGCATGCACGGCGTTATCTGGGTACATATCCAGCCCCAGCATCAGGCCGCCCAGAATAAATAATAGGAAAACAAAGGTGCGCAGCATTCCCTCAAGGAAATTACGCACCAGTACTGGGTCTACCGGGCGTACCTGGCGGTAAGCAAACAGCGCACTGTTAGCATTGATAGCCCCCATGCCAAGTAGCATGCCTTCACGTACGAGAAAAAATCCCATCATCCCGATAATCATCCAGGGGATAAAATCGGCATTGCTGATGAGAGAGTCACTACTAATAAAACCACGAATGGCTGCCATAATGGCAATCAAGGCGGCTGGCTCGAAAATCATCCAGAACCAGCCCATGCGGTCGGCCATGGTGCGTGAAATGGCTTCGCGCATAAACATGGCATACCAGACGCTGCGGGTAACCTGCCAGGGCGTGCGGGATCTTCTTACATCAGCCATAGAAGTGCTTTTAGTGAGATTTTATTTGGCCACGGATGAATAAAACATCTGGCCACGGATGAGCACGGATAACCACGGATAAGGTCAACAACAGAAAACCAAAAATACTTTTTTAAAAGGTTTGGGGTTTATCCGTGGTTATCCGTGTTCATCCGTGGCAAAAGAGGTTTAGTCCGTGATCGCAGTTACAGATCAACCGCGACGCGAGTGGCGACGGCGATCTGGAAAAGTATCTGCGTGAGCGTTGAGGCCAACTGCAGGTTGTGGGTCGGGGCGGCGGGCATCACCAGGATTTCATCCCCTGGGCGCAGCGCAGACGCGCTGGCGTTGATGACGGCACCGTTCTGGCGTACTAGCAGGATCTGGTCATCATCTGCCCGGTTGGTAAATCCACCAGCACTCATGATGTAGTCCATCACGTTCATGCCTGGCTGGAAGACGGCGGCTTGAGGCACCACGACTTCACCGCTGATCAGTACGGAATCGCTGATTTCCGGGATGGTAATCACATCGCCATCCTGCAGGCGGATATCAGCAATACCGTTTTTACTGGCAACGACCAGACGGCCGCTGGGTTCCAGCTCACGGGCGCGGTTGACGAAATCCTGAATCAGCTCCGCTTCCTGAGCGCGCACCTGGGCTTCTTCGTTGGTACTGGAAGGCGCACTGAGATAGGTGGTTTCCAACCGGCGCAGGCTGTCTTCCAGCGACTGCTCCTGCTGCTTGCGCACGCTTTCGCGCTGCAATGAGATGCTCTGCACGGCGGTCATGCTTTCTGGCACGGCGATGGCATCGAGCAACTCGTTCAGGCGCGCATCGCGGGGCAAGGCGTAGCGGGAAGGTCCGTAGTAGCTGCCTTCCACCTCAACGACGATGGTTTCATTGCGCTTATCGGCACTGAACATGACTTCGTCGCCGCTACGTACCGTCTGCCCGGCAAACAGGTTTATCGGGAAATAGTTAGCAATTGGGCCGCTCTCACGATCACCGCGCAGCAACACATGGGAAACGCCGCTCTGGGTACGTGCCAGGTTAAGTATCTCAGCGCCGCTGAGCTGATTGCCCACCAACTCGTAGCGATGTTCACGGTGTACATCACCCGTCACGGCGATGGCCGGGCCACGCTCTTCCACCACGATGGTATCGCCATCGCGGAACTGCGGGCGTGGAATACTTCCGGACAGCAGGAAATCGTAGAGATCGACAGTGGCGATGGTCTGCTCATTGCGCTTGATCAGAATCTGGCGGTAGCTGCCCAGATCCTGGTCAATGCCGCCGGCCTGGTCGAGGAAGTAAAGCAGGGAATCGTTCGGCGTACCGGCGTAGCGGCCTGGATTCTCCACATTGCCGGTGACAAATACCGCGACAGGCTGAACGCCCTGAAGGTTGGTGTAAACCTCGACGCTATCCGAATAGACTCCTGTGATAGCCCTGCGCACGGCGTTATCTACCTGCTGGCTGTTCTGGCCTTCAATATTGATCGGGCCTATGCCGGGCAGGAAGATATTGCCCTGCGCATCCACCGGCAAGGCGCGGTCAAGCTCGATGGCGCCCCAGGCGCGTACGGTGACCTGATCACCCGGCTTGACCTGATAGGCCGGGTTCAACCCCTCACCCATGGCGCCACGAAAACCACCGGTAAACAGGTTGGCACCGAAAGGCGGCAGGCCGTCGATCATGGCTTCACGCTCGCCCTCGGGCACTGGCCCGTAGGTGCCGCTGCGCCAGTCGGCGCGGGGTGTATCTTGCACCTGCTGTGAAGACTCGCCGCTGTCTTCGGGCAGAATATTATCCGGCAGGCTGATGGATTGCGACCAGGCGGGTGAGCTGAGAATGGCCATGCAGCTGACTGAGGCGGTAAGCGTCAACCTGACAAGCCGGGTGCGAAGCAGGCTTGTATGTTCCTTTATATTCGGCATCTTTATAGCGTCCGTGAGGTTGATTCAGTGATAACCCGCTGGTTCACCCAGCCGTTGTCTGCTCGGCAGACCAGCGCTTCCCGCTGGGGCTGCTGGCCACCCATGATTTCCAGGCGGCGGCATTCGCGACCGCTAGCCGCCATATAGGGCTGGCCAGCAGCAACATCAACGCCCGGCCCCCAAGGGCTTGCCGCCAGATTGATCACACTACCCGCCGGTGCCTGCTCCAGAAAGCCGTTCAGATTGGTGTCTTGAATCGGCGTGGCGGAATCCTGGTTAAGTACATAACCAGTGGAGGTTGCATCACCATAAGGGTATTGGGTGGCACAACCACTGAGCAAAACAACGCCGGTGGCTACCAGCCACATGGGTGCTGATGGCCATGAAAGACGTAATTGTAAACAATTGGATTTTGACAAGCTGGATTTTAAAAATTTAACGGGAAGTGACATTACGGTATCCTAGATTCAGGCACGCTACCGCCCCGGGATTGAAACGGGCGTATTCCCTTGCCCAATCCATGCGCGCTGTAAAAAATCAAAAATGGCCCTGAAACAACAAGCCTGAGCGGTTATTGTAGGGCATTCACTGCCCAGCCTCTACATGGACAAGGCTTATACATCTATAAACCGCATAGCGCTGGCATTCCGCTTGCCTTGCGGGAAGGTTGCTTTAAACAACTTTCAAACAAAAGCTAGCACTAATATAAAACAAAACGTTAAGTAAACTTAACAATTGCGACAATAAAGTACAATAGCTACTTGAATTTCATTCAGACAGCCGCCCAATAAAGGGGGTCAGATCCATGCCAAATCTTTTGCGTTATCTGCCATGGCTGTTGCTACTTCCCGCAAGCGTCAATGCGGACACAGAGGCACTGGAACAGCAGCATGCCGACCTTGAACGCTTTCAGATGATTGCTCATCGAGGTGCCAGCGGCCATGCTCCGGAAAGCACACTGCCCGCTCTGGAGCTTGCCCACCGCTCTGGCGCGGATTACCTGGAGCTGGATATACAGCTCAGCGCAGATGGGCACCTGGTGGCGTTTCATGATCGCGAGTTGCAACGCACTAGTGATGGCCAAGAGCGTATCAATGATTACGCCCTTGAAGCGCTCCAACAGCTCGATACCGGCAGCTGGTTCAATGCGGCCTACCCTGACAAGGCCGATGAAGGTTTTGTAGGGCTTACCATGCTGACTCTTGAAGAGGTATTCGAGCGCTTTGGGCATGATGCCCGCTACTATCTGGAAACCAAGGCGCCTGACCAGAACCCTGGACTGGAAGCGGCCCTGGTAGATATGCTGGAACGTTTTGAGATGATCGCCAAGGGCCGGGTAATCGTACAATCCTTCAGCCAGGAAAGCCTTTTGGCCATGCGTGATCTGCACGCTGATTTACCCCTGGTGCAATTGCTCTGGCTACCCGCTGACGATGCCCCGCTTAACCTTGAGGCATTGGGTGATATCACCGACTATGCCCTGGGTGTTGGGGTTAATTTTCGCGCCGATGAAGAGACAGTCTTGACGGAAAACTTTATCGAGACTGCCCAGGCCCACGGCTTGAAAGTGCATGTGTACACCGTGAACGAGCAGGAAGATATGCAGCAGTTGATTGATTGGGGTGCAGACGGGCTATTTACCGATTACCCTGGGCGCCTGCTGGAACTCACAGAATGAACCTATTACTGATGGCTGATAATATGGCGATTGACACTGTTCAAATGGTCAACCCTGAGCGGACTCGCCCGCTTTCCCCCTGCGTACAGATTTGCCGTATTGATTCGGCCAGCCAACGCTGCGAAGGCTGCGGTAGAACCCTGGATGAAATTGCCTGCTGGAGCCGGATGAGCGAAGCGGACAAAGCCCCTGTATGGGAGCGATTGGAGGCCGAGGGGTTTGCGAATAAAAGGGGGTCAGATCCAAATTAATTGATAGACATTTTTACCAAGCAAAGAAAACGGCACAATTAATTTGGATCTGACCCCTTTTTATTTTATAAGCTCAAAACGGCTCATCCAGTGCCTGTTCAAGGGCTTGGCGTAGAGCTGGGCCGTGATCCTTGGGGCCGAAGCGGGCAATCACCCGGCCATCGCGGCTGACCAGGAACTTGGTGAAATTCCATTTGATGCTGCGGGTGCCCATCACGCCTGGCGCTTCTTTCTTGAGGTGTTCAAACAATGGATGGGTGTGGCGACCGTTAACGTCGACTTTTTCCATTAGTGGAAACGTCACCCCGTAGTTTTCCTCCCCAAAAGCGCAGAAGTCCTTGGCACTTTCCGGTGACTGGCGGCCAAACTGATTACACGGAAAACCCAGCACGGTGAACCCGTGATCACGATAGCGCTGGTAAAGGGCTTCCAACTCCTTAAGCTGCGGGGTAAAGCCGCACTTGCTTGCTACATTAACGATCAGCAAGACCTGTCCGCGCAGCACGCGCAGGTTGAAAGGCTCGCCGAGATGGGTATAACAATCCTGATCGTATAGCGACATGGCCACCTCGTTAGCGTTGACAGTACCCCAGGGCACAAGAAAATCATCTGTTGATACCTTGCCATGCAGCACAACACGGCGCCACCTCTGATTCTTACCAAAGCGGGCCAGTGACTACACGCAGCGCCAACGCTATCAGCATGACGCCGGTGATCCGGTTGATCCAGTGGGCGCGCTGCTGCAGCCAGGGCAGCACTCGTGAATGCGAAAGCACCAGCGCCACCAGCACATACCAGCCGCCATCAATGATCATTGCCGTCAGTACGATAATTGCTTTTGCAGTGACGCTCATCTCCGGCGATACAAATTGGCTCAAAAGCGCCACAAAAAACAGGATCAGTTTGGGGTTGCCCAATGCCACCAGCACGCCTTCACGGGCGGCCTGAGCCGTAGTAGTGAGGGCAGCTCCGGCCTGAATGCCCCCCGAACGCCCTGCCTGAAGGGCCTTGATGCCCAGCCAGGCCAGGTAGGCCGCCCCACCCCAGGTCACCAGCTGGAATGCCAGCGGAAAGCGCGCCATCAGGGCGCCCAGCCCTAATACGGTCAAAAGCGCATAGAAGCCCACGCCGAAGGCATGGAAGATACCGGCGGTGACGCCCGGCAAACGCCCGCCACCCAGGGTGTGGCGTAGCACCAGGGCCAGGCTTGGCCCGGGTGACATAGCCCCCATGGCACAGATAGCGGCCAGCGACATCCATAGGGTAAATGGCATGGGGTATCTCCTTGGGTGATGGCAAACGGGTCGCACAGTCTAGCGCAAAGCACGCGCAATAACGCTGTTAGCCTAACCGCTTGTGGCGTAAAATCGTGCTTTTTAACGTGGCGCCCCAGCAATATTTGATACGACCGGGCAGCGATAAATCAACCAACACAGGACTGTACTATGGGTAGGGCGTTTCAGAACCGTAAAGAATCCATGGCCAAGACGGCCGATGCGAAAACCAAGGTTTACAGCAAATACGGGCGCGAAATTTACGTCTGCGCTAAGGCGGGCGGCACCGACCCACAGGCTAACCTGAGCCTGCGCGGCCTGATCGAGCGCGCCAAGAAGGATCAGGTGCCTTCCCATGTGATTGATAAAGCCCTTGATAAGGCCAGCGGCGCCGGCGGTGAAGACTTTTCACCCGCCCGCTATGAAGGCTTCGGGCCGGGCAATGTCATGGTGATTGTGGAGTGCCTGACCGATAACCCCAACCGTACCTTCGGGGATGTGCGCGGCTGCTTCACCAAGACCAAGAGCAAGATTGGCACCCCCGGCAGCGTCAGCCATATGTTTGATCACTGCGCCATTTTCACCTTTGCCGGTGAAGACGAAGAGGCGGTGCTGGAAACCCTGATGGAAGCCGATGTGGATGTTACCGACATCGAGCAAGAAGACGGAAAGATTACCGTCTACGCGCCGCATACGGATTACGCCAAGGCCAAGCAGGCGCTGTTGGATACCTTCGGTGAAATCGATTTCGAGATGGATGAAATCCAGTTCCTACCGCAAACCACTACCCCGGTGGAAGGCGATGACGTGGCCATGTTTGAGAAGATGCTCGATATGCTCAACGATCTGGATGATGTCCAGAACGTTTATCACAGCGGCGAGTTTCAGAGTAATTAACCCACTGACTGGAGTTTGGCCACGGCTGGTGAACCCTTATACAAGATAGATCCACTGTGAGGTGATTATGTATTGGGATGTAATAGATGTCCGTCCAATGGATAATTATCGAATTTATGTTGAGCTGAAAGATGGCCGATGCGGCTATTTTGACGTGTCGCCTTATCTTGAACATGGCGTTTTCAAAGAACTTAAAAATACCGCCTACTTTGCTCAGGTAGGCATCGTTTTTGGTGCGGTCACCTGGCCTAATGAACAAGACATAGCACCAGAGACATTGATTTCAGGGTTACAGCCTATTGATGGCGAATGCCATTCAGCCTTCGCATAACGTTAAAGCAACGCATCCTCGGGCACAAAGATCCAGCCTTCTGCGTTGGGCATGTTAGTGGGTGGCCAGGCCAGGTTGTCGGGGGCGTGGTTGAGGCTCCAGGCGACCAGGGCGCATAACCAGGCGTCCTGGAGGTCCTGCTGGCGGGGTTTGGGTGAGTGCAACGCTTCTTCCCAGTCGCCCAATTGGCAGCGTTCTCGCAGCGCCTTGAAGTGCCGGGAACGCTTGGCTGGCGAGGGATAGCCTTCCACCGCCGTGATGGCCCCGCAGTGGCTCTGCCACTGGCCGCAGGTAATGATTTGCGGTGCAAAACGCGCCAGCAGATGCATTCCCTTGGTGGCCTGGCTGCCAATCATGTCCTTGATCGGTGATAGCGGCGTCACGCCACGGGCAAACAGCCAACGTTCCGTTTCGCGGTATAGGTAGGGGTTATCCTGTGAGCTGCCCAGTTCCGCCACCGGCTTGCCTTGGCACAGCGCCAGCAGGGCTTGAGGAAACGCCAGGGGCGTATCAATCGCCATCACTAGCTGTTCGTCGCCACGGGCTGGCTGCTGGCAGAATGCCAGCAGCCGGTTAATCAGCTCCCGCGGCGTGGTGGCGGCGTTCAAAGTTTCGCGCAGGTTGCCTCGCCAGGGCTGGCCGACCAGTGCTAGCGATTGATCGACAATCACCAGCGCATCCCGGCTGGCCGGGTTTTTGTCGCAGTTCCAGCCGCCCACATCCCAGCCCAGGTAGAGTATCTGCGCGGGCATGCTCAGAACGTCAGGCAGATCTTGCCGAAGTGCTTGCCGGATTCCTGATGGCGGAAGGCATCGGCGATTTCAGCCAGGGGGAACTCACGGTCGATGATCGGTTTCAGGCCGTTGGCGTTAATCGCACGAATCATCTCTATCTGGTCGCGACGGCTACCGACAATCAGGCCTTTCAGAGTGGCCTGCTTGGCCATCAGCTTGATGGTCGGCACATCCCCCTGGCGGCCGGTGAGAATGCCGATCAGGGCGATGTGCCCACCAATTTTCACCGCATCAATGGATTGCGGCAGTGTGCCAGGGCCGCCCACTTCAACGATGTGATCCACGCCTTCGCCGTTGGTCAGCTCAAGCACCGCCTTGCCCCATTCAGGCGTAGTCTTGTAGTTGATGACGTGCTCGGCACCCAGTTCTTTCAGGCGTTCAAGCTTTTCATCGGAGGACGAGGTGGCAATCACCCGGGCGCCCATCATCTGGGCAAACTGCAGGGCAAAGATCGAGACGCCGCCGGTGCCCAGCACCAGCACGGTGTCACCGGCCTTGATACCGCCATCCACCACCAGGGCGCGCCAGGCAGTCAGTCCTGCGGTGGTCAGGGTCGCGGATTCGGCGTGACTATAGCCTTCGGGCTGATGGGTAAAGGAAGTGACCGGTGCCACCACCTGCTCGCGGGCATAGCCTTCAACGCCATCCCCCGGCGTGGTGCGAAAATCCGCCACCCGAGCCGGGCCTTCCAGCCAGCCGGGGAAAAACGTCGAAACCACCGCATCGCCGACGGCAAATTCACTGACGCCCTCGCCCACAGCGTCGACGATACCCGCACCATCCGACATGGGAATGCGGTTTTCCTCGGTGGGAATCATGCCCGCGGCGACAGCGTAGTCATGAAAGTTGAGCGAACTGGCATGCAGACGAACGCGGATTTCCCCTGGGCCTGGCTCACCGGGGGCGGCGATATCGGCAAGGGTCAGGTTGTCCAGCCCGCCGGGCTGCTTGAGATGAATCGCTTGCATGCTTGATCTCCTGTTGAACGTTTATGCATCTGTCTGACTTACATGGGGACTATCGTCGCTCACATCAAGGCCGATAAAGCCACCGGACTGGCGCTGCCATAGGCGCGCATAGATACCGTTTCTGGCCAGCAGCTCCTGATGGGTGCCGCTTTCAACCATGCGCCCTTCATCTACGACAATCAAACGGTCGAGCATGGCAATGGTCGATAGGCGGTGAGCAATGGCGATAACGGTCTTACCTTCCATCAGGGTTTCGAGCTGCTCTTGAATAGCGGCTTCGACTTCGGAATCCAGCGCGGAGGTCGCTTCATCCAGCACCAGAATCGGCGCGTTCTTGAGCAGCACTCGGGCAATGGCAATCCGCTGGCGCTGGCCGCCAGAGAGCTTGACGCCCCGCTCGCCCACGTGGGCATCCAGGCCGCGCCGCCCCTTGGGGTCAACCAGCTCATTGATAAAGCTGTCAGCGTGGGCGCGGCGCACCGCCTGCCAGATATCCTCATCCGTGGCTTGCGGGCTGCCATAGCGGATGTTGTCGCGCAGCGAACGGTGCAGCAGCGAGGTATCCTGAGTGACCATGCCGATCTGGTGGCGCAATGACTCCTGAGTGACTTCGGCAATATTCTGGCCATCAATCAGGATGCGCCCGCCCTGCAGGTCGTAAAAACGCAGCAGCAGATTGGCCAGGGTCGATTTACCCGCACCTGAGCGGCCAATCAGACCGATTTTCTCACCGGGTGCGATGCTCAGGCTGAAGCCATCAAAGACGTTCTTGGTCTCGCCCTTGGCCTGGGCGTACTCAAAGCGCAGGCTGTCAAAGATGATCCTGCCCTGGGGCACCTTTAACGCCTGGGCATTGGGCGCTTCCTTGACCGTCGGCTCCTGGGCGATGGTATTCATGCCATCCTGCACGGTACCGATGTTTTCAAACAGGCCCGCCACTTCCCACAGGATCCAGTCGGACATAAAGCGCACCCGCATCACCAGGGCAATGGCGATGGCCAGCACGCCCAGCGAAATCACCTCAAAATACCAGGTGGTGATCACCATGGCCGCCATACCCACCAGCAGCAGCGTATTGAGCAGCGTCATCACCACACTCAGCAGGGTGACCAGACGCATCTGGCGATGCACCGTGTCCATAAAGCCCTGCATGGCGTCCTTGGCGTAGCCGAGTTCACGCTGGGTATCGGCAAACAGCTTGATGGTCTGGATATTGCTGTAGCTATCCACCACCCGGCCGGTCATCTGGGCGCGGGCATCCGCCTGGGCCATGGAGATATCGCGCAGGCGGGGGATGAAATAGCGCATGATGGCCAGATAGCCCACCAGCCACAGACCCAGGGGCAGCACCAGCCACAGGTCTGCCTGGGCCAGCAGGTAGACCGCGCCAGTAAAATAGACGATGGCGTAGACCATCAGATCCATCACCTTGGTGACGGTTTCGCGGATCGCCAGGGCTGTCTGCATGACCTTTTGCGAGACGCGCCCGGCAAATTCATCCTGATAGAAAGCCAGGCTCTGGCCAAGCATATGGCGGTGGGAAAGCCAGCGGCCAATCATCGGGTAGTTGCCGAAAATGCTCTGGTGGGTAATCAGTGCCTGCCCGAGCACCAGCAGCGGCAGGCCAATCAGCACGGCAACCCCGGTGCCCACCAGCCAGCCACCGTTGGCGGCCCAAAAATCCGCGCGCTCCACCTCGCCCAGCCAGTCCACCAGCTTGCCCATGGTGCTGAAGAACACCACCTCGGCGGCCGACACCAGCGCCGTCAACACGGACATGATCAGCAGAAGCGGCCAGACTGGGCGGGTAAAGTGCCAGATAAATGCAAACAACCCCTGGGGCGGGGTTGTCACTTCATCATCCGGGTAGGGGTTGACCCGCGATTCGAAGTAATCGAAGGCGGCGGTCATCAGGCGTTTGAGCATGCTAGTGCCTCGTGTGGATGCGTGTTGACAGGGCTCGCTTGCCGCTCAATAGCTGGGGGCATCCGGGTCATCGTCGCCGCCGCGTATGCGCGCCTGGCGTTCGGCTTCTTCTTCCTTGGCGTCGTCAATCACTTCCATCAGTTCGTCAACGTCGGCGATATGGCTATCCAGCTCGAAATACCCGGTCAGCTGGCGATCGGGGTGCAGCTCACCGGATTCGTACAGGGCCCACATTTCCTTGGCGTAGTGGGTGTCGAGCAGCTCCGGCGCGAAGCGGCCAAAATAGGCGCGCATATTGTTGACGTCGCGCTCCAGCATGGCTTCGGCGCTGTTATTGCCGGCGGCATCCACGGCCTGGGGTAAGTCGATAATCACCGGGCCATCGGCATCCACCAGCACATTGAACTCGGACAGGTCGCCATGGATCAGCCCGGCGCAGAGCATCTTGACCACATCCTCAATCACCTTGGCGTGGTAGGCCAGGGCCTGTTCATGGGTCAGGATGACATCATCCAGACGCGGGGCCACATGGCCATCGGCCTCGGTGATCATTTCCATCAGCAGCACACCATCCACAAACCCATAGGGCTTGGGCACTCGCACATCCGCAGCGGCCAGCCGATAAAGGGCGTCCACTTCGGCGCTGAGCCAGGCCTGTTCCTGCTCTTTCTGGCCGTAACGGGTTTTCTTGGCCATCGCCCGCGCCCGGCGGCTGTTGCGCTCCTTGCGCCCTTCCTGGTACTGCACCGCCTGCTTGAAGCTGCGCTGCTTGGCCTCTTTGAACACCTTGGCACAGCGCACTTCATTGCCACAGCGTACTACGTAGACCTGGGCTTCCTTGCCGCTCATCAGCTGGGTCAACACTTCATCAATGAGGCCATCATCCAAGAGTGGTTGTAATCGTTTCGGGGTTTTCATAACGTGCTGAGATAGCTCCTGTATGACAGCGTGAGCATTAATGGCGTATGCGGCGCACGCGGAAGGCGCGGCCCTTGATTCTGTCGCGTTCCAGCTTGTCCTGGGCCTGTTGAATGGCGCTGCTGGCCACGGCCACATAGGCACTGCGCGCCAGCACCTTGATCTTGCCGACCTGATCGCCGCGCAACCCGTCCTCACCGGTCAGGGCGCCCAGAATGTCGCCGGGGCGCAGTTTGTCTTTTTTACCGCCCGCCAACTGTAGGGTCGCCATGGGCGGCTCAAACGGCACTGAGCTTTTTGGTTTGGGCAGGGGCTCGGTGGTAATCGGCTGTTCCAGCAGGCCTTCCAGGCGCTCCAGACGATACTGCTCCTTGGGGGTGACCAGGGTACAGGCAATACCGCTGGCGCCTGCGCGGCCAGTGCGCCCTACCCGGTGGACATGGATATCCAGTTCGCGGGCAATCTGATAGTTGAAGACCGCATCCAGCTGGGCAATATCCAGCCCGCGGGCGGCCACGTCGGTGGCGACCAGAATCGAGGCGCTCTGATTGGCAAACAACACCAGTCGGCGGTCACGGTCTTTCTGCTCCAGATCACCGTTAAGCGCCACGGCGCTGAAACCAGCCTGGGTCAACTGGTCGGCAACCGCCTGGGTTTCACGCTTGGTGTTGCAGAACACCACGCTGGTGGCCGGTCGATACACCAGCAGCAGCTGTTTTAGCGCGGCAAAACGCGCCTCTTCGCTGGCTACTTCGAAAAAGTGCTGCTCTATGGTGGTGGCATCGTGCACCTCTTCCACCTTGACGCTCACAGGGTCACGCATCACGCCGCGAGTCATGGTCGCCAGACCGCCTGAAGCCTGCTCATCCGGGAAGGTTGCGCTGAACAGCAGCGTCTGACGGTCGGGCGGTGTCTCGGCAATGATATCGTCGATGGTGACCTGAAAGCCCATATCCAGCATGCGGTCGGCTTCATCCAGTACCAGGGTAGCCAGCGAGCCAAGGGTCAGCGAGCCCCTGCGTAAATGCTCGTCAATCCGCCCCGGGGTGCCCACCACAATATGCGCGCCATGCTCCAGAGACGCCAGCTGCGGCCCAAAGGCCGCGCCGCCGCAGAGTGTCAGTACTTTGACGTTGGGCAGACCGCGGGCTAGCCGGCGCAGCTCCTCAGCCACCTGATCCGCCAGCTCCCGGGTGGGGCACAGTACCAAACCCTGCACGGCAAAGGCATCAAGGCGCAACCCTTCCAGCAGCGCAAGCCCGAAGGCCGCTGTCTTGCCCGAGCCGGTTTTGGCCTGGGCCAATACATCACGCCCCGCCAACATGGGTGGCAGACTCTCGGCCTGTACCGGGGTCATGGCGTAATAGCCGAGGGAATCCAGATTGGTTAATAGCGCAGAAGATAGCGCAAGCGATGCAAAAGAAGAGTCAGACACGAATTTTCCTGAAGGGGTGGTTGGCCCAGCAAACCGATAGTATAAGGCACCATACCAGAAAGTGGTGGCGTCTGCTGTGCTGACAGGATCAATTACTGCAAGCAGAACTTGACGTTGTGCGAAAGCCGACAGCTGACATCGGATCGTCAACTTTATCTGACAAGGTCATAGATGCCGTCAACTTAGGAGTCACGCCCGCAATGGTAAGATTCGATAAAAAAGCGATTAGGCTCTACGTATTAGACACCAACGTGCTTATTCATGACCCGGGTTCACTTTATCATTTTGATGAGCATGATGTCGTTATACCCATGACAGTGCTCGAGGAACTGGACAAACACAAGAATGGCACCCGAGAGATTGCCCGCACGGCAAGGCAGATCAGCCGCACCCTATCTGACCTGACCAGCCAAGCCACTTTCAGCCAGATAACAAAGGGAATCCCGATCCCGCGCATCAATGGAGATCCGGGACGTCTTCACTTTCTGTGCTACAGCGATCTGAAAGCCATTGACCCACTCGAAAGCAGCCCGGATAACAAGATTCTGGCTGAGACCTGTCGGCTACGCGATGAACGTCCGGATGCCTCTGTCATCCTGGTGACCAAGGACATCAACCTACGCATTAAAGCAACGGCGCTGAAAATTCCCGTTGAAGATTACTTTAATGATCGCGCCTTTGCAGACAACGATGCCATGATCGAGGGGGCCGAAGTGTATACCGCTTCTGGCCAGCCAGGCACCCGACTCTGGGAAAACCTTAATGTAGATGTCAGTGTGGATCGCGTTGAACACTCGACGTTTTATCATTTGACTGGCGAGATTCCCGATCACTGGCATCCGGGTATACTGATTTCAGACAACGAAGGTGATGCCAACTTCGAAGCCATTGTACGCGAGGTTTTACCTACTTTTGCGCGCCTACAGCTTCTCACCAATTTCCGCCATCATGCTACCGTGTGGGGCGTACATGCTCATGATAGCCGCCAGAATTTCACCCTTAATCTGTTGATGGACCCAGCCATTGATCTGGTCACCATTGCCGGTAATGCAGGCACAGGCAAGACCTTCATGACCCTTGCTGCTGCGTTCCAACAGACTCTGGATACTCGCCAGTTCGAGCGCATTGTGTTCACCCGTGCACCTATACCCATTGGCGAAGATATCGGTTTTCTACCTGGCACTGAGGAAGAGAAGATGTCGCCATGGATGGGCGCCTTCCACGACAATATGGATAACCTGATGCGCAACGAAGAGGGAGAGTCCAGCTGGGACAACGGAGCAACCCGGCAGTTGATCGGCTCACGAGTACAGATACGTTCCCCAAGCTTTATGCGTGGACGTACTCTTAACGATACGTTTCTGATTATTGATGAGGCGCAGAACTTCACCCCGAAACAGCTCAAATCACTGATCACCCGTGCCGGTCGTAATACCAAAATTGTCTGTCTGGGTAATGTTGGACAAATAGATACGCCTTACCTGACTGCTAACACCTGTGGGCTGGCGGCGGTGGTTGAGCGCTTTAAAGAGTGGCCTCATGCCGGCCACATTACCCTCAAGGGGGTGGAGCGTTCACGCCTGGCACTGGCTGCTGAAGACCTTCTATGAATCAACGCGGGTAGGCGGCATTAATTCATCGCCAGTGGCACAAAGCGTGCATCGGTCAGGGCGGCCAGGTCGCCCGGCGCCAGCTCGATTTCAAGCCCCCGGCGCCCGGCGCTGACGTGAATCGTCGCATGCTGCTGAGCAGTTTCATCTATAAAGGTGGCAAGGCGCTTTTTTTGCCCCAGCGGGCTGACGCCCCCCAGCACGTAACCGGTGACGCGCTCTACTTCAGCGGGGTCGGCCATCACGGCCTTCTTGGCACCAGCTGCCTTGGCAATCTGCTTCAGACTGAGCTGCTGGGTCACCGGCAGAATACCAACCGCCAGTTGCTTGCCATCCAGCTTGACTATCAAGGTCTTGAACACCTGCTCCGGCGGCAGACCGAGCTTCTCTGCGGCTTCCAACCCGTAGGAGGCAGCGCCTGGATCATGCAGGTATTCATGCAGGGTACAGGCAATTCCAGCAGTTCTGGCTTGCTCTAGGGCAGGCGTCATGATGGCTGTTCTCCGACAGGCAGGCGTCAATAACCTTTAGCTTAAACGCTGCGTCAGCCATTGGCCAATATCACTGACCTGTTGGGGGCAAAGCGCATGGGCCATGGGGTATTGGCGATAATTGACACTATAACCCAAGCCCTTGAGACGGTCTGCCCCACTGCGGCCCAGGCTTTCGGGCACAACCGGGTCGAAGTTGCCATGATGCACTTCAATCTCGATATCCCGGTTGGCATCGGCCAACTCGATGCTGTCAGCGGTCGCCAAATACGTCGACAGCGCCAGCAGACCGCCCAGCGGTTCCGGGAAAGACAGGGTTGCATGATAGGCCACCGCCCCGCCCTGGGAGAACCCGGCCATGATGATGCGGCGACTATCAATGCCCTGCTCCATCTGCTCGCGAATCAAGCCCTGAATGCGTTCAGCAGATGCCTTGAGCTGACCTTCATCCACTCGCCGATCCAGATCCATGGCGAGAATATCGTACCAGGCGGGCATCACCATACCACCGTTGATGGTCACCGCCAGGCGCGGCGCGTGGGGCATAATAAAGCGGACATTGGCATCCTTGGGCAGCGAAAGTGCTGGCACCAGCGGTTCAAAATCATGCCCATCGGCGCCCAGGCCATGCAGAATAAACACACAGGCATTCGCAGGCTGCCCGTTTTTGGGTTCAATAATCAACTCACCCGGCTCGCTCATTTCCAACTCCTTAAAAATCAAAGGCTACAGATTAGCGTAAAGTGACACCAACAGCGAGCCGAAGACTGATCGCTGACATACAGTTAATTGGCTGTATCCCATTGATGAAAAATCAAAAAGCACAGACACAAAAAACCCCGCCTTAGCGGGGTTTTTGACACGCTAGCCTTGAAGCTAGCGAATAACGTCTGGATTAGAGCTTAGCTCTCAACCTTGACGTTAGAAGCCTGAAGGCCTTTCTTGCCCTGAGTCACGTCAAAAGAAACCTTTTGGCCGTCCTGCAGAGATTTGAAGCCGTCAGCCTGAATTTCGGAGAAGTGTACGAACAAGTCGTCGCCGTTGTCTTCCGGAGAAATGAAGCCGAAGCCTTTAGTGTCGTTGAACCACTTGACGGTACCAGTTGCCATGATCGAAATCCTCGATAAAGCGAATTAATTAAGCCGGGGTAATACCCGAATTGCAGTGGGTAGAACAAGAACCTTTCACCAGACTCAACGCTAAAGGCGCCTTAATACTGCTGACAACGTTTGACTTGCTAACCTACTTCACTCATGGTGCGCTCAAATAAAACGCACGTCAACATCAAGGTTAAAAAATGTCAGGCAGGTGAAGCGTCATCCATCATCCACCCCGCTGCTTTTTCGGCGATCATCAAGGTCGGCGAGTTGGTGTTGCCACTGGTAATGGTGGGCATGATGCTGGCATCTACCACCCTTAAGCTAGTCACTCCTCTCACACGCAGTTTTGAATCCACCACGGCTGTCGGGTCGTCGTCGCGGCCCATTTTCGCCGTTCCCACCGGGTGAAAGATGGTGGTGCCAATATCCCCCGCCAGCTTGGCCAGGTCGTCGTCACTCTGGTATTCAAGCCCTGGTTTGAACTCTTCCGGCTGGTACTTGGCGAAGGCCTGCTGCTCGGCAATGCGCCGGGTGACCCGCAGCGAGTCTGCGGCTACCTTGCGGTCTTCGGCGGTGCTCAAGTAGTTAGGCTCGATGGCCGGCGCAGCTTGCGGGTCGCGGCTTTTAATCTGCACGCGGCCACGGCTGGTGGGGTTGAGGTTGCACACGCTGGCGGTAATCGCTGGAAAACTGTGCAGCGGTTGGCCAAACGCCTCCAGACTTAGCGGCTGAACGTGGTATTCGATATTGGCATGCTGGTAGTCATCCGAACTGCGGGTAAAGATACATAGCTGGGAAGGTGCCATGCTCATCGGGCCTGAACGCTTCAGCACGTATTCCAGGCCGATCTTGGCTTTGCCTACCAGGGAGTTGGCCATGGTGTTGAGCGTTTTGGCCCCTTTTACCTTATATACCGAGCGAATCTGCAGGTGATCCTGGAGGTTTTCGCCCACCCCGGGGAGCGCTGACACCACGTCAATGCCGTGCTGCTTTAATAGCTCGGGCGCACCAATCCCGGAAAGCTGCAGAATCTGCGGCGAGCCGATGGCGCCAGCGCTCAATACCACTTCCTTGCTGGCGGTCACCTTCAAGGTGTTGCCTTCACGCAGCAGCTCTGCCCCTGTGCAGCGCGGTGTGTCTTCGTGAGACTCGAACAGCAGCCGGTTGACGTGAGTGGAGTGCCAGATCGTCAGGTTGGAGCGCTGTTTGATCGGCCGTAGAAATGCCTTGGAGGTATTCCAGCGCCAGCCTTTGCGCTGGTTGACCTCGAAGTAGTTGACGCCTTCGTTGTCACCGCGGTTGAAGTCTTCGGTGCGCGGAATACCCGCTTGCACTGCCGCCTCGGCAAAGTCATCCAGCACTTGCCAGCTTAAGCGTTGTTTCTCAATCCGCCATTCACCGCCGTGGCCGTGATAGCGGCGGTGCTCGCTATCGCCATCGCCTTCGCCATCTGCGTCCAACCGGTAGTGATTCTCGTGTTTCATGAAGTCGGGCAGACAGTTATCCCAGCGCCAGGCGTCATCACCGGCCAGCTCGGCCCAGTGGTCGTAATCCCGCGCCTGGCCGCGCAGATAAAGCATACCGTTGATGCTGGAGCAGCCGCCCAGGGTTTTGCCACGTGGGTAAATCAGTGAACGGCCGTTGAGCCCTTTGTCGGGCTCGGTACGAAACAGCCAATCCGTGCGCGGGTTGTTGATGCAGTACAGATAACCCACGGGAATATGAATCCAGTGGTAGTTATCCGGCCCACCCGCTTCAATCAGCAGCACTTTATTATCCGGGTTGGCACTCAGGCGATTGGCCAGCAGACACCCCGCGGTGCCTGCGCCGATCACGATATAGTCAAAATTATTGTTGGCAGAATGAGACATGAACAGGCTCCCGTAACGTAGCGGCGTTACTTAGCCGTTGGCATCACAAATTCAGCACCCGCGTCAATGGAATCTGACCAGCGCTGCATGATGGATTTCTGCTTGGTGTAGAAACGCACGCCCTCTTCCCCATAGGCATGCATATCGCCAAACAGGGAACGCTTCCAGCCGCCAAAACCGTGCCAGGCCATGGGTACCGGAATGGGCACATTGATGCCAACCATACCCACCTGGATGCGGCGGCCAAATTCACGGGCGACGTTACCGCTTTCGGTAAAGCAGCTGACGCCATTGCCGAACTCGTGATCGTTGATCAGCTGAATCGCCGTGGCGATATCCGGCACGCGCACACAGACCAGCACGGGGCCGAAAATCTCTTCTTTATAGATAGTCATCTCGGGGGTGACGTGGTCAAACAGGGTACCGCCCATCCAGAAGCCATCGGCACAACCTTCGCCGGTTTGCGCGGCATCAAAGTCGCGGCCATCCACGACCAGCTCGGCGCCCTCTTCCACGCCCTTGTTGATGTAGCCGGTAATCCGCTCATGGGCCTGACGAGTGACAATTGGGCCCATTTCTGCATCCAGCTGCATGCCGTCTTTTACTTTCAGCGCCTTGGCACGCTCCGCCAGCTGAGCCACAACGCCATCGGCGACATCGCCGACCAGCACCGCCACGCTGATCGCCATGCAACGCTCGCCTGCGGAGCCGTAGGCAGCGCCAATCAAGGCATCCACGGCTTTATCCATGTTGGCATCCGGCATGACGACCATATGATTCTTGGCTCCGCCCAACGCCTGAACGCGCTTGCCATGCTTGGCGCCGCGCTCGTAGATCAGATTGGCAATCGGGGTTGAGCCGACAAACGACAGCGCTTTGACATACGGATGATCAATCAGCGCTTCAACGCTGTCCTTGTCGCCCTGCACCACGTTGAAAACGCCATCCGGTAGCCCTGCCTGCTTGAGCAGATCAGCCATCATCAGCGAGGCGCTGGGGTCCAGGGGGCTGGGCTTGAGGATAAAGGTATTACCGGTGGCAATCGCGACCGGGAACATCCACATCGGCACCATAACGGGGAAGTTGAACGGCGTAATACCCGCTACTACACCTAGCGGCTGGCGCATGGTCCAGTTATCAATCCCGGTGCTGACCTGCTCGGTGTAGTCACCCTTGAGCAATTGCGGAATGCCACAGGCAAACTCGACAATATCAATTCCGCGCGCCACTTCGCCCTGAGCATCGGTAAACACCTTGCCGTGCTCCTTGGTGATTGCTTCGGCCAGCTCATCCTTATGAGCGTTCAGCAGCTCCAGAAAACGGAACATCACCCGCGCCCGACGAATGGGTGGGGTATCCGCCCAAGCAGGAAAGGCAGCCTGAGCAGCGTTAACGGCGCTGTCCACATCCTGGGGGCTGGCCAACACCACCTGACCGCTCACTTCACCTGTAGCAGGGTTGAACACCGGCTGCGTCTGGGCATTTTCACCTGCGCTACGCTGGCCGTCGATGTAATGGTTAATGGATACTGTCATGGCGCCCTCTTATAAAATTTATTTAAGCCTTGCCTGAAACCTAGCGACAAAATGCCGCTTTATGGCTAGATTAGCCGACTTAACGCCACGATCAATTAAGTTATTCAAAAACTAGATATAAGATTTTCTAATATCACTGACTTAGAGGAGATGCGATGCATGATTTAGGCAGCTTACGCGCCTTTGTCGCCGTCGCGCGCACCGGCAGCGTCTCTCGTGCGGCCCTACAACTGCACCTGACCCAGCCAGCGGTTAGCCTCAAGCTTAAGCAGTTGCAGGAGCAGTTGGGGCTTAGCCTGTTTCAGCGCCGCCCCCAAGGGTTGGCGCTCACAGCAGACGGTATGGCCCTGCTGCCCGCTGCGGAGCAGGCCCTTGCCAGCGCCAGCGCCTTTTTGCAAACCGCACAGGCCCTTCATAACACGGTGCGTGAACAGCTGAAAATCGGCACCATTGTTGACCCGGAATTCATTCGCCTGGGGGGCTTTTTACGCCGTCTGATGGCCCGTGCGCCCCAGCTTGAAACCGAGTTGCATCACGGCATGAGTGGCAACGTGCTGGGCCATGTGGAAGCGGGTCGCCTGGACGTCGGTTTCTACCTGGCCCCACCCGGCGAGGGCACTGGGCACCAGCACCCGACGCTTGCCCACCGTGAGCTGACCCACTTTGACTATCACGTCGTTGCCCCACCTGGCTGGGAAAGCCGCCTGGTGGATACCCGCTGGGAGCAAATGGCCCGCCTGCCGTGGATTGTCACTCCGGCGGATTCAGTTCACCACCGCCTGCTTGGCAAGGTGATGGCCGCCCATAATGCCGTGCCCAACCGGGTCGCTCAGGTGGATCAGGAAGCCTGCATGCTGGATCTGGTTCGAGCGGGTGTCGGACTCAGCCTGGCGCGGGATGCTCTGGCTATGGCCGAGCGCCAGGAAAGCGGTCTGTGCGTTGCCCAGAATGTGCGCTTACCCTGCGCGCTCAGTTTTATCTGGAAGCGCGAACGTCAGGCAGAGCCGGCTATTGAAACGGCCCTCAATACGCTTGAGGATGTCTGGACGCTTAGCTTTTCTGGCGCTGGCGGGAACTGTCAGCCATGAAACTTATCCATAAGCTGTACGCATCTTTCATATCAGTGGAGCTCATATGATTTTTTCTGCCACAACGGCGCTATCCCGTCGCACGCTGCCCGTTATTACATTGCTTTCCGGTGCATTTGTTGTGCCTTCCCTGGCAGCCGATGAATCAAGCAGCGCCGAAGCCATTTTTGCTGGCGGCTGTTTCTGGTGCATGGAGCCACCCTATGACGATCAGCCCGGCGTTGAGGCCACTATTTCGGGCTATATCGGCGGCGAGCTGGAAAACCCCACCTATGAAGATATTACCGGCGGCGAAACCGGCCATGCCGAAGTGGTCAAAATCAACTACCAGCCGGACGAAATCAGCTACGAACAACTGCTGGAGATCTTCTGGCGCAACATTGACCCCTTTGCGGTTGATCAACAGTTCTGTGACGTAGGTGATCAGTACCGCTCGGCCATTTTCTATCTTGATGACGAACAGCGTGAGCTGGCTGAAGCCTCAAAAGCTGAGATGGAAGAACGCTTTGGGCGGGAAATCGCCACCCAGATTGTTTCAGCGGATACCTTCTGGGAGGCAGAGGAATATCATCAGGATTATTATCAGAAAAACCCGGTACGCTATAAGTTTTACCGCTTCAGCTGCGGGCGGGATGATCGGCTTGAAGAGATCTGGGGCGACGAGGCCGGCGGCCCCTCGTTCTGACGGATCAGAAAGCCTTGAACCATGCGGCGGGCAGCCATTTGAGCAGCAGCGCCAGTACGATAAAGCTCACGGCTGCCGCCAGAACATCATCAAGCACGATACCCAAACCGCCGCTTGCCAACTCAGCCAGATGAATCGGCGGTGGTTTCAGGGCATCAAAAAAACGGTAGATGACAAACGCCAGCACCATGACCCAGGGCTTTCGCGCCATACTCAAACCCATCACCACCAGCGGAAAGGCGACAATTTCATCGGCCACAATGCTGCCATGGTCACTGCCACCTAACTGCGCAGACACCACCTGACAAAGCGGTATTGCCAGCACAATCAGCCCGCTTAGCGTTAGCCATCCCACCGGGCGCGACTGTTTCAGCAGCCACCATGCCAAGGGAATGCCCAACAGCGACCCTATTGTGCCGGGCGCAACTGGCGAAAGCCCTGTTCCTAAACCAATAGCTAACCAATACCACAGTGACTCCACCATTACTTACGCCTTCCCAGCAGTTGAAAACAAGCAATTGAAAGCATAAGTATATCCAATTTGCTGACGTTTCAGAGGCTATCCGGTTCTTGATACGCCTATTAGTTTTTCATTCGTAAGGATTGTTCACTGTGATGCACTGAACATTGCCACCGGTTTTCCCCTATCTATCTACAGGAGCTGCCATGCTGGATCGCTGGACCATGCCGATGACCCAAAGCCCGCTACAAACATTAGCCACCAAGCTGGCAGGCCGAATGTCGCCTGATCAGGTCACCCTGCTGGGATTCATCTTGGGTATGAGTGCACTGCCGCTGCTGGCCTTTGAGTATTACGTCCTGGCGCTGGCAGCCATCATCATCAACCGTATCAGCGATGGTCTGGACGGCGCCCTGGCCCGCCTGACCGGTAAAAGCAGTGAGGCCGGTGGTTTTCTGGATATCGGCCTGGACTTTGTTTTCTACGCCGCGGTCGTGCTTGGCTTCGCCCTGGCGCGGCCCGAGGAAAATGCCCTGGCCGCCGCCTTTCTGCTGTTTGCTTTCATTGGCACCGGCACGTCTTTTCTGGCCTTTGCCATTGCCGCCAAAGATCAGCACAGGATACGCCCCGACCTGCCCAACAAGGCGTTCTATTATCTGGAAGGCCTGACCGAAGGCACCGAGACAGTTGCTGCCTTGGTGCTTTTTTGCCTGTTGCCAAGCCATTTTGCCTGGCTGGCCAGCCTGTTTGCGATCGCTTGCCTGATCACCACGGCGACTCGGCTATGGGGTGGCTACCGCGCTCTAAAAGCCCAGGGCGCGACGGCGGAGCGGGCGCAATGACACCAGCGCCAGCACCACCAGAGCAGCCCACTCCAGCCATTCAGGCAGCAGTTCCTGAACCTCGCTGGCCTGTTGAACAATATTCCACCCGGTCAGGCCTAGCAGCGCATCCAACCCCCAGCCCAGCAGCACGGTGACCACCAGGATACTGCTTAAATAGATGGCCACGGCCCGGCTGCCCATTTCGCGACGCAGAATTGCCAGCGTTGCCAGGCTGGTCAAAGGGCCAGCAAGCAAGAATACCAGTGCCATTCCCGGCGAGATGCCTGCCAGCAACAGTCCGGCAGCAATCGGCGTGGCGGCGGTTGCACACACGTAGAGGGGAATGCCGATCAAGGCCATCAGCACCAGGGCCAGCAAACCGCCCGAAAATCCTACCAGGGTATCCGGCGGTACAAAGGTCACCAGCACCCCGGCCAGCAATAGCCCGACAAATACCCAGCCGCTGATATCATCCAGCAAGTCACTAAAGGCATATTTCAACCCGACGATAACCCCGGGAGCGGTTGCTGTTTCCTTATCGCTATCGCCACAGCCTTTGGAAGCGCAGCAGCCCTGTGACGCACAGCTGCCAGCTTCTGAAACAGGTGCGACTTTTTTCTCTACGCTGAACCCGATCAGAATGCCGGTCACAATGGCCGTCACCATGGCCCCCAGCACCCGCGCCACCGCCACCAAAGGGCCGAGCAGCACGCTGGTCAGCAGAATCGAATCCACGCCCACACCTGGCGTGCTGATCAGAAAAGAGGTCGTTGGCCCGCGCCCGGCACCGCCGCGGTGTAAGGCTAAGGCAGTCGGAATCGCCCCGCAGGAACACAGCGGCAAGGGCATACCGATTACAGCGGCACGCAGGATGCTGCCCAGACCGTCACCGCCCATCCAGCGCTGCAGCAGGCTTTGCGGCATCCATGCCTTGATCAGGCCAGCAATGAACAGGCCTAACAGCAGCCAGGGGGCTGCACTCAATGCAATACTTAATAGCTCTTCAATCATGTTCATGGCAATCGCTAAAACCCCGGGTATTTTGGCAGTTCAGACTAGCGCCTGTTCCTGCACAAAGGTCAAGACTTGGAAAATAATCAACAAACCCTTTGACCTGAAGCGCTAATCATGTCACTTTAGGTGACAGTTGGTTAGCAAGAAGCAAGTCCTCAGCAGTGTACGATCTATTTCGGCAGCCTGATATTGTGTTCTTTGTTCTACCCGCTACTCACTCTGGGTAACACCAGGAACTTTATTACGGCGCGCAAGCGCGAAAGGATCTACACATGGCTACTGGCACAGTTAAATGGTTTAACGATACTAAAGGCTTCGGTTTCATCGCTCCTTCTGACGGCGGCGACGACCTTTTTGCTCACTTCTCTGAGATTCAGGCCGACGGCTTCAAATCTCTGCAGGAAGGCGCTAACGTCTCTTTCGACGTTACCCAAGGCAAGAAAGGCCTCCAGGCTTCTAACATCAAGCAGATCTCTTAATCTTTATAGATTAACTGCTTGCTCAAACCTGTAAAGGTTTGATTACAAGGCCCGCTTAGGCGGGCCTTGTTGCGTTTGGGGATACCATAATTTATTCCCATCCCCAGCATTCATTAACCCTGCTGATTAGCTGCGCTCCCACTGAATCAGGCGCACATCAACGGTCAACGCCAGTTGATCCAGCGCTGCTGCACGGGCGCGACCTTCAGCGCTGGCACGATACAGATGCGGCGTCATAGCAAGCAGATCCGCAATAGTCTCCTGCCCTTCCAGTCTGATTGGATAGCTGAGGGTTTCCTCGCCAAGGTAAGCAAAGCCCTCTGGCGCTGCCAGTGCCGCCGAACGTTCTGGTTTGAGTTGCGGGTAGATAACCTCTCTCAACTCGCGCAGATGCTGTGGCCCTGCTTCCACCTGCAGTAATACACCTCCACTTTTTAACACTCGGGCAAATTCGCGGTACACCGGAAAGCCAAACATGCACAGCACACAGTCCAGCGCTGCTGGCTGCACCGGCAAATGCGCATTGCTGCCAACTACCCAACGGCTAAACGGCAAGTGCTTATTGTCCTGCCTGGCTGCCGCCATTACCGCCCACTTGGAAATATCCAACCCGATCAGCGCCAGATCAACCGGCACTCTGCTGGCCAGTTGGCGCAGGTAATAGCCTTCACCGCACCCCGCATCCAGACAGCTGAAACCCTCAGCGTATGATGGCTGTTTTTCTGCCCAGGCGGCAAGGTAACGACTTATAGCCTCTGCCACCGGCTGGTAGTGGCCTGCTTGAAGAAAACGCTGACGGGCCGCCACCATCGCCTTGCTATCCCCCGGGTCTTGAGAGCGCTTTTGCTGTACCGGCAGCAGATTGACATACCCCTGGCGGGCAATATCAAAACTGTGGCCTGCTGCGCAGCGCCAGGCATTATCAACAAGGGCAAGCGGCTGGCCATCCAGCGGGCAAGCCAGGGCCTGAAAAGGAACACTAGGCATAGGGAAGGCTCCGTTGGGTGGAAGGTGAGTCGTGAGTCGTGAGTCGTGAGTGATCACTATTCACCATTCACTCTTCACGCTTGACTAAAACATCATCCTCAAAATAGGCAACCTGGCTTTCTTCCGGCTCGGGTGGGCCGACCAGAGGTTCTGCAACGTCAACGTCGGGCACTGCATCGGACAGATCCTCGCTGTGCTCATGGTCAAGCGCACCCTGTATCAGCTCCTCGGTCACCACCAGCTCGGCACCTGCAGCCGTCATCGGGGTCGTTGCGGTGAATGGCGCCACCGGAATCGGCGCAGGACGCACACTACGGCGCCAGGCAAAGAACAGTGCAAAGAACAGGCTCAGGCCACCAAACGCCCAGAACAGGCCGGCATCGCCAACGGCGGTCATCACCGGTGAAATCATCAAGGGGCTCAGCGTCGCGCCTAGTGAATTGATCAACAGCAACCCTTGGCTCATACGCACCAGAGCACCCGCAGGCGCTCGGTCGGCGGCATGGCTGACCGCCACCGGGTAAAGGGCAAACACGCCCCCGCCCAGCAGGAACAGCAACACCGCCAGCAGCGGCGTGGAGAGCGGCAGCCACAGCATGGCAGCAGAAATCAGAATGCAGAAGACACTGATCGCAATCAGTACCATCTGGCGGTCATGACGGTCCGACCAGCGGCCAATCGGATACTGCAGCAGCATGGCGCCCAGAATCAGCACCGCCATCATCTGGCCCACCTCAGCCACGCTCATGCCAATGCGCTGCAAATAAAGCGGCAGCAGGCTGTAAGCGGCCGCCACGACCATACCTGACCCCAGGCTGCCCATCACGCCGGTGGGCGTCAGGGTAATCAGGCGATGGGGCGGCAGAGGCTCGGCGTGTTCAATCAGCGGTGATACCCGTGGAATCATCGCCATGGGCAACACCGACAGTGACGCCAGCAGGCCGATGACCATAAAGGGCACGGTGGGCCCCATGTCATTAACGACCCCCAGCAACAGCTGACCCAGGACACCGGCGGCGTAAAGCGCAATCATGTAAAGCGCCAGCAGGCGTCCTCTGACCTTCTGATCACCCGAGGTCAGTAACCAGCTTTCGATGACCAGATAAACCCCTACCGTTGCCCAGCCGCCAATCAGCCGCAGCACCAACCAGGCCCAGGGGTCACTGGTCATCCCCTGTAACAGGACGGTGACCGCCACTAGTGAGGCAAAGCTGCCGTAGGCGCGAATATGGCCGATACGCAGCAAAAGGCGATCGTTGAACATGGCCCCCAGTGCCAGCCCGACAAAATAGGCAGACGAGACAATACCGATGACAGTGGCCGACTCGCCAGCCGTATCCAGACGCACGCTGATTAGGGTGGCCAGAAACCCGTTGCCGATTCCCAGAATAAACAGCCCCATCAGGGGCGCTAGCGCCATGGCGAGTAATTGACGTGACATTGATTTCTCACTTTGACATCGGTAAACCGCTCCTGCGATGAGCGGCGGCGCGCAATTATTGCGCCGAAGCCGTTAAAGTCAATGCTTTTTGCTGACTTCTGGGCGTTTTTGCATGATAACCGTATCCTGACCGGGAAACGTCAGCTCAAAACCATGACGAGCCGCCCACCAGCAAAACGTTTCTGCACTGAAAAAAACCACATGGGTCGGATCCTGAATATAGTGCCAGTGGGCAAACGCTGCGTGATTCTTGACTCTTTTGGTCATGAACCCCAGATAACCACCGGGCGCCAGCATTGCGCTCAGCTGCGCCAGTACCTGCCGGGGCGAAGACAGGTGCTCCAGCACTTCGGTGGCGGTGATGAAATCATAGCGTCGATCCAGCACCTGGCGTTCAGGCGCGTAGAAAGGGTCGTAAACTTCCATGGGGTAACCCAGCTCTGCAAACATCACCGACAGAGTAGGCCCTGGCCCAGCGCCAAAATCCAGCCCCTTAGCACCGGGTGCCAGGCAGGCTTCAAGCGGGGTGAGCAGGCGGCTCAAAAAGCGCCGGTAGCCAAGATCATCAGGATTGTTCTGATGGCGGTCATATTCCTGCTTTTCCTGCTCGGCGGACAGATGCTGGTCAGGGGGCACAAACACCAGTTGGCAGTAGGGACATTGATAATAATCGCGCCGGGAATCACAATGATAATGCTGATTTTTTGGGTTCATACATAGCGGGCAGCGCCACATCATCGTATCCTCGCCTGATCACATTGTTATTTATCCCAAGGGGTAGCCTATGCTGTCAGGTCTTGATCATCTTGTCGTTACTGTGACCGATATCGGTCGTGCCGTGGATTTCTATTCCCGCGTGCTGGGCCTGGATGTGCGTTATCGCGACGCCCAGCGAGTTGACCTGATGATGGGCGATACCGCACTGCGGCTACATCAGACCGATAGTGATATAGCGCCTGTTTCCGCCACCCCGACACCTGGCAGCCTGGATCTTTGTCTGCGCTGCCGGTTGCCGTTGGATGAATTCAAGCAACACCTGGAAGCGCTTGGCGTTGACGTCGAACTGGGGCCCGTCGATCGCCAGGGTGCCAATGGGCCGATTGTCTCGCTTTACCTACGCGACCCGGATGGCAACCTGTTGGAAATTTCACGCCCGGCAAAAACCTAACAGATGCCATTCATTATCAGTCACGCTATCATATTGGTTGTTTAACAGATTCAAAAAGGATGTAAAACATGCGTCAGGACGAAGCCCCTAACGAAATCAATGCCAATGGAACTGATGAATCAGGCAAAGCACCTGACACCACCATGGCTATGGTGATCTATGCGTTTTATCTCTCAAGCCTGGTTATCGGCTTTACGCTGCTGATCGGAGTCGTGGTGGCCTATATCTATAAAGGCAAAGGCCCTGAATGGCTGGACGAGCACTATCGCTATCAGATTCGCACCTTCTGGATAGGCACTCTATATGCCATCATCTCGATGTTGCTGACATTTGTTCTGATCGGCTTTCCGCTTCTGGTCGCGTTAATTGTCTGGCTGATCATCCGCTGTGTGAAAGGCTTCAAAGGCCTGCAGGAAAAGCGCGCGCCCAGTAATGTGAACTCCTGGCTGTTTTAAGTATGTCATTGAACTTCAGTCGCGGGCGCGCCATCGCCTGGCTGTGGCAGCGCCTGGCCAGATGGCCGCTCTCCCGTATCTGGCGCCTGGCCTACAGGGTTGGTTCTCTGGTCTATCGTTTCAGCCGCCGCGAGCGCGACGTGACAATGACCAACCTTGAGGTCGTTTACCCTCACTTGAGCGCCACACAACGTACCCAGCTTGCCCGGGATAGCCTGCGCCATTCCACGGCTACCATGCTGGAACTGGGCCATGCCTGGATGGCGCCTCCCGCTCATGTGGAAGCGCATATTCTGGCCGTACATGGGCGTGACAAACTCGACAGCGCCAGAGCCGAAGAGCGAGGTGTGATCGTACTGGCCCCGCATTTCGGTAACTGGGAGGTGCTGAATTTCTGGCTGTCCAGCCACTTCCCGTTTACCGCCATGTATGAGCCCCCCAAGATAGCGGAACTTGACCCTGTGATCCGCCAGGGGCGCGAGCGTATGGGCGCCCTGCTGGTGCCCACCAACCCACGCGGTGTGGCAGCGTTGCTCAAGGCGTTGAAGCGCTGTGAAGCGATTGGCATCCTGCCGGATCAGGAACCCGACTGGGGCAGCGGCGTGTTTGCGCCTTTTTTCCAGCGTGATGCCTACACCGCCACCCTGCTGCCCAAACTGGTGATGCGCACCCGCGCCAGGGTCGTCACCGGCGTTGCCAGGCGACTTCCCGGCAAGGGCTTTGAGATTCACTTTCTGGATGCCGATGACAGGGTCTACAGCGAGGATGAAACCCAGTCGGCTACCGGCGTCAACGCCAGCGTTGAGGCAGCTATTGCCCTCGATCCTGCCCAGTACCAGTGGGAGTATAAACGCTACCGCAAGGTCGTTGAGGAACAGCAGCAGCGTCCTGATTTCCGTGATTTCCGCCTGTATTAATCCTCAACAAACCACCGCCTAACCTGTGAGCCCTGTATGTCAAATAGCTCTATTCCCCAAGCCGATACCCGTACCCCCCAGGTTGTTTACGCGCTGTTTCTGGCCGGGCTGGTCACCGCCAATGTTACCCTGCTGATCGGCGTGATTATTGCCTATGTCTACCGCAAGGACGCTGCCCCCTGGCTGCAGGATCATTACCGCTTTCTGATCCGCACCTTCTGGATTGGCAGCCTGTATTTCTGTATTGCCTTTGTCCTCAGCCTGATTCTGATTGGCTACCTGTTATGGCCACTGCTGGCCGTCTGGCTCGGGGTGCGCTGTGTGCTTGGCTGGATGGCGGTGCGCAACGGCCAGCCCCCTGCCCGCCCCGGCAGCTGGCTGTGGTAAACGCAGTTTGAGACGCGTCACGGCTGAGCAAAATCCGCGCGTAGCCAGTGGCGCAGTTCGCGCATTTGAGTAACCTCACCGGCTTGATCAAGCGTCTGAGGACGCATGCCCGGCGTAAAGCCACGCGCCAACCAGGGCTCCAGCAGCGCTGAGTCAGCGCTGATCACATGCACTGGCACGGCAAAGGTTGCCTCGGCCACGTTATCGTCGCCAGTAATCAGGGGAGCGGCCTGATGATCGCCTAGAATAATCAGCAGGGTGCTGTCATCCGCGACCCGCTCACTCCAACGACCAGCCACTTCAACGGCATACGCTACCGAGCGCGCATAGTGATCACGTACTTTTTCAAAGTCCTGCCATAGTTCGTCCGGCGCTTCTCCCGCATTTTCCCAGCGGTCGAACACGCGCCCATTGCCGATCTGCGACCAGTCTTCCAGCACCGGCAGAATCGGCGTCCAGGGCGCATGGCTGGAAATCAGCGCTATCTGGGCAAATACCGGGCCATCGCCCAAAAGCTTGCGCGCCGTGTAATCCAGGGTGTACTGATCCGGCATGGTGACCCAGTTAAGCGGCGGCCCTGCGTAATCCAGATCCTTGGCCGCATGAATGTCATCAAAACCATAGGCGCGCCCTTCCGGCCAGGCACGGGTAATCGCCGGCATCACCGCCAGGGTGCGGTGCCCGGTGGTCTTGAAGTCATCGACCAGAGTGCCATGGCCACTGTCCAGCATCAGCCGATACCACAGCTGATTATCCACTTTGCGCCCACTCAGCGCCGTTGCATGGGCAAGCCATGACTGGCCACCGCGAATCGGCGATTCCAACCAGCCGGAGGCCATCTGGATGTCCTGGTTCCCCAGGCGCTGTTGCAGGTTATCCAACAGGGGCAGAATCACATCGGAATAGCGGCTATCTTCCAGGGCGGCAGCGCCGTAGGACTCGACGAAGGTGAGCAGTACGCGCTTGTCGGCCAACCCCGGCAAGGGCTGCACCTCAATGGGCGAGTCTGCCAGGGTAGCGGTAAATTCCTGGCGCGCCGCATGGGTCTGGGTAATCTGCTGCCACTGGAACATGGCGGTGTTGACCATCGGCACACGAGCGGTATCCACCAGCCGCTGGCCATTAAGCTCCAGGGTGATCAGCACGGCGCTGGCCATCATCATCACTACCGCCAAGAAGCCCGGCAATCGCCTGACCGACAATGGCCGTGCAGGCATCAGTATTCTTGCTAACATCATAAACAGGGCTGCCAGCAGCAGCATCGCCAGCAGCGTTACCAATATTGCCGCCAGCATGCCGATATTACCGACCATCAGCTCAAATACCGCGCGGGCCAGGGGCACATCCAGATAACTATTGAAGGAACGCCCAAAAGCCAGATAGGTTGCCACATCACCCAGGTTGAACAGGGTAATCACCAGCACGATGAGCAACCAGGCAACCACCAGCCAGGTGCGCACACTCCCCTTGGGCAACAGCAAAATCAACGGGACTGCCAACCAGGCTTCCCAGGCGATCAGGCGCCCCGCAACATCCTCGAATCGCCACCACAGCGGCGCTACCAGGATGATATTCATGACCAGTGCGCTAACCCATAACCGACCCATAGTATTGCCTCTATTGAAATCTGAGTGAAAAAGCACCGGACAAGGAACCTGAAAGAGTACTGGAAATCAGTAAAATCATGTACTGTAATAACTCAACGTATAACTATTGTTGAATTTTTATCTGGCGACTCATTAACAAGTCATCTGACAGCGGCTTGAGTCACGCCAGAATCTGTTCTCTCTGCTCAAGGAGTCACGCTGTGCCTAAAGACGCGTTTCCGGTTTCAAGGATGTTGGCCACTGCTTCGAGCAAGGTGGTTCAATGGGCCATGCCAGCGCTGCTGGCCCTGTTGAGCACCCAGGCAATGGCGGCCCCTACCCCGGCTGTACAGCAGCAGTGGTATCAGGAACTGGCTGAACGCGCTCAGGAACTGGCAGAGCAGCCTTTTTCGCCGCCCGCCGATAGCTTGCCTGACGCCCTGAGAGACATCAATTACGATACCTATCGGCAAATCCGCTTTAACCCGGCGCAGGCCTACTGGCAGGATGATAGCCGTTTTTCGTTGCAGCTATTTCACAGCGGCTTTCTGTTTCAGCATCCGGTTGAACTGCATCTGGTTGAAGATGGCCGCGCCGCGCCGCTTACCTTTCAGCAGGCAGACTTTATCTACGAAGGCGCCGCCCAAGCCCTCGAAGATCAAGACTTAAGCGCTGCCGGGCACGCCGGCTTTCGGGTGCATTACCCTCTGAATACCCAGGCGTATGCGGATGAATTTGCAGTTTTCCTCGGCGCCAGCTATTTCCGCCTGGTGGGCCGCGACCAGGCCTACGGGCTTTCAACCCGGGGAATTGCCGTCGATACGGCCCTGCCACAGGGCGAGGAGTTTCCGGTCTTTCGCGCGTTCTGGCTGTTCAAACCTGATTCAGACGACCCCAGCGTACATATCATGGCCTTGCTCGACGGCCCTTCGCTGACCGGCGCCTATCATTTTGAACTTACCCCTGGCCACACCACTCAGATGCGGGTCAAGGCTAGCCTGTTTGCCCGGGAAGACGTTGAAAAACTCGGGGTCGCTCCTCTGACCAGCATGTTTACCCATGGCGATATCAGCGGCCCCGGCACGGATGATTTCCGCCCCAACGTCCATGATTCCCAGGGTCTGCTGATCCACACGGGCGCTCAGGAGTGGATCTGGCGTCCGTTGAACAACCCGGCCAACCTGCAGGTTTCCGCCTTTGTTGATGACGACCCCAAGGGCTTTGGTCTGATGCAACGGGAACGCGATTTTGATCATTATCTGGATCTGGAAGCTCAGTATCATCGCCGCCCCAGCCAGTGGGTAGAGCCTCTGGAGGATTGGGGCTCGGGTCATGTGGAACTGGTGGAAATTCCCACTCCGGATGAAACCCATGACAATATCGTCGCCTACTGGGTCGCGGATACGCCGTTTCTGGCCGGGCAGTCGCGCCAGCTTGATTACCGTACCCAGACCCTGCATCACACCCCAGATGCCCACAGCCTGGCCAAAGTTGTGCGCAGCCGCCAGGGCGATGCGGGCGTACCGGGTGAAGCAGATTCCGCCAGTGCCGGGCAGCGCCAATGGATTGTCGATTTTGACGGCGGTGAACTGGCCACACTCAACGCTGATCACCCGGTCGAGCTGCGACTGCAAACCCAGCAGGAAGACGCCGTTACCCTGGCGCAGGTCAAAGCACTGCCTGACCAGCAGTGGCGAGCCACTTTGCGGATCGCGGAGACTACCCAGCCAGTCGATATCCGTCTGGCGCTGACGCTGGAGGGCCGCATTATCAGTGAAACCTGGAACCAGATTATTTCACCTGCCAAGGCGGTAAGCGCTCCCGATGCCTAACAGCCGGATATCAGCTTACATGCCCTGGCTACGCCTGCGCCGCTGGGGGCTGATGGTCTGTGTACTGATCACCAGCCTTGCCGGTTCAGCCACGCTTTTGCATATCACCGCGTCCTTGCCGCTGGCTGCGCGAATCAGCCTGCTGGTGATTTTCGTGCTGACCTTCAGCTGGATAGCGCTGTCCTTCTGGAGCGCACTCAGTGGCTTCGTACTGTGCTGGTGCCGTCGTGATCCCATCACCCTACAGCGCCTTGACCACCCAACGGCTAACGCTACAGAGGGGATTTCCCGGACTCGCACGGCAATGATCATGCCGATCTACCAGGAACCACCTGAGCCCACCCTGGCCGGTCTGGAAGCCAGCTGCCGCTCACTGCTGGCGCAAAAGGCGCAGCGCGACCAAGATGCTATGCCTCAGCTGGATGTATTTATCCTCAGCGACACTCAGTGCCCCGAGGCAGCGGCCAAGGAGGCTCAGCATGTGGCGGCGCTTCAGCAGCGCCTGAAGGGTGAACTGAGCATTTACTATCGTCGGCGCGATAATAACCATGGTCGCAAGGCAGGCAATATTGCCGATTTCTGCCGCCGCTGGGGCCGCCATTATGATTATTTCGTGGTGCTCGACGCTGACAGCATTATGGGTGGAGACACCGTTGTAAGGCTGATCGAAAAAATGCATGCCCAGCCAGCGGTGGGCCTGATCCAGAGCGTGCCGATTCCGGTCGGCCAGGTCACCCTGTTTGGGCGTATGGTGCAGTTTGCCGCCGCCCTCTACAGCCCCATGCTGGCCGCTGGGCAGAGTTTCTGGCAAGGCGATAGCGCCAATTACTGGGGGCACAATGCCATCGTCCGCACGCGCGCCTTTATGGCCAGCAGCGGGCTACCCAGCCTGCCCGGCAAGCCACCGCTGGGCGGGGAGCTGCTCAGCCATGATTTTGTTGAAGCGGCCCTGTTGCGTCGTGATGGTTGGCAGGTATTACTCGACACCACAACCACCTGTACATTTCGGCCCACTAAAGCCGCGGACAGCTATGAATCCATGCCCAGCAACCTGCTGGATTTTGCCAAGCGCGACCGTCGCTGGCTGCAGGGTAATCTGCAACACCTGCGCCTGTTGGCCGGTTCCGGGTTGCACCCGCTCAGCCGTTGCCATTTTTTCTGCGGCGCCTTTGCCTATCTGTCATCTCCTTTGTGGCTGATGCTGCTGATCAGCTCCAGCGTCATGATCGGCGTCAGCGCGTTCAATGGTGCGCCCACCCTGCATTCTCAACCCCTTGCCCTTGGCCTTTTGGGGGTAACGCTGGGTATGCTGCTTGCCCCCAAACTGCTTGGCCTGATACTGGCGATGTGCCATACGCCAGCCGATTATGGTGGGCGCCTACGGCTGCTGATCAGCACCCTGCTGGAAATTGTCTTCGCTGCCCTGCTGGCCCCGCTGATGATGGCCTGGCACAGCCTGTTTATTGGCGGTGTGCTGACAGGCCGCGCCGTTGAGTGGAATACCCAGCCTCGAGGTGAGCGCTCACTCAGCTGGAAAGAAGCCTGGCAGCCGACCTGCTGGATAACTCTTGTGGGCACGGCCTGGCTACTGGCATTGATTGCCCTCTCCCCTTCGGCGGCCCTATGGTTAACCCCGGCCTGGCTGGGGCTGATAGGTTCCACCCTGCTGGTAAAAGCCAGCAGCTACCCCCTCGGCAAGCCGCAGCAGCTGCGCTTGAGCCTGTGGCAAACGCCTTACCAGCAGAATGTCAGCGTCCTTGAGGCTTACCAGCAACATCTTGCACAGGCACTTGAATCACCTGCTTTGCAAGCGCTACCGCTCAGCCCCTTGCCTGCGGAACTGCTCGGAGAAATGCCGATACAATCCTTTCAGCGGCATGTTCTCCCCACCGACGCTTTCCCATCACCACGCACCGAGGAGACCTACTGATGCCATCAAGGCTGTTCCATCAATGTTCCAGCGCCTTTGGCATCACCCGCTCCCTGGTGATCTACTGGCGCCCCGGGCGTCAGCAAGGCCTGCAGAACCTTTATCGGCCGTTTATCACCCCGGGCGCACCCGCCTTTGATATCGGCGCTCATCTGGGTGATCGCAGTGCCGCTTTTCAGGCGCTGGGTGCCCAAGTGGTCGCGCTGGAACCTCAGCCAGGCCTGGCGCGCTGGTGCAAGCGCATGGTGGGTCAGGAGCTGACCCTGCTCCCTATGGCCGCCGGGCCAACCCCCGGCACTGCGCATATTGCCATCAGCCCGAGCAACCCGACGGTATCGACCCTTGCCCATGCCTGGCGCGAACAGGTCAGCCAACACAACGCAGGTTTTGCCAGCGTCAACTGGAACACCCAGCTATCGGTGGAGGTCACCACTCTGGATGCCCTGATTGCCACCTATGGGCTACCCTGCTTTATCAAGATAGACGTTGAAGGCTTTGAAGCAGAGGTACTGGCGGGACTGAGCCAGCCGGTACCCGCCCTGTCATTTGAGTTTGTTGCCGGTACTCTCAACGTCGGCCATGCCTGTATTCAACAGTTACGCCGATTGGGTGATTATCGTTTCAATGTGGTGGAAGGCGAGCAGCGGGTATTTCGCTGGTCAGACTGGAAAACCGCTGATCAGGTTGACGCCTGGCTTTCACAAGGTGCCGACCACCTAAGTTCCGGGGATATCTATGCCTGCCAGGCTCACCACCCTGCCTTAAAGGTTTCTTCTGCTTGACATATTCTTATAGTTAATAAAGGCTTGATCAAGCTGGATGATTTTTCCTGAGGAACACCAAAATGCATACTGACTGGTCGTCGCTGACCACGCTGGAACTTGCCGAAATGGCGCGCCGTTCGCCGATTGCCGTGGTGGTCATGGGTGCCACTGAGCAACACGGCCCTCATCTGCCGCTGGGCACCGATACCACCATTGGCTTGGGTCTGCAGGCCGCCATGCTGGCAGCGCTGCCTCAGGAGCTGGATATTATCTGCCTGCCTGCGGTCAGCGTAGGCGCCAGCGAAGAACACAGTAGCTTTCCCGGCACTCTCAGCCTGCCTGCCCGGGTCGCCATTGATACCCTTGAAGCCTACGGTGATAGCGTCGCTCAGGCGGATATCCGGCGTCTGATGATCATCAACAGCCACGGCGGCAACAAGGCGGTGATGGATATTGCCGCCCTGGCGCTGCGCAAGCGCCATGCCCTCCAGGTCATCAAGGCCACCTATACCCGCTTACCTCCGCTGGAAGGCGCTCTCGATGCTGATGAACTGCGTCGCGGCCTGCATGGTGGCCTGCTGGAAACGGCCATGATGCTGCACCTGGCGCCGGATCAGGTCAACATGGCGCGAGCCAGAAACGCCTTGTCGGAAAAGCCCGCGGATAATTCCCTACTCAACCAGGAAGGCGCCGCCTCCCTCGCCTGGCTGGCAGAAGACCTGGCTTACGATGGCATTGCAGGTAACGCCACTGGCGCAACCGCCGAACTGGGCAAGAAGCTGGTGCACCACTACGGCCGCCAGCTGGCCAAGGTCATACAGGAAGCCGCTGCCCGGCCCCTACCAGTAACCACTTAAGCCGTGATTGTTTTTTTGGACCGTTTGCCGTGCATGTTGCTTGTAACGTTTCCGGCTTGCATACTGTTACATGAAACATAGCTATCAAAAGGGGGCAAGCCATGGCAACAGACGTTAATGTCAGGGTGAAGAAACACCGGGCAGCTTTGCGTGCAGCCGGGCTACGCCCTATCCAATTATGGATTCCTGACACCCGCCAAACGGGCTTTGCTGATGAAATCCGTCAACAGTGCAGAAAAGTGGCTGAAGCGGATGCCGCCGATCAGGATCTGGACGATTTCATGCAAGTGGCTCTGGAAGATATAGCCACTGATGAGTGGGATGGATGAAGCGTGGTGACCTTGTCGCGGTCGCTATCTCAGGTGATTTCGGCAAACCACGTCCAGCACTTATCATTCAGTCCGACCTGTTCAGCGAGATTCCCAGCGTGACAGTGCTGCCGCTGACAAGCACAAAAATCGATGCACCGTTAATACGCCTTGATATTGAACCAACACGCGCCAACGGGTTGCGCAAAGCCTCTCAGGTCATGATCGATAAACCCATGACGATAAAGCGTGACAAGATTGGCAACACCTTCGGGTCGCTGAACGATGCAGAGATGATGACAATTAATCGCTTATTGGCTTTGTTTCTCGGTTTTGCCTGAAGAACCGCCCAGCGAAGCGCCGCCGCTGGGCATTTGTAAGTTACCTCCCTCAGCGGTCTGATCAATGCCGCCACAACACAGTTGCCAACATTACCAAAAAGAGCCTTGCTTACTTTTATGGCATTCGCATGCGGTGACGATTTTTCACATATTACTGTCACGCCCTATTTGCCACATTGCGCTGCGATATGAGCATTGTTATCACCGCTCGACCAGCTATTTTCGTTCAAAAAAATAAGTGCATAGCGCTTTAAGTTAGACTAGATTAACTAAAGTAGTAGGTGCTTATGGTTATTTAAAAAACGAAACAAAAATACACCTTCAATCGAGCTTGAGATTAAAGGGTTTTAGGTGTTGGGCAGGCGCACCGATTACAACAACAGGTCATAGCGCCTTACCCCCGTACTACAGTCAATCGTTGCCCTATCTATGAAGAGCCGTTTTTCAACGTGGTTTTCTTTCTGCTGGTGTATCAATCGTCATCACACATATCCCAGCAGCGGCCGCGATGATGTTAATAAGCTCAGTGTTTTGTGAATCACCTACTTGCGGGGTAATGAGCTGTTTTTTTGTGCAGAAAATTCGGTGATATGAATATTTGTTTACAAAAAAACTGCATTCATGTGGTGAAAATCGGCAATAGACCGACATACCTAAGGAAAAAGCAGCATGAAATTAGTTATCGGCCTTGATGGGCAAAGTTCAGGGCAAAAAGCCTTGGATTTTGCTAAAAGTGTGGCAAAACAAACAGAAAACTGTGAGTTGATAGTGGTTTATGTCGTTGAATGGTCACCTTTTTCATTTCAAACGGCGGAAGAGAATGCTCGGCGCCATAAGCGGCGCGAGGAGGAAATTGCGCTTGCGGAAGAGCGGATTGTTAACCCCGCTGTCGCATCACTGACTGAGGCAGGGTTGCCTGCCCGTGGGGTTGTGCGTCACGGCGACGTTGCCGACACAATTGACCAGGTTGCGCTGAGTGAAGGGGCTTCGCAGATTATCGTTGCTCGTTCGAGTGCCGGTGGGCTGACATCCCGTTTGTTCGGCAGCTCAACCGCTCATCTTGTGATGAACGCCCATGTTCCTGTCACTGTTGTTGCTCAATAAAAGGTTTGACTATGCATAATATACAACGACTTCTCCTGGCGTTCGGCATGTTTTTCGTACTGACCAGTCAGGCCATGGCACAAGACGCACCGAGCCTTGATGAGCGGGTAAACTCTATTTTTGCTGCTTCAACCGGTTGGTTCGTCAATAGTATTTTTGCACCTATTCCTGGCACCTCATTTCCCTGGATCGTAATGTGGCTGGTTATCGGCGCCTCGATCTTTACTATCTACTTTGCCTTCGTGCAGTTTCGCTTTTTTGGCCATGCCATAAAACTTGTTAAGGGTGACTATTCGGATCCTAAAGACGCCGGTGAAGTCAGCCACTTTCAGGCACTTGCCACCGCCCTGTCAGGCACAGTGGGGCTGGGTAATATTGCGGGTGTTGCCGTCGCCATTGGCATCGGCGGTCCTGGTGCTACGTTCTGGATGATTCTTGCTGGACTTTTGGGCATGGCGTCCAAGTTCACCGAGTGTACGCTTGGTGTGAAATACCGTAATGAATACGCGGATGGAACCGTATCCGGCGGCCCAATGTATTACCTCAACAAGGGATTTAGTGAACTGGGTTTACCGGGCGGAAAAATCCTTGCCATTCTGTTCTCCGTCTTTTGTATTTTGGGTGCCTTAGGCGGTGGCAATATGTTTCAGGCCAACCAGGCTCACGCGCAGATCTCTGGAATCGTGGGTGATTATCCGGGCTGGATCACCGGTGTCATCTTTGCGGGTGTAGTGTTTGCCGTTATTGTCGGCGGCATCAAATCTATTGCCAGTGTGACGGAAAAAGTGGTTCCGTTCATGGGTATACTCTACGTGGGAGCTGCAGTAACCGTACTGATCGTCAACTATGACATGATCGGATGGGCATTTGGTCAGATCTTTGTAGGTGCCTTCACAGGACTGGGTGTTGCGGGCGGTATGGTGGGTGCTTTGATTCAAGGCTTTAAACGTGCCGCATTCTCTAACGAGGCGGGCGTTGGTTCTGCCGCCATCGCTCACTCTGCGGTTAAAACCAAAGAGCCTGTCACCGAAGGTTTCGTGTCGTTGCTTGAGCCACTAATTGATACAGTGGTGATCTGTACAATGACAGCGCTGGTTATCATTATCTCTGGTCAGCTGATGGTAGACCCTGCAACAGGCAACTATGCGCTTAATGAAGCTGGTTCTGCGATTGCAACGGTGGGTAATACATCAGGTGTTGCACTGACGTCAGCCGCATTTGGATCTGCCATTAGCTGGTTCCCCTATGTGTTGGCAATTGCTGTCGTTCTGTTCGCCTTCTCAACAATGCTTTCATGGTCATACTACGGCTTGAAGGCGTGGACCTATTTGTTCGGTGAAGGCAAAAAAACTGAGCTGGTGTTCAAGATAATCTTCTGCATCTTCATCGTGATCGGTGCGGCAGCGAGCCTTGGCCCGGTCATTGACTTCTCGGATGCGGCTATCTTTGCAATGGCTGTGGTTAACATCACCGGTCTGTATTTCTTGATGAAGATCGTTAAGAAAGAGCTGAACTCCTATAGTGAGCGGCTGAAGTCCGGCGAGATCAAGAAGTTTAAAAACTAGCCGTAAAAACTGGTCGTAAAAACTGGTCGTAAGTGAGAAATCGGGGCAGCACTTAGCTGCCCCTTTTTTTCAGCGTTCGGGTAGCGTTGCATGGAGTACATCCTGAAGGTAATGGCCGCCGCGTTGGGCCTTGGCCATCAGGTAGCGCTGGTTATGATCATTAACGCTGCCATACAGCGCCTGGCGGGAGACAATCTCGATGCCTCCTTCACGCAAGGCCGCCATCTTGAGCGGATTATTGGTCAACAGTTGCACCTGGCCAATGCCCAGCGAACGCAGCATATCCACCGCCACGCTGTACTGGCGCTCGTCATCGCCAAAGCCCAGCACCTGATCAGCATCCACGGTATCCAGGCCGCCATCCTGCAGCGTATAGGCGCGCAGCTTGTTGGCCAGGCCAATCCCACGCCCTTCCTGGGCCAGGTATAACAGCACCCCGCCGCCCATGGCGTTGATATCCGCCACGGCATTGCGCAACTGCTCACCGCAATCGCAGCGCAGGCTGCCGAACAGGTCCCCGGTCAGGCAGGCAGAATGCAGGCGCACCGGCACAGGCTCCTGGCTGCCCTCAGCGTCGCCAATCACTACCGCCACATGCTCGCGCATACCATCCGGCTCGCGAAAGAGCACAAAGCGTGACTGCTGGGCGGTTTCCAGCGGAATTTCTGCCTCGCTGACCCGTTTGAGCATCCCCGGCGCACCGTGAATGGCTCGTTGGGCATCCTCGGCGGAAAGGCTCAACAGTTCACCACGCGCCAGACGCTGATCAATCTCGGCTTCCTGCTCGCTGGCAATATCGGCACACAGCGCGGCAGGCAGCAGCAAGGCACGGCGCATCAATGCCAGGGCACCGCGCTCCCCCGGCCCGGCTGGCATCAAACCGCTTAGGCGAGATGACTTTTCCGGATGCTTGGCCACTGCCAGCCGGTAAAGATCCGCCGCGTCGGTATCGCCGCTCAGCGGCAGGATCGCCGCCTCTGCGCTGATCGAGTGGCCCAGCGCCGCCAGACGATGGCGAGTCAGCACCATCGCGGGCCGATTCCCGGCCAGCGCCGCCAGTTCTGAAAGGGATTCACTGTTTTCCAGGGCCTGCACCAACAGGCGGCACTGTGGCGTCACGATGACAACCGGTAGCCCTCGGCGAAGATCAAAAATGGCGCGTTCAATATGATACATAATGACTTCCTCACTTATGGCACAGGGAATATATGGCAAAGGGGATAGGCGGTACTTGCATGGGTTTCGGCAGCGCCGCATGATGAAGCGACTGAAGCTGCGAGGAGGCGCTATGCCTGCTGAAGATCAAGGGGTACCGGCTCATCAGGAGCCGCTGGAACCGAGCAGGGCGTGGGAATGGCTGCTGGCGCTGCGCCACGGCACGAAGGTTGCCCAAGGGCCGCTGTCGGTCAGTGCGGATGGCCGCTGGCACAGCACTCGCCCGGTAACGCCGGACGCCAGCGAACTGCTCGACTGCTGGATGCCGCTGGTGGCCCCAACGCCCTGGGTAGTTGCCCAGCTTGGGCAAAGCATGGATGGGCGCATTGCCACTGAAAGCGGGCATTCCCATTACATTAATGGCCACGAAAGCCTGGTACACCTGCACCGTTTGCGGGCCATGTGTGATGCGGTAATCGTCGGCGCAGGCACCGCCTGCGCGGACAACCCACAGCTTACTGTGCGGCATGTCAGCGGCCGGCACCCACTGCGAGTGGTGCTTGACCCCCGCGGGCGAGTGCCTGAAGATCTCGCCCTGATGCGCGATGCCAGTGCCGCCACCTTGCATCTGATCGGCCCTGACGTGGAACTGCCTGCTCCTGCGGCTCACGTCAGCCGCCAAACGCTTGCCATCAATGCCAAGGGGCAGTTTGCGCCCCAGGCGGTGATTGAGGCCTTGGCCAGCCTGGGTTATCGGCGTGTTCTGGTCGAAGGCGGTGGCATTACCGTGTCGCAGTTTATCGACGCGGGCTGTGTTGACCACCTGCATCTGCTGGTGGCGCCATTGCTGATTGGCTCCGGTCGCCCAGGGCTTGTGCTGCCGCCTATCGATACTCTGGAGACGGCCCTGCGCCCCACGGCACGGCGTTTTCGGCTCGGCGAGGACACCCTTTTCGACCTTGATCTGCGCCGCACCTGAATCATCAGGAGCCGCCTGGCCACGGCGTTTAAAGGCCACCACCAGCCCCGGCAGGGCCGCCACCAGCACCATCAGCCCATAGGCCAGCGACACCGCCACGCCCTGGCTGGGCGCCAGGCCTACCCAGACCCAGACGCTGGCGGCGGTGCCTTCTCGCACGCCCCAGCCTGCTACCGTGAAAGGCACCAGCATGGCCAGCAGCAAGGCCGGGGCCAGGGCCAGCAGTTGGCTGGCGGGCAGGCTTACCCCAATGGCGCGCGCCGCACACAGCATCACCAGGGCGTAGCTGAACACCACTAGCAATGAGGTTCCCAGCTGCCAGCCCCAGATGCGCCGCTGGAGTAAGCCACGCTGAATATCCTGCTTGAGGGGCGTGACCCAGCTCAGCCAGCGGGCCACCTTTGGAAAGCGTTGGTAAATAAGAGAAGTAAACCTCAACGCCGCCCAAAGCCCCGCCCCAACCACTAGCAGCGCGGTAGCCAGCAGCAGGTACCCGTTGGCGCCAAGCGTTTGATGCCATAGTGGTGAACTGATCAGCGCCAGCGCGGTGAGCAAGGCCACGGCCATTTGCCCGGAGGCGCGTTCAATAATCACCGCTCGCCAGGCGCTGCCCTTGGCGGCAGGGGTCTGGTGGGCATGGCGCAAAGCACGTCCGGCATCGCCTAAGACACCACCCGGCAATACCTGGTTAATGAACTGAGCCAGGTAATATTCCCCCAAGGCATAACTGAACCTCAGCGGCACACCGATCAGACCGGCGGTCAGCCGCCAGCGCCAGGCACACAGCATCATCTGTATCACGCTGATGGCCAGCCCGAGCGCCAGCCAGGGCAGCGAAAAACCTTGTACCTCACTGGCCACTGCCAGTGGGTCCAGCCATAGCGCCACCATCAGCAGCACAATGGCGCTGATCATAATACGCAGCATGCCTGGACGGCGGATCATGCGTTGGCACCCGCTAATGGCGGCGTTGCAAACAGATCCCGATGCGCCACACGGGCACCAAGCTGCCCTGCCTCAACGGCTTGCAGACGCTGCGCGCACCAGCCATCAATCTGTGCGCCAGCATCGGGTGACTCTTCCCGAGCGGCCTCGGCCCAGCCTTGAATCAGCTGCGTCAGCAGCGCACGATGAGCCTGATTGCCAGCCTCTAGCTGCCAGGGAGTACTGGCTTCTTCCACGGCAAAACCGGCTGCCTGCAAGCAAGCCACCAAGACCCCATGGGCCTGCCCGCCCAGGGCCGCACCCAAGCCTTTATCGCGCTGCTGATGGGCCACGAAGCGTTCAAGCATGGCGTCGTCTTGCGGCTGCTGGCAACAGTTGCCTGCGGCGTCGGTCAGGTGCCAGTCACCGGTCACGCTCAACGCCACCAGCAGCGCCTGATGATGGCTGGCGCAGCCTTCAACCAGCTGTTCGATCCATTCCTTGGACACCAGATCAATTAACGCGGACGCAGCAATCAGGTGCGCCTCTTTGGGCCAGCGCGCGGTCAGCTCACCCAGCGAGAAGCAGGCCGTCTGCAGCGTAACCGGCTGCCCGTTGGCATCGCGTAGCATGCCACCCCGCTGACGGGCCTGGCTAAGCAGTTGGGGGTCATGATCGACCAGAAGCCAATGCTGCGGCCCCGGCCAGCGTCTGGCCAGAAAACACAGGTTGCTGCCGCGACCGCAGCCCAGATCCACCAACCGCAGTGTCTGGGTGGCAGCTTTGAGCCAGTCAGCGGCAAAACCTGCCAGCCGCTGGCTGCGCGCCTCCACATCCAGTGGCTCACGCAGGGCCAGCCAATCGGCTTCAAAACGGCTACCGGCTGGCATGGCCAGGGCGGCGGCAAATGCCTGGGCGGCGTCCTGCCAGCTGGCCAGCTGCTGACGGGCAGCGTCGGCGCCCTGAGTCAGAGAGTCACGTAATGCGGGATCTTCCAGAAAACGCTCGATGGCAGCGCTAAGTGCGTCAATATCACCCGGTGGTACTGCAATGCCTGCCCCTTCCGGCAGAGTATCCGCCAGGGCGCCGCCGGTAGTAGTAATCACCGGCAGGCCATGGGCCAGTGCCTCGCTGACCACCATGCCGTAACCTTCGTACCAGGAGGGCAGCACCAGCACATCGGCGTTTTGATACGCCGCTTCCAGCTGGGCCTGATCGCACTCACCGGACAGCAGGAAACGCTCGCTCAGGCCATGCTGATCGACCAGGGCAGCTACCTTGTCAGCAAAGGCCGGATCGCGGCTCAGGCTGCCGTAGCAGTCACACTGCCAATCCAGATGTTTGAGTCGGCTCAGCGCCTCTACCAGCAGATCCTGGCCTTTGCGCGGCGTCAGCGTGGCTACACACAAAAGCGTCAAGGCTGAAGACGCCTTGGAGCGTCTAGCGACACCGGGTTCTGCAACGGGCGTCACGCCAGGCTCTACCACGCTGATAGCAGGCAGGGATACCTGAGAGTCTGCTGCCAGGGCCTTCAAGCGGCGCTGGGTAAAGGCACTGGTGACAATTATCTGCCTGACAGCTGCCAGCCCTTCAAGCTCCAGGCGGTGAAAGCGCGCCTTCTCATTACCACTCAGCCCCCGCTCATCGCCCAGCGGGTGATGCACCAGGGCGGTGATCGAAAGCCGTGACTGATGACGTTTAATGACCTCAGGCAGACCACCCATGGCCAGGCCATCAATAATCACCTGATGACCTTGCGACAGCTGGGCAAGGGCGGTATCCAGTGCCTGCTGCGCCACTTCGTCGGCATCGGGAAAGTGCCCATCAAGGCCTATCACCTCAATGTCCCAGCTCTGCTTGCGCAGCTCGGCGACTATCTGTGCGTCGTACAGATACCCTCCTGTGCGCTGGTCCGGCGACCCCGCCACCATCAGCGTCAAGCAATGGCTCACAGCACCCCCTCGAAGCTGGCCCAGGCGATATGTGATTCGTTCAGTTTGACCTCAATGCGCTCAATGCCTTTGGCGGTTTCTCCCAGGGTACCGGCCTTGATGGCCTCCGCCAGGCGCTCGAAAATCACCTTGGCCATAAACTCGGTCGTGGTGTTCTGGCCAGCAAACTCCTCTACTTCATCCAGGTTGCAATAGTTGTACCTCGCCAGAATGGCTTTCAGAGCATCGCTGGCCAGGCCGATATCAATCACCAGGTTGTCACTATCCAGCGCTGAGCGCTGAAAGGCCACGTCCACCACATAGGTGGCACCATGCATGTTCTGCGCTGGGCCAAACACCTCACCCTTGAAACTATGGGCAATCATCAAATGGTCACGCACACTCAGGCGGTACATAAAAGCTCCTTTTCATTCAATTAATAAACAATACGCTGGCAAAGCACCGGGCTACCCGCAGCAAACAGGCTGGGGGCTTCTTCAGGCAGTTTGGCAAAGGGGGTTTCACCGCTGATCAAGGCATCCAGTCGTGGGTCTGCCAGCAGGCGCAGAGCGAGTTGCAGGCGGCGGGCGTAATCCCAGCGCGGTTGCTGATGGGGTGGCAACTGCCCTACCTGGCTGGCCCGGAGTGTCAGACGCCGGGAATGAAAAGCGCCCCCCAGGGGTACGCTGACATTGCCATCACCAAACCAGCTCATTTCGATAATCCGCCCTTCCATGCCCGCTAGCGTCAGCGCCGTGGCAAGCCCATCGGCGTGGCCGCTGGCATGGATTACCAGGTCCTGATTATCAGCCGCCTTCTCTGGCGTACAGAAACTTATGCCCAAGGCATCCGCCAGGGCTTGACGGGCAGGGTTGATATCAATCAGCTGTACCTCGGTGCCAATAATCCGCTGGCACAGGTAGGCCACCAGGGCACCGACCACACCTGCGCCTATAATAGTAATGCGCTCTCCCGGCAGCGGGCTGGCATCCCAGACGCCATTGATCGCCGTTTCCATATTGGCCGCCAGTACGGCGCGGTTGGCAGGCGTTGCCGTCGGCACCGGCTGCACCGCACTGATCGGCACCTGATAACGATCCTGATGGGGAAACAGACAGAGTACCGTCTGATCGATCAAGTCTTCAGGGCCCTTGATCACCTTGCCTACACTGCTATAGCCATATTTGACCGGGGCGGGAAATTCACCCTGCTGAAAAGGCGCGCGCATACGCTGATGTTCCGATTCAGGCACCCGCCCGTGAAACACCAATGCCTCAGTGCCACGGCTGATAGCGCTGTACAAGGTTTGCACCTCAACGCATGAGGCGTCATCAGCGGCCATAGGTGGCAGGCTTTCTTCACGCAGTTCGGCAACCCCTGGCCGAGTCAGCCAGAATGAGGTAGCCCTTTGAAATGTGGCCCTTTGGTGAGACATAGACATCATCCCTGGGTTGAATCGCTAATGTGAGTAACTGGCATGAATAAACACTAACACTCGACAGCCACAACTTCTTCTACAAGAATGTTACATACTGCTAGCTTTGCACCACTTTGCGCTTTTGACAACTTTTCTGTGCTAATAATGCGTGCCCCAGAAACCAGGGAGGTTTTATGACCATCTATCGCAAGGCCCAGCGGACAGGCCACCATACCGGTGTGCTGTTTACCTTATCGGAAGTCTCTCTTGGTGCACTACTGCTGGTGATGCTGGGCGCCAGCCTGCCTCAGCTGCTCAGCTCCCTGCTCGCCTGGGGGCTGGCTTTTGGCCTCTATACCCTGGTCGCGGGGCTGGTCATGGCGTTCTGGTCAAACGGCCCCTTGGGCTGGGCCAATCGGGTCACGCTACTGCGGGCGGTATTGGTCGCCATTGTCGCTGCAGGTGTGTGGATACCCCTATCGCCGCTCGGCCACTGGCAGTGGCTGGGGGTCGCTCTGATCGCCCTGCTGCTTGACGGCGTGGACGGTTGGGTGGCCCGGCGCACCGGTTCGCAGACTGTCTTTGGGGCGCGTTTTGATATGGAGCTGGATGCCCTGCTGATTCTGCTGCTGTGCGTTGGTGTAATGCTGAAAACTCCGGCAGGCCCCTGGGTGCTGCTGATCGGCGCCATGCGCTACGCTTTTGTGGCAGCAGGCATGCGTTACCCCTGGCTGCAGGCGGCCCTGTATGACAGCCTGCGCCGCAAGGCGGTGTGCGTCTGGCAGATTGCCGCCCTGCTGTTGGCCCTGACGCCCTGGGCATCTGGGTTGGCGGCGTTACTGCTGGCGCTTAGCGCCCTGATCGTGCTGGTGTATTCGTTCGGCGTGGATACCCTCTGGCTGTATCGCCAGCATGGCCCAAGGCGTTGCTAGGCGGTTGGCACGCTCCCTGCATGAGTAACGTTTATTACTCGAAAGACAATCACCAGTAGACAATAACTCTGCGGGAGCTATGCCTTGATGCCTTTTACTCCATCGCGTATTACCCCTCTTGATGCCGCCGCCTTTGATCAGCGGGCAGGCACTCACCTGAAAGTACTCTATGGCCCGCGCGCCGATGAGGTATTGCGCCGCCTGCACACCCTGCTTGAGCATCAGGCGCCCAGCTTTCCTGCACAGACCGATGCACCCTTATGGAGCGAAAAGGATCAATGGCTGATCAGCTATGGCAGCAGCCTGCAAGACGATGCTGACACCCCGCCACTGGCGGTATTGAAAACCTTTCTTGATCAGCACCTGGCGGAGACGTTCAGCGGGTTGCATTTACTGCCCTTTTTCCCATGGAGCAGCGACGACGGTTTCTCGGTGATTCATTACCGCGAGGTTGACTCAGCCTTGGGCGACTGGCCCCAGGTACGCGCGCTGGCCCAATACGGCGACCTGGCCGTGGATCTGGTGCTGAACCATGTATCACGGGAGTCCCTCTGGTTTGTCGACTATCTGACTGGCAGTCAGCCTGGGCGCGACTATTTTCATGAGATGGACCCAGAAACGGATCTTTCCGCCGTGGTGCGGCCGCGCAGCTCCCAGCTGCTGGTGCCGGTAGCCACCCGGCGGGGCACCCGCTATCTGTGGGCCACGTTTTCCGATGACCAGATTGATCTGAACTTTGAAAACCCGGACGTGCTGCTGGAGTTTATCGGCATCCTGCTGTTCTACCTGCAGCAGGGCGCAAGAATCATCCGCCTGGATGCGATTGCCTATCTGTGGAAAAAGGTCGGCACTGACTGCATTCACCTGCCAGAAACCCATGAAGTCGTGCGCCTGCTGCGGGCGGTGGTTGACCATGTCGCCCCCGGCACCCTGCTGCTGACCGAAACCAATGTGCCCCACAGCGAGAATATCAGCTATTTCGGCCTGGAAAGGGTCACCCCTGATACGCCGCCGGATGAGGCTCATCTGGTCTATCAGTTCCCGCTGCCCCCGCTGCTGCTGCATAGCCTGACCAGCGGCGAGGCGGGCACCCTGGCCAGCTGGCTGAAAAGCCTGCCCGAACTGCCCCCCGGCTGTAGTTTCCTCAATTTCACCGCCAGCCATGACGGTATCGGCGTGCGTCCGCTGGAAGGCTGGCTGGAACCCTATGAGGTGGAAGCACTAACCGAACTGATGCACCGTTTTGGCGGTTTTGTCAGCATGCGCCGCCAGCCGGACGGTAGCGACAGCCCTTACGAAATCAATATCACCTGGTTTGATGCCATGAAGGGCACGCGCCGGGGGCCTGATCACTGGCAGGTGCCGCGTTTTCTATGCGGCCAGCAGTTAATGCTCGGCTTACAGGGCATTCCGGCCATGTATATCCATACCCTGACCGGCACCCTGAATGACCTGGAAGGCGTGGAACGCAGCGGCCGCCTGCGCTCAATCAACCGGCGCCGCTGGCAGCGCGAGGAGCTGGAGCGCTTGCTGGCAACCACCAGTACGACGACTCACGATACCTTCGCTGCCCTGAAACAGCTGCTGGCCGTGCGCCGCAATGAGACCTGCTTTCACCCGGATGCCGGGCAGCGGGTGCTGGAAACACCTTCGACCCTATTGGCCTTTGAGCGCGGACCTTTGCAGGATGGCCGCCGCCTACTAGCCATTCATAACGTCACCGACACGCCCCAGCCGCTTGACGCTCTGGAGCACACACTGGCTGACCGTCACTGGCAGGATATTGTCACCGGGGAAGCATGGCCGAAGACACAGACCACGCTGGCCCCCTACGGCGTACTGTGGTTGATGACGCAAGGTGGTTGATGACGGAAGATAATTGACCGCTCAGGCCGCTAGGGCGTCTGGGATCTGTCGTTATCCGCCTCTACCGCCGCATACATGCGTGTTGCCAGGTCAGGGATGGCAGCACGCACCCGGTTCCAGCTGGGAATAAAGGGCCGCTCGCCGGGGTTATCCAGAAAGGCATTACCAGCTTCCAGCAGGTTGGCAGCAAACAGCTCCACCGCGCGTTCCTCGGCGTGACGATCCAGGCTCAGGCCGTTCATCACCGCATCGTGGTCGTAGGCTTCAATCAGATCCAGCGCCAGACGATAGTAAGTCGCCTTCAGGGTACGAAAGCCCTCGGCGCTGAAGGTTACGCCCTGGGTCGCCAGCTTGCGATACAGCGCCTTGGCAATATCCAGGCTCATCCGGTTCAACCCTGCGGCGGCGTTTTCTTCGGATACCGGCTGATGCTTGTGATCATAGGCATCGGCCAAATCCACCTGGCACAGGCGTTTGGTGGAATAGTTACGATGCACTTCAGACAGCACCCCAATCTCAAGCCCCCAGTCTGCGGGTATGCGGATGCCCTCCAGCACCTCGGTGCGCATCGAGAACTCCCCTGACAGCGCATAGCGATAGCTGTCCAGATAATTCAGGTAGGGCAATGGGCCGTGAATCTGCTTGAGCGCGCGCAGCAGCGGCGTCACCATCAGCCGAGAGACCCGCCCGTTGAGCTTGCCTTCAGCGATGCGCGGGTAATAGCCCTTGCAGAATTCGTAGTTGAAATGCGGATGCGCCACCGGGTAGAACAACCGCGCCAGCAGGCTGCGGTCATAGGTAAGGATATCGCAGTCGTGCAGCCCCACTACAGCGCTGCGCCCCGACGCCTGCACAAAGCCAGCGCAGAACCAGACGTTACGCCCCTTGCCCGGCTGCTGGGGTGACAGCCCTTGGGCTTCCAGCTCGCTATCCAGCGCCTTCAGGCGCGGCCCATCGTTCCACAGAATCCGGTGACGCTGAGGCAGGCGGGAAAAGAATTCTCGGGCATGCTGAAACTGCTCGCGGTCGGCCTGATCCAGCCCGATCACCACTTCGGCCAGATAAGGCACCTTGGCGATTTCCTCGACAATATGCGCAAGCGCCGGGCCTTCCAGCTCGGAATACAGCGATGGCAGGATCAGGCTCATCGGGCGGCGCCGGGAAAACCGCACCAGATCCGCTTCCAGGGCTTCAACGGGGCGATGGGTCAGGTTATGAAAATCAGTGATGATACCGTTCTGATGGAAATCACTCATGGCGTCAGCTCCGCAAGCGTGTGGGTATAGGCATAGGTCGAGGGGGAAGTGGCCGCCGGGGTTAACCGGCGGTCAGCTCGCCCCCACCAGTACTCCACGCCCTCCGCCCAGCCTTTGGGGCCTGCCGCGGCTGTACGGTAAAGCGCCGTCTGGCGGGGCTCCACCGGCAAGCCGTGGCAGCCCTGAATCACCACCGCCTGGTCAACGGCTTCCAGCATGGCAATATCGTTGGGGCCATCGCCCAGCGCCAGCGTCAGCGGGGTGACGCCGCGCAGGGCAGCATAGCGTTCGATCATCCAGCTGACCGCATTGCCCTTGTGGGATTTACCGGTGACATGCCAAAAGCGCCCGCCCTGCACCAGCTGCAGATCATCACCCGCCAGGCTGGCGCGAAACGTTTCCAGCCCCGCCTCACTGCCCTCCCAGACCAGCGGTTCACTGCCTTCGCGCATTCGCGCCAGCCGCGCCTCCGGGTCACTCAGACCGGTATAGGTGCTCAGCTCATCCAGGGTCATTTCGCTCATCGCAGTAAAACTAACGCCTGGCGCTTCTTTCAGGCGCTCGCGCCATACCCGCAGGCGCTGGCGGATAAAGCCGATATCCACCCCCAGCGTCTTGATCACCAGACCATCGCTGCCCGCCTGACGTTCAAGCCCGGAATGGCACCAGCTCGATGGCAGGCCGACGACTGCGCCGTTTTCAGCAATAAAGGGCAGATCCTCAAGCCCTAACGCCTTACGCAGGCTCAGCAGCTCGCTACGGGTCTTACTGGTAACGGGAATCACCGGAATGCCCAGCTGGTAGAGGCGCGCCAGCCAGGGAGCAGCCGGTGCCCAATCGTAGCTGTGATGATCCAGAAGGGAGCCATCCAGGTCGGTAAACAATACCCTTGGCCTGGACGCGGCATTGCCTGGTGCCACATCGACAACCGCTTCTTCCTTAGCATCCGGGAAGCGGCTGGCATCATGCTTGATCGAATCGGATTTCAAAGACATACACCACCTGCAGCAAGGAGTCTCTCCCAGAGTTAGCACTTTACGTGCCAACACGGCCCATGACTCGGCGACGGCGCCTACCTGGGAGATTTCTTTCCAGTGGGTACGCTCTGTGACGGGGCAGCCAAAATACAAGGAGGCTTGTAGCGCACCAAAAAAGTGCAATCTGAACTGAGCGCGTCGGACGTCATGACCCCGCTCTGATAACGCCAACTTAACGACACGGATTTAATGTCACCCCTGCGTTTTTGCAGCGCAGCATGTTAACCTAAAGTCTATCGACAAATGACGGCACTATGGACAAGGCCCTGACGTCTGGGTGATCCCCAGCGATGAAGACGGATCAATTACCCATGAAACCCGCCACTGCCTGGAGTCTTACTGATGAGTTCTTCCGCTGAACAGCCACAAACCATTCTGCTGGTGCCCACCGGTGAAGGCGCCGGGTTAACCTCCGCCTGCCTGGGGTTGATTCAGGCCCTCGACACCATTGGCCTGAAGGCAGGTTTTTTAAAGCCCTTCATGCAGGATGAACTCAACGGCCCGGGGCTTGACCGCTCAACCGCTCTGGTATCGCGGACCCTTAACGTGCGCCCACCGGCGCCGATTCCCCAGGCGCACCTGGAACGTCTGCTGCGCGACGACCATATCGACGACCTGATGGAAGAGGTCATTGAACGCCTGGAGCAGGTGACCCAGCAGGCCCAGCACGATGCGCTGCCGCTTGATCTTGTCGTAGTCGAGGGCGTGGTGCCCACCCCGCATACCACTTACGCCACCCAGGCCAATGCCCAGCTGGCCCATGCGCTGAATGCGCGCATCATCCTGGTCGGCACCGGTGATCTGAACGCCCCCCAGGAGTTGGCTGAAGAGCTGGATATGCATGCCAGAAGCTTTGGTGGCATCAGCTCAGCCCGCACCCTGGGCTGCATTTTGATGCGCATGCGCAATCTTCCCTATGGGGCTGAAGACGATGACCTGTCTGCTGCCCCTGGCACCATCAAGCCCCAGCTGGAAGAACCCGTTCTCGAAGAGTTACGCCGCTACTCACCGTCATTGGCCACCGAGCGCTTTCATCTGATTGGCGTGGTCCCTTACAGCAAGGCGCTGAGCGCACCGCGCACCCTGGATATCGCCCGCGCCCTGAACGCCCGCCTGTTGAACGAAGGCGACGCCAGCCAGCGCCGGGTGCTGGCCACCAGCCTGTGCGCCCGCAGTGCCGCCAATGCCTTGCATATCTTCCAGCCCGGCAGCCTGATTGTGACCTCGGGTGACCGCGACGATGTGATACTCGCCGCAGCCCTGGCCACCATGAACGGCACCCGGCTGGCCGGCGTGCTGCTGACCAATGGTTACATGCCCAATGACAAGATGATCGACCTTTGCCGCCCGGCCCTGGCCACCGGCCTGCCGGTGCTGGAAGTGGATACCGATAGCCTGACGACCGCCACCCACTTGAGCCAGCTGAACCATGAAATCCCCACCGATGATCTCGAACGCGCCGAACGGGTGGCCCGCTTTGTCTCCGCTCATATCGATCTGGAATGGCTCAAGGAACACGTCAGCCGAGGCTATACACGCCGCCTGTCGCCGTCGGCGTTTCGCCATCAGCTGGTCAAGCTGGCCATGCAGGCGCAAAAACGTATTGTGCTACCGGAAGGCAATGAACCGCGGACAATTGAAGCCGCCATTATCTGTGAGCGACGCGGCATTGCCCGCTGTGTGCTACTCGGCAATCGTGAGGAAATCGAAACCGTAGCCCGGCATCGCGGCCTGACCCTGCCAGGCTCTTTGACCATCATCGACCCGGAAAGCACCCGCGCGGATTACATCGCACCCATGGTGGCCCTGCGCCGAGACAAGCTCAACGAGATTACTGCTGATGCCCAGCTGCATGACAATGTGGTGCTGGGCACCATGATGCTGCAGCTGGGCGAAGTCGATGGCCTGGTCTCGGGGGCTGTGCATACCACTGCGAATACGGTGCGTCCGGCCTTTCAGCTGATCAAGACGGCGCCGGAATATCAGCAGGTATCCTCAATCTTTTTCATGCTGTTGCCCGAGCAGGTGGTGATCTACGGTGATTGCGCGGTCAATCCAGACCCGGATGCCGAGACCCTGGCGGAAATCGCCATTCAGAGCGCGCGATCCGCTGAGGCCTTTGGCATTGAACCTCGGGTTGCCATGATCAGCTACTCCACCGGGGATTCCGGCACGGGGGCTCACGTCGATAAAGTGCGCGAAGCCACGCGGATTGCCCAACAACGCGCCCCGCACCTGGCGATTGATGGCCCGCTGCAGTACGACGCTGCAGCCATTGAAAGCGTCGGCAAGCAGAAGGCTCCGGATTCACCAGTGGCCGGACGGGCCACGGTGTTTATCTTCCCGGACCTGAACACCGGCAACACCACTTACAAGGCCGTGCAGCGTAGTGCCCGGGTGGTCAGCGTTGGCCCCATGCTGCAAGGCTTGAACAAGCCGGTGAATGACCTTTCAAGGGGCGCCCTGGTCGACGATATCGTCTATACCATTGCTCTGACGGCCATTCAGTCGGCTCAACAGGAAAACTGATCAGGCTTAGGCAGGGCAATATCAGAGGCATCCGTAAACAGGGCATCAAATTCATCCAGCATGGCGAAATAGGCCGGGCGCACCACCCCGATCTTGCTGGCATCCGCCACCAGCCAGCGCTGCATGGCAGTGGCGATGGCCGCGCGCTTGGGGGCCACTTCGTGGAAATGAAAGCAGCTGACCCCGCGCTGGGCATCAACACCAGCTGCCGAAATCAACGCCTTGTTGATGCCCAGCCCTTCAATTCTGGCCGCCATGGTATCGTTTCCAAAGGATTGTGAGGCCGGATAGTACAGCCCGCCCAGCAGCACCAGGCGGACATTGCTCAGCGCAGCGACGGCGTTGGCCACATTCAACGCATAGGTCACGACGGTCAATTCACTGAAGCGCTGCAACAGGCCTAGCAGAGGTATCAGGGTGGAACCGCAATCAATAAACAGCGTATCGCCGTCCTCAATCTGCTCAACAACACGCTGGCACAGCGCTTTTTTGGCCGGGTAACGGCTAGCCTCCTGTTCGGCTACATCGTAGGCAGGGGCCATGCTGCCATTCAGTAACAAGCGCCCACCCAACAAATGAATTTCCTGCTGCTTGCCATCCTGACGGGCCAGATCACGGCGAATGGTCATCTCCGACACATCGCATAAGGTGGCGGCCTCACGCAGAGGCACCACCCTTCCTTGCGACAGGATATCGTGAAGTTTCTCCAACCGTGCAGCACTGCGCCCCTTCATGTTTTTCTCCCGTAAAAATGCCTTTATCTGGTTATCTATTGTGCGACCCGCCTCTCATCAGCGCCAGCATGCCAATAGTCGTAAAAAAACGTCTGGAAATTTTTTGTATGACGAAGAAATAGTTAGCGCCACCATAGCCTCTGTTGGCAAACGTTGGCTCTAGCGTTGATGTCACTATCATTGCAAAATAGCGTCTTAGAAATAACAATTATTGTGATTTTTTTAACAAAACACTGTGCTGTCACCGAGTACAGGCGCTTCCTTCCAACGCTGAGGCTTTTATGAACCCTTCTTCCCAACGCCGTCTGATCACGCTGGGTACCGGCTCCCTTCTGGTATGCGCGGCTGCCTTTACCCAGGCCCAGGCCAATAGCACACCGTTATGGTCGTTTGCCAATGTCTCAGCCAATTATCTTGACTGGTCAGGCGGCACTGAATCACGCACTGCCAGCAACGCAGCCAAGGGCGATTTCGTCTACCTTGAACTGGAAGGCGGGCTTGGCTATGAGTGGGGGGAGTTCTACGGCTTCTTCGATTTCGAAAACCCCACGAATGACCAGTTTGATGCGCCCAGTGGCGGCAAGGACAATTTCCGCACGGCAGGCAAGGTCACCTCGCACATTTACCTCGGCGACAGCCCCTTCTCGGTCTATGCCCATGTCTATGACTTCCGCGATTACGGGTACAACGCCCGGGAACAGGATCAGATCCTGGGCCTGGGGTATCGCACCACGTTTGCCAATGGTTTATGGTTCAAGCCGTTTCTGGGCGCAGCGCGGGTACAAAGCGATGGCTATACCGGCATGAACGGCTTTATGGCAGGCTGGGTGGCAGGCTATGACTTCACCGCTACCGGCCAGAACTTTAGCGTGACCAACTGGCACGAGCAGACCTTTGGCCGCGATGACGACTACCTGAACCAGAACTATGTGAACGGCAAGGCAGGCAGTGTGGGCACCAACGGGGCTATCAGCCTGTGGTGGCATCCTGTTGATCTGATCACCACCGGCATCCAGTATCGCTACGCTGATGAAAAGCTGGGCACCCCGGATAACTATCAGAATGCCATGATCTATACCGTCAAACTCAACCTGCTGTAACCATCACCCGATGTAGAACAGCTACAAATACCCAGTGACGACGCGACGCCAAGGGGCACAAGATGACACTGATAATGAGCCTGGTAGGGATGATCACCCTGGTGACCATTGCCTTGATATTTTCCTATGACCGCAAGTCGATCCGCTTGCGTACTGTGCTAGGCGCCTTTGCCATTCAGGCCGGTATCGGCGCTTTCGTACTTTACGTGCCCTTCGGGCAGGCGGTATTGCAGACCATCTCAAGCGGCGTCAGCCAGGTGGTTGAATACGCCAATGATGGTATCAGCTTCCTGTTTGGCGGCCTGGCTGATGTGGATAACGTCGGCTTTGTGTTCGCCATTAAAGTCCTGCCGGTGATTATCTTCTTCTCATCACTGATTGCCGTTCTTTACTATCTCGGCATCATGCAATGGGTGATTCGCATTCTCGGCGGCGCCCTGCAGAAAGCCCTCGGCACTTCGCGCACCGAGTCTCTTTCAGCAACGGCCAATATCTTTGTCGGCCAGACCGAAGCCCCCCTGGTGGTGCGCCCCTTTATTGCCCGCATGACCCCTTCCCAGCTGTTTGCGGTGATGTGTGGTGGCCTCGCCTCGGTGGCGGGCTCGGTGCTGGCGGGCTACGCTGCCCTGGGCATTCCCATGGAGTATCTGGTCGCTGCCTCCTTTATGGCCGCCCCCGGTGGTTTGCTGTTTGCCAAGCTGATCATGCCGGAAACCCGTGAGCCTGAGGACAGTATTTCCAAGGTCGAGGAAGAGCAGCAAGAGCAGGACGACAAGCCTGCCAACGTGCTGGATGCGGCCGCTGCTGGTGCAACCTCCGGTATGAAGCTGGCGGCCAACGTAGGCGCCATGCTGTTGGCGTTCATCGCACTGATTGCCCTGATCAACGGTATGCTGGGCGGCATCGGCGGCTGGTTTGGTTTTGAAAGCCTCAGCCTTGAGTGGATTCTTGGCTGGCTGTTTGCGCCACTGGCTTTCCTGCTTGGCGTGCCCTGGCAGGAAGCCACCCTGGCAGGTTCCTTCATTGGCCAGAAGCTGGTGGTCAATGAATTCGTGGCCTATATCAACCTGGCGCCCTATCTGGAGGGCGAGCAGCTGGTTGAAGCCACCGGGCAGATCATGAGCGCCCACACCATGGCTATTCTGTCTTTTGCGCTGTGCGGTTTCGCCAACCTCTCCTCGATTGCTATCCTGCTTGGCGGGCTAGGCAGCATTGCACCTTCACGGCGCGCCGAGATTGCCCGCTTCGGGGTCAAAGCCGTACTGGCAGGTACGCTTTCCAACCTGATGTCGGCCTCGATTGCTGGCTTCTTTATTGCCTTGAGCGCCATGGGCACCTAGCCATTATCAAGCGGCGCCAGCCTGCCACATATGGCAAGCTGGCGCCGAACTTCCAGGCGATGAACCATCACTGCCTTGCGTTTTGAACCTGTTTATTTACCTAACTGAGTAACCGCCTATGACCGCTTCGATCAATCTCACCCAGGCTGCCCGCCAGGCCATTACCCTGATGGACCTGACCAGCCTGAATGACAGCGACACCGATGCCAGCACCGAAGCGCTGTGTCAGCAGGCAAAAACACCTTATGGCCACCCTGCGGCGCTGTGCGTCTACCCTTCCTTTATCGTCACTGCCAAGCGCGCCCTACATGCTCACCAGCTGAGCGACAAGGTCAAGGTGGCTACCGTCACCAACTTTCCGGACGGCGGCGATGACATCATGACCGCTGCCCGCGCCACCCGCGAGGCCGTAGCCTCCGGCGCCGATGAAGTTGATGTGGTCTTTCCCTATCGTGCCCTGATGGCCGGTGATGAAGAAACTGGCCTTGAGCTGGTTGAAATGTGCCACGCGGCCTGCGGCGGCCAGGCGCTGCTCAAGGTGATCATTGAATCCGGTGAACTGAAAGACCCGACGCTGATTAAACGGGCCAGCGAACTTGCTATCGAAGGCGGCGCTGATTTCATCAAAACCTCAACCGGCAAGGTGGACACCAATGCCACCCTGGAAGCCGCCGAGATCATGCTCAAGGCAATCAAGGCCAGCGGCAAACCGGTGGGTTTCAAGGCCGCAGGCGGAGTACGCACTGCTGAAGACGCGGCTGCCTATATGGCGCTAGCCGCTGACATCATGGGCCCCCACTGGGTCACGCCAGAACACTTCCGCTTTGGTGCCTCCAGCCTGCTCGACAACCTGATCGCGACCCTGCGCGGCGAGGCACTGATGGATAACGAGGAGAGCTACTGATGGCCACAACGCCACTGCTTCCCCAGGAGCTGATCCGGCTTAAACGTGACGGCCAGGCGCTGCCTGGGGCAGAAATTCAAGCCTTCATTCAGGGCATTGCCGATGAGCGTATCAGCGATGCCCAGATTGGCGCCTTCACCATGGCCGTTTTCCTTAACGGCATGAGCCGTGAGGAAGTTGTCGCCCTGACCACGGCCACCCGTGATTCCGGCCACGTCATGCAGTGGGATTCTCTCAATCTGCCTGGGCCAATTGTCGATAAACACTCCACCGGCGGCGTGGGGGATCTGGTCTCCCTGGTGCTCGGCCCCTGGGTCGCCGCCTGCGGCGCCTTCGTGCCAATGATTTCAGGCCGTGGCCTGGGCCACACCGGCGGCACCCTGGACAAGCTGGAATCTATTCCCGGTTACGACCCCTACCCGGCACCGGAGCGTTTTGGCAGCGTGGTGAAATCCACCGGTGTGGCGATTATCGGCCAGACCGGCAACCTGGCCCCGGCGGATAAACGCATTTACGGCGTGCGTGACGTCACCGCCACGGTGGAATCCATTCCGCTGATTACCGCCTCCATTCTGGGCAAAAAGCTTGCCTCCGGCCTGGATGCTCTGGTCATGGACGTCAAGGTCGGCAGCGGCGCCTTCATGCCCACACCGGAAAAATCCCGCGAACTGGCCAAGAGTATTGCCAACGTAGCCACCCAGGCGGGAACGCCGACCACAGCCCTGCTCACCGATATGAGCCAGCCGCTGGCTCCCTGCGCCGGTAACGCGGTGGAAATTGTCGAGACCCTGGCGCTGCTGCGCGGCGAACGTTCCGACAGCCGGGTGATGCAGGTGACTCGTGAGCTGGCGGTCGAAATGCTGATGGCGGGCAAGCTTGCCAACAGCCGTGAAGAGGCGCTTGCCAAGCTGGAAAAGGCGCTTACTTCCGGCGCCGCCGCCGAAGTCTTCGCCCGCATGGTCAGTGAACTCGGTGGCCCCGCCGACTTTATGGAGCGTTCAGACCACTACCTGGCCAGCGCACCGGTCGTTCAAGCGGTCTACCCCGAGCAGAGCGGCATTGTTCAGCGTTTTGATACCCGCGCCGTGGGTATGAGCGTGGTCGAGCTGGGCGGTGGCCGCCTGCGCAACGACGCCAGCGTCGATCACAGCGTTGGTTTCAGCGATATTGCCGGGATTGGCGAGCACGTGGATAACCAGCGCCCACTGGCCATGGTTCACGCCCGCAGTGAAGACGCCGCCAAGCGTGCTGCCGACCAGCTGCGCGCCGCGGTTACCCTGGGTGAAACCGCCGCTGAAGCCGACACCTTATTGCAGGATATCTTCCGAGGAGACGCCTGATGCGCCGTGCCATTGTAGTCGTGCTTGATTCCTTCGGGATTGGCAGTGCCCCCGATGCGGAAAAATTCGGCGATCAGGGGGCTGACACCCTTGGCCATATCGCCGCCGCCTGCGCCCGCGGCGAGGCCAACACTGCCGAGCGTTCAGGCCCCTTGAAGCTGCCCAACATGGCCGCCCTTGGCCTGTTCCACGCCCACCGCGATGCCACCGGCAGCGTGGCTGAAGGCGTTAACCTGCCGAAGCAGCTGGAAGGCGCCTATGCCCATGCCAAGGAAATCTCCAGCGGCAAGGACACCCCGTCCGGCCACTGGGAAATCGCCGGTGTGCCGGTACGCTTTGACTGGGGCTACTTTCTGGATAAAACCGACAGCTTCCCTGCCGAGCTGCTGGAAAACATTGTCCGCGAGGCCGAGTTACCCGGCGTGATCGGTAACTGCCACGCCTCTGGCACCGAGATTATTGCTCGCCTGGGGGAAGAACACGTCCAGAGCGGCAAGCCGATTGTCTACACCTCGGCTGATTCGGTGTTCCAGATCGCCGCTCACGAAGAGCATTTTGGCCTGGAACGCCTATACGCGCTGTGTGAAACCGTGCGCGAGCTGCTTGCCCCTTACAACATCGGCCGGGTGATTGCCCGTCCGTTCAACGGTGATGACAGCGCAAGCTTTGCACGTACTGGCAACCGCCGGGATTATAGCGTCGAGCCGCCTAGCCCGACTGTGCTGCAGAAACTCGCCAATGCCGGTGGCGAAGTGGTCTCGATCGGCAAGATTGCCGATATTTACGCCCACTGCGGCATTACTCACAAGGTCAAGGCCAGCGGCCATGATGCGCTGATGGATGCCACACTGGCAGAAATGGCGCGCACCGCCAATGAGACCGCAGACCGTCCGACCATGATCATGACCAACTTTGTGGATTTTGATTCGGTTTACGGCCACCGCCGTGACGTACCGGGCTACGCCGCCGCCCTTGAGCATTTCGATGCCCGCCTGCCAGAACTGCTGGCGGCCCTGAATGAGGATGACCTGCTGCTGCTCACGGCTGATCACGGCTGCGACCCCAGCTGGGAAGGCACCGAACATACCCGTGAATACGTACCGGTTATGGTACGTGGTGGCGGCTTCACCCCCGGCCCGCTGGGTGAACGCGGCACCTTTGCCGATATAGGCCAGACGCTGGCGGACTTCTTTGGCGTTGACGCCATGCAGGACGGCAACAGCTTTTTACCCCAGGCAGCGTAAGCACAAGAACTACCTAATACATTAAGGAGCCACCCATGGCGACACCGCATATCAACGCAGAAATGGGCGATTTCGCCGATACCGTACTGATGCCCGGCGACCCGCTGCGCGCCAAATACATCGCTGACACCTACCTGGAAAATGTGCGCCAGGTCAACGACGTGCGCAGCATGTTCGGCTATACCGGCACCTATCAGGGCCGCGAAATTTCAGTGATGGGCCACGGCATGGGGATTCCGTCGGTATCCATCTACGCCAAGGAGCTGATTACCGATTTTGGCGTGAAGTCGATTATCCGTGTGGGTTCCTGCGGCGCGGTGCGTGATGATGTCAACGTGCGTGATGTGGTCATCGGCATGGGTGCCTGCACCGACTCCAAAGTGAATCGCATGCGCTTTAACGACCACGACTTCTCGGCCATCGCGGACTTTGACCTGACCCGCCATGCCGTCGCGGCAGCCAATGCCCAGAACGTCCCGGTCAAAGTCGGCAATATCTTTTCAGCGGATCTGTTTTATAACCCGCAGACCGAGATGGCTGAACTGCTCAAGCGCTACGGCATCGTCGGCGTGGAAATGGAAGCCGCAGGCCTTTACGGCGTGGCCGCCGAATTTGGCGCCCGCACGTTGACCATCTGCACGGTGTCTGACCACATTCTGAAAGGCGATTCCCTCTCCAGCGCCGACCGCCAGACCACTTTCAACGACATGATGACCATTGCGCTCGATACTGTGCTGCGCGACGACGCCGGCAAGGCCTGACCGACAGCAACTCCGAGCCAAAAAGAGGATAACCCCATGACGCAAGCAAATCAGGCACTGGTGGACACCCTACTAACCACCCTGGGCAACGCCTACGCGCCCTACTCCCATCATCCGGTCGCGGCGGTCATGGAATGCCCGGATGGCCAGCAATTTTCTGGCTGCAATGTGGAAGTCGCCCACTACAAGGGGCTGTGCGCGGAAGCTTCGGCGATTGCGGCAATGATTACCGCTGGCCAGCGCGAGCTTGCCAAGGTATACGTCATGGGCCCCGGTGAACACCTGTGCACGCCCTGCGGCGACTGTCGCCAACGCATCCGTGAGTTCGCCACCCCAGACACACAGATCATGGTGCTTTCCCACCAGGGCGAGGTGCTGAAAACCTACAGCATGGAAACATTATTGCCTGACGCCTTCGGGCCGGAAAACCTGCCATCGCAACAATAATGAACCTTAGTTAACTCGCATTGCTTTTACCCCCGCATCATCGCACTCTGCTTGCCACTATAGTTAGGCGCTCTGCCCACTGGGCAGGGCCAATAATTCGATCCTGTTGACTCACTCCTGTGAAGCTGGCCCTGCCCAGTGCATACTCTGCTTGGCACTGCAGCGGTGATGCCACAGGAACAGAGCAACAGCAATGGCTCTGGAGTGCTTGAAATGTCTGATTGGACATCGGGTTATGTGGCGGATATCAACTACACCTTCGGCTATTATGCTGAACTGAACCCGCTAAGAATTGATCTTGCCTTTATTAATGCAGGCATCCGCCCGCCAGAGGTGGTTAACGCCTGTGAGTTGGGTTTCGGCCAGGGCATGAGCACTAACCTGCATGCGGCAGCCTCGCGGATTAATTGGTATGGCACCGACTTCAACCCCAACCAGGCGGCGTTTGCCCGTGAAGTGGCCGGGGTGAGCCAGTCCGGGGCACAGCTGTTTGACGATGCCTTTGATCAGTTCTGCCAACGCGATGACCTGCCAGAATTTGACTTTATCGGCCTGCACGGCATCTGGAGCTGGATCTCGGATGACAACCGCGCGGTGGTGGTCGATTTTGTGCGTCGCAAGCTCAAGGTCGGCGGCGTGCTCTTCATCAGCTACAACACCCAACCCGGCTGGGCCGCCATGGTCCCCATGCGTGACCTGCTGGTGGAACATTCAGAAGTGATGAGCGCGCCCGGCGCAGGCACCCTGACCCGGGTGGATGACGCCATGACCTTTGCTGAAAAGCTGATTGAGGTGAACCCGCGCTTCTGTCAGGCCAACCCGCAGATCAAGGGGCGCATCGAGAAGATGCGCAAGGACAATAAAAACTATCTGGCCCATGAATACTTCAACCGCGACTGGGAACCCATGGGGTTCTCGAAAATGGCCAGTTGGCTGTCTTCGGCCAAGATGGAATGGGCAACATCGGCCCGTTATGCCGACTCCATTGATACCATTCAGCTGTCCCAGGAGCAGCGCGCCCTGCTCGAATCGATCAGCGACCCCATGTTCCGTCAGACCGTGCGGGATTTCTGCGAAAACCGTCAGTTCCGTACGGATTACTGGATCAAGGGTGGCCGGCGTTTAAGCGCTATTGAGCAGCAGGAAGCCCTGGATCAGCTGCGTATTATCATGGTCATCCCGCGTGACAATGTAGAGCTCAAGATCGCCGGACAGCAGGGGAATTTCGATCTTCCGGAAGCCGTCTATCAACCCATTCTGGATATACTCGACAATTATCAGCCCATCACCATAGCTGAGCTGCGCCAGCAGCTGGAAGGCAAAAACATTGCTGCAGCAGCGCTGACCAGCGCCATTACGATTCTGGGGGCTAAGAATGTCATCATGCCTGCCCAGCAGGAGGCGGAAATCGATGCAGCCCGACCGTCAACCGAGCGACTTAACCGTTTCCTTTTGAACAAATCGCGCAGCACTCAGGACATCAGCTACCTGGCCAGCCCAGTGGTCGCTGGCGGCGTTAATGTGGCGCTGTTTCATCAGCTGTTTTTACTCTCGGTAGTGGAAGGCGGCAAAACGCCTGAGGATCTGGCCAGAACCGCCTGGCGGGTGCTGTCGGCTCAGAACAAATGCCTGATCAAGGACGGCCAATCGCTCTCCGGCGAACAGGATAATGTGGCTGAGCTGATTCAGCATGCCACCCGGTTTAGCGAGCAGCAGTTGCCGATCTACAAGGCACTGGAAATTATTTCAGCCTGACCCTCATCGCTGCCCGTATGCCACTACAGTTGTTGGCATACGGGCGAGCTTCTCCGTATTCTTGTCTTCTCTGTTGCAACCCCCATTGCAACCTCTGCCATTGTTATTGAGGAGATGTTGATGTCTGCACTTTTGCCCCATATTGACCCTGATGGCCTGCTGGAATACTCGGTGGTTTACACTGACCGTGCTCTTAACCATATGTCACAGCGCTTTCAAGGCGTGATGCGCGATATTTCCACAACGCTCAAAGAAGTCTATAACGCGCACGCGGCAGTTATTGTTCCCGGTAGTGGCACTTTTGGCATGGAAGCGGTGGCCCGCCAGTTCGCTCTCGATCAGAAAACCCTGGTGATTCGCAATGGCTGGTTCAGTTACCGCTGGACCCAGATTATCGAAATGGGACGACTCACCGACCAGCATAGCGTGCTGAAGGCGCAACGCCTGGATCCGGACAACCCTTCCTCGCCCTTTGCTCCTCAACCCGCTGAAGAGGTTGCTCGTCATATTCGTAATGAAAAACCCGCCGTGGTGTTTGCCCCTCAGGTAGAAACCTCAGCGGGCATTCTGCTTCCGGATGAGTATATCCGTACCCTTGCCGAAGCCACCCGGGAAGTTGGCGGGCTGTTTGTGCTCGACGCCATTGCGGCTGGCACACTGTGGGTAGATATGCAGGCACTGGGGGTTGATGTTGTGGTCAGTGCGCCACAAAAAGGCTGGAGCGGTTCGCCGTGCTGCGCCATGGTCATGCTGTCAGAGCGCGCTACCCAGCGCCTGAGCGATACCCAAAGCAACAGCTTCGCCTGTGACCTGGGCAAGTGGCATAGCATCATGCAGGCTTACGAAAATGGTGGCCATGCCTATCATGCCACCCTTCCCACCGATGCGCTGGCACAGTTGCGCGATATCATGCAGGAGACGCGAGACTACGGATTTGAGCGGGTCAAGCAAGAGCAGCAAGCGATTGGACAGGAAGTACGCAGCATGCTCAAGCGTCATGGCTTTACCAGCGTTGCGGCCGACGGTTTTGAAGCACCGGGGGTTGTGGTCAGCTACACTAATGACAGCGGCCTGGTTGGCAAACTGGCTCAAGCCGGTGTTCAGGTTGCGGGTAGCGTGCCCTTGATGTGCGACGAAGGGGATCAGTTCCAGGCGTTTCGCATCGGCCTGTTTGGCCTGGACAAGTTGCATCACACCCAGCGCAGCGTAGACACGCTGGAAAAGGCGATTGTGTCACTAAAATAAAGACGCGATAAACAACGCCCACCGGACAAAACGGTGGGCGCTGGCTGGCTGTTATACGATCAATTGCGCTTAGTAACCACCTACACCGCGTGGTGCATAGCCAAGATTATTTTCTACCCGCGACACGCCAGGGGTATTTTCAGCAGCAACTTCAAGGGCTTTGCGCTGGTCGCTGGAGTCAATCAGCCCCCATAGCTCGGCCACCCCATTACTTACTGTCACACTGATAGCAGCAGACCTGACGCCAGTGTTTTTCTCGATCTCATCGAGAATGGCCTCGCGTATGGCACGGTCATCCTTGAGGGCGCTATCCGATACGGCAGCCTCGGTGGCTAGGCCCTGCAGCAGGTTGGCGCGGCTGACAATCCCCACCAGTTTGCCTTCTTTGACCACGGGCACCCGCTTGATGCGATGTTTTTCCAGCAGCCGGGCAATCTTGTGTAGCGGCGTGTCTTCCTCGATGGTCATGGGGTTGACGGTCATGACCTCCTCCGCCTTGCGGCCATGGGTCTTGACGTAGTCGGCGGGGTCTTTATGGCCCGCGAAAAGAGACAGCCACCAGGACGCCTCTTTACCGCCTTCCTTTTGAATGCGCCTCATCAGGTCACCTTCAGAGACAATGCCCACAACCTGATGGCTTTCATCGACCACCGGCACAGCACTGATATGGTGTTCCAGCAGCAGTTTGGCAATAGCACTGACCTCTTCCTGTGGCCCCACGCTGATGACATCTTTGGTCATAATATCGACAGCTTGCATTAGACACTCCTCAGTTTGTGCAGTATGAATCCAATCGCAGATTCAAAACATGAATCATAGCCTCAGGTTAGCGCGCCTGACAGGGCTCTGCCATCTTCATCCAGCAAATAGACCTGGTTATTGATCTGGCGCAGTCTTTGTCTCTCTTCAGATCCGGCTTGCCATCTGCCATCCATCAGGCGACCATTGCGAGCTGTTTACCCCGCTGCTCTGGAGCCTGGGAATGTCGACTGCCCGTTTTTCCCCTTTTGAGTTGTTGCTGCTCAACAGCCGCAGCCAGGTGGATACGGCAATCCTGCTGCTACTCGCCTGGGTGCTGGTTCAGCGCCAGCATATCAGCGAAGGGCAACGTCGCCGACGCCTGGCTCAGGTAAGCGCCCACTTTCGTCATGGCCACGAACTTGGCCCTGTCATGCAGGTTGCCCACCAGCAAGACATGCAGGCTATTCAGCTGGCCGCCGAGATTGTCCATCGTGAATGCTCACCGACCCGTAGCCTGAAGGTCATCCAGCAGGCCATTGCACTGGCCGGCGACAATGGCAACCTTTGCCATGCCAACCACTATATTCTGCATTTTCTGGCCGATCTGCTGGGTATCACACCGGAAACCCTGACGACTCTGTATAAAGAACTCACCGGCGCCAGCCTCGAAGCACCAGGCGATATGAGCACCCAGGCCTATTGGCGCCAATACGATCCACACCACGATGAACGCCAGGCCCAGCAGCAAGCAGCAGCTGAGAAAGCCCGTGCCGATGCCGCCGCTACTGCACAGCAACGCGAACATGAACGCCAACAGCGTCGCGCTGATAAACAGCGCAAACGTCAGGAGCGTGCTGATCGTAAAGCAGCAGTACGTGCGCAGCGAGAAAAGGCCAAGCAGGAAAAAGCGCGACAGGCCCAGGCCCGGCGTGAACAAAAACGCCAGGAAAAGGCCCGACGTGAAAAAGCGCACCAAGAAAACGCGCAACATGAAAAGCACCGCAAAGAGTATCAGCAGCATTCGCAGCAGGCCGGCGCTCGCCAGCCCCCCACTGACCGGACAGCCAGGGCGCTGGCCGTGCTGGGGTTACGGCCTGGGGCCAGCCGCAGTGAGATTCGCCGCGCTTACCGCAAGATGGCCCAACTGCATCATCCTGATCGCTTCTTTTCACAAAGCGATCAGCAGATTGCTCTGGCGTCAGCGCGCTTTCAACGCATTAAAAATGCTTATGATTATCTGAGCCAGCGCGGAGAGCGCTCTTGAACGATCACTCTTGATTTCCCGGAAGGCGCACAGCAACATGGAATCTGCTCACAGTCGTGGACTAACGCCCTTTTTGAACGGATATTCTGCCCGTCATGCGTGACCTTTATCAGCGTCTTGATTTGCCGCCCGATGCCAGCCAACAGGCCATTGCCAAGGCCATTGAGCACTGCCAGCACAATGCCCTGAAACAGGATGCCGCGGCGGTACTTGGCATTCCCGAGCACCGCCTCGCCTATGACCAGCTGCACACAACCCTCAGCGATATCGGCCAACTGCGCTCGCGCCTGGGGTTAACCCACGGTGCCCACTGGCAAGGCAGCGTTGCCAATGATTTCTCGCTGCCTCCGGATCAGACCCGCTCCTGCCAGGATGATCTGGTCGAGCGGGTCAGCCGTGCGGCAATGCTTTATAACCGCTGGCAGCGCTTTCGGGACAGCGGCTTACTGGTCGCCACCCTCTTGACCGTCGCTGGCATGAGCCTCGCCGCTGGGCTCGCCTGGGGCATGCGGCTGGCGAGCGCCTGAGGCTCTGGCCGGGCTATCCGCTGCTTGCCAACCAGCCGCCGCCTGGCCTTCCATACTGACGCTCAGGCGTGGTGCTCCCAGGTTGAGTTCCTGCGCTTCCATACGCTGTTTGAGCAGCAGGTTAAAGGCGCGGGCCACATCCCACTGCATTTCCGGAGCGGTTTTAAAGCGCATCCGCAGGATCGGGCAGCCTTCTTCAAAGCCATTGACCCCCTGCATTTCCAGCGGCGACCAGATGTAGTGGCGCATCATCGGGTCTTGCCGCAAGGCGAGCGCGGTTTCCTGCATCAGGTTGATGGCGCTGTCGATTTTCATATCAAAAGGAATGCGGATTTTCATCAAGGCGATACCGAACTGGCGGGACATATTGTGGATGGAATCAATTCGGCTGAAGGTAATGATATGTACAATGCCGTCCAGATCACGCAGGCGCACGGTGCGCAGGGTCAACCCTTCGACGGTGCCCATATGACCATTGATCTGGACAAAATCATCAACTGCCAGCGAATCTTCAATCACAATAAAAATACCGGTAATCAGATCCTGTACCAGCGTCTGGGCGCCAAAACCGATCGCCAACCCAATCACACCGGCACCGGCCAGCAGCGGCGTCACGTTGACCCCCAGGTTGGCAAGCCCAGCAATACTGGCGATGATCAGAATAGTGACCAGTAACACATTGCGAATCATCGGCGTGATTGTCTGGGCACGGGCCTGATTAACCCGCCGACCGCGCGAACCCGCCGAGGTGATCAGCGCCCGCTGAATAGCCGTATCGGCCAGAATCCACACCAGCCAGGCAAGTAACACCGTGGCCCCCAGGCTCAATAGCGCTTCTCCAATGCCTGCTCCAGCCAGCCCCTGATGGCCAATGCCAAACAGCGAACTGCTCCAAACCTGCATAAAGAGTTCAGCGAAAATCACCCAGGACACAATGTGCCCCAGCACGAACCCGAAGCGTTCAAGACGCTTGCGATACTGGCTGGTACGCCGGCGGTGACGATGTTTACCGATTCTTTCTGCCTGACGCCTTAACAACCCGGTGATCACCAGGGTCAACACCAGCAGGCTGGCGGACACAATCGAACGCGCCAGCGCCGTTCCCACATCCCCCACCGAGATAAAGATTGCCAGCAGTGAACCGCCTACCAGCAGCAGCGCCGGAATATGCCAGAGCCCGCCCAGGGCACGGCTGATTTCCACGGCTGTGCTGGCATCGCGGCGCAGATGATAGGGCCGATTGCAGATCAGATGACGTATCGGGCGTTTGAACTTGAAAATAAACCGCGCAGAGATGAGCGCTGCCAGCATGTTGGCAAAAATCGACACCAGGTTGGAAAGCTCTCCACCCAGCATATCGACCAGGCGGCTCGAATTAACCGCATCGCCCAGGGCAATCAGGGCGCCAATCACAAACAGGCGGCGCAGCGCTTTTAGCTGCAGAAGGCGTACGGCGGTAAAGCGGTGGCCACGGCTGAAAAAAGCTATCACGGTTTCAAACACCACCGACAGCGCCCGCCCGCACAGGCACACATAGGCCAATACCAGCGCCGCCGTTCTGCCAGCACTTGCAGGCAGCAATTGCCCCAGGCCAAGCACAATGGCAAAAGAAAGCGCCCAGGGCAGCATCCGCCGCAGAAAATGCACAGCCATCAGCCAACCTTTAGGGTCGCGGGGCAGGTCATGCGGCCACCCCTTACGGGTGGCAATCAGGCGCCCTATGGCTATCATCACGATCAGCAGAATGGCCCAGACGCCCCCCAGTACCAGGCCATCAGCGGCGGTTTTGGCCAGCTCGCTCAAGCTGGCATTACTGCCAAGCTGCTGCAGGTCTTCCAGACCATCGTTGAGTTGCTGGGTCCATTTTTCCTGAGGCGAGCCCCCCTCCTGAGCCTGCTCACCAATATCTGTCAGGGTTTCCGCCAATGCCCCCAGCAACCCCTGGCGGCTGATCACTTCCTCTTGTGTAGCGGCATTAACGGTCTGCAGCTCTTTTAAAGAGCTCAATAGTTGCTGACGCTGTTCATCGCTTTCCAGCAGGGTAACCACATCATCCAGCGAGCGCTGGAACTCTGCCTGAGTAACCTCTTCCTCCTGGACTTCAGTGGTGCTGAACCCAGGGATCGACACCATCTGGGCGTGCAACGGCGTTGTCATCAGGCTGAGTATCAGCAGACCAAGGAAGCTGGCCAACGGGGTTATTCTTTTGTGCAGTCGCACGAATATCTCCTAACAGGTGATCACTTAAACGCAGGCACTCAAAAGCATGTCTTGCTTTGCTGAGGTCTATGATAGGCTGAAGCCATGATTTGTTCAGCTCACAGGAACAAGAGATGACAGTAACGGCACCACCGATGGGCGCCAATAGCGACCAGAAAACGCGCAGCGTAGGGGTTGAAGTTGAATTTGCCGGATTGCCACCACGCGACACTGCCAACCTTGTACGCGAGCTTTTTGGTGGCACTATACAGGTTGATAGCCCTCATCGCCTGCATGTTGGTGATACGCGTTGGGGCGAATTTGGCATAGAGCTGGACACCCAGTATGCCCACCCCGATGACGCCGTGCTGAACGAGCATGAAACCCTGGATACCGAGTGGGCGCGTCAGCAGCACCAGTTCCGGGTAGAGTTCCACCAGAAAACCCGTGAACTGATAGGTGATGTGGTCACCGGATTAGTACCCACCGAAATTGTCTGCCCGCCAGTTCCATGGGATGAGCTGGACGAGCTTGATCGGCTTTTCGATGCTTTGCGCGAGCACGGCGCCAAAGGCACCGATGCCAGCCTGCTCTACGGGTTCGGCTTACACCTTAACCCGGAAGTCGCCAGCCAGGACGCCGATTACCTGCTATCCATCTTACGGGCTTACCTGCTGCTGGCTGCCTGGTTGCGCGAAGAGATCAAGGTCGACATTACCCGTGAAGTACTGCCGCATGCCAACCCCTTCCCCAAGGAATATGCCTTGAAGGTGCTGGCGGCCGACTATCAGCCTGATCTGGATGGCCTGATTGACGACTACCTTCACTATAATCCAACGCGTAACCGCGAGCTGGATATGCTGCCACTGTTTGCCCACTTACGCCCGGACCATCCCCATAAACTCTTGCATAGCAAGCTGACCAAGGCGCGCCCCACCTTTCATTACCGGCTGCCCAACGCCCAGCTGTCTGAACCGGGCTGGGGGTCAGTCAGCGAATGGAACCGCTGGGTAGAGGTTGAAAAACTGGCCGCTGACCGCGATACCCTCAGGCAGCGCTGTGCCGATTACATTAGCGATCAACAGCGGCCCTTCTACAAACGCTGGGCAGACAGACTGCAACACTGGTGGCAAAAGCGCCGCTAGGGCAGCCGGCCACCAGACAGCTAACACTTTTCGCTCGCTGACAGGATGCTTTGCTTAATGCCACGCCCCTTGATAGGAATTACCACCTCTGACCACAAAAGCCGCCTGGCCTGGTGCTTTGACTGGTTTGCCGTATGGCGCCATGGCGGGCGCCCAGTGAGACTATCTCCCAAGCGCCCCAGGCCAACACAGCTGGATGGGCTGATTATCGGTGGCGGCGATGATATTCAGGCGCACCTTTATGATGCTGAAGTGCAGCTGGATGTGCGGGTTGACCCTGAGCGTGACGAACTGGAACTGGCGCTACTCGAACGCTTTATTCCTCAGCACACGCCGGTACTCGGCATCTGCCGGGGCGCTCAGCTGATCAATGTTCATCTTGGCGGCACCCTGGATCCGGATATCCATACCACTCACGAGGGGCTTAAACGCAGGCGTACGGTTCTCCCCCGCAAGACAGTGGATATCGTCGGCGATAGCCAGTTGCACCGCTTGCTTGGCGTTACCTGGTGTCGGGTTAACAGCCTGCATCATCAGGCCGTCAATGCAGCGGGCACGGGCGTCAGAATTGTCGCCCGTGATCGGGATGGTCTGGTGCAGGGAATTGAATCCCAGGCGCATGATTTTCTGATAGGCGTGCAGTGGCACCCCGAATGGCTGATTTTCAACCGCCCTCAACAACGCCTGATCCGCGCCCTGGTGGAAGCGGCCAGGCGGCGTCATTCACACTCAGAAGATTAACTCAGCGCGGCCAGGGCAGCGTCATAGTCAGGTTCCTGCTTCACTTCGGCCACCAGTTCACTATGCAATACCGTATTATCGGCATCCAGCACCACGACGGCGCGGGCGCATAGCCCTTCCATCACATTGCCATGAAAGGCAACGCCCCAGGCTTCGCGGAACTCGGGATGACGAAAGGTCGACAGGGTTTCAACGTCATCCAGGCCTTCAGCGCCACAGAAGCGCTTGGCGGCAAAGGGCAGGTCTGCCGATACCACCAGCACCACGGTATCCGGCAGGGCAGAGGCCAGCTCATTGAAGCGCCGGGTAGATACCGCACAGGTGGGGGTATCCACACTGGGGATGATATTGAGCACCTTGCGCTGACCCGCAAAATTTTCAAGGGTCACATCTTTGAGGTCGGTGTTGGTCAAGGTGAGGGGCGGCGCCTTTTGCCCAACTGCGGGTACATCTCCTTTGACTTCCATCGGCTCACCGCCGCGCGTTACATATGGCATCATTGACTCTCTGCGTGGGTTCAGGCCTCAGGCCTGAATGGTTGATTGGCACTTAAAGTAACATACAGGAATATCCATGCCCTTACCTCCTGCTGTCAATACACTGGTGATTGTCAAAACCGGCGATGCCTTTGCCGATGTCATCGCTGCTCATGGTGATTTCGAGACGCTATTTGAAAATCAGCTGGCAACAGCCTTGCCTTCAGGTATGCGGCTGGAGATACTCAATGCCCCCCGAGAGCCTTCCCTGCCCGCACCCGCTACCCTTGCTGGTATCGTGATTACCGGCTCTCACAGCATGGTCAGTGACGCCGAGCCCTGGAGCGAACGCCTGAAACCCTGGCTACAGCAGGCACTAAGCGCCAACGTTCCGATACTCGGCGTCTGTTATGGCCATCAGCTAATGGCCTCAGCTTTTGGCGGTTTGAGCGATTACCATCCTGATGGGCGCGAATCAGGCACTCATGCCGTCCAGCTCACCCCAGAAGGCCAGGCCGATGCCCTGTTTGGCCAGTTACCCATGCGCTTCCTCGCGCACCTTACTCACGCACAATCAGTGCTTGAAAAGCCTGAGGGCGCCACGGTATTGGCAAGTAATACCCATGATACCCATCAGGCACTGCGCTACGGGCCACGCCAGTGGAGCGTGCAGTTTCACCCTGAGTTCACTCCGGCGGTAATGCGTGCCTATCTGGAACATCAGACCGAGGCGCTGCAGCAGCAAGGCATGGATACCGAAGCACTGCATCGCTCAGTGCAGGAAACCCCGGAAGCCACTGGGCTGTTGACGCGCTTTATGGCGTTTATCGACGCCTAGAACAGACGGCAGGACGGGGATGATAAGCCGGTAGCCAACTGCTGGAACCAAAACGCCCCCGCACTTTTCAGTGCGAGGGCGTTATCAGCCTGAGGCGTTAGCGGATCAAGCTGTTTCGCGACGACGTACCGGCGCGCCACCTTCCGGGCGACGACGGGGCACACGCTCGGGCGCACTGTCTTCGCTGATTTCAAGAGGGCGACCGGCAACACGGGCGCGACCCATCTTGGTCAGAATGGTGCTTGGCAAGCCGCTTGGCAGCTCAACCACTGAGAAGGCGTTGCGAATATCGATTCGCCCGATACGCGCACCTTCAATGCCACCTTCATTGGCCAGCGCGCCTACCAGCTGACCCGGCTTGACGCCATCTTTATGGCCAACTGATACGCGATAGCGGGTCATGCCTTCAGACGGCGTGCGCTCACGACGCGGGCCACCACGACTTTCGCCAGCACCACCTGCACGCTCACGCGGGGCACGCTCTTTGCGGGGTGCCTGCAAGCGGCCAATCGGTGCTTCATCAGCACGTGCCATGGCAGAGAATGCACAGGCCAGCTCAATCGGGTCGTAACCTTCTTCAACCAGACGCTCAACCAGAGCACGCTGTTCGTCGGCACCCTTGGTCAGGGCAGCGATGACGCGCTGATGGAAAGCCTCATCACGATGTGCACGGATAGCGGACTCGTCCGGCAGCGGCATTTCGCTCATTTTCTGGCCGGTCGCCTGTTCCATCCAACCGATCTTGCGGGCTTCACGGAAACCGGCGAAGGTAATCGCGATACCGCTGCGGCCGGCACGGCCAGTACGCCCGATACGGTGGGTGTAGGCTTCGGAATCCTGCGGCAGATCGTAGTTGATTACGTGGGTGATGCGCGACACATCCAGGCCACGCGCGGCCACGTCAGTGGCGATCAGGACATCAACCTTGCTGCGCTTGAGACGCGTAATAGTGCGCTCACGCAGGCTCTGATCCAGATCACCTGACAGGCCGGCGGCGTTGACACCACGGGCGGTCAGCTGCTCAACCAGAGTTGTACAGGCAGCACGGGTACGCACGAAGACGATAGCCGCATCAACCGGCTCGACTTCAAGAATACGCGCCAGGGCTTCCAGCTTGGCGCCACCATCGACACGCACGACACGCTGCTCGATGTTCTCACCCGTCGTGGTGCGCGACTCAATCGCCACCTTAACCGGATCAACCAGGTAACGGTTGACGATACGTTCGATTTCAGTCGGCAGAGTCGCCGAGAAAAACACGCGCTGAGCGTCTTTAGGCGTATCAGCAACAACACGCTTGACGTCATCGATGAAGCCCATACGCAGCATTTCATCGGCTTCATCCAACACCAGGGCTGACAGGCCGTTAAGCTTGAGGCTGCCACGGTCCAGGTGATCAATGATACGACCCGGCGTACCGACGATAACCTGGGCGCCACGCTTGAGCGCCTGCATCTGTTCGCGGTATTCCATGCCACCACACAGGATGGCCACTTCCAGGCCTTTCAGATTCTGGCCATAGCTTGAAAACGATGCAGCTACCTGCTGCGCAAGCTCACGGGTTGGCGCCATTACCAACACCTGGGGCTCACGACGGGTCAGTTCCAGACGTGAAAGCAGCGGTAATGCAAAAGCAGCCGTCTTGCCGGTGCCGGTCTGAGCCTGGCCCAGCATATCGCGGCCTTCCAGCAACGCGGGAATAGTTTTCACCTGAATAGGTGACGGCGTTTTATAGCCGAGAGTTTCAACAGCAGACAAAACGGCAGGCAACAGAGCCAGATCGCCAAAACTTTCGCCAACAGCGGGCGAATCGACAGAAGTCGTGGTCATTAATCACACCTTGGTAGGCCGATATATAAACGGCAAAAAAACATCAAAAGCGTCTCTGACTCGATGACGAGCAGAACTCGATTCATGCAGCACAACTGCAAGCGGCAGAAGGCATTATAGGGAGTCGGAGACGCCGGTCGCACCAAGCATTGACAGCCAGAACCGCGTTGGCGGGCTGACCGCTGTGGCGACCTTCTGCGCCAGCTTTGGAAACAGACAATGAGTCTGTTCAGCGGCGCGCCATCTTCACACATCAATGAGCGCTCTCGGGGAGGCTCTGCGCTAGCCTGAACGTTTGTACTCAGGCATTCGTCATGATGGAGGGGTCAACACATGCGAGGAGAGCGCATACTAACATCGTGCTGATCATTTGGCCAGCACGATGGCTTTTCTTTACGCGCCTGCCGTGCAAGTGTGGATCAGTCGCTGTGCTGCCAGACGCCCTTTCCGGCCAGGCGGGCACGGTCATGGGGGCGGTCAAAGTCCAGCAAGGGGCCTGCCGGCACGATACGCGTAGGGTTGATCATTTCATGGCTGTAGTAATAATGGCGCTTGATATGATCCATATTGACCGTTTCCGCCACACCCGGCCATTGATAGATTTCACGCAGGTAATTGGAGAGATTGGGGTAATCCTCAATGCGCTTTAAATTACATTTAAAATGGCCATGGTAGACAGCATCGAAGCGTACCAGGGTGGTAAAGAGGCGAATATCCGCTTCGGTCAGCCATTCACCAGCCAGGTAACGCTGTTGACCCAGACGCTGCTCCATGCGTTCCAGAGAATCAAACAAGGCGGTCACGTGCTTTTCATACACCAACTGCTCAGTGGCAAAGCCTGATTTATACACGCCATTGTTGATGTGTTCATAGACATCGGCGTTGACCGCATCAATGTCTTCTTGCAGCGCAGGCGGATAAAAATCCAGCCGATTGCCGGTAATATCATCAAAGGCCTGATTGAAGATGCGTAACAGATCGGCGGACTCGTTATTGACGATCACGCTGCGTTGCTTGTCCCAAAGCGCTGGCACGGTAACCCGGCCGGTATAGTGCGGGTCGGTCAGGGTATAAAGCTGATGATGAAAGTTCACGCCATTGATGGGGTCACCGCTTGACCCTTCGCTTTGCTCATAGGTCCACCCCTGATCCAGCATCAGCGGGCTAACGTGGGAGGCGCCTACCAGATCATCAAGCCCTTTGAGTACGCGCATGATCATGACCCGATGCGCCCAGGGGCAGGCAAGCGACACGTAAAGATGATAACGCCCGGCTTCTGCCGGGTGGCTGTTAACACCCTGCGGTGCATGACGACCTACCCAATCACGTAGCTGGGCGGATTCGCGCACAAATTCACCGCCGTGCTTGTCGGTGTCATACCACTGATCCTGCCAATTACCTTCAACCAAAAGCCCCATGGAGCGCCTCCTGAATATAACGGATGATATTGCCAACGGCGGGCTCCCGTTAAACAAAAGCGCCCAGAAGACAACATCTCAAGGCGTTCAGCATACCCATGCTGCGGAAGGCCACAAGCGCATGTTTTACGGTGTAACGTTCGACTCAGTCGAATCATGCGGCGTACATTTTATCACCGCCTGTTTCAGCGCTTTCGCCATGGCATGAGCGGCAGGCCCCGCCCGATCACGGTCACGAAAGATTATCTGGATGGGCACTTCACGTATGGCACCTGCCGTAAGAGGCAGTGGCTTCAGGCGTTTGGCAGCCAGGTCCTCGGCGATGCGGGTTTCCGGCAGCCAGGCAAAGCCCAGCCCACGCTTGACCATATCCAGAGATGTATGCAGGTGCCCGACTGTCCAACGCTGTTCGGCCTTCAGCCAGCCCGCGTTAGCCGATTGACGCAGGGCGCTGTCGCGCACAACCAGTTGGCGGTACTGCGCCAGATCACGCAAATCCAGCGCCCGCCCCAGCTGATGAAGCGGATGCTCCGGATGGGCAACCGCTATAAAACGGGCGTTGACCAAAGGCTCACCCAAAAACCCCTGAGCCTCCAACCCGGAAATCACCAGATCCGCGCGGGCGTCATACAGCATTTCGATCCCGCCGTTGAGTACACTTTCATGCAGTTGCACCCGTACTTGAGGATATTCTGCTGAAAACTGCTCAAGGGCTCGGGCCTGCGCTGATTCAGGAAAGGTCTGATCAATGGCAACGACAATTTCCGCCTCAAGCCCGGACGCCAGCCTGGCAGCAACATCCTCAAGGGAGGCCGAGCTTTCAATCAACTGCCGGGCACGGCGCAGCAGCAGCTCACCGGCTTCGGTCAAACGCACCTGGCGCCCTACTGGCTCAAGCACCTGTACACCAAGCTGCTCTTCCAGCTTATGAACGGCATGGTTCAGGGTTGACGGACTTTTATGAATGGCTTCCGCCGCGCGGGCAAAGCCACCGTGGTCTACAACAGCGGCCAACATCTGCCATTGGGCAAGTGTGACTCGTGACATTTCGAATTCCTCGACGCTTTACGGCAAAACCTTGCGCTTAATTTTCGAAAAACTCGCACCATAATGCCATTAAATCCGTTCAGATGGTGATTCGGCCGTCGAACACAGCAAAAAAATAGACCGCTGCGCAAAAGTTAACCAAAGGCATCATGTGATGAAGGAAGGTAGTGTCGGTGGTGATAAAGCAGGCACTTTGCTGACACTACATTAAGCGCCACATTCACCTTTATTCACATTTTTGCTGTTATTTTTAAGCAAACTAGCTGTTAAGGTGTTGAGTGTCTTAAAAAACAACGTTTGATTACTCAAACCCTACCTTCTCTGAAATACGCTACGAGCCTCAAGGCTTGTCGTACATACCCAAGTGTATATCCATACAGTCTGTTCACTTACCCTGTCATAGGGTAAAGTCATTCAATAATTATCTTTTTATGTTACTTTTTTATTTATCTAGCCGGTGGTTAATTTACCTATGTTGCGAATTCTTCATTCGCTGCCTCGCACCCATAAGTTATTGTTATTACCAGTGGCTACCATGGTCACGGTGCTGGGCACACAAAAGTTACTGACGCTGTACCAAGATCATCAAATGCTGAACTCTCCTTCCGAGAGTGTGTATTTGCCCCTCTCTGAAAATGCGTCTCCTGGCCTTCCTTCATTGCATGAAGAAAAAACGCCAGTGGCAAACGCCATAGACAGAGCCTCACGCGCCATTGATATCACTCGCCATAATATAGCGGCCGCCGAGCTTCAGCCGCCGGGACTGGCTGACTTCAACATGGTCAGCAGTGCCAACGCCACCTCACAGACTGGCCAGGATGCTCAACTCGCAACCGCGCTGGACGAAGGCGCCCTGCATATTGCCGTCGTACTTGGCACCCTTACTAACGGCATGCTGGAAGTACCCTCGCGCCCTGATCAGGACGAAATCATTGCCGATGCCACCTCTTATGAGGATTACGATATCGACCTGGTAGACACAAGGTCTTATCTTGATTCTGAGCTGGCCGCTGAAGAACCTTATGTACCCGAATGGCAGACGCACCTGATCAGCCCAGGGGAAACTTTTGCTGTTGTTGCTCAGGACGTGCTGAGTATGGGCTACAGTGAAGTGCTTGCACTGCTTGAGCAAATGCCTAATCCGCGCCTATTGACCCACTGGCGAGCTGACCAGCATTTTGACTACCAGCTAGATGAGCAGGGCGATTTACTGGCTCTTAAAATGATGCATAACCGTCGCGACGGCGTGCTCATTGAACGCTCTGAAGAAGAGCTCGATATTACCGTGATTGAACGTCAGGGTGAGCCAGTCCAGCGCCTCTATGCTGGTACTCTTAGTGGCAGCTTCGCCCGTTCAGCGCAGTCTACCGGCTTGGGTAGTGATGTTGTTACTGATGTAACTCAACTCCTTGAAAAAAAGTATGATTTTCGCCGCGACAGCCGACGTGGTGATCGTTTTCAGGTGTTGGTCGAGTCCGATATGATTGATGGCCATGCCTTTGATTCACGGGTGCTGGCAGTTCGCTATGAAGGCGAACGCATGGATTTGACGCTGGTACGCAATGTGTCTGATGACAACTTCTATACTGCGGAAGGCAGTAGCCTTGACCCTTCCTTTTCACGCTACCCTTTTCAGGGCAGCTACCGGTTAAGCTCAAACTTCAATCCGCGCCGCAAGCACCCGGTGACCGGGCGAATCTCACCGCATAATGGCACTGATTTTGCCATGCCAATTGGTACGCCGATCACTTCACCCGCCAATGGACGCGTCGACCGTGTGGATTACCACAGCGCCGCCGGGCGCTATGTGGTGATTACCCATGACAATGGCTATCGCACCCGCTACCTGCACCTGTCCCGTTCCTTGGTCAAGCCGGGTGAGCGTGTAGAAATGGGTGAAAAAATTGCTTTATCAGGCAATACCGGGCGCAGTACTGGGCCGCACCTTCACTATGAAGTTCATGTTAACAATGCACCGGTCAACGCCATGAATGTTGACCTGCCGGAAAACACCAGCTTGAGCGGTAATGCGCTGCTAGCTTTCCAGCGCCAGGCAGCGCCTGTGCTGGCCGCCCTGGATAGCGGTGAAACCGGCAATATAAGCGTTGCAGCTTATTCATCTGAAGGCGAAGACGAATAAATAACCGCTTATCTGTTGATACCATCAGCAAATGCTCGACGACAGTTTTGAGAAATTGCTGATGGTATTCAGTTTATTGGTTTAATGCCGTCAGGATGCGTGAATCACGCTGGTAAATATCGGCTCTGAACGTTATCTCGCCATCCTCATCGGGCCAGGCTGTCAAGTAATGCAATGCCACAGGAATGCGCTCGGGCAGATTCACCTGAATATCACTGCGCGATGAGCTTTTAAGTGCCTGGAGTTGTTGGCGACTACCCGTATCCTCAAGCAACATCTGCGCTAATTCAGCCACTCCCTCTACTCTTACACAGCCTGAACTCAACGCCCGGCGTTCACGCCCAAACAGGCCGCGCGACGGCGTATCGTGCAGATAAATCATATCGCTGTTGGGAAAGCGAATAACCACACGCCCAAGCGGGTTAGTGCTGCCGGCTGCCTGGCGAATCATGATGTTCCCTGGGGAGTTCCAGTCTATTTCTGACGCGGAAAGCCGCTGGCCTGCATAATTAATCACCTGCATGTTGCGGCGCTCCAGATACCCTGGGTCACGGCGTACCTGCGGCAGGACATCCTCACGCATGATGGTGGGCGGCAATGTCCATGAAGGATTAACGGTCAGATGAGTCACACGGGAATGGATGACCGGCGTTTCACGTTGAGCTGAGCCTACCACTACCCGTGACCGCCAGCGCTCACCCGAAGGGCGCACGTAGACCATTGAAAAGCCAGCAAGATCAACCCACAGACGCGGCTGTTGTTCAAAGGTAGGCGCCAGCCAGCGCGCGCGTTCCAGGTTAACGCGCAACTGGTCAATACGCGATGCGATAGAGGTGTTAAGTGCTTCTCGGGTATTGCGGCCCACCACCCCATCGTCGTTAAGTAGATGACGGCGCTGAAAACGCTTGACGGCGGCCTCCAGCTCGCTGTCAAAAAACTCTGGCTCGCTACCTTCTAGATCCAATGCCGGGTAGGCACCTACCTGCCCTGGAAGCAACCCGGTTGCCCCCCAGTAAGTTAGCCGTTGGCGCAGTATCATTACATCCGCATGACGATCCCCCTGACGTAGCGCTTCATCGCGTGCCGGGAAAAAGGCCACACTGGCCTGCTCCATGGCACGATATTCAGCCAGCGTTTGACGCAATTGTTGGTAATGCGCCTGCTTGGGGCGAACACGCTCAAAGGCATCCGCCACATCATCAGCAAGAAGACGTTGAGCAATGTCTGCCATCGGTAACGCACGTTTTTCAGGCCCATCCCAACCAGGCATCAAGCGGCGAGGGTCAGTTTTACCATTTTGAAGATGGGCCAGAGCGTTAAGCAATTGACGTGTGGCATTGAGATCAAAATCCGCTTTACCCGCTGCATCTGCCGAACGACTGGCCTGATAGTCAGACAACAACCCTTCGGTGGCATAGTCCTCTACTGTCAAACCATCTTCTGTCAGCTCTCTGAGTGCCTCCACCAGAGCACTAACGCGGCGTTCGCTTTGCCACACAAACGCATTGTCCACTTGCTCATAAAAGGCCTGTAGCTGCTCACCCGCCAGCTCTGTATCGTCAGTGCTGATTTGCGTCAGGGCAGCACGTATTGCCGACTCGCCCGCCACCCGGGCTTGTGTGTTTTGGAGCGCAGGCTCCAGTAACAGTGAGTCGGCAAAGGCGAACATCACAGTGTCGTTTTCAGCCGCCATGGCAGGCAGCATGGCGCCAAGAGAGACGCTCAGAACAACACCCAGCGGCCACCGACGTCTGGTTCCCACCCAATGTTGTATGGATCTTTTCTCGTTCATCGCCCCTCCTTGCGTTATTATCCCTAGCGGTTTTCCTTAGCTTTCCCTTTACGCTCTAGCAGGTTGGGCTTGCTGAATTCACAAACCTGGCTCCACAAACATGGGACTTAAACATGATGCTTCCATTCAAGATAGCAGCATTGCTGGTCAGCTTACCTCTCACCTTGTTGACCATACCAGTTCACGCTGCTAATTTCTTCGCCAACAGCGCCACCACCCCTCCTCTCGGCACTTCACCGCTCCATCACCAGCTCAAGCAACTGGCGCCTCAGGCATCCCCTGATGCCTTGCGAATGGCCGCCCAGGCACTCAGTTGTGCTGACCCGAATGCGGAGCGTCTGGCGGTGATTGATTATTCACTTCCTTCTGCTGAGCCGCGCATGTGGGTGTTTGATCTTAAACAGCATGAGCTGTTGTTCGAGGAGCTCGTTTCTCATGGCCAAGGCTCTGGCGATGCGCTGGCCGAAGTGTTTTCCAACACTCCAGACAGCCATCAGTCCAGCCTGGGGCTGTTTCGCACCATGAACAGCTATTACGGCAGCAACGGTTACTCATTACGCCTGGAAGGGCTGGAGCCCACGGTCAATGACCTGGCCTATGAACGTGCCATTGTGATTCATGGCGCTGACTATGTTAGTGAGGATTTCATCACTCAGACAGGCCGTTTGGGCAGAAGCCATGGCTGCCCGGCAGTGCGTACCGATGTGACCTACTCATTGATCGATAGCATCAAGGAAGAGCAGTACGTCTTTGCTTACTATCCAGATCCTGCGTTTCTGGCCGAATCCACCTACCTCAATTGCAACAATGACACTCAGATGGCTCAGCGCTGATCTACTCAGGCATTGAAAAGCAAGCCGCTCATATTGAACGGCTTGCTTCACTTAACGGCTCTTCACCATCCCAGGAACTTTACTCTTCCTAGAAAGTTTCCCAGTCGTCTTCATCACGGGTTGGACGGCGGTTGGATGGTGCAGCAGGGCTAGCGACTCTGGACGCCCCCGCGGGCAATGACGCCTGGCGTTGTTCGGGTGCCGCTAGCGCATCTCCCAATACAAACGAATCCAGCAGATGCGACAGGTGCTCGGCACCTTCACGCAGCTTCTGGGCAGCCAAGGCGCTCTCCTGAACCATGGACGCATTCTGCTGCGTCATGGAATCCATTTCTGCCACTGCGGTGTTGATTTCACCAATGCCGGCATTCTGCTCTCTGGCACCGGCGCTGATCTCAGCAATAACATCCGTCACCCGAGTCACACTCTGCATGATGTCCTGCATGGTGGCACCGGCATCACGCACCAGCGCACTGCCCTCCTGAGTGTGCTTCATAGAGCTGTCAATCAGGGTGCGAATTTCACTGGCGGCATCGCTTGAACGACTGGCCAGCTTTCTGACCTCTTCGGCCACTACCGCAAAACCTCGCCCATGCTCGCCAGCCCGTGCCGCCTCGACAGAGGCATTCAAGGCGAGAATATTGGTCTGAAAGGCAATCGAGTCGATCATGGTGATGATGTCACCAATCTGCGTTGCTGAATCGTTGATCGTCCCCATGGTGCTTTCAACTCGCTGCATGGCGTCTCCGCCCTGGCGGGCAACTTCCAGTGCACTCTGCGACAGCTGCGAGGCCTGCTCGGCTGATTGCGTAGTATGTTGAACAGTCGAGGTGATTTCTTCCATCGAAGAGGAGGTTTGCTGCAGATTGGCTGCCGATTGTTCCGTGCGTGTCGCCAGCTCATTGGTGCCGTTGTTAATCTCCAATGAGGCTGTTAATACCGTGCGTGACGTCGAGTGGACATCACGCAGGGTGTTCTGCATACGCTCGACAAAGGCATTGAACTGACGCGCCAGATTGCCCACTTCATCATTGGTTTCCACGGCCAGCCGCTGGGTCAGGTCTGCCTCACCGGTTGCCACACCGTGCATTGCCGCTGCTGCACGGCGCACCGGACGCAGGGCACGATGCACCAGATAGGCCGCCACAAAGCCAACGCCTATCAGGATCAGCAAGGTGACCCCGGCCTTGATCAGCAGGCTTTGCTTGAACTCCTGCCATGCCAGTACTTCCACTTTCGCCAATCCGGCATCAATATCACTCAGGTAAATACCTGTGCCAATCATCCAGTCCCATTCTGGAACCGCCACTGCCATGGAATGCTTGGCCTCGGTTTCGCCCGTGGCAGGATTGATCCATTGATAATCATAGAACTGCTGATTGCCGCTACGCGCCCGTTCAATCAGGTCATCCACAAAAGCATTGCCCTCGCTGTCGGTCATACCCGACATGCTCGTTCCGACCCGGTCAGGCGCTGCCGCCAAGGCGATGGCCGTCCCATCAAACTCAAAGGCAAAAACATAGTTTTCATCGCCAAAGCGAAAGTTCTGCAAAATCTGCTGGGCACGCTGCTTGGCGACCCGTTCGCTCAAGCGGGTATCTTTTACCAGCGGCAAGATGGCATTGCGCGCCGATTCGATCAGGTAACGTACCGTTTGCTCACGCTCCTTGACGAGCAGTTCACGCTGCTCATCCAGTGTTTCCTGAATACGCCCAGCAGAGTTTCTGGCTTCCAGCACTGACAGCACACAGGCTAATACCAGCATGGGAAACAACACCAGAAAAACGATTTTGGTCTGCAGGCTGAACGCAAACCGAGAGTTATTTTGAACCGACATCCTATTGACTCCACCCCTTGGAAACTGGCGTTATTCAGCGTGTTACCTGCTTGAGGTTCGCTGTTTATCATTGGCCGCCCGACACGCCCGTACGGCGACAGGCCTATTAAGCACGCCACACTTTATGAACAAATGTTTCAAAAAACAATCGGATATCGTTTTATACGCTAAGACATAGGTAATAAGCGAAAGTAAATTGACAAGGAGAAAAGTACAGCTGGCCCAGCAGAAGTGGGCCAGGCAAGAGGCTGCAAGCAACATCTAGGGGCGGTTTGAACTGATGATCTAATTACGGCAGATTGTCAAAGCAGGCAGCCAGGCGGCGCTGGGCTTCGGCGACGCCAATCTCATTCATTTTGGCAATATTATTTTCTGGAATCTGCTGGGTATCGCCATAGTGCTCAATTGCCTGAGTCAGGCTTGCCTCACGCAGCAAATGCACCATCGGGTAAGGAGAGCGATTGGTATAGTTAGAAGCATCATCCGGGTCGGCATCCGCAAAGCAGTAATCCGGGTGAAAGCTGGCAAGCTGGTAGGTGCCTTCATAGCCCTGATCCACCAACAGGCTGTCCGCCAACTCGACAAAATCCAGATAGAGCTCAAAATCCTTGAACAGAGTCGGAAACACCAACAGGGTGGTTTCCGTTGCCGGATGCTCATCCAGCCACTGAACTTCCTTCATCAATTCTTCAAGCGCCAGTGCCAGCTTTTTAACCCGGGACACTGCTACCCTGATGCTGTCTCGGGCAAGTTCCCGCCTGGCAAACGGGCAAATATTCATGGCCACAATGACATCACTGACCCAATGACCGGTGTGGCGAATCACATCTTCATCGCTGCTTTGCATAACTACCTCTTTCTGGGAAAACGCTGACTGAATATCCCTGATCGCTATATTCCTGGACGCTATATTCCCAAACAACAGGCCGTGATTTGGCTGTCGTCGCTGGTACTCATGGCGTATCTCACGCATCATACTGTTTTAACGCTTCAATAGGCAGCTTCCCTCGCCATGTCACCCAACCTGATACCTGCTCCCCCGCGCCCCTTCCAAGGGTTTTTCGGCGTTTTCCGCTACAGCAGCAGAGCGCTCTCTCTGGTATGGCAAACCTCGCCGAAAATGATGATTGGCCTTGCCGTGTGCACGCTGGTGGCGGGGGTGCTGCCTGCTGTCGCCACCTGGATCGGGCAGCTGATTGTGGATGGCGTGGTCGCTGCCATGGACACCTATCAGGCCAGCAGTTCATTGATGGAGGTGATAACGCCGGTGCTCTGGCTGGTAGCTTTGGAGGGCGCCATCATTGCGCTGATCACCCTCGCCCAACGCGGGCTTAGTGCCCAGCAGTCGCTGCTGCGGGCAATGCTGGGCCAGAAAGTCAACGTCATGATCCTTGAAAAAGCCGGTACGCTGTCGCTCAGCCAGTTTGAGGATTCCGAGCTTTACGATAAGCTTACCCGCGCCCGTCGCGAAGCGTCGACCCGCCCTTTGGGGCTGGTCAATAAAACCTTCAGCCTGCTGCAGAATGCCATTTCGCTGGTCAGCTTCGGGGTGTTGCTGGTGCAGTTTTCTCCCTGGGCGCTATTGATCCTGATAGCGGGCGCCCTGCCGGTTTTTCTCTCTGAGGCCAAGTTTTCCGGCGATGCCTTTCGTCTGTTTCGCTGGCGTTCGCCCCAGTCACGCATGCAGATGTACCTGGAGACGGTGCTGGCCCGGGAAGACAGCATCAAAGAGGTCAAACTGTTTGGCCTGGAATCGCTTTTTCTGCAGCGCTATCGCGACATTTTCACTCGCCTGTTCAAAGAGGAAAGGCTGCTTACCCTGCGCCGCGAAGCCTGGGGGTTCGGGCTAGGCCTGATCGGCACCCTGGCCTTTTATATGGCTTATGGCTGGGTAGTGCTTGAAACAGTGATGGGCGCCTTGACCCTCGGGCAGATGACCATGTACCTGATGGTGTTCAAACAAGGGCAAAGCGCGCTGTCAGCCTGCCTGACCTCGATCAGCGGCATGTACGAGGACAACCTCTACCTGTCCAACCTGTATGAATATCTTGAGCAGCCCACCGAGCAGGAGAACGGCGAGGTCACCGTCGGCGCCATCCCCGGCGATGGCCTGCGCTTTGAGCAGGTCAGCTTTGCCTATCCGGGCGGCGGCGAAGTCCTGCACGATATTTCCCTGCACTTGAAACCCGGCGAAAGCCTTGCTCTGGTGGGTGAAAACGGCTCCGGCAAGACCACCCTGATCAAATTGTTGACCCGCCTTTATCACCCAACTCAAGGGCGCGTCCTGCTGGATGGCAGCGACTTGCGCGACTGGGAAACCGGCGCACTGCGACGGCGCATCGGGGTAATCTTTCAGGATTTCGAGCGCTACCAGCTACAGGTAGGTGAAAACCTGGGTGTCGGCGATACCCAGGCGTTCAGCGATGAACAGCGCTGGGCGCGTGCGGCGCATCACGGCTTGGCCGATGACTTTATCAACCGCATGGACAACGGCTATCATACCCAGCTTGGCCGCTGGTTCAAAAACGGCCAGGAGCTCTCCGGTGGCCAATGGCAGAAAGTCGCGCTCTCCAGAGCCTACATGCGCGAGAATGCCGACATCCTGGTCCTTGATGAGCCGACAGCCGCGATGGATGCCGCTGCAGAGGCCGCCGTCTTTGCGCGCTTTCGGGAGCATAGCCGCGACAAAATGACTATCCTGATTTCACATCGCTTTTCGACAGTAAGAAGCGCCGAACAGATTATCGTGATTGACCAGGGCCGCATCATTGAGCGCGGTACGCATCAAGCACTTCTGGCCAGCAATGGCCGCTATGCGTCACTGTTCCGTCTGCAGGCAAAAGGCTACCAATAAACAGGGAGCCAGCAGGCAGATTGTTGCACTGGCCAGTTGTGCCGAATCCCAATGTCAGGTATAGCTATTAACTACATTTGTAACTCACCAATAACAGCCATTAGGGAGATCCAACGTGAAGATTGGTGCACCCAAGGAGATTGCTCCCGGTGAAGCGCGCGTTGCGCTGACGCCGGATAGCGCTCTGCAACTCCAAAAGCTTGGACACGACTGCTTCATCGAAGCCGGTGCCGGCAAAGCCGCCGGCTTCGATGATGCGGCCTATCGCGACGCCGGCGTTAACGTCATTGATGGCGCTAAAGCGCTCTGGGATGCGGTTGACACCGTCATCAAGGTGCGTGAGCCTTCTGAAGAGGAAGCTCATTACCTGCGCGAAGGGCAAACCCTGATCAGCTTTTTCTGGCCCGCCCAGAATGAAGCGATGCTGGAAACCTGCAAAGGCCAGGGCGCCAGCGTTATCGCCATGGATATGGTGCCGCGGATTTCCCGCGCCCAGAAGATGGATGCCCTGTCATCCATGGCCAATATCGCCGGTTATCGCGCGGTGATCGAAGCGGGTAATAACTTTGGGCGCTTCTTTACCGGTCAGGTAACGGCGGCCGGTAAGGTTCCACCCGCCAAGGTGCTGGTTATTGGTGCTGGCGTTGCGGGGCTTGCGGCCATCGGTACTGCAACTAGTCTGGGCGCCGTGGTGCGCGCCTTTGATGTGCGCCCGGAAGTCTCCGAGCAGATCGAATCCATGGGCGCCGAGTTTCTGTTCCTCGACTTCGACGAAAGCCAGGACGGTTCCGAAACCGGTGGCTATGCAGCGCCTTCAAGCCCTGAGTTCCGTGAGAAGCAGCTGGAATGTTTCCGCGCCCAGGCGCCGGATGTCGATATCGTGATCACTACGGCACTGATCCCCGGCCGCCCCGCTCCCAAGCTGTGGCTTGAGGATATGGTTCAGGCCATGAAGCCGGGCTCCGTCATCATCGACCTGGCCGCAGAGAAAGGCGGTAACTGTGATCTGACCAAACCCGATGAGCGGGTTGTCTCCGACAACGGCGTTATCGTGGTCGGCTATACTGACTTCCCGTCGCGCATGGCCACCCAGTCATCACTGCTGTATGCCACTAACATCCGTCACATGGTGGCAGATCTGACGCCGGAGAAAGACGGCGTAGTGGTTCACAACATGGAAGACGATGTTATCCGTGGCGCCACGGTGACGCATCAGGGCGAAGTGACGTTCCCACCGCCGCCACCCAAGGTCAAGGCGATTGCCGCCGCCAAGCCCAAGCCCAAGGAGAAAGAGCCCACGCCGGAAGAGAAAAAAGCGGCTGAACTTGCTGCCTTCAAGGCCCAGACCAAGCAGCAGGTCACCCTTATTGCCGTGGCAGCGGCCCTGTTGCTGGCCGTCGGCCTGGTGGCGCCTGCCAGCTTCATGCAGCATTTCATCGTCTTCGTACTGTCGGTCTTCATTGGCTTCCAGGTGATCTGGAAAGTCGCACATTCGCTGCATACGCCGCTTATGTCCGTGACCAACGCCATTTCGTCCATCGTTATCCTGGGTGCGCTGATCCAGATTGGTTCATCCAGCATGCTGATTACCGTTCTGGCGGCGGCTGGCATCTTTATGGCGTCGATCAATATTTTCGGCGGTTTCCTCGTGACACGGCGCATGCTCGCCATGTTCCAGAAATCGTAAAGCGGGGGATAACAGTATGATATACGGATTCACGATTGCGACCTATGTGGTCGCGGCAGTTCTTTTTATCCTCTCGCTGGGTGGTCTGTCCGGGCAGGAAAGCGCTAAGCGCGCGGTCTGGTACGGCGCCGCTGGCATGGCAATCGCCGTCATCGGCACGCTGATCGGACCGGGTCAAGGGCTTTGGCCAGCGTCCCTCGTGCTGATCGCCTTGGGCGCAGCCGTCGGCTATCAACTGGCCAATAGGGTGCAGATGACCCAAATGCCCGAACTGGTGGCGATCATGCACAGCCTGGTCGGGTTGGCGGCGATTATTGTCGGCTTCAATGCCGATATCATGATCAACACCATTGCGGATATCTACACAGCCAATAACCTGGTCTTTGGCGCGGTTGGTGCGGATGGGTACACTGCCATCGGTCTGCCGCAGGGAATTAGCGATGGCCTGTCATCTTTCGGTCAGCTTATCGCCAAGAAATCCTCGGTCGAAATTACCATTCTACGGGTCGAACTGGTGCTGGGCATCTGGATCGGTGCTGTCACCTTTACTGGGTCGATCATTGCCTATGGCAAGCTCGCAGGCAAAGTAGATACCGCTGCCAAGAAGTTGCCGGGCGGGCATATGCTGAACGCAGCGGCGGCCATCGGTTCTCTAGTACTGATGTTTGCTTATCTGGGCGGCGCTGGCAGTTGGACCCTGGTCTTGCTGACGCTGCTGGCGCTGTTCATTGGCTACCACCTGATCATGGGTATCGGCGGTGCCGACATGCCGGTTGTGGTGTCCATGCTGAACAGCTATTCCGGTTGGGCAGCAGCGGCCATCGGCTTCAGCCTTGGCAATGACCTACTGATTGTGGTGGGCGCGCTGGTGGGCAGCTCTGGTGCAATCCTGAGCTACATTATGTGCAAGGCTATGAACCGCAGTTTCATCAGCGTCATCCTTGGTGGTTTTGGTGGCCCCAGCGGCCCGGCGGCGGAAATCGAAGGCGAGCAGATTGCTATCGATGCCAATGGAGTGGCGGCGGCCCTTAACGATGCTGACAGCGTGGTTATCGTGCCAGGTTACGGGATGGCGGTGGCTCAGGCCCAGAATGCAGTGAATGAACTGACCCGCAAGCTGCGCGCAGCTGGCAAGGAAGTACGCTTTGGCATTCACCCCGTCGCAGGGCGTCTGCCGGGGCATATGAACGTACTGCTGGCAGAAGCCAAGGTGCCTTACGATATCGTGCTGGAAATGGACGAAATCAATGATGACCTCTCCTCTACCGATGTGGTGATCGTGATTGGCTCTAACGATATCGTTAACCCTGCCGCCCAGGACGACCCGAACAGCCCGATTGCGGGTATGCCGGTTCTCGAAGTCTGGAACGCCAAGCAGGTGTTTGTGTGCAAGCGCGGCCAGGGCACCGGCTACTCGGGCATCGAGAATCCGCTGTTCTTCAAGGAGAACACACGCATGTTCTATGGCGATGCCAAGTCCACCATTGAATCACTGCTACCGCAGATTGATTAATAGCGAGCTGATCAGCAGGACATTCAAAGCCTTGTGCGATCAACGTTAGTAACAGGAACGCCCCTTCGGGGGCGTTTTTTTATGGGCGTTTGTCACAATAATTTTCTATTACGGCAAAATATTAGATAGCTGACATGCTGCATTGCAACAAATAAGGTCTATACTGGTCAGGACACCCTTAAAGGAGTTACCTCATGACAACCCTGATCAGCTGCCCAACGTTCGATACCGAAGTTTTACGCGCCTGGTTACGTCAGGCTGAATGTCAGACAGCGCTGACCAATGCCTGGATACGCCATTTCGACGCATAATGACGTTTCTTTCCAGATAATGCCCACGCCGGACACCTGTCCGGCGTTTCAGTTGTGTAATGGCAGGTTTTTACTGACCGGGTGATTCTCAAGCAGGCATTTCTCAAGTACATTTTCCAATCAGTTTTCGCATGGCTGCCCATCGTCTATTGTCAGTCGTGTTTTCAATATGAACCATGTACGCCATGACGTTCAGGAGCCAGGATGATTGACCTGCGTAGTGACACCGTTACCCGACCCACCCCCGCCATGTATGCTGCCATGCAAAATGCGCCGGTGGGCGACGATGTATGGGGTGATGATCCAACCGTTAACGCCTTTCAGCAGCGTCTTGCGCAAGAGACAGGCAAGGAGGCGGCGCTGCTGTTCCCTACCGGCACCCAAAGCAATCTGGTAGCCCTGATGGCTCACTGCGAGCGCGGTGACGAATATATTGTCGGTCAATCGGCTCACACCTACCGCTACGAAGCCGGCGGCGCAGCGGTACTAGGCAGTATCCAGCCACAGCCCATTGATAATGCCGCCGATGGCAGCCTGCCGCTGGAGAAGATCAGCGCAGCGGTAAAAGCAGATGATTTTCATTTTGCCCGCACGCGCTTGCTGGCACTTGAGAACACCATCAGCGGCAAGATCCTGCCCGCTGATTACGTCCACAAGGCCACCGATCTGGCTCGCCAGCATGGCCTCTCGACACATCTCGACGGTGCTCGCCTGTTCAATGCCGCCGTGGCCAGCCAGACGCCCATCCAACAGCTTTGCCAGCCATTTGATAGCGTTTCGCTGTGTTTTTCCAAGGGGCTGGGGGCACCTATCGGTTCAGCGCTGGTAGGCTCTGAATCCTTGATTGATCGCGCCCGTCGCTGGCGTAAGATGGTTGGCGGCGGCATGCGCCAGTCTGGGGTGGTGGCCGCCGCCTGCCTGCATGCGCTTGAGCATCATGTTGACTCACTATCTGAGGACCATCGTCGGGCCACGGCGCTGGCCGATGCATTGGGTGAACTACCTGAGGTCAGCATAGCGTCACAGGCCACCAATATGCTGTTTGTGCGCTTCCCTGCTGATCATCTGGTTGCCCTGACCGCATGGTTCAAACAACACGCTATTCTGATCGAACCCCTTTACAGCAAGGATACGACCCGACTGGTTACTCATCGGGATATCAGCGACGAAGATATCAACACCGTCGTCGCGGTTACCAAGGCTTACTTCGAACGCGTCCCAACGCCTTGATCAGTTCAGAAAGGCACTGCCCAGCGCCAGCTGAATGGCGACAGCCGCCATCATGGCGCCTATCAGACCATCGATAATGCGCCACACTCTGGGGCGTGACAGCCAGGGCGACAGCCTGGCGCCTCCCCAGGCCAACAGGCTGAACCAGCCCACCGAAGCGGTTGCAGCCCCTGCCACAAAGGTGGAGGCACTGCTTTGCTGAGCGCCAATGGCAGGGATCAGCAGCAGGGTATCCAGATAAACCTGAGGGTTAAGCACCGTGACCGCCAGTGTCGCCAACAACACCTGAGCCAGGCTGCGACTTTTTTCCGCTTCGGCATTCAAGCCCTGGCGCCCCGTGGCCGTACGTATAAAGGCCATGGCCGCCAGATAGCTCAAGAACACCACGCCGACCCAGCGCAGGGCTTCCATGGCACTGGGCATGGTCAGTAAGACCGCGCTGACACCGAACATACCCGCCGTCAGCAGCACGATATCCGCGCTGATACACATGCCTGCTGACCACCAATGATGTTCACGGCGAATGGCTAACCCCAACACATAGGCATTCTGGGCACCAATCGCCATAATGATGCCACCGCAAACGAACAGCCCTGTCAGATAACTTTCCCACATGGTACGCCTCGCTCCTGTGCTATTGATTCAAGTTGACAGCAGCATAGCGGCTGGCCTTCATATTAAAAAATCATCATGCTAATGCTGCATTAATTTTTCTAATAACAGCCTTGCGAGGCACATCATGCTGGATTACAAGCTACTCCAAGCACTGGCAAGCGTGGTTGAGTGCGGTGGTTTTGAACGGGCTGGAGACTTGATTGGCCTGTCTCAGTCGGCCATTTCCCAGCGCATCAAGGCGCTTGAAGTGCGTATTGGCCAGCCAGTATTGGTGCGGCATCCGCATCTCGCACCCACGCCCGCTGGCCAACGCCTGCTGACGCATTATCAGCAGGTGCAGCTACTCGAGCGCGACCTGCGCGGCGCCTTGCCCACCCTGGATGATGCAGCACCGCGTCTGCGCATTGCCATCAACGCCGACAGTCTGGCTACCTGGTGGGCGAAAGCAATAGCCGCCAGCTGTCAGCAGCACGGTGTGCTGGTTGACCTTGTCGTCGAAGATCAGGATGTGGGGTTAAAGCGTTTGCGCGATGGGGATGTTGCCGCCTGCCTGTGCGCCACGCCAACCCCCATTGCTGGGGCTCGCTGCCAGCCGTTAGGTAACATGCACTACCACCCGCTGGCCACGCCCGGCTACCAGCAGCGTTACTTTCCAGAAGGGGTAACGCCTGACGCACTGGCTCAGGCACCTGCCATTGTCTATGGTCCGAATGATCAGTTACAGCACCGCTTCATGGCACAGTGCGGCTATCAGGGTTATTTTCCTCACCACCTGTGCCCTTCTTCAGAGGGCTTTGTTCAGCTTGCTGCAGCGGGTATGGGGTACGGTATGATCCCATTCATGCAGGCAAGACCACTGATCGAAAACGGGGAATTGGCCAGCATTACCCCCTCGCAAACGCTCAAGGTGCCCCTTTACTGGCACTACTGGCGCCACAGTGGTGAACTTATCCAGCACCTCTCTCAGGCGCTTGGAAATGTCACTCTGCAATAAACCTGCTGGCATCGCGCCTTGTCGTTACTCAAAAAGGCTCATACGCTTCATCACGTTATCGCGCTTGATTCGCCAGTGATAAAGTGCCCCCGTGATGTGCAATACCGTCAAGGCCAGAATGGCCCAGCCCAGGCGCCCGTGCCAGATAAACAGGGTTTCCGAAAGAGCCTTGTCTTCAGCAAAGATGGGCGGCAGCGTCCATTGGAAAAACTGTACCGGAAAACCACCCGTCGCCGTTGCCCACCAGCCCAACAGCGGCATGGCAACCAGCGCCAGATACAGCAGATGGTGCACACTGGTACTGACCACACGCTCAAACGCATTCAGCGGTGGCTCATGGTCTGGCACAACAAAGGCCAGGCGCGTGATAATCCGCAGGGTCATCAATAACAAAAGCCCCACACCCAGGGTTTTATGCGCCGTGTAGAGTGCGTTGGTAACCTCCTGCCCCGCAAGTGCCACTGCACGTTCAAAGCCCAGCGTTCCCAATGTGGCGCCGCTGGCCAGCGACAGCACGATGACAGCGGCTACCAGCCAGTGAAGTACCCGATGTGGATAAATATAGTGGTCAAGTTCGTGCATTGGCAATTCTCCAGGAGTTTTAATTGGCAAAATCATTAGCTTCCCGCCATTTTGTAATCAGTTTCAGCGGCTGATCGTCCAGAAAATCCGCTAGAAACTGTAAGCAAATCAACCACTGTTAGCTTGAGAAGCAACTACAAGCATTACACCAAGTTCACAGTTCGGCCAGAAAAAGCGCATAAAATCGGTTAAACTTGCCTAAAACCAGCACAAAAGATATTATCAGGAAAATTTAATATTCATTTGATACATTTCTAGCTAACCGTAAAATCCAATGCCACGAGGTCATTTTATGCCAACTATCAAGCGTGTAGTGCCGCTCCTATGTTTTATCATGGTGTTGTTGGGCACATCCAGCACCTTGCAGGCCAGCACGGATAACAGCGTTATTCAAAAAGGCTTTGCCTCTTATTACAGCGATTACTTTCAAGGTAAAACCACAGCCAGTGGAGAAAGCTTCGACCAGCAGGAACTGACCGCGGCACATAAAAGTCTGCCTTTTGGTACTCGGGTTAAAGTTGTGCGTACCGATACAGGCCAGGCGGTCGAAGTGGTTATCAATGACAGAGGGCCCTTCATCAAAGGTCGCGTTATTGATCTCTCCAAACGCGCCGCTCAGAAGCTTGACATGCTGGATCGCGGCGTTGCCCCGGTGTTGATTACCCAGGCAGACTGAACATCAACCGCTTTCAGGCATGATGACAGCGCCAATGTAGTGTCTGCATTGTGCTTTCCATTTCAAGCCAGGGGCCATCGACCTGCAACCCCGGCACCACTTGCTGGATAGGCAAGGTAGCTACCGGTGGTGGCGCCACGCCCCACTCGCTGAGCCAATTGCCTAACTGTGCTGAAGAGCTGACATACACAATGCGCCCCAAGCCGACCCAGCCATGGGCGGCTGCACACATCGGGCAATGCTCACCTGAGGTGTAAACACAGGCTACCTGACGCTCTTCTGGCGTCAGATGATTAGCGGCCCAACGAGCCAAGGCAAACTCAGGGTGACGGGTCGAGTCACCCCCCGCAATCCGGTTGCGGTCTTCCGCCAGCACTTCTCCATTCGCCCCCACCAGCACGCTACCAAAGGGCTCATCACCAGCAGCCAGGGCTTCTTCAGCCAGCTCAATACAGCGTTGTAGGTGAATCTTGTCTGTGGCGCTAATCATAGCAGGCTCCGTAATGAGGGGTTTGATCTCACCATAGCGCCTGAATATGAGCGCGCACAAGGTGCGCATTCAACAAGCGGAATCAAAGTAAAGCCCTACCAGCCTTCCGGCTATGGGCGGTCATGGTTCCGATGATATCCCACTGAAACTGAGCTTCCCTGCTGTTCGCCATGTTATACCCTGCGCCTGGCGTAATTATGCGTAACAGCTTAGCTCTTAAAAGATATAAGGAGAAGTCGACTTAGGCCATTACGCCGCTAGGGCACGCAGCATCATTGGCGAAGCTTGTCCAAGGCCTGCTCCAACAGCTCCAGTGATTGACGATGCTTGTCTGGGTGCATCTTATGAATGTTGGCGAGCTTCCAGCGCACGGCTGGCAGCCGATCCACGCCCTGCAGCGGAAGTAGCGCCCAGTAAGGCGCCCCCTGCTTGAAAGAGAGAAGAAAGCGAACATCCTCGTCCGTCATCAGCTGCCCCAGCCGCGACAGTAGCTCATCGCGGGCGCCCTCCAGCTCCTGCAGTGGAAGGTCAATCCTGGCCATCCCGACAAACTCCTGTCGGTAGACGTCACCCAACGGTTTCAATTGCGGGTTGATCACTTCGTTTAAGGGCCTTGGATGCCCCAGCAGATAGACCAGGAAGCCTTCGAATACGCTTCGATCCAGGCCGCCCTGATTTAGAAGCAGCTTCACATCGAAGAGGTCCCGGGGGTGCTGGCGATCCAGCGCGGCGCAGATCTTGCCGCCATACAGGTCCGGCAGTGACACCACCTGCACCGCCGCGAAGCCGTAACCAATGGGATGGACTCCTCCTCACCTAACCGGCATCTACGTGCCAAAATGAAAATGGTAGGTGAAACCATCAATCATCATGAAGATGAGGAGAAGCCCAGATGAACATTATCCGCGTCGGTGTTGATATTGCAAAGTCGGTTTTTCATGTCCACGGCGTAGATCGTCATGACCAGGTTCAGTGGCGTGGTAAATATGCTCGGAGCAAGTGGTTGGACGCCATCGTCAAGCGTGTACCCACCGGTGCAACGATTGGCATGGAAGCTTGTGCTTCATCTCATCATTGGGCACGGGAGCTTCAGAAACGGGGTTACAACGTCCGGTTGATTGCCGCTCAGTTCGTCAAACCGTATGTGAAAAGCAATAAGAATGATCGGGTGGATGCAGAGGCCATCTGCGAAGCGATGAGCCGCCCCAATATGCGCTTTGTTGCTCCCAAGACTGTTGCCCAGCAAGATGTTCAGGCAGCACATCGCATCCGTGAAGAGTTGGTAGGGCAACGCACCGCTAAAGCCAACCAGATTCGGGGACTGGTAGGTGAATATGGGATTATCGCGCCTGTTGGCATTCAGCAACTGCGCCGAGCATTACCTCGATGGCTGGAAGATGCAGAGAACGGCCTAACTGATAGCTTTCGCATTTTGCTTAACGGTTTGGCTGACGACCTTCGGCACTTGGATGACCGCATCACAGCACTCGACGAGAGCATTGTTGAAAGCGTGAAACAAGATCCCGTCGCACGGCGTTTAATGACATTGCGAGGGGTTGGGCCACTCACGGCCAGTGCGCTATCCGGTGCGCTGGGAGACGGCCAGGCATTCAAGAAAGGGCGTGATTTTGCCGCCTCTCTAGGATTGACACCTCGACAACACAGCACGGGCGGACGAGACCGTCTTTTAGGCATCAGCAAACGCGGTGACAGCTATCTACGCAAACTGCTCGTCCACGGAGCACGCGCCGTGTTGCGACAGGTAGATCGCAGGGACGACGGCCTGAGTCATTGGCTTAAAGGTCTGACGTCTCGAAAACATATTAATGTCGCAACGGTAGCCCTGGCCAATAAAACGGCTCGGATTGCCTGGGCGCTGGTACGTAATGAAACAGCTTATGACGAAAATCTTGCTGCGGCGAGTGTCGGCGTTTAAGTGAGTTAGTTGAAGATAGACACGTCTTCGAAATAGTCGGTATCGAAAATTTTGTTGGAGATCTTCCACACCGCGATTGCATGGCATTTTGATTGATGGCGAACAGGTCGAACCGGCACGGGGAAACCCCTAAAGGACATGGAGCCACGAGCTCGTGTAAACGATTGGGAACCAGTGCGCGGATAGCCCATTAGGGTCTGATGCTAAAAAACGGCATCATTAGAGAGACCGAATACACGTAGGCAGTCGTACCTTAGTCGCGACCAAACAAAGTGCTTGCAATAGAGGAGGAGTCCATACACGTCCTCCACGGCTTCAACGACATCGCGCTCGTGAGGCGGGTGCAGGGTGCCACGCAGTACCGGCGATACCTCCACCTTTACCTGACTACGCCCCCGGCGCACCAGAATCCTCAGCTCATCTCGGCGATTATCCTGAAGCTCGGCACGCACGCCTGGCAGTCTGACACTGAAAGTCTCTGCCAGTCGCTGCAGCGCCTTGCGACAGCGTCGCAGTGCCTCGTCACGGGGCTCCAGCGGCAGATAGGCAAGGTCGATATCGACCGATAGGCGAGGTAATTGCTGCATGAAGAGATTGATGGCAGTGCCACCCTTGAGAGCGAAGCACGGCTCGTCATTGAGGAATGGCAGCAACGAGACCAGCAGACTGACCTGTTCGTGGTAGCGAGCTTCAAACGGCATGCAGGAACGCCTCCGGCACCGTCACGTGATATTCTCTATCCAGCTTGCCGCCCTGACAGAGCTGCCGCTTGCCTTTGCCGAGATCCAGTCGACGTGGTTCCAGGCGACCGTACCAGGCATGCCCGGCGTGGCGAGCCAGCACCAAGAAGGCACGCTTGGTTCTCACCGAACGGCACCCTTCCAGCAATGCCTGCAGCCGGCGCGGGCGCAGCGTGTTAAGCCCGCCGAAAGTGTCCACCAGCTCACTACTGAACAGCAGCTCATTCGGCGTCACAGCGATCCACTCTAGGACTGCTCGCTCGGGTGTCGATACCTGGAAGCTGAAGGCCCTGCCATCCGGCGCGTACTCCGTGAAGCTGCCGGGAAGTTGCACCGGCAGGCCCTTTTCGGAGTGGAGCACCATCCGCCCTACCCACTCGGCATCACTCAACCACCGGGGCAGCCGAACGGCTTCCCTACCATAGAGGTGCGTCGTGCTTTCCCCCATGGGCAGATAGTGAACAAAACCATGCAGTGCCAGAGCCGTCTGGCCACCCGGCCAAAGCGGTGGCAACCCCGTGTCGTCGCTCGCCTGCAAAGCGAAAACAGCGCTCTCCCAGGTAAGAGGCTCCCGCGCTTGGCAGTAGGCGCCGTGCCCCACGCGTTGCAGCCAGCCACTGCTGGCCAGCTTACGCGCCTGATCCGAGGTAACGCCGTGTGATGCCAACCAAGAGGTCGTAACGACGGCGCCATACGGGATTTTGTGCAGCAGCTGGTTTATTTTCACGTTAAAAAGCGGCCTTAAATTCCGTCTTCAGAGTGAAGAATAAACCACATTGGTTTATTATCAAGCATAGAATCGCCATTTTAGGCCGCTTTTAACGCAGCCTTTAAACCGACAGCTGCATCCCTACTTCTGCTTGAGCCAAAGAGTAGCCCCACCACAACGGTTGCAAGATCAGCTCAGTCGTTAGGAGCGCCTATAATAATGATCGCAAGAACGAAAGAATCAATCTCACGGCTCAAGGAGAAGTGACAATTGAGGCGCAACAAAATGCCAAACACGTCGTGCGCTTAAACATGCGTGGACGCTTTGTTGACACTTTCGGAGAAAAATACAGCGAGGAGGAAAGAAAACGCGGATAAATAATTGAAAAATGGTGGGCCCAGTAGGACTTGAACCTACGACCAAGGGATTATGAGTCCCCTGCTCTAACCAACTGAGCTATAGGCCCGTAAAGCGCGCATATCATAGCGAAAGTTGTTCGCTGGGGCTAGCCCTTTCCATTCGGCACGGGGCACTTTTATGCTTGCTTCGAGTCTATGGGGGTAACGCATTTGGAGATGACTTATGAAAGGCTTGTTTGCCGTGGTGTTTTTACCTCTGGCGCTGGCAGTGCAGGCGGATTGGCAACTCGACCCCCAGCATTCGAAGCTGACCGCTTCACTTACCCAGAACGAGGGTGAGGCAGCCAGAACCGAGCAGTATGAAGTGCGCCAGCTACGCGGTGATATCAGCCCGGAAGGTATGCTGCGTTTACCGCTAAGCCTTGATCAGACAGATGTTTTTACTCGCCTTGGCAATCTGCCTGCCTGGGTCAGCCTGCTGGCCAGCCAGCCTCTGGTGACGCTTGAAGCGCAGATGGCACCTGAGCGACTGGACCAACTGGATCTTGGTGAATCAATGATTGAAACGCTGACATTTCGTATACAGACGGATCTGATCAATCAGGAAGAGGCCATTCCGCTGCGCTTTACCCGTGAAGGGCTGAATGACATCCGTGTCACTCCTGCCGCGCCGATGGCACTGGATGGCAATGCGCTGATGGCCAACCCGACAGTACGCACTCTGCTGGCGCTGTTAGGCTATCAGCAGCTTGATCCCCATGTGCCAGTGAATCTGTCCGCCCGGCTGATCAATCGCTAGTCGGCCAGGGTATCCCTATCGCCTGCCCGGGCAGCCCCGGTCTGTACCCGCCATTGGGCGGCATAATGGCCGTTGGCTGCCAGTAGGCTTGAGTGGTTACCTCGCTCAGCGACCTGCCCTTTTTCGATCACCACAATTTCATCAGCATCAACTATGGTGGACAGCCGGTGTGCAATCATGATGACGGTACGCCCGCGGGCAATGCGTTCAAGGGAGCGCTGAATCGCCGCCTCGGTTTCGTTATCAACCGCGCTGGTAGCTTCATCCAGCACCAATATTGGCGGGTCTTTAAGTAGCGCTCTGGCCAGGGAGAGTCGCTGACGCTGCCCACCCGACAGCCGCACACCCCGTTCGCCCACCGGGGTTTCCAGGCCCTGGGGCAATGTTTCAATAAAGCTCCAGGCTTCGGCGGTTTTCGCTGCGTCAATAATTTCGGCTTCTGGAGCATCGGGTTTGCCATATGCAATGTTGTCACGGATGCTGCCTTCAAACAGGTAGACATCCTGGCTGACCAAGCCAATCGCCTGGCGTAACGAGTGCATGCTGACCGCGTTGATCGGCTGGCCATCCACCAGCACTCGGCCGCTGGTGGGGTCATAGAAACGCAGCAGCAGCTTGATCAGGGTGGATTTACCTGAGCCAGTCGCCCCGACCAGCGCCAGTGTCGTCCCGGCTGGCACGTGCAGGTCGATGCCCGTCACCCCGACTTGGCTTGATGCATACTGGAAACTCACGACATCAAAGCGCACCTCACCCTTGACGGGGTCCGCCAGGGGCGTGGCGCTGTCGTCTTTAACGGTAATCGGCACTTCCAGCAGGTCGAGAATCCGTTTGGTGCTGGCCATGGCACGCTCGAACAGGTCAATCACCTGAGCAAGCCCCGTCAGCGGCCAGAGCAGGCGCTGGGTAAGGAAAACCAGCACACCGTAGGCACCAACGTTAAGATTACCGTTAAGCGCCATCATGCCACCCACTGTAAAGGTCGCCAGAAAGCCCGCCAGAATCGCCATCCGAATCACGGGAATAAACGCAGAGCTGACCTGAATTGCCCGGCGATTGGCCTCTACATAGGCTTCACTGGCCTCGCGTAGACGCTCGGCTTCACGCGCTTCACTGGTAAAGCTTTTGATGGTGGCAATGCCGCTCAGGTTATTTGACAGGCGGCTGCCCAGATCGCCGACCTTTTCCCGCACATCGCTGTACAGTGGCCCGGCTTTGCGCTGAAAGAAGAAAGCGCCCCAGATGATCAGCGGAATCGGGGTAAACGCCAACAGCGCAATCAGCGGCGAAAGTACAAAAAATACCGCGCCCACCGCGACGACCGTAACGCCGACCTGAATCAGGGCATTGGCGCCACCATCCAGAAAACGCTCCAGCTGATTGACATCGTCGTTCATGGTGGCCACTAGCTGGCCAGAGCTTCTCGACTCAAAAAACGCCATATCTAACCGCTGGGCATGTTCATAGGTGTCCTGACGCATATCAGCCTGTAATCGCTGAGCCAGATTGCGCCATAGCACCTGAAAAAGGTATTCAAACAGCGATTCGCCTGCCCAGATAAAGAAGGTCAGCACAGCCAGTATGGTGATCTGCTCCTGAGGGGATTCAAACCCCAGTCGGGCAACAAAGCTTTTCTCCTGGTTGACGACCACATCAATCGCTACACCAATCAGGATTTCCGGGGCGATATCAAACAGCTTATTGATAATCGAGCAGGCGCTGGCCGCCACTATGCGCCGCCGGTAGCCCTTGGCATAGCGCAACAGCCGGATAAGCGCTTGAAAGCTTTGGCTTGAAGATGAATGAGGTTGCGTTGAGGGCGAAGAAGTCGTCACGTCGTTTCCTTGGTTGTCGGGATTTTTCTAGCCTAAAGGACACAGCATATTAGACGCTAGGCGCTGGATTTACAGCTCTCAAGGGGAAGAAACAAAAATCAGTCGCAAATAGGAATATATTGCATTAGACTCCATGCAGCAGATGATAACAATAAACATTAAAAAATCAGTGCTATTTGTTAATTAATATCATTAAAGGAGATCATAATGCCACGCTTCCCTCGCACGGCCTTGGCCGTCACCATCAGCGTTACCACGACGATGGTTCACGCCCAGGAGTCTGAATCACTGGATAATATTGTCGTCTCGGCCAGTGGTTTTGAGCAGGCGATGGTCGATGCCCCGGCGAGTATCTCGGTCATTTCCCGACAGGAACTCCAGCGCCAGCGGGTTACCAGCGTGGCAGAGGCCCTGCGTGATGTAGAAGGCGTCGATGTAGGCGGGCAAGTGGGCAAAACCGGCGGTCGAACTATCAGCCTGCGTGGCATGCCTAGCGACTACACCCTGATCCTGATTGACGGGCGGCGCCAGAATGCGGCTGGCAGCGTCACGCCAAACGGCTTTGGCGCAACGGCTACCAGTTTTTTTCCGCCGGTTTCCAGCATTGAGCGTATCGAAGTGATCCGCGGGCCAATGTCGACCCTCTATGGCTCTGATGCCATGGGCGGTGTGATCAACATCATCACACGCCGAGTGGATCGCGAATGGGTCGGCTCGCTGGGCATTGAAAACACGATTAATCAGGATCGTGACTTTGGTGACCGCCGCGAGGTCAACCTGTACGCCAGTGGCCCCCTGATTGAGGATACCTTGGGTGTTCAGCTACGTGGGCGTTTCTATGAACGCGATGCATCAGCACTCACTTACACCGACGCCAGCGGTAACCCCGTTGAGGTCAGCCAGCGTGGCCCCAGCCCGGTGGAAGGCGACACCTATAACCTGGGTGGCAAGCTGACCTGGACACCTTCCGATAACCATGATCTGTGGCTGGATGGCGAAGTGAATCGCCAGCGCTATACCAATGACGAATGCCAATTAGGCACCCTGGATGGCCGTACCCGCAGCTGTGCACCCAGCCCGGGCGTCGCCAATGGCTATTCAGACGAATTGCGCTTCGAGCGCGAGCAGCTGGCGATCGGCCACACCGGGTACTTTGCGGCGGGGACGCTTGAGTCCAGCCTGATGCGCAACACCACACAAACCAAAGGGCGCACCATTCCAGGTGAAGAAGGGGTGGCCTATGAAGGCTTCCCAGGTATTGTGGGCGGCGCACCCCGCGAGCTTAAAACCACCAATAGCGTTCTGGATAGCAAGTTTACGCTACCGCTTGGCGAGCATATGACCACCCTCGGGCTGCAGTGGTGGGATGCCGAACTGGATGACGGCCTGGCTAATGAAACCTTCGCCCAGACGACCTGGTCGCTGTTTGCTGAAGACGAATGGCTGCTGCGCGATGATCTCGCCCTGACCCTGGGTGGCCGCTACGATCACCACGACGCCTTTGGCAGCCAGTTCAGCCCGCGTGGCTACCTGGTGTGGAATACCACTGCCCACTGGACGCTGAAAGGCGGTATCAGCCGAGGCTACAAAACGCCCACCCTGAACGCGCTTCACTCAGGCATCAACGGGGTCACCGGTCAGGGCACCATTCTGACCATCGGCAACCCGGATCTTGAGCCGGAAACCAGCACCAGCAGCGAACTGGGCGCCCATTACGATAACCAGGCAGGGTTCTCTGCCAGTGCGACGCTCTTCTACAACGAGTTCGACGATAAGATTGCCAGCGGTGACGACATCCTGGTCGAGAATGATCCTCTGGTACCGGATGGCATCTACAGCCAGCAGGTTAATATTGATGAGGCCGTGACCCAGGGGGTCGAGCTTTCAGCCCGCTATCAATTCACGCCTGCATGGCAGTTGAGCGGTAACTACACCTATACCGATAGCGAACAGAAAAGCGGCAACAACCGTGGTGAGCCGCTGACCGATACGCCTGAACACGCTCTCAATACTACCTTGCGCTGGCAAGCCACAGCGAAACTGGATACTTGGCTCTCAGCTGAATACCGCAGCGAACGTTACCGCAACCGGGAAAGCGTCAGGGGGGCACCGTCTTTTGATGACCTGGGTGACTTCAAAGCCTACTCGCTGTTCCATCTGGGGGCTAACTATGCGGTCACCGATAATCTGAACCTTAGCGCTACTCTCTACAATCTGTTGGACAAGGACTTTGTTGATTACCGCGCTTACGGCGATGGCACCCGCTTTGGCAATGTGTACGCCAACAGCGAAGAAGGTCGTCGACTGTGGTTATCAGCACGCTATGCGTTTTAACCCCGTGCCAGGTAATTAGCCATTCATTCTCGGTCATTCACCTTGCCAGTTAGCGGCCTAATTAACGACAATAAGGGCTGGATAATCATCAAGGAATGTTAATGCTTGCCGAGCTTTTTGCCGTCATGGCCCCTGTCCTTGCGGGCGCGGGCCTGGGATACACCTGGGTACGCCAGGGGCACCCCTACCCCGTCGACTTTGTGACCCGCCTGGTGTTTAACATCGGCACGCCTGCTCTGGTGCTGGCATCACTTAGCGGCGCGGATATTGATGCCACTACCTTCGGGCGCACCATGCTGGCAACCTCGCTGGTGATGATCGCCATGGCAGCCGCCACCTTTGCGGTGGCCAAACTGCTGGCCCGGGACTGGCGTGTGCTACTGGCCCCGATGATGTACCCCAATACCGGCAACATGGGGCTGCCCGTGGTGCTTTACGCCTTCGGCAGCGCGGGGTTTGCCTACGGCATTACCGTCATGGTGACGGTATCACTGTTTCAGTTTACCCTGGGTAGCCTGCTCGGTAGCCAGGGTAACCCACTGAAGACCTTGGCCAAAACTCCGACGGTCTATGCCATTGTCATCGCGATGACGCTGCTTTTGACAGATACGTCGCTGCCACTCTGGCTAGCCAACAGTGTCGATTTGATGTCTGGTTTCACCGTACCTCTGATGCTGATCACGCTGGGAGTGTCGCTGGCCAGCATTCAGGTTAAGAGTCTGCGCTCCGGTGTTCGCTTCAGCCTGATACGTATACCTCTAGCGGCGGTGATCGCCTGGGCCATCGGTTACCTGCTCCAGCTGCCCACCCTGGCACACAGCATCTTGATTCTGCAGATGAGCATGCCAGTCGCAGTGTTTAATTACCTGTTTGCCCAACGCGCCAAACGTGAGCCTGGGTACGTGGCAAGCCTGGTATTCTGCTCAACCCTGATGGCGTTACTCTACCTGCCGATTCTGCTGGCTTTATTGATGTAGTGACAACAGCCGTTGAAGCCATCCTGTCTATCCCTGCTAGGCTATAAAGACTGTTCTGGAGGGAGAATCAACGTGGCCATTTTTCATTGCTTGCCTTTGGGCAGGCGTATAACCAGCATCCTTCTTGCCCTCATAGGCGCCCTGGCCATTAATGCGGCGGCCTATGCCCAATCCTCGCTCAGCGTTACCACCCAGCATTTTACGCTGAACATTGAGCGCGTGGCCCATGGGTTGAATCACCCCTGGTCGCTCGCCTTCCTGCCGGATGGCCGCTATCTGGTCAGCCAACGCTCAGGGGAGCTTGTGCTGATTGATCAACAAGGCAACCAGCAAACCCTGACAGGCATGCCCAACGTAAGCACCCAGGGCCAGGGCGGCTTGCTGGATATTACCCTTCACTCAAGCTTTGGGCAGGCGGATGGCCAAAACGACTGGATCTACTTCACCTGGAGTAAACCTGAGGGCAACCAGAGCCGAACAGCCCTCTCTCGAGCCAAGTGGCAGGGGGATTCAATTGGGGCCGTTGAACATCTTTTTGAACAGGATCGTGCCTCTGCGCCCGGACGCCATTACGGTTCTCGCCTGGCCTGGCTTGAAGATGGCACCCTCTTGATGAGCATTGGCGATCGCGGACGTGACCCGAGCCGCGCTCAGGCCCGAGATGATCATGCTGGCTCAACCCTGCGCCTGACCGATACCGGTGGCGTACCTGACGATAATCCCTTCATTGACGACCCCAGTACGCTGGATGAAATCTATACCCTGGGCAACCGCAACATCCAAGGCTTAACGGTTCTCAGCAACGGCGACCCCTGGGCAACCGAACATGGCCCACGCACCGGTGACGAACTCAATCAATTGCTGGCAGGTGAAAATTACGGCTGGCCAAGGGTCAGCCGAGGCAACGACTACACCACCAATCAACCCATTGGTGAGGACTCACTTCCCGGTATGCGCAACCCTGTGCATGTTTTTCAGGGCCGTTTCGCGCCATCAGGGTTAACGCAAGTGACGTCTGATACTTTCTCGGAATGGCAGGGCCAGTTGCTTGCCGGGGGGCTAGCCAGCCAGCAGCTTATTCGCCTGGCACTGGCCAATGGTGAACAAAGCCATTCTGAGAACCAAGGTGACATCACTGATAACAACGCAGAAATTATCGCCCGCGAAGTCGTTTTAAACGGGGAACTGGGTCGCCTTCGTGACATTCGCCAGGCCCCCGACGGTGCACTCTATTTGTTGACAGATGCCCCGCAGGGAAGCTTGTACCGTTTAAATAGACAGCAGCCCTAAACTGTTAATCACCGTAAAAAGTACGTAGGGTTTCGGTCAGATGTTGTTGAACAACCTCTGTAATCTGACATCGACACCTCATCCATGTATAATTGCACGTGATAGAAATTACGCTTTTATCCATTTTTTAATTAATAATAGCTCTTGAGCAAGCACTATTTGCACACAGCAAGCCTTGAAAAGTATTACCTGTATTCAACATTTTTCACCGCAGGCTTGATAGCGATCACACCACATCAACACGGCAGTACGCTTTACACAGCTGATCGCCAGGCCAGTCAAGCTGATTGGCGTTGATATTTCGCCATGATATTTGTCATTGACAAAAGAAGGAGTCTCGCATGTTCAAGCACATCATGGTTCCCGTCGACCTCGCCCACATCGAGGTACTTGAACCCTCGCTGAAAGTCGTGGCCGATACGGCCAAACACTACGATGCTTCCATCACTTACGTTGGGGTCACTTCCACGGCGCCTAACAGCGTGGCAAGAACGCCAGACGAGTATCAGCAAAAGCTTGAAGCTTTCGCTCAAAAACGTCATAGCGTTCACGGTCAGCCGGTCACTGCCAAGGTGTATAGCTCCACTGACCCAGTCGCAAATGTGGATGACATTCTGGTGAAATCCATTGATGAACTCGGTATTGATCTTGTCATCATGGCAACGCACCTTCCGCGCCACCTGGATGCTGTCATGCCTTCCCACGGTGGCAAGGTGGCAACCCATACCGATGCGTCTGTTTTCCTGGTACGCCCGACTGAATCGTGAGCCCGTTTTTCAACGCCTCCTTGTGATGCGCAAAACTGGCCAGCCACAATAACCTTGACGGAGATGTCCAATGGACAATAACTCTCAGCGTCCGGATGACTATACGCCGGCACCTTCGGAGGGCATTCCCGCTCCGGAAGGTGCGGCGAATCTGATTGATACCGATTACGTGATCGGTCAGGACAACATCACCGCCTCGCCGATGGGCTTTAATATTGACCTGCACGGCAAGGTATTCACTATCTCATCTTTGTTGATAGTACTGTTCGTGGTGTTGACCCTGGCACTTCAGGAACAGATTGCCCCGATATATGATGCGGTCTTCAACTTCTTGACCGGCAACCTGGCCTGGTTCTTTATTCTAGCGGCCAATATCTTTGTTATTCTCTGCCTTTTCCTGGTTGTCTCGCCATTAGGTAAAATCCGCATTGGCGGCGCGGCTGCCAAGCCGGACTTTACCTATATGGGCTGGTTTTCCATGCTGTTTGCTGCCGGCATGGGTATCGGCCTGATGTTCTATGGGGTCAGCGAGCCATTGACGCATTTTGGTACTGCGTTCGACGGCAGTGACTGGGCACCACTCGGCGGCGCCGTGGGTGACTTTGAAGGCAACGAAGCAGGCTCAGTTGCAGTGGGCATGGCGGCCACCATCTTCCACTGGGGCTTACACCCCTGGGCAATCTATTCCGTTGTTGCGCTGTCGCTGGCGCTGTTTGCCTTCAATAAAGGTCTGCCACTTTCCATGCGTTCGGTGTTCTATCCGATTCTGGGCGAGCGCGTCTGGGGCTGGCCAGGACATATCATCGATATTCTGGCAGTGTTTGCCACCCTGTTTGGCCTGGCAACTTCACTGGGGATAGGCGCTTCACAGGCCGCAGCAGGCCTCACCTATCTGTTTGGCGCGCCAGAAAGCGATATCACCATGATATTGCTGATTATCGGGATCACCATTATCGCTATCGCCTCCATCCTTGCCGGGGTGGATAAAGGTGTACAGCTGCTCTCAAAAATCAATATCGGCTTGGCGGCTGCCCTGCTGTTCTTTGTGATTGGCGTAGGGCCTACCCTGATCATCGCCACCGGGTTCTTCGAAAACCTGATGAGCTATGTGGTGAATCTGCCAGCACTCTCTAACCCCTTCGGCCGTGAAGATGCCAACTTCAGCCAAGGCTGGACAGCCTTCTACTGGGCCTGGTGGATTTCCTGGTCTCCGTACGTTGGCATGTTTATCGCCCGGGTATCCCGTGGCCGTACCGTGCGTGAGTTCATCATCTCAGTGCTCCTGGTACCTTCCACCGTGTCGATTCTGTGGATGACCGCCTTTGGTGGCACCGCCATTGATCAGTATCTGTCTCAAGGTATTGAGGCCGTGCGCGATGCCGGTCTGGAGCTGCAACTATTTGTCATGCTGGAACAGCTGCCGCTGTCGAACATCACTTCCTTTATTGCCATTGTATTGGTAATTGTCTTCTTTGTGACCTCGTCGGATTCCGGTTCGCTGGTTATCGATTCAATCACCGCAGGCGGTAAGGTCGACGCTCCCAAACCACAGCGTGTGTTCTGGGCGATCATCGAAGGCACTATCGCCATTGCCCTACTGCTGGGTGGCGGCTTGACTGCCCTGCAGACGATGGCGGTCTCTACTGGCTTCCCGTTCACGATCATTCTTTTGGTGGCTTGTTACGCCATTATCAAAGGCTTGATGAGTGAACCCAAAGCCGTCTGATCAAGCGGACAGCACTATAAGAGTGGGAGCAGCCTCAGGGCTGCTCTTCTTTTTTGGTGCTTTCACCTAGTTTTCTATCGTTTACGGTAGAAATTCGCGAGTGCTGTATTATCCAAGTTGCAACGCTCATTCATTACCCACCTATGACGGAGACGTCCTGTGGACTCAAACTCTCAACGTCCGGACGATAAAAATTCGGAGGGTGTTCCTGCCCCCGATGGCCCTGCCAATCTCATCGATACCGATTATGTGATCGGCCAGGATAACCTGACAGCCTCGCCAATGGGGTTCAATATTGACCTGCATGGCAAGGTATTCACCATCTCATCCTTGGTGATTGTTCTTTTTGTCGTGCTTACCCTGGCATTACAGGATCAGATTTCACCCATTTATGATGTGGTTTTCAATTATCTGACCACCAATCTTGCCTGGTTCTTCATTTTTGCAGCCAACATCTTTGTTCTGCTCTGCCTGTTTCTGATTGTCTCGCCGTTCGGTAAAATCCGCATTGGTGGCGCGAACGCCAAGCCGGACTTTACCTATGCAGGCTGGTTTTCCATGCTGTTTGCTGCGGGTATGGGCATTGGCCTGATGTTTTTCGGCGTCAACGAGCCGCTTGCCCACTTTGGCACCTCCTTTGATGGCAGCAACTGGGCGCCGCTGGGTGGCGCAACGGGCGAGTTTGAAGGCGATGCGGCAGGTTCAGCGGCACTTGGCATGGCGGCCACCATCTTCCACTGGGGCCTACATCCCTGGGCGATCTACGCGGTTGTCGCCTTGTCCCTGGCCTTGTTTGCTTTCAACAAAGGCCTGCCGCTGTCCATGCGCTCGGTGTTTTACCCGATTCTGGGTGAGCGTGTTTGGGGCTGGCCGGGGCATATCATTGATATCCTTGCCGTATTTGCGACGCTCTTTGGTCTGGCAACCTCTCTTGGCCTGGGCGCCACCCAGGCAGCAGCGGGTCTGACCTACCTGTTCGACGCTCCCGAAGGTGATGTCACCATGATATTGCTGATCATCGGGATTACCATTATCGCCATTGCCTCCATCCTTGCCGGGGTAGAGAAAGGCGTTCAGCTGTTATCAAAAATCAACATCGTCATGGCAGCGGGCCTGCTGTTCTTTGTTATCGCCGTAGGGCCGACACTACTGATTGTCACAGGTTTTTTCGATAACCTGCTGAACTATGTGGTTCATCTGCCTGCCCTTTCCAACCCCTTTGGCCGTGAAGATGCCAACTTTAGCCAGGGCTGGACAGCCTTCTACTGGGCATGGTGGATTTCCTGGTCTCCGTATGTCGGCATGTTTATCGCTCGGGTATCTCGTGGACGCACCGTACGTGAATTCCTGGTTGCGGTTCTTCTAGTGCCATCGATTGTATCCGTACTGTGGATGACCACCTTTGGTGGGACAGCTATCGATCAATACCTGTCTCAAGGTATTGAGGCGGTGCGTGACGCTGGCGTCGACCTTCAGTTGTTTATCATGCTTGAACAACTGCCGCTGTCGAACATCACCTCATTTCTTGCCATCGTGCTGGTCATTGTCTTCTTCGTCACCTCGTCGGATTCCGGCTCGCTGGTGATTGACTCAATTACCGCAGGCGGTAAGGTCGATGCTCCCAAACCACAGCGTGTGTTCTGGGCCATCATTGAAGGCACCATTGCTATTGCCCTGTTGTTGGGTGGCGGTTTGACGGCTTTGCAGACCATGTCGGTCTCTACCGGCTTCCCGTTCACTATCATTCTGCTGGTGGCCTGTTATGCAATCATCAAAGGCTTGATGAGCGAACCCAAGCCAGCCTGATAGATACCCCTATCAGCATGTTAAAGGGCAGCCCTCGGGCTGCCCTTTTTATTGGAATAGCGTTACTTATTGGAATCGCGTTACCAGTGCCTTGGCCAAGATTAACCGGTCAGGTCCAGAGATCGCGCAGCGGCGTTTCCGGTTGGTAATGGTGGGCAATCTGTGCCTGTAACAGTTCCGCTGTGGCCAACGCATCCACCAGCGCATGATGCCCTTGATAGGCGGGCAGGCCGTAACGTTGGCGGCTGGCATTCAGGCGAATGGACACCGGTGGACGACCCAGCCAGCGGCGAAAGCGCGCCCACAGTGACTGACGATGCAAACGCGCTTCCAGCGACATGGTATCAATCATTGGGAAAAGCACGCTTTCTCCGCGACGTGCCTTGACGGCCGCATCCAGAAATGGTCGCTCGATATGACGAAAATGGACAACGACCAGACGGCCCGCCAGGGCATCCAAGAGGTCATTCAGCACCTCGTTGAGATCCGGTGCGTGAGCAATTTCCGAATGGGTAATATGATGAAAGGCAATCGACTCTTCTGCCAGTGGGCGCGGTGGCTTGATCACCCAGTAACGGCGCTTAGCCAGCAGAATCCTGTTCATGTCAAAGGGTACAATGCCAATACTGACAATCGCGTGTCGGCGCTCATCCAGACCGGTGGTTTCCATATCCAGTGCCACCATGGGCACCTGAGCAATCGGCGTATCGCCGCTGGGCATAGGAGTCTGAAAAAAACGCTGAATGGCAGGATCACGAACCTGCTGGCCACGCTGGTTTAGGTAGGCACTCCAATCCGACTGAACGATCTTCTTGCGTGGACGTATCATCACCATTAGCTGCGTCCCTGCCTGTGAGCTGGCATCGGGTAGCGGAATTTCAGAAACTTCTGGGCATTACTCAACACCTGAAAAGCATCTTTCAGTGTATGCCGCTCGTTACTGGCGACGTTTTCCGGCTCGATATTATTATCCGGTGTGCGCTCCTCCTGCAGATCAATCACCTGATGGCGAATACGCGACATGCATAGAAACTCCAGCGCATAGCGCAGTTTGTCGGTCACCCCATTGGCCAGCAGCTGCGTCTTGGCAATATCGTCAAGCCGCTCAAAGGAATTCTGGGCTTTTGAACCACAGGCCAGCGCATGAATCCGGATAAGGTCTACCATGGGCGCGGTGCCACGCCGCTTCAGGTTGATGGAATTATTATGCTTGCCATCTTTTTCCATCACAAAAGTACGGAAGAACCCCAGAGGCGGCGTGCGGTTGAGTGCATTTCGAGCCATGGCCGCCAAAAATAGCGGTGACTTGGCCGCCTCACTTGCCACCAGATCCTGCAAGGTCTCGATATAGACTTCTTCACCATAGGCGCTGTCAAGGTCGAAGAAAATCGAACTGTGCAGGAGCTTTTCAGGCGACGGATTATTGATCCAGTCACGGAAATACTCTTTCCAGACCCGCAGCGGTTGCCGCCACTGTGGGTTGGTCGCCATGACATCACCTTTACAGTAGGTATAGCCGCAGGCATCCAGCCCATCACTGACATACTTTGCCAGTTGATAGAAGTAGTCATCGTGCTGTACGGGATCAAAAGCATCGTCAATCACCAACGCATTATCCTGATCCGTCACTATGGTCTGTTCGTTACGCGCCATGGAACCATTGACCATAAAACTATAGGGCACGGGTGGTGGCCCAAGCTCTTCTTCCGCCATCTCCAGCAGGCGACGGGTAAAACTGCGGCCTATGGTTGACAGCGCACTGCCTACCATGTGCGAGTTGGCCTCTTCCTGAACCATACGCACAAAGGCTGCGCTGACATCCGGCGCCAAGCGGGCCAGCCCCTCAACGCTGGACTGACTGAAAATATTACTGACCAGATAAAGCCCGCTGTGGGTTTCATAGCGGATAATATCGGATAAATGCACCACTCCTACCGGGCGCTGGCGATACAGTACCGGTAAGTGATGCACATTGCTGCGCAACATGGTCAGCATGGCTTCGTAAACCGACACGTCAGACTGCACGGTAATCAGGTGGGGGCCAATCACATCGCCTACCGGCGTCTCAGGCGGCAGGCCTTGAGCGACAATGCTCTTGCGAAAATCGCTGTCGGTCAGGATGCCGCACATCTGCCAGGCAACGCCTTCGCTATCATTAAAGCTAAAGCGTGGGTTCTCTTTGCCACGCTTGAGTACCAGCAACGCAGAGGCCTGAGCATTGCTCATCTGTTGAGCCGCCGCCTGCACCGTAGTAGTGGTTTCAACCATGACCGGATAACGCGACAGCAGTTTACGTATCCGGGTGACCATCATGTCATTGGATTTTTTCTGCTCTTCCGCTACGCTTTCCAAGCGTGGCCTTTCGACTTCGATAAAATCCGCAAAGTGGTCGTCTTCATCACACAGCTGCTGGAACACAGCCCCGGGAATAAAGTAGATCAGGGTATCTTCAATCGCCTTGGCCGGATAGCGCACCCGGTGCCCGCGCAACAGGCTGAAGTGGCCGAAGATATCGCCTTCACCCAAGCGGTTATAAAGCTCGCCCTGGCGGCGATAGACCTCAACGGCCCCGCTGCGTATGTAACACAGCTCATTGACAGTTTCGTTAAGACGCAGAATCTCGCTACCTGTTTTGAAATAGCGAACCTCAACGCTTTCGGCAATACGATCAAGCAGCTCATCTGACAAACCGTCAAAGGGCGGATACTTGCCCATGTGCTGATGAATCTCCAGAAGCTCAACGTCCATGCACTTCTCCTAGTCGACGGGCTTTTTGCAGGCCCTTGATAACCAACCGTTACTGACAATATCTCGCCAGCGACTCGCCTTTTCGACATATTGCATACAGTGTGCAAGCATCAAGGCGCAAGATAAAGCAGAGAGCTATAAAAAGGCTCGGCACCATCACAGTGCCGAGCCTTATACTGATATGGTCAATATCTGATTTGACGCTGTTTAATGGGGTTTAATCAAAAAACCTAGCGCTGACCAGATGACATCGCCATATTACGACTGTGATGCCATTTCCTGTACGCGTTGCATCATTTCGGGGTTCTGCTGAATGGCCTGACCGATAGCATTAAAGGTTTCGACATTGAGACCGCTATCTTCCACGACTTCAATCATCTTGTCGTTGGCTTCAGCACGTACTTCCTGCTGGCTCTGCTCATCTTCAGCCTCTTGAAGGCGCTGGGTATAATCTTGGGAAATAACCGCGATTTCCTGAGAAGCATCAGCAAATTGTTGCAACTGTTGATCAGAAAAATCCTGCGCTGGCGCCTGCTGGGTGGCCATGGGATCTTGGGCAGGATCTTGTGTCTGCTGAGCATGAGCAGCAGTTGCTATCAGACCAGTGGCTAACAGAGCGGCAGAAAACAGTGCAGTTAAACGTTGCATAGAGAACCTCGATAACTTCTGAGGTGGATTTAAGGCGTACGTTAGTCAACGTACCCACTCTGACGCATGGCAGATAGACAGGTTCAATTTTTTGTGTAACTTACAGTAAAAAAATAAAATCAGTTAATTTCACCCATTCTCTTACCGGACAGGACAACCTATATGCCTAGCCGCTCGCTCAAAGATGTGATCTCGACCGCTCGCCACGCCACGCCGGGCGAACTGGGCCTGGCCGCCATGCCCGTCCTGTTTGTCCTGTTATGGAGTACCGGCTTTATCGGCGCCAAATTTGGCTTGCCTTACGCTGAACCCTTTACCTTTCTGTTTATCCGCATGATGCTGACGCTTTTGATCCTGATCCCGTTGGCACTTGTCATGCGCATTCCCTGGCCTTCCAAGGCCAGCCTGTGGGGGCACATAGCCGTCACCGGCTGTCTGGTTCACGGCGCTTACCTTGGGGGTGTTTTTTACGGCATCTACCACGGCATGCCCGCCGGACTCGCCGCACTTTTGGTCGGCTTACAACCACTACTGACGGCCGCCTGCGCGGGCCCTTTGCTAGGTGAAAAACTCAACCAGCGCCAATGGATCGGCTTGGTACTCGGCCTGGTGGGCATTAGCCTGGTGCTGGGTAGCAAACTCGATATTAGTGACACCTTGTTTGCTGGCTTTGGTTTACCGGCGCTTTTTAGCGTGATGGCGGCCTTGGCGGGTATCTCGATCGGCACACTTTACCAGAAGCGTTTTTGCACCAGCATGCATCTGATTTCAGGCACGGCGATTCAGTATCTGGCCGCAGGCGCCCTGTTTGGCGGTGGCGCACTCCTGTTAGAAACCCGCAGTGTAGACTGGACACCTACGTTTTTATTGACCCTTGGCTGGCTGGTACTGGTGCTGTCCATTGCCGCCATCATGCTGTTGATGGCGCTGATCAAAAAAGGCGAGGCTTCAAGAGTGGCCAGTCTTTTCTACCTGGTCCCCCCGGTAACCGCCCTGCAGGCCTGGTGGCTATTTGACGAACGCTTGCCCTGGCTGGGCCTGCTGGGGATGGCGATCACTATCCTGGGTGTTGTTATGGTGGTTAAATCATCCCAGGCGGGCACCAAGGCATAATGAAGGATGACGCCTCTGCTTATGAGGGTTCAGGTGGCGGGAGGTAACAACCGCTGAAGATAACGCGAGCCGCCCAGGTTGCGCATCTGCTGGCGAATCCACTGGCTGCGCTGTTCGACCTGGGGGCTTGGCACGGACGCACTGCGGGTCAGCGGGCTGGGTAGGATGGCGGCTAACAGGCTTGCCTGACGTTCACTCAACGCACTGGCCGATGCGCCAAAATAATGCTGAGAAGCGGCTTCCAGGCCGAAAACACCTTCATCCCATTCGGCGACGTTCAGATACACCTCAAGAATGCGCTGCTTGCCCCAGATCAGCTCAATCAAAACGGTAAACCAGGTCTCCAGCGCCTTACGCCCCCAGTTGCGCCCGCTCCACAAAAAGACATTCTTGGCGGTCTGCTGGCTAATGGTGCTGGCGCCGCGCAGGCGTCCACCGCTGATAGCAGTGGACAGCGCCTGGCGAATTTCAATCAGATCAAACCCGGAGTGAGAGGGAAAGCGCTGATCCTCGGCGGCCATCACCGCCAGCTTGGCCGCGTCCGCCATGGCTTCCCAATCCCGCCATTGATGGTCAATGGTGATCGGCTCATTGGCTAGCCAGCCCTGAACCTTACGCTCCAGCATCACCATGGAGCCCGGAGGTGGCACATAGCGAAAGAGCAGCACCAGAGCAATGGATAACAGCACAAAAACGAGCGCTACCCGCCAGAGAATTCGCCAGACAAAACCGGCCACATGCGCGAGCGCTCGTTTCAACATCAGGTATCCTTACCGCTTATATAAATGCTCAGCATGATAGCGCAGATGATCTTCAATAAAGGTGGCAATAAAGAAGTAGGAATGATCATAGCCCGGTTGGCGCCTGAGCGTCAGCGGATGGTCATGCTTCTCGCAGACGGCTTCCAGATGATCAGGCTTGAGCTGTTCTTCAAGGAATTGGTCAGCCTCACCCTGATCAATAAACAGCCGCTGGCGTGAAGCGCCGTTAGCCACCAGTTCGCAGGCATCGTACTGACGCCAGCGGGTAATATCATCGCCAAGGTAATGGCTAAAGGCATTGCGACCCCAGGGGCACTCCATAGGGTTGACCACTGGGGAAAAGGCCGATACCGAGCGAAAGCGCCCTGGATGGCGCAAGGCCAGAATCAAAGCACCATGGCCGCCCATGGAATGACCGCTGATCGATTCGCGCCCATTGACCGGAAAATGCTGACGCACCACAGAGGGCAATTCTTCAGCCACATAATCGTACATACGGTAATGCGGCTTCCACGGGGCTTCAGTGGCGTTGACATAAAAGCCCGCGCCAGAACCCAGATCATAGCGTTCATGTTCACCGGGCAGGTCGGTGCCTCTCGGACTGGTATCCGGGCAGACAATGGCCACCCCAAGCTCGGCGGCAAGCCGGTGGGCACCGGCCTTCTGCATGAAGTTTTCATCGTTGCAGGTTAAACCTGACAGCCACCAGAGCAGTGGCACCCGTTCCTCTTCCGCCTGGGGCGGCAGATAAACGGCAAAGATCATATCGCAGTCCAGCGCCCGCGAATAATGACGATAGCGCTTGTGCCAGCCGCCAAAGCTACGGTTGGCCGATACCAGCTCTAGGGTTTCACTCATGCTCATAGGCACGCTCCTGACAACAGGCTCCGGGATCCTTGCCCGGCTGCAACCACCAAGGCCGCACCGGGCATCCTACGCCCTTACGGGCACCAAGTTATGATGTCACCATCATACTCAGTAATGCAGTACGGTACGAATGCTCTTGCCCGCGTGGAGCAGGTCAAAGGCTTCGTTGATCTGCTCAAACGGCATATCATGGGTAATGAAGTCATCAATATTGATCTCACCGTTCATGTAGCGTTCGACATATCCCGGCAATTCGCTGCGGCCTTTTACTCCACCGAACGCAGAGCCTTTCCAGACCCGCCCGGTCACCAGCTGGAAAGGCCGCGTGGCAATTTCTTCCCCGGCACCGGCTACTCCGATGATGATCGACTCTCCCCAGCCTTTATGGCAGCACTCAAGTGCCGAACGCATGACATTGACATTGCCGATACACTCAAAGGAGTAATCAACGCCGCCGTCAGTCAGGTCAACAATCACCTGCTGGATCGGGTCATTGTAGTCCTTGGGGTTAACAAAATCGGTCGCTCCGAACTGCTTGGCCAACTCAAACTTGTCCGGGTTGACGTCAATGGCAATAATCCGTGCAGCCTTGGCCATCATGGCGCCCTGAATCACCGCCAGACCAATCGCCCCCAAGCCAAACACAGCCACGGTTGAACCTGGCTCTACCTTGGCAGTATTGAGCACGGCACCAATGCCGGTGGTGACGCCACAACCCAGCAGGCAGATTTTGTCCATGGGCGCTTCCTTGGAGACCACGGCCAGAGACACTTCCGGCAGCACCGTATATTCACTGAAGGTAGAGGTGCCCATGTAGTGATGGAGCATCTTGCCTTCCAGCGAAAAACGCGAGGTGCCATCCGGCATGACCCCTTTGCCCTGGGTGGCGCGCACTGAACCACACAGGTTGGTCTTGCCCGAGAGGCAGAATTTGCACTGGCCACATTCTGCCGTATACAGCGGAATGACATGGTCACCGGGTTTGACACTGGTAACTCCAGGCCCCACTTCCTGAACAACGCCCGCGCCCTCATGACCCAGCACCGCCGGGAAGTTACCTTCCGGGTCTGCCCCTGAAAGCGTATAGGCATCGGTATGACAGACACTGGTGGCGGCCATTTTGACCAGCACTTCACCGGCTTTCGGGCCTTCCACATCAATTTCTACCAGCTCAAGTGGCTTGCCTGCTTCAAGCGCCACTGCCGCACGTGATTTCATGGTCATCGTCCTTACGTTGTAGGTAGTGTTAGATAGATGTTTATGTATTCAACAATATAAACAGCAACATCAATTCCCGCTTGTCTGAATGCGCCATCATAAACAGCCAAAAGCCCTTGTAGAAGGTTATCTACAAGGGCTTTGTCTTACCAGTACGCCTGGCGGTTTCGGCAACTCAACCACCGGCACATCACTTTACTCATCAAGGAATGAGCGGAGCGGCTCCGAGCGGCTCGGGTGGCGCAGCTTGCGTAGCGCCTTGGCTTCAATCTGGCGAATCCGTTCCCGGGTCACGTCAAACTGCTTACCCACCTCTTCCAGGGTGTGGTCGGTATTCATATCAATACCGAAGCGCATACGCAGCACCTTGGCTTCTCGTGCGGTCAGCCCGCCAAGGACGTTGCGAGTAGCTTCAACCAGCCCTTCGCCGGTGGCCATATCAATCGGCAACAGCATGGAGCTGTCTTCGATGAAATCACCCAGGTGTGAGTCGTCGTCATCACCGATCGGCGTTTCCATGGAGATCGGTTCCTTGGCGATCTTGAGCACCTTGCGAACCTTGTCTTCCGGCATTTCCAGACGCTCGCCCAGCTCTTCAGGTGTCGGCTCACGGCCCATTTCCTGCAGCATCTGGCGAGACACACGATTGAGCTTGTTGATGGTCTCAATCATGTGTACCGGAATACGGATTGTACGCGCCTGGTCGGCAATCGAGCGGGTAATCGCCTGACGGATCCACCAGGTCGCATAGGTCGAGAACTTGTAGCCTCGGCGATATTCGAACTTGTCGACGGCCTTCATCAAGCCAATGTTGCCTTCCTGGATCAGATCCAGGAACTGCAGGCCGCGATTGGTATACTTCTTGGCGATGGAAATCACCAGACGCAGGTTGGCCTCGACCATCTCCTTCTTGGCACGACGCGCCTTCGCTTCACCGATAGAAAGCTTGCGATTCACCTCTTTGAGTTCGCCCACGTTGAGCTGAACCATATTTTCTTCAAAGGCAATCTTGCGCTGGGAGCGGGCGATATCGGCGCGTAGCGGCTCCAGGCGATCGGCGTACTTGGGGAAAGCTTCCTGAAAATCATCCAGCCATGCCTTGCGTGATTCATGCCCCGGGAACGACTTGATAAACGTCTTGCGCGGCACCTTGGCTTTCTTCACGCATAGCTGCATGATGGTCTTTTCCTGGGCACGCACCTGCTCGACGCTGATACGCACCTGACCGACCAAACGCTCGAAATGCTTGGGCACCAGCTTGATCGGCGAGAACAGCTCCGCCAGACGCGCCTGCTCGGCTTTCAGCTCCGGGCTGCCACTGCCATGCTTGGCAAAAGCAGCTTCAACGGCGGCGTTCTGTTCACGAATCTGTTCAAAACGCGCTCGCGCTTCTTCAGGATCCGGGCCACCTTCATTGGCGGTCGAGTCTTCTTCATCGTCGTCAGTGTCGACATCGTCATCGCCAAGCTCGGTATCAATTTCCGGCTCTTCAATCACTTCAGCCTCGGCGACACCGGGAATACCTTCATCGGGGTCGATAAAGCCGGAAAACAGGTCGGAAAGACGCCCCGGCGCTTCCTCATCCTGGGTCGCATCATAGGCATCCAGAACGGATGCCACGGCACCAGGCAGATAGGCCAGTGCCGACATGACTTCACGGGTGCCTTCCTCAATACGCTTGGCAATCTCGATCTCGCCTTCACGGGTCAGAAGCTCAACCGTCCCCATTTCGCGCATGTACATACGCACTGGGTCAGTGGTTCGGCCAACATCGCTTTCCACTGCTGCCAGGGCTGCCACTGCTTCTTCAGCAGCGGACTCATCCGTGGAGTGATCCGACATCATCAAGGTGTCTTCATCTGGCGCTTCTTCAACGACACTGATTCCCATGTCGTTGATCATGCCGATGATGTCTTCCACTTGATCCGGATCAGCGATATCCTCGGGTAGATGGTCGTTGACCTCAGCGTAGGTCAGGAAGCCTTGCTCCTTACCCCGCGCGATCAACTCCTTCAGACGTGACTGCTGCTGCGCATTTCCAGCCATAGAAACCCTATCTCGACGAAGAAGAATGAAGCACCTGAAACGCTGGACGTCTTACGTCCAACAAGCCGAACAGTATAGCGTTAGCAATGGGTATTTTTCCAGCTTGGCATATTTGCGCGGTGTTTCAGGTGTGTTAGTTTGTCCTGTTCGGCCAGTGCCTTTCGACATAACCTTTATGTGGTGATGTTCCCGGAGAATTCAACCCCGCTTACCTTTCCCTAGCGCTGGGTCAACTCCCTGATCAACTGGGCAAGGCGCTGGCGCTGCTCGCCATCCAGCTTTTTTCCTGCCCGCTCCTGATCAATCAGCGCTGCATATTCCTGCTCCGGCGAACGCTTGCGCTGTGCCTGCTGCAAGTGCTCAATAATACCTTCCACTTCCGCTTTACGCGCTTCACGGGGTATCAATAGCTCCTGCTGTGCCAGCGAGGTCAACCACTGCCCCTGGGCGCTGCCCTGAAAGTGCGCCAACACGACCTGCGGGCTACGAAAGCGGCCGGCCCGCAAGAGCACAATCAGTTCCCTGCACAGACTGCCTTCTTCATTATCCGGCAACCATTCCAGCGATTCATCGACGACATCCACCAGCGTCGGCTCATGCAGCAATAGCTGAATCACCCGTTCAATGGATGACAGGACGCCTCGCCGCCGTGCACCTGACAAGGGCGCAGCTGACGTTTTTCCTGGCTCACTTTCAGGTGTAGCACTGGAGGCTGGCTGGCTCGCCGCAGGTAAACGACGCGCTTCCTGTTGCTGAAGCAAGGCGTTCAGCTGAGCTTCTTTTAGCCCACTACGCCGCGACAACTCTTCAAACAGCAGGGAGCGCAACATGCCTTCAGGCACCTTACTCAGCGCTACCAATACCTGACTGGCAAAACGCTCGCGCCCTTCAACGGCATTCAAATCACGTCCTTGGGCGGCCTGTTCAAACAGAAACTCTGACAGCGGCATGGCGCAGGTCACGCGATCCTTGAAGGCCTGTGCACCTTCGCGACGCACCAGATCATCCGGGTCGTCGCCTTCCGGCAGAAACAGAAACCGCGCCTCACGCCCATCAATCATCTGCGGCATCACCGTTTCCAGTGCACGGCTGGCCGCCTGGCGTCCGGCTCGGTCACCGTCAAAACAGAACACCACCCGGCTAACCATGCGAAACAGCCGCCGCAGATGATCTTCCGTTGTTGCCGTTCCCAGAGTCGCCACCGCATTGCGAATACCGAACTGGGCCAGCGCCACCACGTCCATATAGCCTTCCACCAGCACCAACTGTTCCAGCTTTTCCGGCGCCTGACGGGCCTCATAAAGGCCGTATAGCTCGCGCCCCTTGTGAAAGACCGGCGTTTCCGGCGAGTTCAGATACTTGGGTTTGGCATCGCCCAACACCCGGCCGCCAAAGGCAATGGTACGACCGCGCAGATCACGGATCGGAAACATCACCCGGTCGCGAAAGCGGTCATAGGTGCGCCCTGAATCCTCGTGATGAATCAGCAGACCGTACTCAATCTGCACAGCCTCACTGACACCCCGTTCGGACAAATGCTTCTTGAGCGCATCCCACCCCGCTGGAGCGTAGCCCACGCCATAGGTTTTCACCACATCTGGCGATAAACCGCGCTGACCCAGGTAGGCCTGAGCGGCCTGACCTTCCTGCATGGCCATCCGCTCCCGATAGAAGCGCGCCGCCAGCTCCAGCAGGTTGACGCCCTGATCACGTTTTTTCTCACGCTCCCTGGCTCTGGGGTCATCAACGCCTTCCCGCGGCACCTCCAGCCCAAGCCGCCCGGCCAATTGCTCAACCGCTTCTGGAAAGGGCAGCTTGTCGTACTCCATGAGAAAGCGCAGCGCACTGCCATGAGCACCACAGCCAAAACAATGATAGAACTGTTTGTCAGCGCTAACCGTAAAAGACGGTGACTTTTCCTGATGGAAAGGGCAAAGGCCAGAATAGTTACGTCCGGACTTTTTAAGCTGCACACGTTCGCCCACCACTTCGACCACGTCGACGCGGCTCAACAAATCATCGATAAAGCGCTGAGGAATCTGGCCTGCCATAGAAACGCGGATACTCGCTGGGTCGACGCACAGCTTCCGGGAAACTGGCCTGTTCAGCTGTCTGGGTAACACCCACCGTCATTATCTGTCTATCATGAAGGCGTTAACCAGACATCTGTCAAAACGAAAACAAGCGGCCACCACAGTGGTAGCCGCTTGGCATCCTTCTAGAAGAACTTTCTGAAAAGAAAGCGCTTCCGGTACGGATCAATAGAGACGTTCGAAACGCTTACGCTCACGCTGAAGCTTCTTCGCGTGACGCTTCACGGCAGCTGCCGCTTTGCGCTTACGTTCAGCAGTCGGCTTTTCGTAGTTCTCACGACGACGGACTTCAGAGAGAACACCGGCTTTTTCGCAAGAACGCTTGAAACGACGCAAGGCGACGTCAAACGGCTCGTTATCACGTACTTTTACAGAAGGCATTAAGCACTCACCTACCTTAAGGAGTCTTGAGTTCGGATAGCCCGTACGATAGCCAGACTGGCAATGCACATTGATTACCCTACCTAGCCTATACGGACCTGTATTTACAGCGCACAATAGTTTAGTGGTGAATCCAACGCTTTGCAAACAATCCCCACCCGAAAGCCTGACCGCCCGCATACAAAAACCTGCTCAGCTGGTATTATAGCGGCCATTTCAGGGCAAGCCGCCATCGCGTTTATGTCTGGTTTTCATGCCCTTATCTCTCATTTTATCCCGATAATGTCAGGAAACTCCCATGCGTGTACTCGGCATCGAAACATCCTGTGATGAAACCGGCGTGGCCATTTACGACACCGCCTATAGCGGTGGCAAAGGCTTGTTGGCCGACGCCCTCTATAGCCAGATGGACATGCACGCCGAGTATGGCGGCGTGGTGCCGGAACTGGCCTCCCGGGATCACACCCGTAAGCTTTTACCGCTGGTGGAAGAAGTACTGGCTGAGGCCAAACTAACCCGCCGGGAGCTTGACGGCATTGCCTACACCGCAGGGCCTGGCCTGGTGGGGGCGCTGATGGTCGGCGCGGCCACGGCTCACGGCATGGCCCGCGCGCTGGATATTCCCGTGCTGGGCGTTCATCACATGGAGGGCCACCTTCTCGCCCCCATGCTGGAAGACGACGCCCCCGCGTTTCCGTTTGTTGCCCTGCTGGTCTCCGGGGGCCACACCCAGCTAGTTAGTGTGGAAGGCATTGGCCGCTACCAGCTGCTGGGGGAATCCGTGGATGACGCCGCTGGCGAAGCCTTTGACAAGGCCGCCAAGATGCTCGGCCTGCCCTACCCCGGCGGCCCCCATGTCGCCAGACTCGCCGAACAGGGCGACCCCAAACGCATGCGCTTCCCGCGCCCGATGACCGACCGGCCTGGGCTTGATTTCAGCTTTTCCGGGCTGAAAACCCACACCCTGACCGCCATCCGCGACCTGCAATCAAAAGGTGCCCTGGATGAGCAGGCCCGCGCTGATGTGGCCCGCGCCTTTGAGGAAGCCGTGGCCGATACCCTGGTCATCAAATGCCGCCGTGCGCTGGACCAGACCGGCCTGAAGCGCATCGTCATGGCTGGCGGGGTCAGCGCCAACACCCGACTGCGCGAACGCCTGGCCGTGGAATGTGAAAAACGCAACGCCAAGGCCTACTACCCCCGTGGGCGCTTTTGCACCGACAACGGCGCCATGATTGCCTACGTCGGCGCGCAACGCCTGGCCGCCGGCGAACGCGATGCCCCTGGGCAAATGCAGGCCACCCCCCGCTGGCCGCTTGATCAGCTGCGTGAGCCCAGCACTCAGACTTCCTGAAAACGACGTCTGCGCGGCGTTTTCCGACCTGGGTGGCTGTTGTTTAATCAGTGGCTCAAGTACAATTCTGGCTCACTGCAGGGGGGAGTTTATGGACTGTATTTTTATTGAAGCGCTCAAGGTCGATACCATCATTGGCGTATATGACTGGGAGCGTACCCTTCATCAGTCATTGAGCCTGGATCTGGAAATGTCCACGGATATCCGCCCGGCAGCGGCCAATGACGATGTCAGCCTGACCCTGGATTACGCGGCCATTTCCCAGCGCATCCAGCACTTTGCCGACGAGCATCAGTTCGCCCTGATTGAAACCTTTGCCGAACAGCTGCTCGACACCCTGCGCCATGAATTTCCGATCGGCCGTGTCAAACTAACGGTACGCAAGCCGGGAGCCGTGGCGGCGGCGCAAAGTGTCGGGCTGACCATCATCCGCGGTGAGGCCTGACGATGGCATTGATTACCCTGAGCCTGGGCAGCAATATCGCCCCCATCGAGCATATCCGCCTGTGCCTGGATGCGCTGCATGACACCTTCGGCGGTCTGCAGGTATCCCGAGTGTTTGAAAGTGAACCGGTAGGTTTCAAGGATACCCGCAACTTTTACAATCTGGTGGTCGCTTTAAACAGCGACTGGTCACCGGGTGAGCTTCAGGCCTGGGCCAAAGCGCTGGAAACCCGCCACGGACGACGCCCGGACACCCCCAAGTTCAGCCCCCGCGCCCTGGATATTGACCTGCTGACGGTAGGCAGCCTGCACGGAACGGTGGATGGCATTCTACTGCCCAGAGCAGAAGTGACCCATAACGCCTTTGTGCTTCAGCCTCTGGCGGAACTGCTGCCCGAACAGCGCCATCCGAACTGTGGCACGCCTTACGCCGAGCTATGGGCGCAATTTGATCTGGGTGAGCAGCGCCTGTGGGCGGTAGACTTTACCTGGCAAGGTCAGCTGATCTCTCAGGCTGACCGGCCCCTTGCCTACGCAGCAGCCCGCTAAGCTTACCCAGTCACCCGCTAGACGCCTGCATCAGCCAGACAGTCGGCAATCGCTTGCTGGCGTTGGGTTTCCAGCGCTCGACCAATCTGAGCGCCTTTAAGCCCCTGCTCTACCAGCGCTTTGGGGTTGATGGCAGCGGCGTCTTTCCAGGCCTGACGCAGCACCGTCGCCAAACGCTCCGATGCCAGCTGCATCACCAGCGCCAGCTGGCCTTCCACCTGTTCAGGCTTGCGCCAGGCATCCAGCTGGTTTAGCCAGGCCAGCACCGACTCTGCAGTGGGAGAAGATGGCTGCCAACAACCCAGGTACCTCTGGGTCAGCGCCACCTGAGCGGCTAGCCGGGCCACTGCCTTGGGCAGTTTGAGCCGTTCGGCCAAAGCGTCACGCTGCTGATCCGTCAAACCCGACACCAGCCGCGCATAGCGCCAATGGGCCAGACTAGCATTCGTATCCACCCCGTCCGTTTCTGGCACTGTTGCCATGGCAGCTAGCCCTTGTGCCAGAGGGTCACCATCAAGCTCAGGCCACCAGACAGGCAGGGCCTTGCACTGTTCAAGAGCCTCGAAATACGCCTGCGGTGACGGCTCGCCCAGCGCTTTCTCGGTTTCCACCCAGACGCGCTCCGCCGCCAGGTGAGTTAGCTCACCGCTTTCGCTAACGCTTGTCATCAGCTCAAGCGTCGGTGCGGCAATCTGAAAACCACGGCTTGCATAGCGGGCCAGAAAACGCGCGGTGCGCAGCACTCGCAATGGGTCTTCACTGAACGCTGCCGAGACATGGCGTAACTGGCGGGCTACCAGACCCTGCTGGCCATTGAAGGGGTCAAAAATCTGGCCGTCAGAGGCTTCAGCCATGGCATTGATCGTCAGGTCGCGGCGACCCAGATCCTCTTCCAGGGTCACCTTCGGGCTGGCATGTACTTCAAAACCACTATAGCCGTGGCCGGACTTGCGCTCTGTTCGCGCCAGGGCGTATTCCTCTGCCGTATCCGGATGCAGAAAGACCGGGAAATCCCGCCCGACCGGCTTGAACCCACGGCGCTGCATTTCCTCAGGCGTCGTGCCGACCACCACCCAGTCGTTGTCATACACTGGCCAGCCTAGCAGCGCATCGCGCACCGCGCCGCCCACTCGATAAACCTCCAGCCCGGCCAGGCGCTTGTCGCAACGAAACCCCTTCATGGCCGGACAACATTATGGTTGGCCACAGCGATACGTTCACCGCTTTCCAGGTTCAATGCCGTCAGGCTGCCCCCCCAGGCGCAGCCGGTGTCCAGCGCATCCACCTGGATACGTGCGCCAGGAGTACGCCCTTCCAGCGCTGCCCAGTGGCCAAACAGCAGGTGGGCGTTGTCCTCACGGGGGTACTGGAACCAGGGGGCATAGCCTTCCGGTGCGCTGTCCAGGCCCTGCTTGGCAGCAAAATCCAGATACCCCTGGGGTGAGATAAAGCGCATTCGGGTAAACACATTAACAATGCAGCGCAGGCGATCCATGCCTTCCAGATCATCCTGCCAGCGGTCAGGCTGATCGCCAAACAGCTCAGCCAGAAAGGCGCCTGAATGCTCACTGCGTAGCGCCGTTTGCACTTCCTTACCTAGCATCTCAGCCTGGGCAAGTGACCACTGCGGCAGAATACCGGCATGGGCCATCAGGGTCGCGTCTTTTCTGACGCTTAGCGATTGCTGCTGCAGCCAGTCCAGCAGTGGCTCACGGTCCGGAGCATCGAGAATTGCCTCCAGAGTATCCTTTTTGCGCAGCTTGCCGTTGCCGCGCGCTACCACCAGCAAGTGAAAATCATGATTGCCCAGCACACAGCTGACAGCACTCCCCAGTCGGCGCGCTTCACGCAGGCATTCCAGCGAACCCGGGCCGCGATTGACCAGATCCCCCACCAGCCACAGGCGGTCATGCGCCGGGTTGAAGGCAAGCTTGTCCAGCAAGGCGACAAACTCAGCATGACAGCCGTGAAGATCGCCGATCACATAAGTGCTCATCATGACTCCTTGTTGCTAGGGGTGTGAGTTGCTAGGGGTGTGAAAGGGCGCGATGGAGAATCAGTGAATCGCCAGCGGCGTTGCCAGCCGAAAGGGAGCGATTTCAACATCAAAAGAACGCTGGGTAGACGTATCCAGCAGGGTGTAGGCGCCTTCCATGGTACCGACTGGTGTCTGCAGAATCGCCCGGCTGGTGTAGCGAAAGCGCTGCCCCGGGCCAATCAGGGGCTGCTGGCCAACCACGCCCTTGCCACGTACTTCCTGATGCTCACCGCTACCCTGGGTGATCTTCCAATAGCGCGCCAGTAGCTGCACGCTGTGCGGGCTCTTATTATCCAGGGTGACACGGTAACTGAACACATAGCGCCCCTGGGCAGCATTCGATTCTTCCGCCAGGTAGTGGCTCACTACAGAGACATGGATATCAAGTACGCTCACGACTCACCGCCTTGGGCCACATCATCACACGCCACCCGGTTGGCAATCCGCACATATTCCTCGACGCTCAAGGTCTGCGGACGGCGCCCTGGGTCGATGCCAATATCCTCCAGAGTGTCGGCGCTGACCCGGCCCTTGAAGTTGTTACGCAGCGTTTTACGCCGCTGGCCAAAGGCCATCTTGACCAGCGCAAACAGCAGTTCGGTATCGTCCGCGGGATGAGGGATTTGCGCATGCGGTGTCAGGCGGACAATCGCAGAATCCACCTTGGGGCGCGGCACAAAGGCTTCCGGCGGGACGATAAACAGCTGCTCGACCTGACAGTAGTATTGCGCCATGACTGAAAGCCGCCCCCAGTCCGGGCCACCCGGCTCGGCGGCCAGGCGCTCAACCACTTCCTTTTGCAGCATGAAGTGCATATCTGCCACGGCGTTTTCCGCCTGCAGTAAATGCACAATCAGGGGCGTGGAGATGTTGTAGGGCAGGTTGCCCACCACCCGCAGCGCCGGGCCGTCGCCTTTCAGGGCAGCAAAATCAAACGCCAGGGCATCGCCTTCATGGATCTCGAACTGCGGGTAGTTGAAAAATTTCACTCGCAGGCCGGGAATCAGGTCGCGATCCAGCTCGATCACCTCAAGCTTGCCGGTCGCTTCCAGCAATGGCTCGGTAAGCGCACCCTGGCCAGGGCCGATTTCTACCAGGCGGTCCTGGTCACGCGGGCCAATTGCCCGGATGATGCGCCCGATAATACCGGGGTCGCGTAGAAAGTTCTGGCCAAAACGTTTGCGCGCGCGGTGCTGCGGGACTTGAGACATTAAACAGGGTTCCAGAGGTTGATCATGTTAAAGCGAAGCCGGGAGCATTTTAGCGTCAGGAAGGTGGCGATGCATGTCGGCTGGCTGACTGGGTATCCGCCAGCTGGCGGGCCAGACGAATGGCCACTTTCAGGCTATCCGGTGATGCTGTGCCCTGCCCAGCCAGATCAAGCGCCGTACCGTGATCCACTGAGGTACGCACCATCGGCAGGCCCAGGGTGATATTGGCCGCATTGCCAAAGCCTGCATATTTCAGCACGGCCAGACCCTGATCATGATACATGGCCAGTACCGCATCGACCTCAGCCAGGTGGCGCGGGGTAAACAGCGTATCGGCCGGAAAGGGCCCGCGCACATCCAGCCCTTCTGCCTGGAGTGCCGCCAGGGTGGGAATAATGATATCCAGCTCTTCGAGGCCTAGGTGGCCGTCCTCACCGGCATGGGGGTTCAGGCCACACACCGCGATTCTGGGCGCCGCAATACCGAACTGGCGGGTCAAGTCGGCAGCCAGAATGCGGCTGACCCGGCGGATGCGTTCGGCGCTGATGGCATCGGCCACCGCTCGCAGCGGTAAGTGAGTGGTCACCAGCGCTACCCGCAGACTGCCATCATGTTGCCAATCGCTAGCGCGGGTATGCAGGGCATCATCCGTGGCCAGCAGCATTACCACTTCTTCCACCTCACAGGCATCGCGCAACCATTCGGTGTGGCCAGTGAAGTCCGTATACCCCCCCTCAATGATCACCCCCTTATGCAGCGGTGCGGTGGTCATGGCTGCTGCATGGCCGTTACGGCAGGCGTCTACGGCCATCTGCAGGGTATCTATCACATAACCGGCATTGGCGGCGTCCAGCACCCCAGGCTGGCAAGGTGCTCTCAGGGTACAGTGCCAGACGGCCAATACGCGATCGCCTTCAGGCACTGGGTCTCCAGGCTGGCAGACTATCAGCGTGACGGCTAACCCTAGCGCGTCAGCCCGAGCGGCGAGTAAATCGCGATCACCAATCACCACGCAGTTACTCGGCAGCTGGTTATAGGCCGCCAGCATCAGCACCAGTTCAGGGCCGATGCCTGCTGGCTCACCGCTGGTAACCGCGACGGGTAGCGCTGTTGAAGGCGCTGTTTGATCAACCATCAGAGCCGCTTTTCCACAAATGCCTGTTCACGAATCTCACGCTTCCAGGTATCCACTTCCTGGTTGGCACGGCGCTGGAAAATCGCCTGACGAACCTGTTCACGCACGTTTTCATTACTGGCTGACGAGCGCCGACGATCCAGCACTTCAATAATGTGGTAGCCAAACTGCGAACGCACCGGGGAGGAGACCTGGCCCACTTCCAGTTCGTTCATGGCGTTATCAAACTCGGGCACTGTCTGCCCAGGGCTTAACCAGCCAAGATCACCGCCATTGACCGCGCTCCCCTGATCGTCGCTCATTTCACGCGCCACAGTGGCAAAGGATTCGCCCTGCTCCAGGCGTGTCATGGCCTGCTCGACAAAGGCCTGTGCCTGGGATTCACTGCGCCCGGAACCCACCCCGACCAGAATATGACGCGCCCGGGTCTCGGCCAGATTGACATCGCCCCCCTGCTCTTCAAGGAAGCGTTCGACATCACGGTTGCTGACCGATACTCGCTGCCCGACCTGGCGCTGCTGTACCTGGCGAGTGAGCATCTCCCGGCGGATTTCCTCGCGCACCTGGGCAAGGCTGGTGCCATCTGCTTCCAGTCGGTCGGCAAACGCCTGCAGCGTCATGCCATTGGATTCAGCAATGTTGCGCACCTGGCGGTTAAGATCGGTGTCATCAATACTCAGATTGGCATTGCGGGCCATTTGCAGCTGAATTTCTTCCAGCACCATCTGCTCCAGCACCTGCTGCTCTAGCTGACTGCTGCTGGGGGCGTCTTCACCCTGAGCGCTGATCTGGCTGATCACCTGATCCAGGCGCCTGTCCAGATCACTGCGCATGATGGCACCGTCGTTCACCACCGCCACAACGCGATCAAGCATTTGGCGTTCACCGCCTGAAAACGACTGGGCCGTCACGCTGGAGGACACCATCAGGGTGCCCGCCCCCACCAGCAGCGATAATGCACTGCCCCAGGCAAGGTGTGTCGCCTGGCGCAGCAGGCGCTTGCCACGCGGGCTGTTCAAAGAATGAGTGGATGTTGGCGTATTAGCATTGTGGATCATTTAAACGGTCTCTTTCTTGAGTCCTGAACGGTTAAAGCGCCGAGGGGCGATAGCCAGGAATGGTGCGTTCGAAGTAGCTGTCAGCGTCTTGCCCGACGCCGCCCAGGCCGTGAAGTACAAAGCGCAGGAACAGGCCACGGTCGTTAAAGTCATCGGCAACCCGTGCCGTGTCGTTATCATCTACCCAGTTTCGCCAGACCAGTTGCAGGCCATAGCAGCAGTCATTCCACTGTACGCCGGCGAGCTTTTCCAGCGCCCGGTCATTGGTCTGGTCGTGCAGGTAGCGGCCAATCAGGTCAAGGCCGGGGCTGGCCTTCCATGCAAAAGAGATATCCCACTCTTCGCGATTGTAGGCACGGAAATTATCGTCCACCGGGTCCAGCGCCGGGTCGAAGCCTTCAATTTCCCAGCGGTAGCCCAGGTTTACTACATGGCCACGGGAATGCCGGTATGCAATATCGACGCCTGTGCGCTCAGTGAGTTCACGTTGATCATCATAAAGCCATTCGGCGGATGTGCTCCAGCGTGGATTAATCTGCCATTCAAGCCGGGATACCAGGGGTGAGCGGTCTCGGGTGGCTTGATAAAAGCGCTCGGGGTTAACATCGGGATTAACGTCTGCCTGCTGTGGCAACGACTGATCATCGCCATCAATACCCACACGCCGGTCAGAAAAATACAGGCTCTGGCCAACGCCGACGCTCAAGTGCTCCTGGCTGTTGCTATCCTCGATCAGGCGGGATTCAAACCCTAGCGACAGACGATTAAGATCCCCCACCCGGTCGCTGCCGGAAAAGCGCTTGGGCGACCAAAGCTGATCCCACGAAAATGCCCGCTCACGGCTGTCAAACTCCGGCAAATCGACCTGATCCGTTCGCGGCACAAAAGCATAGTTGACGCGCGGCTCCAAAGTCTGACGGTAATCACGCCCGCCGAGGACCAATTCACGCTCAAAATTCAAACCGGCATCAACCGAGGTGATTGCCACGCTGCGGTCAGGCGATGTATCCCGGCTGGTCTGGCGATTGCCGTAATCCAACGCATAGGCGGTGTGCCAAAGCTCAGCGCGGGGTGCCAGATAACCCCAGGGCTTTTCATAGCGCCAGCCCAAGGCAGGAGCCAAGTGCACCCGGCTGCCATTGGCTGCTTCACGAACCGGCACCTGACGCTGATCCACATCCCGCCAGAAGTAGGTGGCATTACTGTTCCACTCTGCATACAGGCCATCATCTCGGATCCAGCTAGCCGCTGCGGTCAGGCTAGGCAGGCGGTAGAAGGGTTTGTCGCTGTCGCTAAGCGGGTCATCCAGGCGTTGATAGCCTTGCATGCGAGCATCCAGCCGCCAGCGTTCGCCCTGGTAATCCACCTGGGCCAGGCGCTCCATGCCGGAACGCTCGCTGGAGCCGAAGTTATCACTAAAATCGTTAAAATAGCGCCCATCGCTGGCCCCACCATAGCGTAGCTGATAGGCACTGGCGGCATTGATACGCCCGGCGTGCTGAACATCCAGGTACCAGCGATCCTGCCCTTTATAGCGGTTGGCATCGCCCCCGGAGCCACCGTCATCGCTGTTCAGCCAGGCGCCTTCCAGAGTGCCGCTACCGTAGTGCTCGGTCAGGTAGCGGTATTGGCCACCCAGCAGCAGCCCACGATCGCTCAGCCAGCGTGGGGTAATGGTGGCATCCTGATTGGGCGCGATATTCCAGTAAAACGGCTGGGTATAATCCAGTTGCTCACTGGAAAAACTGACCGATGGCGATAGCAGACCCGTCTGACGACGGTCATCAATCGGGAAACGTAGCCAGGGCCAGTAGAACACCGGCACCCCCTTGACCTCCAGCCGCGCATGGCGGGCAACCCCAAACCCTTCCGCCTGGTTGAGGCGGATATCGCTGCTGACCAGCTGCCAGCTATCCTGTCCGGGTTCACAAGTGGTAAAGCTGGCATCCCTCAGGCGATACAATTGTTCACCTAATTGTTCCAACCGGCGGGCTTCACCGCGCACGCGCTGTTCATACAGAACATACTCGCTGTTTTCAATTGAGCCGCGGTCCTGCTCAAGGTACAAGGTGGCCTCTTCCCCGCGCAGCAGCGCCTTGCCATCGCGCAACTCGAAATCCCCCTGAGCATCAACCCGTTCGCGATTGGCAGGTACAAAAAGCCTTTCTGCCTGCAGCTCCCTGTCACCCTGGCGCAGTACAACGTCTCCTCGTAGCATGGCTTCGCCATCGGCGGCATAGTCGGAAGCATTCGTTTCAATCCCGATTTCACGCAAGTCGCTACCTGCGGACAGCCGGTAACCGGGCATGACATAACGCCCACGGCATACCTGGCGACGCGCTTCTTCCTCCGCCCAGGGTTGCCAGTCAAGGCGTGCGCCCTCTGCCGACTGGGCAACCGCTGTCGTTGCAGTGACAGCCAACAGGCCGCTTGCAAGCGTCATTGGTATAGCGCGCAAAATTCGCTGGCCCATAATCATTATCCTTGGCATCGAGAATCGGTATTATACAGCTAGCATAATGCCCGACCAGCCAGGAGCTTGCATGTCTTCATTGCGGATGACCGCCCTTACCCGCTGGGTTGCCCAGCAGCACGGCCTTGATATGGATGAAATCAACCTGCAGGAGGCAGGGGGCGACGCCAGTTTTCGGCGTTATTATCGCCTGACCCTGCACGATGGCAGCACTCGGGTGGTCATGGATGCTCCGCCCGAGCAGGAAGACTCTACCCCTTTTGTTAACATCGCCCAACAGTGGCAGGCCGGTGGGCTTCCGGTTCCGCGTATTTTTACCAGCAATCTGGAAGAAGGTTTTCTGCTGCTTGAAGACCTCGGTGACACTCCCTTACAGCACTGCTTTAATGACCCGGCCAGCGTTCACCATCACATCCACAATGGCCTGACACTGATTGGCGAATTACAGAACCGTGCCTCCCCCGAGCCACTGCCACGCTATGATGCCGAACTGCTGGGCCGTGAACTTGATCTTTTCCCGACCTGGTGTCTTGAGCAATGGCTATCCATGCCGATTCCTGCCGAGTGGCCCTCACTACGCAACGCCCTGATTGAACAGGCACTGGCCCAGCCTTTTGTCAGCGTCCATCGGGATTTCGATGCCATGAACCTAATGGTGCATCGTGAAAAGCTGTATATGATTGATTTCCAGGATGCTGTGGCTGGCCCACTGAGCTACGATGTGATCTCCCTGCTGCGAGGGCGCTACTGGCGCTTCAGTGCCGAGGAATTTGCCGATGCCGTTCAGCGCTTCTACCAGCGCGCCCGCCAGGAAGGCCGTTTGACCTCAAGCATTGATGAAACCACCTTCCTGGGTCAGTGCCAGGCCATGGCCGCCCAGCGTTCCCTCAAGGTTCTGGGGATTTTCTGCCGTTTGACGCTACGTGATCACAAGTCGGGCTATCTGGCCCGATTACCGCATTTTCTTGATCATCTGGAAGACAGCCTTGGGGCGCTGCCAGAACATGCTGGCTTCGCCCAATGGGTTAGCGAGCAGCTGCGCCCGGCCATTCTTCAGCGCTGCGCCGAGACAGCTTCAACGGAGTCAACATGAAAGCCATGATTCTTGCGGCCGGACTGGGGAAACGGATGCGCCCGCTGACGGATACCTGCCCCAAGCCGCTGCTGCCTGTGGCTGGCAAACCGTTGATTGTGCATCATTTAGAACGCCTTAAGCAGGCAGGCATCAAGGAAGTGGTGATTAACGTCAGCCATCTGGCAGAGCAGATTATTGAGGCGCTGGGGGACGGAAGCCAATATGGCCTCATTTTGCAGTTCAGCCGTGAAACGACGCCACTGGAAACCGGGGGCGGCATTCGTCAAGCGTTGCCGCTTCTCGGCGAGGCGCCTTTTTTACTGGTTAACGGCGATGTATGGTGCGAAGCACTGCCCAAGCAGCGAGCCTTGCAGGGCGACGACCTTGCCCACTTGATGCTGGTGGATAACCCTGTGCATCATCCTGAAGGCGATTTCAGCCTGGATAATGGCCGCGTTCAAGTGGAAGGCCAGCCAAAGCTGACCTTTTCAGGGTTGAGCATTCTTGATCCTGCACTGCTGGCCCATCAACCGGAAGGCGCCTTTGCACTGGCCCCCTTGCTGAAAGCCGCCATGCAGCAAGGGCGTGTCAGCGGCGAGCACTTCAACGGGCAATGGGTTGATGTCGGCACCCCCCAACGGCTCACTGCCCTTGACCAGCAACTCAGCCGCAGTTAACGATTCACGGCCCAACTCACGATTCATTATTCACTATTCACGACTCACAACTCACGACTCACGACTCACCAACCGATGGAGCCTAACACGTGAAAGCACAAGTTAAATGGACAGATGGCCGCCAGTTTGTCGCCGAATCCGGCAGCGGGCACAGCGTAGTCATTGACGGCCCACCCGACCACGGCGGCCGTAACACCGGCCCGCGCCCGATGGAAATGCTGCTGATGGGCATGGGTAGCTGCACCGCCTTTGATGTGCTCAACATCCTCGACAAAGCCCGTGCAGATGTCACCGATTGTGTTGCCCAGCTGGAAGCCGAACGTGCCGACAGTACACCGTCGGTTTTCACCCGTATCCACGTGCATTTCGTGGTCACCGGCCACAACCTCAAGGAAAAACAGGTGCAGCGCGCGGTTGAACTTTCTGCCGAGAAATACTGCAGCGCCTCTATCATGCTGGTCAACGGGGGCGTTGATATCACGCATTCCTTTGAAATTGTCGCCGCCTGACAAGTTTTCAACGCAAAATATTGACTCGCTGGGTGCATCATGGCGTTCAGCTGGGCATAATACGCGCGCTTGTGTTTAACGGCGTTTAACCGCACAACAAGTGAACTGGTTCCGGCGCTGGCTCGTCGGGGTGTCTTCATCCGCCATAAGGAGGCTCGGACATGTCAGATAATCTCCGACTCCACGGGTTTAACAACCTGACAAGCTCTTTGAGCTTTAATATCTACGACATCTGTTATGCCAAGACCGAAGAACAGCGGTCTGCTTATATCGATTATATCGATGAGCTATATAACGCTGAACGCCTGACCCAGATTCTCAAGGATGTGACCAATATCATTGGCGCCCATGTGCTGAATATCGCCCGTCAGGACTATGAGCCCCACGGTGCCAGCGTCACCATTCTGATTGCAGAACATGAGCTGGAAGAATCAGCCCTGGAGCAGATTGAACCCGGCCCTGGGCCACTGCCAGAAACCGTGGTCGGTCATCTGGACAAAAGCCATGTTACGGTGCATAGCTACCCGGAATCCCACCCGGACAACGGCATCAGTACGTTTCGGCTGGATATTGATGTTTCCACCTGCGGCCATATCAGCCCGCTGAAAGCCCTGAATTACCTGATTCACAGTTTTGATTCCGATATTGTCACCATGGATTATCGGGTGCGCGGTTTTACCCGGGATGTAGACGGCAAAAAGCTGTTTATCGACCACGAGATCACCTCGATTCAGGACTACCTGGCCAATGATACCAAAGAGGCCTATCAGATGATTGATGTGAACGTGTACCAGGAAAACATGTTCCACACCAAGATGCTGCTCAAGGATTTTGACCTGGATAACTACCTGTTCGGCACCTCACGTCGTGATATCACGTTTGAGGAAGCCCGTGATATCGAAAGCCGCCTGCGCAAGGAAATGCTGGAAATTTTCTATTCCCGCAACATGTCCTAGCGCCTGCTTTATAGCGATATCAAGACCTGAAAAAGCCGGGCCGCCAAATATGGCGGCCCGGCTTTTCGCGTTGGCAATCGTGACACTGTTAATAGCTGTTCACATAATGGCTGTTCAAACACAATGCAACCTAGTAGATCTTCTCTTCGCCTTCCGGGCGTGTTTTGAAGCGGCGGTGCAGCCAGAGATACTGTTCGGGGTGTTTGCGAATGGCCTGTTCAATGATCGCATTGATGCGGGTAGCATCGGCCACTTCATCGCCGCTGGGGAAGTTTTTCAGCGCGGGGAGCCACTCGATGGTATAGGTGCGGTTATCGGGGTTGCGGTGGAACATCATCGGCACCACTGGCGCACCGGTCATACGGGCAATTTTGGCGGTCAGTTTGATGGTCGCTGCCTGGTTACCAAAAAACGGCGCAAACACACTGGCATTACGCCCGAAATCCTGATCCGGCGAATACCATACGATACGCCCAGCTTTAAGTTGACGCACCACGCCGCGCAGATCATGGCGGTGGATGGTGCGACCAAAGGTACGCGAGCGTGCCCGCGTCATGAAATGATCAAACAGCGGGTTGTTATGCGGCCGATAAACCGCATCCGCTGAGTAAAACAGTGAATGCAGGGCGCCGCCCAGATCCAGCGTCGAAAAGTGGATACCTATCACCAGAGCGCCCTGATTGCGAACCAGCGCCCTGGAAAGGTGATCCTGGTTAATCCGGCTCACCCGATGACGCAGATCTTCCGCATCCCGACACCAGGCCGTGGCCGTCTCGACCAGACCAATACCGTTAGCAATAAACGTATCCTTGACCAACTCACGCTGTTCAGCGGTGGTTTTGTCAGGGAAGCACAGGGCAATATTGGTTTCGGTAATCCGTCGGCGACGTTTTGCCAACCGCCAGGCCAATAGCCCAATGGCTTTCCCACCGCCTATCTTCACTGGCCAGGGCAGCCAGGCAGCCGTATACATGGCGGCTATCGCCAGCCAGGTGCTCCAGTAACGGGGATGAAAATATGCACGCGGAAAAGCTGATTTGGCCATGGCTGTTTACAATACAGTGGGTGAAGGCGACGAAGCACGCTGATAGCGACGCGGCACACGCGGCAGGATACCGGTAAGCAGCGTATAGCTGATGGTATCGCAGTAGCGGGCGACATCATCAACCGGCAATACCGCTCCATTGGCCGCCCGACCCCACAGCACCACTTCACTGCCAATGCGCGTATCAGGCAAATGGGTGATATCCACGGTCAACATATCCATGGATACCTTGCCTGCAATCCTGGCTGGCTGACCCTCTACCAGCACTGGGGTGCCATCCACGGCATGACGATCATAGCCATCGCCATAGCCGCCCGCGACCACGGCAATTCGCGCTCGCCCCGGCGTTCGCCAACGGCCGCCGTAGCCCACCGGCTCACCGGCTTCCAGCTCACGGATCGCCATTACTTCAGAGCGCAATGTCATCACAGGTGCCAGCTGGCGCGATATGGCATTTGGCACCTCCAGTGGATCGCTGCCATACAGCATGACGCCTGGGCGGTTCCAGCGACCATGGGCAACAGGATGGGCCAGGGTAGCGGGCGAGTTGGCCAGACACAGGGGGGCATTCAGCCGCTCTGCCAGCGCCTGCAGGGTCGTCATCTGCTGCTGCAGGTAGCCTGCATCCTCGGCGTCGGCAGAGGCAAAATGACTCATCAGATGCAGGTCTGTTACCTGAGGTGCCTGTGAGAGCACCTGCCATACCTGCTCGGCGCGTTGTGGAGAGAACCCCAAGCGATGCATGCCGGAATCAACTTTCAGCCATACCGGAATCGGTTGACGCGGCGTAAACGCCAGCAGTGCTTCCAACTGCCAGTCGGTGTGCACCGCCATCCATAGACGATGTTCATCCACCAGCGCCAGCTCTGAAGCCTCAAAAATACCTTCAAGCAGCACAATCGGCGCCTGGATACCTGCGTGACGTAAGGTGAGCGCCTCTTCAATACAGGCCACAGCAAGCGCCGGAGCCAGGCCTTCCAACGCGCGGGCACATTCAATCGCACCGTGGCCGTAGGCGTCCGCCTTGATCACAGCAACTGACTGGCTGTGGGGTGCGCACTCACAGGCCAAGCGGTAATTATGACGCAAGGCGTCAAGGTCGATTTTAGCCACTAAAGGGCGCATACGCTTTCTCACAGCAGGATTTTGACAACGCAGGATCGCAAGCCTGGCAGGCACTATTGCTGCCGCTGGCTTGTCCCTTGCTGCCATTATACACGCCACTACCCGCATGACAGCGGGTATCGGGCAGTAATTTAAACCAGCCAAAAGCGTCAAGCAGGGTAAAAACCACTAAACCAGAATCAACTTTCGAAAATAACATCCAACGAAAGCCCTTGTTTTTCCAGCGAGCGGCGCAGTTTCTTGAGCGCTTCCACCTGGATCTGGCGGACACGCTCACGGGTCAAGCCTATTTCCGCGCCGACGTCTTCAAGAGTAGCGGCTTCATGGCCACGCAGCCCGAAACGCCGAACCACCACTTCACACTGCTTTTCACTCAGCTCGCTGAGCCAATGATCGACGTGGGCTTTCACATCCCCATCCACCAGAAGCGCTTCAGGCCCGTGATCCTCATCATCTGTCAGCGTATCCAGCAGCGGCTTATCGCTATCACCGCCCATGGGGTAATCCACTGAGGAAACCCGCTCGTTGAGACCCAGCATCTTCTTGACGCTTTCCACCGGTTTATCCAGATGTTCGGCAATTTCTTCCGGCGTTGCCTCGTGATCCAGTTTCTGGGTCAGCTCACGGGCGGCGCGCAGATAGATATTGAGCTCTTTGACAACATGAATGGGCAGGCGGATGGTGCGCGTCTGATTCATCAAGGCACGTTCAATCGTCTGGCGAATCCACCAGGTGGCATAGGTCGAGAAACGAAAGCCACGCTCTGGATCGAACTTCTCGACTGCCCGAATCAACCCCAGGTTACCCTCTTCAATCAGATCCAGCAGGGTTAACCCACGGTTCAGATAGCGCCGAGCAATCTTGACCACCAGACGCAGGTTGGATTCGATCATCCGCGAACGCCCAAGCGGATCTCCCTTGCGCGCCAGACGGCCGTAATAAACTTCTTCTTCCGGTGTCAGTAATGGCGAAAAGCCGATTTCGTTGAGATAGATCTGTGTTGCATCCAGGCTCTGACGAGGCGCTTTACCCTCTCTGCCCAAGGCTTTCTCGAAGGCTTCTTCCTCAGCAGCAACCGCCTCGTCGTCTACTTCACCCAATGCTTCTTCCACGGCATTCAGGTCTATGTCCTGAAGATCCTGTTCCAGCATGCTCATCGCTCTCCCCCATCATCTCACCTTGTTTATGCCATCGGGCTTATCATTACAGAAATGAGCGTTGATATCCCGAAGATGCAAACTTCTACTTGACGCACGAACGTTTGAGGCTGGTTTTATAGTAATTGTTTTTGCTGTGTGCTGTGTGACACCAAGCCGAGTCTAAATGATGCACTGGGATGCTGACAGAATGATTACCGCCCAGGTAAATACGTCAAAGGATCTTCCGGCTGACCGTCCTTGCGGATTTCAAAATGCAGCCTTGCTTCTTCTTCTGCGCTGCTATTTCCCATGGTAGCAATGACTTCACCGCCTTCAATCACATCATTTTCTTTCACTCGCAGCGTATCATTGTGAGCGTACGCAGACAGATACTCGTCATTGTGCTTGATAAGAATAAGGTTGCCATAACCTCGCACACCACTACCCGCATACACGACAATCCCAGGCCCGGCTGCTTTTACAGATTGCCCCTTTTGCCCCGCGATATCAATCCCAGCGGTAATGCTTCCGCCTTCGCCAAAGGTACCAACAACCTCCCCATCTGCTGGCCACTGCCACTCAATATTCTCTGCCGGTGTATACGTCCGGTCGCTGCGATCCACTGACGCCTGCTGAGTGGAGGGGGCACTCGCCTGCGTTTCAGGTTCAGGCTGAGTCTCTGGCTCTTGCCTTTCAGAGGCGTCTGACTGCGATGCTTGTGATTCAGTCTCTTGCGGCTCTGGCTCTGCTTGTGCATCCAGCGCTTCATCATCCTGCGCTGTCTCTTCAGACGACGGCTCATCGGGCAACAGCCAATCGACTTGCTGGGCGTTAGCGGCAACCTGTACAGGCGTTTCGCCAATGCCTGTGGCCACCACGCCGGAAGGTTCACGTGCTTCGCTATCTGCTGGCGGCGGTTGCGATGCTTCAGTCCTCTCGCGGTCAACTTCGGCACCCGACGACTGCAGCACAAGCTGCTGGCCAGGGTAGATGTTATAGGGCGGCTCAATATCGTTGAGGGCTGCGAGCTCGCGGTAATCCAGGCCTTGCTGCCAGGCAATACCGTAAAGGGTATCGCCTTGTGCCACCGTGTACTGGCCATCGGCATTCAGGTGGCGCCTCACCTCGCTGATATCACGTACTTGCGGGACTCCCTGGTGATTTGCGCAACCGGCAACAGCAAAGGCAAGCGCCGATAAAAGAAACATTTTACGCATTGAGGTGACTACTCCTTGTTAGCGCCTGATTGATCGCTTGATAATGAAGACGGTGATTGATGCGCCTGATAGTTCAAGCCAACTACCAGAAGAGCGCCCACCAGCATCAACAGGATGACTGTTCCCAATTGGGACGAATCGCCGATCAGGACGGCATACTCGCTCGGCATCAGATAACGAAATGCCAGGGGAATCATTTGGCCTTCCGGGCCTAGCTGATAGCCTACCAGCTCTCGCCAGGGCCAAAGAATCGGCAACGAACCAATAATAAACCCTAATAGTAACTGCATGGTGGCATCGTGCTGACGTTTGAACAACCAGGCTAAAAGGCGTGAAAACAAGGCCAGCCCAATTAGACAGCCAACGCCAAACAGTCCGATCACCGCCAGATCAAAACCGCGAATCGCCTGCATGATGGTGCCATAAAGCCCCATGGTCAGAAGCAGAAAACTGCCTGACACGCCCGGCAACAGCATAGCGCTGATAGCAATGGCGCCGGCCACCATCACCACCAGGTTTTCATTACCCAGTAGCAACACCGTTGGCATTAAGCCAGGCAGTGCCTTGGCCAGCAGCAAGCCGGCTATTAGCGGCAAAAGATACCAGAACTTCCAACTTCTCATAGCGTTATGTACCACCAGCGCTGACGCCGCGACCAAGCCAAAAAAGAAGCCGTCCAACAGTAGGGGGTGAGCTTCCATCAGCCATAGCGCCAAGTGAGCGACGCTGACCAGACTCGCCGCCACGCCCGCCAGTAAAGGCAATAAGAACGCCAGGTTAAGATGCGCGTAGAGGCCCCTGACGCCACCCTCTCGCCAGGCTCCCCAGGCGCTTGGGCCAAACTGGCGGATAGTATAGATCAACTGCTCATAGATGCCGGTGACGAAGGCGATGGTTCCGCCTGATACGCCGGGCACTGCATCAGCAGCACCCATGCCGACCCCTTTCAGAAAAATAGCTAACCTCTCGCGCTTCAATTCACTACTCCTTGCAGTAGCGGGACAAACCGAACCGGCTCTAATCGACGTTTTTCGTACACACTGCCTACCCGGCGCACCTGGGTTAACCATTGGCTGCCAGTGCTTGCTTCAATCGGCGCAATCAGTACACCGCCATCCCGCAACTGTTCCAGCAACTCGCTTGATAACGTCTGGGCACAGGCGGTCAGCAGGATGACATCAAAAGGGGCAGCGTCTGGCCAGCCGTGGTTGCCATCCGCCACGGCAAGCTTGGCTGGCACCTTAAGCCGCGCCAGACGTTGCGCGGCGCGTTCGTGGAGTATCTGGATTCTTTCCAACGAGTAAAGTTCATCCACCAGGCTGGAGAGCACCAGAGTTTGATAGCCGGAACCGGTACCCAGCTCCAGCACTCGCTTTGGCGCTTCACGCAGGGTGAGTTCTGTCATCCGCGCCACGGTCAGAGGCTGCGAAAGGGTCTGGCCAAAGCCGATGGGCAGGGACGCATCTTCGTAGGCGTGATGCGCCAGAGCTTCATCAACAAACAGGTGGCGCGGCGCCTGAGCCATGACGCTGAGCACACGCTCATCGCGAATACCCTGGCGCGCCAGACGATCGACCATCCGGTCACGGGTACGCTGAGACGTCATCCCGCGGCCACGCAGTTCAAGGGGTGATATTTCAGGCTGTAAAGGCATCCAACCAGTCCTGTACATCACTGCACGCCGTATGGCGCGTCAGATCGGTCTGCAGAGGAGTAATCGAGACAAAACCGGCCTCAATAGCAGCAAAATCAGTATCTTCACCGTCGTCAGCGTTAGCCCCGACGGCGGCAATCCAATAGCGAGTACGCCCACGTGGGTCCTGCATGGCCAGTGGTTTTTCAGCCGGACCGCGATAGCCCATGCGAGTGACCCTGACGCCACGAATCTCGCTCCACGGCAAATCAGGCACGTTGACATTGAGCAGGGTACGCGGCGGAAGGGAAAGCTGATCCGCGGCGCCTACCAGTGTCGATGCGACGCGGGCCGCCGTGGCAAAGTGGCGCTCGCCACACAATGACATGGCAATTGCCGACATACCCAGATTGCGCCCTTCCATAGCCGCCGCTACCGTGCCGGAGTAGAGCACATCATCGCCCAGGTTGCTGCCGTGATTGATACCTGAGATCACTAGATCGGGTTTTTCATCCCAGACACCATTAACGCCAAGGTAAACGCAATCGGCCGGTGTGCCATCCACGCTGTAAAAACCGTTATCCAGCGCGCTGAGCAGCAGCGGACGCGAGAGCGTTAGCGAGTTACTGGCGCCACTGCGATCACGATCCGGTGCCACAACACGTAAATTGGCATGCGGCGTGAGCGCATCGTGCAAGGCTCTCAGCCCCGGGGCATGAACACCATCATCGTTAGAAAGCAGCAATCGCCGCATTGGTTTTCTCCTGATTAAATATTGTTAATACCTGCTAGCGTATCAGTATTTGTCGGCTGGGTGATCAACTCACTCAGCACTGCGGTAGCAAAGGCACCGCGTGGCAAGGAAAAGCTCACCACCACCTCGTCATTGCGCTGGCCGCGTTCTAGTAAAGGCGCGTCAAGGCATACGCGCAGCGCACGTCTTGCCGACTTGACACCGCTTTGCGCAAGCCCGGCAGTCAGGACAGGGTGGCGCTCGGCAAGGGCGGCTTCCAGACGCTGGGCCACTGAATCATCTGCACTGAAGTCAGCGCCCCAGAGCAGGCCAGTCGGGTGAATATCACGCTTTGCCGCCCGTTCATTCAGCGTGGCATCCGGCTGTTCAACCCGAAACAGGCTATGGGTTCCCTCAAGCATGACCGTATCGCCCTCAAGCAGCGTCTGCCAATCGTCGCTAGCCACCCGCTGGCCAAGCAACTCATTGAACAGAAAACTCCGCGCGCAGGACAGCAGCATGCCCTGACGATCGTCACGCTTGCGCCAGCCCCGCGCTAACAGGGCTTCAGCACGCTGCAGATTACGCCCATTGGCACCAAAACGCTGCGGCCCAAAGTAATTGGGCACCCCCTCAAGACAAAGCATTTCCCAGCGGGCCTGAAAGTCATCCTGTTCAACCGCTTCGCCCTGCAAGCGCAGGATGAAGCGGTTGGTACGATGTACGCCGCGCTTGAGCTTACGCGGATGACGCGCCTGCTCCAGCACAGTGATACCCAAGGTGGCCAGCTGTGCGGCCAGGTCATCCGGCGCATCTCGGCCAGGCAGTTGAACACTCAGCCACTGGCGCGTTACCGCCACACGATCCTTCATACCCGAATAACCCACCTCCTTGGGCGAGACATTGCACAGCCGGGCAAGCTGCCTGACCGCTTCCAAGGTGGTCTGGTTACGTTTTTCGATCCGCAGCCAGAGGTGTTCGCCCTGCCCTTCCGGCTTGAAATCAAGCTGTTCATCGACCCTGAAATCTTCGGGTGAGAGACGGAAGCTGGCGGGGCTGGGGGCGCCCAGGGTAGCGTCCAGATAACGTGGCCAGACGGGAAGAGCGGTCATTCAGAACTCCGGGGCAGCAACAGCACCACCGCTTCCGCGGCAATCCCTTCACTTCGCCCGGTAAACCCCAGGCGTTCCGTCGTTGTGGCCTTGACGCTGACCTGATCCAGCTCGACGTCAAGATCTTCTGCAATCACCGAACGCATGGCGTGGATATGTGGCGCCATCTTGGGCGCCTGGGCCATCAGGGTGGCATCCAGATTGCCCAGCTTCCAGCCCGCCTGGCTAACTAGTGCATTGACTTTGCGCAACAGAACCCGGCTATCCGCGCCCTGATAGGCGGGGTCGGTATCGGGGAAATGGTGACCAATATCCCCTAACGCGCAGGCGCCCAGCAGGGCATCAGCAATGGCATGCAGCAGTACATCACCGTCTGAATGGGCAACGAAGCCCGCCTCAAATGGCAGCTTTACGCCGCCGATCATCAAGTGATCTCCCGGCCCAAAACGATGAACATCAAAGCCGTGGCCGATGCGCATGACAGTCTCCTGAATACGTTGAAATGAGGGTCATTTTTTAAATATATGCATGCTTTTGAGCATTCAGAATGGCGCTTGCCAGAGCGAGGTCATCCGGGTGAGTGACCTTGATGTTATCGCGCCGCCCGCTAATCAACTGCGGAAATTCGCCCATGGCTTCAAGCGCCGAGGCTTCGTCAGTCACCTGAGTGGCATGGGCCCGAGCATGCTCGAGGGCGCGTCGAAGCGGGCCATAGCGAAACCCCTGGGGCGTCAGCGCATGCCAAAGGCCTTCACGCGACTCGGTATGGGCAATGCTGCCTGAGGCCGCTGCACGCTTCATGGTGTCCGCCACTGGCATCGCCAGCAAGGCGCCACTGGTGTTGTCACGGGCGGCTTTTTCCACGGCTTTAAGGTCTTCCACTGCTATACAGGGCCTGGCCACATCATGCACCAGCACCAGGTCATCTTCTGCGGCGTTCAATGTCTGCAAGGCGTTGAGCACGCTATCCATTCGCTCTGTACCGCCCGGCACCCGCTGCCAGTGCTCAAAGGGCACCCAACTCGGCGCAAACCAGTGATCCTGAGTATCCAGACACAGCACCAGCCGGGCATCCGGCAGCGCCGCGTACAGGCGTTGCAGGGTCAGCGCCAGAATCGGCGTTCCCTGCAAGGTAAGATACTGTTTGGGAATCTCTGCGCCCATGCGCTTGCCTTGGCCAGCGGCGGGCACCACAAGCCAGGTGGTCTCGCTCACTCAGGGTTCCTCATCTGTGGAAAGTCATCCAGCGTCACGCCGGGCACCCAGAAAAACTGCTCATCAGAACGCACCATACCAATATCACTGCGCGCGCGTTCCTCAATGGCATCCAGGCCGGTTTTAAGATCCGCAATTTCGGCGCTCAGCCGCGCATTACGATCCCTTAGCGGCGCATTGAACGCTTCCTGATCGGCGACCCGCTGTTCGACCTTGTTAAGATCATACCAGCCACCCGTTCCCCACCAGAGCTGGTATTGCAGCAGCGCGAACACCACGAGAAGCACTACGACCAACCATTTTCGGGCTGGCCATCGGCGTATTTTTGTGTCTTCCTTTTCACCACTGTGCATATTGCCATCCACCTGATTATCAACTGCACCGCTTGATTGCCTGAATCACGCGGAGTCTTCGCCTAGTGGCCAGCATTATGCCACCAAGCAGGGCTAGCAGCGAGCCACCAACCCCTTTCAGCTGGCTTTTCAGGCACGCCATTATCCGGGTACTTTGAATGGCAAAGCATCCAGCGCCGCCTGGCGGTATGCCTTGACGTGCTGGGCTTCTTCCCGGCAGAACTGCGCCACACCAGCTTCAAGGCCAGGGTGCGCTACATAATGTAACGAGCACAGCCGCTGAGGGTGAAAGCCTCGCACCAGCTTGTGCTCGCCCTGGGTGCCCGGGTCAAACAAGCTCAGGCCGTTTTCCAGGCAATACTCGATACCCTGGTAATAACACGCTTCAAAGTGCAGACAGTCCGCTACCACTTCACTGCCCCAATAGCGCCCATACAGACTCTGGCTGCCTTTCAGATAAAGAGCGGCGGCTACCGGCCTTCCCTCCAGGCTGGCCTGTACCAGCATCAGGGCATCAGGCATGGCGTTATGCAGGCGTTGGAAAAAGTCCAGGTTCAGATACGGCGGGCGACCACGCTCATGGTAGGTAATCGAATAGCAGCGATAGAAGTGTACCAACGCTTGCGGCGTAATAGCCTCGCCTTCCAGCCGCTGCAGGGTAAGGCCCTGATCGGCGACCAGACGCCGTTCGCGCTTGATCATCTTGCGCCGTTTGGACGTCAGGGCCGCCAGAAAGCCATCAAAATCCCCATAATCCGCATCGTGCCACTGGAACTGCACGCCCTCACGGGCCATCAGCTCGGGCCACTGGCGCTGCCAGGCGCTGACATCCGACGCACTGCCAAACAGAAAGTGCCAGCTGGAAAGTACCTCTTCATCGCAGATGCGTTTCAGCTCACCGGCGAGCACCTCAACCACGCCGTCAACCGCAAGCTCTGACGCCACCAGAATGCGCTGCCCAGGTACCGGCGTGTAGGGAATGGCACTCAATGCCTTGGGATAATAACGCCCACCAGCACGCTCAAGAGCATCCGCCCATGCCCAGTCAAAGACATACTCCCCGTAGGAATGGTATTTACGATAAAAAGGCATGGCCCCGACAAGCGTCTGGCCCTGCCAGACAACCAGATGGGCAGGCACCCAGCCGGTCTTTTCACTAACCGAACCACTGGCTTCCAGCGCCTGCAGGTAGGCATGACGCAGAAACGGCTGGTCAGCATCTACCAGCGCGTCCCACTGACTGGCAGCTACATCGTTAATACTGGCCAGGGAAACGCATACCAGGGATTCTTCTGTCGCACCTGCCGTCAGGCGAGTGGTTGTCGACATCGGTAGCTCGCTGCCTTGTGACATAGATTGCCTCCGCCAAAATGGCGCCATGCTCAGATGAAATGATGCCGTCAGCATCGGTGAAAAACCATCAGACCCTTTCATCGTCGCCGCTGGCGCCATTTTTGACAAGACTCATACAGCCTATAATATTAGTTATACTTTTAAGCCAGACACACGTTCAAGTGCCCGCTTGATGATTAGCCCTTAGGCAGTTAACAACTTTTAATGAATTTATTCTAGAATACGAAATATTTCAGTATTGCCCGGCCGTCAGCGTTCAAAGGAAAAGTATGCAACCGCCCCCATTGCCCGACAATGAAGCACAACGCCTACAGGCATTACATCAGCTTCATGTGCTGGACACCCCGGCTAACGACGCCTTCGACCGCCTGACACAAATGGCGCGCGAGCTGTTCGAGGCCCCTATCGCCCTGATCTCTCTGGTAGATGACAGCCGCCAATGGTTTAAATCACACCCAGGGCTAGAAACCACCGAAACGTCGCGCCAGATATCTTTTTGTGCCCACGCCGTTGCCGCTAATCAGGCACTTATTGTTCATGATACGCGTGCAGATCCACGCTTTATTGATCACCCGCTGGTGGAGGCCTTCCCGAATATACGCTTCTACGCAGGCCACCCACTCAGGCCGAAAGACAACCTTCCGGTAGGTACGTTCTGTGTGATTGATAGTCAGCCGCGCACTTTTTCTGCCCGCGACCGACGTCTGCTGGAAAACCTCGCTGGCCAGGCCGAGGAACTGCTTCGCCAACATCAGCTAAGTAACGACCTGGCACGTATTGCCAACCGCTTTGAAGCACTGTTTTCCAGCAGTGCCGTCGGCAAGGTGCGCGTTGACCTTCAAGGCAAGATCATTGCCGTTAACAGTGCGGCACTTGATATGCTCGGCTACCGACAGGAAGACGTGGTAGGACACAATGTGGCCATGCTTACGCCGCCAGAAATTGCCCTTTACCATGACACCTTTATTGCCCAGTTTCTGGCAGGAGCAGCCCCCAAGGTGATAGGCAAAGGCCGTGAAGTCGAAGCGCTGCACAAGCAGGGGCATTGCGTCCCCGTTCACCTGGCTATCAATGCTATCCATGACGAACGAGGTGAAGTCGATGAGTTCCTCGGCGTCCTGACGGATTTGAGCGAGATTCACGCCACCCACCAAAAGATGCGTAAAGAACAGAGCCTACTGCGTATTCTGCATCAGGGGATTACCGACTATCAGGCGCTGATGTCCGGTGAGCAGCTATGGACCTTCCTGATGGAAGCTTTGCGCGAACTGACCGACAGCGACTACGCCCTGATTGGCGAAGTATTGCCCACCGAGACCACCAACGCGCTAAAGATACATGCCATTACCGACCTTTCCTGGAATGATCGCTCACGGGATCTGATGGTCAACCTGCGTACAGGTAATATGATGCTGACCAACCCGGACACCCTGCTCGGGCGGGTTTTTGCTTACGGCGAAGTGATCATGACCGATGATGTCAGCCATCACCCTCACAGCGGTGGCTTTCCCTCCGGGCACCCACTGCTGAGCAACTATCTGGGTGTGCCGATCACCAGCGGCGACAAACTGATAGGCATGTATGCAATATCCAATAGCCAGCAAACACTGGATCAGGAACTACTGCAATGGCTTCAGCCATTCACCGATACCTGCGCGCTGCTGATCAATCTTTATCGCCAGATGGCCGAACGTGAAACGGTAATGAACGAGCTGGCGCAAGCCAAGACACAAGCCGAAAAAGCTAACGCTGCCAAGAGTGAATTCCTGTCTTCAATGAGCCACGAGCTGCGTACGCCGCTGAACTCCATCCTGGGGTTTGCCCAGCTGCTTGCCAACGGCAAGCGTTATCCGCTAAGCGCAAAACAGTGCCGCCAGGTTAATCAGATTGAGAAAAGTGGCCAGCACTTGCTCAGCCTGATTAATGAGGTGCTGGATCTGGCTAAAATTGAAGCTGGGCACCTGCCGCTATCGCTGGAAACCTTATGCGCCGATAGCGTCATTAAGGATGCCTGCGATACGCTTGAAGCCAGCGCTGAAGCAGCGGGCATTACCTTAAACCACCCCCCTGTGCCAGAGCATTGGTGCATAAAAGCAGACTACACCCGTACCAAGCAGATCCTGCTCAATCTGGTGTCTAATGCGATTAAATATAATGTGGCGCAGGGGTCGGTGAGTGTTACCGCGCAGCGTCAGGACAACAGCCTGCGTATCAGTGTGGCCGATAGCGGCCCCGGCATTCCAGCAGACCGCCAGGGTGAACTGTTTGAGCCTTTTAACCGCCTGGACGCAGAGAACGGCGCTATCGAAGGAACCGGCATTGGCCTTGCGATTACCCGTGAACTGGTTCAGCGCATGGGCGGCGATATTGGCGTCGACAGTGAACCTGCAAAAGGCTCAACGTTCTGGTTTACTCTCCCACTGGCTGCACAAGCCCTGCCTGCGGTTCGGCCAGATCTACCGCGTGAGGAATCGCTGCCGAAGGCCAGCCGCCATTTGAACCTGCTGTATATCGAGGACAACCCGGCCAATCAGCGTCTGATGGAAGATATTATCGACGATATCGACAGCGTTGTGATGCAGATAGCCCCCAGCGCCGAAATTGGCCTGGACATGATGCGTAGCCGCCAGCCTGACCTTGTATTAATTGATATTCACTTGCCCGGCATGGACGGCTACCAGGCCCTCAATGCTATCCGCCATGACCCCAGACTATGTGATTTACCGATCATCGCACTGTCCGCCAACGCCATGCCCGGCGATGCAAAAAAAGGACGGCAGGCAGGCTTTAATGACTATCTCACCAAGCCACTGGAAATCACCAAACTGTTGGACATTTTTGAGCATTACACATTATCACTACCGCAAGGGAAGGCATCATGGACCTAGCCAACCAGCATCTTCTCATTGTCGACGATAACCCAGCCAACGTCGAAATGATGCTCGACCTTCTGGAAGATCAAGGGTTTACCCAGGTAGCAGGTCTCAGCGACTCTCGCGAGGTGCTCGGCTACTGCCAACAGAAACTGCCTGATTTACTGCTACTTGATATCCGCATGCCTCATCTTGATGGCTACGCAGTAATGGAACTACTCCACGAGCACTTTGCACAACACACGCCACCAGTGATTGTGTTGACCGCCCAGATTGACGATGCCACCCGCCAACGTGCCCTTGAAATGGGCGCACGCGACTTCCTCACCAAACCCTTTAAACATGATGAAGTACTCCAGCGCATCCGCACGACCCTGAACATCGAGCAGCGTTTCAAAGTGCGCGACCAGCAGGCCGATACGCTGGAACGCATGGTGGCAAGGCGCACCCGAGAACTCGACCACCAATCGCGCACCGACCCGGTCACTCAGCTGCCTAACCGGCGCGGACTTAATCAGATATTAAGAAAGGCAGCACTGGCCGCCAATGGAGTGGGGGTACTCTTTATTGCCATCGATGGGCTGGATGACATTGTGCGTCTGCACGGCTACCGGGTTGCCGAAAAATTATTGTCCCATCTGGGCAAGGTGCTTAACGGCTATTTGGATGAGCGTTACACGCTAGGGCTTTGGGGAGGCAATGAACTACTGGTCATCAGCTCAGCCCCACATCCAGAAGAACTCACTGCCACGGCGGAGAAGCTGCTCGACAGCCTTAGTGTCGATCAACAGCTTGATAAGCTACTACTCAATGTACACGCCCGTGTAGGTATCAGCTGGGCCGAAAGCACCTTTGATCCCGAGCGACTGGTGCATATGGCCGCAATCTCCTTGCCGCAAAACTATGCTCTGGCGATTCAGCATTACACCGCTGAGCTGGAGGAACAGCAACGCCACCGCCTGAATGTTCAACAGGCCCTGCGCGGCGCCTGCGAGCGGGGCGAAATGCTATTAGTCTACCAACCCAAGATAGGCCTTAAAAACCAGAATGTTATTGGTGCTGAAGCGCTACTGCGCTGGCATCATCCGGAGCTTGGCAATCTTTCACCGGGCCTTTTCATTCCCTTGGCTGAAGCCAGCGGTGATATTCTTGCCATCGGCGACTGGGTGATTGAAGAAGCCATTCAGCAGATCAGCGCTTGGCACAGGGATACACCTCAACATGCCAAAGCAACCTCTGGCTGGCTGAATGCTGACTTCCATATTGCCATCAATGTCGCGGCCCGCCAGCTAGGCCGTCGGGATTTCGCATTCAGATTGCTTCAGCGCCTGGAAGCCCATAACGTTCCCACTCGCCTGATCAGCATTGAAGTGACTGAATCCGGCTTGATGAGCGATATGAACAATGCACGCCACCAGCTTGCCCAACTGATACAGGCCGGCGTCAAGGTGGCGATTGATGATTTTGGCACCGGCCACTCATCACTCGCCTATCTGAAAACCCTGCCCATATCGACGCTGAAAATTGACCGTGCCTTTGTCATGGATCTTGAACAAAGCCCCACTGACAGGCACTTTTCACATACCATTACCCAATTGGCACAGGGAGTGGGGTGCGACGTCGTTGCAGAAGGCATTGAAACCGCTGGTCAAGCACACTATTTAAGTGCCATTGGCTGCGAGGTTGGCCAAGGCTACTATTACTCTCGCCCACTGCCTGCTGTAGAGTTTGCGCGATGGTGCGCGCAATGGACACCAACCATCACATTGAACGGAGACACACTGAATGGCTCACGACCTGATTGAGCGTTTACGCCAACGTCTGGAAGAACTTAACCGCTCCGAGCGCAAGGTCGCCAACGTAATTCTTGAAGACCCCGCCTCTGCCACCAGCCTGAGCATCGCAAGCCTTGCCCAGGCAGCCAGCGTCAGTGAGCCTACCGTCAACCGTTTTTGCCGTAACTTCGGGGCCAAGGGGTTTCCCGATTTCAAGATCAAACTGGCCCAGAGCCTGGCAGGCGGCACGCCGTATGTCACCCGTGCGGTTGAGCCTGATGACTCCGCCAGCCAATATACCGACAAGATTTTTGACGCCACCATTGCCGCCCTGGATGAAGCGCGTCGCGCTGTCGATATGCAAGCCATCGAACGTATGGTGGATTACCTGACCCAGGCCAAGCAGATCCACTTTTTTGGCCTGGGGGCATCAGGCGCCGTGGCTCAGGATGCCCAGCACAAGTTTTTCCGTTTCAACCTGCCAGTAATGGCCTATGTGGACGTGCTGATGCAACGTATGGTGGCGGCTGCCTGCCATACCGGCGATGTAGTGGTGGTGATTTCCTACACTGGGCGCACCCGTGAACTGGTCGATATTGCCCGCGTCGCCCGTGAAGCCGGTGCTGTAGTGCTAGGCATCACCGCCCCCGCCTCACCGCTGGCCAATGAATGCACCGCCACCCTGGAAGTGGCCACCCCGGAAGATACCGACCACTACCTGCCCATGACCTCAAGAATGATCCAGCTGACCCTGCTCGACGCCCTGGCAACCGGCGTCACCCTGCGCCGCGGCGAAGATTTCCTGCCCCACCTCAAGAAAATCAAGGACAGCCTGCGCGACACCCGCTTCCCGATCAAGAAAGCGGGTGGGTGATCAGCTGAAGGCTTCAGGCATTGACGGCGGTGGTAATGGTGACTTCCACCTTGAGCTCATCCGCCGGTAGCGGCGCGCATACACAGGTACGGGTTGGCGCATAACCTTCTGGCACCCAGGCGTCCCAGACGGCGTTCATGGCGGCAACATCATTACCGTCTTTCAGGTAAACGGTTGCACTAAGAAGTTGCTCACGGCTGGAGCCAATTTCCTTGAGCAGCGCATCGACCCGCGCCAGCATGCTTTGTGTCTGCTCGGTAATATCCCCTTCGCGGGCTTCCGGCCCTGCCACCTGGCCACATAGATAAGCCACACCATTATGGATAACCGCACGGCTCATACGTGCTTTGGTATCGTGACGCGTAATGACATTGGTTGCCGTTGACATAACTCTGACTCCTTGAAAAACATCGTAAATCACCAGCTTCCTGCTTATCAGAAATACCGGCGGCGCACCCAGAAACGCAACATAAAAATCTTACAGATACGAAAAAGCCCAGCGATGTAACGCTAGGCTCTTGAATTCGTTTGTATAACTCGTATCTAATTTGCTTTAGTTGGTGCCGGTGGCCAGACTCGAACTGGCACACCCGTAAAGGCGGCGGATTTTGAATCCGCTGCGTCTACCAATTCCGCCACACCGGCAACGAGGCGCATTATACGTTATCTGCCTTGCAGGTCAATCACATTGGCCGTTTTTTACCTGCCTGCTTTACTTTCCTGCCTGACTTTATAGGACTAAAGCGCTATCCTGTGCGCCCTGTTTTCATCGAAAGAGCTTCGTCATGCAGCGTGCCGATTTTTCCTACGAGCTTCCTGAAGAGCTGATTGCCCGCTATCCTTCCGAGCAGCGCAGCGACTGCCGCCTGTTGCATGTAGACGCTCAGGATGGTTGTTTGGCGCACCGTCGCTTTACAGATCTGCTGGAAATCCTTGAGCCTGGTGATCTGCTGGTCTTCAACGACACCCGGGTAATACCAGCAAGGCTACACGGCCAGAAAGCCAGCGGCGGCAAGGTCGAAATGCTACTCGAACGCCCGTTGGATGCCTACCGCGGCCTGGCCCATCTGCGCTCCAGCAAGTCTCCCAAACCGGGTACCGAGCTGATCTTTGAAGGCGATATTCATGCCGTGGTGGAAGGGCGTCGCGACGCCCTGTTTGAGCTGCGTTTTCTCGGTGAGACACCCATGATCGCCCTGCTGGAAAAGCACGGCCATATGCCGCTGCCGCCGTATATTACCCGCGAGGATGAGCTGAGCGACCGTGAGCGTTATCAAACCGTTTACGCTCGCCGTGATGGTGCCGTCGCCGCTCCCACAGCGGGGCTGCATTTTGACCAACCCCTGCTTGATGCTCTGGCTGAAAAAGGCATTCAGAGCGCCTTTGTCACCCTCCACGTTGGCGCTGGCACCTTCCAGCCGGTGCGGGTTGACGATATTCGCGAGCACCATATGCACAGCGAATGGGTTGACGTTTCTGAAGCCACCTGCCAGCAGGTTCGCGACGCACAGGCAGCGGGCAAACGGGTGATTGCCGTCGGCACCACTAGCGTGCGCTGCCTGGAAAGCGCCTGCGCACAAACGCCGGATGGCAGCATTGCGCCACTGACCGGTGATACTGATATTTTCATTTATCCCGGCTATCAATGGCGCTGTGTCGATGCCCTGATTACCAACTTTCACTTGCCTGAGTCTACCTTGATGATGCTGGTATCCGCCTTTACCGGTTATGACACCATCATGCGGGCTTACCGGGTCGCCGTTGACGAGCGCTACGCCTTTTTCAGCTACGGCGACGCCATGCTACTGACGCGCTGATCCTTGTTATCTCGTTCAGCCACGCCTATCGCCTTAACCGAGAATTTGACGAGTTACCTGATGCGAAATGAATGCTTTATGCGCTTTGAGCGCCTCGCCAGCGACGGCCGCGCTCGTCGCGGACGCCTACACTTCCCGCGTGGCACGGTAGAAACCCCAGCCTTTATGCCTGTGGGCACCTACGGTACCGTCAAGGGCATGACACCTGAGTCAGTCAAGCAGATTGGCGCGGAAATCATTCTCGGCAATACCTTCCACCTCTGGCTGCGCCCCGGCACTGATGTGATTGAAGCCCATGGCGACCTGCATGACTTTGCCCAATGGGACAAACCCATCCTGACCGACTCCGGCGGCTTTCAGGTATTTTCGCTGGGTGAAATGCGCAAGATTGCCGAGCAGGGCGTTCACTTTCGCTCGCCGGTCGATGGCGCCAAGGTGTTTATGGGGCCAGAAGAGTCCATGGCCGTGCAGCGCTCGCTGGGCTCGGATGTGGTGATGATCTTTGACGAATGCACTCCTTACCCGGCCACATTTGAGGAAGCTGAAAAATCCATGCAGCTATCGCTGCGCTGGGCCAAACGTTCGCGTGATGCCCACGGCGACTCACCCTCGGCGCTGTTCGGGATCATTCAGGGCGGCATGTACCCAGAACTGCGCGAGCGCTCACTGAAAGGCCTGCTGGACATCGGCTTTGATGGCCTGGCAATTGGCGGACTTTCGGTCGGCGAACCCAAGGAAGAAATGATCAAGGTGCTTGATTACCTGCCTGACTGGATGCCGGACGACAAACCCCGCTACCTGATGGGCGTCGGCAAGCCAGAAGACCTGGTAGAAGGCGTGCGGCGTGGCGTTGACATGTTTGATTGCGTGATGCCCACTCGTAACGCCCGCAACGGCCATCTGTTTACCCGTCATGGCACGGTCAAGATCCGCAACGCCAAGCATCGCTTTGCGACCGGGCCGCTTGAAGAGGGCTGTGATTGCCATACCTGTCAGCACTTTTCACGTGGTTACCTGCATCATCTGGATCGCTGCAACGAAATGCTGGGTTCCATGCTCAATACCATTCATAATTTGCGTTATTATCAGCGCGTCATGGCTGATTTGCGCGCGGCTATCGAAGCGGGTACATTGACGACCTTTGTGGAGCATTTTTACGCTGAACGTGGCTTACCAGTGCCTCCCAACCAGAATTAAGGCGCAGTGCGCATGTGGCGCACTACGCTTGGGCTTTCCCACTCACAGTGATTAATAAACTCAGGAGTTGCATTCATGCTGGATTTTTTTATCTCCCCAGCCCACGCTCAGGAAGCAGCCGCCGGCGGCGGTATTGCTCAGATCGTCATGCTGGTCGGCTTTGTGCTGATTTTCTATTTTCTGCTGTGGCGCCCTCAGGCAAAACGCGCCAAGCAGCATAAACAGCTGATCAACAGCATCGACAAAGGTGATGAGATCGTCATTGGCGGTGGTCTGGTGGGGCGTATCACCAAGGTAAGCGATGAGTTCGTTACCCTGGAAGTCTCTGAAGGCACCGAGGTCAATGTGCAAAAGAATGCCATTGCCGCTGTGCTACCCAAGGGAACCATTAAGTCCATCTGATCTTCCTTTTTGCCCCTGCCGAACAGGTGCCAGCCACCCCGGCAGGGGTGAGAGGGTCAGAAAGATGATGAACCATGCCGTGCGTTGCCCAGGTAATGCACGGCATTCCGTTTGACACTGAAGGCAGGGCTTGCATGCTCAACCGTTACCCCCTGTGGAAGTATCTTCTGATATTGGTCATTTTAGTGGCCGGCCTTATTTACTCGCTTCCCAATCTGTTTCCTGAAGATCCCGCCGTACAGATCAGCACTCGCCAAGCTGACAGCTCTCTGAACCAAGACGATATCGAACGCATTGAAGCCACACTTACCGACAACGATATCCGCGTCAAATCCACCGAAGCCAGCGGTGATCAGTGGTTAATCCGGCTAACCAACAGCAGCGATCAGCTAGCCGCCCGCGAGCTGATCAGCGAGCAGCTAGGTGATGACGTCACCGTCGCACTCAACCTGGCAGAAGCCACGCCTAGCTGGCTGCGCGCTTTTTCAGCGTCGCCCATGACGCTCGGGCTTGACCTGCGCGGTGGCGTCCACTTTCTGCTTGAAGTGGATATAGACGCAGCGGTAACCCAGCGCCTTGAAGTCAACGCCAGCGCCATGCGTGAGCTGCTGCGCGATGAGCGCATTCGCTACCGGGATACCGAGATTGACGGGCGCACGCTTTCCCTGGCATTTGTTAACGCCGAAGACCGCGCTCAGGCACGTACCCTGATCAGCCGTGAATTTCCGGAGTTCGAATACACCAGTGAAGGCGATGGGCGCGGCGCTCGCCTGCTCATGACCATGAGCGAGCAGGCCGTCACTGAGATTCAGGATTACGCCATCAACCAGAACCTGACCACCCTGCGCAACCGCGTCAATGAACTGGGGGTTGCCGAACCACTGGTGCAGCGCCAGGGGCCCAATCAGATTGTGGTCGAATTGCCTGGGGTTCAGGACACCACGGCCGCCAAGCGGATTGTCGGCGCCACCGCCAACCTTGAGTTCCGCCTTGAGGCGCGCCCAGATACCCCTGACCAGGAAACTGAAGAACATACGTTCCGTAATGATCCGAGCCGCACCGCTACCCTGATGCGCGATGTGATCATTACCGGCGACCGGGTATCCAGTGCCAACCACAGCTTTGATGAAAACGGCCGCCCTCAGGTCAACATCGACCTGGATGGCACCGGCGGCACCCTGATGAATCGTGCCACGCGCACCAATATCGGGCGCAACATGGCGGTGCTGTTCATTGAACACAAGAGCGAAGAACGCACAGTCACTGACCCGGAGACCGGTGAAGAAACCACGGTGCGCGACCCTTATGTTGAGCGCGGCCTGATCAGCCTGGCGACCATTCAGAGCGCGCTGGGTAACAGCTTCCGGATTACCGGGCTTGATTCTGCCAATGAAGCAGCTGACCTGGCGCTACTGCTGCGTTCAGGGTCATTGGCGGCGCCCATTTACTTCGCCCAGGAGCGCACTATTGGCCCAAGCCTTGGCCAGGAAAATATCGAGCGTGGGATTCTTTCCGTACAGATCGGCCTGCTGCTGGTGGTGCTGTTCATGCTGGTGCGTTACAAGATGTTTGGCGTGTTTGCCAACGTGGCACTGGCGCTCAACCTCACCCTGCTGGTGGCCGTCATGTCGATGCTTGGCGCTACTCTGACCCTACCCGGCATTGCCGGCATCGTACTGACACTCGGTATGGCCGTGGATGCCAACGTACTGATATTCGAACGTATACGCGAAGAATTGCGTAATGGCTTATCGGTACAGCAGGCGATCAACGCAGGTTATGAGCGCGCCTTCACCTCTATCGTGGATGCCAATATCACCACCCTGCTGGTGGCTATCATCCTGTTCTCAATCGGCACCGGGCCGGTCAAGGGCTTTGCCGTGACGCTTTCCATCGGCATCCTGACCTCACTGTTTACTGCGCTGCTGGTCACACGTGCCATGGTGAACCTGACCTACGGCGGCAAACCCGTTAAAAAGCTGTGGATCTGATCTCAGCGTTTGGCACAGATTTCAAGAGGTGATAATGAAACCCATCACGGATAGGCAGATCGACTTCATGGGACGCCGCAAACTGGCCTTTATTGTGTCAGCGGTGATGCTGGTGATCTCGGTCATTGCGACCTTTTCCCTACAGCTCAACCTGGGGCTGGACTTTACTGGCGGCACCCTGGTTGAAGTACGTTACGCAAGCGCTCCCTCACTGGACGCCATTCGCCAACTGCTCGAAGAACAGGGTTTTCGCGATGTTGCCGTACAGACCTTTGGTGCTTCCACTGAGGTGCTGATTCGCCTGCAGCAGGCGTTCGACCCGGACGTGGGCGATCAGGTAGTTAGCTTACTGCGCGACAGCGGCACACAGGTGGATCTTGTACGCGCTGAATTTGTCGGCGCCCAGGTGGGCGATCAACTGCGCGACCAGAGCGGCATGGGCATGCTGGTCGCTCTTGGCGTGGTAATGCTCTATGTGGCCTTTCGCTTTCAATACAAGTTTGCGATTGGCGCACTGATGGCGCTTTTGCATGACGTGATTATTGTTATCGGCATCTTTGCGCTCTTCAACATCGAGTTTGACCTGACCGTCCTGGCCGCCATCCTGGCAGTGATCGGCTATTCGCTGAACGACACCATTGTTGTCTATGACCGCATTCGTGAAGCCATCCGCACCTCGCAGATCGACGACATGCCGGCCATTTTCAACGAAGCGATCAACGCCACGCTATCGCGTACATTGGCCACGTCAGGCACCACCTTGCTGGTGTTGCTGGCCCTGCTGCTGTTGGGCGGCGACATGATCGAGAACTTTGCCCTGGCCCTGCTGATTGGCGTGGTGATTGGCACCTTCTCCTCCATCTACATTTCAGGTGCCTTGCTGCTGCCGTTGAAGCTCAAGCGCGAAGACCTGATCCCTGCGCGCAGGGATGTTGACGAGGAAGATGAACTGCCTTGAATCAGGCCTGACCTGATGCTTGATGGCAAGTAAAACGAGCCATCAAGCGCCCACAAAAAACGCCCTGCGGAGTAAGACTCCACAGGGCGTTTTTCATGGGCAGAAAGCTAACCCGCCAGACGGTTATCAGCAGCGTTTCAGAAGTGTGGCGCTAACTGCTTGATCAGTGCCTTGTAAAGGCGCGGGCCAGCGGCCATCAACAAACCTTCTGCACTGATTGTCGGCTTGCCGTCCGGGGTACCGATCAGTGCGCCGGTCTCTTTGAGCAGCAGAGTACCCACTTGCATATCCTGTTCTTCAATGCCCAGCACAAAGGCACTATCAACGCGACCGGTGGCTACTTCACAAATGTCCAGCAAACCACTGCCTGTGGCCACCAGGGTTTCCAATTGCGGCGCCAGCTGCTGGGTAAGCGTCAGGTAGGCGGGTAAATGACGCGAGCGCAGCCAGCTTTCCGGCAGGCTCATGGCGCTGCGCGTTCCAGCCACCGCTGTTGGCTTGCTGACCCGCATACGCTTACCGTTGTACTGAGCCCCCCGGCCACGGCTGGCGATGTATTCGTCATCAGCAAAGGGGGCGAGGATGACCGCATGCTCAGGGCGGTTCTTCACCAGACACACGACTGACAGCGCAAAACCTTTGCCCGCTACTGCCAGATTGGAATATCCGTGCATGGGCTCGATTTTCCAGACGACATCTGCGCCTTCATCCACGCCTTTCTTATGGTCAGTGTAACGGCCTACCAGGCCATGCTGCGGGTAACCGCGCTCAAGCTGCTGCACAATAGTGGCTTCAGCCTTGCGTGCGGCTTCCTCAAGCAAACGCTCAAGGTTGGCTTCATCGTGAGCGTTTTCGATGCGCTCACGGATTCGTAAAAATTGCTCGGCGGCACTACGCGCAGCACGCAGGGTAAACTGAACCATTGGATTCATGAGAGGGCCTTTATGCGAACTTCCGGCCTGCCCTTGAAAAGGGTTTTCAAGAGCGGCGCTAAAGAACAGAAATGTTAAAGAACGAATATCGTCAACGGCACACTACGCTGCCGTCGTGGGAGCGCATTCTAACAGAGCCCCCACCGGCTCGCCACGACCTTATGAATAACGCTGAACAACCCTCTTTTAAGCCCCTCCACAAACACCTCCACATAAGTCGAAGGGGCAAATGATTCTTAGAATGTTAATATCATTTAACCTTCGGCGTCAGACTGAAGGAATAAATCATTCAAGGGATCCCAATGAAAAAATCAATTGCCTTCATGGCACTTGGCGGCCTGCTGGTAGCAGGCTCGGCACAGGCATTCGAAAGCACACTGACTATCGGCGCGATGGCTGGCACAACAGGCATCGGGCCAGAAGCATCATGGCGTTTCCACGAGCGCTTCTCAGTCTCCGCCAACTACACCGACGGGCTGGATTACAGCGGTGATTACGAAACGGACGACGTCAACTATAGCGGTGATATCGGTCTTCAGGCAGGCATACTCAAGTTTGACTACTTCCCCTTTGCAGGCCGCTTTTACCTGACAGCGGGCGCCGCACTGCCGGATATGACGGCAGATGTAAACGGCACTTCCAACCTCTCGGGCGGCGAGTTCGAGTTCAATGGCAACCTCTACAATCAGGAAGACATTGGCTCACTCAATGGCTCCCTGGTCGTTGCCGACAGCGTTCAGCCTTATGTGGGGATTGGCTGGCGTTCGTCGCATCGTTCAGGCTTTGGGGTTTTCTCCGAGCTTGGCGTGATGACCACGGATGTTGATGTCAGCCTGAGCACTGCCAATGGCCTTGAGCAATCAAACGCTCAGTTGGCCTCGGATCTGCGCGAAGAAGAGCGCAAACTCCAGGAAGATGCCGATGAGCTGTCCGTCTTCCCGGTGGTGACTCTCGGGGTCAGCTACACCTTCTAACCCTGCATCAGGCAATACGGCCAGGCACGCTGCCTCGCCGTATTGTCATTTGAATTCCTCCCCCTTACCTTGTCTCACCGCATCCATGCTAGACTTTTGCGCTTTATAGCAGTGCGTGTGGCGGCGCTATACATGATGCGCTTATGTAGAGTTTCGCTTGCCGCGTGCTCGCTTTCCGTCACCTGCTCCTAACGCGGATCCTATTATGCTTGATCGTCTGCGCATTGTTCTGATTGGTACCAGCCACCCTGGCAATATCGGCGCCGTTGCCCGCGCCATGCACAATATGGGGCTAAGCGACCTTGCCCTTGTCGCCCCACGCTGCGAGGTGATTCATCAGGAGAGTATTTCACGCGCCTCTGGCGCGGATCACCTGCTGCATAATGCTCGTATTCACGCAGATCTCGAAGGCGCCGTGGCCGACTGCACCTTCACCGTGGGTGCCAGTGCCCGCTCGCGCACCCTGCCCTGGCCGATGGTATCTCCACGGGAGCTGGCGGAACGCCTGCCCTCAGAGTGCCAGCCGTCTGGTTCGCGGGTGGCATTGGTGTTCGGGCGCGAAGATAGCGGCCTGACCAACGCCGAGCTACAGCGCTGCAATGCCCATGTGCACATCCCCACCAACGCTGATTTCAGCTCACTCAACCTTGCCGCTGCCGTGCAGGTGGTGGCCTACGAATGCCGCCTAGCCTGGCTGGCAACACAAACCCAAGCGCCTGAGCTGTCGTCTGACGAGCACGATGACACCCTGGCCACTCACGCTGATCTGGAACGCTATTTTGAGCACCTGGAGCGCACCCTGATTGCCATCGAGTTTCATGATCCGGCAAAACCACGCCAGCTGATGGCACGTTTACGCAGGCTTTACCTACGCGCCCGTCCGGAACAGATAGAGCTGAATATCCTGCGTGGCATATTGACCGCCACCGAAAAGCAGGCAGCCAGGACAAAGGCTACCCCTGACAACCCATCGACACACGAATGAGCTGGCTTGAATAGCAGCGCCACTGCCCTCAACATTAACGTTCAAGTTTTTTAAAAACCCTTTTAACGACTGACATCGCGCTGTTTGCTCTGGCCGATGACATGTGTCGATAAACCACGATAGGACTACCGCATGTTTGAACGCCTGCGTGAAGATATCAACAGTGTGTTTGACCGCGACCCGGCGGCGCGTAATTTCATGGAGGTGCTTACCAACTATCCGGGTCTGCACGCTCTGTTATTGCATCGGTTGAACCATTGGCTGTGGAAAAAGAATGCCAAATGGCTGGCGCGGACACTTTCGACTTTTTCCCGCTGGCTGACAGGGGTCGAGATTCACCCTGGCGCCACCATAGGGCGGCGATTTTTTATTGACCATGGCATGGGCGTGGTGATTGGCGAAACAGCGATCATTGGCAATGACGTCACGCTTTACCACGGTGTGACCCTGGGCGGCACCAGCTGGAATAAAGGCAAACGCCACCCTACCCTTGAAAACGGCGTGATCGTTGGCGCTGGCGCCAAGATTCTCGGCCCTTTCACCGTCAGGGAAGGCGCCAAGATTGGCTCCAACGCCGTGGTCACCAAGGAAGTACCGGCCGGCGCAACCGTGGTCGGGATTCCCGGCAAGATCGTCAAGCGCGCTGACCCGGATGTCGAGGAAGAACTTGATATTGATCCTGCGCGCCGGGAAGCCATCCACAAGAAATTCGGCTTTGACGCCTACGGGGTCAGCCAGGATATGCCAGACCCGGTAGCACGCTCCATGCAGGCCATGCTTGACCATATGCATGCGGTGGATGAGCGGATCGAGCGGATGTGCTCAACGCTTTCCAAGCTGGACGCCAGCTACCGGGGTAGCCAGCTGCCGGAACTGCGCGATGAAGACTTTGCTGACATTCTTGACGAAGCCGATAATGGCTGCCCGCCGCTGTCAGCCCAAGGCAAGGCGACGCGTCACTCAAGCGGCGCTGACGCTCATGCAGCAGCAGACAAAGATACTGACACCGACACCACGCCCTCAAGTAAAGGTTGACCAAAGCAGTCGGGCTTTCCCATAATGGCACATCAATGTTATCCAAGGTGTCGCCATGCGATTAACGACCAAAGGCCGCTATGCGGTGACCGCCATGCTCGACCTGGCGATCAACGCGGGCATCAGCCCCACCAGCCTGGGTGATATTTCGCAACGCCAGGGAATTTCCCTGTCATATCTTGAGCAACTGTTTGCCCGCTTAAGACGCGCAGGCCTGGTTAAAAGCGTTCGCGGCCCCGGAGGCGGTTATCTGCTGGCACTACCGGCCAGCGAGATTACCGTTTCCCGGGTGATTGACGCGGTCAACGAAACCGTTGATGCCACCCGCTGTCACGGACTTTCCGATTGCCAGCAGGGCGACACCTGCCTGACCCATCATCTGTGGTGTGAACTATCCGGCCAGATTCGCCAGTTTCTAGACGACGTCACGCTGGAACAACTGCTACAGCGCAACGACGTCCAACAGGTGGCGTCCCGCCAGCAGGCGCGACTGGATGCCGGTATTTTTGCCTCAACGCCATAATCACAGCGTATTTATCACAGAGTGCTTCATGTCTTCCACGCCTACCCGCCCCATTTACCTTGATTACGCGGCCACTACCCCAGTGGATGAACGCGTGGCGACAGTAATGCAACGCTATCTGACCGTTGATCAGCTTTTTGCCAACCCGGCCTCACGCAGCCATATGTCTGGCTGGCAGGCGGAACAGGCGGTGGAACATGCGCGGCGCCAAGTGGCAGATACCATCAACGCCGACCCAAGAGAAATCGTCTGGACCAGCGGCGCGACCGAAGCCGACAACCTGGCGCTTACCGGCTTCATGCGGGCCAATCGGGCCCGTGGCCGCCATCTGATAACGTCAATTATCGAACACAAGGCCGTGGTGGATACCGCCAAGGCGCTGGAGTCCGAAGGCGTAGAAGTGACCTGGCTCAAACCAGGCAATGATGGCTGCATAACGCCTACGCAATTGCGTGAGGTCATGCGCGATGATACCGCTCTGGTTTCCTTGATGGCGGTCAATAACGAGCTTGGCAGCATCAACGATATCAAGTCGCTGGCTGAGGTTGCCCATCAGTTTGGTGCCGCCTTCCATACCGATGCGGCTCAGGCCGTTGGCCGCATTGAACTGGACGTCGTTGCCCAGTCGGTGGATCTGATGTCGCTTTCCGGCCATAAGGCCTATGGCCCTAAAGGCGTGGGCGCCTTGTATGTCAAGCGTGACCCCTCGTTGCGTATTGAAGCCTTGATTCACGGTGGTGGGCATGAACGCGGCATGCGCTCCGGCACCTTGCCCACTCACCAGATTGCCGCCATGGGGGAAGCCTTTGCCCTGGCGCAGCAGCACAGTGAAGAAGAGCAGTTGCGCATCACCCGTCTCAGGCAGGATTTTCTCAATGGCCTGCAGCAGATGGGCGGTGTCTTTCTTAATTCACCCGCTGACAATGCGGTACCCAACATTATCAACGTCGCGTTTGACGGCGTTGAGGCAGAACCCTTGTTGATGGCGCTGCGTGATATCGCCGTATCCACCGGCTCTGCCTGCAACTCAGCCAGCGTGGATCCTTCCTATGTGCTTCTGGGCGTAGGTATTCCGCGTCGGCTGGCATTGGCATCCCTGCGTTTCAGCCTCGGGCGTTACACCACCCAGGACGACATTGAGCATACCTTGCGCTTACTGGCTCACGCCGTCGACGGCTTACGCTAATATTTTCAGGAGAGACCCTCATGGCATCATTAACCATCACACCCGCCGCTGCCAAACAGATCCACCACGTTCTTGACGAGCGCGGCAAAGGGCTGGGGCTGAAGGTTTCAGTCAAGCCCAGCGGTTGCTCCGGCTTCAGCTATGTCCTCGATTTTGCAGATGAAGCTGACGCTGCAGATATCAGTTTCGAAGCCCACGGCGCCAAGGTATTTGTCGACCGTGAAGCGCTGGAGATGCTTGACGGCAGTGAGGTCGACTTCGTCAACGAAGGGCTCAACCGCTATTTCCGCTTCAATAACCCGAATATCAAGGATGAATGCGGCTGTGGCGAAAGCTTTACGGTTTAAAAGCGCCAGCGTCAAGACGCCCGTATTCATTACCGGCGGGAAACGCTATAATCGCCCCGCGCAGTTCGGGATTCCCGGCTGCTGACTTTTTTGACATGCCGCTCTGGTCATTCAGAGCGGCGATTTCTGTTATAGCCTTTTCAGGAGATCCACATGGCGACTGAACGCACGCTCTCTATTATCAAGCCCGACGCCGTAGCAAAAAACGCCATTGGCGACATCATTGCCCGCTTTGAAAAAGCTGGCCTCAAGGTAGTGGCCGCCAAAATGCTGCACCTGTCTGAAGAGAAAGCCGGTGGTTTCTATGCCGAACACAAAGAGCGTCCGTTCTTCAAGGATCTGGTTGGCTTCATGACCTCTGGCCCGGTCGTGGTTCAGGTACTTGAAGGTGATGATGCGATTAGCAAAAATCGCGAACTGATGGGCGCCACCAACCCGAAAGAAGCCGCTCCTGGCACCATTCGTGCGGATTTTGCGGAAACTATTGACGCCAACGCTGTCCATGGTTCTGATTCACCGGAAAGCGCCGAGCGTGAAATCGCCTATTTCTTCGGCAACGACGAAATCTGCCCGCGCTAAGCAGGCAGACCAGCGCCGTACCAACGCCTGTTGCCGGCCATTTTCGCGGGGGCCCAAGCCCCCGCCTCTTTTCTGAACGCTGACCATCATGACCACCACCGCTGCCCAATCAGTTCCTGCTGTATCGTCACACACGCCAGAGCAAACGCCGACGGCTGAATCCACCCCACAACGCCAGAATCTGCTCGGAATGTCCCGCGAGCAGATGGAAGCTTTCTTCCTGGCTATTGGCGAAAAGAAATTTCGCGCCAACCAGATGATGAAATGGATCCACCACGAAGGCTGTGACGACTTTGCAGCAATGACCAACCTTTCCAAGCCGCTGCGCGAAAAACTTGCCAAAGTGGCTGAGATTCGCGGCCCTGGGGTTGTCTACGAAGGCGCTTCCAACGACGGTACGCGCAAATGGGTGCTGGAAGTGGAAGATGGCAGCTATGTCGAAACCGTGCTGATTCCTGCGGATAACGGCAAGCGCCGGACTCTGTGCGTTTCTTCACAGGTGGGCTGTTCGCTTGACTGCAGCTTCTGCTCAACCGGTAAGCAGGGCTTCCAACGCAACCTGACCGCCGCTGAAATCATTGGCCAGGTATGGGTGGCTCAACGTAGTGTCGGCCCGCGCCGGGATTCAGGCAACCGCCCGGTAACCAACGTGGTAATGATGGGCATGGGCGAGCCGCTGCTCAACTACGATAACGTTGTACCCGCCATGAAGCTGATGCTTGATGATAACGGCTATGGCCTGTCAAAACGCCGAGTGACCCTGTCAACGTCTGGCGTTGTCCCGATGATCGACAAACTGGGCGACGACATAGACGTCAGCCTGGCGATCTCCCTGCATGCGGCCAACGATGAATTGCGCACCGAACTGGTGCCGCTCAACCGCAAGTATAATATCCGCTGCCTGATTGATGCCTGTCATCGCTATCTCTCAAAGTGCGCCGATAATCGCCTCATCACGATTGAGTACACCCTGATCAAGGACGTTAACGATCAGCAGCAGCATGCCGAAGAACTGGCAACACTGCTGGATGAACTGCCTTGCAAGATCAACCTGATTCCATTTAACCCGTTTCCCCATTCAGGTTATGAAAAGCCCTCACGCAATCAGTGCATGCGTTTCCAACAATGGCTTTACGATCTGAAACATACTGCTACCATTCGCACCACGCGCGGTGACGATATTGATGCAGCCTGCGGCCAACTGGTGGGCCAGGTCAAAGACCGCACCAAACGCCATGCTCGCTATATTCAGTCGATCCAGATCGATGCCGATTAAGCTGGCCATGATAGCCTCTACTGGAATACGTCATCAGGCAGAGGCTTGACTTACGCCTTACACGGCGCTTTGATGGACACATTTTGACGACTCACCCTGCACTGAGGATAGCGATGATCAATCAACGCAGATGTCACCTCCCCCGTTCAGGGGCATTGCTGACAGCGCTATTGATCACGCTGTGGTTGTCTGGCTGTGCCGCAAACACAGGCATGACAGCCCAGCAACGCCCTGAAGCTGTAGATGCCTACACACAACTGGGCGTTGCCTACTTTGAACGCAACAATCTGAGCCGCGCCCTGGATGCGTTGAGTCGCGCGCTGGAAATTGCGCCTGAGCATGCCGAAGCACTTCAGGCACTGGCCTTGGTCTATCAGCAACAGGGCGAAATGGCCCTTGCCAGAGAGCATTTTCAGGAAGCACTAGAGAATGCGCCGGATTTTACCCAGGCGCGCAATAACTTTGCTGCTTTTCTGTATGCACAGGGTGACTATCAGGCGGCTTGTGAACAGCTTGAAACAGCCTCTCAAGCCGCCAACTATCCACGCAGATCACAGCTTTTTACTAATTTAGGCCAGTGCTATATTGCACAAGATCAGATTGACCCGGCGCGTAATGCCTTACAGCGCGCCCAACAGATAGACCCGCGCTATGCGCGCAGTTATTACCTTTTAGCCGAGTTAGAGTTTTCACAGGGCAATGATTCCCAAGCCTGGCGATCCATGCAGACTTATTTGCAGCTGGCAAATCCAAACCGTGAGGCACTGCAGATGGCCATTGATATTGCTTACAGTCGTGGCGAAGATGCCATTGCCGCCGACTACCAGCGTCAGCTTGACCAGTTCGAATAATGTTGCCTAAAGCCCTGTTCACCGCTTATTTATTGAAGGATGCTCAGCCATGAGCGATACACACACCCCAGAACAATATAATCAAACGCCCACCGTTTCTCCCGGTGAGCAATTACAGCGTCAACGTGAACAACTTAACATTTCTGTTGAAGAGGCTGCCGAAGCGCTGCACCTGCGTCCTGCCGTTATTAACGGCCTTGAACACGACAATTACGACGAGATACCGGTACCTACCTATCGTCGTGGTTACCTGCGTGCCTATGCCAGGTATCTGAATATCGATGAAACGCTGGTGCTTGACGCCTATAAAGCGCGCAATGGCAGCCAGGAAACCACTGACCGCAAGGTATCGCCCGTATCAGTCAAAAAGCCGCCTTCACGCATCGGTGCCGTGCTGTTCAAACTGTTCACTCTGGCGGTAATCCTCGGCTTGATTGCGGTGACCGTGATGTGGTGGCAAAGCCGTGGTGGCAGCACTCCCCCAGGGTTGGAAGACTCCTCTCAGCTGAGCGCGGAAGATAGCAATATTGCAACCAGCAATTCGGCCGCCCGCAACGCCGATAACAACGCGGCGACAGCCATCACGGCTGATGACGACCAGCGCACAGACAACACCAGCACAGACAGCGCTGACCCAGAGGCGCCACTGAATGATTCCATGCCCCTCACCCAGACCGATGAATCTGCTGACACTACCGGCACTGTCAACAATTCCCTGCCAGACACGGATACTGCGCAGATCAGCGCTGACGCCGGCACGACGTTACAGGACGCTGACCCACAGACCAGCAATGGGCAGGCTGACGACCAACTTGACGAAGAACAGACAAGCGATGAACAGCTTGGCGAAGAAGCACCCGAAAACGTAGAAACCCTGGCTGCTTCCCAGGAAACATCAGATACGGATGCAGCAGCAGACGATAGCACGACCGAGGATGTTAGCAATCGCCTTGAACTCACCTTCAACCAGCAGTCCTGGACCGAGATATTCGATGCCAACAACCAGCGTGTCTTTGTTGGCCTTCAGGAGCCTGGCACGTCAGCAACCGTTGAAGGAGAGCCGCCCTATCGGCTGACAATCGGTAACTCCACTGGCGTTGAATTGCGCTACCAGGGTGAGGCCGTCGATCTTGGCGAGCGCGCCGGTGCCAACAACGTTGCCCGCTTCACTTTAGGAGAGTAAATCACCGTATGCATGCCCCATCCCCGATCAAACGTCGCCACTCGCGCCAGATTCATGTCGGTCATGTCGCTGTCGGTGGAGATGCGCCCATCTCAGTGCAGAGCATGACCAACACCAACACGCTGGATGTTGCGGCAACCGTGGCGCAGATCCGCCAGCTGGAAACCGCCGGTGCTGATATTGTGCGGGTTTCGGTGCCCGACATGGAGGCCGCCGAAGCCTTTGGCAAGATCAAGCGCGAAGTGCAGGTGCCCCTGGTGGCTGACATTCATTTCGATTACAAGATTGCCCTGCGCGTGGCTGAACTGGGCGTTGATTGCCTGCGCATCAACCCTGGCAATATTGGCCGTGAAGAGCGTGTCCGCGCGGTTGTCAGTGCCGCTCGTGATAACGGCATCCCGATTCGCATCGGGGTTAACGCCGGTTCGCTGGAAAAAGACCTGCAAAAGAAATACGGCGAACCCACCCCCGCGGCCCTGGTTGAATCCGCCATGCGCCATATCGATCACCTTGACCGGCTGGATTTCCAGGAATTCAAGGTCAGCGTCAAGGCCTCAGATGTGTTCATGGCCGTGGCTGCCTATCGTGATCTGGCCAGCCGCATTGAACAGCCTCTGCATCTGGGCATTACCGAAGCGGGCGGGTTGCGTTCCGGTACGGTCAAGTCCTCGATTGGCCTGGGCATGCTGCTGATGGATGGTATCGGTGACACTATCCGCGTCTCTCTGGCCGCTGATCCGGTAGAAGAAATCAAGGTCGGCTTTGATATGCTAAAAAGCCTGAAACTGCGCGCCAAGGGCATCAACTTTATTGCCTGCCCAAGCTGCTCGCGCCAGAACTTTGATGTGATCGATACCATGAACCAGCTTGAGGAACGTCTGGAAGATATCATGACGCCCCTTGATGTGTCGGTAATTGGCTGTGTGGTCAACGGCCCGGGGGAAGCCAAGGAAACCGATATCGGCCTGACTGGCGGTTCACCTGCCAACCTGGTTTATATCGACGGCAAGCCCGCTACCAAGCTGCGTAACGACCATCTGGTAGATGACCTTGAGCGAATGATTCGCGATAAAGTGCATGAAAAAGAGCAGCGCGAACAGAACACTATTGCCCGCAGCTGACAGCGGCTCCCACGCAATATTGTCTGCCCCGTCGCTAAAGGTTGCCGGTTGGCAACCTTTAGCCATTAAGCAGTGTCTGACAGTTTTATCCGGCTATCTGCACACAGCGGTATTTACTGAAGCGTCTTTGCAAAAGCGTCTTTGCAAATAAAGTCAAACAAGGAGTTATCATTGAGCCAGCCTGCTGCCAAGTCTGCCAAGAAAATCCAAGCCATCCGGGGCATGAATGATCTTCTGCCCGGTGACAGCCCTCGCTGGCAGTTCTTCGAAAGCAAGGTTCGCCAGCTAATGGCGCGTTACGGCTTCGACGAAATCCGCACGCCGATTGTTGAGCAGACAGCCTTGTTCGCTCGCTCGATTGGCGAAGTCACTGATATTGTCGAAAAAGAAATGTACACCTTCGAAGATCGTAATGGCGACAGCCTGACCCTGCGGCCTGAAGGCACCGCCAGCTGCGTCCGGGCAGCAATGGAGCACGGCCTGCTGCACAACCAGACGCAGCGGCTTTGGTATCAGGGGCCGATGTTTCGCCATGAACGCCCGCAGAAAGGTCGCTATCGTCAGTTCCATCAGGTCGGGGTGGAAACCTACGGCTTTGAAGGCCCGGATATTGACGCCGAAGTAATTCTGCTCTCAGCGCGTCTATGGCAGGAACTCGGGCTCACCCAGCACGTGACCCTGGAGCTTAACTCGCTTGGCTCGGCTGAGGCTCGCGCAGCCTATCGCGAAACACTGGTGAGTTACTTTGAGCAGCACCGTGAGATTCTCGACGAAGACTCGCTGCGGCGCCTTTCCAGCAACCCGCTGCGGATATTGGATTCCAAGAACCCGGCCATGGCCGAGATGCTGGAAAACGCGCCGCGCCTGATGGATCACCTGGATCAAGAATCCCGCGAGCACTTTGAACAGCTCAAGGCCATGCTTGATGCGGCGGGTATTCACTATGTGATTAATCCACGGCTGGTACGCGGCCTGGACTACTACTGCCGCACAGTGTTCGAGTGGACGACCCAAGCCCTGGGCAGCCAGGGTACGGTCTGTGCAGGTGGCCGCTACGATGGCCTGGTTGAACAGCTTGGCGGCAAGTCTACCCCAGCCGTTGGCTTTGCGATGGGCATTGAACGCCTGATTCTGTTGCTGGATACCCTACAACTGGTGCCTGAAGAGGCGCTGGGTGGCTGCGATGTCTACCTGCTCCCCATGGATGAGGCCGCGACCCTCACGGCTCTCACCCTGGCCGAGCAGTTACGCAGCCAATTGCCCGAACTACGTTTGCAGCTGCACTGCGGCGGCGGCAGTTTCAAAAGCCGCATGAAGAAAGCCGATAAAAGCGGAGCGACGATTGCCTTGCTGATTGGTGAGGACGAACGGCAAACCGATGCTGTTACGCTCAAGTTCCTACGCGAAGAGCGTGAACAGCAACGCCACCCCCAGGCAACACTGCCTGAACGGTTGCAAGATCTGATTGCCTGATATACCGATTTCCTGATCCATGCGCCCAAACGCCATGACAGAAGACAGATAAGGAGGCCGCCCATGGCGGAGCTGAGAACAGAAGAAGAGCAGCTGGAAGCCATCAAACGCTGGTGGAAGGACAATGGAGCCTCGCTCATTGCTGGCGTTGCCATTGCGGCCGCGGGCGTGTTTGGCTGGAACGCTTGGCAAAACTACCAGGACAATCGCGCTGAAGCCGCATCAATACGCTACCAGGAACTGGTCAACCTGACCGCCAGCAACTCAAATGATGACGCCATGCTGGCCCAGGCCCGCGAGCTGGTGACGGAAATCAACGACGAGTATGACGGCACTCTCTACGCCGAGCTTGCCCAGCTGCTGGACGCCCGTCTGGCGGTTCAGCAGCAAGACCTGGAAGGCGCTACCCGTGCCCTTGAGCAGGTGGTTGACAACTCTTCGCGCCTCTACGTACAGAGCCTGGCACGGCTGCGCCTGGCACGGCTGGCAATTGCCCGTGACGAACCACAAGAGGCGCTTGATCTATTGGATCAATCCATTGTTGATTCACTGGCAGCCCAGCGTGACGACCTGCGTGGTGATGCCCATTTTGCCCTTAACCAACATGATGATGCTCGCGATGCCTGGCAAAATGCCCTGACGCTGGCACAGGAACAGAGTCAACCGCTTTACGGCGTACAGCTGAAGCTAGATGACCTCGGCACCAAGGAGACTGCGCTATGAACGCCCCCTCTTGTCTACACCCGGGCACTTCACGCCCACGTTTGCCACGCGCCCTGCGCCTGGCGCTAGGTGCCAGTATCGTGGCACTGGTGGCCGGCTGTGCCAGTAAAAGTGAGCCTATCTATACACCCAAAGAATTGCAGGCGTTTGAAGCCAGCGCTGAACTGCAGGAACGCTGGAGCACCCGCGTAGGCGATGGCCTTGGCCGCGCCCGCTACCCGATTGCCCCTGCACGCGATGGCAACCGCCTGTTTGCCGCTGATGCTGACGGCGTCGTGGCTGCCTATAACGCAGACAACGGCCAGCGCCAATGGGAAGTTAACCTGGACGCAGACGTTTCCAGCGCCTTGAATGCCATTGCCGGTGAGCTTTATTTAGGCACCCGCAACGGCGAAGTGCTGGCACTTGACCAGGAGGACGGTAGCGTCCAGTGGCGTTCACGGGTATCCAGTGATGTTCTCGCTGCCCCGCAGGCCAATCAACAGCAATTGATCGTACAGAGTACCGACGGGCGGATTACCGCACTGAACCGGGCCACCGGTGATCAGTTATGGACCTATTCCAGTCAGCTGCCTGCCTTGACCCTGCGCGGCACGGGCACACCACAAACCATTGATCCGGTGACCTTTGCAGGCTTCTCCAACGGCCGCCTGGCCACCCTGGACAATCGCAATGGTCAGCCTCTGTGGGAACAGCAGATTGCCACACCCAGCGGGCGCAGCGATGTTGAACGCCTGGTTGATCTTGCGGGCCAGCCAGTGATCACTCCGGATGGCCGACTGTTTGTGACCAGCTATAACGGCGAAGTGGCGGCCCTTGAAGCCCTGCGCGGCGATGTCATGTGGTCACGTTCGCTGTCCAGCCGCCACACCCCTGTACTGGTGGGCGACCTGCTGTTTGTAGCCACGGATGAAAGTCACGTGGTTGCCCTGACCGCCGATAATGGCCAGGAAGTCTGGCGTAACCGCGACCTGGAAGGCCGCTGGATTACCGCCCCGGCCTTTGCCGATGGCAATCTGGTATTCGGTGATTATGAAGGTTACCTTCATCTTATTGATGCCCGCGACGGTGAACTGGCCGCACGCCATGAAGTCGACGATTCCGGCATCAGCGTTCGCCCGGTTACCGAAGGCAGCACCATTCATGTTCAAGCCGACAATGGTCGGTTGGAAACTCTGGAAGTCACTCAATGACACCTGTGATTGCCCTGGTTGGCCGCCCCAATGTGGGCAAGTCAACCTTGTTTAACCGCCTGACCCGCTCCCGCGATGCGCTGGTCGCTGATTTTCCTGGCCTGACCCGTGACCGCAAATACGGTAACGGCATGCTGGGCGGCAAGGCCTACACGGTGATTGATACCGGTGGCATCAGCGGTGACGAAGAAGGCATTGATGCGGCCATGGCCGAGCAGTCACTGGCCGCGATTGATGAAGCCGATATTGTCCTGTTTCTGGTTGATGCCCGTGCCGGTCTGAACGTGGCGGATGAAGCTATCGCCAACCACCTGCGCGTCAACCAGAAAAAAACCTGGCTGGTGGTCAACAAGACCGACGGCCTGGAAGAACATTCGGCCATGGCTGATTTCTGGGCCCTTGGGCTTGGCGACCCCTGGCCGATTGCCGCTGCCCATGGTCGTAACGTCTCGACCCTGATGGATGTGGTCCTGGCGCCCTTTCCGGAGCGTGATGAAAGCATCCCTGCTGATACCGGCACCAAGGGCATCCGCATTGGCGTCATTGGGCGCCCCAATGTGGGCAAGTCCACCCTGGTCAACCGCCTGCTGGGCGAAGATCGTGTTGTCGTCTTTGATGAAGCCGGCACCACTCGGGATGCCATCGAAATACCTTTCGAGCGGCGCGGCAAACCCTATGTGCTGGTCGATACCGCAGGCGTCAGGCGGCGCAAGAATGTCAGCGAAATCGCCGAAAAGTTCTCCATCATCAAGACCCTGGAAGCCATCAAGGAATGCCATGTAGCCATCATGGTGCTGGATGCGCGCAACGGCCTGGTAGAACAGGATCTGCACCTGCTTGACTATGTACTGACCACAGGGCGCGCCCTGGTATTGGCCGTTAACAAGTGGGATGGCCTGGAGCAGGATGCCCGGGAAAAGATTCGCGCCGACATCAAGCGCCGCCTGGGGTTTGCCGACTATGCCGAGCTGCACTTTATTTCAGCGCTGCACGGCACGGCCGTTGGTGATCTTTACCCTTCGATTGAACGCGCCTTCAATGCTGCTAATGCCCACTGGTCAACCAACCGGCTGACGACTCTGCTTCAGGATGCCGTCAGCCAGCACCCGCCGCCGATGATTCATGGCCGACGGATCAAGCTGCGCATGGCCCACCAGGGCGGCAGCAACCCGCCGATCATAGTGGTGCACGGCAACCAGACCGAATCACTGCCGGAGTCCTACCGGCGCTTTCTGATCAATACCTTCCGCAAGGTGCTCAAGGTACGCGGAACCCCCATGCGCTTTGAATTCCGTTCGGGCAATAACCCCTATGATCACATGGCAGGCGCCAGCGACAAGGAAAAGGCCAAGAAACGCGAACTCAACCGCACCAAGGAAGCTCGCCAGAAACGCCGTTAATCAGGCGCCAGAATGCAGCCGTTTGCGACCCACCCATTGGGTTGCAAACTGCCACGCTGCCCGCCCGCTGCGACCACCGCGCAGGGTGGCAAACCGCACCGCTTCAGCTCGCGCCTCGGCGTTCCAGTCGCTGGCCTTACCCAGCTGAGATACCCAGTGGCAACAGGCTTCCAGATAAACATCCTGATTGAAGGGATGAAAGCCCAGCCACAGCCCAAAGCGGTCTGACAGGGAGATTTTTTCCTCGACCGCATCGCCATGGTGCAACTCCTCCCCCACCAACCGCGACCCAGCGTTATCGTCCATTGATTCAGGCATCAAATGACGACGATTGGACGTGGCATAGAGTAGGACATTCTCTGGCGGCCCGGTCAGCGCCCCATCAAGCACGCTTTTCAGTGCCTTATAGGCATCATCATGGCCTTCAAAGGAAAGATCATCGCAATAGACGATAAAACGTTGTGGCATACTGCATAGCTCTTTGACCAGCATCGGCAGGCTGCTTAAGTCATGGCGATCAACCTGAATCATGCGCAACCCTTCACCGGCCAGAGAGTTGAGCAGTGCTCGCATCAGTGACGACTTGCCGCTCCCCCGTGAGCCCCACAACAGCGTATGGTTGGCAGGATACCCCTGCAAGAATGCCTGGGTATTATCCACCAGGGCCAGCTTCTGGCGCTCAATACCCAGCAGATCGTCCAGGCCAAGCGCGTCTCTCGGCGGCACAGGCACCAGACGGCCACCCAGTGGATGAGGTTGCCATAAGGCAGCCACATGGGTGTTCCAGTCAACCTGCTCAGGCACTGGCGGCAACCAATGCTCAACCCTATCCAGCAACAGCGCCAGACGGCGCCCTAACTCAGCATCCATACAGCCCCCTTCTTAATGATTATTCATCCTTCAACACTCGCCCTATGATACCCATTGCGTTCTGGTGCAAGGAAGCTGACAATTCAGAAGGAAATTCACACAAGTGTGACCCTGTTTCGACTACAAGGAAATGTTTATGCGCTGGCTTCGCTTGATATCCATTATCACAGTCTGTGTATCACTTACCGCCTGTTCGACATCACCTACCGGCCGCTCCCAACTGTTGCTGTTGTCAGAAGATCAGCTCAATCAGATGGGGCAACAGGCATTCAACCAATACCAGTCTGACCTGCCCGCCGCCAACGCGGCCAGTCAGCGCTATGTGCAGTGTATTACCCGCGCGATTGTGGCAGAGCTACCGGCTGAACAGCAGCAGATGGACTGGCAGGCCAAGGTGTTCGAATCCGAACAGCCCAATGCCTTTGCATTGCCGGGGGGCTACATGGGCGTGAACAGCGGCATGCTCAAGGTGGCCAGCTCCCAGGATCAGCTCGCGTCTGTGGTCGGTCACGAAATTGCCCACGTTCTGGCACGTCACGCTAATGAGCGTGCTTCCACCAAGAGCGCCACCCAGATGGGGTTGTCGATTCTGGCCAGCACCTCCGGCATGCAAACACCGGGTGGCCAGCAGCTGATGGGCGTACTGGGAATGGGCGCCGAATACGGCATTATTCTGCCCTTCTCACGCAAGCATGAAAGCGAAGCGGATGTCATCGGGCTGGAGTTGATGGCCAGGGCCGGTTTTGACCCCCGCGCCAGCATTACCCTGTGGGAGAATATGCAGCAGGCCTCTGGCGGCGGCCAGCCACCGGCCTGGATGTCGACTCACCCAAGCCATGGCCAGCGAGTGGATGAGCTGGATGCCAACATGCAAAGCGCCCTGGCAATCTATGAACAGGCGCGTCAGCAAGGCCGCACACCTAACTGCCCACGCCCCTGACAGGGGCCTTAACCACACACTGATAACGGGAGCGCCATGATTCGCCTCGGGTTGTTACTACTGATTCTGCCACTGTTTGTGCTGATGGGCGTCTACTTCTGGGAGCTCAACGACGTTCGCGCCTGCCAATTGGACGGCGGCCACTGGCACTACCTGACGGAAACCTGCCGTGAAACGCCTCAGCCCTTTGTGCCCTGGGTAGATCGCGCGCCGTTACTGGTTAACGGCGGTATGCTGCTGTCGGTGCTCGGGCTGGTACTGTGCATGATCGGGTTCTATCAAAAGCGGCGCTAAGCCGCTTTTGTACTGACAGCCTATTAGGGTCTGTTGACGTTTCATCGCGAACCGCGTTGCTGCGCCAAAGGGCGTCAGGCAAGGCGCGACACGACGGCAATGGTGGTGCCCTTACCGAGTGGCGCAACGCCGCATGGCGTCCTTTGGCGCGCAACCCGGAGGGACAGGGCCCTTTTGGCACAGCCCTGCGTTGTTCGTCGCTGATTGGGAACCACCCAACCACGCTCCTCACGCCTTGCTCTGCACCAAAAGGGCCTCTGTCGCGGCCGTGATGAAACGTCAACAGACCCTAATCGCATCTAATCGCATCGTACAGTCAATCAGTAGTTAAGCGATTGACGCAGCGCTTCCCTGACAGAGGCGGTCTCAGGGCGCACATTGCGCCACAGAAAGAAGGATTCCGCCGCCTGCTCAACCAGCATCCCCAGGCCGTCCAGCAGCCTGGCGCCACGTGGGCCTGCCCACAGCAGAAACGCCGTCGGGTCAGCGCCATACATCATGTCGTAGGCCCAGGCGCCTTTGGCAAACAGATTCTCCGGTAGCGGTGGCACTTCTCCTGCGATACTGGCGCTGGTACCGTTGATGACCAGATCAAATTGCCCGCTGATCGCCTCAAAGCCACCGCCTTCAATCTTACCCAGATCCGTAAAGTCACTGGCCAGTGCAGTGGCTTTCTCGGCCGTGCGATTAGCGATCACTACTTCACTGGGAGAAGAAGCCAGTAGGGGTTCAAGAACACCGCGCACAGCCCCGCCTGCCCCGACGACCAATATCCGTTTGCCTGCCAGCGTCAGGCGATGATAGGCCAGATCCCGCACCAGGCCGATGCCGTCGGTGGTGTCACCATAAAGGCGCCCGTTACCGCCTACAATTAGCGTATTCACCGCCTTGGCCCGCTGCGCCCGATGGCTTAGCGTATCGCAGAGCGCAAAGGCTTCCTCCTTGAAAGGCAGGGTGACATTGGCACCGCGCCCACCTTCAGCCACAAAGGCCTGCCAGGCCTTGGCAAAACCGTCCAGCGGCGCTTCAATGGCGGTGTAGTCCAGTTTCTCGCCGGTATGATGAGCAAACTCGGCATGAATCATCGGCGATTTAGAATGACTCACTGGGTTACCAAATACGGCATAACGATCCGTCATCACAAGACTCCTGGCTTAGGGGTTAGGGATTAGGGGTTGGCAGAGGCTTCGCCCAACCAGTCACGCGGGCGAAGAAATTCATCGGTGAGACGCGCTTCCGGGCTACCAGGCACGGGCGTATAGCCATATTCCCAGCGCGCCAGCGGCGGCATCGACATCAGAATCGATTCGGTGCGCCCGCCACTTTGCAGCCCAAACAGGGTGCCTCTGTCCCACACCAGATTGAACTCTACATAGCGGCCGCGCCGATAGAGCTGAAAGTCGCGCTCCTGGGCATTCCAGCTATCATCTCGACGGCGCTCCACAATCGGCACATAGGCCTCCAGAAAGCTGTCTCCGACGGCACGCTGGAAAGCAAAGCACTCCTCAAAGCTGCCTGCATTCAGATCGTCAAAGAAGAGCCCGCCAACACCACGGGTTTCGTCGCGATGCTTGAGATAGAAGTAGTCATCACACCACTTTTTGTAGCGTGGGTAGACGTCTTCGCCAAACGGCTGACAGGCAGCCTTGGCGACGCTGTGCCAATGCACCACATCCTCCATCACCGGGTAGAAAGGGGTGAGATCGTAGCCGCCGCCAAACCACCAGACCGGCGGCTCTCCAGTTTTTTCAGCAATAAAGAAACGCACATTGCCGTGGCTGGTAGGCACATGAGGGTTTTCCGGATGCAGCACCCAGGAAACGCCCACCGCATGAAAGGCCCGACCCGAAAGCTCAGGGCGTGCAGCCGTGGCGGACGGCGGCAGTTCAGCACCGTAGACGTGGGAATAATTTACTCCGCCTTTTTCAAAGACAGCGCCACTTTCAATCACCCTGGAGCGCCCGCCACCACCTTCTTCGCGCGACCAGCTTTCTTCCTTGAAGCTTGCCTGGCCATCGGCCTTGGCAAGGCCTTCGCAGAGGCGATCCTGAAGGTCCAGCAGGTAATGTTTTACGTTATCTAGGTGCTCGTGAGCCAAGATATGCTCCTCGCATTATGTCGTTGATTCGGGAGTGGGTGATAAACGGCCTTGATCAGGGGCGTAGTACCTGGCCGCTGGCCAGATCGCGAATGGTGCTGGGGCGCGGGTTATCGCCCAACTCGCCGTGGATAACAGCGCCCAGCTCATCACCAAATAGCGCTGACACTTCATAAGCCGTCATGGCCGGTGGCTCATTGGCAAGATTGGCCGAGGTAGACACCACAGGGCCACCAAAGGCGTTGCATAGTGCTTGCATAACAGGGTGTGCGGTGACCCGCAGAGCAACGCTCTGATGCGCGCCACGCACTAAAGCATGGCTACGCCCGTTGTCGGGCACCAACCAGGTATTCGGGCCAGGCCAGCTGGCCACCAGAGGCGCGTGAAGCTCCAATGGCAGACCGGCAAGCCAGGGCTGCAGCTGATCTATCGAGGCAGCGACCACAATCACCCCTTTGGCAGGGTCTCGCTGTTTCAGGCGCATCAGATGCGCCAGCGCTTCATCATTATCCGGGTCACAGCTCAGCCCCCAGACCGCTTCCGTGGGGCATGCCACAATTTGCCCCTGACGCAGGGCGTGAACCGCTGATTGTATATCGAACGCCATCGACATGAATCTCCTGACGATACGGTGGGCAGGTACAGATGTTTAACCGCTATCCTATCATGGCCTCGGCAGCCGCACCCATCCTCCTGAGCGCTGTTCTACCCGGTTATCCAGCTCCAGCATCAAAAGCCGCCGTTGGCACTCGCTTACCGCTATGTCCGCCAGTTGCACCAGACGATCAATAGGCGTGGGTGTCTCACTCAGCAGTCTCAGCAGTTCATCGGGCAGGTCTTCTTCGAGTAACGACAAAGGCTCAGGTGGGGAACCATCATTAGCGGAAGCAGCCGCTTGTTTCGGCTGCCCATTAACAGGCACGGGCGGCATGAAGTTCTCTGCCCAGTGCTGTAGCTCATCAAGAATATCCTGGCTACTGCGTGCCAGGGTCGCGCCGTTGCGTAACAGGCGCAGGCAACCATGAGCCTGAAGGTTATGTACCGAACTGGGAATGGCAAACAGCTCGCGCCCCTGCTCCAGGGCCAAGCGGGCACTGACCAGGGAACCACTCTTTTCAGCCGCTTCCACCACCAGAGTCCCCAGGGACAGCCCGGTGACAATGCGATTGCGACGCGGGAAAAACGCCGGCCGAGCCTGAGTGCCCAAAGGATGCTCAGCCAGCACCAGACCACCATCAGACTCGCTTAGACGCTGGTAGAGATCGCGATGGCGGGCGGGGTAAATAGTATCAATACCGCTGGCCAAGACGGCAATGCTGGCGCCGCCTGCGTCCAGGGCAGCGCGCTGCGCCAGGGCATCCACGCCCAATGCCATACCGCTGACCACGCACCAGCCACGGCTTGCAAAATCCCGGGCGAAGGCCTGGGCGTTCTGCGCGCCTTCCGATGTCGGGTGACGCGTGCCGACCATGGCAAGCCCAGGCAATGCCAGCGTACTCAGGTCGCCTTGTGCCCACAGCACCGGAGGCGGGTCAGCAATTTCCCCCAGCAGCCCAGGCCAGGCCGAATGCCCAGGATGCAAAATAGCACGCCGAGGGCTGGCCGCTTCCCAGGCCAGGTTGTTTTCCAGCATGGTTTGCAGCGGGCTGCGATTGGGGTGATCCAACCACAGGCGCAGCTCGGAGGCTGCTTGCCCCGGCAGCAATGCCAACCAGCCATGGGGCCATTCAGGGGATTGCTCCGCCAGCTTGGCAATCAGCTGAGCACCCAGCCCCGGTAGGGCATTCAACACCAACCATTCACTCGCTTGCATATCACCTCCTTGTTCTGAAGAGCCGCTATCCTTGCGTGATCTTACCCTCACTTCAGCGCGGCGTACGTACCGGATCACCGACTTCAAGCGTCCGCGATGCCTCCATGACCAGAGCATAGCTGACATGGTCATAAGGCTTGAAAACCATCAACAAACCGGCTTCTTCCGCGGGCATCTGGAGCACTTCCTGGGTGCGCGGATCATTCACCCGCTCACCTGCATGATCAATGCTTAGCACATGCCCCGGTTGCAAGCCATCGCGGCTGCCCAGATCAATGGCAACCACCTGCAGGCGGCCAATAAAACGCACCCCTCCAGGAACTGCCAGAATCGTACCGGAAAGCTCAGCTCGCGGCGCACGGGGCATGAAGTTGTCATCCAGTACGGCCTCTTCCCTCGGCAATATCAGGTCGTCGTTGCGTACTTCCTGATTGGCGCGGCGAACTTCCAGCTGAATAATCTCGCCTTCGCGACGCGCAACATAGGCTTCCCCGATCTTGATCAACTCCAACCCCAGCATTTTACCGCTGGCACTCTGGTAGGGTTCGCCATGTCGATAGATCTCGACTGGATCTCCGCGTACGATGCGGTTTTGGCCCGCATCAGCGTCAGTCGAGCGGGCAAAGATCAGGTCACCGGCACCGCTGATCAGGCGCTGGTTATCGCCGGCGACCACATAAGCCAACTCCTCCAGCTCCTCTTTGTTATCGATAATACGGTGATCACGCAAAAAAGCCCTGACCGTTTCCAGAGGAAGCGGTGTAATGGCTTCGCGATGGGGCAAGGTGCGTACCTGAGGAGATAGCTTGACGGTCTGCTTGCCACGCTCCATGACAATGCAAGGGCTTCCCCGGCAGTCATCAAGATTCAGATTATCACCAGGATAAATAAGGTGCGGATTCTCGATCTGCGGATTGGCACGCCATAGCTCGGGCCACTGCCAGGGGGCATACAGAAATTCCCCGGCGATATCCCATAAGGTATCCCCCTTCCTGACGGTATATTGGGAAGGCGCATCATCGCGCACACGCTCCCAGGCCTGAACCGGCAACGCTGCCAACAGCAGGCCAACAACACTGAAAATACCCAGAGCGCGGGGCGCTCCGTGAACGCTTGAGAAAAGGTTACAGCTATGCGGCTTCACCGTGATGCTCCCGATTTATCCAAGACGACAATGGCGCCCCATGCTCAGTGGTTGTTGGCATGCTATAGTGGCCAGTAAATGGAACATCGCCAGTAAAAACTGTGTGGCATGTTCACTTCAAAGATTCAGCATAACGGTAATTGTAACGCTATGGCCAAACTTGTGATTCTAGAATTTCCTGATGAGCGCCTGCGCACCAAGGCAGCAGAGGTTGAAAAGGTCGACGACGAAGTGCGTCAACTGGTCGATGACATGCTGGAAACCATGTATGACGCCAGTGGCATCGGCCTGGCAGCCACCCAGATTGATGTTCACCGCCGTGTGGTGGTCATGGATGTCAGCGATAATGGCAGCCAGCCGCTGGTATTGATTAACCCAAGCTATACGCCCATTGGGGATGACAAAGACTTCCTGTCTGAAGGTTGTCTCTCCATCCCTGAGTATTATGCTGAAGTGCCGCGCTATCTCAAGGTCAAACTCAATGCCCTCGACCGCAACGGCGACGCCTATGAGCTTGAAGCCGATGGCCTTCTGGCTCATTGTATCCAGCATGAGCTGGACCATCTGGAAGGCGTGCTGTTTGTCGACTACCTCTCCCCCCTGAAACGCAACCGGGTCGCCAAGAAAATGCAAAAACGCCATAAACAGATACAGGGTGCCTGATTGATGTCTCCACTGCGCGTTGTGTTTGCCGGCACCCCCGACTTTGCCGCCACCAGCCTGGCGGCGCTGCTTGAAAGCCCGCACCAGGTGGTGGGAGTCTTCACCCAGCCTGACCGCCCTGCTGGCAGGGGCAGAAAACTGGTACCTGGGCCGGTAAAACAGCTGGCGCTGGATAACAGCCTGCCCGTTTACCAGCCCACCTCGCTGAAAGCGGCGGATAGCCAGGCGGAGCTGGCCGCCCTGCAGGCAGATGTCATGGTGGTGGTTGCTTACGGCCTGCTGCTGCCGCAGGCAGTGCTGGACATTCCTCGCCTGGGCTGCGTTAACGTGCATGGCTCACTGCTGCCCCGCTGGCGCGGCGCGGCCCCGGTTCAGCGTGCAATAGAAGCCGGTGACAGCGAATCTGGCGTGGCCATCATGCAGATGGATGCAGGGCTTGATACCGGCGCCGTCTTCAGTAAAGCGCGTACGCCGATTACACCGACCACTACCGGCGGTGAACTGCATGACACCCTGGCTGAACTGGGCGCGGCGCTGCTGGTGGATACCCTCAATGCCCTGGCCAAGGGCGAGGCCACCGCTACGCCCCAGCCTGAAGCCGGGGTTACCTACGCGGCCAAGCTCACCAAGGCCGAGGCAGAACTCGACTTTACTCAACCGGCTGCCGTTTTGGCTGCCAGGATCCGCGCCTTCAACCCCTGGCCGGTGGCCTGGTGCGCTGCTGAAGACAAGCGCCTGCGTCTGTGGATGGCCACTGCTGGTGATGACGCCGATCAACCCGCAGCGCCCGGCACCCTGCTTTCCCCTGGCACCGACCATTTACGCATTGCCTGCGGGGCTGATGGGCGGCAGGTTCTTAATATCTATCAGGCGCAACTGCCCGGTGGCAAGGCGCTCTCTGCACGTGAACTGCTCAACGCTCAGCATGCGTTGCTGACACCGGGCAAACGGCTGGGTCAGCCGCTATCAGGAGGCCTCTCATGAAATCCACGCCATCCGCCCCTAGCGGTAGCGGTCAGGAAGTGCGCGCTGCGGCTGCACGCGCACTGTTGCCAGTATTAACCGACCAGGGGTCACTGGCTGGCCTTGATGAGCACAGCGTCATCGCGCGTGATCGTGCGCTGCTCAAGGAGCTGTGTTTTGGCACCTGCCGCCGCTTGCCGCGCCTTGAAGCGTTGGCGCGGCTGTTACTCAAGCAGCCGCTGAAAAAGCGCGACCAGGATATACAGGCACTGCTGCTCTTGGGCATTTATCAGTTGCTGTATATGCGCATTCCCGCCCATGCGGCAGTAGGTGAAACAGCCGGTGCGGCGCGCCTTTTGGGCAAGGAATGGGCCACGCGGGTACTCAACGGCTGCCTGCGGCGCCTACAGCGGGAGTCAGAGGCTCTTCAGGCACAGGTTGATCAGGAAGTGCATATTGCCCTGGAACACCCCGCATGGCTGCTAGCGGAATTGCGCGAAGCCTGGCCGGATCACTGGCAGGCGATTGCCACCGCCAACAACCAGCCTGGCCCCATGACACTGCGCGTCAACCAGCGCCATAACGACCGTGAAGCCTATATGGCCAAGCTTGATGAACAGGGCATACAGAGCCACCTCTGCCCCCACGCAGCGGATGGCATCACCCTGCAGACACCGTGTGATATCAGCATTCTGCCAGGCTTTGACCACGGTGATGTCAGCGTTCAGGATGAAGCGGCACAGATCAGCGCGGCGCTGCTCGGGCCAGCGATTGCCCCGCGCCCCGGCGCCCACGTGCTGGATGCCTGCTGCGCGCCGGGTGGCAAGACAGCGCATCTACTGGAGCAGTTCGATATTGCTCTCACCGCCGTCGATAGCGATAACGAACGCCTGGCACGGGTGGAAGACACCCTTAGCCGCTTGAAGCTGAAAGCCGATCTGCATCACGGCGATGCCACTGACCACCAATGGTGGCAAGGCACCGCCTTTGACGCCATTCTGCTGGATGCCCCCTGCTCGGGCACCGGCGTGATACGCCGCCACCCGGATATCAAGAAGCTACGCCGCAAGGAAGATATCCGCCAGCTGGCAAAACTTCAGGCACGCCTGCTTGATAACCTCTGGCCGCTGCTCAACCCGGGCGGTACCCTGCTGTATGCCACCTGCTCCGTACTGCCTGAGGAAAATGCCCAGCAGATTGACAGCTTTCTCAAGCGTACCCCGGATGCCCGGGTGACCACGCCGAAAGCGCTTGCCTGGGGCATCGAAAGTGGCGCAGGAAGACAACTTTTCCCGCAGCCGGACAGTCACGACGGCTTTTTTTATGCGAGACTGGAAAAGCAGTCGGGCATCTAAGCGATGTGACGTCGGCTATTTAATCACTAACGACTTTCTGAGGAGTCATTCATGAGCCATCATACCTACAAGCATATCGAACTTACCGGTTCGTCTCCCGCAGGTATCGAAGAAGCCGTGCAGAACGCCTTGGCCAAGGCCGCAGAAACCGTCAAGAACATGCGCTGGCTTGAAGTCACTGACACCCGTGGCCACATCGAAGATGGTCAGGTAGCCCACTGGCAGGTCACTATCAAGGTAGGCTTTACCCTCGAATGATGTGACCCTGCATTCTGGCGGCGACTGTTCATACGAGTCGCCGCTTTTTATTGCAATGTAACGTCTGCGCATTGAGATAACCGCAAACCATGAAAATTATCATCCTCGGTGCTGGCCAGGTGGGCGGCACGCTGGCAGAACATCTCGCGCGTGAAGAAAATGACATCACCGTGATTGATACCGACGCAGACAGGCTGCGCGAGCTGCACACCAAGCTGGATATTCGCACCGTGACAGGGCCGGGCTCCTACCCCATGGTATTGCGCCAGGCCGGCTGTGAAGACGCCGATATGCTGATCGCCGTGACCAGCGCCGATGAAATCAACATGATTGCCTGTCAGGTCGCTCACACCCTGTTTCGCACCCCGACCAAGATTGCTCGAGTGCGCGCCACCGCCTACCTGACGCGTAAAGGGTTATTTGCCCACGAAGCCATTCCGATTGATGTACTGATCAGCCCCGAGCAGGTGGTGACCGACCATGTGCGCCGCCTGATTGAACACCCTGGTGCCCTTCAGGTGCTGGAGTTTGCCGGCGGTCTGGTGCAATTGGTGGCCGTCAAAGCCTTTTATGGTGGCCCTCTGGTCGGCCAGGATCTGGCTTTTCTGCGCCGCCATATGCCCAATGTGGACACTCGGGTAGCGGCCATCTATCGGCGGAACCGCCCTATTATTCCCCGTGGGGATACCGTCATCGAGGCAGATGACGAAGTGTTTTTTATCGCCGCCCGCCGTGATATCCGTGCGGTAATGAGCGAACTGCGCCGCGTTGAGCGTGACTTCAGACGCGTGGTGATTGCTGGCGGTGGCAATATCGGTGAGCGCCTGGCCGAACACCTTGAGCATAGCCACCAGGTCAAGATTATCGAACATAGCCTGGAGCGTTGCACCACCCTTTCCGAGCGGCTCGACCGCACTGTGGTGCTGCATGGGAGTGCCACCAGCAAGCGCCTGTTGGAAGAAGAAAATATCGAAGACTGCGATATTTTCTGTGCGCTGACCAATGATGACGAAGTCAATATCATGTCGTCACTGCTGGCCAAACGTCTGGGCGCCAAGAAAGTCCTGACCCTGATCAACAATGCTGCTTATGTGGATCTGGTGCAGGGGGGCGACATTGATATCGCCATTTCGCCCCAGCAGGCCACTATTGGCAGCCTTTTGACCCACGTGCGACGTGGCGATATTGTCAATGTCCACTCCCTGCGGCGTGGCGCCGCTGAGGCCATTGAAGCCATCGCCCATGGTGACAAGCAGTCTTCTCGGGTGGTGGGCCGGACCATTGGCGATATCGACCTGCCTGAAGGCACCACCATCGGTGCCATTGTGCGCGGCAAGGACGTACTGATTGCCCACGATAACGTCATGGTCGAATCCGGTGATCACGTCATTCTGTTTGTCATCGACAAACGCCGCATCCGCGACGTGGAACGCCTGTTCCAGGTTGGCCTGACGTTCTTCTGAACCGCCCTTGGGCAGTCAAACTAGGAGTAAACGCTTACCATGAGCCTAAGGGTGATATTGCGGATTCTGGGGCTGTTGCTGATGCTATTCAGCCTGACCATGCTGCCGCCCATACTGATTTCGTTATGGTTTCGCGATGGCGTCTGGGAAGCCTTCCTGATTGGCATTGCCATCACGGTGCTGACGGGCCTGATACTTTATTTGCCCAACCGCCGCGCCCATAAGGAACTGCGTATTCGCGACGGTTTTATTATCGCCGCCATGTTCTGGACGGTACTGGCGCTGTTTGGTTCGCTGCCGCTGATGCTGTTCGGCGCTGATTCGCTATCGATTACCGATGCGGTGTTCGAGTCCTTTTCCGGGCTGACCACCACGGGCGCTACGGTGATCACCGGTATCGACTTTCTGCCTGAATCGATTCTCTATTATCGCCAGCAGCTGCAATGGCTGGGCGGAATGGGGATTGTGGTGCTTGCCGTTGCGATTCTGCCAACGCTGGGCGTGGGTGGCATGGCGCTCTACCGCACAGAAATCCCCGGGCCGCTGAAAGACTCCAAGCTGACCCCGCGCATTACCGAAACCGCCAAGGCGCTATGGTATATCTACGCAGCGCTGACCGTGACCTGCATGGTGGCCTATATGGCGGCCGGCATGAACTGGTTTGACGCCCTGGGGCACAGCTTCTCGACCGTGGCGATTGGCGGTTTTTCCACCTACGATGCCAGCATCGGGCATTTTGACAGCGCGACCATTGAGCTGATCTGCGTCGCCTTCATGCTGATTTCCGCCTTGAGTTTCAGCCTGCACTTTATGGCCTGGCGAGAAAAAAGCCTAAGCCACTATTTTCAGGATCCGGAAGCACGTTTTTTACTGCTCTTCCTGCTGGGTCTGACGACGATCACTGTGGTGTCTCTCTGGCTAACCGGCACTTACGATACTCAACTCGGCCTGCGCCACGGCTTGTTCGAAGTGGTTTCTGTGGCGACGACCGCCGGTTTTGCAGTGGCTGATTTTTCTGCCTGGCCAGGCGCTCTGCCCTTTCTGCTGTTTATGGCCGCCTTTGTGGGCGGCTGCTCCGGCTCTACCGGCGGCGGCATGAAGGTGATCCGCATCATTCTGATTATCAAGCAGGGTATGCGTGAGGTCATGCGCCTGATTCACCCTAATGCGGTCATTGCCGTCAAGGTTGGCAAGGTCAGCGTGCCTGATGGCATTGCCCAGGCCGTCTGGGGATTTTTCTCGGCCTACGTCATGCTGTTTTTCCTGATGCTGGTAGGCGTCATGGCCACCGGAGTGGATCAGGTAACCGCCTGGTCGACGGTTGGCTCAGCGCTTAACAACCTCGGCCCTGCACTGGGAGAGGCCAGCGGCCACTACGGCAACCTGCCGACCCTGGCCAAGTGGATTCTGGTCTTGGCCATGCTGCTGGGTCGCCTGGAGATTTTCACTATTCTGGTGCTGTTTACCCCGGCTTTCTGGCGGCGTTGATCGCAGGGTTAACGCCTTGATCAATGCCCTGATTAACGCCTGCCTGCCTTTTACTTTTTTACTGAGAATACTGCATGAGTCTCACTGATTCCTTATCAAATTCCGATTCAAGTACCTTGCCCGCGACCAGCGGGCCGCTCAAGACCCTGACCGTTGGCAATACTCGGTACACCTTGCTGGGCACCGCCCATGTGTCGGCGGAAAGTGCCGATGATGTCACCAAACTGATCGACACCGGCGCCTTTGATGCAGTAGCCATCGAGCTATGTGATGCCCGCCACCACAATATGGCCAACCCCGAGGCCATGGGCGAGCAGGATCTGTTTCAGGTGTTCAAGCAGGGCAAGGCTGGCATGGTCGCGGCCAGCCTTGCCCTGGGGGCTTTCCAGCAACGTATTGCCGACCAGTCAGGCATTGAGCCAGGGGCTGAAATGCGTGCCGCCGTTGAACAGGCACAGCGCCGCAAGCTGCCTCTGCTGCTGATCGACCGGGATGTAGGTATCACCCTCAAGCGTATCTACCGCAACGTGCCCTGGTGGCAGCGTTTTTCACTGTTTTCTGGCCTGCTGGGCAGCGTCCTGTCACGTCAGGATGTCTCTCATGAGGATATCGAGAAGCTCAAGGAAGGCGATATGCTGGAGGCCACCTTCAGTGAGTTCGCCGCCCAGTCAGAAGCCCTTTATACGCCCCTGATCCGCGAGCGTGACCGCTATATGGCGCTGCGCCTGGCCGAGGATGCACCGCCGGGACGCTACCAGCATGTACTGGTGGTGCTGGGGGCAGGCCACTTGAAGGGCACGGGTGAGCACCTGGAAGCACCGCTTCCCGAACAGCCGTCCACCGAGCGTCAGGCGCTGGAGCATTCCCCCCCGCCGGGAAAATTCTGGAAACTGCTGCCCTGGCTGATTACCGCTCTGGTACTGACCGGTTTTGCGATTGGTTTTTCGCGCAATACGGATCTCGGCTGGCAACTGGTGCTGGAATGGTTTCTGATCAACGGCGTCTTGTCCGGTGCGGCAACCATTGCCGCCCTGGCGCATCCGGTCACTGTGATTGCCACCTTCTTCGCGGCCCCGTTGACCTCGCTTAACCCGACCATTGGCGCAGGCTTTGTGGCCGCAGGCGTTGAGCTTTACATGCGCAAGCCCAAGGTGCGTGATTTCTCAACCCTGCGCCATGATGTCACCCAGCTCAAAGGTTGGTGGAAAAACCGCGTCTCTCGCACACTGCTGGTGTTTATCATGGCCACCTTAGGCTCAGCGGCGGGCACCTGGATTGCAGGCTTTCGTATTGCAGGCACCCTGTTTGGCCAACCTACCTAAACGCTGGCGCTACCCCTTGCGATCTAACAACCGCTGCATGGCAGCGGTTGGTTGAGCAATTTTGCGATAGTAGCGGCTCTCTGCATAGCTATCGTTAAAGACATCAAAGTAATCGTCTAGCACATCAGCAGCATTCTCATCGCCACTTTGGCGCAGCAGCTCAATAGCCACTTCTGCCGTACACAGGTGCGCTTTAGAGGCAGGTTTGCGGAGCCGATAGCGAGTCTCCCGCTCGGTGCGCAGCGGCAATACCGGCAGCGCATCCAAATAAGGGCTTTTGCGAAACATCCGCCGCGCCTGGCGCCACGTGCCATCTAAAATCACAAACACCGGAATACGTGCTTGCTGCTTCACCGCATGCACGGCGTTAATATCGACCACGCGTTCTGCGTAATCAGGCTGGTCATCAGGAAATATCACAAAAGGCGCGTAGCGTGGGTCTTCAAGCAGCGCTGCCAATTCTTCGTCCGGCGCGGTGCGATACCAGGTAAACACTCTGGTTTGCGTCAACACATCCCCAATTAACCGTCCCGTATTGGTGGGTTTGAAATGCTCAATAGAGTGAGTCAATAGCCATACCTGGGCGATGCTATCCGCTTTTACTTGGTAAGGGCACAGGCAGTTGAGCTCAGGAAGATTACACCCTTCGCAACGTGTGACAAAACTGCCTCGCGCCTTGAATTCACGCCGCGGTGGACGTGGATGCCCGGTAGCGGGGTCACGTTCGCCATTCTCTGAATCAGACATTAACGCCTTCACCTCTGGCAAAATCGGGCAAAAGGCGAGCAGTATACGGCAACGCGCCAGTGCCCACCATTAACGCAGGCATGGCGGATTGTCGTTAGCGGTCTTCAAGGCAGCATCAGGCTGCCCTGGCGCTGCCACTGACTGACCAGCGCGGGCACGCCTTCACCTGCTGTCGTGTTGATGGCCAGCACCCCGGGCGGGCTGAGGGCATCTGCATCAGGGTCAACAACGACACAGGGCGTTTCCATGGCCACATGGTTCAAAAGCGATGCCGCTGGCATGACCGCCAGCGAGGTGCCGACCACCAGCAAAAAATCAGCCTCACTGACAATATCGCAGGCCTCTGGAAACAGCGGTACCGATTCGCCGAACCACACCACATCCGGGCGCAGTTGGCTGCCCATATCGCAAAGATCCCCCATCCGGATGCCGCCTTTGGGCAGTGGGTAACGCATACGGTTATCCACCGACGAGCGGGCATTGAGAATCTCGCCATGCAGATGCAGCACATGGCGCGAGCCTGCCCGTTCATGCAGATCGTCGATATTCTGGGTAATCACGCTGACCTGAAACCCTGCCTGCTCCAGCGCAGCCAGCGCTTTATGAGCGGCATTGGGGCGAGACTTGCGCACCTGTTCACGGCGCTGATTGTAAAAATCCAGCACCCGCTGCGGGTCGCGCCGCCAGCCACCCGGCGTTGCCACGTCTTCAACAGGATGGTTATCCCACAGGCCATCGCTGGCGCGAAACGTCTTGATGCCGCTTTCAGCACTAATGCCCGAACCGGTAAATACCACCAGGTGCGGTGCTGCCATACCCACCTCATCGCTGTTATGTTGGAAACATCAATATACTAGCTGCCCCACACTGCCCGCAAAACGCTGCTTGTTTCGGTAGGGGTAGACATCAATCACACGCCCGTCGCGAATGGTCTGCTGCAACCCCTGCCAATAGTCTGCGTCCAGAAGCTCCGGGTGCAGTTCGAGGAAGCGTTCACGCAGTTTTGGGTTAGCAAACAGGAAGGGGCCGAATTCTTCCGGGAAAATATCGTTAGGCCCCACCGAAAACCCGGTATCACCGTCCAGATAGGATGACTTGGGAATATGGCGGAAGTTGCATTCGGTCAAGTAGCAGATCTCATCATAATCGTAGAAAATCACCCGCTTTTGGCGGGTCACACCAAAATTTTTCAATAACATATCACCGGGAAAGATATTCGCCGCAGCCAACTGCTTGATAGCATTGCCGTAATCCTTGAGCACCATCAGCGTCTCTTCTTCGCTGCACTCCTCCAGATAGATATTCAGAGGCGTCATCATCCGCTCGGTATAACAGTGTTTGATGATGACCTTATCCCCTTTCAGGTACACCGTTGACGCACACACCTCCAGCAGATGTTCCAGACACTCTGGGTCAAAGTGATCCTGACGGGCAATGAAATTGGAGAACTCCTGGGTATCCGCCATGCGCCCCACCCGATCGTGGCGTTTGACCAGACGATATTTTTCGCGCACATCCTCACGGCTCATTTCCTTGACCGGATCAAACTGGTCCTTGATGATCTTGAACACCGTTCTGGATGACGGCAAGACAAACACCGCCATCACCATGCCACGCACCCCAGGAGCAATAATGAACTGGTCTTCACGCTTGGCTACCTGATGATTCAGGGCACGGAAAAATTCTGTCTTACCGTGCTTGAAAAAACCAATCGCCGCATACAGCTCACCTTCCGGCTTATGTGGCATCAGCTGCTGAAGATAGTTGACGAATTCACCCGGCACCGGCACATCCACCTGAAAGTAGGCGCGGGTGAATGAGAAGATGATCGAGACCTCATCGGTTTCGATCAACACCGTATCCAGGTGCAGGCGGGAATCAGCGCCCTCCTGTTCGCCATACCCCTCACCGTGCAACACCGGCAGCACCAGCGGCACCTGCTCGCCGCCGCCCAGGATGCGCCCGACCAGATACGCCCCCTTGTTACGATAGAAAACCGGCATCAACAGCTCAACCTGGCTGTCATCGGCATCTAAAATCGCCTTGGGGAGATGATTTTCCAGAAAATTTGCGCCCAAGGCAGTATCACTGTCCAGGTCGGCAAACGGATTATTAAAGCCAGCGCCTTCCAGCGCCCATGCCAGGGCACCCTGCCAATCTCCATGAACTGCGCGGCGCCGACACAGCTCAATGCCCGAATGATGCGCGGCGTCTTCCCGGGAGCTATAGACGAACATCCAGTCATTACGGATATGGCGGTGATGGAAAATCGAACAGAACAGCGAGTTGAAAAAGGTTTCCGCCAGCTCGTAATCCAGCCGTTGGCTGATCAGCTGTGCATAGTGGTTGCGTGCCTCGCGCCAGCATTCGCAGTGCGCCATGACTTCATGAGGGAAAGTACGCTGCATGCGCGCCAGCGTATCCCCTACTTTTTCTTCGTACAGGTTGATACGCTCAGCCGACGCCTGCTGGGCTTCTCGCCAGGCCGCTTCACAAAAACGCCGACTGGCATCCCGGGTGATTTCCTTGAAACGTGCCCGGTATTCATCAAAACCGTGCAGAATAGTCGTAGCCAAGCGATAGGCGGGGGATAATTTCACGGCACATCTCCTAAGGTTTTTGTTCAGCTTCCCTGACGGTGGCGCTGGATGCGAGGCGAACCTGATGAAGGTCAGCCACTCACTTTAGCAATACCCGGTTGGCGTGTAACGGGGACTTTGGCTTAGACTCATGTCTTATGGGCCAGCTTCAATCACCCGCCCATTGACTGCGGGAGTCACCATGCTCAACTCAACCGATTGGAACCGTTTGCGCTATACGGCTTATGCGCCCCTCTATGATGCCGTTGCCGAACGCGCACTGCGTCGCCCAAGGCGGATTTCCGTTGGCCAGATAGACTGGCAGCCGGGCATGCGGGTGCTGTTGATCGGGGCGGGTACGGGCCTGGATATACCCTTCATCCCCCCGGATATTGAGCTGCATGCCACCGATCTATGCCCGGCCATGGTCAGGCGCAGCCAGCAGCGCGCTCAAGCGTTGCGCCGCGACGTGGCCTGTCAGGTAATGGATGCTGAAGCGCTGGCCTATCCGGATGGCCATTTTGATGTAGTGATCATGCACCTGATTATCGCCGTTATGCCCGACCCGGTGCGGGGCCTGGCGGAAGCTCACCGCGTGCTCAGCGATGACGGCCAACTAGGTGTGATGGACAAATTTCAGCCCGACGACCACCCTGCCGGAGCGCTGCGTCGCGGCTTCAACGTGGTAACCTCGGCACTGGCCACTGATATCACCCGCCAGGCGACCCCACTGCTAAACAACGCCGGTTTCAACATCCGTCACGACGAACCCGTGATGATGAACGGCCTGTTCCGCGCCCTGCTGGCCGCTAAGCAAGCAACGCCTGACGCCACTCACTGAATCAACAAGGAAACATCTTTATGCCCTCAGCGGCCATCAAGCACTTTCGTCGGCTACCGGAAGATGAACAATCCCGGATCATTGAAATGGCCTGGGAAGACCGCACCCCCTTTGAAGCCATCGAAAGCCTCTTCGGGCTAGGCGAGCCGGACGTGATCAAGATCATGCGTCACCAGCTCAAACCCAACTCGTTCAAGCTCTGGCGCCAACGGGTCAGCGGGCGCAACACCAAACACAAGGCACTGCGCTCACCAGAAGTCAGCCGCGCCTACTGCCCCACCCAGTATAAGCGTTGAGCAATGCTCAGCTTGCTTCCAGAAACCCCGACGCCCATTTACGCACATCGCGGTAGCCGCGCTGCTCAAACACGCCAAAACCGTTAATGCTGCGAGCTTTGAGCGGGGTAAACACCGGCATGCTCAGGCCGCATAGAAAGTGGGCCAGCCGCTGGGCGTTGGGTGGCTGGCCCAACTGGGTCGTGTGGCGTTCAATAAAAGTGGCCGCGTAGCGGTTGACATCAGCCTCGGTTAAACCGGGCAGAGGTGGCGCTTCGGGCAGCCGAGCGGGTTGGCCGTTACATACCGAACAATGGCCGCAGCGGCCCTGGGCGGTATCTGGTGGCGCATCAAAGGTAGTGTCGCCAAAGTGCTCCGCCAGGCGCCGCGTCAGGCAGGTATCAAATTCAAACAGCGCCAGCATGGCATTAAGCCGTTCGATCTCGGCGCGCTCGCGCATCAGGCAGTCATCGTATAGCTGACGGGCAAGCGTCTCGATGGAAAAATCAGGCTGGCGGATGTCATAAACATCGGTCATCCGTTTGCCTTCCAGGGTCAGCCAGCCTTTTTCCTGGAAGTATTCAAGGGCGGTAATCACCCGGGCGTGGGAGGCGTCAATCTGGCCTGCCTGCCCGGCCTGGTGCAGGCGATCAAAATCCACGGTTCCCCAGGTGCGGGCAATCGGAATGTTATCGACCAGCAGGCGCACAAAGACCGCTCGCTCACCTTCAAAGCGGTTGATCAGCGCTTCGGGTGCCACATGGTAGCGCAGCCGGTATTCCGCCAGGAACGCAAAGCGCGGGGCAATGATGGCGTGCATTTCCAGACGCACCAACAGGGTTTTCAGCGGCAGCAGGCGGATATTGGTATCCCGCGAAAGGGTATTCAGCAGCACTTCCCATTGGCGATCCGGCGTTCGCGCCGCTGACTGTATCTCTTCCAGCAGGCGGCAAATACCGGCGTACTCAGGGGTATCGCCGTATACAAAGTTCTCCAGCACGCGCAAGCCATCACGCCCGGCGAGGGTCAGGCAGATCGCTGGCTGGCCATCGCGCCCAGCCCGACCAATTTCCTGGCTGTAGTTTTCGATCGATTTGGGCAGATCAAAATGTACCACGTTGCGGATGTTGCCTTTATCAATACCCATACCAAAGGCAATAGTGGCCACAATGCAGGGCGATTCCCCCTGCATGAACTGGTGCTGAATAGCCTCTCGGCGAGCAGAATCCAGCCCCGCATGGTAGGCCTGGGCTGCAATCCCCTGGGCACTAAGCGCCTTGGCCAGCTGCTCGGCCGTTTGTTGCAGGGTCACGTAAATAATGGTGGGCGCTTGATTACCTGGCTGCATCTGCGGCGCTAGCCACTCAATCAACTGCTGCTGGCGGTTTTCCATGGCTGGCGTCACCCACAGCGTCAGGTTGGGCCGGTAAAAACCGGTGGTGGTGACGTGCTCCTCGGCAATGGCAAATTTTTCGCGCATATCGGCAATGACTGCAGGCGTTGCCGTGGCGGTGAGCAGCAATACCTGGGGAATCGCAAACTCTTGTTGATAAACCGCCAGCTTGAGGTAATCCGGGCGAAAGTTATGCCCCCATTCAGATAAGCAGTGAGCTTCATCCACCACCATCAGGGAAATACGCACCTGGCGCAAAAAGTGGCGAAAACGCTCGTTTTTCAGCCGTTCTACCGAGATCATCAGAATTTTCAGCTCGCCACGCCGGGCGCGCTCCATCACATCACGCGCCGTGTCGCGATCCTGAGTAGAATCAATACTGGCCGCCGCAATGCCCAGGCGTTGGAGGAAGGCGAGCTGATCCTGCATCAGCGCCAACAGTGGCGACACCACCAGGGTCAGATGCGGCAGGTGCAGCGCAGGCAACTGATAACACAGTGACTTACCCGCACCGGTGGCAAAAATGGCCGCCGCCGAATGCCCATTCAGAATATTCTCGACCACCGCCTGCTGGCCGCCGCGAAAGTCATCAAACCCGAATACATTTTTCAGCGTCTGCTGCGGTGTCGTCATCGTCATGTCGCTCCCCTTCCCTGTGGGTATTGGTGCAGGCTTAAAATGGCTTCTCAAGAGCAAAACGCGGCTGGGGTTGACCGTCCCTGGTCACGCTTTCGGTAAACATATCAAGCGGACGTACCCAGAGGCCGTAATCGCCGTAGAGCGCCCGATAAACCACCAGCGGCTCTTCACTTTCGCTATGCTGCGCCGTTCCCAGCACTTCGTAAAGTGCGCCTTTATAGTGGCGGTAGATCCCTGGAGCTGGGAGTGTCATAGTCATTTCCTCTCGTGTGAAGTGGCTTTACGGGCCAGCCGCGCCAACACCCGTGAAGCGGCGACAAAGCCAAAGGTGCCGGTCACAAAGGTAGCGGCACCGAACCCCGAGGCACAATCCAGCCGGGTGGCGTCTGCGTTGGCTGGTTTCTGCGCGCAGACTTCGCCATCCGCGCCCGGATACATCAGCTGCTCATCCGAATAGACGCACTCCACCGCAAAGCGCCGCTTGGGGTTGCGCGAAAAACCATGGTCGCGACGCAGGCGCGAGCGCACCTTGGCCAGCAGAGGGTCCTGCTCGGTGCGGGTGATATCCGCCACCTGAATACGCGTCGGGTCGCTTTGCCCTCCGGCCGCTCCGGTAACGGTAATCGCTATCTTGCGCCGCTTGCACCAGGCGATCAGCGCCGCCTTGGCCACGACGCTGTCAATCGCATCCACCACATGGTCGGCGCTATCGGGAATGCGTTCAGCCAGATTCGTCGGCGTGACAAAGGCACTGTCAGCGATCACCTCCATCTCCGGGGCAATCAGCCGGCAGCGCTCGGCCAACACCTCTACCTTGGGGCGGCCAATGGTGCCATCCAGTGCATGCAGTTGGCGGTTAACATTGGAGACACACACATCATCCAGGTCAATCAGGGTCAAGCGGCCAATACCGGAACGCGCCAATGCCTCAGCGGCCCAACTGCCAACCCCACCAACACCTACCACCACTACATGCGCCGTGCGAAAGGCCTCTGCTGCACGGCGGCCATACAAGCGCCGGATGCCGCCAAAACGCAACTCATAATCCTGATCAGCTAGTTCACGCACAGGGCTTTCTTGCACCGCCATGAAAACTCCACAAAGATAATCAACCAGCGATATTCACACTGGAGAAATGGATGAACGGCCTTCACTGCAGGGCGGCGTCCGCACGCTATCCAGCGGCAGGTGCCCTGCCCAGCCGAGGTGTTCAAACAGTGCCGTCATGGTGTCATCCAAAGCACAACTGAGTTGAACGCGCTTGGCCTGTTGCGGGTGATCAAACGCCAGCCAGGTCGCTGCCAGCAGCAAGCGTGGGGCCGCAAAACGCTCGGCAAAAAAGCGGTTATGGATACTTTTGCCATGTTTGGCATCACCGATGATCGGGTAGCCACGCCGGGAAAGATGACGGCGTATCTGGTGGCGTCGCCCGGTCAGCGGCCGTGCTTCAACCAGCGAATAGCGGGCCACCGGATAACGATCCACCTGCACCGGCAATTCTACGCTGTCCAGACGACGGATATCGGTCATGGCGGGCATTGCCGGCATTTGTGCCTTGGGGCGGGTGCCGTCTTCCTCGCGCAGCGGGTAATCCAGCCGCTCCTGCTCGGGGGCCACGCCACGCACCACCGCCAGGTAGCGTTTTTCTACCTGACGTTCCGAAAAGGAGGCACTTAGACGTGCCGCAACCTCGGACGAGAACCCAAACACCATCACCCCTGAGGTCGGGCGATCCAACCGATGCACCGGATACACCCGCCTGTTCAGCTGGTTACGCAAACGCTGGAGCAGAAACTCTCGCTCTCCCCGAGCCAGTTGCGAACGGTGAACCAGAAGCCCAGCCGGTTTGTGAACCGCCACCAGATCATCATCCTGATAAAGTATTGTCAGTGGCAACATCCTACTCTCCGCCAGCGTTCAGCTGATCATCGTTAATCCTGATAGGGGTCAGGCAACCATTGTCGCGGCTTGCGGGAAGAATGTCATCCAGCTGTCAGATAAAGCATAACGGGCAGCCGCTTGGCTGCCCGTTATGCTTGTGAATACTTGCTGTATGGATCACTCTTCGTCGGAGGCCAGCTGCATGTGCTTTTGCAGGTAGTTCTGGATACCGATTTTTTCAATCAGGCCAAGCTGGGTCTCGATATGGTCAATGTGGCCTTCTTCATCGGCGAGGATATCGCGCAGCAGATCGCGGGTGACATAATCCTTGACGCTTTCGCAGTAGGTAATGGCTTCGATGTAATCCTTGCGGCCGTCATGTTCAATCTTGAGATCGCACTCAAGCATCTCCTGAACATTTTCGCCGATATGCAGTTTGCCCAGATCCTGCAGATTGGGAATGCCTTCCAGAAAGAGAATACGCTCGATCAGCTTATCGGCGTGCTGCATTTCTTCGATGGACTCGTCGTACTCCCACTTGGCAAGCTCCTTGAAACCCCAGTCCTTGTACATCTTGGCATGCAGGAAATACTGATTGATGGCAACAAGCTCATTACCAAGAGCGATATTCAGATGCTGGATAACTTTCGGATCACCTTTCATGACGTCACCTTTATTGAGGTTAGTTTGCCCGCAGACAGAACGACTTAATTAAGAGTATAGATCATAAAAAGCATACTCCCAACGTCCTGAGAGTAACAAGCTGAAGGTGAAAAACACAATAAAATCAAACCATTGATATCAGACTGCGTAAGCAAGCCCCGCATTGGCTTCATAGCGCGCATCCTGCACCGCTTCGCGGGTCACGGACTTGGCAAAACAGGCGCACTTGCCGCATTGGGTGGCGCAACCCGTGGCTTCACGCACTTCACGCCAACTGCGCGCTCCGTCGCTGACCTGCTGGCGGATCTGATGGTCGGTTACTCCCTTGCAGACACAAACGTACATGGCGACACCTCATGAAAGTCATGAAGTGAATGTAAATGATTCGCATGTATTTTTGCAAGTAGTTTCTGACTCGTCGTTATCGGCTATTGCTTAGCCTTATCCTTTCTGGATGCTGGCTTGGGCTGTACCACCGTCCGGGTGCCGGAGACAATATCCGGCCAGCTGCGCCGTTCACCATCAAACAGTACCCACCAGTAGCCCAATCCGAAAACGGCTAGCGAAACCCAGGCGGTCAAGCAGCGCACGGCACTTTGCAGCCAGGTAATCGAATACCCCTCTGGCGTTTGTACGCGTAATCGCCAGGCCTGCATGCCCAACGTCATGCCGCCTCGAGTCCAGGAGTAGGCAAAGAAGAAAAATGCCGACAGCACCAGCAAAAGCCGCAGCGAGATAACCGCAAAAAGCGTCGGCCCGGCTTCTTCAAGGTTCTGTCCCAATACGAAGCGAAATAACGCAAGATGCGCTACCGTCACGCCAATCCAGATGGCAACGACCAGAAAGCCATCATAAATCATCGCCCCCAATCGTCGCCCCAGGGCGGAAGGCCATACGCTATCCAGTTGATCAAAACGTCGTTGCATGATGCCTCTCTTGTGAATCAGTTTAGAGCGCTAACCATTGCGGCGCAGAAAGTAAACACCCACCAGCGCACAGGCCAGCGTGGGCACCAGCACCGCCCAGACTGGTGAAAAACCAAACAGCGTCGACGCAGGCGCCAGCAAATCCTGGGTGTATTTGAACAGCAAACCGGTAATCACGCCGTAAAACACTCGGGTGCCTGCCGCCACACTGCGCAAAGGGCCAAACACAAAGGAAGCGGCAATCAGTACCAGTGACCCCATGGTCAACGGCATCAGCATCTTTTGCCAGAAATGCAGTAAGGGTTCATCCGCCTGCTGCCCCTGGGCGCGCAGAAAGCCGGCATAGGCATAGAGCTCACTGGGTGCCTGGCTATCAATATCGCGCAGTAGACGCTCCAGTTGCACAGGGGTCAGGTTGGTTTCCCAGCGCTGGGTGGCATGCTGTTCGGCTTCGGTGCGCTCCTCATACAGCCGAGTAGTGGCAACATTTTCCAACTGCCACTGATTACCTTCCCAGCGAGCCCGTTGGGCATAGGAGATTTCCACCAGCTGGCGATCATCAAAGCGATAGCGGGTAAGGTCCAGCACGACATTATCGGCGCGGATGGCGCCAAACCGGTAGATGCTGTCATTCTCGATCTGCCAGCCGCTGCGGCTGGTCAGAACAGCGCCTGAGCCCTGGCGTTTTTCCAGCTTCCAGGCTTCGGCAAACTGCTCGGTACGCGGGCTGACATATTCTGCCACCAGCAGTACCACCACAATCACCAGCAGTACCGGTTTCATAACACCCCAGACAATACGGGCCAGCGAGCGCCCAGATGCGCGCATCACCGTCAGCTCATTGCTGGAGGCCATACTGCCCAGGCCAATCAGGGCACCGATCAATACCGCTACCGGCGCATACTGATAAAACCGCCAGGGTACGCGCATCAACAGATACATCAGTGCATCCAGAGCGGTGTAACCCTGCTGCACATCGCCCAAATCATCGATATAGGCAATGGTGATATCCAGCCCCAAGAGTACAACCTGTACCACGACAATGGCGGCCAGCACGTTGCGGGCAATGTAACGGTCCAGCTGATCCAGCAGCATTAGCGCATCCCCTTGCGTTGTGAATGCCACAGTAACATCAGCCCCAGCACCAGGAATAACCCGTGAACCGGCCAGACGCCCAGCGTTGAAGGCCAGCTACCACTGCCGATCATGTCAACGGCTGCCAAGAGCAGACTAAGATAGGCCACGTAGAGAAAAACCGCGGGCAGGAGTTTGGCAAAGCGCCCCTGACGCGGGTTAACCCGGGATAACGGCTGGGCCATCAGGGCGAGAATAAAGACCATCAACGGCAACCCGGCTCGCCACTGCCATTGGGCCTGAGCGCGTGGGTCAGGGTTGGCCAGCAGGGCAGGCGTGGTGGCGTACTCCAGCGATTCCACCGCTTCGACCCGCCCGGTAGCGCCAAGCCGCAGGGTATAGCGCTCAAACATGAGTTTTTCTGCGCCAAAGCGGCCCGGGGTTACTCCGTAGCGTTCACCGTTTTCCAACACCAGAAAGCGGCTGCCAGTGTCATCACGCAACTCCTGATAGCCTCGGGCGGCACGGGTAACGTAATGATGTTCGCCTTCAGCCGTATTGCCCATTTCGTTAACGAAAACATTTTCCATCTCGGTGCCGTCGCTGGAAAAACCGCTGATATAGGCCGTGCGGCCCTGGCCAAACTCCTGAAAACGCCCGGGCGCCAGGATCGACACATCCAGGCGGCTGCGCTGCTCTTCCAGCATGGTTTCAGTATTGAACGCGCCCAGCGGCGTCAGCCACAGACTGCACACGCCCACCAGTACGGCCACCACGATCGCAGGCAACAGCGTTACCTTCAGCAAGCGCGTCGGGCTGACGCCGCAGGCCACCATTACGGTGATCTCGCTGTTCATATATAGCTGACCATAGGCGAGCAGGATGCCCAGAAAAAAGGCCAGCGGCAGAATCAGCTCCATAAAGCCGGGCAGATGAAAAAGCATCAGGCTACCCAGAATATTTAACGGAATATCGCCTTCGGCAGCGCTGGAAAAATAACGGATAAACCGGCTGCCCATGATCACCAGCAGCAGAATACCCGCCACTGCGGTCATGGTTAGTAGCACTTCGCGGGTTAAATAGCGAAATAAAATCAACGCGTTCTCCAGCCAATCGTGCAGGATGCCATGCAATGCGCCCAAGGCTTGGGTACACTTGCTTCAGAGGGCACAATAACAGCTCACTTTTGGGGCATTATCCCGAATCCTGCGATGCTTGTCTTGTTGGAGACGTCATGGAATTTTCCGTTCATACCGCTAATCCGGCGAAAGCCGAAACCGCTTGTCTTGCTGTACCGGTGTTTAACGATAGTGAACTCCTTCCCGCGGTTGCGAAACTCGATGACGCCAGCGAGCGTCTGATCAGCCAGCTGGTTGAAAGCGGCGACTTCGACGCGGCACTGGGCAGCACCCTGATGTTGCCCTTTGCCCCCGGGCTTGGCACTGAGCGCTTGCTGCTGGTAGGGCTGGGAGCGCGCGAAAAATGCAAGGATGCCGCCTTTTTGAAAGCGCTGGACGCCGCTGCCAGCGCGCTTATCAAGCTTCCTATTGACGAGGCCTGCCTGGCGTTTACCGATGTGCCGCTGGAAGGCCGCGACTCAGCATGGAAAGCGCGCAAGATCATGGAAGCAGGCGAGCGCGCGCTTTACCGCTTTGATACCTTTAAATCGCAACCCGCCCCGCTTTCTTCCCTGCAGCGCTTTACTCTGCTGCTCAGCGATAGCGATGAAGCCGAGCAGGCACGGGAAGGTGCCCACATTGGTGTGGCGATCGGCCAGGGCATCAACGCCGCCCGCACCCTGGGCAACCTGCCGGGTAATGTCTGCACGCCGCGCTATCTGGCGGAGCAAGCTGAAAAGCTGGCCGCCGGTTCCGAAGGCCGCCTGACCACCGAAATTCTGGATGAAGACGCCCTAGAAACCCTTGGCGCCCATTCGCTACTGTCAGTCGGCCATGGCAGCCGCGAACCTTCACACCTGATTGTAATGCGCTATCAGGGCGCAGAAGACGCCGCAGACGCCCCCCATGTGCTGGTAGGCAAGGGTATCACCTTTGACACTGGCGGTATCTCGCTCAAGCCCGGCGAGGCCATGGACGAAATGAAGTTCGATATGTGCGGCGCCGCCAGCGTGTTTGGCACCGTTAATGCCGTTCTAGCCATCAAACCCAGGCTCAATCTGGTGTTTATTGTAGCGGCGGCGGAAAACATGCCGGACGGCGCGGCCACCAAGCCGGGGGATATCATCAACACCCTCAAGGGCTTGACGGTTGAAGTCCTCAACACCGATGCCGAAGGCCGTCTGGTGCTGTGCGATGCACTCACCTACGCCGAGCGTTTTGAACCCGCCAGCGTGGTGGATATTGCTACCCTGACTGGTGCCTGCATCATTGGGCTTGGCCACCACGCGACGGGGCTTTTATCCAACGATGATGACCTGGCGCTGGATATTCTCGATGCGGGCGATACCGCCTGGGATCGCGCCTGGCACCTGCCGCTGTGGGATGAGTATCAGGAGCAGCTGGATTCCAACTTTGCCGACCTGGCTAACATTGGTGGGCGCCCAGCAGGCACCATCACCGCCGCCTGCTTTCTATCGCGCTTTGCGGATCACTTCCCCTGGGCACACCTGGATATCGCTGGCACCGCCTGGCATTCCGGCAAGCAGAAAGGCGCCACTGGCCGCCCGGTTGGGCTGCTAACTCAATACCTGCTGGACCGTGAAACCGATGTCCAGGTAGAAAATAGCGACGACTAACTTCAAAATCAAGCACCTGACGGTTGCCTTTCACTGACGCAACCGTTACATCTTGGGGCAGTGATACGTCGTGTAGGCACCGGGCTGGCCGGTGCCTCTATCTGGTTAACAAGATTAAAAGCGTTTTAACGCTAGCTGTGGAGAATCATCGTGCCCACCGACCGCTTTACCCTGCTGCCATCCAATCAGCCGACGGCAGACAACATCCGCGATAACATCCTGCAAAACCCCGGGTTTGGCAGCCACTTTACCGATCATATGGCCCATGTACGCTGGACCCTTGATACCGGCTGGCATGCCCATGAAGTTCGCCCCTACGGCCCTTTGACCCTGGACCCGGCGGCTTCTGTGCTGCACTACGGCCAGGAAATTTTCGAGGGTATCAAGGCTTACCGGCATGCCGATGGTTCCGTATGGACATTCCGCCCGGAAAAGAATGCCGAGCGCTTTCGTCGTAGTGCCCGCCGTCTGGCCCTGCCGGAGCTGTCCGATGAAGACTTTATCGGCTCGCTGAAAGCCCTGCTGGCTCAGGATCATGCCTGGGTGCCCACGCCTGCCAGCGATTCCGACGAGTGCAGCCTCTATCTGCGCCCCTTCATGATTGCCTCAGAAGCTTTCCTGGGCGTACGCCCCGCTCACGAGGTCGATTATTACGTGATCGCTTCGCCTGCAGCGGCCTACTTCAAGGGCGGCATTGACCCAGTATCGATCTGGCTATCCACCCACTACAACCGCGCGGCCCCAGGTGGCACCGGTTTTGCCAAGTGCGGCGGCAACTACGCCGCCTCACTGGCCGCCCAGAAAGAAGCCTCCGCTAACAGTTGCAGCCAGGTGGCGTTTCTGGACGCGGCGGAAGGCAAATGGATCGAAGAGCTTGGCGGTATGAATCTGTTCTTCGTGTTCAAGGATGGCCGCGTCGTCACTCCGCGCCTGACTGACACCATTCTGGAAGGCGTCACCCGTAACTCAGTGCTGACCCTGGCCAAGGACGAAGGCCTGACGCCGGAAGAGCGCCCCATCAGCATCGATGAATGGCGCGAAGGCGCAGCTTCCGGCGAGATTACCGAAGTCTTTGCCTGCGGCACGGCAGCGGTGATTACCCCGGTAGGTGAGCTGGTCACCGACAACGAACGCATTACCCTGACCGCTGGCGGCAACAACGAGATTGCCAAGCGCATTCGCACCAAGCTGCTTGACCTGCAGTACGGCCGCAGCGAAGACAAGTACGGCTGGCTGACCCGGCTGGTCTGACCCTCGCAAACGCCTGCTACCCAGATTGCGGGTGGCAGGCGCTGGAAACCGCCATGGCCCGCATTGATTTCTACATCCTGCCAGACACCACTCTGGACGCCCGCCTACAGTTTGCCTGCAAATTGGCAGAGACCATCTGGCACAAGGGCTACCGGCTTCACCTGCACTGCGAGGACGAAGCCCTGGCCAGGCAGGCCGATGACGCCCTATGGAATTTTCGCCCAGACGCCTACCTGCCCCACGCCTTGGAAGACAGCGACCTGGCCGCCCAGGTGCCGGTCACCCTCGGCTGGAAGGCCCTCCCCGCCCCGGCACAAGACGCCGCCCTGCTCAACCTGCACCCGGAAATCCCCGACGGCTTCGACGCCTACGCCCGCGTTGCAGAAATCATCAACCAGCACCAGGACGTACTCATCGCCAAACGCGCCTGCTGGAAACGCTACAAGGAAATGGGCCACGAAGTCGTGCCGCATCAACTGGGGTGAAGAGCAAGGAAGCATAACCATGGATCAGAACCAACTGCTAAAAACACTCACCCGCGGCGAAGACAGCCGCCACCAGTTCAAACGCGATGCTACCAATGCAGATGGTCTTGCAGCTGAGCTGGCGGCCTTTGCCAACAGTGGTGGCGGCTGGCTATTTCTGGGTGTTAATGATGACGGCTCGATTGCCGGACTGGATGGCACTGCGGTTCGGCGGCTAAACCAGCTGCTTAGTAACGCCGCCTCACAGCATGTGCGCCCGCCAGTGCATCCGCTGACCGAGAATGTACAGACGGATCACGGCATCGTGATAGCGATGGAAATACCCGATGGGTTGGCCAAACCGTATCTTGATAATCAAGGTCGCATTTGGGTCAAGCAGGGCTCGGACAAGCGACATGTGACCTCCCGCGAAGAAATGCAGCGCATGTTCCAGCGCTCCGGCCTGGTGTATGCCGATGTGGTGCCGGTAGCGGGCACCTCGGTAGAGGATATCGACGACAAAGCATTTACCACCTATTTTAACCGCCGTTATGGTGAGGCCAGCGAATACGCTGGCCTGACACGGGAACAGCTGCTGCAAAACATAGGGCTGGGCGATGGGCAGGAGCTGAACCTGGCAGGACTGATGCTGTTCGGTCGCAATCCGCAGCGTTGGCGCCCTGCCTTTGAAATAAAGGCGGTGGCCTTTCCCGGCACGGCTCTGCACGATACTCGCTACCTGGACAGCGAAGACATCAAGGGTTCTCTGCTGGAGCAGTTCCGGGGTGCCTTCGCCTTTATCAAGCGCAACCTGCACCATGTACAGCACGGGCGCAGTTTCAACACCCTAGGCGAGCTGGAAATTCCTGAGACAGCGCTGGAAGAGTTGCTGGTCAATGCCTTGATCCACCGCGACTACTTCACCAGCGCCTCTGTCCGCCTGATGGTGTTTGCCGACCGGGTGGAAATCGTCAGCCCTGGCCACCTGCCGGATAGCCTGACCTCCGAGGACATTAGCCGAGGAAAATCCATCCGCCGCAATCCAACGCTCACTGAGCATGCATCCCATATTCTGCCTTATCGCGGCATGGGCAGTGGCATTCCTCGAGCACTTGAGGCGTGGCACCAAGTTGACTTGGTGAATGATTCTTCGGGTAATCAATTCAGCGTGATCGCCTGGCGTCCTGAAACAGAGTGGCGATCTGAGGCAAGCACCCCACAAGTCACCGACCAAGTCACCGACCAAGTCACCGACCAAGTCACCGACCAAGTTAGCAGGGAAGTATTCCGCCTGCTTGAATCTTTGAAGGGAGAAATGACGCGGTCCGAGCTACAGGATATTTTGGGTCTCAAACATCAGCCCCATTTCAGAAAAGCGTACCTAAGACCGGCATTGAACGCTGGCTTGATTGAGCAAACGATTCCGGAAAAGCCCAATAGCCGCTTACAAAGATACCGTTTGACGGCTGCCGGTCAGCAGTGGGTAAAACATCAAGGAAGGCAGACTTGAAATATGGCTCTTCGTCATTTCATGTGGATTTGGCCTGATCAAGCAGGCGGCCCACCGGGCTACCAATCAGGTAAATCATAGCAATGAAATTAGCTTCATTTCGGTAGCCCCGTGCACGTGAACGAGCCGCCTGAAACAGGCCGTTCATTCCTTCTAGTCGCGCGTTTGTCAGCCCCGAGTGCCAGCGCCTGACTACCGCTTTAGCGTGTCGCTCAAGTGTCTCCAGCGCTTTCCCCATCGGCTTCAGTAGAGGCTTCTCAGAAACTGCTGCTTTCATGATTTTTAGGTAGTTCGTGATCCGCCAACGCGCTGCCCTGGGCGTTGACGCTTTCTGGATCCAGCTTAACTTTTCCTTGATCACCCAAGCATCGGCCGTGGCGCTCTGATCGGCAACCAGCTCCTGAAGTGCCGATATCTGTTTAGGTGTGTGGTTCTCATTTTCCAGGCTCTTCAACAGTGCCCAGCGCAGCGACTTGGGGTGTTTCTGCTCGCGGCGTTCTTTCTTGCGCACCTCGTCCAGTCGCTTGGTGAAGGTCTGCACGATATGGAACCAGTCGACCGTTACCTCCGCCTTGGGAAGAGACTCGGTGACGCCACTAAGGAAAGCAGGTGACATGTCACAGACAACCTCGACCACATTGTCCACATCGCCACCATGAGCCGCCAGGAAGGCACTGAACGCCTTGATGGTGTCCTTGCCGCAGCCTGGAACAGCGAAAATCACCGGTTCCTGCTTGCGCTGCATATCGAGGAACACGGTGACGTAACGATGCCCGCGTCGGGACGCGGTTTCGTCCACGCCAACCATGGTCACATTGGACAGATCCAGCTCTCCCAGCATGCGGTTCACGTAGTGGTGCACGATGCGCCATAGTCGTTTGTCGGAAATCTCCAACTGCCGGGAGACAGCCAGCACTGGCATCTCCTTGACGAGCGACATGGCCGCCTGCTCGAACAACAGGGTAAAGTCACTGCCGGGCCGCGCCCAGGGCACCTTTATGCGTTTGACGCCATGTTCAGGACACTTTGTACGAGGGACGCGAGCATGCAAGTAACAATGGTGCTGAAAGAAGTTCAGATGTCGCCAGGTTTTGTCAGCAAAGTCGTGAGCTTGGCAGGCCTTACCGCACTCTGGACAGGGATAGAGGCTGCCACGCTCCGCCTCGACATACAGCTCCAGGCGGTGAGGCGACACAGCGGTATCCAGGTGCTGATCCTTGAGAATCCAGGGCGCTTCCAGGCCAAGGCCGAGTGTTAAAATCTGGGTGCCGTCCATGTCGTACCTCCTGCTAATATGGAGGCAATATTCTGGCTCAGCTCAGGGGGCGAATTCCACACCCAACGACGAAGAGCCTGAAATATTATCCTAATCAACAGATTGTGCAGACACTGTCTGCACAATTGTCCTGGAGCCATTTTAATGAATAACACCAAAACATGGCTGACTCTCTTCTTCACCATGGCATTATCGGCCTGCTCGACGCTGGATGAAAATAAGACACCAAGAGTTACCCCGCTAAGCGAGCAGGATCAGTATGCGCTGGAGTTAGGGCATAAGGTGCTTGCTATTCAAGCTGCGCTGGAAAAACCCGAGCAGCCAGCTTCCATTGAAGCCGTTAAAGCACTTGGGCTGGATTCAAGGCATTATGTGATGGTCAGAGGCTGGCTGATTCAGGAGCTGCGTTCAGCCGAAAGTTGGCAAGAGACCTCCACTTACCAGACTTCCGTCGCCTATAAAAACACCACCGATAAGCGGATTAGCGCTTTGCGCCGTATGATACGCGCCATTGACCTGGAGTAGCGCCACCATGCTCAAACGCCACCCGCTGATCACTATCGTGATTGCCCAGTTATTCGGCACGTCGCTGTGGTTCAGCGTCAATGGCGTGGGCACTGCTCTGCAGCAGTCTGCCGGACTGAGCGGCGCGGATCTCGGTCTGCTGACCATGGCAGTGCAGGCGGGGTTTATCAGCGGTACTCTGGTGATTGCCACTAGCGGCCTGGCCGACCGTCTGCTTGCCAGCCAGTTGTTTGCCATGGCTGCCGTCTGCGGGGCAATCATCAATGCGGCGTTTATTTTCAGCCTGGAAAGCCTGACGGGCGCCATCCTGCTGCGCTTTATGACTGGGCTTTGCCTGGCCGGTATTTACCCATTGGGCATGAAACTGGTGGTCAGCTGGACACCACATCAGGCGGGTGCAGCGCTGGGCTGGCTGGTGGGTATGCTGACCTTGGGCACCGCCTCACCGCATCTGTTGCGCGGGGTAACCCTATACATGCCCTGGCAGACGCCCCTGCTGCTGTCCTCCTTGCTGGCGCTGGTGGCCGCCGCCATGATCTACCGTCTGGGGGTTGGCCCCCACCTGCCGCCGACGGCGGCAGGTGGTCGCCCCTGGGCGGGGCTGGCGGCCTTTCGTCGCCGTGACTTTCGCGCGGCAGCACTGGGTTATTTCGGCCACTGCTGGGAGCTTTATGCTTTCTGGACGCTCACCCCTTTTCTGGTCGCCCGGGAGTTGGCTCGCCTGGACGCGCCGGTCACCCGTATTGCCTGGCTGAGCTTTGCGGTGATTGCCATCGGTATGCCCGGCTGCGTGCTGGCAGGCCGTGCCAGCCGACGCTTCGGCAGTGCCCGGGTAGCCTTTGTTGCCCTGGCCACCTCCGGCGCCCTTTGCTTCTTTTACCCCTGGCTGGGTAGCGCGCCGCCTTTAATGTTGCTGGCCTTACTGCTGCTGTGGGGCTTTAGCGTCATCGCCGATTCGGCACAGTTTTCTGCGCTTGCTTCAGTCTCGGCACCCAGCGACCGGTTGGGTGCCGCATTGGCGATGATGAATGCCATCGGCTTCAGCCTGACCCTGCCAGCCATTGCGCTGGTCACCTCGCTGTGGAGCACCCAGGGGCTGATGGTGATCTGGTGGCTGCTGCCCGGGCCGCTGCTTGGCTTGCTGGCCATGCGGCGGCTAACGCTCAAGGCCTGACGTCAGCGCCTGTGACGCGCTATACTAACGGCCATTTTGCGAACCCAATCAATGCATTCGCTGCCCGGTAACGCTGGGCACCGCCGCTGTGAGCCAATCCATGGAAAAGACCTACCAACCCGAACAGATCGAAACCCGCTGGTACGCGCGCTGGGAAGCCGATAACCGCTTTGCCCCTTCCGGCCAGGGCGAGCCTTACGCCATCATGATTCCGCCGCCCAACGTGACCGGCAGCCTGCATATGGGCCATGCGTTTCAGGATACCATCATGGATACCCTGATCCGCTTCAAGCGCATGCAGGGCAACAATACCCTCTGGCAGATCGGCACCGATCACGCCGGTATCGCCACCCAGATGCTGGTGGAGCGCAAGGTGGCCGCTGAGGAAGGCAAGACCCGCCATGAGCTGGGCCGCGATGCGTTTATCGACAAGGTGTGGGAGTGGAAGGAAGAATCCGGCGGCCATATTACCCGCCAGCTGCGCCGCATGGGTGCCAGCGTGGATTGGTCGCGGGAACGTTTCACCATGGATGACGGCTTCTACAAGGCCGTGCAGGAAGTTTTCGTGCGCCTGCATGAAGACAACCTTATCTATCGCGGCAAGCGGTTGGTCAACTGGGACCCAACCCTGCACACTGCCATTTCCGACCTGGAAGTGGAAAACAAGGACCAGCAAGGCAGCTTCTGGCATTTCCGCTACCCGCTGGCTGATGGCGTGACCACCGCCGATGGCAAGGATTATCTGGTCGTGGCGACCACTCGCCCGGAAACCCTGCTGGGGGATACCGGCGTGGCGGTCAACCCGGACGACGAACGCTATGCCTCACTGGTCGGCAAGTTTATCGAGCTGCCGCTGGTCGGTCGGCGTATTCCTATCGTCGCCGATGAGCATGCCGATAGGGAAAAAGGCTCCGGCTGCGTCAAGATTACCCCGGCCCACGACTTTAACGACTACGAAGTCGGCAAGCGCCAGAATCACCTGCTGATCAATGTGTTCAGCAAGGATGCCACTATTCTTGAGCGCGCCGAGATTTTTGACCTCAAGGGACAGCCACAGCCTGAAGAAGACGCCACCCTGCCCGTCAAATACGCAGGGCTTGACCGCTTCGAGGCACGCAAGCAGATCGTCGCCGATATGGACGCCCTGGGTTTGCTGGCGCAGGTCGAAACGGTCAACAACACCCTGCCCTATGGCGACCGTTCCGGCGATGTGATTGAGCCACTGCTCACTGATCAGTGGTTTGTCGCGGTGGAAGAGCTGGCCAAACCCGCCATTGCCGCGGTGGAAAACGGCGATATCCAGTTCGTGCCCAAGAACTACGAAAACATGTACTTCGCCTGGATGCGCGACCTCCAGGACTGGTGTATCTCCCGCCAGCTGTGGTGGGGCCACCGTATTCCCGCCTGGTACGATGCGGACGGTAATGTCTATGTGGCGCGCAGCGAAGAAGAAGCCCGCGAAAAGCACAAGCTGTCGGCAGACATCACCCTGACCCAGGACGAAGATGTTCTCGATACCTGGTTCAGCTCAGGCCTGTGGACCTTTGGCACCCTGGGCTGGCCGGAAAAGACCCCGGAACTGGAAACCTTTCACCCCACCAGCGTGCTGGTCACCGGTTTTGACATCATCTTCTTCTGGGTCGCCCGGATGATCATGATGACGCTGAAGTTCATGGACGAAGTACCGTTCAAGACCGTCTATGTGCATGGCCTGGTGCGCGATGGCCAGGGCCAGAAGATGTCCAAATCCAAGGGCAACGTGCTGGACCCCATCGACCTGATTGACGGCATCAGCCTGGAAGATCTGGTTGAAAAACGCACCGGCAACATGATGCAGCCGCAGAAAGCCAAGGCGATTGCCAAAGCGACCAAGGATGAGTTCAAGGACGGCATTGAAGCCCACGGCACCGATGCATTGCGCTTCACCTTCCTTTCCCAGGCCACCACCGGGCGGGATATCAAGTTTGATATGAACCGCCTGGACGGCTACCGCAACTTCTGCAACAAGCTCTGGAATGCCTCGCGCTACGTGCTGATGAACGCCGAAGGCGAGGATTGCGGCGCAGAAGGCGGCGAGGTGAGCCTCTCCCTGGCGGATCGCTGGATCATTTCTCAGCTGCAGAAGACCGAAACCCAGGTGACCAAGGCGCTGGACGAATATCGCTTCGACCATGCCTCCCAGGCGCTGTATGAGTTTGTCTGGAACGAATATTGCGACTGGTACCTGGAGCTATCCAAGCCGGTACTCTGGGACGAAAATGCCAGCGAATCCGCTAAACGCGGCACGCGGCGAACCCTGGTGCGGGTGCTGGAAGTGATTCTGCGCCTTGCCCATCCGATGATGCCGTATATCTCCGAAGAGATCTGGCAGCGGGTTGCGCCACTGGCGGGCACCTACGCCGGTGATAACCCTTCTATCATGAACCAGCCCTGGCCACAGGCCGATGAAAACCGCATTGACGAGCAGGCCACCCGGGATATCGAATGGCTGAAGGGCGTGATTATCGCGGTGCGTAATATCCGCGCTGAGATGAACATTGCCCCCGGCAAGCCGCTGGATATCCTCCTCACCAAAGGCAAGCCGGAAGATGCCGAACGTCTTGAAAGCAATCGCCACTTTCTGGCCAAACTGGCCAAGCTGGAAAGCGCCACCTGGCTGGCCAACCCAGACGACGCACCGCTGTCAGCCACCCAGCTGGTGGGTGATATGGAAGTCCTGGTGCCCATGGCGGATCTGATTGATAAAGACGCCGAACTCAAGCGGCTGGCCAAGGAAATCGACAAGCAGGACAAGCTGATCAGCGGCATTGAGAAAAAACTCGGCAACGAAGGCTTTATCGCCAAAGCCCCGAAAGCCGTGGTGGAAAAGGAACGCGGCAAACTCGCCGAATTCCAGGCCGCTAAAAAACTCTTGGAAGAACAGCAAACTAAAATCTCCGCTTTATAAAGCGGCTACGTCAAAACAGCAACGGCACCATTAGGTGCCGTTGCTGTTTATTATTATTAATGATTGGCGTTAACGCTTGGCGACTAGGCCGCGTTTTTCATTGATGCCATGTCGATGACAAAGCGGTAACGCACGTCGCCTTTTTGCATGCGCTCAAACGCGGTGTTGATGGTTTGCATATCAATCATTTCCACGTCGCAGGTGATCTTGTGCTCAGCGCAGAAATCCAGAAGCTCTTGGGTTTCGGCAATACCGCCGATCAGCGAACCTGCCAGAACACGACGTTTGAAAATCAGGTTGGCGCCTTGAACAGCCGGTTCAATTGGGTCCATCAGGCCAACCATGATATGGGTGCCATCGTAGCGCAGCGCGGCGAGGTAAGGATTGATATCGTGCTGCACCGGCACGGTATCCAGCATGAAGTCAAAGGTTTCGGCAACGGCTTCCATCTGTGCCTCATCTGACGAGACCACCACATGGTCGGCACCATGCTGTTTGGCCTCTTCCACCTTGGCATCAGAACGGGTGAAGACCGTCACCTCGGCGCCCAGCGCTTTGGCAAGCTTCACGCCCATGTGGCCAAGACCACCCATGCCGATAACGCCCACCTTGTGGCCCTTACCCACACCATGATGGCGCAGCGGTGAATAGGTAGTAATACCCGCGCACAGAATTGGCGCAGCTGACGGCAGATCGATGCCTTCCGGCATGGTCAGCACAAAGTGCTCGCTGACCACAATAGATTCGGAATAACCCCCTTGGGTCATGGTACCATCATGACGGTCATCGCTGCCGTAGGTCATGGTGAAGCCGTTCAGGCAGTATTGCTCCACATCATCCTGGCAGGCAGAACAGGTGCGGCAAGAATCTACCATACAGCCCACGCCCACCACATCGCCGGGCTTGAAACGCGTGACATCGCTGCCAACACCGGTCACCCGGCCAACAATTTCATGGCCTGGCACAACAGGGTAGCGGGTTAAGCCCCAGTCATTTTTAGCGAAGTGCAGATCACTATGACAAACGCCGCAGTACAGAATCTCAATGGCCACGTCATCGGGACGCGGGTTGCGGCGGTCAATTGACAGGGGCGCCAGTGGTTGATCATCAGCATGGGCAGCAAAGGCTTTAACTTCAGTCATTATATTCTCCGTTAAATTCGCTAATGATGGTGCGCTTCAGAATGTTTAACTGTCAAGGAAGGGCTGGTTCGAGGTGCTTGTTCAAGATACCTGTTTGCCGTGTCCATCCAAGTCAGTTAATTAACCCAACACTAAATTAGTTAATGAAATATCTATTTCTTATTCTCACGCCGCTGCGTGGAAATGCATACAAAATTAATATAATACAATTAGCCTTAGATATAATACGTAAATTATACCTGTCTTTTAAATAGGTTCTGGACGGCAGCTATCAACCTCGGCACAGTAAGCAGGCTGACCAACCTGAAAAGGGTCGAGGCACCAACCAAAGCACGGGTCTGGCCGCATCGTCGATGCCAGGCAGTTATGTATTTTTGTCGAAACCCTATTAATAGAACTTCGGCCATTCTTTGAGGACTCATCATGGATGACTCAGCTATTGCATCTATTGATCAATTCCCAGTGGGCTGCCTGGTTTCAGACATTAATCGCCAGATTCACTACAGTAACCAGTATTTTGAAAAACGTTACGGCTATGCACACAATGAACTCCTTGGCTGCGACATTTTTGTTTTGCTCAGCAAGGCATCACAAATAATGTACGACAGCTTCATCATGCCAATGATTGTTTATGAAGGCTGCTGTGACGAAATACGGGTAACCTTGACAACAAAGGCCGGAAACCCAATTCCCGCCGTAGTTAGCGCTTATCGCGACCCGGAAAAAAATGAGCGGATTTTCTGGAGCATCGGTAGTGCCGCGCGCTCTGAACAACTGTTTCAGGAACTGAATGAAACCAAGGAGCTGCTTAGCAAGAAAGTCTCACTTTTGCGGTCATTATCGGAAACAGATCCGTTAACCGGCTTACCTAATCGCAGTGCCTTGACACAGCACCTGGATCACGAAATGACATATCGTGATCCTGAAAAGCTGGCGTTTACGCTGGCCTTCATTGATCTTGATGGCTTCAAGGAAGTCAACGATACCTATGGTCATGATATGGGCGACGAAGTGCTGCGCTGCTCAGCCAACCGCCTGGTCAAAAACCTTAAGAAAGAGGATGTGGTGGCCCGATTTGGCGGCGATGAATTTGTTGTTTTTCTGGATACCCTGGATAACGTTGCCTCGGCGAAAAAGGTTTTCAATCGCCTGATCAAAAAACTGTCTGAGCCGTTTGAAGTTGACTCAGTGACGATTCAAGTCTCTGCCAGCATTGGTATTACGTTTTATCCTCAGGCGGAAAACGTCGATACCGGCCAGCTGCTGCGCCAGGCAGACCAGGCTATGTATCAGGCCAAGATTGCAGGGCGCAACCGGCTCAGCGTTTTCGACACAGCGACCGAACAGCATCAGAAATATACACTTAAAAGCCGCAACGTGGTTCAAACCGCGATGCTGAATAACCAGTTTGAACTTTATTACCAACCCAAAGTTAATATGCGCACTGGCACCGTCCTCGGGGTTGAAGCACTTCTGCGCTGGAATCACCCCGATGAGGGAGTGAAGAGCCCGGCCACTTTTCTGCCTGCAATAAGCGGCACCACCACAGGGTTGAGCCTGGGCAGGTGGGTGCTCATTACGGCACTGACTCAGCTTCAGCAATGGCTCGATCAAGGACTGGACATGTCTGTCAGCATCAATATTGATGGCTATCATCTGCAGCATCCTGAATTTCTTAACGACCTGACCACAGCGCTATCCGGCTTCCCAGACCTCCCTCTCCAACGGCTTGAACTGGAAGTGATTGAAACCAGCGCCATTGAGGATATCAACCGCGTTGCAACGGTGGTTACCTCGTGCCGTAAAATCGGTATCCGGGTTTCTCTGGACGATTTTGGAACCGGCTATTCGACGTTAGGGCATCTGAGAGACCTGTCAGTCGATGTATTGAAAATTGATCGCAGCTTTGTCCAGAACATGCTGGACAGCAGTGGCGACCTGGCCATTATCAAAGGCGTAGTCGGTTTTGCATCCGCTTTCGAATGCAGCCTGATCGCTGAAGGTGTTGAAACCTTACAGCATGCCCAGAGCCTAATGGAACTGGGCTGCGAAGGTGGTCAAGGCTTTTATATTGCGCGCCCCATGCCCGCCCATAAGCTTGGGAGCTGGGTAGAAAACTGGCAGCAACAAGGATTCACCCGACAATTTCACTACCTAAGCCCTAATATCCCAATACAGCTAGAGCACAGAACCAGATGATACTGACGAAAGAAAAAGTCATTGCCCGCAATAACATAGAAATTTTTGGCTCAGGAAATACGACCTTACTGATGGCCCATGGTTTTGGCTGCAACCAGACCATGTGGTATCGCCTGACGCCGGAATTGCAAAGCCGCTATACGCTTGTCCTATTCGATTATGTCGGCTCTGGCCAGTCCCAGTTGTCTGCCTACAGTGAAGCCCGCTACAGCTCGCTGGAAGGTTACGCTGCGGATATCAACGAGATCTGCACCACCCTTGACCTGACACAGGTTCATCTGGTTGGCCATTCGGTCAGCTGTACCATTGGCATGCTCGCGGCCAATAACGACCCGGAACGCTTTGCCAGCCAGATCATGGTGTGCCCATCGCCGTGCTTTTTGAACCTGCCACCTGATTACCATGGCGGTTTTGAGCGCTCAGACCTGGAAGAACTGGTTCAACTGATGGATCGTAACCATATGGGCTGGGCCAGCTATCTCGCCCCGCTGGTAATGGGCAGCGCCAGCCCGGACTTAATGGTGGGTGAACTTTCCGACAGCTTCTGCTCAACGGACCCTCTGGTGGCCAAGACCTTTGCCCAGGCGACGTTCTTTTCTGACTATCGCCACCTGCTGCCCAACAACCAACACCCTACCCTGCTGCTGCAAAGCCAGGTTGATGCCCTTGCCAGTGAAAGCATTGGCCATTATATGCAGGCACATATGCCCAAGAGCACGCTTCATGTACTGCCCACCGAAGGCCATTGTATTCACATGACACACCCGGACCTGATCAGCCAGGAAATGATCACCTGGCTGGATAGGGCGGCTTGAACGTTCACTAAGGACTGCATTCAAAAAAGCTAAATTAAAAAGCATTTACTTATACAATAGTATTGATTTGAATAAATTCTGTATAACTTCTTGAAGTTCAGCTCCAGCAGGACTAGTCTCACTTAAGTTATCCAGCACTTGAATGCTGAATAACTTCTGTAACGGATTATCTGTCGGCAGTTCACCGCTTGCGTGCTTACATGCATCACAAAGTGCGTATTCGGTGCCTGCTTGCATAACCAACGCTGCTGGAGACAAACTCATGGAAATTGAAGCTTTATCCCTAGGGCAATATTCATTCGTACAGAATGGCTATTCGTTCGGCTTTGCTGTCATGGCAGCTGCCACCCTGTTCTTCTGGTTGATGAAATCAGAAATCGCACCATCTTACCGCCTCGCCATTACTATTACCGGTCTGGTAACCGCGGTAGCGGCCTATCACTACCTGCAGATCATGCTGTCGTGGAATGCCGCCGCTGACGTCACCACAGGTGAAGTACTGGCGACCGGCAAGCCCTTTAACCAGGCTTACCGATATGTCGACTGGTTATTGACCGTACCACTTCTGCTCATTGAGCTGATTCTGGTCATGCGCCTATCCAAGGCAGAAACCATCAAGAAATCAACCGTTCTGGGTGGTGCTGCAGCATTGATGATCGTCCTGGGCTATCCGGGCGAAGTATCCAGCGTAGGCGGTCTGCGCTTTGTATTCTGGGTACTTTCCATGATCCCGTTCGTATTTATCGTGTACCAGCTGGTAGTGGGCCTGAAGGAGTCCATCTCCAAGCAGCCTGAAAGCGTCCAGAACCTTGTACAGATCTCTATTTACCTGGTCATCGGTTCCTGGTTGTTCTACCCGATCGTCTACCTCTTCCCGTTGGTAGGCCTGGACGGTGGCGCCGCCATCACAGCTGTCGAAATCGGCTACACAGTGGCAGATATCGTGGCGAAAGCAGTCTTCGGTGTATTCATCTTCGTCATTGCGATGCGCAAGTCGCAGGCCGAAAGTGAAGAAGCCAACGGCGCGACTGCCACACTGGCAGACGATAACGCTGAAGGCGAAGAAACGTCGAAACTCTCGTAAGCCTCGGCCTTTCATAACAGGAGTTTTACCGGCCATGGATGGCCATGATCAAAAGGACGTTGGTATGGTCACTGCAACACTAAATCAAACTGCCATGTTCAATGTCACAGGTGCTGTCAGCATCGATCAGCCATTGTCGGAGCACGCCGACGTTTCTGTTACCGACAGCATTGATGTCGACATTGATAGTGAACTTGTCCGCGTCGGGGAACTGATGCGCAGCAGTCTGAATGCACCTGTCAGCTGGCCTGCAACTGCCGCCAGCCTTTATCATCTGAATACCCAAGGTAGCCAATTACGTGCACGTCTGGCGCTCTTGAGCGGCATGGCGTTTGGCGCTTCAATCAGCCACCGCACCGCGGCTGCAGCTGCCGCAGAACTGATTCATAACGCTTCACTGGTTCACGATGACCTGTGCGATGGTGATGCTCAGCGTCGTGGGCAAGCGTCCGTCTGGAAACGCTACAACCCCAATGTGGCGCTATGCACTGGAGATATGATGCTGACTGCGGCTTTTCGGGCTGCTCTGGCAAGTGACTCCTCTAAACACCAGTTAGCACTTGTACAACTATTAACTGACCGCACTAGTCAGGTGATTGCCGGGCAAAGCATTGAAATTGCCAACCCTACAACATTCACTGAGAAGTCTTCTGAAAGCACTCCTCAGTTTTCCAATAAGCATCAGAAAAAAGTCTGTTTGACCGACTACCTGCAGGCGACATTAGCAAAGACAGCTCCCCTGATTGCTCTGCCCCTTGAGGCTGGCGCATTGGGCGGTAAGTTGACTAGCGGGGAACATGACCAGATCCGCTATTTTGCCAATGCCGTCGGGCTGGCCTATCAGATTATTGATGACCTTGACGATGTCGATGTCACCCATCTGAGCGATTGCCAGCCAGATAACTTTCATGACTATCACGCCTGGCCGCAACACTGGCCGCCCGGTTCCACACACTCTGGTTCCACGCACTCTGGTTTCACATACCCTGGCGGCCCAATAGCAAGCACCATGCAACGCGCCGTGCGTCATGCCTCAGCGGCACTGTCACGCGCTGAAAGGCTGATTGAGCATTTCCCTGACCAGCTGGCAAGCGCCTTAGCCGCCATACTTGCCAAACTTCGCCAGCAGCTTGTGGAACATCGCCAGTCAATCGCGAGCCACCTTCATCATTACCCAGGGAAATCGGCCTCATGAATACATCCGACGCCTTTGCAGCGCACTCATCCGCCGACTCGGTCAGCCACACGAACAAGGCGGTTGTCATTGGTTCAGGCTTTGGCGGGCTGGCCATTGCTCTGCGTCTCTTGTCAGACGGCTGGAATGTGGAGCTGCTGGAGCGTCATGGTGACCTTGGTGGCCGGGCCCGGGTATTCCATCTTGATGGGGTGGCTTTTGATGCCGGCCCCACCGTCATTACCGCCCCATTTCTCTTTGAAGAATTATTTGAGCGTTTTGGGGAAAAATTTGATCAACATGTAACGCTTTTGCCAGTCGAGCCTTTCTATCGGATGGATTATTCCGATGGCAGTTATTTTGATTATAAAAGCACTACCGATGAGATCATGGCTGAAATTGAGCGCCTGGCACCTGGCACCAGCAACCGCTATAACGACTTCTTGACGGCCACAGAGAAGATGTATCAGCGCGGCTTTGTTGATCTGGCCGAGCAGCCGTTCACCAAGGTTACCGATATGCTCAAGGTGCTGCCGGATCTGGTGCGCCTGCGGGCAGATAAAAGTTTGTACACCTTTGTCTCGCGCTTTTTTGATGACGAACGCCTGAGGCGGGCGTTTTCCGTGCCTTCCCTGCTGGTTGGAGGACATCCGTTTCGCACCTCTTCGCTGTATGGCTTGATCCATGCATTGGAACGCCGCGGTGGCGTCTGGTTTCCCAAAGGCGGTACAGGCGCCCTGGTCACGGCACTTGCCGAGCTTTTCCAGCGCCACGGCGGTGTTATCCGCACCCATCAGGAAGTGACTGCTCTGAGCGTTGAGGAAAACCGCGTGACCGGCGTTGAAGTCAGTGGCCGTCAACACTACCCGGCCGATATTGTGGTCAGCAATGCTGACCCTTTGCATGTCTATGAAAACTGGCTGCCCATGAAGCGCTGGGGCAAGCTCCTGAATGGTTTTCGGCGGCGCATGAAACAATCCATGGGGCTCTTGGTTGTGTACTTTGTCACCAAGCGCCGCTACACCGAGCTTGAGCACCACACCATCGTATTTGGCGACACCTTCAAGGAAATCCTCGATACCATTTTTGATGATTACGAAGTACCTGAAGATCTGAGCCTATATCTGCACAGGCCCAGCGCCACCGACCCGGAGATGGCGCCGCCAGAGGGCGATGCCTTCTATGTTCTGGCGCCGGTGCCTAACCTTCAGGGCCGTCAGGACTGGGAGACACTCGAACCGCAGATGACTCAGAATATCCTGTCGACCTTGCAGCAGCGCCTGATGCCGGATCTATTTGAACAGCTTGGCGCGACCCACACGGTGTCGCCGCGCTATTTCCACGACGCACTTTCCAGCCCGTTCGGCAGCGGCTTTTCCATCGCCCCGACGCTGACCCAGTCAGCGGGTTTTCGCTACCATAACCGCTCACCGCATTATCAGAACCTCTATTTTGTCGGCGCGGGCACTCACCCTGGCGCCGGGGTGCCTGGTGTGGTGTCGTCGGCCGGCGTGGTGGAAAAGCTGGTCAGGGAAGATCACGCCGTCAGCCGTGAACAACTCACTGCGGTTCAGGACAAGACTGCCGTATGACCACAGCAGCCGCGACCTCCCAGGCCACCCTGCGCCAGCATGGGAAAAGCTTTCACTGGGCAGGATTTTTTCTGCCCCGCGAGCAGCTACAGGATGGCGCGCGGCTGTATCACGTCTGCCGCCAGGTGGATGATATTGCCGATAATGCCGCAACCGATGCAGAGCGCCAGCGCGCTCTAAAAATGCTTACCTGCCTGCAATCCAGGCTAAATGCCCGACCGCAACCCCAGCTGACAGCCGCGGAAACCGGCACTAAGCCAAGCACCGAGTCCAGGCTGTCAAACAGCGAGCAACAACTTGTTAGTGCTCTCGAAGCCGATATTGTTGCGCTGTTTGCGCAGGATTCACGCTGCCTGCACGCCATGCAGGATCTGGTGGCCACCATGGTCATTGACCTCTCCCCCGTTCAGCTTGAGGATGAGCAGGCCCTGCTGGGCTATGCCTACGGCGCTGCGGGTACTGTCGGGGTGATGATGTGCCAGCTGATGGGCGCGCGTGAGCCGGATCACTCCCTGGCCTTTGCGATTGATCTGGGGGTGGCGATGCAGATGACCAATATCGCTCGAGATGTGCTGGAAGATGCCCAACGCGGTCGGGTTTACCTGCCGCAAACTTGGCTGAAGCAGCCGATAACAGCTGACGCTATTGCCCATGGCGAACCACAGGCGCGCCACCAGGCCTGGCAAGCAGTTGGTCAGCTGATTGAACGGGCGGAAGCCTATTACACCAGCGGCTGGCAGGGGCTGGCGTATCTACCCCCGCGTACCCGGCTAGCCATCGGCATTGCCCTGCGGGTGTATCGTCAGATCGGGCGGCGCATTCAAGGTTTAAGCGCAGAGGACTACTGGGCTCAGCGGGTGGTGGTGCCCAAAAGCCGCAAGCTGCAGCAAAGCCTGCTGGCGCTGCCAGCGCTGTTTAACACCTCAGCCGCCTGGCACGATGCGGCCTTGCATCAGCCGCTGGAAGCCCAACTGTCAGGCTATGCGCTGACTCCCAGAACCCTTGACAATACTGCTGCTCCCCAGCCAGAAGCTCATTCGCCTGGAAGGGAACAGCGCCATTCAGGGAAGGCATGACCATGAGCCTGCCAAAGGAAACTGACATTGCCATTCTCGGCGCTGGACTGGCGGGGTTGAGTATTGCCAGCTGGCTGGATGAGCTGGCACCCAAAAACGCAGTAATGCCACGCCTGCATCTGCTTGAAGCCCGCGAAGAAGATACTCACGACCGCACCTGGTGTTTCTGGGATCAAGCTCCTCACCCCTTTGGGGATGCCATCAGCCACCGCTGGCCAAACTGGCAGGTCAGCCATGCAGGTAAAAAGGTGGAATATAGCGATCCCGACCATCCTTACGCCATGCTACCCGCCGATGCCATGCGCCGCTCGGCCTACAACAGGATAGCAATACGCGATGAATTCTCGCTGGTGCGAGGCGTCAAGGTTAATGCCATCGCGCCGCAAAGTGAGTCACTGCGCATCACCACTTCCCAGGGCCAGCTCAACGCCAAGGTGGTGATTGATACTCGCCCGCCGCCATTGAACACGCTGGCAGAATCACAGGGCGTCTGGCAGGTGTTCCACGGCGTGGAAGTTCATCAGCCCCACCACGGCCATGATCTGTCAAAAGTCTGCCTGATGGATTTTCAGGCCGGGCACAGCGGCATCCATTTTGTCTATCTGCTTCCACTGGATGAGCACCACCTGCTGGTAGAGTGGACCTGCTTTGCGGCTGACAGACACAGTGAGGTATGCCAGACCCTGCTGGCGGCCGAGTTACCCTGGATGTTGGCAAGCTGGCTGGATGATCATCTCGGCAAGGGGTGGGTTGTACAGCGCAGCGAAACCGGCTGCCTGCCCATGATGCCGGTCACCCCTCCCAGCCTGAATTCACGCTATCTGTCTGCAGGGATTCGCGGCGGTTGGATGCGCCCGGCGACCGGCTATATGTTTGCCAGCTGCCAGCAGGGGGCCGCCGATGTGGCCAGACAGCTACTCAATGCGCATACTCACAACCGCTGGTATCTGACCCCACCACGCCTGCGCTCACCGGCGCTTGGCTGGATGGACAAGGTCTTTCTACAGGCAATTCGACAGCACCCGGACGCGGCTTCCGGCTGGTTTCTACGCCTGTTCGCCAACACCACGGCAGCTCAGCAGCGGCGTTTTCTGGGTGACCAGCCCAGCGCTGGCGACCTGCTGGCTATCATGCAGGCCTTGCCCCCTGGCCCCTTCATGCGCGCTGCATTGCCGCGTTTTTCAACATCAGGAGGGCACTGATATGCAGGCGACTGACCGTCCACCCGCTTTCTGGCTGTTTCCCATTGGCTTGGTCGTTGCTCTGGGCGTTTCGGCACTGCCCGGCGAATGGCCGCTGTATGCCATCCTTGCGATCAGTACCGCAGTGCTCGGCCTGCCCCATGGCAGCCTGGATACCGCTGTGGCCAAGCAGCATCTACCGCTGAAAGGCCCCTTGCAGTTGGTCGGGTTCCATCTGGGGTATCTGGCACTGGGCGGAGTGGTGCTGGCGATCTGGTGGCAGGCGCCCAATGCGGCATTGGCAGCTTTTCTGCTCTATTCAGCGGTACATTTTGCCGATGATATTGCCGTGCGGATTGGCCATATAGGCGGTACCGCCTATGGGCTTGGGGTGCTGTCACTTCCAGTCACCTTTCACCCTGAACAGGTGCAGCCGCTGTTTGAAATGCTCGGCGCTGATCAGGCCGCTCAGATTGTCGCAGTGGCGCCTTATACCCTGGCACTTGGCGGTGGGGTGTTAGCCATCTGCCTGGCGCTGCGCCCCCAGCGGGCAACCAGCGACTGGCGTGACCCCTTGCTGCTGGCAGCCGGAGCCGCCCTGCTTCACCCGCTGGCCTATTTCATTGCCTACTGGTGTTTTCTGCACAGCCCGCGCCACCTTGAGCTGGCCGCGCGAGATCTGGGCATCTACGGCTGGCGTGAGCGCCTCAAGGCGGTCGCGCCCATCACCCTGGCGACCTACGCCCTGGCTCTGGCCGCCCTACCGTTCCTGATGGAACTGCCCAGTGATGCCGCCCTGATGCGCATCGTTTTTATCGGGCTGGCCGCCTTGACGGTGCCCCACATGGTGTTGGAGCTGATTGCTAGCCCGCGTCGTGCGGGCTAGCTTCATTAGACCAATTTATTGGTAACTCTATAAAATATCGCCGCTGGCCACTTCACACAATAATTCGTCGCGCCAGCGTTCCGCCTGTTCACGTGGAATCCAGGGCAGAATGATCCGCCCTCCGGCGGCGCGCACATCCAGGCTGGCCAGCCCCAGGCGGCGCTGCCAAAGGGGCTGCAGCAGCGACACAGACTGCACACGTGCGGTCGGCACCCAGCGCACAGTGCGCCCAAACACCCCCTGACTAAGCCCCACCCAGCTCGCGTCACGGCACAGTCGCAGGCGCCACCAGCCGAGGGCGGAAACCATGCTGATCACAAGCGCCACCGCCGCCAACGAGACCAGTAAAGAACCCGGCGCCCCTTGCAGCATCAAGGCGCCGATCAAGAGTGCACCCAGCACCCACCAGCGTCCTCCCCCCGTCAACATGGCGCCGATATGCGGACGCTGCCAGTCAGGGCGATGCGGCAAGTGCAGCTCCTGCGCCAGCGCTTCCAGGGCAGGCCTGTTCAGTACCGGCACCACAAAACGCTCGGTGTCCTGACCTGCCTGCCGATCACCGGCCTTGCTGATCACCAGCGAATGACGCCCCAGCAGTCGTCCCATCCAGCTAAGGCGTACCGTCACCATCTGAATGCGCTGCCTGCGCACACTGCGGGTCAACACAGTCGTCAAACCGGCGCGATAGCGGAACTGCTCACCATGGCGCTCCAGCCGATAGCCGTGATAGCGCACCAGCCCCAGCACCACCGAAACCAGCGCCAGTAGCAGCAGCATGCCGAGCAGCAACCCACCAACCGCCAGGAACCGCTGCCCTCCGGCCAAGGACTCGGCGGTCAGCCAGTTCGGCGCGATCACGGCGATGACTTCTTCGAGACGGCGCAGCAGCATCTCTGAAAAAGGCGCCAGCACCGGCAGGATGACCAGCAAGGTATTGTGCATCAGGCCATAGCGCAGCACTTCAGAACGGGGCAGAAAAAGGGTGAAGTCGGCGCTGGCATCGGGCTCTTGCGTCTCTGTTGCCGCGGGGCCCGCCTGGGCACGCACGATCAGAATCTGCTCGCGCAGGGCTTCGGCGCGCGCCGCTGGAATGCCGGACAAATGCAGCGTCTCACCGCTGGCGCCAGCGCTGTCAAGGCTTAGCACGGCCAGCCCAAAGGGCCGATAATACCAGGGCACTTGCACATCGGCCTGCTGAACGCGCTGAAAATCCAGCGTCAGCGTGCGACGTCGAAAGACGCCCTGACGCAACAGGATTCGCTCGTCGCTGACGGCATACAGAAAGGTCAGGTACCAGGCCAGCGCTCCGCCTGACAGCAACACCAGTGCTGCCAGTGGCCCATAATTGATGGCCAGCTGGCGCAGGGTGTCATTGAAAAGCACCACCACCAACAAGGGCGCCAGGTTGGCCGATGCGCCCACCAGCCGACGCAGCCCGTGCAAGGCGAAGAACACAACGGCAACCGGTGACACCCGCTGCCAGTGAACGGGCTGGCAAGAATCGTCGTCAGGCTTCATGCGTCGCCCTCCGCTGCCTCCCGCTCCCCTGCTTCAGGCTCACCCAGTTGCTGTAGCACATGCAGCCTTAGCTGGTCAGCACGCGCCTTTGCCAAGCCTGGAATGGCCAGATCCTGGCCACTGCCACCAGCGGTGTAAACCAGCAGGCGGGCAATACCCAACAAGCGCTCCAGCGGCCCTTGGCTGACTTCCAGATGCTGGATGCGGTTCAGGGTAACCGAGGTGGTACGCCGCCACAGCGCGCCGGTACGCAGGTGCAAGTCATGCTGTCGCAGGCAATAACCGGTCAGCCGATAACGCCTGGGCGCCCAGAACAGGGCCATCAGGATTACAACAACGCCGGGTAGCAGCAGAGCCAGGCTAGCAACCAGCGGCAGGCTGATGGGTAGCTGGTACAGCTGCCACCCAAGGGGCGCAGCCAGTAGCAGGACAGGTAGCAGTGTTAGCCGCAATTGCTTCAGGTAGGCGGGATCTACAGGCTGGAAATCCGCCTCCTGCAGAGGCGTAAAACGGTCTGGTTCAAGTACAGGGTTTGCCTGCTCAGTCATCAGCGATTCTGCCATTTCGTGACTATTTGTGGGCTGTCGCACCCAGGTCATCAGGTGCTGGAACTGATCGCCAGCGGGCAGGCTAGCTCAGGGGTTAACCGGGTTGACGCTTTCTACCTGCAGCAGGCGGCCCGTTTCCCGCGAGAAGCTGAAGTGGCCTTCTACTTCCACTTCCTTGCCCAGATGCGGGGCAATCAGTTCGTGCGGTTTGATTTCCACCCGGTTGAGATCAACATCTTCGATCCAGTAATGCAGCGGCTCATCAAATGAACGCACCCGGCCTTCAGTGACCACCTTTTGCTCGTCATGGGCACTACTATTGGCGACCAGTACGGCGAGTGTGACCTCCCGCGGCTTGTCAGCGTCACTGCCGCATCCAGTCATCAGCAGGGCCATTACCAGCCCAGCGGCCAGTGCCGCCGGGGCAGCGGTGAGTTTTATCCTCATGACGTCCCTCGCATCAGGTGGGCTTGTGCGCTGTTAACGCGCTGGCATCCGCCAGGGGCGGCCGCCACAGGTGGCAAAGTTCTTGCAGTCAGCGGTGCAGCCCCGGCAAGGCAGGCGAGTAGGCTGAGCGGTATTGGGTGTGGTAGGCGTCGTCATGGCAGTCTCTTTTGTGAATCGTGAATCGTGAATCGTGAATCGTGAATCGTGAATCGTGAATCGTGAATCGTGAATCGTGAATCGTGAATCGTGAATCGTGAATTAATAGTAGCCTGATAGCAATCAGGCGTTTCAACCCTTTTGCGGCTGCATTCTCTCGCGGGCATTTTCCAGCCAGGACAACAAGGCGGGAATCACCAACAGCACCAGAAAAGTCGAGCCCCCCAACCCAAAGGCAATCGAGGTGGCCATCGGGATCAGGAACTGGGCCTGCAGCGAGGTTTCAAACAGCAGCGGCAAGAGGCCACCGATAGTGGTCAATGAGGTCAGCAGCACCGCCCTGACCCGCTGAACCACCGCCTCGTTGAGGGCAGCGGTAATATCCAGCCCCTTGCCGCGCTGCTGGCGGTAGAAGCTGACCAGAATAATGGCGTTGTTCACCACGATACCGGAGAGCCCGAACAGGCCAAACAGCGACAGTATCGTCAGGTCGATCCCCAGCGCCCAATGGCCCAGCAAGGCTCCTACCAGTGAGAACGGTATAATCGCCATCACAATCAATGGCAGGCTCCAGGACGCAAACACCCAGGTCAGAACCCCGTACATCAGCCCCAGCCCGATCACCAGGCCAGTGCGCATATCCGCCAGGGTTTCACGCTGGTCAGCGGCGCGCCCTTCAAAGCTGGCCTGGAGGAAATACTCGCGCTCCAACTGAGGGATCAGCTCGGCGGAAAGGCTATCAAGCACCTCCTCGGCTGACGTCACCTCGCCGTTGATTTCCGCCGTGACCTCAACCGCCAGCTGGCCTTCTGCGTGGCGCAGGGTCTCAAAGCCCTGGCGATGGGAGAATTCCACCACCTGGGCAAGCGGTACCTTGCGACCATCGGCCAGATTGACCGCCAGCTGCGACAGGGTCGAAAGGCTTTCGCGCTGCTCTCTGGGCAGCTGGACACGCACTTCGATTTCATCCGCGCCAGACTGGTGAATCTGCACAATCTGGCCATCAAAAGCAGTACGCAGCTGGCTGCCCAGGTCTTCAGTGGTCAAGCCCAGCGCCTCACCGTAGGCGTTAACCCGATAGATCAGCTGCTCGCGCCCCCAGGGCATATCATCTGCGGTGCTCAACACCCCAGGCAACCCGGCCATTCCTTGGCCCAGGCGGTCAGCCGCTTCTCGTAGCCCTTCGGCGTCTTCGCCGGTCAGGCGCACATTAACATCCTTGCCCGGCGGGCCTGCCGCGCGTTCGTTGATATTCAGGCTATCCAGTCCAGCGGGCCGCCGGATGCGCTCCCGCCAGGCCTCGATAAAGGCGGCATTGCGCACCTCGCGGGCATCCGGCGAGATCATTTCCACCATCACTGAGCCCACCCCATCACCGCTGCGGGCAGACCCGTCGCCAGACTGGCTGGTGCCGTAGTGAGAGACCGCCGTACGCACCAGGCCGCCGCCCATTGCCGCGTCGGTTTCTTCCAGCGTGGTTTGCAGGTGGTCAACAAAGTCTTCCATGCGGGAACGCTCGGTACCCGCCACAAAGCTGGCGTTCGCGTAGATAATGCTCGATTCGGGCGATGGAAAGAAGTTGAAGCCCACGCGCCCACCGGCCAGAAGCCCAGCGGTGACCAGGGTCACCGCCAGTGCAGACGCGACAGTGGCGCCACGGTGACGCAGAGTAAACATCGAAAAGCGCCGGAAAGGCCCTTCGCGGAACGCATCAAAGCGCGCTTCGAAGCCTTCTCGCAGCCGCTCCACGCTGAATGTTGAACGGCGGGGTTGCTTGGCAGGTGTCTTTTTCGGCAGAAAGGCGTTGCGCAGGTGGGCGGGCAGAACAATAAAGCATTCCATCAGGGACGCGATCAGCACGCAGATCATGATGACCGGAATATCACCGAGGATATTGCCGATCACCCCGCCCACCATCAACAGCGGCATAAACGCCGCTACCGTGGTCAGCGAGGACGCCACCACCGGCCACAGCATGCGCCGCGCGGCCCCTGCGGAGGCCAGCCTGGGATCTTCCCCCATACGATGATGGGCATCGGCGTCTTCACCCACCACAATGGCGTCATCGACAATCACCCCCAGCGCCATGATCAGCGCAAACAGCGACAGCATATTGATCGAACCGCCAATCAACCAGAACACACCCAGGGATGCCATAAACGCGGTCGGAATCCCCACCGCCACCCAGAACGCCACCTGAGCAGGCAAAAAGAAATACAACAGCACCACCACCAGCAGCAGACCGGTCAGGCCGTTCACCAGCAGCAGCGAAATACGTTCGTCAATCAGCTGCCAGGACTCATCAAACACCTTAAGCTCGACCCCAGGCGGCAAGGTCGGGCGCGCTTGCTTTAACCAGTTATCCAGACGCTTTGCAGCTTCCAGCGAATCGCCGCTTTCAGCGCGCTGAAGTATCATCTCCGCGGCGGGCTCGCCACCATAGGAAAGGGTCACTTCCCCTTCGCGTGCTTCCTGATGGATGATGGCAATATCCCCCAGGCGCAGCTGCAGACGATCACTGCTCATCACCGTAACATCTTCAAACCCCAGCGCATCGCGGCGCTGCTCCAGCGAGCGCAGTTCGCGGGTGCTGTCCTGCTGGCCAAGCAGCCCGGCAGGCAGATCCCGAGACATGCCCTGCACCCGGGAGGCAATTTCCTCAAGCGAAAGCCCCAGCGTCTGCAGGCGCTCAGAAGGCACTTCAATACTGATTTGCTGAGCAGGCAGGCCATTGATTTCAACCCGGTCAATGCCGTTCATCAGCAGTTCGTCTTCAAAGCGCTGAGTTACCTGGCGCAGTTCCTGAGGCGCCATATTGCCATGCACCAGCAAGCGGGCCACCGGCTCATAGCGGGCCAGGCGCGACACTTCCGGGGCTTCGGCATCCGCCGGCAGGTTGGTAAAGCTATCCACCTGCTGGCGCACGTCATCCAGCACCAGGACAGGATCGCTGCCTTCCTCAAACTCCAGGGTGATGTTGGAAACCCCCTGGGCCGAGGTCGAGGTCATGCGTTTCAGGCTATCCAGGCTGCGCAGGCGCTGCTCAAGGGGATTGGTGATGCCCTGTTCAATGTCTTCGGCAGAGGCACCGCTCCACACCACTCGCACGTTGACCACATCCAGCGCAAAGGTGGGGAAAAACTGGATATTCATACGCGCAATGCCCAGCGCACCGCCCAGCAGCATCACCAGCATTATCAGGTTGGCGGCCACCCTGTGGTGGACAAAAAAACCGATCAGGCCACCGCGTTGCATCATGAATCCTGCCCTGTTTGTGCTGGCCCGTTAGTCACTTCCACACGCAGGCCCTGCACCGCATTGGGCAAATGGGTCGACATGATACGCTCGCCGTCATTCAACGCCTCAGCGCGTACCAGCAGCCAGCGCCCACCATCACGCTGGCGAACTTCACCCAAGCGCTTGACCCGCTGGCGCTCAAGGCGATTATCGGCGTTGATACGGTAAATGAGGTCAGCGCCATGCAGAGCGGCATAAGGCACCGCCAGGGCATCTTCCACCGCTGGGCGGCGCAGCTGCAGCGTGACCATGGCCCCTGGGCGTAGCCCGCTGGTCTCGTCCTCCACTGCAAAAATGGCTTCGATACCGATGGGGTCACTTTCTCCCGCCAGGCGTTCCAGCCTGAAGCGCTGACCGTCTTCACCCACGGCCACCAGGGGCGTGCCCGCATCGAGCGCGGCTTCCAGCTCTGCCTGAAAACGGCGTGGAATACGTGCGCGCACTTCCAGGCCATCCAGAGGGAAGAATGACAAGAGCGATGCCCGGGCGGCGACATCATCACCGGGGGCCACGTCAACACGGGTGACCCGGCCATCAAAAGGCGCTTCTACGCGGCCACGGGCCAGATCTCGGCGGGCGTTTTCCTCCACCACTTGGGCACGGGACAGGCGCGCTTCCAGGCTTGCTCGCCGCGAAGGGTACTCGGCAATGGCACTTTCCCGGTTGGCAACATTCAGCTGTGCGCGGGCCACGGCATCCCGGGCAGCATCCACATCGGCCTGAGATGTCAGGTTACGCCCTGCCAGCGAGCGGCTGCGCTCAAGCTGGCGGTTGGCGCTGGCCAGAATGTTGCGCTCCTGGGTTAATAGCTGGCGATTGTTCTCATGGCGAATACGTTCATTTTCCAGCTGAGCTTCCAGGTCAGCTACCTCGGCCTCAGCCTGGCGCACCGGTGATAGAAGGTCCTCATCATCCAGCGCCACCAGCAGCTCACCCTCAGCCACCCGCTGGCCATCGCTGACCGGACGGGCCGTCACGCGGGCGGCAATGGGTGCCACCAGATTGACCATCTCAGGCGCCACCACTTCACCATAAAGCGGCAGTAGCGGCACATGCTCGCCCAGCGAGACTTCCAACGCTTCCACCGGCCAGGTTCGCTCCTGGGCCTCAACGGGAACCGGCTCGGGGCGCGTCAGGCGCAGCGCCATAAAACCGCCCACCCCAAGGGCCAGAATGATAACGGGAATTAAACGTTTAAGCATAAGGATATCTATGTATAGAATAAGTCGAAGCCATCATAACGCATTGTCGCACTTAAGGTCTGTACCGCTGTTAAAGGTTGTACAATACAGCCTGCGACACACCCGCGCAGCACAAAAAGGCCGCCTATGAGTCAACGCCCGAACCACCGTGTACTGTTCAGATTATTAAGCCTGCTGCGCCCTTATCGGCTGCGCCTTGCCCTGGCGGGCCTGGCCCTGCTGCTGGCGTCCGGCAGCGTGCTGGCGCTGGGCAACGGGCTACGGCTAGTGATTGATAATGGCTTTCTCGCTGAAGACGCCCAGGCGCTGGGCAAGACCCTGGGCCTGATGCTGGGCGTGGTCAGCGTGCTGGCCATGGCATCGGCGCTGCGCTACTACCAAGTCAGCTGGATTGGCGAACGCCTCGCCGCTGATTTGCGCCAGCAGGTATTCGATCACCTGCTGAGCCTGGAGCCAAGCTTTTTTGAAAGCGCCAGCGAAGGGCGCTCAGCCGGGGATATCGCCTCGCGGCTGACCGCCGATACCAGCGTGTTGCAGAGTCTGTTTGGTTCTTCCATTTCCATGGCGCTGCGCAATCTGGTCATGCTGATGGGCGCTGTTGTGCTGATGCTGATCACCCAGCCGTGGCTTTCGGCCATGGTACTCATCGGCATCCCCACGACCCTTTTGCCGATTGTCTGGTACGGGCGCCGGGTGCGTCGGCTGTCACGCACCAGCCAGGACAGGGTGGCCGAGCTTGGCCGCTATGCCGAAGAAGCGCTGCGCGGCATTCAGACCCTGCAGGCGTTTTCCCATGAAGCGCAGGACAAGCGCCACTACCGCCAGCGGGTTGAGCAGGCGTTTAGCTCAGCGGTGGCACGCACCCTCCAGCGCGCCTGGCTTACCGGCATCGCCTTACTGGTGATCTTCAGCGCAGTGGGCCTGATGCTCTGGCAAGGCGGGCAGGCGGTGCTGGCAGGCACCTTGAGTCCCGGCGAGCTGTCGGCGTTTATCTTTTACGCCATACTGGCCGCCGGGGCGGTGGCTACCCTGGCGGAAGTCGCCGGTGATGTGCAACGCGCCGCCGGTGCCGCCGAGCGGCTGCTGGAACTGCTCGATACCCAACCCAGCATCCAGACACCCAAGGCGCCCGCCACCCTGAAACAGCCCGCCCAGGGCACCCTCACTCTCAGCAACATCCACTTCACCTATCCGGGCCGCACGGTTGCGGCGTTGAATGGTATCGACATTACTATTCAGGCTGGAGAACAAGTGGCCGTGGTAGGCCCCTCCGGAGCGGGCAAAAGCACCCTACTGGGGTTACTGCTGCGCTTTTACGACCCGGTGGCAGGCCGTGTGCTGCTTGATGGTGTGGATATCCGCACGCTTGATCTCACCCAGCTGCGCGCCACCATGGGCTTGGTGGCTCAGGAGCCGGTGCTGTTCAGCGGCTCGGTGGCGGACAACCTGCGCTATGGCGACCCCCATGCCGATCTCGACAGGTTGCGCCGCGCCGCCCAGGATGCCAGTGCCCTAGGGTTTATTGACGCCCTGCCCAATGGCTTTGACACCCCGCTTGGCCCAGGCGGCGTGCAGCTTTCCGGCGGCCAGCGCCAGCGTCTGGCGATTGCCCGGGCTCTGCTCAAGGACCCGGCTGTACTACTGCTGGATGAAGCCACCAGCGCCCTGGATGCCGAGAGCGAACGCCTGGTACAGCAGGCGCTGGATCGCCTGATGCAGGGGCGCACCAGCATCGTGATTGCCCATCGCCTGGCCACCGTGGTCAACGCTGACCGCCTGCTGGTACTCAAGGATGGTCAGCTGGTGGCCTCAGGCACCCATAGCGAGCTGATTCAGAGTAGCGACCTGTACCGCCACCTGGCCGCCCTGCAGTTTGGCGCTGAGGCGCCTGTTGCTCAAGCTCATTGAACACGGCCACTCAACTCATCAAGTGCTCAACTCATCAGGAGGTTGACGACCATGCCACCCCGTCTACGTGACCGCCGCGTCTGGTTCTCGCTGCTGCTTGGCCTGCTGGGGGTTATCTACCTGTTCAGCATGTCCCAAAACGGCCTGGCCGAATTCCCCCACCTGATGGCAGGCCTGACAGTACTCATCCCCTTGACCCTGTTCGGCGTGGTGCTGCGCAGCCCCTGGCCCGCCGTCGGCGCCCTAATGATGCTGGTGGTGATCAATATAACCCTGGGGTAACGGCCTGTGGACAAGTTTTCACTGCAAGCCTATGACACACCACCCCGGTTAAGGCAGGAGCAAGCAAAACGCAATATGTCATTGATGACAGTGAGGTATTAGCCTATCGTTAAGTAACTTGCGCTTCAATTGAGGCCCTTTATGAAACCATCTATTGCCTATCAACAGCACCGTGATGCGATACGCCAGATCGTGAAGCGACACCATGCCCAAAATCCGCGTATTTTCGGCTCCGTGCTTCACGGGCAGGACACAGATACAAGCGACTTGGATATTCTCATCGATACCACCGATGAAACCACCCTCTTCGATATAGGGGCTATCCGCTCAGAGTTGACGGAACTGCTGGGTGTCGAAGTTGATGTGCTGACGCCAAACTCACTGCCTGACCGCTGGAAAAGGGATATTTTCAATGAGGCTCAGACGGTATGAGTCGCCGAGATGAGTTTGCTCTGCAAGACTACCTTGAACACATACAACAGGCTATCAGTCGTATTCAAAGTTACCTTCAGGATATTGACCATGCCAGCTTCCTCGCAAACGAAGAAAAGCAGGACGCAGTTATCCGTAATCTTGAGGTTCTAGGGGAGGCAGCGGGCAATATTCAACGCTATTTTCCTGATTTTTCTGCGAAGCATCCAGACTTCCCTCTAAAGGCGGCTTACGGCACACGAAATGCTTTGGCACATGGATACTTCAAGGTGGATCTGGATATTGTCTGGAGGACAGTTGAAAGAGATTTGCCGGATATGGAAGTGCAAGTTGAAAACATAATCCAGTCTCTTAATTTAGGCACTCGCAACTTGTAGGCAACTATCATGGCACTTGCTTCGCCGGACCCTCAGACGCTGGACATACTTCAAACCCTGCTGGCAAGGTTTCCGCAGGTTCAGCTGGCGGTGCTGTTTGGTTCCATGGCCAGCGGTAGCGAAACACCAGACAGCGATATTGATATTGCCGTACAGATGCCACGCCCCATGAGCGCAGCTGAGCGCATCGCCTTAACAGAAGCCATTGCACTGGCCTTCAAACGCCCGGTAGATCTGATCGACCTGCGTACCGTTGGCCAGCCTCTGCTTGACCAGATTGTCGGCAGCGGCAAGCAAGTGGCAGGCACTCGCCACCTGTGGGGGGATCTTATCTATCGCAACATCATGGAAAACGAAGATTTTGTTCCCTATCAGAAACGCATACTTGAAGGACGCCGCCGCCAATGGATGAAGGACTAGTTGCCCAAAAGCTCGAATCACTCAGGCGCTGCATCCAGCGGGTTGAAGCAAAGCTTCCAGCCGACCTGGTCAGCCTGCAGCAAGACCTTGACGCACAGGACATCGTCTCGCTCAACCTGACACGGGCTGTTCAGATGTGTGTTGATATTGCCGCCCACTGGCTGGCAGAGCATGGTGACTCCAGCGCTCCGAAAAATATGGGTCAATCCTTTCAGGCGCTGGCAGATACAGGCGTGATCGATCAGGCACTGGCTGAACGCATGATCAAGTCAGTGGGGTTCCGCAATGTCATGGTGCATCAATATGATGACGTCAACTGGGAAATCGTCTTTTCAATCTGCCATCACCATTTAGGGGATTTCCGTGCTTTCGTCCAGGTGTTTGCTGAGCGCATGGGTTCATAACACTTATTCCACATCTCTTAGTGTTCCGCGCCCACCTTCTGCCTGACGTGCTAACATCCTTTCCAGACTACAACCTGCCGGAAAGGATGCTTGCTGCTGTTTGACCCAACCGCTGCCGTTGCCAATCCCAGCAGGAAGGCGAACAATGGCGACTGGTGAGGTGGGTGAGGTGATAGTGGAGAAAACTCAAATACCTTTAGTTAAAACAGAAGCATCGACAAGATGAACCAGCACTACTACAACTACGCCATCATCCGCTATTTGCCTTTTATAGACAGAGGCGAATTTATCAATATCGGCATTATTGCTCATGGAAGCGACAAGCACTTTATGGCGAAGATTGTTGAGTCTGACTATCCACGTATTCACGCTATGTTTCCTTTTCTGCCGAGCAACCTACTTATCCCACAATTCGAGATATTAGCAGCCGAACTGGCTCGTCTGGAAACACTGGCAAACAACAGCGATGCTGAGATGCAAAAGCGATTATTCAACCAGTTTGTTGAGCCCACTGAAGGCGCTTTCACATGCAGCAAGCCAGGCACCTTGGCTGCAACCAGTCCAGATGACGCCATTGATGAGCTTTTTAACCGCTATGTCCGTATTATGTCCTAATGCTTTAGCATCCACTCACAACAGGAATATCTCTTTTTGCCCATAGACCTCAAAACCCTGGGCTTATTTCTAGTCACCGCCTTGATGGAGATTCTGGGCTGTTACCTGCCTTATCTTTGGCTGCGTGAAGGCAAAACCATCTGGCTGCTGGTGCCGGGCGCATTGTGTCTGGCGGCCTTTGCGTGGTTGCTATCGCTGCACCCTACTGCATCGGGGCGGGTGTATGCCGCCTATGGTGGGGTGTATATCTTTATGGCCATTGTATGGCTGTGGGCGGTGGATGGCGTGCGCCCTACCGGCTGGGACCTGCTCGGCTCAGCGGTGGCGCTTACCGGCATGGCGATTATCATGTTTGCGCCCCGAGCAGCTTGATGCACAGCGTTCAAAGGCACCGGGGGACGCTCATTTATGGTTTAACCGCCGCCCAGTGAACGGCGGTGTTTTTATCGACTTGCTGTTATTTAAACCTCAACCGGCGTTACCAACCCTTGGCGGTAAAGCCCCTGAAACATATCCATAAGGCTTGTATGCAAAGTGCTGGCGACTTGCTGCGGTTCCTTGGCAAGCTCACTGGGTTTGCCGTTGGACAGCAAGGTGATCTCGCCTTTTTCGAGTGCCTCTGCGGCGGCTGTTTGCAGTTGTTCGAAAGTCACCGGGGTTTGCAGGCAGCTGCCTAGCACTCGGGCCAGTGGTGTCAAGGCGGCTATCTCATGCCAGGGCGAGGTGGCCCAACCGTTCGGGTGGCGCAGGGTTCGCGGGTGCCATTGCCACTTGAACCTGTCAGGTGCCTCTGCGGCGGCCGGGTTGATAGCAAAATCTGCCATGGCCTCTTCACCCTGGGCGCGAATGCGTACATGGCTGCGAATCACATAGGTTTCCACCAGCGCCAGGGTAGCGGCTCGGGCATCCTGCCCTTTCGCCAGTTCACCGCTGGCTTCAAGTACACCGACAAGTTGCTCAAACGTCAGCGTGGCGGGGTAAGCCTTTGAAAGTGCCTCTACAAAGGCATATTCCAGGGCATTTGGGGCAATTTGGCCGCCCCGCCAGTCGGTGTAGAGCGTTGGCTGGCGGGTGTCGCCTGCCATCTTGTTCTCAAAGAAGATACCGGCTACCTGCAGCTGCTCAAGGCGCTTGGCATCCAGGCCGTAGCGGATCTTTGCTTGGTTGGCCTTGGGTATCAGCAGCGTCTGGCGGAAAGCCCGATTGGTCACGAAATCGAGATATTGCTCAAGTTGTTCCTGCTGTTTGACTTCCTTGCTTAACGGCTCGGCAATGGAGGCTGCGTAATTGTTCAGGAACATGATGTGAGGCTCTGCCTCAGCCAGATACCACAGGTTGTACTCGCCTGCCAGAGCCACAAAATCCTTGAAGTACATAGGTTGGTTGCAGGGTTCAAGAAACTCATGCAACAGGTAGCTGGCTTTACCCTGGCGTATCTTGTCAGCATTTTCATCCAGCACTTTACGCATCACGCTTTGTTCAGGGCTGACCTGCTGGAGAAAATCGATCATTCCTATCGCGTAGGAGAGTTTTTCGTCCCCTGTGGTGCGCTTGGCGCCGCGCAGCAGCATGGCATCGCGGATGATCTCCTTGGTTTTCCAACCGGGATAGGTGTTATAGCTGATATAGGCAATGCCATTGTCACTGAGGTTTTCTGAGCAGACCCGCAAAATGGCCTGCTGGACGGAGGCGGGCACCCAGCTGAACACCCCGTGGCAGATGATGTAATCGTAGGGTGTGTCTGCCTTGCCAACCTCTTCAATACTGGCCGCCTGCAGGCGAACATTGGTCAGGCCGAGCTCATCCAGCCGCGCCTGACCTTGCTGGATCTGCACCTCGGAAAGGTCGATTCCGACGACCTGAGCTTGTGGGTGGCGGGCAGCAAAGGGGAAAATATTTTCCCCTGCCGAACAGCCGATTTCCAGCACCCTGGCGGTGGCTGGGTCGGGCGCTGCCAGACCGAACAGAAAGGCCAGGGCGTGCAAATGCTCAGGCGCCGTTTGAGCAAAGGGGTGCGATTCATAAGGAACGCTGTCATAGCTTTGCTGCAGCTGGGAAACGAGTTCTGTGGTCATAGTCCATTACTGTGTTGTCAGTGCGCCAAAAGCCTTCTTGGCACACCGGGTTGAACATGGATAAACGCACCGCTGAAGAACCTTGGCCGAAGAACCTTGGCTGATGATTCAGGCCGCCACGCTGGCAAGCTCGATCACCCGGTTCCATAGCGCATCGGGCACCTCAATCAGCGTTTTCTCCTCTCGCACCGCGCCGGGCAGGCGGGCTTCTGGCTGTTCGTTCACGGCTTCTGCCAAGCGGGCAAAGCGTTCATCGAAATGATCCCCGAAGGTGCTGGGGTCAAGCAGCAGGTAGCATTGCCCCAGATCGTGAGGGGCGCCTTCCGGTGCTTTGAGCGCTTTGACATCCAGCGAGTTCACCCCTCCGGCAATCCCCGCCGCCAGCAGTTCGGCCAGCAGGCCAAAGCCCCAGCCTTTATAGCCGCCCGCGCTTACCAGGGAACCGCCCAGCGCCGCTTCGGGGTCAGTGGTCGGGTTGCCTTCTGCGTCAATCGCCCAGCCTTCAGGAATCGGCTCGCCCGCTGCTTTAGCCATGGTGATCTTGCCAAGGGCAACCGCTGAGGTTGAAAAATCAAAATGCAGGCGCAGCGGGTCACCAGCCTGGCTGCCTGGCACGCTCAGAGCAATCGGGTTGGTACCAATAGCCGCTTTTGTGCCACCGGGGGGTGCCACTATCGGTGAGGCATTGGTAAAGCCAAGGCCTATCAGGCCGTGGGCGGCTATCTGTTCGGTGAAGTAACCCAATGAGGTGCAGGTGTGCGCGTGGCGAACTGCCAGCATGGCTATCCCCTGCGCCTGGGCAGCGGCAACCGCTACCGGTAGCGCCTCGGCAAAGGCGGGCTGGGCAAAACCGTAGCTGGCATTTGCCAGCACAGAGGCTGGTCGGGGCTGGCTGATCGCCGGTTTGGCATCACCCTTCACCCGCCCGGATACCAACTGCAGGCAATAGCTTTCCAGATAATACAGACCACAGATCACGTTGCCCACGGCCTCTGCCCGGCGCACCGCATGGGCCACGGCGGCGGCAGGCGTTGGCTCGGCACCATGGGCAATTAACGCACGGTGGGTAGCTGCTTCAATCTCGTCTAGAGTGACCTGCATGGGCACCTCATCATTATCAGTTGTTATTACAGTCAGCCATGTTTCTTATCTGACATTATCAGTCACTTTATCAGCTATGCATTATATAGCGCTCATTTTATGTTCGCAGCGGCAGTGCGGCACCAATGATCATAAAAACGCCACCGCAGGTGCGGTTAAAGCCGCGGCCAACCTTCTTCAGCCAGTGGCGAATGCGGTTAGCCATGTTGGCCAGCAAGCCTTCCACCAGGCATTCAATCGCCACAAAGGTGCTCGCCAGGATAAAGAATTGCACCACCAGGCTGCGCTGCGGATCAATAAACTGGGGCAGAAAAGCGCTGAAAAACAGCAGCACCTTGGGATTGGTAATGGAAGAAAGCGCGCCTTGGCGATAGAGCTGCCAGCCGTTGGTCAGGTGCGTATTGACGACCAGATCGCCGCTGATCGGCGGTGACCGCCAGACCTGAATCCCTAGCCAGACCAAGTAAGCCCCGCCGACCCACTTGAGCACCGTCAGCCAGACGATCGAGGATTTGACCAGTGCCCCGATACCGAAAAGGCACAGGGCGATAATCAGGAAAAACCCGGTGGCCCCCCCAGCAATGGTAAACAGGGTTTTACGGCTGCCGTGGAGTGCCCCATGGGTCAGGGCCAGCAGACTGTTTGGCCCCGGCGAAAGTGACAAACCGATGCAGGCCACCAGGTACAGCAGCCAGGTGTTGAACAGCATGAGGGTGCCTCATCAATGGGGGAGTTTAGTCAAGATAGCGCTGCACGAAGCGTGCCAACTGGTCATCCTCCAGTTCACCGGCGTGCTGATCAACCAGGCGACCGTCGGCATCATAGAAGAGAGTGGTCGGAACACCGCGCACTTGCAAGGCCTGCTGGGCGGTGTAAACAGGGTCCAGCAGGGTATGTTCAAAGCGAATCTTGGTGCTTTGCATGTAATCGTTAATGACCTGAAGCGTTTCACCCTGATTGACCAACACCATGGTCAGGCCGTCGTATTGTGCATACTTTTCGAGCATCGGCATTTCACGTCGGCAAAAGGTGCACCAGCTTGCCCAGAAGTTGATCACCAGCGGCTGGCCCTGAAAGTCTTTCAGGTTAACCGTTTGGCCATCCAGGGTGGTGAGGGTCAGCGAATCCGGCAGGCGGGGGGCCGGCTTGAAATAGTAGGCGCCCCAGCCTGCGGCGGCACCCAATATCAGCACCGTGGCGATGACAATAGCGATGGATGAGCGCCGCATAAGGATCCCTCAAGTGATTAGCCCATCAGGGCCAGATAATGGTCCAGCAGCAACCAGCCAAACAGATACATGATGTAGCGGATGGAAAACCAGAAGGCGCCCAGCGGAGCCTTCGGGTCATCGCCGCGCCAGACTTTCCAGTTCCAGTACATGAACCGGCCGTTGAGCCCTATGACCCCAAGCAGATAGACCCAGCCACTCATGCCCGTTGCAAATGGCAGAAGCGTGGCGGCCACCGTCAACCAGCCGTACAGCCAAAGCTGCAGGCGGGTGAAGCTGTTACCGTGGGTGACCGGCAGCATTGGCACACCGGCAGCGGCGTATTCTTCGCGCTTGTGGATGGCCAATGCCCAGAAATGCGGGGGCGTCCAGGCAAAGATGATCAGCACCAGCAGCAAGGCATCCGGGCTTAGCTGGCCGGTCATGGCCGTCCAGCCCAGCAGGGGCGGTGATGCCCCGGCCAGCCCGCCAATGGTGATGTTCTGCGGCGTGGCGTGTTTCAGAAAAGCGGTGTATATCACCGCGTAGCCCAAGAGTGCTGATGCGGTCAGTATGGCGGTCAGCGGATTGACTTCACTCCACAAAAACCCCAGGCCCGCTAACGACAGCAGACAGGCATAGGCTGCCGCCTGCCAATCACCAATCCGGCCTTCTGCCACCGGGCGCCGGGAGGTTCTCAGCATCAGCTTGTCCAGACGCCGATCCAGCAGGTGGTTGAAGGCCGCCGCGCCCATTGCCGCCAGGCCAATCCCCACCAGCCCGGTCATGGCCAGCCAGATATCCGGCAGCCCCGGTACGGCCAGCGCCATGCCAACGGCGGCACATACCAGCATTACCAGCACCACGCGAGGCTTACCCAGTTCAAAGTAGTCTCTGACCAGGTTTAAGTACACTGCCAGTTCCTGCTTTGGATCTATTACCAGTCCTGTATTACGCATGAACCACCTTCCTGTCAGCAAAGACCTGCGGTGTGGATTGACGATTACCGAGCGCCCAGCCGCTATGCAGCAACAGCAGCATCAATACGGCAGCGCCCGCGGTATGCAGCAGCGCCACCGAGAGCGGCAGGGCATTCAACACCAGAATGATGCCCAGTGAGATCTGCAGCAGATAGGCGCCCAGCGCCACGCCTAACCAGTGGCGCGCCTGGGCGTGGTTTTTATAGCGCAGCGCCAGGGCCAAAAGCCCCACCCCCAGCAGCAGCGCCCCAAGGCGATGAGTGTAATGAATGGCGGTGCGTGCCCCGGCGTGCAGTTGGCCGTACAGATAATTGGGGCCGACCTCCTGTGTCAGGTGGAAGCCTTCATTGAAATCCATATACTCAGGCCACCACTGGTGATTACAGGTAGGAAACCCGCTGCAGGCCACGCCGGCGTAATTGCTGGACGTCCACCCCCCGAGCGCCACCTGCAAGGCTAACAACACCACCACCAGCCACCAGAGGCCAGGCAGCCTCAAGCTGGGCTGGTGGCTGTCGCGGCAGGCTTTGAGGCGGCGATATAGCCAGAAAAAAGTGGCCAGGACACTAAAGCCGCCCATCAGGTGCAGGGTAACGACCTGGGGCCAGAGCTGGAGAGTGACCGTCCAGGCGCCAAAAGCCCCCTGCAGGCAGATAAGGCCAAGCAATACAAAGCTTGCCAGCAGCGGATAGCCGGGGATATGTCGATTGCGCCACCCCAGCCAGGCCAGCGCCAGGGCTACCAGCCCCAGGCCAGAGGCAATATAGCGGTGGAACATTTCAACCCAGGCTTTGAAGGCATCCAGCGGCGCATCCGGGGCGAACCCGGCGGCACGCTCGGCATCCGGCACCACCAGGGCGCCATAGCAACCAGGCCAGTCCGGGCAGCCCAGCCCGGCATCCACCAGGCGCGTCCAGACGCCAACCAGAATGACCACAAAGGTAAAACCCACACCAAGCCCGGCCAGCTGCAAGGCCCGTTGAACAGTATGGCGATCACGTTCCTGAAGATTGCCGTCAGCTATCATCATAGCGACCCCTTGTTATTGTTATCCGGGTATATCTTTTTCCGGGTCATATGGTTTTCCGGGTATATGGTTTTCCGGCCGGTTACTCCGGATTGCGTTTCAGCAAACGCGCCAGATCCTTATGCACATCCTCTATGTCAGGGAGCGCCGCATAGCGGGTCACCACGAGGCCCTGAGGGTCGACCAGCCAGACCTGAAAGTCCTCCACCCATGACGGCGGGCTGCCTTGCCATTGCAGGTTGGCCTCTCCCGGCAACACCTTCTGTTGCTGCTCACTCAGGCGCAGGCGCTCTACCCGGATTGCTTTGCGCCCCAAGGCTCTGTGCATCCGCCACCATTGGTCCGCCTGAGCCTGGCAGTCGGTGGCACAGGCTTGCGGTGCGCTCCACACCAGTGACCAGCGCTCATTGCTGGCCTGCCATTCCAGCGGCCACTGGTTCAAGGGCGGCAGCTGATGATCCAGCTCCCCCCGGGCCACATCGCTCTGCGGGATACCGACCTGCCAGTGCAGCATCGCCCAGGCAACCGGCACGGGCGCCCCCAGCACCACTATCAACACAATAAGCTGCAGTTTGGCTTTCATAGTCTCTCCCCTCATGCTCTCTCCTCACGGCGGTTGTGAGGCTTGTCTTGATAAAGCACCCGGTGCCCGACCACGCCCATCACCAACGCCAAAAGCGCCAGCAAGAGCCACTGAACGGCATAGCCAATGTGCCGCTCGGGAGGCATCTGGCTGGGCTTCCACCAGCTGGCCAGCTTGCCCTCGCCGGCATTCTGGTGCAGCACGCCCTGAAAATGCGCTTGCGTCAGCGCTTGCCAGGGGCTTAGCGCAATCGATTGCAGGCGGTTACCTTCGCGGTTCTCCCCCAACACCAGATTGCCTGACTGGAGATGCTGCCAGACACCGCTGATTTCCTGTGGCCCCTGCGGTGTGCTGACCTCCGGCTCGACACTGCGATCCACCACGGTGGGCATAAAACCACGCTGAACAAGCCACCAGTGGCCGCTATCCGCCACGAAGGGCGTCAGTACCGCGACTCCGACCTGCCCTTCCAGCACCCGGTTATCCAGCCATAGGGTCTGTTCGCCCAGAAAGTAGCCAGAGAGCGTTACCTTGGCCAGATTGGCGGGGGCCGCCTGGGGGTTGTGCAGCCTTTCAGTAGCGGCTTGCTGAGCGATCAACTGGGTTTTCTCTGCGGCCCGCTGCCACTGCCAGTGAGCCAGCAAGAGCCCCACCACCGTCAGGCTCACCCAGAGCGCCCACCAGCCCGTCAGGCTGACAAGGCGTTTGACCTGGCGGCGGTTATTTGGTCGACTGAATGCCCTGCCATTTCTGCGCTTCAGCGCTGTGGAGTTGAACATGCTAAAGCTCCTGATCGCCCTTACCTTTATCGCCATGCTGGCCAGCCTGGCTGCAGGCGCCGGTTTTCTGCTCAAGGATGCCTCCAGTTCCAGGCGGACGCTGACCTCTCTGAAACTGCGCATCACCCTGGCCGTGGTGCTGATGCTGCTGTTGATCTATGGGTTTTCCCAGGGCCAGCTCAGCTAGGCGAGCGGCTTTAGAAAACCGATCTCAGAAAACCTATTTCAAAAAACATAGACAAACAGGAAGAGGCCAATCCAGACCACATCCACAAAGTGCCAGTACCAGGCACCGGCTTCGAAGGCAAAGTGGTTGTCCGCACTGAAATGGCCTTTCAGCACGCGGACCAGCAGTACCGCAAGGACAATGGCACCAATGGTGACGTGCAGGCCATGAAACCCTGTCAGCATGAAAAAGGTCGAGCCGTAGATACCCGCTTGCAGCGTCAGGCCAAGATGATTCCAGGCTTCCACGTACTCGACGCCCTGAACCACCAGAAACACCAACCCCAACAGCAAGGTGACGATCAGCCATTGGCGCAGCCTGGGCCGGTCGCCCGCTTTCAGCGCATGATGGGCAATGGTGAGCGTCACACTGGAGGTCACCAGGATCAGGGTGTTGATCAGCGGTAACTTCCAGGGGTTAACGACTTCCCACGGGCCACCAATGCTCGGGTCCGGGGTATCCATCAAGGGCCAGCTGGCGGTGAACTCCGGCCACAGCAGCGCAGTAACGCCCTTGGCGCCCTCGCCATCCAGCCAGGGCACGGCAAATACCCGGACGTAGAAAAGCGCCCCGAAAAAGGCCGCAAAGAACATCACTTCCGAGAAGATGAACCAGGCCATTCCCTGGCGGAAGGAGCGATCCATCTGGCTATCGTAGAGCCCGCCCATGGATTCATTGACCACATCCCTGAACCAGCCCGCCATCACCAGAGCAATCCCCACCAGCCCTACCACCAAAAACGGCAGGCCCGTTCCATAGCTCATCAGGGAACCGGCACCAATGGCGGTACTGCCAATCACTACCACGGCAATGATGGGCCACTTACTGGTAGGGGGAACATAATACTGACTAGTCATACGCGCCTCCCAGTGCGACCACTTCATCTTCATCGCTTGGATAAAGCGAATAGGCCAGCGTTAATGTCTTGATATGCTCAGGCAGATCCGGGGCAATCTGGAAAACCAGCGGCAACTGAAGTGTTTCGCCCGCCATCAGCGATTGCTGCTGGAAACAGAAACATTCCATCTTGCGGAAATGTTCTGCCCCTGCCGACGGCGTGATACTCGGCACCGCCTTGCCTGAACTGGTGATATCGCCCAGATTGGTAAACCGGAACATGGCCTGAGAGATTTCCCCAGGATGCACGGTGATCACAGGGTCCAGCGCCTGCAGCTGCCAGGAAAGCCCGGTGCCGGTGCGGGTGACCAGCTGAACCCGCACCTCACGGGATTCATCCACGTCACCTGCGCTGACCACCTGAGCCGAACTGGCCGTCTTGCCGTTCAGGCCGGTGATTTCACAAAAGACGTCGTACAGCGGTATTAACGCCAGGGTAAAACCCACCATACCCACCAGAACGCAGAGCGTCTTGATCACGGTTCGCCTGACTCCGGCACGTGCTTGTGTTGTGCTCATGGCAACCTCCAGAAGCGGCTAGTGACGACTCGGTGATTCAGTCAGCGGGTCGAAAGGAGGCGGCGTATCAAAGGTATGCAATGGCGCTGGGCTGGGTACCGTCCACTCCAGGCCATCAGCACCTTCCCAGGCATGGGCATGGGCTTTTTCTCCGCTGCCACGAATGGCTTTGATCAGCACCCAGACAAAAATCAGCTGGGAGAAACCAAACAGGAAGCCACCTATCGAGGACAGCATGTTGAAATCGGCAAACTGCAGGGCGTAATCAGGAATGCGTCGCGGCATACCGGCCAGGCCGGAAAAATGCATGGGGAAGAAGGTCAGGTTGACGCCGATCACCGACAGCCAGAAATGCCACTTGCCCAGGGTTTCACTGGCGTAATACCCGGTCCACTTGGGCATCCAGTAATAGGCGGCTGCCATGATCGCAAACAGCGCCCCCGGTACCAGCACATAGTGAAAATGCGCCACCACAAAATAGGTATCGTGATACTGGAAGTCCGCAGGCACGATGGCCAACATGACCCCCGACAGGCCGCCAATGGTGAACATCACAATAAAGCCCAGGGCAAACAGCATGGGGACTTCAAAGGAAATCGACCCTCTGAACAGGGTGGCGATCCAGTTGAAGATTTTCACCCCTGTGGGTACCGCAATCAGCATGGTGGAGTACATGAAAAACAGCTCCCCCACCAGCGGTATGCCTACCGTAAACATATGGTGTGCCCACACCATGAAAGACAGTAAGGCAATGGCCGCCGTGGCATAGACCATGGAGGCATAGCCAAACAGGCGCTTGCGGGCAAAGGTTGGCACGATCAGTGAAACAATACCAAAGGCCGGCAGGATCATGATGTACACTTCCGGGTGCCCAAAGAACCAGAAAAGGTGCTGGAATAGCACCGGGTCACCGCCCCCGGCGGCATTGAAGAAGCTGGTACCAAAGTTGATATCCATCAACATCATGGTCACCACCCCTGCCAGCACCGGCATCACCGCAATCAGCAGGAAGGCAGTAATCAGCCAGGTCCAGACAAACAGCGACATATCCATCAGGCGCATCCCCGGCGTACGCAGATTGAAGATGGTGGCGATGATATTGATCGCGCCCAGAATCGAACTGATGCCTGCCAGGTGAATCGACATAATGAAGAAGCTGGTAGAAGGCGGCGCATAGGTGGTCGACAGCGGCGCGTAGAAGGTCCAGCCAAAGTTTGGCCCGCCGCCTTCCATGAACAGAGTGGATAGCAGAATGCCGAACGCTACCGGCAGCAGCCAGAAGCTGAAGTTGTTCAGCCGGGGCAAGGCCATATCCGGCGCGCCGATCTGCATCGGGATCATCCAGTTCGCCAGGCCGACAAAGGCAGGCATGATGGCGCCAAACACCATGATCAGCCCATGCATGGTGGTCATCTGGTTAAAGAATTCCGGCTGGATAAACTGTAGGCCGGGCTGAAACAGCTCGGTTCGGATCACCAGCGCCATACTGCCGCCGATAAACAGCATCACCAGTGAGAACAGCAGATACAGAGAGCCGATTTCTTTATGGTTGGTGGTGACGACCCAGCGCAGTATGCCAGTCGGCCCGTGCGATGCGTGCGCGGCACCGCCATGTGCGACACCGCTCGTACTCGCCTGCACGGTCGCTTGCGACGTATCAGATGCCATAACATTAGCCTCTTGTTTTTACGCTCTTTTATACGCTTTCCGTATTTCTTGTTATGAGCGTTGTTAAGAGCAGTTTATGATTGTTGTTATCAGCGCTACGCTATTCAGATTCCAGCATGGCCTGAATTTCCGCTGGCTGTACCTCATCACCCGTCTCATTCCCCCAGGCATTACGCTCGTAGGTAATCACTGCCGCAATTTCGGAAGGTGAGAGGTTTTCACCGAAGGCAGCCATCGCCGTACCCGACCTGCCGTGCAGAACGATTTGCTTGTGGTCTTCCAGCGCATCCGGGTCAACCGAGATGCCTTCGCCTGCCAGGGCGGGGAAAGCCGGCGGCACCCCTTTACCGTTCGGTTGATGACAGGCAGCACAGTAGGTGGCGTAGGTCGCCTCGCCGCGCTCCATCAGCTCATCCATTGACCACTCACGCCCTGCACCTGCGGCTTCAGCAGCGGCGGCATCGCGTTTACTTTCCAACCAGACGGCATAGTCTTCCGGGGTCACAGCCCGTACCTCAATAGGCATCATGGCGTGGCCACTGCCACATAGCTCGGCACACTGGCCACGGTAAACGCCGGGTTCATCCACTTCGAACCAGGTCTCGTTGACAAAGCCGGGGATGGCATCCTTCTTGACCGCCAGATCAGGCACCCACCAGGAGTGAATGACATCGTTGGCGGTCAGCAGCAGGCGGATTTTCTGGCCCGTGGGCACCACCATGGCTTCATCCACTTCCACCAGATAGTTGTTACCCTTGGCTTGGGTTCCGTGGATCTGTTCTCTGGGCGTGGCCAGATTACTGAAAAACTCGACGTCATTTTCAAGATACTCATAGCGCCAGCGCCATTGATAGCCGGTCACCAGGATGTCGATATCGGCCTGTGAAGTGTCGTACATCTTTTTCAGGGTGGCGGTTGCCGGCACTGCCATCAGCACCAGTATCACCATGGGAACAGCTGTCCAGAGTATTTCAACGACGGTATTTTCATGGAAATGCGCGGCGCTGGCGCCTTTGGATTTGCGGTAGGCAATCAGCGAGTAGAACATGACGCCAAAAACCACGACGGCAATGGCGACGCAGATCCAGAAGATGGTCATATGCAGCCCGAACACTTCCCGGCTGATCTCGGTGACCCCAGCCGGCATATTCCATCCGGATGATGTATTGATAGATGATGCCTGTACGGTAGCCGTTAAAAACGGCTGAGTCGCGGCGCCCAGGGCGGCCCAGGTAAGTCGGCTCATCAATTCCCCCTCTTGTTGTTATCAGTCAGGAAGTGCAGCCAGAAAATAAATAGCGTTAAGGTTTTTGCAGGTCTCCCCAGAGTTTTCAGTCAATCACCCAGGGGGGCGCTCCCTACGCCCCCTGGATGTCTGTTTCAGGATTTTGCAGGTTCGTCAAAGCGCACCAGGTCTTCATAAGCATGCCAGCTGGCATAGCCGAGCACAGGCAGCACCAGTGCCAGCCCGATATAAAAGGTCAGCACACCCGCGACCACACAGCCTGTCAGGATGGCGGCCCACAGCAGCATCGGGCGGAAATTATGGGCAACACTGCGGATACTGGCTTCAATGCCTTCCATAAAGGTGAGGTCGCGATCCATCAGAGTAGGAATGGCCACCACGCTGATGGTAAAGGCGCCAAAAGCCAGGACGCCGCCAATGGCCGTTCCCACCGCCAGCATGGTCAGCCCCTGCAGGGTAGTAAACAGCGCCAGGTAGATCGTATCGACGTTGGGCACGTTCATGCCAAAGAACAGCGCGAACAAAAGCGTTGCCAGCCGAATCCAGGCCAGAAAGAAGATCGTCATCATCAGGCCCATCATCGCCAGCTGGCCAGCATGTGGCCGCCAGCAACCCAGGGCGTGCCCGAGATGAGGCGTTTGCCCGCGCTCAATTGCCTGGCTGACCCCATAGGTGCCTACCGCCACCAGCGGGCCGATGAACATAAAACCAGCGATCAGCGGCAGCAGAACGTGCCAGAACCCCATGGTCACCGCCCCCGCAGTAACGGCTAAACTCAGCCCCACCCAGAAGATCCCGTAAGCCAGGCTGACAACCGGCGCCCGGCGGAAATCTTCCACACCTGCCAACAACCAGGATTTAGGTCGATCCATACTGACTGAGTTGATATAGATCTTGGTTATCGGCGGTTGTTGAGAGGCGGCGGAGGTAGTTTCTTCGCCATGCCCGCCAGTGTCGGATGCCCCCCCTGTTGGCGAGTTAGCTGTTTCTGGCGAATCTGTTGCAGAGCTGTTCACGTTAGAGCTGTTCATCGCATAACCATCTATGGAAGAACTATTCATGGCAGAACTCCTTTTATTGTTATTGACCCCTGACCTTGCCAAGTCGATACCGTCTTTCAACACCACTTCAATAAGCGGCTAACAAGTCAGCCAACCAACAAAATACTCACATTAAGGTTTTATTAAGCATTCTAGATTCACTATAGATGATTCCTCAGATGTCATAGGCATCCCACGGCAACGAGTACAAAAAGTACACGGAACAGCCTTCCAGCGTCGAAAAAATTGGCGGGCAGGCTCTGTGAATAACATTGTTTCTTGATAGCAGCGCTAACTCACCTACTACCCACCGAGCGCAGAAACGCCAACCCCCTCAATTGAGGGGGTTGGCGATGACAGCCGCTGTGTTTAAAGCCAAAACCTTACTGAGGCGCTTCAGCCTCCATCAGATAATGTGCAACGGCATTAAAGGCGGGTAACGTGGTGGCATCGTTGGCGGCATTGGCTGATACCGGGTGGCTGGCAAAACGGGCAATCACCATCTCTGCCGTGGGGTCGATATACAGCGCCTGACCATGAACGCCCCGGGCCATAAAGGCACCCTGCGGGTTGTGAGCTACCCACCACATGTTGCGGTAACTCCAGCCATCCAGCTGGGCGTAGCCCGCCTTGGCAAAGGCCTCTTGACTGCCTCCGGCGCGAATATCCTCAACCACTTCGGGGGCGAGGATCTGCTGGCCGTTATAGCGGCCCTGCTGGCGCACCATCTCACCAAAACGCGCCAGATCCCGCAGGCCAAGGTTAAGCCCACCGCCAGCAAAAGGAGTGCCGGTGGAGTCAACGCTCATGTAGGCATCCTGCTCGGTACCCAGATGACGCCAGATTTTCTCGCTGAGCAGCTCAGCCACCGTGCGCCCCGTAACGCGGGCCAACACCCAGCCCAGGGCATCGGTGTTAGCTGTACGATAGTGGAAAGCCTCGCCGTGCTCGCCTTCAGGCTGCACCGTTTGCAGAAATTCATAGTAGGAGCGCGGGCCAGTATAGCCTTCGGGTTTAGGCAGCGGATTACCCGCCGCCGCGTGGGCCCAGACGTCGGCATTGGGGTCGGCGTAATCTTCACTGAAGCGGATACCCGTGGTCATATCCATCAGCTGGCGCAGCGTGGCCGAGCCAAAGGCGGACGCAGCCAGTTCAGGCACATAGCTTGCCACACTGCGCATCGGGTCAAGCTTACCTTCTGCCACCAGTTGAGCGGCAAGGGTGCCGATAAAGGTTTTGGTCACCGACATGGCGCCATGCTGGCCTTCCGGTTTCATAACGCCAAAATAGCGTTCATAGACAATATCGCCCTTATGTAGCACGACAATACCATCGGTATAATTTTCCTGCAGGGATTGCGCCCAGGTCATGGAGGTATCTGATTGCGTCGGCGTAAACGTCAGGCCATCGATACCTTCATCCAGCCGGTCATCCAGGCTGCCCGGCGCTGACAGCCCACGGGATATATTGACGGTAGGCATCAGCTGGCGAAAGTTGGCGACGCTCCAGCGCATGGCAGGAAACTGGAAATAACTGCCATCCTCAAAGCGGATCATACGCTCTTCAGGAGGCGGTGAGCCGACCATCCAGCCCAGGCGCGCCGGGTCACTTTCCGCTGCACTGGGGAAGTCCGCTGCCAAAGCGGTGGTGCTCATAGCTGACAGACACAGGGCGACAGCGGCGAAAGGTTTATTCCATTGCATACTCATATTAACTCCTTTTAATAGCTCTTTTTATCAAACAAACAATAGCGTTAATTTAGGGTCTGTTGACGTTTCATCACGGCCGCGACAGAGGCCCTTTTGGTGCAGAACAAGGCGTGAGGAGCGTGGTTGGGTGGTTCCCAATTAGCGACGAACAACGCAGGGCTGTGCCAAAAGGGCCCTGTCCCTTCGGGTTGCGCACCAAAGAACGCCATGCGGCGTTGCGCCACTCGGTAAGGGCACAACCATTGCCGTCGTGTCGCGCCTTGCCTGACGCCCTTTAGCGCAGCAACGCGGTTCGCGATGAAACGTCAACAGACCCTAGCGCTGGTCTTTATAGATGCGCCCTCCTTTCATGATCATGGTTAGGTTGCCTTCAGGGTCATGCAGGAAGTCCAGATTCTGGCTTGGATCGCCATCCACCAGCAGAAGGTCAGCCAGTGCACCTTCTTCTATCTTGCCCAGCACTCCGGGGTAAGGGTTACGCGGGCCGGAAAGCGCTAGCAGTTCGCCATTGCGCCCGGTGGCCATGGCCAGCGCCGTCAGCGGGTCGTAAAAGCGCGTCAGCTTGGCCAGGTGGCGCAGCTGGTTAGGGGTGTTCTTGGGATTAAAGAGAATATCGGTTCCCCAGGCGGTCTTGACGTTGAAACGCTGGGCCATTTCGTAGGCGCGCAGCGTGCCTTCCGCCACCTGGCGCTGGGATTCGCGGCGCGCGGCATCCGGGTAGACATTGGAATCTTCATCCTGCAGAAAGGGCTGCAGGCTCCACCAGGCATCGTGGTCGGCCATCATGCGCACACTGTCTTCATCCGCCAGTTGGCCATGCTCGATCGACTTGACGCCCGCCCGCAGCGAACGCTGAATCCCCTTGGAGGTATACACATGCACCATGACGTAGGTGCCCCAGTCGTCTGCCGCTTCTACCGCTGCGCGCAGTTCGCGCTCGGTAAACTGGGTGCTGTCCAGGGGGTCATAGGATGACGCCACGCCGCCACCGGCCATCAGTTTGATCTGCGAGGCCCCGAGCATCAGCTGCTCACGGGTACGGCGTAATACCTCCACTTCACCATCGGCAATCATGGCAACGCCCTGACGCTCGGCTTCGCTCAGCGGCGTGGTAGTGCCACGGGGTACTTCATGGCGCATACGGAAATCGCCATGCCCGGAAGTCTGGGAGATCATCGCACCGGCCGGAAAGATACGCGGCCCAACCGCCACGCCGTTATCTATGGCGCGCTTAAGCGCAAAGGAAGGCCCGCCCACATCACGCACCGAAGTCACCCCGCGCATCAGGGTGCGCTCAGCTTCCCGAGCCGCCACCAGATGCACATAGCCGATATCAGCCGTCATGGCTTCCACCTGGGAAATCGCCGCTAGCGTGGTATGCCAATGGGCATCAATCAGGCCGGGCATCAATACCCGCCCACCGCAGTCAATCACATCAGCCTCTCCGGCTTCCCCCCCGGCGGGCAGAATGGCGGTGATCTTGCCACCTTCCACCCTGACCGCCATGCCTTCCTGCAAGGCGCCGCCGGTGCCGTCAAACAGCTTCAGATTGGTCAACAGCATGGGGCCATCACGCTGCTCAGGCTGCTGACCCACCGCAAAGGGCGTGTGCAACCCTGCGAACATGGCCATGACCGCAGCCGTCCCACCCAGCATCTGCCGCCGGGTGATCTCTGCCATCACCCGGTTATGAAACTGCTGCAACACAGGCGAACCACAGCAGCAGGCCCCATGATGATGCCCTGGAGCTGGCTGACTTTGGGAGAGTGGGGTAAACACTGAGCGGGCGTGGGGCATGAAAGCATCCTTTCCGTGAATAAAATATTTATAAGTGAAGTCTGAACAACTCAATCTCAAATGCAGGAAATGACCTCATAATTACAATAGGTCATATGTTTTCACTATAAACCAAGATACGGATTTCTCTAGGCCAACAGGAATATACATTTTGCTTACATAAGCGGGACGCTATGGTCTAAGCTAAAAAAAGATAACTGCTCAAAACAGGAAAAACGCGTGAAAAACACCGCCAGTGGAATAGGGATATCCCTGCTGTTTGTCTTGTCTGCCGTGCCTCTTCAGGCCTCTGCGTTAACCTTGGAACAGGCTTGGCAGCAGGTGCGCACCCTCAACGACGAGGTCGCGGCGGGGCAGGCGGCTCAGGAGCGGGCAGCCGCCTTGCTATCAACCCGCGACAACCTGCTGATGCCACAGCTTGACCTGATTGGCTCCTACACCTATCTGGACAGTGAGATTGAGCTCGACGCTCTGGCGCTCAACCCGCTGAGCAGCGTATCCAACACCCTGCCCGGGCAAGCCCTGGTTGGCCTGGCAGGCGGCCCTGACGCCTTCACCACACCGGTCACTGAGAGACATATTGCACGCAGTTCACTGGCCATGTTCTGGCCCGTTTACACCGGCGGTAAGATTACCGCCGCCAGGGATTTACTGAGCCTGGAAGAACGCAAAGCCGACCTGCTGCTTGAAGAGATTTACCGTGAACGCTTTATCGAGCTGGTCAGCGTGTATTACGGCCTGGTGATGGCCCAGCGGGCACTGGCCACCCAGCAGCAGGCGGAAGAAACCCTTGGCCAGCACTTTCACTCCGCCCGCTCGCTGGAAAACCAGTACCAGATTGCCCGGGTTGAACGCCTGGCCGCTGAGGCCGCTTACGACCGTTCGCGCATCACCACCCGTGCCGTGCAGGAACAGCGGGATAGCGCTCAACAGGCGCTTGGCTCGCTAGTTCATTACCAGGGCACATCGTCGCCCTCACCTGCATCGCTGCTGTTCACTCTGGAATCACTGCCGCCTATTGAGCACTTTCAGACAGGGCTTGCCGACCATCCCGTACTGCGCCTGCTGGCCACCACCCAGGCACAGGCCGAAAGCGTGGTAGACGCCCGGCGCAGTGAGTACCAACCAAATGTGTTTGTCTACGGTAGCGTTAACCTGTACGAAAACGACTCATTAGCCAGCGACCTAACCCCCGACTGGTTGGTAGGTGTGGGGGTTCGCATGCCGTTACTCGACCGCAGTGGCCGCAGCGGCAAGCTTCAGGCAGCGGTCAGCACAGTTTCCGAGTTGGGCTATCGTCAACGCGGCGCAGCGCGCAAGCTCGGGCTGCTGCTGGATCAGCAGTACCGCGAGGCCCATCAGGCATTGGCTGAATATCAGGATCTGGCCAGCACCGTCAATCTGGCGAAAGAAAGCCTGCGCCTGCAGCAACTGGCATTTTCAGAAGGCCTGGGGCGCGCGCTCGATGTGATTGATGCCCAGACCTTTCTCTCGACAACCCATACCCGTCGCGATGCCGCCGCGTTCCGGTTTGTCCTCTCCTTTGCCCGCCTTTTGAACCTTTCCGGCCAGCAGGATGCGTTTTTTACCTATCTCAATGAAGGAGATCAGATTCCGTGACCCAACGTTCAGTAACCCCGCGCAGGCTGCTCATTCTGGCTGTACTGGCGATTGTCGCTGTCACGGTAGCCGTGGTGTTCTGGCGCACTTATAGTTCTCCACCTTTGCGCCTGCAGGGGCAGGTGGAAGCCCATCAGTATATGGTTGGCTCCAAAGTGCCGGGGCGGCTGGCCGAGATAGAGGTACGCCGTGGCGACCGTGTTCAGGTTGGCGATGTGGTGTTTCGGATTGATAGCCCGGAGCTTGAAGCCAAGCTGACCCAGGTGGATGCCCTGGACACCATCAGCCGCTCGATTGCCCAGGCGGTGGAAGGCGGTACCCGTGAAGAAAAGATCGCTGCTGCCCGCAGTGAGTTCGAAAAAGCCAGGAGCGCCGAAGCCATGGCGCGCACCACCTATGAGCGCCTGCGGGTACTGGTAGAAGAAGGCGTAGTGGCTCGCCAGCGTCTGGATGAAAGCTTCACCCTGCTGCGCGTGGCCGAGCAGACCCGCATCACCGCCGGTGAAATTCTGCGTCTGGCCGAAGCCGGCCCTCGTGAAGAAGCGCGTACCGCCACTCAGGCAGGCACAGAGATCACCACCAGCCTGCGCGATGAAATCAATGAGCTGCTGGAAGACACCAAGGGCTATGCCCATCACGCCGGGGTCGTCAGCAATGTGCTGCTGAACAGCGGCGAACTGGTGCCCCAGGGCTTTCCCGTGGTGATGATTACTGACCTGGAAGAAGCCTGGGCACTGTTCCATGTGCGCGAAGACTTGTTACAGCGCTTTCAGGAGGGCGCTGAATTTACCCTGTATATTCCCGCCCTTGACCGGCAGGCCCGCTTTGAAGTTCGCCATATCGCCGCTCTGGGAGATTACGCCACCTGGCGGGCCACCGTGCCGGGGCGTGGGTTTGATATGCGCACCTTTGAGGTGGAAATGCACCCGCTCGAGCCTGTGGACGGCTTGCGCGCAGGCATGAGCCTGCTGTTAGAGCTGCCGGAAGCTAACGGATGAAGCCCACCCGACTTGATGGCTGGCAGGCGTTACGCTGCCAGCCCTGGTTACTGGCTCTGGTAGTATGGTTACCGCCGTTGCTGACGCTGATGTTTATCGCCCTGTTTGCCTCCGGCACCCCTAAATCGCTGCCGGTGGGCGTGGTGGATCTTGACCACAGCACGGAATCACGCGCCTATCTTCGCCATCTGGACGCCAGCCCCGCATTGGCGCTGGATCACCCTTACCCTTCTGCTTACGAGGGCTCAGCGGCGTTGCAGCGCGGTGATATTCTGGCGCTGGTGATTGTGCCGCCGGAATTTGGCCGCGAGCTGCGTCTTTCGATCAGCCCGGAAAGCGTGGCTTTCTACAACAGCCAGTACCTGCTGGCAGGCAAATTTATTGCCTCAGCATTGACTCAGGCCAATTTCAGCTTTTCGGCTAAGGCAGGCGTAGCGCTGCGCCTGGGGCGCGGCTACTCGCTGCCGGATGCCATTGCCGCAGCGGCGCCAGTGCGCCCGCAGATCACCGCGCTTTACAATGCCGGCATGAGCTATGCGCTGTTTCTGGTGACCTCTATCATGCCCGCGCTCTGGCAGATCCTGATTGTGGTGGCCACTGTACTGACGCTGTCCTGGCGCTTGGAGCAGGCCAGTTTGCCAGCCGGTTTTGCCGCGCGCAGCCGAGCCCTCTGGCAGTTGATGGCCCCTCTTTCACTGATCCTCTGGCTCCAGGGGCTGATCATGCTGGGAATGTTTTCAGTCTTTCTCGGTTGGCGGCCGGAAGGCAATATTCTCTGGCTGGTGGCCGGTATGGCGCTAATGGTAATGGCGGTGCAAAGCATGGCCACGCTGATTCTCTCCCTGGTGGCCAACAAGGTGCGGGCGCTGAGTCTGTGTGCCGCCTACCTCGCCCCGGCCTTTGCCTTTATGGGCATGACCTTCCCGCGTGGCGACATGAACATGCTGGCCCGCTGGTGGGGCAACCTGATGCCGTCAACCCACTATATGGAATTGCAGGTAGCTGTCGCGGATCACGGTGCTTCCCTGCAGACTCTGGCGCTGCCATTAGCCGCTTTGCTGGTGTTTCTGGTTCCGCTGGCGCTGGCTATTCCTGCCCTGCCCCAACAGATGGTGATAGACCCTGCTGAAGAGGTGCCTTCATGAAACGGGCGCCTACTCCACCACAGTCTCTCTGGCAGGCCTTTCAGGCAGAACTGGCCAATATCTTCACCGACCGCGCCGTGCTGCTGGTAATTGTTGGTGGTCTATTGTTCTATGCGGTGCTCTACCCGCTACCGTATCAGAAGAACGTACCCGGCGAGCAGGCCATCGCCGTCATCGACCACGACCGTACCCATTTGGCGCGCAAACTGTTACGTATGGCAGATGCCACGCCCCAGATCCGGGTGGCGGCGCGGCCAGACAGCATGCTGGAAGCTGAAACCCTGCTGGCCAATAATGCGGTACACGGCCTGCTGGTGATTCCCAGCAACTTCGAGCGTGACGTGTATCGCGGCCGCCCGACCAGTTTGTCCTTTGCCGGAGATGCCAGCTACTTCCTGATTTACGGTAACGTGGTCGAGGGCCTGTTGACGGCGGCGACCACGCTCAGCGTTGAAACCCAGATAGTGGCCAGCCTGATGAAGGGCGAAAGCGCGGCGCAGATCCCCGGCCAGGTCATGCCGGTACGGCTGATCAACAAACCGGCCTTTAATCCGACCTCCGGCTATATCAACTATATTGTTCCGGCGGTATTTGTATTGATTCTGCACCAGACGTTACTGATTGCGGCGGGCAGCGTGACCATCAAGGATCGTGCCCGGCGCCTTCTCGGCAGACCAGCAGCGCCGTTACATCTGGCGCTGCCCCTCAGGGTGATGACCTTTGTGCTGATCTACCTGCTGTTTGCCATGCTTTACTTTGGTTTCTTCTTCCAGCTGTACGGCATACCCCATCAGGCATCGCCTTGGACGCTGTTGCTGTTCAGCCTGCTATTCTTTACCACCACCAGCCTGTTTGCTCTCTGGCTGGGCGCCCTGTTACCCCGGCCAGAGCTGGTGACCGTCATTGTGCTGGTAAGCTCACTGCCCATCGTATTTACCGCCGGCTTTGCCTGGCCAGCTGAAAACCTGCCGGCCTGGCTTGACTACCTGACCCTGCTGATACCAGCCAAGCCCGGCATCCAGGGGTTTCTGGCACTTAATCAGCTGGGCACACCGCTGACCAGCCTCGGCCGCGAAGTCGCCATACTCGTCGGGCTATGCCTGCTTTATGGCGGCGGCCTGATCTATCTGATGCGCAATCAGGCCAGACGACGTGCTCGTAACGCCGCTTATGACCACCCCGCGCCATCATCGGCGTGGGGTACGGCTGTTGATGAATGAAGCCTAACCAGTATCGGGTTCAGCCCAGCTCCATTAGGGTCTGTTCAGACCTTGGGCGCGTCAAAGTTCCAGGGTTCATCGGTGTAGACACACACATTGGCATCTTCGATATCACCGTCTTCGGCTTCCACATGGCGGGCAAAAAAGTCCTGAATCTCGCTGCGCTGGCAATGCGCTTCGAACTCTTCCCGGCTTGCCCAGATTTCATGAAAGACAATCGGGTAGCTGCTGCCCTGGGCAAAGGGGTTATCAATCTGGCGGGTCACAGTGTATTGCAGGCAGGCATCTTCACGTCGGGTGTTAGGTTCCAGTGCCTGTAGCGCTTTGAATACGGCTTCTTCCTTGCCGGGCTTGGGTTTGAAACTGGCAATACAATAGATCTTTTTTGACATTTTAGCGCTCTTTATAGGTATCAATAAGAAGTGGCAGCTTACTCGCCCGCTGCGGTTTCGGCTATACCACTAGGCCAGTAAACGTTCCGTTAGCGCTTGCAAGTCCATGACTGTCATATCCGGCTCAATCCCCCAGGGGTCGAACGGCGCATCCGCATGGCGGCGTACCCAAGCACTGCGTAATCCGGCATGGGCCGCCCCGATGACGTCAAAGGCGTTGCTGGAAATCAGCCAGGTATTTTCAGGGCGGGATTCCAACCGGGTGCGCAGATGGGTGTAAACCGCTGGGTCGGGTTTAAAGCGTTTTACTTCGTCGACGCTGATAATGTCATCCATGAATTCACCCAGGCCGCTACTTTCAAGCAGCTGGCTGACGGCCTCCCGGGTGCCGTTGGAAAAAGCCACACAGCGCACATCTGCCGCTTTCAGACTTTGAAGGGCAGGAGCGGCGTCGGGAAAGGCGGGCAGCTCGGCATACACGGCCATCAGATGGTCACAATCGTTGTCCGTCAGCCCGGCCTGCAGGGCCCGGTCGGTAAAAATCAGCGCTTCGCGGGTACATTGTCCAAAAGGCAGGTAATGCCCCATCAGGGTATGACGAAAGCTGTACTCCAACTGTTTATCGCGCCAGCGGCGGGCAAATTTGACGGCTTTACCAGGCTCACCCAGGCGCTTCTCAAGCTCAGCGGTCACACCCTGGGTGTCAATCAGGGTGCCGTACACATCAAAGGCAATAACGGGGTGCATGCTTTTCACTCCTGTTGTTTTGAGCTGTCACGTTACCTGAGTTAATAGATATAACAACATCCCTCGATACACAATCTCCACAACCCCCTTGCGACCCAAAAAAACAACGCCGCTGCCTGGTATGCCAGGCAGCGGCGTTGGGAAAAGCAAGACTGAAAACGTGTGGCTTATACCGCCAGCACTTCTTCCTTCTCACCTTTGCTCAGATCACCGGAACGCACCAGTTCGTCGGCGACGTTATCCACGGCACGCTTGGCGCGGCTGATCATTTCATCCACTTCAGCGCGGTTGATGGTCAGCGGAGGAGCAAAGCCGAGAATGTCACCCTGCGGCATGGCGCGCGCAATCAGGTTTTCTTCCAGTGCTGCTGCCGATACCCGTGGGCCAACTTTCAGAGCCGGGTCAAAGTGCAGGCGCTGCTTGGCATCGGGGGAGAACTCCAATGCGGCCATCAGGCCAACGCCGCGCACATCACCAATCAGCGGGTGACCCTCAAAGGTCGCCTTGAGCTGCTGCTGGAAGTAGGCGCCGGTATCCGCGGCGTTGCCCACCAGGTTTTCACGCTCAATGATATCCAGGTTAGCCAGGCCAGCGGCACAGCCCAGGGCGTGGCCAGAGTAGGTCCAGCCGTGGCCGATCGGGCCGAATTCACCGGTGCCCTGCTCTAGTACCTTCCAGACGCGATCACCCACAATCACCCCGGAAAGCGGCTGATAAGCGCTGGTCAAGCCCTTGGCGATAGTGATCAGATCCGGCTGCATGTTGTAGTGGTGGCTACCGAACTCGGAACCGGTACGGCCAAAGCCGCAGACCACTTCATCGGCAATCAGCAGGATGTCGTACTTGGCCAACACCGCCTGAATACCTTCCCAGTAGCCTTCCGGGGGCGGCACGATACCACCCGTGCCGAGCACCGGCTCGCCGATAAAGGCGGCAACGGTATCCGGGCCTTCTTCAAGAATCATGGCTTCGAGCTTTTCCGCGCAGAACGAGGAGAATTCACGCTCGGTCATGCCGTGCTGCTCTGCCGCACGGTGATAGTAGTAAGGTGCTTCGGTATGACGAATGGTGTCAATCGGCAGGTCAAACTTGTCATGGAAGGCCTTCAGGCCGGTCAGCGAGCCGGAGGCGATACCGGAACCGTGGTAGCCACGCATGCGCGAGATGACCTTCTTCTTCTGCGGACGACCCAGTACGTTGTTGTAGTAACGTACGATCTTGAGCTGGGTTTCGTTAGCATCAGAACCGGACATGCCGTAGTAGACCTTGGACATATTCATGCCAGCGGCCTTGATAATGCGCTCGGAAAGCTCGATCTGCGGCTCGTTGGAGTGGCCTACGTAGGTGTGGTAGTAGGAAATTTCCAGCGCCTGCTTGTAAATCGCTTCCGCGACTTCGGTGCGGCCATAGCCAATGTTGACGCAGTATAGGCCAGCAAAGCCATCGATGAACTCACGGCCATCCTTGTCGACGATATTGATGCCTTTGCCCCCGGTGATAACACGGCCCGGCGCGTCGCCGTGGGCGAAATCACGCAGGTGGGTAGAAGCGTGGAAGGTCACCTTGCGGTCACGTTCAATCAAATCCTGATGCAAGCTCATAGAGTTCTCTCTGTTTCGATGATGTCTCCTCTTCCATGACGGGTCTATGAGGAGAATGTTTATAGATTAAGGCACCACCTCAGTCAGGCGGTGCCTGTCAGACGTTAAGCGTCTGGGATTAACTTCCTGATACTGAACCAAGGGCGCCCAGGCAGTAGTATTTGGTTTCCAGATATTCATCAATACCGGTCGCCCCGCCTTCACGGCCAAGGCCGGACTGCTTGACGCCACCGAAAGGCACGGGAGGGCCTGTCATCTTGACCGAATTGACGCTGACCATGCCGTACTCCAGAGCGCGCATCAGTTTCCAGATGCGGCGGATATCATGGGTATAGACGTAAGCGGCCAGGCCGTATTCGGTATCGTTGGCCAGTTCGATGACTTCATCATCATCGCTGTAGGCGGTGATACCGGCAACAGGGGCGAAGTTTTCTTCCCGCCATACCTGCATATCCGGGGTTACCTGAGTCAGCATGACTGGCATGAAAAAGTTCTCACCCGGCGCCTGGCTTTGGTCACCCGCTACCAAAGTCGCCCCGCGGGCAATGGCATCATCGACGATTGCGCTGGCTTTTTCCACTGCCTGGCGATGAATCAGCGGGCCAAGATCAACTTCACTCTCCATACCGTTGCCCACCGTCAGAGCGGCCATGCGCTCGGCAAACTGCTCGACGAACTCATCGTGGATGGATTCGTGAACCAGAATACGGTTGGCCGCAAGGCAATCCTGGCCTGAAGTCTGGAACTTGGCATCCACTGCGGCGTAGGCGGCTTCTTTCGGGTCCATGTCCGGGCCAACAATGAAGGGCGCATTGCCACCCAGTTCCAGCGACAGGCGCTTGACGGTGCCAGCGCTCTGCTCCATCAACAGGCGGCCTACCCGGGTGGAGCCGGTAAAGGACAGCGCCTTGATGCGCGGCTCGGCGCACAGGATCTTGGAGACTTCAGCCGGCTCGCCCAGCACCACATTGAAGATGCCTTTGGGGATACCCGCGCGCTCGGCCAGCTCTGCCAGTGCCAGAGCAGAAAACGGGGTCTCGTTGGCGGGCTTGACGATTACCGGGCAGCCTGCGGCCAGGGCAGCGGCTGCTTTGCGGGTAATCATCGCCAGCGGGAAATTCCAGGGCGTAATCAGTGCGGCAATGCCCACAGGCTCCTTGATGGTGCCCAGGGACGCATTGGGAATATGGCTGGGAATGGTTTCGCCATAGGTGCGCTTGCCTTCTTCAGCAAACCAGCGCACAAAGCTGGCACCGTACTCGACCTCACCCCGGGCGTCTGGCATCGGCTTGCCCTGCTCGAGGGTCATGATGGTGGCCAGATCTTCACGGTTGGCCTGGAGCAGGTCATACCAGGCTAGCAGGCGCTCGCAGCGCTCATCGGCACGCAGCGCACGCCAGTGAACGAAGGCGGACTCGGCGGCATCAACGGCAGCAGTGATCTGGCTGGCATCCAGCAAAGGGATATGGCCCAGGACTTCCCCCGTCGCCGGATTGGTGACCGCTTCTTCCCGATGGCCATGGGTCCACTTACCGTCGATATAGGCATACTGACGGAACAGGCGCGGGTCTTCCAGGCGCTCGGCCAGTGTAATAGCGTGGATTGCAGTCAGTGCTGACATGAAAAACCTCCCTGAGCGGCCACGCCGTGGCATTAACCACGGCGCTGCATCATTGATTCACGATGTAAAAAGCTCAACGGCCGAATGGCCGTTGGCGATTTGATGTGCTCAGAGTACGCCATAAGTCGCACGAAGTGCTTTTGAAAGCGCCTGTTAAAGATGGCGTTTTTTTTGTGGCAGGCGGTTTTACATGGTGTTTTTTTGGTGCCTGTGGCTCCTCATCCGCTGTTATCAGCCTGCTGCCGGGTTGATCAGCGCTTCTTCAGTAAATACCACCAGGCCCAGTTCAGGCCTGTAGCCATGGATTTCCGTCACATCTAGTGCCTGCAGGAAGTGAACAATTTCTTCACTGATGACCTGGCCCGGCACCAGTACCGGGAAGCCGGGCGGATAGGGAATCACGAAACTCGCTGATACCACATCGCGCCCGTCACGCATCTGGGCCTGAAGCTTGCCGTTGTCAAAGCGCAGGTACTCGGTATTTTCCTCATCGTAGCTAAGGAAATAGGCGCAGCGGATATCCCCCTGGGAGGTGTCAGTGCTGGGCCGGAAGGCATCGTGGAAGCGGCTGAAGTCCGGTAGCGGCGGCAGATCATGGTTCAGGGAGTGCACCTGATTTTCGATGATCGTGCGCTCGGGTCGGCTGCTGTCTTCCAGCTGGTAGTCGAATTCCTTGGCCAGCTTCAACAGTACGTCCAGCAGGTAGGCAATCGAGCCGCGCGTGGTGCCGATATTGGTCATGAACAGCACGGTATTGCGTGAGGTCTTGTTGATCTGAATACCGTACTTGTTCATCAGGTATTCATTCTTGAAAGTATCGCCATCCACCCCGGTGTTGCCGATGGCGATGGTGATACGGGTGGGGTCAACCACAAACTCATCCCGCGCCCAGGCTTCTTCCATCTTGTTCCAGCCGGTGACGGGGTCATAGAAGGACTCCACCTCGGATTCCCGGTAGGCGGCGGGCACCATGTCGCTGTTCTTGAGCACACGGAAGTATTTCTGCAGCAGCGGATGGGTGTAAAGCTGCTCGCGCAGGGACAGCGCGGTTTCCACCTGGGAATGCACCAGCTCAAAGCCCTCCATCTCCGCCTGCATACGCCCGACATCCAGCGAGGCCACAATCTGATAGTTGGGCGACGTTGAGGTGTGGGTCATATAGGCTTCGTGGAAAGCGGACTCCACTTTCTGACGGTAATCCTGGTCCCAGATATGGATCATCGAACCCTGGCGCAAGGAGGTCAGCGTCTTATGAGTCGAATGGGTCGCATAGGTGCGGATGCGCACTTCATCCGGGTTCGGCATCAGACGCTGATCCAGCCAGGTTGCCTCATCTTCAGGGTCAAGCTGATCAAACTCGGCCTTCCAGGCGGCGTATTCCTCGCGGTACTCTTCGCTGCGGTAACGGTTACGCAAGGTTCGGGCGGCATTCATCGCCGTACGCGGGCGGTAAGTCGGGTTAAAGCCGGCAAAGGCAAACCAGGCTTCATCCCACAGAAAGATCAGATCCGGCTTGATGGCCAGGCACTCTTCCATCACCCGGCGCACGTTATAGACAATGCCATCAAAGGTGCAGTTGGTCAGCAACAGCATCTTGACCTTATGCAGCTGGCCGGAACGCTTGTAAGCCAGCAGGGTTTTCTTGATCTCGCGCAGCGGCACGGCCCCGTACATGGAGTAGTCGTTAAGCGGATAGGAATCCAGATAACTGACGTGGGCACCGGCCAGCACCATGCCGTAGTGGTGGGATTTGTGGCAGTCCCGGTCAACCAGCACAATGTCGCGGGGTTTGATCAACGCCTGCACAACAATCTTGTTGGCCGTCGAGGTGCCGTTGGTGACAAAGAAACTGCTTCGCGCACCAAAGGCCCGGGCGGCATATTCCTGGGCTTTCTTGATCGGCCCATACGGTTGCAGTAAAGAATCCAGCCCGCCGGACGTCGCTGAGGTTTCGGCCAAGAAAATATTGATACCGTAAAAGTCGATCATATGCCCCGCCCAGTGGGAACGGGTGACCGACTTGCCTCGGGAAATCGGCATGGCATGAAAGACGCCAGTGGGCTTTTTACTGTATTCACGCAGAGCATCAAAAAACGGCGTGCGATAGCGGTTATCAATGGCGCGCAGGATCGTATGATGCTGCTCGATATAATCGGTTTCGCGATAGAAGATCCGATTGAAGTGTTTGATATCACGGCTCGCCGTGGCTTCCACATCGCCGCTGGTGACCAGGAACTGATCAATTTCCGGGCGCAACTCGTGAATCATCGAACTCAGCAGGATGTTGCGCTCGGCTTCGCTATGGTTGGCCAGTTCATTCTCTGACAGGCCTTCCAGATAGTTGCGCAGCGCGCTGAGGTTGTACTTGGATTTATAGGGAAATTCGTAGCGGATCAGGCACGCCTGGATATTGGGGTTCACCAGAATCGCAATCAGGGCATCTTCAAAGCTTTTGACCGTCACTACGTCGTAAACAAAGCGATCTTCGGGGCGGCGCATGTTATGAAAGGCTTCGCGCACCACTTCTTCTTCCTGGTTGGACAGGTTATCCACCACCAGAAGCTCAAAGTAAGGCTGGGCCGAACTGTTGGAGGCGGGATGCCCACGGCGCAGCTGATTGAGGGCATCGCGATTTTCCATATCCTCGGCGCCTGCATCCGTCTCGGAGAGATCAACATGGCGCCGACGGTAGGACTCGCTGATCAGGGCGCGCACCAGGCGCCTGACCACCTTGTCCAGCATGGTGTATTCACCGCGCTGGAAGAGTGTCCACAGGTGACGAAAATCTTCCTTGGAGGGGAAGGCGTGGTAGTCCTCAATGATTTCCAGGCGCGTCAGCTTGATCTCAATCGACTTGACCAGATTCTTGACCCGGTTTTCTTCTTCCAGCCGAATCAGAATCCCCAGATCACGCTTGAGGGCATTCCAGGTATCGGCACGCAGCTGGGAAATCTTGTGATAAAAACCCAAAGCGGTATAGGGAGTTTCAGTAGTATTGTTTTCTGGCATAACGACACCCATCCATTGTCGGTATTTATCGGAAAGAAACACGGGTTGCGGCTACGCTGCCTTTCACTCAGCTATCCGATCCGCTATTGAGTCAACCATATAGGCCACGAGATGCGTAATGTACGGTGAACTGCTCTTCAGGAAAGCTATCGAAACCCAGGCTCAACACCTTGCCAGGCCAACGAAATTCGGTTTTCCCTTCGTTGGGACGGTAGACAGACGTGTATACCGTACCCAGGCCCCGCCGATAATCATGGCGAAACAGCGGAGGCGCTGAAAAGGCCGCAATCAGGCGCTCATCCGTGGTGGCGTCATCATCCACCAGAATGGATAACTGACGTTCGCGGATCAGGGTTTCCGAGGCCAGTGCATGGGCATACCATTCAATCTTCTTCTGATGATTGGTGGCCACGGCGACCCGTTTGATGCTGGCGGGCCGATCCGGCGCGATCATGGCAGTCACGTAGCGTCCAGCGGCATCGGCTACCGTGATGTTATAGGCCATATGGGTCGGCACCCTTTTCAGTACAGCCGCCGCTTCGGGTACAGTGGCGCAGAACTCCAGGATGTAGCGCAGAATAATCGGAGCGCCAAAACCCTCTCCCACTACCTTGCGCCCACCAAAGGCCAGTGACACGGCAAGCCCCGCATCATTCATGCCATCCAGTACGCCCCACAGGCAATCCGACATGGCAATCACCTGACGCTGGTTCCAGCGGGTGTAGAGAATAGTGCCTTCGCATAGTTCTGGCGGGTAATCGTAATTACGTGCCAGCACGGTTGACTGTGGGCTTGCCAGCACCGCCTGAGAGCAACCGGTGATGTACGGCGGTGGCCGATACAGGCTTAACAGCCGCGATGAAAGATCGCCGCCCCCGGCCAGCTCGCACAGGGTATTGTAGGTTCCTAGCAGCTCTGGCATATGGTGACGCAAAGCGTTATAACACTCCAGGTAAGAGGGGCGCTCACGCTCGCCTTCAGTCAGGTACCAAGGCCGATATGCCGGCCAGTGATACTCGAACAGCGACTGCCATTTTGGCCCTGCGGTTGGCTCGTGTACGGTGCGAAACGTCAATGCCTTGTTCAGTTCGCCATCCAGCGCTGGGCCTGCAGCATGATGTCCATCAGTAATCACAGGATTTTGAAGTTGCCACCGCCGATAGCATGGCTGACGGCAACTTCCTCCACCACGGGGTCTTGCAGTGCTTGCCCGGTGTATTGTTGACGAATACCGTCTATCCAGGCTTTGGCCCGGTCATTGAGCTGGAAGTCATCATCCATCAGGCGGCCGCGGGTAATCAGGATACCCAGATCAGCGCCTTCGTAGCGGAAGTCACCCGCCCCACTGATGCGCAGGAAGAAGGCTTCGTTTTCATTTTCTGCCGCATGCGGATGGTAGCTGTAATGGTCGTAGCTGATATCGCCTCCTTCATGCATGCGCCAGACGCCGGTTTGCGGCGCCTGGGTCAGCAGGTCAACGCTTTCATCAGTATGCTTGATCACCAGCTGGCTCCAGCTATCGACACTTTCAGGGTGCGCCCAGCGCTCGTTGATGTCGTCGATATCCAGGTCGAAGTCGACCTCGGAAAATTCCAGCAGATGGAACAGGAAGAGCGGAATATCCGAGTGGGCAAAAGCCGCCACATTGGTCAGCGAGCTTGCCCCTGTCACGCGCGGGTTAAGCTCACCCAGATAGACATCGTTGGTGTCCATATCGATCAGGAAATCGAGTTCGAAGTAACCCCGGTAGCCTTCTTCGCGCAGGGCTTCACCAAACTTGAAGGTATATTCACGTGCCAGGTCGCGCACTTCCTGACTGAAGGCACCCGCAAACATCTCGTTACCGCACCAGCCACCCTTGTAAGGCGTCAGGGTCTTGAAACCCACCAGCTCAGTCATCAGCGGGCCCACCACGGTGCCACAGCGTGTCGCGCAGGCTTCTATCGCGGAGCCGCGACAGTTGATGCGCTTCATGATCTTGACTTCAGGCTCCGCCTCAATCTCTTCGGCGTGCTTGTAGTAGTCTTCTTCATTGGCGATAAAGAAGGTGGTGTGGCCAGAGTCACCAAAGGCTGTCTGTACCACAAGGTCAGTACCCAACTCCTGGCTGGCTTCTACCAGTTCCTGGTAGCTGCCGACCTTGGCCAGCACGTTGGGCACACTGGGCACGCCGGCTTTATTGCCGATACGTACTGTTTCAATCTTGTTATCCATGCGCGTACGCAGCTCGGCTGGGGGGAAAGCGACCCGTAGCCCCAGCTGCTTGCAGATTTCTTCGGTATGCTCGTCAAACATCAGAAACGAGGCCACACCGGCATTTTCGCCATCCGCGCGGGATTGAATGAAATCAATCACTTCCTTGTGCTCAAGCAGATAGTTATTAATATCTTCAATACTTTCGAAATCGCGGGGAAACTTCTGCTTGGGGACAAAGACGTTACGCTGTTTGCCTTCAAAGCAGTCAATGTAGTTGATATGGCGGAAAGCACCGACCCAGTCGCCAATCCCCAAAAGGTTGAAGTTGGTGGCAGAAATAAAGTAGATGGGTTCTTTGTTGTTACGAAAATGACGACGAACATCAGCAATGGACGTAATCTTGTTCATTGTTATGGCTCCTTGTTTGACAGCTGCTTCAGGTCGCACTGGGTCAGTGCCGACCAGGCGTTCTGTTATATAGCGCGCCAGTTGCCTGAACCTGGCGGTTAGTCTGGCGCTGAATGAGTATTGCCTATCTCGATCGGTCAAATCCGAACACCCCCGGCATCTTCCTTTCAGTCATTTTAGACGATGTCTTCAAGGAAGATGCCCTCTTGGTCATCAGCTCTTGGCAATTAGCTGTTAGCCATTACTTTTCAGAACACTTCCTGGTCAGTGCGTACCGGCTTGGCCAATGGCCCCAAAGTATCCAGGAAGGGCGAAGAACCGTTTTCGCTGCGGTATAGCGAGAAATCCACGTCACGGTCGCGAAAGCTCTTGAGCGGCTGCCCCAGGCCATGCAGGCCATTTTCACGTTCACGGCGCACACGGTTAAGATCAATTTCAATCGGGATGACTTCGTCTCCAATCCCCGCCTGATGAATCACATCCCCCGATGGCCCTACGACAATCGAACGCCCATTGCCCAGCGCGCCAGCGCCGTTGATATCAAAGAAGTAGCACTGATTGATGGCCGCATTGGTGCGCGCGATGGAAAGCTCGATATCCCGGTCGATGGTATCGGTCATGGTCGGATGCAGAATGACTTCAGCGCCCATCGCTGCCAGAGTACGCGTCGTCTCGGGGAACCACATGTCATAGCAGATAGAGACACCAAAACGACCCACTGTCGGCACATCAAACACCACAAATTCAGTGCCACCTTCAATACCTGCTTCATAAGGCCGGAAAGGGAACATCTTGCGGTAGCGGGTCACCACTTCTCCCTGCGGGTTAATCACCACCAGGGTGTTATAAACATGCTCGCCAATCTGCTCGAACATCGAACCGGGGATCAACCAGATGCGATGCTGGGCGGCCAGCTGGCAGAACACTGCCTCGGTGTCGCTGGGCAACACCTGGGCATTAAGCGGCGAGGCGCCCATGGGCATCAGCTCACTAAACATGACCATCTGAACTTTCGGAAAGCGGTTCATCAGGGCATCAACGCGATGACGCATGGCGTCGGTATTGTCGCCGTGGTGCAGGGCATGCATTTGAACACCGGCAATGGTGAAATAAGACATTAGCTTCTCTCTGCGTCAGGCGATCTGACTGTTTTAGCCTGGCTGAATGAAAGAAATGATGGCATTCGCCAGGCAGGTGATGAATGGATCTAACTTCATGTTAAGCCAATCAAGCGCTGAATTGGCGTTGACCAGATCACTGGCCTAATGATTAATTTCTATTTACATAAGTAAATATCACACAATATCTTTTGGATCGATCTCCAGTTCACAGCGTTTGACGGATTTGGTCACAATGTAGGTGAAATAGCGTTCTATGCCCGCGTCAGACACCAGCCACTGATCGATCAGACGCTGATAGCCATCAATGGTGCGGGTTTCAAATTTCACCAGGTAATCCACGCCACCGCCTACAGCAACGCATTCCGTCACTTCCGGGGTCTGCATTACCAGAGCTTCAAAGCAGGCAAAGCTGGCAGCATCGTGCTTTTTAAGCTCGATCTGCACCCAAACCGGGTTACGTGGCACCAGTATATGGGTGTTGATGCGGGCGCTGTACCCCTGGATAACGCCGGCTTTTTCCAGCCGTTTTACCCTTTCCCAGCAGGGGCTGACCGAAAGATTGATCGCCTCGGCCAGCTTGGATTTGGTGATCCTCCCATCATGCGAGAGGATTTCCAGAATTTTCAGATCATAGCGGTCAATTTTCATCATGACAGGTCTTTGCCACCCAAGGTATTTGTCGCCTCAGGCGTCAAGGGTCTCCACCACGTCGGCAATCACGGCCAGCGTATCGCCCATATTGATCAGCGCCGGGGCACGTCGCGCCATCAGCACACCATCACGCTCGGCATAATAGGTGACCGGTGCGCTGCCGCTGCGGGTCATGTCGTACACATGAGCAATCGGCTGGCCCTTGGTCACGCTATCACCCAGCGCCACCATCAGTTCCAGCACGCCGCTATGCTGGCTTTGCACGTAGCAGCTGGCATCCGGCATATCCAGGTACTGCTGGCCACCTGAGGGCATTTCCACCTCACCCTGAATCAAGCCGTAATGGATCAGGAAGTTACGCACACCGCGTTCGGTAATCGCCATGCTTTCCGGCGTGGAAGTGCCGCCGCCACCTAGTTCAGTGGCGACAAACACCTTGCCTTGGCGCTCACAGGCGGTATCAAAGAGCTTTTCCGCATCCAGCTCGAACATCACCATGGCATAGGGCGCACCAAAGGCCTTGGCACCTTCCAGCGCGGCTTGCTGCTGGTCTTTGTCATCCAGCACGTGAGAAGCGCCAAAGGGCAGGATATCCAGCGTGCGACCACCGGAGTGCAGATCCAGCACTACGTCACTCATCGGTACCAGAACGCGGGTAAAGTAATCGGCAATCTGCTCGGTAACGCCGCCGTTGGGGCCACCGGGAAAGCTGCGGTTGAGGTTGCCCCCATCCAGCCCTGAGGTGCGCTTGCCGGCCATTACCGCCGGGGTGTTCATACAGGGCACAATAATCACCCGTCCAGATACATCTTCCGGCTGCAGAGAAGAGGACAGCTTCAGCAGAGATGTAATGCCTTCGTATTCATCGCCGTGATTACCCCCGGTTAACAGGGCCGTCGGGCCTTCACCATTCTTGACCACGGTGACCGGGATCATCACCGCGCCCCAGGCGGATTCATCGGTAGAAATCGGCAACTTCAGAAAACCGTGCTGGATGCCTTCGGCATCAAAATCCACGGTGGCAGAAATCGGGCTGGGCCGCATGCTCATGGTATTTCCTTGTTCACTAATAGAATGTTCACTGATAGAAATTTATTTAACGAACAGCTGACGCGGAAAATCCGCCAGCGTTTCACAGCCGTCTTCGGTAATCAGGATGCTTTCGGTAATTTCCAGCCCCCAGTCGTCTACCCAAAGCCCGGGCATGAAGTGGAAAGTCATGCCTGGCTTGAGCTCGTTTTCATCTGAAGGGCGCAAACTCATGGTACGCTCACCCCAGTCCGGCGGGTAGGAAATCCCGATCGGGTAACCACAGCGGGCGCCGCCGCGGTCAAAGCCGTATTTATCCATCGCCGAACCCAGGGCCATGGCGATATCTGCCGTGCGGTTGCCAGGCTTGGCCACGGCCAGGCCGTTTTCGATGCCTTCCAGCAGCGCCGATTCAGCGCGCAAAAAGTCTTTAGGGGGCGTACCCAGGAAAACCGTCCGCGACATGGGCGCATGGTAGCGCTTGTAGACACCGGCAATCTCGAAGAAGGTGCCTTCACCTTCACGAAATGGCGTGTCATCCCAGGTCAGGTGAGGAGCAGCCGCATCCTTGCCGGTGGGCAGCATGGGCACGATAGCCGGATAATCGCCGCCAAACACCTTGCCGTTGTCATCAATATAGCCTTCGATACCCACCCGGTAGATCTCGGAAACCAGCTTGCTTTTTGGCAAGCCCGGCTCAATCATTTCTAGAATGCGCGAATGCATGCCTTCAACAATCTTGGCCGCACAGCGCATATAGGCAATCTCCTGAGGAGATTTGATTGCCCGGCACCAGTTGACCAGACTATTGGCATCCATAAAGCGCGCATGAGGCAATTCACGCAGCAGGCTCAGGTAGGCCTTGGCGGAAAAGTAATAGTTATCCATTTCCATCCCGACCACCCCTTTATGCCAGCCGCGGTCCGGCATGATGGACTGGGCAAGATACTCCATCGGGTGCATGTCGGGATTCTGAACATAGTGATCCGGGTAGTAGGTTATATTCTCCGGATCAATCCAGCAGGTGCGCAGCGCGCCATTCGCATCCATGCGGCGGCCGTACCAGACCGGCTCGCCTTCAAGACCTACGAGCACACACTGATGCACATAAAAGGACCAGCCGTCATAGCCGGTCAACCAGGCCATATTGGAAGGGTCACTGACAATCAGAACGTCAATGCCACGGCTCGCCATTTCAGCGCGCACCTTCCAAAGCCGATTAGCGTACTCTTCACGTGTGAAGGGCAGGGAAACCTGAGTCGTCATCGGGCAACTCGTTATCAAAGGGATCACCAAGAACCGAAAAAGCGACTCTCGTCGCTTTTTCGGACCACCGGATCGACCTGGCCACCCCCGCAGTAGGCCCGCCAATGTCGTCTTAAGGCGATACTAGCACCCTACCTTGGTTGCGGGTCAAAGCCTTTATGACAAAAAAACCATTAACCTCAGAAACCGAAACCATCGTTAACACAAAAAGCGGAGGCAGCATGAAAATAGTGATACATATCGAAGACGCTCAACGCTGGCAAAGCGCCCTCGCCAACGCTTTCCCTGACGCTCAGGTCATCACCAGTGATGCCCCATTCGAAGAGCGCATCAACGCTGATTATCTGGCGGCCTGGAAGCCTTCAGAATCACTGTTGCGCGAGCAGACCCAGCTCAAGGCGATCATCAACCTCGGCGCCGGTGTCGACTATCTGCTGCATACCCCTGGCCTGCCCAGTGATGTCCCTATCGTTAAACTGCGCGATGCGGGCATGGGTGAGCTAATGGCCGATTACGTGCGCTATGGCGTGCTGCATTTTCAGCGCAGCTTTGACCGCTACCTTGCCCAGCAGCCCAAGGCCCACTGGCTGACCCATGAAGTGCCTGACAAGGCCGAATGGTCAGTCGGCATTCTGGGCCTGGGCGCTATCGGTACCCATGTGGCCCAGGCGCTCAGTCGCGATAATTTTCCGGTACTTGGCTGGAGCCGCTCACCCAAACAGATTGACGGTGTCAGCTGCTATCACGGTGAACAAGGCCTGGCCGATGTATTGCGCCAGTCGCAAACCCTGGTGACACTGCTGCCGGATACAACGGCCACCCGTGGGCTGATCAACGCCGAGTGTCTGGCGCTGCTGCCTGATGGCGCCAGCCTGATCAACCCCGGGCGCGGCACCCTGCTTGACCATGACGCCCTGCTGAACGCCCTGAGCGACAACGGCCATCTACGCGGCGCCCTGCTTGATGTGTTTCCGGAAGAGCCGCTGCCTGAACAGAGCCCCCTCTGGCAGCACCCCAGAATGATCATCACCCCACATATGTCAGCCCCTACCCCGTTGAATGAGGCCATCGATCAGGTGATCGACACCCTGCGCGCCTTTGAGGCGGGAGAAAAGGTCGCCACCATCAACCGCCAGGAAGGCTACTGATGATACGTTTTTTTAAATACGCGTTTTAAAAACACTTTTTTATTAGCAGTTGATCAGGAACCGAATGCCACCTGACAGGTTCACAACAGGATGCACGCTTCCTTCAGAGACACGCCGCTTCATGATAACTCTTAAAAATCCAACGTTATCGATATCACAACCCAAATCCTGGCTGAAAGCCCTGACCGCCAGTGCTGCGCTCCTGATACTGCCGGTTGGCGGCTTGGCCATGGCTGACAACACCGCTACGCAGGGTGATCTTCAGCCATTGGCCCCCTTTGAAGCTCAATATCGCCTGGAAGTGAGCGGCTGGCCAGGTGCCACCATTACTCATCAGCTGAGCGAGGAAAGCCAGCACTGGCTCAGCGACATGCGCTTTTCCATCACCATTGCACGTGGCCAGGAACGCAGTCGCTTTACTGCCGATGAAGCCAACACCCACTCCTTGATGTATGACAGCAGTTATTCAGTCCTCGGTATCGGTGACAGCTACCGGCTCAGGTCGAGCGATATTGTGACCCAGGATCGCCAGACCGCGATCATCGACCTGGCCAGACGCGCAGGCAGCGCCCACTGCTCGTCAGTGGCGCCCTGTGACATGTATTTTGTGGATCATCGCGGCCGTGAAGAGCATTTCCAGTACTACCTGGCTGATATTCAGCGTCTCAAGGTGCCCGCTGGCGAATTTGAAACCCACTCTGTGGTACTGTTCGATAGCGAAAAACCCGATCGCCAACTGCGTATCAGCTTCCATGCCGATTACCCGGGCCTGATCCTCGAGGCGCTTTACCAGAAAGACGGCAAGCGCAATACCCATATCACCCTCACCCGGCTGAATTCACTGGGTGATATTACAGACTGATTTATGCTCTCCGGACTCGTTATCGTTTTATTGCCGCTGCTGCTCGGTTATCTGGTGCCCGTGCGCCAGTCAAGCTGGCAGGCGGTTATCAATCATGCCGTCAATGGCTCGGTGTACGTCATCCTGCTGCTCATGGGCATCAGCCTTGCCGGGCTTGAAAACCTGGCCTCCCAGCTTTCAACCCTGGGTAGCAAGGCGCTTTTACTGTTTACCCTGACCACTTTATTTAATCTGGTGGCGTTGTGGTGGCTATCAAAGCACCTCAAGCTCAAAGCAGGCACCTCGCCAGTCGTCAAAGACGCCCCCACCAGCAAACTGGCCGCCATGCAGGGTTCGCTGTTGCTGGTGGCGGTGGTGGCTGCTGGCGTCATTATCGGCCTGCTATTGGGGCCGGCCGTTGGCGACATCTTGTTTGATACCGCTGACCGCCTGGCGGAATGGGTGCTGTATGCACTGCTGGCACTGATTGGCTGTCAGCTGCGCAACTCCGGCATGCCGCTGCGCCAGATCCTGCTGAACCGCATGGGGCTTGGCATCGCGGTAACGCTGGGGGCCAGCTCACTATTGGCGGGGCTGGCGGCGGCACCGCTGCTGAGTTTACCGTGGAACGAAGGCCTGGCCATGGCCGCGGGTTTTGGTTGGTATTCGCTCTCGGCGATCCTGATTGGCGATCAGCTTGGCCCCTTGATGGGTGGCGTGGCGTTTTTCAACGACCTGACCCGTGAGCTGCTGGCCTTTATCCTGATTCCGCTGGTGATTCATCGCTACACCGCCATGGCGATTGGCTATGGCGGCGCGACCTCCATGGATTTCACCCTGCCGGTCATCCAGCAGCATGGCGGCGTGGCCTGCGTACCGGTCGCCGTGGTCAGCGGCTTTATTCTGTCGCTGCTGTCGCCACCGCTGATTCTGTTCTTTTTATCGTTATCGGGGTGAATGTCTAAATTAAAATCGTCGGTGCTGTGTTTATTGATTGAATTCAGGACTCAAGTTTGCCGCCTGAGAGGCTGGAGTTTTTGTAGTTTTCTATCTGTTGCTGGTGGCGCTCCAGCCCTTCCAGCGCCAAACGGACGCCAAATATCAGCGACTGGCCTCAACCGCCAGTGTAGCGGCTCGCTTTACCAGAGCGCCTTGCTGAGCTTGTTGGGTGAGTCGTTCGGTATGAGCTGCGTCATCTTCACAGGTATCGCGGCGCTCCGGGTGCAGGCCCAGTTTTGCAAATAGCGCGCGGTCGCGGTCGGCTTGGGGGTTGCCGGTAGTCAGGAGTTTATCGCCGTAGAAGATCGAGTTGGCCCCGGCCAGGAAGGCCAGCGCTTGCGTTGATTCACTCATCTGCTCGCGGCCAGCGGAAAGGCGTACGTGGCTTTGCGGCATCATGATGCGTGCCACCGCGATGGCGCGAATAAATTCAAGGGGGTCCAGGTCTTCAACGTTTTCCAGCGGTGTGCCCGGCACTTTCACCAGCATATTGATCGGCACGGATTCCGGATGCGGTGACAGCTTCGCCAACTGCTGTAGCAAGGCGCTGCGGTCCTGGGCACTTTCCCCCATGCCGAGAATACCGCCGGAGCATACTTTCATGCCCGCTTCGCGCACAGTGGCCAGGGTATCCAGGCGGTCGCTGAAGGTACGTGTGGTGATGATTTCGCCGTAAAAGTCGGGAGAAGTATCCAGGTTATGGTTGTAATAATCCAGCCCCGCCGCCGCCAAGCGGCTAGCCTGATCACCGTTGACCATGCCCAGTGTCATGCAGGTTTCCAGCCCCAGTGCTTTCACCTGACGCACCATCTCTTCGACCAGGAGTAAGTCCTTATCCCGGGGGCTGCGCCAGGCGGCACCCATACAGAAACGGCTGGCACCGGCTTCCTTGGCCGCCTTGGCCTGAGCCACGACTTTTTCTATTTCCAGCAGCTTTTCTTTTTCGAGCTGGGTGTTGTAGTGGCCGGACTGGGGGCAGTATTTGCAGTCTTCCGGACAGGCCCCGGTCTTGATCGATAGCAAGGTAGACACTTGCACCGCGTTGGCATCAAAGTGCGCGCGATGCACTTGCTGCGCCTTGAACAGCAGATCGTTAAAGGGTAGCGCAAATAGCGCTCTGATCTCGTCCAGCGACCAGTCATGGCGCGGAGCAGTGTTATTGAAAGCAGCGTCGGTCACAAGTAAACCTTTTTAATTTTAAAAGTTAACCAACTCTAGCGATGGAGCGTCAGCAGTGTCAACTTTCTAAAAATTTAAGGCTTACTAAAAATGGACGTACTGCCCAAAAGATTCTCACCTGCCCTGCTATTCATCCCCTCGGGCATGCTTGATGCGCTTGAGCCACTGCTGCTTGGCATAGCTGCGCAGGTTATCCACATGGTCGGTTTCATCGACGATATCTTGGCCAAGAATGGTCTCGATAATATCTTCCAGCGTAATCAGGCCGACAAAAGTACCGTGCTCATCATAGATAACCCGCATATGCAGGCGGTCACGCAGCATGGCGGTGAACACCTGCTCGACGTTATGGGAAACGTCTACACTGGCAATCGGATGCATCAGCACCTTCATGATCTGGTCATCCTCGGCCTGATACATATCCGCTTTGTGGACATAGCCAAAGGCCTGCTCACCGTTATCCATCACTGGAAAACGGGTGAACGGCGACTTGCCATAGGTTGCATCAAACTCGGCTACCGTCATGTGCGGCGGCACGGTTTCACACACGGTACGTGGGGTCATCGCCTTGCTGACCGGGATATCATGCAGGTTGAGCATATTGGTAATGGTGCGCGACTCATCAGCGTCCAACACCTTCTCTTCGAGCCCGACCCGGGCCAGCACCTTGATTTCATCGCGCAGATCAACGTCATGCTCGGACTTTCCCAGCCGACGAGTGATCTGTTCTGACATCCAGATAAATGGCAATAGCATTACAATCATCGGCTTGAGTATCTTGGGCAGCCAGGGCGCCAGGCCGCGCCAATAGGTGGCACCAATGGTTTTGGGGATAATTTCCGACAGAATCAGAATCAGCAGAGTCATCACCGCCGAAACAATCCCGATGGATGCCTCACCAAACACCACCGCCGCCTGGGCACCTACTGCTGTGGCGCCCACCGTGTGGGCGATGGTATTCAGGGTAAGAATCGCCGCCAGCGGACGGTCGATGTTGGCTTTCAGCTCGACCAAGGCGGCATGCAAACGAGGCTGCTCTTCCTTGAGTTTGGCAATGTAGCTGGGGGTAATCGATAGCAGCGCTGCCTCAAGAATCGAACACAGGAAGGAAAAGCCAATCGACAGGGTGGCGGTCAATACAAGCAGGAACATAAGCGTCCATGAGTGAAGGATGAAGGAAAGCGTCTGAAGTGTTTATAGGGCCAGGCAGCGGCAAAATCAATTGTTCAACCACATGTTTCAAGCACTTTTTATTCGATTTACATTATGCATTGAGAAAGGATTCTCTTACGCCAACCTGGCAAAAGGCTCAATAATTGGCTGAGCACGATGCTCTGCCTGCCACAGGTCGTAATCGCTTTGTGCTGCCAGCCAGGTGCGCGCTCGACCAATACCGGCGCGTTCAAGGCGAACCGCCAGATCAGGGCTAATCGGCGCGTGACCATGAAGTATCCGTGACAGCGTTTCACGTGCAAGCCCCAGTCGCCGAGCCATTTCCGTGACACTAACACCCAGTTCAGGAAGTACATCTTCACGAAGCGTTTCACCAGGATGCGGGGGATTGTACATAGGTGTCATAACAAACCTCCTAGCCCGAATTTCTCATAGGGTATAAAAGAAAGCGGCTGAAAATGTTAAAGTTTCAGGACCTTACACCAAAAACCAACATCAACAGCCGCTTCCAAAATGGTACCTGAAAAACTGACCTTCTCGCCACTCTCACGCCGCCAGATTGAAGCCGATTTCTCCGGTGGCCACATTACCTCCGATGCTGGGTTGCTTCTGCTTCGTGAAATCGACAAACAACATCGCCTGACGCGCCGTTTGGCATCGGTACTGCATGATCCTCGGGCACCGGAGCAGATTCGCCACAAACTCGACACCCTGGTTCGTCAGCGGGTGTTCGGTGTCGCCGCTGGCTACGAAGATTTTAACGACCATGAAGCCCTGCGCTATGATCAGGCCCTTCAGACGGCACTGGATGAAAATGAGGTGCTGGCGGGCAAGTCAACGCTGTCCCGGATAGAGCAGAACGCTGATCGACAAGCGATAGTGAAGGCCCATGAGCTACTCTGGCATCACTTCATCGAGCAGCATGACGAACCACCCAAAGAGATTGTGCTGGACTTTGATGGCACTGATATTCCCGTGCATGGCGACCAACCCGGCAAGTTCTTTAACCGCTATTACAATCACCATTGCTACTTCCCACTGTATGTCTTCTGTGGCCACCATCTGCTGGTGAGCTATCTGCGCACCAGTGACCGCAGCGACAGCCGCCACAGCTGGGCCATCCTCGCCCTACTTGTCCGCTTTATCCGTCAATACTGGCCCGACACCCGCATTGTATTACGCGGCGATAGCCATTTTTGTCGCCCCCGGATGCTGAACTGGTGCGATCGGCATCACGTCGACTACATCGTGGGTATTGGCAAGAACAGTCGGCTGCTCAAGGAAGTGGACGTTCCCATGATGCTGGTACGCAAGACCCAGTGGCAGGTAGGAGGGAAAGTGGCAGAGACGTTCCGCTTCCAATATCAAGCGCACTCTTGGAAGTACCCGCGCTGGGTGGTGGCCCGCCTGGAAGAAGGCGAGCTTGGCTCCAATCCCCGGTTTATCGTCAGTTCCCGTTACGACGATGGCTTCAAGCTTTACTACGAGCAGTACTGTGCTCGGGGCGACATGGAGAACCGAATCAAGGATCAACAACTGAGCTTGTTTGCTGACCGCACGTCCAGCACGCACTGGTGGGCTAATCAATGGCGGCTGATCTTATCAGGCTTTGCCTATACGCTGTTCGAGCGGTTACGGGCTTACCTGAAGAACACGCCCTTCGCACGCATGAGCCCAAGTAGCCTCAGGCTCAAACTCATCAAGGTGGGCGCGGTTATCATCCGCAATACGCGCCGAGTCCGAGTACTCATGAGTGACAGCTATCCCTATAAAACGGCGCTATCCGATCTCGTCAGACAGTTGGTGCCGAACTGAATGCTCGGGCGCCCCCGGCCCGATGCAATGGGGGGAAGGGGGAAGTGTGCCTGAATGACGGAAAATGGTTAAAAAGTAGGCTATTTAAGCCGTGCCAATAGGTGTTTAGCGGCACGACATCCTGAGTGCGGTGCTGGCTGAGGTGCTATGAGAAATCCGGGCTAGTGGTAATCCAGATAATCAACCAGCTCTATATCTGAAGTGGTTATAGAACTAGGCAGCGGAAAAATTAATCGTTCGCAGCTAACACTATGGCTTTTCGGCTACTCAAACCATACCATAATCTTACTGAATGGAATTAATGTATAGATATTGTATACTTTATTCTTTTTTACACCGTCAGGAGCCATGCATGCTGAGCCTGCGTCAGGTACATAAAGCCTTTAGTACACCACAGGGCGAGTTGGCAGTGCTTAACGGCATTGATCTAAGCCTGGATGAAGGTGAAAGCCTGGCGCTGATGGGAGAATCTGGGAGCGGTAAATCTACGCTGTTACATCTGGCCGCCGGGCTGGACGTTCCTGATCAGGGCAGCATCCAGATAGATGGCCAGAACCTGGCGCAGCTGGATGACTCTGCCCGGGCGCAGCTGCGCTGCCACCAGCTGGGCCTGGTGTTTCAGCAGTTTCATCTGGTTCCCAGCCTGAAAGTGATTGATAACCTGCGCCTGCAGGCAAGGCTGGCGCAGCGCGAAGACCCTGAATGGACAAACCACTTAATCCATCGATTGGGGCTGAGTGGCCGGGAAGGCGTTTACCCTGAGCAGCTTTCCGGTGGCCAGCAACAGCGTCTGGCCATCGGGCGCGCCCTGGCCGTTCGTCCGCGCCTGCTATTGGCCGATGAACCCACCGGCAACCTGGATGAGCAAAGCGCCGACACAGTGCTTGGCTTACTGCTGGAACTGGTGGCTGAAACCCGCTGTGCGCTCTTGATGGTTACCCATAGCGCTCGTGTTGCCGCCCCGCTGGATAGGCTGGTTCGCCTGAAACGTGGCCACTTACAGGATGAACCGGCATGATCTGGCGCGTCCTGCTCACCCTGCTCGGCCATTACCGCCGCCACCCTGGCCAGCTGGCCATGTTGTTGCTGGGCCTATGGGTGGCGAGCGCCTTGTGGAGCAGCGTACAGGCGGTCAACGCCACCGCTAAGGACAGTTACGCCCGGGCCAATGCACTGTTCAGCTCGGAAGTTGACCAGCTGACCCGCCGCGATGGTGCACCACTGACCCGAGACGATTACCTCACCCTGCGCCGCGCAGGATGGCCGGTATCGCCGCTGCTGGAAGGCAGCATCCAGATTGGCGAGCAGCGCCTGACGGTGATCGGCATGGATATCTTCAGCCTGCCTGCCAACAATGCGTTAGGCAGGGACGCAGGCCCCTCGTTAACAGCCTTCTTCACGCCGCCCTGGCAAACCCAGCTGGCGCCTGAGACGCTCAGTGCAATGGGTATTTCCGCAGATACAGCACAAGACGCCAGACCAGTCACCGCCAACGGCCAGACGCTTCCCCCTTTAGCGTTACGCCCGGATCTGCCGCCCCACACCCTGGTGATGGATATTGCCGCTGCCGCTCAACTGCTGGACAGCGGCTCAGCTCTGAGCCAACTGGTCACGCCGCCTGGTGCGCTGGCAAGCCCGCCCGAGGGCTACCGTTTGACTCGGGCGGCAGCGATTGCCTCTCCCGGCCAACTGACAGACAGCTTCCACCTTAACCTGATGGCCCTGGCACTGCTTTCCCTGGTGGTGGGCCTGTTTATTGTTCAGGCCGCATTGGGGCTGGCCATGGAACAGCGTATGGCCACGCTGCGTACGCTGAGAGCGCTGGGCGTTCCAGCGCTTACTCTGGTCTTTGCCATTGCCCTGGAGCTTTTGCTGCTTGGTCTTCTGGGGGCTGGCCTGGGTCTGGTCAGCGGTTTATGGCTGGCTGGCACCCTGCTACCGGATGTAGCCACCACCCTGGCATCCCTTTATCAGGCAGATGTCAGCCGCCGCCTGGCGCTGCCCTGGCATTACTGGCTGGGCAGTATCGGCGTCACCCTGGGCGGTTTACTGTTGGCCGGTAGCAGCATGCTATGGCGGGCAGCGCGCTTGAATATTCTGGCCCTGGGGCAAGCTCAGGCCTGGCGTCAGGGGTATCAGCGCCAGCTTAAACGCATGCTGCAAGGCGCTATAGTGGCGGCTCTTTTGGCGGCTGGAATACTGGTGTGGATCAGATCCCAGCCGCCCGGCGAGGGGCTATTGGGCAGCTTTGCGCTGGTGGCAACACTCTTGCTGTTCAGCGCCCTGGCCCTGCCGCCCTTGCTGAATGGCCTGCTGCAACGGCTGCAGCAATATCTCCGCCACCGCCCCTTGGCTCACTGGGCAGTGGCAGACTGCCAGCTACAGCTGCCGCGTCTCTCATTGGCCATGATGGCCCTGCTGATTGCCCTGGCCACCAACCTCGGCGTCAGCAGCATGGTCGGCGGGTTTCGCCTGACCTTTCTGGAATGGCTGGACCAGCGCCTGGCGGCTCCTTTATATGTTAACGCAGCCCCCTCGACGCTCTCGCCCATGCTGGAATGGCTGGATGTTCACCCTGACGTGACGGGCACCCTGCCCACTGCCCAGGGCAGCAGCCAACTGACGCCTGCTTCCAGTAACGCCCAGGCCGAGCAGCGTGAAATAGCCCTGTTTGGTATTGCGCCAGTGCCTACCCTCACGGATCAGTGGCCGCTTTTGGAGACCACTAGCGGGTCAGCTGAAGTCTGGTCGACTTTCAGCACAGGCCAGAGCGTGTTTATCAACGAGCAGTTGGCGGTGGCCGCGCAGCTGACGCCGGGCGATAGCGTCATACTGGAATCCCGGGATGGCCCGATCAACGTCAGCATTGCCGCCATCTACCCGGATTACGGCAACCCTCGCGGCCAGCTGCTGATGCCGGTCCAGACGCTGCTGGAAGACTTCAGCGGCGAGCTGGCCTCGCTGGGTCTGGTGCTGGATAACACGGCCGATTCAGCCGCTTTTCGCCAGGCCTTGACCGAACGTTACGACCTGAGCGATGAGGCCCTGATCAACCAGCAGGAGGTCAAGCAGTTGGCCACCCAGATTTTCGAGCGCACCTTTACCATCACTCGCGCCTTGAATGTCTTGACCCTGGGCGTGGCCGCTCTGGCGCTGTTGGCGACCCTGTTAGCCCAAGCCCGGGAGCGTCAGCGCCAGGTAGCGCCGCTCTGGGCTATGGGGGTTTCCCGGCGTAAGCTGGCGTTGTTGCCGCTTTACCAGTTGGGCGGCCTGGCGCTGCTGACTGCGGTGGCCGCCATTCCGCTAGGAATCGCGATTACCTGGGTGCTGGTCGCCATTATCAATGTGGCAGCCTTTGGCTGGCGGCTGCCCTTGATAGTGTTCCCATGGAGCATTGCCGCTACCCTGGCCACGGCGGTGGCTGTGGCCTTGCTGGCTGCGGCTCTACCCGCGCTCAAACTGTGGCGAACCTCGCCCCGTGCCATGCTCAATGAGGGAAGCGCATGAAGTCTGTCTACCTATTCATACTGGGCGTGGCAGCCATGGCAGGGATACTTGCCAGCTGCCAGGAAAACCCCACTGATAGCGCCGCTACGCAAGGCTTTGCTGGCCTTGGCGCGGATGCTTCCGCCTATGCCCAGGCCAGCGCGGACACGCCGCTGGCATTTCCGGCTGATCACGGCCCACATCCGGATTACCGCATCGAATGGTGGTACCTCACCGCCAATCTGGAAAATACCCAAGGCCAGCCACTAGGCTTACAGTGGACGCTGTTTCGCCAGGCCCTGATGCCGCCTGACGAGCGCCCCGAACCTTCCGAATGGGCCGCTGATCAGGTGTGGATGGCGCATATGGGGATTTCACGCGGGGAAGCGCATATCGCCGCCGAGCGCTTTGCCCGCAGCCACAGTGCCCATGACGATGGTCAGGCCGGGGTGATCGCCGCGCCTTTTCAGGCCTGGTTGGATGATTGGACCTTGCAGAGCCCGCCTCAGGCCAACTTTAAGCACTTTGAATTGAGCGCCTACAGCGGTGAAGGTGAAGAACGCTCAGGGTATGACCTGACCCTGACAGCGGAAGGCCCGCTGGTGCTGCACGGCCAGAATGGCTTCAACGCCAAAACGGTTGAAGGCCAGGGCACCCACTACTACAGCCAGCCGTTCTTGCAGATCACAGGGCAGGTCACGCTCAACGGTGAAACCCAGCAGGTAAGCGGCCAGGGCTGGCTGGACAGAGAATGGGGCAGCCAGCTTATCTCCGGCCAGCAAAGCGGTTGGGACTGGTTTTCGCTGCACCTGGACGATGGCCGCAAGCTGATGGCCTATCGATTGCGAGGAGGCGGCAAAGACGGCGGCGACTACCAGTTTTCTCACCTGATAGGCGCTGATGGCCACACACAGCAGCAAGGCCCTGACAGTGTCACCTTGACCCCCTTGGAAAGCCAGCCGGTTGCCGGGCGCGACGTTCCAACCCGCTGGGCGCTGACGCTTCCTGAAAGCGACCTGCAACTGGAGGTGGAAGCCCGCCACCCCAACCGCTGGATGGACACATCGGTTCCTTACTGGGAAGGAGAGGTCGTCGTGCGTGATGCTAACTCCCAGGCGGCCAGGGGCGTAGGTTACCTGGAAATGACGGGGTATTAGGAGCTAGCCAGTTGCTTATAAAAAGCCACCAGCTCGGCGGTTTTAATGTCTTCGTGCCATTGCGCCGCATACGCCTGTCCACGTGCCCCCAAGGCGATACGCTGAGGCGCATGACTCAAAAGCTGGTTCACCTTGCAGGCAAAATCCTGCTGATTGTCGTCGGCTATCAGGCAACCTTCGCCGTCCACTAACACCTCACGAGTCCCCATCACGGCGGTGGAGACTACAGGTGTGCCCAGCGCCATGGCTTCCAGCAGCACCAAGCCCTGGGTTTCGGTACGCGAGGCAAAGACAAATACATCTGCCGCACGATAGGCATCCTGCAGCGGCCCGGAGCGTTCCAGATAGCCAATAAATACCACGGCTTCAGCAACACCTGTGTGGTGAGCATGGCGCTTTAATGCTTCCAGCGCCGGCCCTTCACCGGTAATCACCAGGTGTGTCTGGGGATGCTTTGCCAATACGCTAGGCAGCATATCAATCAGAAAACGGATGTTTTTCTCAAACGCCGCCCGTCCGACGAACAGCAGCAAAGGCGCCTTGGCGGGCAAGCCGTAGCGCTGACGAAAATCGTCCTCGCCGGTGGGCTTGGCAAACAGTTCCGGCGCCAGACCGGTTGAAATCACCCGGCATGCCGTCCTGACTCCATAGCGTTGCAGGGTATCGGCAATGATCCGCGACGGTACGATCAAGGTATCAAGCTGGTGGCACTGGTGAACAGACAAGCGGCGCGCTGCAAAACGCAGCCAGCGTTGAGGCAACCAGCGCACATAATGGTGCAGGTATTCTTCAAACAGGGTGTGATAAGTGGCTACTACGGGAATGCCAAACCGCTTTCCCAGCGCAATACCGGCATAGTGGGCGATAAAGGGCGTATGCACATGAATGATATCGAAGCGGCGGGGATTAAGCCCACAGGCCAGTGCCATTACATGCCGGTAGCGCATGATGCGATCTTCCGGGTCGTGCGGCACCGAACGTGACGCCACTCGCCAGATACCCGGCTCATCTTTCTCATCGCCGCGATACTCGGGGCAAACCAGTACTACCTCATGCCCTTGGCGTATCAGCGCCGCACGAAAGCTGGCAATCGATGTTGCCACACCATTGACCCGGGGAAAGTAAACATCTGACAGCATCAGGATTTTCATAGCGCAGTGAACCCGCAAACTCATGGAAGGTTTCACTGTGCCTGCACTGCGTGACGCTGGAATGACGAAATGTGTTAACGCCTATGCCACTCTCCCGAAAGTACTGCTGTTCCAGTCGGAGTCATCAGCAGACGTCTTGATGCGATGTTCGTTTAGGGCATGTTCATTCAAGACACCGGCATCTGATCGCTCAACCTGATGGGCAACAGCGTTTGATGGCAGGCTGCTGTCAGATTCAGGTAGCGTGAACTGGTGGGAATACTGACGCATATCTTCGGCTTCATATTCCAGCGTGTGGGCACATTCAGACGCGTTATACACAATCTGGCGCGTTTCCCGCGTTGTTCCCTGAATCTGATAAACCGCCTTACTCAAGGCTTCAAGACCATGACCTTGCTCTTGATAAGCCTGTGTCATCTGCATCATTAACTGTTCGACTTCCTTGGCCGCTGTAATGATCGCATGGGTGTGCTCACCCGCTTCCTTTGAAAGCCGGTTGCCCTGAAGCACGCTTTCACGTGAGGCCTGAATACGCTGGCGAATATCACTGGCGGCGGTGGCGCTGCGCGACGCCAGCTTGCGGACTTCACTGGCGACCACCGCAAAGCCTCTGCCATGCTCACCTGCTCGGGCGGCCTCAACAGAAGCATTCAGGGCCAGAATATTGGTCTGGAAGGCGATCCCGTCAATAATATCGATAATACTCTGAATGGCTTCAGAATCGTGGTTGATGGAGGCCATGGTGGCAACAAACTGCGAGGTTACCTGCTCGCCCGCCTGAGCCTTTTGTGCCGTTTCTGCCGTTGACTGATTGATGTATGCGGCATTTTCCACGTTTTGCGCTACCGTCACGTTTAACTGCTCAAGGCTCGCCGCCATCTGTTGCAGCGCACTCACCTGCTCGTCGCTATGCGAGGAAATTGCACGGTTGTGATCCGTCATGATGCGGGCACTGCCGTAGACCCGCTCACTGCTATGATTCAGACGCTCTACGGTTTTCCCAAGCGCTTGCTGCATCCGCTCCAGCTCACTGAACAGGGTGCCAATTTCATTGTGGTTTTCAACCGCCACTGGCGTTGAAAGGTCTCCCTGGGCGATTCGCCTGAAGTGTTCAGTCATCGTGTGAAGCGGTTTGATTACATTTTTCCTGACGCCCCAGACAACTACCCCTATCATTGAAACCGAAAGTGCCAAGGCAATCAGCACGCCCTGAAACAACCAGGCCGACATCTGTTCAAAACGTACCTGTAACGCTGTGCCGTTAGCCTGAACACTGTCCAAAAAGGCATCCACACTTTCGACAAAAGCCTTACTACTGTCATCGACCCGTGATTCGCCGGATAGAAACCCACGCACATCCTTATCTTCCAACATCATCATCTGCAGGCTTAGATTGTTATTGACCAGCGACTGAAAGTTTCTGGCCAAGGGTTCAACAAGCGCCTGCTGGCTTGCACTCATTTGAACGTCTTGAAAGTTCTTGAATGACGTCTTGGCTTCATCAAGCAGAGTTTGCGCTTCTTCCATCAAGGGGCCAGGACGGTCAAACGATGGGGTACGGATTAACTCAGCGGCACGGTTCATCTGGATGCGGGCTCGCATCAGGCGATTGTAGGCATCATTCAATTCACGAACCTGCGCCATATCACGCTGATTAATGGTGCTAAAGGCGTCACGCCCAACGTGATTCGCAAAAAAGCCAAGCCCGCTGGTCAACACAATCAGACCGCTGAACGCAACCAGCACCAGCGTCCAACTGGCTTTGATACTTAAGTTATCGATGATTTTCATCCTGATTAAACCCTGTTGCGCCACTCAATACGTAGAAAAGATGAGTTAAAACTGATACTCATCAGGAAATAACAAGAGCCTGGCAGTGCTGATGAACATCGAATTCACCAACCAAAACAGGTATCTAGCCAGGACAAGTATTAAATTATATTAAAAAAATGACAAAAATATGGCAGCGCCAATGTGTAAGCACTGCAGCTATTAATTGAAATCACTTTTCAGCGAGCGAAACTCGGGAATTAAAGCAGCTGATGTTTACTCTTCAGGCCATCGACCCTCACGCTTTAGCCGCCGTTTAACCCAGTGGTCATAGAGGTAGCGCAGAGCCCGATTGATGCCTGGCAGGCCGATCAGCCAAGCCAGCGGTTTCAGGCGCGGCACCCGTAGCATCAGGATGATGTAGGCGGTCATTCCTTCGTGTATCTCGCCCTGGGCATCTTCAACATGTAACGACATCAGCGCCGCTTGCGGGTCAATGCCTTTCTCGCGTAACTGTTCGTGATGCTGGTTGAGGTCACACCAGACAACATCGCGGCCAGTCTCGCCTGCCCAGCGCTCATAGCGCATCCGGTCGCGGCGGCAGCCCGGGCAGGCAGCGTCGTAGTAAACCTTAAGGGGCGGCAAGTCAGCCATAGTCAACTCCTCAGCTAGGATGGTCGTGCCCGTAAAGCGAAGCCCCCTGGTGAGCGTGGTCGATATGTTCGAATTCCAGGCTGGAATGGCCAATACCGAAGTGCGTTTTTAGCTGCTTCTTGATATCCGCCTTGATGTTTTCCAGGTGCTGCCAGTTGGCTTCACTTACCACGACATGACAGTCAAGCGCAGCAATGTGTTCCTGCATCTGCCAGAGATGAACATGGTGGACATCTTCCACGCCATCAATGCGACGCATCAGGGCGATCACCGCCTCGCCATCGATATCAGGCGGCGAGCCGAGCATCAGAGTACGAATCGGGCCACCAATTTCACTCAGCGCCAGGTAAAGAATATATAGCGCAATACCGATGGTAATCGCCGGATCTACCCAGCGCAGGTCGTAAAGCAGAATCAGGCTACCGCCAATAATGACCGCAATCGAAGCAAACGCATCCGAGAGGTTGTGCACAAACAGGGCGCGTATATTGACACTGCCCTTCTGCATCGACCAGGTCAGCCAGGCGGTCAGCGCATCCACAAACAGAGCAACGCCGCCGATAATCACAATCGCCCAACCCTGGATTTCCGGCGGGTCAATCAGGCGCATCACGCCTTCGTAGATCAGAAAGGCACCGATAAGAATCAGCGTGGTGTAGTTGATCAGCGCCGCAACAATCTCGATGCGGCCATAGCCAAAGGTCATCTGAGCATCTGCCGGGCGGCGGGCAATCTTGCGGGCGGCAAAGGCAATCACCAGCGCCGCCATATCCGAGAAATTGTGCAGCGCATCTGCAATCAGCGCCAGACTGCCTGACAGCGCGCCACCCACCAGTTGCGCCAAGGTCAACAACCCGTTTGCCCAAATGGCAATGCTGACCCGCCGGTCACCGGACTCTGGATTCAGGTGGTGATGGTGATGATGTTCCATTTGACACACCTTTATTGTTGAAGCGAACAAGCCATAAGGCCTATTGAGATATTAAGTTAAACGAATGACAAACAGTATGACCAAATGTTACAAGTCTATTCACATATTCCTATACAAAAAGTGTACGAATAGGTATCTTTGGACGCCCGATGGGCTTGCCATTCACTGATCAGGAGATACTCAATGCTGCGCTTCCCCCGTCTGAAAGTTCGCAACCGCTTATTTGTCGGTTTTGGCGCGCTTCTTGTCATGTTCAGTTTGCTGACGGCAGTGGGCATTGATCGTGTCAACACCATCGATGATCGTCTGTATGCGATTAACGATATCAACGGTCAGATGATGCGTCATGCGATCAACTTCCGCGGCAGCGTTCATGATCGCGCCATCGCATTACGTGATATTACCCTGGTCAGTGACACGAGCGATGTTGACAGCCTGGTCAACCTGTATGAGCAACTTGCCGATAACTACCGCCAGGCCGAACGCAGCCTGGAAGCCATGATTGAGAACCATGCCGATACAGTCACTGAAGAAGAAAGCGCCATGCTGGCGGATATCGCCCGCCGTGCGCAAGCTGGCCGGGAGTTTGCCCGCAACATTATCAACGACCGGCGTGATGGCGACTTTATCAATGCGCGCGAAACCGTGGTGGGTGAAGGCGGCGATGCCTTTGCAGAATGGCTGAACAGTATTAATACCTTTATCGATTACCAGGAAGCCAATACCGCCGCCGATACAGCGGTTGCCCGTGATGTTGCCGAAGGTTTCGGACGCCTGATGATTCTGCTGACCTTGGCGGCCATATTACTGAGTATCGCCATTGCCTGGTTCATTGCCCGCAAGATTGTTCGCGACCTCGGTGCCGAACCGCGTGAAGTACGCGCCTTTGCTCAAGCCGTTGGGCGCGGGGACCTGACCGCCAAACCAACCCTGGCCCCTGGTGATAACACCAGTATCATGGCCGCCCTGGCTGGCATGGTGGATCATCTCCGCGAACTGGTGACCCAAGTACAGCACTCGGCGGAAACGGTCGCGGTCAACAGCCGCCAGATGGCTGAAGGCAATGGCCACCTGGCATCCAGCATGGAGCAGCAGGCCAGCGCCCTGGCACAGACCGCATCTGCCATGGAGGAGTTGCACAGCACCGTCGAGCAGAATGCCAGTAACTCCATGCAGGCCAATAACGAAGCAGAAAGTGCTGCCTCTACCGCCAAGCACGGTGGCGACTCTGTTTTCCAGATGACCGAGATAATGAAGGACCTGAGCGAAAGCTCACAGGAAATCTCCGGTATTATCTCCACCATCGACGCCATTGCCTTTCAGACCAACATCCTGGCGCTGAATGCCTCGGTGGAAGCGGCGAGAGCAGGCGAACACGGGCGCGGGTTTGCGGTGGTTGCCCAGGAAGTGCGCAAGCTGGCCCAACGCAGCGCAGACGCGGCCAGTGAAATCAAGACCCGTATTAACGCCAACCTGGAGCGTGTCAAACACGGCGATAGCCAAGCCGAAGATGCCCGGCAATCGACCGAAGAAATTGTTGCCGCGATTGAACGGGTCACCGCCATCATGAATGAAATCAGCCATGCCAGCGCGGAACAGAGCAAAGGTGTGGGTGAGGTGAACGAGGCGGTGACTGATATGGATCGCGTCACCCAGCGCAATACGCTCAATATTCAGGAAAGCGCTGAATCAGCTGGCCAGCTGGAAGAACACGCCCGTGACCTGCTGCATGCTATTAGAGCCTTCAAGCTACCCGATAGTGAAAAACACAGCACGGCGCTATTGCCCCATCAGCGCAACTGATCGCTGTCGCTGCAGACTGAAAACCCAGTGACGCCACCGAGGAGAAATATCCGCTGCATGTACATGTGGCGGCTCTGTTATTCTCTGCATTACTGTTTGGTGGAATGACACTTTACGCGTTCAGTTTTGCAGCGTTTTTGCTAACCATTATCCAGCGTTAGCAGGTAATCAATCACCTCCTGCGCCTCTTCAGAGAACCAATCGGCACTCCCCGTCAATCGGGCCACCTCACGTCCATTGGGGTCGATCAGCACTGTCGTCGGCAAGCCAAGTACCGCCAGATCTTGGGCGATGGCACTGTCCGGGCTGCGGTAACTCGGCAGCCGACGGATGCCGGTCTCGTCCATAAAGCGCTCGATCTCACCTGGGTCATGCTGGCCAGAAGCAATGGTGACTACCTCAAAAGACCTATCTGCGTAGGCGTTGGCCAGTCGATCCAGAGCAGGCATTTCCTCACGGCAGGGGGCGCACCAGGTCGCCCAGAGGTTCACCAGCCGCCAGTGTCCATCCAGTGACTCGAGGGTCAGTTCGCGCCCATCAGCGGTCTTGAACGGTGTCTGCTTGGGTGCCAAGCGTGGTGGCTCAGTGAGCTTTAAGGCGCGCATTTCGCCCTGCAACAGGTGGAGCGGAATCCCCTCACTCGCGGTAGATTCAGCAGCCTTTGCCAACGGCCCAGTCGTCCATTGAACAAGCATCAGCATACCTAGCAAAAAACTTGTCGCTTTGGTCAGGTGTTGGGTATTAAACGGCATTAATGTGCGTGTCCTGCATGGCTATGCTGGCGGGCGCTCGCACTTTCGACTTCAACATCTAGTTCCAACCTGCCAGCATCAGTGTCAAGGTGAACATCAAAATGCTCGCCTTCTTCCAGGGCTTTGGAGAGGCCCTCTAGCTGGATAGACAATCCATTGGGCGAGAGCACTAAAGTGCTGGAGGGGTCCAAAGGCATAGCCTCGATCGGCGCATGCTGAGGCTCCCCATCTACCAAACGGAACCCGGTTAACTGCGCCGTTTGTGCGATTTCGGCATGCGCACCGGTCAGGATGATGGTATCGGTGCCGGTATTTTCCAGTTCCACGTAGATGTGCGCGTCCCTGTCACGAGTAGCGTTAGTCCAGGCGTGCAGAGCGCGCAGGTTGGCAAGTTCGCTAACGTGCTTGGCATCATCGTCATGGCTGTCATCGTGGCCGTGATCATCCGCGTGTTGTTCGTCATGGTGATCGGTGTCGCCTTGTTCATGGCCGCCGGCGAAGGCCGTGACAGCCATCAATCCCGCGACCAGCAACAGGGAAGTGATAAGGGTTTTGAAAGACACAGTAGTTACACAAGGCTTAATCATCAGGGTATCTCCGCTATTAGCTTCTTAGATGGGTAACAGTGGGTTGGCGCAAGACCGCCAGCGCCGGGAGCATGGCCAGGGCCAGGGTAATGCCGGCGAAGGCAGCGGCCAGGCGAATTTCCTGCCAGCCAAGACGCGCCTCGACCAGAATGTCAGTGCGCTGAGTAATCAAGGCCGACAGGACGCTGGCAGCACCTTGACCTACCCCTAGTCCCAGCAGGGTGCCGCCTAGAATCAGCACCGCACAGTAGCCCCACACCACCGCCATCAAAAAGCGGTTGGGGGCACCCAAAGCGCGCAGCAGCGCCATCTGACGGGCAAACAAACGGGACAGAATCAATAGCGCCAGCAGCACGCTGGCGGCGACCAGCATCTGGGTCACCAGCGTGGTGATCGACATCGCCTGACGCACATCGCCCATCACCCGATACAGGTCGGTCAACACGGTCGCCGGGAAGAACGCCATGGTGTTTTCGTTGCGGCTGAACTCTGAGCGCAGTGCATAATTGGCCCATAGCTCTTCGGCCTTGACGATAATCGCCGGGGTGCCTGGGAAGTAATCCGCATCAAAGGGCGGGCCCAGCTGGTCACGTCGCTCGGGCGCATGGCCGTTGGCCAGCCCATGAACCTCCCAGACGGCCTCGACCGGCACCAGAATGGCACGGTCCCAGGGCGAGCCAGTGCGCGGCATGCGCCCCACCACCTCGAAATGTGCGTCATGCGAGTCAGCTTCCAGGCCAGCCTCTTCGCCCACCCCGTGAGACGGCTGGAAAGTGTCGCCGATGGCCAGCTCCGCTGCTGCCCCGACTACCGCTTCATAGGTCGTCTCCCAGAGCCTGCCTTCAACGCTGTCATCGGTCAGGTGGCGGGTGAATTCCGCCGTGGTGCCGACAATCGGCGAACGCTGGTAACTGTCGCCAAAGGCCAGTGGCGCGGCAATCTCGACCCGCTCATGGCGTGCAATCTGCTGATAGGTCGGGCCATCGAGCAGGCCGACATCGCTTGGCTGGAGGTAGACGGCGGCCAGCATCATGGTCATTTCGCTGCCAGGTGGGGTCACCAGCAGGTCAAACTTGTCAGCGGCCTTGGCGCTGCCCTGACGAAGCCCCCGCTCCTGAGCGATCAAGGCGCTGCCCATGCCCACCGCCACCGCAATCAGGATCACAAAGGTCAGGTTGGCCCAGCGAAAGCGCCACAGCATGGCGCGGATCAGGCGAGTGGCCGCAAAGCCATACAGCAGTGCCGCTCCGATCAACAGGATCGGTAATAACCAAGCCCCCAGCAGCAGCATTTCCTGGGCCACGATGGGCAGCCCGTCCCACAAATCACGCATGGTCGGTGCTCCTTTTGTCTGCGTCAGTAAGGTCTGCCGGGCGACCATCGGCAATCGTCAGCACCTCATCCATACATGCCAGCAGGCGCTCGTCATGGCTGACCACGATCAGGGTCGTACCTTCATCACGAGCCAGCGCTACCAGGTCTTGACTCAGCGCATCGGCGGCACTGCGGTGCAGGCTGGCGGTGGGTTCATCGGCCAGCAGGATATCCGGGTTAGCCGCAAGGGCGCGGGCCACGGCAACCCGCTGGCGCTCGCCGCCAGAGAAGCTGGCCACCTTGCGCGTGCCATCCTGAATTCCCAGTCGCTGCAGATGCCCGGCTGCCCGTGCGCGGATACTGGCACGTTCACGGCGCGGACGAAACAAGGCCGAGAGCCCGGCGTTGGTCAAGGCATCCAGCTCCTCAAACAGCAGGAAATCCTGAAAGATCATGCCCACATGGCGCTCGCGAAAGGCGGCGCGACGCCCCTGAGAAAGTTCGACCAGGTTGGTATCCCCCCAACCAATGTGCCCTTCCAGGCGGTCAAGCAAGCCGGAAAGCGCATACAAGAGGGTCGACTTGCCCGCACCAGACGGCCCGCGAATGCCTAGCGAGCGGCCGGAGGCAAGTTTTAGGCGAGGAATTTCCAACAGCGGCTGGCCATTGTCGGCGCTCACCTTGAGGGCATGCACATCAAGCGCAAGTGTCATGGCAACGCCCCCCCCTCAGCTGTAGCTGGCATCGGCCAGGCGCACCATACTCAAAAATCCAGTGTCCGGATCACGGTAGGGACCAAGCTCCAGCACGCCACGGGCCTCCAGGCGGATATTGAACGGCACCACATCCACGGTGCGCTTGGTGTAAACGGCCAGGATGTCATCCGGCCAGTCGGCTTCGGTCTCGCAAAACGGGCAGACCGCCATCGGAATTCGGGTCAACACAAAAAACTCGCTCTCAGCCTTTAACGGTGGCGCCATGAAACCGTCCACGGTGATGCGCTTACCTTCAAGGCTTAAGGCGAGATCGGAAACGCCGCGATCGCGAGCGTAAAGATCACGCAACCTGATCACGTTGTCGGCTTGAGCCAGCCGAGACACCAGTGGCGTGCCCACAAGCAAACCCGCCGTGGCCAGGCCGGAGGCGAGAAAAGTGCGTCGGTTCATGAAAACTCTCCACAATGCGAAGCCGGGAAGGCCAAAGACCTCCCCGGATGTTGACGATGGTGCGTATTGATTACTCAGCGGTAGCGGCGTAGTGCATAGCGTGGAAGACCACGTTCTGCTCGATGCTGCCGTTGAGCAGGTGCGCCCAGGGGCCAATCGCGTAGACCGCCACGTCAGGGCCGGCGTGGGTTTCAGAGCTTCTGGGTACCAGCGCCTGCTGAATGTAGTCGATATCAGTGGCCTGCTCTTCGGTGACGTCAGGGCGGCCGCCGTAGTAGTTGCCGTCCTGCTGCTGAATCAGCACTGAGCCCGGGCCGTTCAGGTAACCGGCAACTGTGTAGGGCTTGCCATCAGATCCCAGCAGCGGCTCGCCTGTGTGCTCGACGCCGTTGCCGTCAATTTCCATGCACAGGCCAAGGATGTCAGAACCGCGTCCGCAATAGCCATTGAAAGCCAGGGCGTGTTCGTGGTCAGCGGTGACGATGACCATAGTCTCGGACAGGTCCACCATGCTGATGACGCGCTCAACGGCTTCAGCAAAGGCGACACCGTCGGTGACAACGCGTGCCAGGTTACCGGCGTGGTTGGCATGGTCAACACGCCCGGATTCTACCTGCAGGAAGAAACCATCTTCGTCGTTAGACAGTGAGGTGACGGCGGCTTCGGCCATATCAGCCAGTGACGGCTCGTCAAAGCGGTCAGCTGAGTACATCATGTGCGAGCTTTCAAACAGGCCCAGCAGCGGTGTGCCGTCGACTGGGGCATTGGCGAACGACTCGTCGTTGTGGGCGTGGTAGGCACCCAGCTCGGTAGCGCGTTCCACCAGATTGATGCCATCGGTACGACGGCCCGTGCCGCCAACCGGCAGCTCTTCACCGGCAGGTACAAAGTGACGGTAACCACCGCCCATGGCAACCGAGACCAAACCCGCTTCCATGGCGTCGATCAGCTGAGTGGCAATATCTTTCTGGGTGTCGCAGCCTTCAGGTAGCTGAGAGTCGTCTTCGAAATTACGGTCAACGGTCTTGGCATAAACCGAGGCAGGTGTTGCGTGGGTGACCCGCGCCGTGCTGACGAAGCCAGCCGACTTGCCCAAGCCGTGCATGATTTCAGTAATGCTGGTTAGCTCGTTGCCGGGCAGCGTGGAGCAATCGCCACGATCAACGTTTTCGTTGACGCCAATGATGCCCGCCTTGGTCTTGACGCCGCTCATCATGGCGGTACCAGTACCGGCACTGTCCGGGGTCTGGGCGTTGACGTTATAGGTCTTGGCCAGCGCCAGGTTGGGGAATTCTTCGTAGGGCAGGACGAAATCATCGCCCAGACCGCCTTCCTGCTGACCCATGAACAAGCGAGTGGCGTAGTTGGTGCCGACGCCATTGCCGTCAGCGATCATCAGGATGACGTTCTTGGCAGTGTTGGTATTATCTTGCTTGGCAAGTTCGGCCTGAATACGGGCCTGACCGGCGGTGAACCAGTCGTTATCGGTCTGGGTGACGTCCTGAGCGACAGCAGGAGATGCCAGCACTGCAGTGGCCAGGGCGAGGGGAGTTATGCAACGAAGCATCGGGATAGCCTCAACAATTGGGTGAATCTACGACGATAGCTTCGATTAGTTTCAGTTCTGGGTAATAATTACTTCAATTAGGTTAATGTTTTACTATCAACCTAATTGGCCAAACCCCAGGCGGCACACAAGCATGTCCTTCACATCAATAAGTGAGCTGGAAAAGGGAAAATGTTGAAAGGGCTGCCCATTATGGCAGCTCTTTCATACAGAATATGCTTTTGCGCCTTCAACCCCAAGATTACCATCATCTACAGCTTGACGGTCGGGTCACCAAAGCCTTGCGGAACGTAGAGGTTGTGCTCACCGAGATTTTTCACGTCGGTTTCGCCGCATAGCCCCATGGTGGTATCCAACTCTTTATGGATGATTTCCAGCGCCTTGGTCACGCCTGCTTCACCGGCAGCCCCCAGGCCGTAGGTGAAGGCGCGGCCAATGTAGGTCGACTTGGCGCCCAGGGCCAGTGCCTTGAGCACATCCTGGCCGGAACGTATGCCGGAGTCGAGATGCACCTCAATATCATCGCCGACTGCATCCATGATGGCGGGGAGCATGCGGATCGAGCTGACGGCGCCATCCAACTGGCGGCCGCCGTGGTTGGAAACGATGATGGCATCAGCACCAATTTCAACTGCCCGCTTGGCATCAATCGGGTCCATGATGCCCTTGACGATCAGCTTGCCGCCCCACCACTCCTTGAACTGGGCAATGCGCTTCCAGTCCAGCGAGACATCAAAGGCTTCCGCTGTCCAGGTTGACAGCGACGAAGGGTCGGTAACCCCCTTGGCATGCCCGACGATGTTGCCAAATGAGCGGCGCTTGGTTTGCAGCATTTCCAGCCCCCAGGGCACCTTGGTGGCCATGTTGGCAATCGAGCGAACCGTCAGCTTGGGCGGTGCAGAAAGCCCGTTCTTGATATCTTTGTGGCGCTGGCCCAGCAGTTGCAGATCGACCGTCACCACAATCGCCGAACACTTGGCCGCCTTGGCACGCTCGATCAGGCGGCGCATGAAGTCGTCGTCTTTAAGCGTATAGACCTGAAACCAGAACGGCTTGGTGGTGTGTTCAGCGACATCTTCAATGGAGCAGATCGACATCGTGGAGAGCGTGAACGGCACACCAAACTTTTCCGCGGCCCGCGCGGCCTTGATCTCACCGTCGGCGGACTGCATGCCGGTCAAGCCTACCGGCGCCAGCGCCACCGGCATAGCAACGTCTTCACCAATCATCTGGCTTTTGGTGGAACGCCCCGCCATATCCACCGCTACCCGCTGCTTGAGATGGATATGCTGGAAGTCGCTGGTATTTTCGCGAAAGGTCTGCTCTGTCCAACTGCCGGATTCCGCGTAGTCGTAGAACATCTTGGGGGTACGACGCACGTAATGGCGGCGCAAATCTTCGATATTGGTATAAACCGGCATATCAACTCCTGTTAAACAGAATTCATGGCCGCTGGGCCATCAAGAAAGGCTTATAAAGGCGAGGCATACACTGTGTATAACGTGCCAGAGAATCCTGAGCGACTCCAGAAAAACATGGATTTTATCATGTGCGTGATCCTGCGTTTGTACAGGCAATTTTCAACAACACGGGCAACCGGCACCCAAAGCGTCAATTCAATATTTAACAAACTCAACTCCTTCTGACCTTCCGACATTATGAACAAACTTTTGTCTATCCTAACGACCGACCCTCATGCTACGACTATTGTCTAATACTGTTGATGAAAATGCTGTCGCCGCATCAGTGACAAAAGGTTACACCATGTTAATATGTTATCAACATTGCAGTTACATCACTATCATTTCTGTTTTCTGACACCTGCCGAAATCAGTGAAAGTGCTCTGTCTTAATATGCCACGTATGGACGGCTTTAATGTTCTGCCTCTATGACCTGAAAACAGGCCCCAGCCTCAGTCCAAGGAAGTGAAGATGCAAACGCTTGCCATCATTCTCATAGAAGACGAAGACGGAGATGCCGGGCTGATTCGTCACAATCTCAAATTCAGCGGCACCGCGCATCAGGTGGAGTGGGTAAAGAGCCTTGAAGGGCTTGACCAACACCTTCAAAAAGCCTTAACGCCTGCCGATGTCATACTGCTTGATCTTAACCTGCCTGATTCCAGCGGGCTTGAAACTGTCCAACGCTGCAAACGCATGGCGCGCAGTACCCCTATCGTCGTGCTGACCGGCCACGATGACCTGCAGTTTTCGCTCAAAGCCTTGGAGGCCGGTGCACAGGACTACCTGATCAAGAGTCAGCTCGCATCAGATAATCTGCTGCGCGCCATGCACTATGCCATTGAGCGCCATCAGTTGGAGCGCCGCTTACAGCAGTCAGAAGAATTGATGGCAGCTGCCGTTGAGGGAGGCAATCTGGGGATTTGGGAATGGAACATCAAAACGGGCGCCTGCTTCAATAGCGAAAGCCTTCTAAATAACCTGGGCTTCAGCAGCCAAGACCCGGATACGCCTGCCAGCAGCCAGGAATGGATGGCGCGGATTCACCCTGACGACCAGCCAACATTTCATGCCGCCTTAAACCTGCACCTGAATGACGCAGCCATACGCTATCAGAACGAGTTTCGTCTTCAGCACAAGCAGGGGCACTGGGTTTGGCAGTATGCATCCGGCCATCTGGTCAGCCGGGATACTGACGGCAACCCTGAACGGATGGTGGGTATACAGCAGGATATTTCAGAGCGCAAAGCCATGGAAGAAAGGCTCCGCACACTGGCCATGCGTGACCCATTGACCGGGCTGCTCAACCGGCGCAGCTTTATGAGTACCATGAACCGCGAGTATGGCCGGGTAAAGCGCAGCCACTATTATTCGGTAGGTATTCTGATGCTGGATATCGACCACTTCAAGCAGGTCAACGACACCTATGGTCACGCCCTCGGCGATGAAATCCTCGCGTCATTTGCCAGTACTATCAAGGATGAGCTGCGTGAAAATGATGTGTTTGGTCGTCTGGGGGGTGAAGAGTTTGCCATTTTACTGCCTGATACCGATCAGCAAGGCTGTCTTCATGTAGCAGAAAAAGTCCGTGCCAGCATTGAGGCACTGCAGGTAAAGTCTGACGAAAAAACAGTCTGGATCACCACCAGCATTGGCGTAGACAGGCTGCATGCCAACGACAACCGGCCTGACGGCGCTCTGGCACGTGCTGATATCGCTCTTTACCGCGCTAAACAAAGCGGTCGTAACCGGGTTTGTGTGATATCAAGGCATTAATCAGTTCGATATGACAGCAACGAAAGACCGTTGAGCGAATACCCCTTTATACCCTGGCACCGACCCTAAGGCCTTCTGACTCATAGACTTTATCCAATCCAGCCGTTACGTCAGTGACGACTTTTTCAAACGCCGGGCGGGCAAAAAAGAAGCCTTGTTGCAGATCAATGCCCGCCCGCAGCAGCCAGCGTGCCTCTTCAACGGTTTCCACACCTTCTGCAATCAGCGTCGTATCCAGCTTTTCCGCCATGGTAATCAGCGCTTTGAGCATGGCCTGACGGCGAATATCGTGATCGCAGTTCATTACCAGTTGGCGATCAATCTTAAGCTTATCAGGCAGCAAGGTAGTGAGCAGATCCAGATTGGCGTATCCCGTCCCGAAGTCATCCAGCGCCACGGAAAAGCCCATGGATTTATAGGCATCCACAATATCCTTGATATGCTGACGATCACGGACTCTTTCTGTCTCGGTAATTTCGAAAATCAGCTGATCCATCGGCCATCCGACGCGTTGAGACACCTCCAGAGTGGCCTGGATACAGGCTTCGGGTTCGTAGACGGCATTGGGCAGAAAGTTGATCGAGAGCGGCTTTTGCATGCCAAGCTGGCTTGCCAGTTCAATTGCCTTGACGCGACAGGACTGATCAAAGCGGTAAAGCAGTTTGTCAGTCACCTGATTGAGAATGGAAAAGGCTGACTCATTGTTCAAACCACGCACCAGGGCTTCATGGGCATGAATCTCCCGGCTAGCGACGTCGACAATCGGCTGAAACGCCATCGAAAAACCGAAAGGCAGCTCATCTTCGCAACGTTTACAGTGTCCGTTGACTCTCGCACAATTGGCCATTTACCACCTCCTGATGGATGCTGTCACGCATCTGTCGAAGCGTTGTTCAGTTGATAACGCTCACTTTCATTATAAGGGGCTCTGCCACCAACAAAAGTCTCAAGTAACTTTATCACAGAGCACACAAAAAAATGAATTTTTGTTAATCACAGCTCGTTCAAAATAGCTTCTATAACGACAAAAAAGGCCATCTTTCGATGGCCTTTTGCAAGGTGACAGCCGCTGGAAAATTGCTTCAGGGAGAAACAATGATCTTGACCTGCGATTTATCGTTGAGCAGCGCCTCAAACCCCTGCTCAACTACCGCCTTGAGGGGAATCCGCTGGGTCACCATATCTTCCGCGCGGAAGTAACCTTTCTGCATCAGCGCCATCACCGCGGAGTAGATATGCCGATAGGCAATAATCCCCTTCATGGTGCGCTCCTGAATGACCAGGTCATTGGGCTGGAAACTGGCCTCGCCTTCCCAGATACTCACCACCACGGTTTCACCGCCCGCATGGGTGCTATGTAGCGCCTGGTTGAGTACCGCCGGAATGCCGGTGACCTCGAACGCCACATCTACGCCGCCATCGCTGAGCGTCTGCAGTTTGGCAACGGCATCCTCCTGCTCAGGGTCAATGACCACAGCGCCCAGTGATTCAGCCTTGGCTTTGCGCGCAGACGAAATTTCCACTGCGTAGATCTGCGCGGCCCCAGCCGCCTTCAGTGCTTCGATAGTCATCAGGCCAATCGGCCCGGCACCAAAAACAGCCGCGCTATCACCGGCTTTCAGGCTGCTCTGGCGCACTGCATGCAGCCCCACCGCAGCAGGCTCGACCAGAGCACCCTGCTCAAAGCTGAGGTCATCCGGCAGCACATGCACCATATGCTCGCCCATCACGGTGAACTCGGAAAAACCGCCACCCCCGCCGGACAACCCGTGAAAGCCCAACTGCGGCGACAGGTTATAGCGCTCCATCAGGTAGGCGCCATCCTGGTTGGGGGAAAGAATCGGCTCAATTGCCACCCGGTCGCCGACCTTGACCCGGGTGACCTTGTCGCCAACTTCCACGACTTCACCGGCAAACTCATGGCCCATGATGATCGGCGCCTTGTCACCGCTGATCGGGTGCGGCGCATCCACCGGGATAAAGATTGGCCCGGCGGCGTACTCGTGCAGGTCGCTGCCACAGATACCGCAAGCGGCCACCTTGACCTTGACCTCATGGGCGTCGCGGATGCTTGGCACCTCCGCCTGTTCAACGCGAAGGTCTTTGGCAGCGTACCAGACGGCTGCCTGCATGCTGGATGTGCTCATAAGTAAGGCTCCTTATGTTTTACGCAGTGTGATGAACAGGCTGAAGCCCATAGACAGGTGTTTCAAGCCCTTCCATACGCGCCTTGAGCTGCAGCGCCAGATAATGCGAGTAATGGCGCGACTGGTGCAGGTTGCCGCCGTGGAACCATAGCGCTTGCTGTTGGGTGGGTTTCCACATATTGCGCAGCTCACCTTCCCAGGGGCCTGGGTCTTTGGTGGTGTCTGACCCAAGCCCCAGCATTTACCCACTTTATCCGCCACTTCCTGGGATATCAGCCGCGCCGCCCAGCCGTTCATCGAGCCATAGCCGGTGGCGTAGACAATCAGGTCAGCCTCCAGCTCACTGCCATCGCTTAAGGTGATCGAGTTCGGGTTGATACGCTCAATGCCCACCCCGCTGCGCAGCTTGATATCACCGCTGGCTACCAGGTCACAGGCGCCTACATCAATATAGTAGCCAGAGCCACGGCGCAGGTATTTCAGAAACAGACCGGAGTCGTCATCGCCAAAATCAAGCAGGAAACCGGCATCTTCGAGCTTTTGATAGAAGGCGGCATCACGCTTACGCACTGCATCAAAGGCTGGTCGCTGGAAGTCCGGCAAGACCTTGTAGGGAATCGAGGCGAACAGCAGGTCTGCCTTGTCATGGGTCAGGCCATTCTCCACCGCCTGCTCTGAGTATAGCGGCCCCAACACTTCCTCCATCAGGGAATCCGACTTGACGATATGCGTTGATGAACGCTGCACCATGGTCACATCCGCATCGTGCTCCCACAGGGCGGCGGCAATATCGTGGGCCGAGTTGTTCGAACCGATGATGACGCATTTCTTGCCCTTGTAGGCATCCGGCCCCGGGTGCTGGCTGGAATGCTGCTGCTCACCTTCAAAGCTTTCCGCCCCTGGAAAACTCGGCACATTCGGCATCCCTGACATACCCGTGGCCATCACCAGCTGCTGGGGCCGCAGGGTAATCTCCTCGCCATCACGGTTGACCTTGACCACCCACTCACCGGCGGCTTCATCGTAGTGAGCGCCCTGGCATTCCGTGGAGCTCCAGTAATTCAGCTCCATGACTTTAGTGTACATTTCCAGCCAGTCGCCCAGTTTGTCCTTGGGCGCAAATACCGGCCAGTTTTCCGGGAAGGGAATATACGGTAGATGGTCGTACCAGACCGGATCATGCAGACACAGTGACTTATAACGGTTGCGCCAGGAATCTCCCGCCCTTGGGTTACGTTCGATGATGATGGTGGGAATACCCATCTGCTTGAGGCGTGCCCCCAGGCCAATCCCGCCCTGGCCACCGCCAATCACCACGCAATACGGCTGGCGGGTATAGCCCAACTCGGCTTCTTCACGGGCGCACCCTTCCTGCCAGGTTTCCCGCTGTTTGTTGGCGCCATGCTCAGCCCCCTTCGGGCGCTGGTGATTGCGCGGCTCAGGAAAATCGTTTAACGCCTGCATGGTAGTCAGTAACGTCCAGCATTTACCGTCTTTCAGGCGCAGATACCCCTTCCCGCTGGCCACAGCCGTCTTGAAGGTTACCCAGCCTTCGCAGATAGCCTCGTTCTGGGTGGCCTCGCCCTCCAGCTGCCAGTCCGTTGGCTGGGTATGGGCCAGGGTGGCCTCCAGCATGGCGTGTATTTCCTCCCGGCCTTCACAGGTTTTCAGGTTCCAGGTAAACGCCAGAAAATCTCGCCAATAGCATTCATCGGCAAACAGCGCAGTCACCTGGGCAATATCACCGCTTTTAAGGGCGTTATCGAATTGGCTCAGCCAGGCTTGAACCGTTTCAGTGGCATTTTGTTGTGTCATGGATTCTTGTGTCATAACGCGATCTCCAATCGAGCATTATTGTTGTTGGGTGAAAGCGCTATATAAAGCGCCTTGTGTGCAACCACACCCATTACCAAGCAGCTCGCGTGCCAAATCGCCCAAAAACAACTTAAATTATTGAAATTAAACAATAAAATAAATGATCAAGGTGTTTTTTTCGGCTTTTTATCGCGGACACCTGTCACACGGTTTACACCCAGGCATTACAGGTGTAACACCGCGACAAAGGTATTAGGTGGATACACAGCAGGCGCATTGACTCCTTGGCGGCAACACCTAGGCTAGGAGGTAGCTAAACGTTTAATAATAATAATTACCAACACCCTGTGAGCCTGCCATGCCAACTTCCGTGCCCGCTCGGCTTCACGCTGAACAGCGCCAGCATATTGAACATATCTTCCAGCTTGGCGAGGGGATGCCCCAGCATGCCCCAGCGCAGCCCACTATTCGCCGCTCCTGGCTGCGCTGTCTGAATGAGTATCGCCTGGACCCTACTCAGCCACGTCCGGCACGGGTAGTCCCCCAACAAACCCTGATCGAACACCGTGAGTCGGTCGATGAGCTTTTGCATGTGGCCCGCGCCGGGGTGGAACAGCTTTACACCCAGATGGCCCAACTCGGCTATGTATTGTTGCTGACCGACCATCGTGGCATTACCGTCGAATTTCGCGGCGATCCGCATCAGGATAAGCAGTTGCGCAAGGCGGGGCTTTATCTGGGCGCTGACTGGGATGAACGCTTTGCCGGTACCTGTGCGGTAGGCACCTGCCTGCACGACCGTCAGGCGATTATCTGCCATCGTCAGGAACATTTTGATGCCTCACATATTTCCCTGACCTGCACGGCAGCACCAATCACCGACCCTGATGGCGAGGTGATGGCCGTGCTGGATATTTCCAGCCTGAACTCGCCAACCGCCCATGACAGCCAGAACTTCAGCCTGTCACTGGTGACGCTTTATGCCCGCATGATTGAAGACGCCTATTTTCTGCAGAGCTACCGCGACTGTCTGATTGTTCGCCTGGACACCTCACGGGAGTTTGTTCACGTCAACGGGCGCGGGCTGATCGCTATTGAGGAAGATGGCCAGGTGATTGCCGCCAACGCGGTTGGGCGCGAACTGATCAACCGCCATCAGGCGCGCTGGCCGCCCTGGTCGGCGGGGTACGCACCCAGGCTGGCAGAAGTGTTCGAATGTGATATCAGCGATGTGTTGAGTATCAACAGTGCTACCCAGGATCAGCTGCGGGCCTTTCGCGCCAGGGCAGATAACACCATTCACTTTATCAGCCTGTTAGAGCCACGCCGAGGGCGTCAAAGCCAGCCAATCAAGCCAATGAACTCAACCTTGCCGGAACCACTGGCCCGTCTGGGAGACGATGATCCCGCCATCCGCAAGGTGCAGAAACTGGCAGAAAGGCTGCGCAATGAAAGCCGCGTCAATGTACTGATCAGTGGTGAAACCGGCACGGGCAAGGAAGTGGTTGCCCGCGCTCTGCATGACAGTGGCCAGCGTGCCCAAGGCCCTTTTGTTGCGGTTAATTGCGCCGCCATTCCTGAAGCCTTGATTGAAAGCGAGCTGTTCGGCTATGAAGCCGGTGCCTTTACCGGCGGCCGTGCCAAGGGCATGCGCGGGCTGATTCCCCAGGCAAGTGGGGGCACTCTGTTTCTGGATGAAATTGGCGATATGCCGCTGACCCTGCAGACCCGCTTACTCAGGGTGCTTGCCGAAAGAGAAGTAATGCCACTCGGCGCCAATGCTCCTGTTTGTATCGATATTCGCGTGATTACCGCCACCCATCGCGATATTGACACCATGATTCAAAGCGGCGACTTCCGTGAAGATCTTTACTACCGGCTGAATGGCGCCCAACTGCGTCTGCCTACCCTGCGTGAAAGGGCCGATAAACACTTTGTTATTCGTCAGGTGTTCGATGAACTTGTTGCGGAACGCACCTATGCAACACCTCCTCGCCTAAGAGCCGATGCCATCAGCGCCCTGCTTGCCTACGCTTGGCCAGGCAATATCCGCCAGCTTAAAAATGCCCTTGGCTTTGCCCTGGCCACCGCAGACAGTGACGAAATAACGGTAAATGATCTGCCAGACCAATGCCTGAGCCAGCGTATTACCCGGCAAATGGCTCCTCCCATACCCGCCACGCCATCAACCAATACACCCCAGGAGGAACCACTTCTTAGCTTACTGCGCGAACACCACTGGAATGTCAGCGCTGTAGCGCGTGCGCTGAGCATTTCCCGGCCTACCGTTTATCGGCGCATGCACCGCCTGGGAATTACGCCGCCTAACTGGAACCATTAGTGCTTTAAGCGACACCTCATCAGATATGCCGCTGTCATCCCCGATATCGTTGATTGACTTAAACGCTAGATTGCGCGATCTTGAAGGGTTGCCAAATTTTTAACCTGATAAGGCAGGTGGGCCGCTACCCTGCCACGCCAGCCTGCCAGATGCTACCGCACCGCGCGTGACACTCTATTGACGCATACAAAGGCAAGCTGACTACGGCTAAACGCCCTAGTTCCAGGCGTTTAAGGCCGTTCAGCTAACAGCCTATTTTGCACCACCTTCCTCTGCTACAAGACTTGTCACTTCCATCAATCAGTAGAAGTTTCGTCCTACTTAGCCTGCCAGCCTCTGGCATCTCCCGCTCGCTATATGCCTGCAAATAGCCTTTTATCCAGCAGGTAAGCTGTCGGTGGTTTTTTGTATATATTAACGGCTTCGTTAGAGTGGTGATCACGCAGCGGCTCAGTGCGACGTCAATTTATGATATTTGTTATCGCACTTGGCCGCGCCGGCATGTTGATATAAACCAGCTATCGGAGTGATTCCATGAAAAAGCTACCGCTATATGCCTTGGCCCTGACAGGCTCCCTGCTTCCTTTGACGGCCAATGCCCAGGCTGAATGTGGTGACGTATCTGTTGGCGAAATGAACTGGACATCCGGCGGTATCGCGGCCGGTGTGATTGAGTTCTTTCTCGAACAGGGCTATGACTGCAATGTCACCGTTGTCCCCTCAGCAACGACTACCGCCATCACGTCACTGGCGGAAAATAATGAGCCGGATATCGTGCCTGAACTCTGGGTCAACTCAGCGCCCGCCTACTTCCGTCTGGAAGAAGAAGGCAAGCTGGTCAAAGCTTCTGACACCTTCAGCGATGGCGGCACCGAACACTGGCTGGTTCCTTCCTATCTGGTAGAAGAGCATCCTGAACTTGCCACTATTGAAGGCGTTCTTGAGAATCCCGAGCTGGTCGGCGGACGCTTTCATAACTGCCCGGATGGCTGGGGCTGCCGTATCGTCAATGACTCGCTGATTCAGGCGTTTGATTTTGAAGAGCACGGCATGGAAGTCTTCAACCATGGGTCTGGTGAAACCCTGGCCAGTGCCATGGCGTCCGCCTATGAAAACGAAGAGCCCTACTTCGGCTACTATTGGGGCCCCACCGCACCGCTGGGCAAGTACGATATGGTCAGCGTTGATCTGGGCGAATACGACGAAGAGATCCACTCCTGTAACCAGGATGCCGATTGTGAAAGCGTTGGCGTGTCGGACTTCCCGGCAGCGGGCGTCTTCAACGTCACCACCGCTGATTTTGCCGAGCGCGCGCCTGAAGCCTTTGCCCTGGTCGAGAACGTCAGCTTCTCTAACGATCAGATGAGCCAGCTGCTTGCCTGGCATTCTGATAATCAGGCCAGCATCGATGAGGCCGTTGTCCACTTCCTGCAGAACAATCAGGAGCAGTGGATGAGCTGGCTCAACGAAGAGGCACAAGCCAACCTTGAAGGGCTTTTCTAAACCTTACCCAGGTTAACAGGCACATCTGGGCGCTGGGATTATCTCCAGCGCCCAACAAGGTTTAAACGTTTATTCTTTCAAGGTAATCCCATCATGGCAGCATACGATTTCGTGTTTGACAATTTGGGGCTGCGCAACTGGTGTGGTGAAAAAACCGGCGGCACCATGAATATGGCAGAGTTGCTGTCAAGCCGCTCCGCTGAAACTGAAGCATCGCTCTGGGATCTCCCCTTTCCCTCATTGGATAACCTCCACGATGCCTGCCCGGCCATTGCCCAGACCCGGCAACTCACCTCTGGTCTGGAGAGTGGCTTTTTAGGCATTAAAGATACGCTTACCATCGTTATTGACCCTATCACCCAACCGCTCAGCTGGATGCTCGACGGCGCCCTGACCACCTTCCAGTCAACGCCCTGGTGGATCATGATTCCAGCACTTCTCGCTATCGTTTATATTGCTTCCAAGTCGCTGAAGCTGGTGGGCATGGTAGCGTCATTTTTACTATTTCTGGCCTTTATCGACCACTACGATTACTCGATGCAGACGTTGGCCATCATCTTTGTCTGCTCGGTGGTGTGCGTGCTTCTTGGGGTGCCCATAGGCATTGCCATGTCGCGTAGCGACAAGTTACAGCGTAGCCTGATACCGATACTCGATATGCTGCAGACCCTGCCACCCTTCGTTTATCTGATTCCGCTGATCTTCCTGTTCTCCGTCACCGAGCCCAAGCTCTACGGTATTGCCATCATTTTATATGCCATCGTGCCGGTGATCCGTCTGACCGACTTGGGTATCCGGCTGGTCGACAAGGATGTGATCGAGGCAGCTAACGCCTTCGGTATGACCAAGCGCCAGAAGCTCTACGGCGTGCAGATCCCGCTGGCATTGCCCAACATCATGGCGGGCGTCAACCAGACCATCATGATGAGTCTGGCCATGGTGGTCATTGCTTCTCTGGTATCCGCCCCTGGCCTGGGTGTGCTGGTATTGCGCGGCATTCGTAATTTGGAACTTGGCGTGGGTCTGGTCGCCGGGCTGGGTATCGTGCTGCTGGCCATCATGCTGGACCGTGTTACCAAAGCCGCCCTTGCGCGCGTTAATACTTCCCAGCAGCAATAGACCAGGACTTCTATCATGAGCGATCAGGTTAAAGTTTCGATCCAGCATTTATATAAAATTTTTGGCAGTGACCCGCTTACGGCACTGGAACACGTCAAGGCAGGCATGGATAAGGCTACTCTTCTTGAAGAACATGGCCATGTGCTTGGATTGCAGGATATCAATGTGGATATTCTGGCGGGCAAGATTACCGTTATCATGGGGCTTTCAGGCTCAGGAAAATCCACCTTGATCCGCCACCTGAACCGTCTGATTGACCCCACTGATGGGGCAGTATTGGTAGACGGTGACGATATTGTTGGATATGACGAGCAGGCCCTGCGTGAACTGCGCCGTTATAAAATGTCGATGGTCTTCCAGAAGTTTGCCCTCCTGCCCCACCGCACCGTGCTGGAAAACGCCGCCACCCCGATGCTGGTATGCGGTAAAAACCCCGCCGATGCAAAAAAGGAAGGCACTAAATGGCTGGCCCGTGTCGGCCTACAGGGCAATGAAAATCAGTACCCGCACCAGCTTTCTGGCGGCATGCAGCAGCGCGTCGGGATTGCCCGTGCGCTAACCTCCAACTCGGATATCATGCTGATGGACGAAGCGTTTTCAGCCCTTGACCCGCTGATTCGCACCGACATGCAAGGCCTGCTGCTAGAGCTTCAGCAGGAACTGCAGAAAACCATCGTGTTCATTACCCACGACCTGGATGAAGCCCTCAAGCTTGCTGATCATCTGGTGATTCTCAATGAAGGCTATATCGTCCAGCAAGGCGAACCTCAGGATATCCTGCTGCACCCCAACGATCCTTACATCATGGACTTTGTGCGTGACATCAACCGGGCCCGGGTACTGAGGGTACGCTCTGTAATGGAGAAAACCACACAACCGGTTGACGAAGTATCAGGCGATATCGACGGCGATGACACACTGGAATCCGTGATTGCCCGATCAGAAGGTAACACCCAGAGGGTATATCGCGTTGTTCAGAATGGAGAGCAGGTCGGGATACTGCATATGAAGGATCTGGTGCGCGCTCTTGTTCCCACAGACCCACCGGAAAAAGACTCTCAGGCTGCGTAGGAACTTCCAGTTCCCAAAAAGCAATAACAAAGAAGGCCACCCGAAGGTGGCCTCTTGTGCTTCAACCCAGGCTTATGGTTGCTGTATCAGGCAATAACCGAAAGTGCGAAGTCTTCCTCTGTCAGCCCTGTTACATCGGCCAGTTCATCCAGTGACTCCACTGCGGCTACCTGCTCACGGCCATCGGTATCGCTCCAGTCAGCATCAAACCACAGTTCAGCCATGCTGGTATCGCTATTGAAAGCCATCAGATAGGCTTCCACGCTCTCCCCGGCAGCTGCTGTGGCAAGATCGTCCGCACTGACGCCCGTCTGCAGAATGATCAAACCATCGTCGTCTAACGCAATATCCGCCAGGCTATCACGGGCAACAAAGTTATCGGCACCCAGAGCATCACCTTCGGCAACATCATCACCAAAGCTCATCAAGCCGTCGTTGTCGAAAGCGATCAGATCGTCATCGTCCGTGGTAAAATCTGTCAATGTGGTGACACCACGGCCTGAACCACCGAAGCCAAGTACAAAAGTATCGGCGCCTGCCTCACCGCTCAAGACATTATCACCGCCCAGACCATACAGCCAATCGTTACCGGCTCCGCTTTCAATGCGGTTATCAAGGCTATTACCGGTGAGCTGATCAGCAAACTCTGTGCCGATCAGGTCTTTCACGAAGTCAGCTTTGTAGTCCTCCAGACTGGTGGTCAACACATCTACAAGGTTGTCACTGTCAGACGATAACTCAATGACAGCCCCAGTACCCAGCTCTTCAATCAGCGCTTCGTAGGTCGAAATCTGAGAGCCTGTTACCGCGAAGATGGGGTAGATGCCGCCGCCTTCCAGAGCTTCACGCACCTGATCAATGGACGGGTAATCTTCTCCTGAGCCCGGCGGGTCACCATCGGGTACCCTGTCGCCATTATTAGGCGGAAGATCATAAGTCATCCGCTCAAATGTTTCTTCGTCAAAGGTAGTGAGGCCAGTACCATCACCTGCGACGTGATAATCCGCATCAGTAAGCAGCACTAACGCGCGTAGCGCATCCGGACGGTAGCCCACGCCGGTGGCATCCATATCCACACTGCCATCTTCCAGATAGGCCAACGGGTCATTGGCACGCAAGCCTATTTGCAGCAATGATGTTAACTGGGATTCAGGTAAATCAGCACCTGATTTGATCTCCATACCTTCGTAAGCATTGCGTAATACGGAAGGATCCAGCGAGAGCGGAGCATCGGTACGATACTCATAGTCACCACTAGAACCAAAGGGGCTTAGTGGCTTGTCCACATAGGTCGCTACCCCAAAGGTACTGTTAGGCTGAATCGCGCGCACACCGGCAATCAGGTCATCTATAAAGCCTGACGTACGAATCGTCGACAGATCATCGCTGAATGAGCCGGAAAGATCCTGAGAAAGCAGGATATCCAGCGGCTGCAGGCCGGTGGCTCCGGTGCCGGTACCCAGCTGCACCGTTGCGCCACCTTCCTCTGCGCCGCCATTAATAGTGCCACCATCAGTCAGATCCACAACGGCGGGGCCATCTGCCATGGATAGATCCAGTGTGCTATTCCGGCCGCTGTCAATAATGGTTTTTTCGCCAGTACCAGGCACCCTGTAGGTATCAGCACCGCCCAGGCCCACCATGATATCGTCACCCGCCAGACCATCCAGCACGTCATCTTCGGCGGTACCGGTTAGGTAATCATCACCTTCTGTACCACGAATAACGCCGTCAGCATCTTTGCTGCCATCCACCGAATCAACGCGACGCGCTTCGCTGGCATCTGACCCTCTTACTTCCAGATCTCTGGTCAACGTATAACCTGACAAGGAGCCAAGATCAGAGGTCGTACTCAAGGCGCCACTACCACTGAGAATTCGCGCTCCCCCAAGGGCATCCAGCGAATCCACTTCCAGTGTTACCCCTTCCCCAAGGTCAACTTCACCCAGGAAGGCCAGACTGACGCCCTCAGCCAACCTGAAGGTGGTGGGTTCATCAGCGCGAATCCGCAATGTGCTACTGCCGTCACCTGTCAGCGAAACAAGCTCTTCCAACTGCTTGGAATCAAACACAACGGAAGAACGAATTTCTACGGTCGTCACGCCGCTAATGTCATAATTACTCAGGTCAGCATCACCAATGACATAGAGGGTATTTGAACCACCGCCCCCTTCAATGCGGCCTGCACCGCCGTCAGCATCCTCATTGAACACCTCGCCATTCAGCTCGGTAATCGGGAAGCCCAGCGCTTCGGTAGTATCGGTGCTTTGCACTTTACCGCCAGAAGACACATCACCGACGACCACAAAGGTGTCATCACTTGCGCCACCCAACATGGTGTCAACAGCACCACCGCCACGTAGCGTTGCGCCGTCATCGCCAGCCCGCAGCACATCTGCGCCTCCCCCTGTGGTGAGGAAGCCGTCACCGACGACAAATGTCTCAGTGGCCGTGTTGCCATCCCCGTCAGAAGCGGTCAATGTCAGCTCGATACGCTCATCCGTATCCAGTGACTCGCCATCCTTGAGCTTTAGCGTGGTGCCCGTTTCAGTATCCAGCTCGAAGCGTTCATCACCTTCAAGACTAAAACTAAAGCCTGTATCGCTCTCGCCAGACACAACCGCACTCAAAAGCCCCAATTCAGCGCCCGCATCACCTGCCTGAACCGCCGTACCGTCAAACGCCACCTTTACATCAAGGGGGCCGGGGTCCGGCTCGGGTTCGTTGAGAGCCTCAATATTAGTTTCCAACGCCTCTTTATCATCGGCAGAAGCCCCCCGGGCCAGGGTGAATGCCAATGCTGCAAGACTTAACTCACCACTCTCCACCTTATCAGTCCAGAAGGCAGCCCCTTCAGCATCCGGCTCACGGCTGAACAGACTGCCATACAGGGCGTTAACCTGCTCTCTGGTATCCAGATCGCCGTATTTCTCCAGGTACTCGTCTGAATTACCAAAATCATCGATGATGGAATCTAGCTCTCCCTCAGCAGACTTGATAGCGTTTATCCAGAAGGCTCTGCCTTCGTCATCAGCGGCACGCCCGTAGTAGCCTGCGTAGAGCAAATCGACGATTTCACCGTAGGTTTCTCCCAGAGCATCATCGATCCGTTGCTCAAAAGCCGTCGCATCTTCCCCCTCAGCAGCATCGGTAATAAACCGCGCTACCTCAGTGACAGTCTCTTCACCCTCAGCAAGCTTGTCCGCCCAATAGGCACGGCCTTCGCTCTCAGCATCGCGCCCGAACAGGTGTTGATATAGGGTATTGACCTGTCCTTCCTCGTCCAGGCCCGCGTATACTTCTTCAAATTCAGGTGCTTTTGTGAATGCCTGAGCAACAGCCTCAAAGCCGTTTGCTTCAAGCTGATCAGCCCAATAAAGCAGCCCTTCCCAGTCTGCCGCGCGGTTATAAACAGCAAGATATAGTGCTTGAACCTCAGCATGTGTTGACATAACCAGCCCCTTTTTTTGGATGTGACGTTTGAAAACAGCCAAGCGTCAAAATGTAACCAAGTCTTATTTCTTACCCGAAAGTAAGGCTTGTTAACATTTAATATCATAGACTAGCAAAGGCTTAGCCAACTGCCCCATGCATTTGAATAGGATCAGCAAAAACCCACCTTTTGCTGAGGGCTGTTGAGGTCAATACATCCCAACAAAATCAACGTATATTTATCATAATTTAATGTTTTAGCGACCGACCCGCATAAAACCAAAGTATTAATGGAAAAATAAAAACTACCAATAAAAAAGCCGCCCTGAGTGGGCGGCTAGAAAACGTGCGTATTAACCATACAGGTCAACGCTGGCATGGCCGGTTATCAATCGCCATCAGTCACCGCACCCGTGCTCGCAGAGCTGACCTGCTTGGCATACTTCGCCAGCACGCCTTTGGCATAACGCGCCGTGGGCTGCTGCCAGGCTGCGCGGCGGCGGGCCATCTCTTCGTCGCTGATATGCACATCAATGGTATCGGCTTCAGCGTCAATGGTGATCGCGTCGCCATCTTCCACCAGTGCCAGCGGGCCACCTACGAAGGCTTCCGGAGAGACGTGGCCAACCACAAAGCCGTGGCTGCCGCCGGAGAAACGGCCATCGGTAATCAGGGCCACATCGTTACCCAGGCCACGGCCCATGATCGCTGAGGTAGGCGTGAGCATCTCGCGCATACCCGGGCCACCCTTGGGGCCTTCGTAACGAATCACGACCACGTCACCGGCGACCACGGTGCCATCGTTGATGCGGGCCTGAGCTTCCTCTTCAGAGCCAAACACCCGCGCCGAGCCGCTGAAGCGGGTGCCTTCCTTGCCGGTGATCTTGGCCACAGCGCCTTCCGGTGCCAGATTGCCGAACAGGATACGCAGGTGGCTTTCCGCCTTCAGCGGGTTACCCAGCGGAGCAATGATCTGCTGATCCATGGGGTAAGGCTCAACGTCCGCCAGGTTTTCCGCCAGCGTCTTGCCGGTAACCGTCAGGCACTCACCGTTCAATAGGCCCGCATCAAGCAGAATCTTCATCAGCGGCTGGATACCGCCAATCGCCACCAGCTCGCTCATCATGTAATGGCCGCTGGGGCGCAGGTCAGCCAGTACCGGCACGCGCTTGCCGATGTCGGTAAAGTCGGCCAGGCTCAGCTCGACGCCAATTGTCCGCGCCATGCCAATCAGGTGCAGCACCGCATTGGTAGAGCCACCCAGCGCAATCACGATGGTAATGGCATTCTCGAAGGCTGCCCGAGTCATGATATCGGAGGGCTTGATATCCCTGGCGAGTAGTTCCAGCACCGCTTCACCGGCTGCCTTGCAGTCGTCACGCTTATCCTGGGAAATGGCATTCTGCGCCGAGCTGCCCGGCAGGCTCATGCCAAGGGCTTCGATTGCCGAGGCCATCGTATTGGCCGTGTACATGCCGCCGCAGGAACCCGGCCCAGGAATGGCGGTTTCCTCGATGTTCTTGAGCTCGATCAGATCGATATCACCACGCGAATGCGCGCCCATTGCCTCGAACACCGAGACAATATCAGTGTGCCCCTTGCCGGGCATGATGGTGCCGCCATAAACGAAGATACCGGGGCGATTCAGGCGTGCTAGCCCCATCACACAGCCCGGCATATTCTTGTCACAGCCACCAATCGTCACCAGGCCATCAAAGCCCTCACAGCCCGCTACGGTTTCAATCGAATCGGTGATCACTTCCCGTGACACCAGCGAATACTTCATGCCCTCGGTGCCGTTGGCAATGCCATCAGAAATGGTGATGGTATTAAAGATAACGCCCTTACCACCGGCCGCATCGGCACCATCACGGGAAAACTCCGCCAGCTCGCCAATATGGCTGTTACACGGGGTGACCATGCTCCAGGTGGAGGCGATGCCGATTTGCGGCTTTTTGAAGTCATCATCGTTGAACCCAACGGCGCGCAGCATGGCACGGCTAGCCGCTTTACCCGGGCCATCAACCACCTGGGATGAATGGCGACGTGACGTGTTATTAGACTCGGTCATGGATATTTTCTCTTGGCTTGACTCAGGTTATCTGCATAGCTTGGCGATACCTTAGCGTTCACGCAAGAAAATATCATGGCAAAGACACTGGTATCTCGGGTAAAGGGCATGGTATCGCGACTATGGTGTTATGAACTAAAGATACTGCTACACACAAGCACCAAGCGCTGGGGACGTTGAAATACTCACCGCGCCTGTTCATCAGCCAAGCTGCCATTGGCAACGCGGACGCCTATCGAGAGCAACAAAGTCAGGCATGGAGCACTCCTGAGTGCGTCAGACGAGAATCAAATAAGCGTGGCTCGCCAACCATCACCTTGTGTTTAAACAAGAACATTGTGAGGCCCAGCCTAAGCAGTAAGCTCCTACCTACGAAACTCACAGGCAGCCTCAACTTATGGCACCATAGCGCTACGCCTCTCCGTGAAGGAACACCGTCTTATGCCTGTCAGCTCGCTGCCCTCACCAACACCGTCCTCAGCGACCGCCTTCTCCTCTACGCCGCTCACACCGGGGTTCATGGTGGTGCACGGCAACCGGCTGGAAGATTTGCGCAAGCTGGCGGTAGAGTGGATGCGCCTGCACCCGTTGGGGCCGCTGGAAAACGAGACTTTGCTGGTACAGAGCAACGGCATTGGCCAGTGGTTAAAGCTGGCGCTGGCGGAAGACCCGAAAAACGGTGGGGCGGGGATTGCCGCGGCCCTGGATGTGATGCTGCCCGCGCGCTTCCTATGGCAGGCATACCGCACTGTACTCACGCATGTTGACCAGGACGGCGAGGCAGTACCGGAAACCTCGCCGTTTGATAAATCCCGCCTGGTATGGCGGCTGTTACGCCTTTTGCCCGACCTGGCAGAACAAGAGGCGTTTGCCCCCATCGCCCAGTTCCTGGAAACCGACCGCGATCAGCGCAAGCATTACCAGCTGGCGGAGCGGCTAGCAGATCTGTTCGATCAGTATCAGGTCTACCGCGCCGACTGGCTGGATGCCTGGGCCAGAGGTGAGGACGTGCTGATTACCGCACGCGGCGAAACTCGCCCCCTGGATGATCACCAGCGCTGGCAGCCCGAATTATGGCGCATTCTGCGTGACGACGTGGCGGCTACTCAGGGTAACGCTGGGCTGAACAGCAGCCGCGCCCAGGTGCATCAACGCTTTCTAAAGGCCGCTGAACAGCTTGAAGGCCAGGCCTGCCCACCGGGGCTGCCCCGGCGGCTGATGATTTTCGGTATTTCATCGCTGCCCAGCCAGACCCTGGAAGCACTAGCGGCGCTGTCCCGCTGCTGCCAGGTGGTGCTGTGCGTGCACAACCCCTGCCAGTTCTTCTGGGCGGATATCATCGAGCACAAGGATCTACTCCGCGCCAGCCGTTACCGCCAGCAGCGCAAGCACGGCATGCCGGAAACCCTGGATGTGCTCGGCACCGGCGACGCCGATGAGGCCCTGCACCTGCACGCCCAACCGCTGCTGGCCGCCTGGGGCAAGCAGGGCCGCGATTACCTGCGCCTGCTCGATGAACACGATGATACCGGCGGCTATCAGCCCCTGTTTGAGCAGCAGGCGCTGCGCATTGATATGTTTGAACCCTTCAGCGAAGAACATGGCTGCCTGCTGACCCAGCTTCAGGACGATGTTCGCGAATTGCGCCCGGTGGTGGAAACCAAGGAGCAGTGGCCAACAGTACCGCTGGCAGATGATTCCATCGTTTTCCATATTGCCCACGGCCCCCAGCGCGAAGTCGAGATCCTGCATGACCAGCTGCTGGCCGCCTTCAGCGCCGACCCGGCGCTGCGGCCCAGAGACATTATCGTCATGGTGCCGGATATCGACCGCTACGCGCCGCATATCGACGCCGTCTTCGGCCAGCTGCCAAATGATGACCCGCGTTATATTCCCTACACCCTTTCCGACCAGGCCAGCCGCCACCGTCTGCCGTTGATGATAGCGCTGGAAAAACTCCTGCGCCTGCCAGAGCTGCGTCTCTCGGTTAGCGATGTGATGGATCTGCTTGACGTGCCCGCCCTGCGCCAGCGTTTCGGGCTAGAGGAACGCGATCTGCCGGTGCTGGAGCGCTGGATGGAAGGCGCTGGCATCCGCTGGGGGCTAAACGCCAGGCAACGCCAGACCCTGGCCTTGCCCGAAGGGCTTGAGCAGAACACCTGGGCCTTTGGCCTGCGCCGCCTGCTGCTTGGCTATAGCGTGGGCGATGGCAACGCCTGGCAGGGCATCGAGCCGTTTGATGATATCGGCGGGCTGGAAGCGAGCCTGGCCGGGCCGCTGGCCACCCTGCTGGAAAAACTCGAAGCTACCTGGGAGATTTTCTGCCAGCCCACCGATGCCGAGCATTGGGTCGCGCGGCTGCGCGAGCTGCTGGAGACCTTTTTTCTCACCGAGGATGCCCAGGAAAGCCTGATGCTGGGCAAGCTGGAAACCGGCCTGCAGCAGATATTCGACAGCAGCCAGGAAGCCCGGCTCGACGACGCCCTGCCGCTTTCCATGGTGCGCGAACACTGGCTTTCGCAGATTGACGAGCACAGCCTTTCCCAGCGCTTTCTGGCCGGGGCGGTCAACTTTGCCACCCTGATGCCGATGCGCGCCATTCCGTTCCAACGGGTGTGCCTGCTGGGCATGAACGATGGCGACTACCCACGCTCCCAGCCACCGCTGGATTTCGACCTGATGGGCAATGACTACCGCCCCGGCGACCGCTCCCGCCGGGAAGACGACCGCTACCTGTTTCTGGAAGCACTGCTCTCCGCCCGCCAGCAGCTCTACATCAGCTGGGTGGGCAAAAACCAGACCGACAACAGCAACATGCCGCCTTCGGTGCTGGTAGGCCAGCTGCGCGATCATCTCGACGCAGGCTGGCAGCCGGAAGAAGGCGCCAGCCTGGTTGATACCCTGACCACCACTCATCCGCTACAGCCCTTCAGCCGCGATTACTTCAACAACGCAGCCAGCCGACTGTTCACCTATGCCCATGAATGGCGAACCCTTCACCAACCGCGCCCGCTAAAGGCCAGCCAAGCCACACTGCCAGCGCCACAACACCTGCCCGAAAGCCTGACCCTGAGCCAGCTGGGGCGCTTTCTGCAGGAACCTGTGCGGACGTTTTTCAACACTCGCCTGGGGGTGTATTTCGAACAGGAGGCGATTGCCGAACTGGATGCCGAGCCCTTTACCCTGGATGGCCTGCAGAACTGGCAGCTGCAGGATCAGCTGATTGCCGCCCAGCGCCAGGCGGTTGATCAAGGCGAGCCGCGCATCGACGCCCTTCACGCCACCCTGGAACACTTTCAGGGCCAGGGCGTACTGGCTATCGGGGCCTTTGGCGAGCGCATGCGCGAGGCTCTGGCAGAGCCGATGGAAACTCTGTTCGACCACTATGCCCAAGCGCTGGAGGAATGGCCCATCGCCCTGGCAGAGACGCTGCCCGTCCGGCTGGAGGCCGCATGCGGCCTGACTCTTGAGGACCAATTGGGCGAGCTACGCGAAAATACACAAGGCCATCGTTGCCGCCTGTTGCTGCTCAGCAGCAGCCTGGTCAAGAACAAGCAATACCACTGGCATCATCTGTTGCGCCACTGGGTTGCCCATCTGGCGGGCAACCTGAAAGGCCCGATGACCACGCAACTGTTCTCCAAGGCAGGCAATGTCACCCTTGAACCGCTGGACGCCGACACCGCCCGCGCGCACCTGCAAACCCAGCTGGCGGCCTACACCCGCGGGCTGCAGACACCCCTGCCACTGGCCCCGAAGGCCGCTTTTGCCTGGCTGACCACCCTGCAGAAACCCAAGAACAACTCGCCGGATGATGCCTATTCCGCCGCCGAAAAAATCTACGAAGACGGCCGATACCACAGCGGCGAAGCCACCCAAAGCGCCTACCTGAGCCACCAATGGCCACATTTCGAGACGCTCTATCAGGCCAACACCGACCAAGGCGACCACTTCCTCGGGCTGATGGAAGCTCTCTACGCCCCGCTGATTCAGGCAGTAAAAAAAGGAGCGGATCAATGACCCAACCCACACCCCTCAACCCGCTCACGCTGCCACTCCACGGCAGCCGCCTGATTGAAGCCAGTGCGGGCACCGGCAAGACGTTTACCATTGCCTTGCTGTATGTGCGCCTGGTGCTGGGTGGCCAGCACAGCGAGGATGACACGGCCTTTGTGCGCCCACTGACGCCGCCGGAAATTCTGGTGATGACCTTCACCAACGCCGCCACTCAGGAGCTGCGCGAGCGGATTCGCCACCGTCTGGTGGAAGCGGCGGGCACCTTCCGTAACACCCCGGAACAGGTCAGCGATGACTCACTGCTGCTTGAGCTGCGCGACCAGTATGACCCGGCCGCCTGGCCTGCCTGCGCCCGGCGCCTGGAGCTGGCTGCCGAATGGATGGACGAAGCTGCCGTATCGACCATTCACAGCTGGTGCTACCGCATGCTGCGGGAACACGCCTTTGATAGCGGCAGCCTGTTCTCGCTGAACCTGGAAAACGACCAGCACGAACTGCAGCAGGAAGTGGTGCGCGATTACTGGCGTACTTTCTATTACCCGCTGGATGCCGATGCCCTGGGCAAAATCACCCGCTACTGGTCATCACCGGATGCGCTTCACGACGAAGTACGCAAACTGCTGCATGAAAGCGACGCACTGGGCAGCCAGCGCCCCGCACCTACCGATACCCTGAGCGCTGCCGAGGCCGAACGCAGCGCCACCCTGGCCACACTGAAAGCGCCCTGGCCTGCCTGGCTGGACGAAGTGGTGCCCGCCCTGGAAGACGCCGACAGTCGTAATGCCTTTAACCGCAAAAAGTTCAACACCAAAAGCCGCGCTAACTGGCTGGAGGCGCTGCGGGAGTGGTGTGAAAGCGACCTTGAGCGCCCAGCGCTGACGCCCGCCGCCTGGAAGCGCCTGACGCCAGACGGCATGGCCGAGATATGGAAAGACGGCACGCCACCCTGCCCCGCTGCCTGGGAGGCGCTAGGCGAGCTGCCCGCTGCTCTGGACGCCCTGCCCGACCCCCACAGCGACCTGCTGATTCATGCCGTTCAGTGGTGCAAGGTCCGCCTGGAGCGGGAGCAGGAACGGCGCGCTGAAATGGGCCCCAACGACCTTCTCACCCATCTTGACCGCGCCCTGCAAGGCCCCAATAAAGAGGCCCTGGCCGCACAGATTTTGCGCCAGTTCCCGGTGGCACTGGTTGACGAGTTCCAGGATACTGACCCGATCCAGTATCGTATCTTTAACGCCGTCTATCAGGTTGCCCATCCGCGCCGGGATGCCGCTATGCTGCTGATCGGCGACCCCAAGCAGGCGATCTACGCCTTTCGCGGGGCGGATATCTTCACCTATCTGCAGGCCCGGCAAGACACCGATGGGCGCCACGTCACTCTGGGCACCAACTTCCGCTCCAGCCACGCCATGGTCGAGGCCGTCAACCACTGCTTTGGCTACGCTGACCAGCACGCTGCCGGCGCCTTTTTGTTCCGCGCAGAGAGCGGTGATAACCCGCTGCCCTTTTTGCCGGTGGGCGCTAAAGGCCGCAAAGAACAGCTGATCCACAAGGGCCAGCCGCTTCCGGCCATGAGCCTGTGGTGCCTGGAAAGCGACGAGCCGCTTTCAAAGACCGCCTACCAGAGCGAGATGGCCGAGCACTGTGCCTCCCAGATGGTCGAGCTGCTGGCCGCCGCCCAGCAAGATCAGAGCGGCTTTCAAGACGATGATAGCCTCACCCCGCTCAAGCCCTCGGATATGGCGGTGCTGGTCAACGGCCTGCAGGAAGCACGCGCCATTCGTCAGGCATTGGCCAGCCGGGGTGTGAAAAGCGTCTATCTTTCCGACCACGATAAGGTGTTCAGCTCGCCGATTGCCTCCCAGCTGGAACGCTGGCTATTGGCCTGCGCCGAGCCACTGGCCAGCTCCCGCCAGGCACAGGCGCACCTGCGCGCTGCGCTTGCCAGCCCGGCGCTGGGGCTGGGTTTTGCCGCCCTGGACCACCTTCAGCATGACGAGCTGGCCTGGGAAGCCAGGGTCGAGCAGTTCAGCCACTACCACCGCCTATGGCAGCGCCAGGGCGTACTGCCGCTGGTGCGCCGTATCATGGTAGATTTTGATGTTCCTGCCCGACTGCTGGCCGAGTTCCAGGAAGGTGAGCGCTTACTGACAGACCTGCTTCACCTGGGCGAACTGCTCCAGAAGGCCAGCGCTGAACTGGATGGCGAACACGCCCTGATCCGCTTTTTGGCCGAAGCCATTGCCGACCCGGAGAGCCACGGCGACAGCCACAAGCTGCGCCTGGAAAGCGATGCCGATCTGGTGCAGGTGGTCACCATCCACAAATCCAAGGGGCTGGAGTACCCGCTGGTGTTCCTGCCCTTTATCGCCAACCATCGCCCGGTCAAAAAAGACGACCTGCCGCTGCGCTGGCACGATAGCCAGGGCCAGCTGCAGCTCAGCCTGAACGCCGATGACACCATCGTGGAAAAAGCCGACCGCGAAAGGCTTGGCGAAGATCTACGCAAGCTCTACGTGGCCCTCACCCGCGCCCGTCATGCCACCTGGCTGGGGGTCGCGGCACTGAAAGAGCTGGAAAACAGCGCCCTGGGCTACATGCTTAACGGGGGCCAATCCATCGACCCCGCTGCGCTAAGGCAGGCATTGGAGGCGCTAGCCGACGGCAGTGACCTCCGCGTTAGCGAGCCGCCGCTGCTCAGCCTGCAGCGCCTTGAGCCACCGGCACCCAGCGCCTCCCTTGGGCATGCCCGCACCCCGGCACGCCCGGCCAGGGAACACTGGTGGATTGCCAGCTACTCAGCACTGCGCCTGTCCGGCACCCTGAACGCCCCCACCGCCACCCAGCAGGAACCGGGCACCGCTCAGGAGGCCACCGCCCTTGAAGTGCTGGACGAACCCCAGGAGCTGTCTCAAGAACTTTCTCAAGAACTGTCTCAAGAACAATCTCAACCGGATACCTACCATCTGCATCGCTTTCCGCGCGGCCCCGGACCCGGCACCTTTCTCCACGGGCTGTTCGAATGGGCAGGCAAGCAAGGCTTTGCAGCTGTTGCCAACGACTTGGAATCCCTCAACGATATGCTCTGGCGACGGGTTCAGCTGCGCGGCTGGCAGGCATGGCAGGAGCCCCTGGCCGGGTGGTTTGCGGCCCTGCTGACCACGCCATTGCCGCTGGCCACCGCCGAGCTCACTCGCGTTACCCTGGCCGAACTTGCAAGCTATCAGGTTGAGTTGGAGTTCTGGCTGGCCGCCAAAGCGGTCAATACGCGTGAGCTGGATGCGCTGGTCAGCCAGCATCTGCTGCCCGGTATGGCCCGCCCGGCGCTGGATGCCGATACTCTGAATGGCATGCTCAAGGGCTTTATTGACCTGGCTTTTGAGCACCAGGGACGCTTTTATGTACTCGACTGGAAATCCAACTACCTGGGGCCGAATGACGCCGCCTACGCCCCGGACGCCTTACGCCACGCCCTGCTGGAAAAGCGCTACGATGTGCAGTCAGCGCTGTATCTGCTGGCCATGCACCGCCTGCTCAAGTCACGCCTGCCGGATTACGACCCGCGCCAGCATCTGGGTGGCTCGATGACCGTCTTTCTGCGCGGCAGCCGCAGCCCTGAACGCGGCGTTTATGGCGAGCCTGTCCCGGTCGAGCTGATTGAAGCGCTGGACCGCCTGTTCAGCCGTGAACCCAGCGCCCACACCCCCGAGGAGGCCAGCGCATGAACCGCCAAGACGATACTCATACCCTCGACCTGTTTGACGCTGACGCAGACAGCGGCACAGCGCCGCCTGCCGTTGTGGCTACGCCGCCGAGCCCTCACCCGGCGTTGAGTGATACCCAAGCGCTGCTTGAGTTGTGCGAACGCTGGGTGGCCCGAGGCTGGTTGCGCGACCTGGATCGCGCTCTAGTGCGCTTTCTGGCCAGCGAAGCCGCGGATGCCTCGCCCCTGTTGCTGCTGGCGGCGGCCCTGGCCAGCCATCAGTTGGGCCGCGGCCATGTGTGCCTGGACTTGAACGCCACCCTGAATGCCCCTGATTTTGCCCTCTCACTGCCGCCAGAAGGCGATGACCTGACCGACCCGCCACCGCTGCCCAGCGAGGTATTGGCCACCCTGACCCTGGCCGAATGGCAAGCCGCCCTGCACCACCCGCTGCTGGCCAGCCATGGCCCCGGCAATACACCGCTGGTGATAGTGAATACTCACACAGATCCTGCCAGCCAGCCGGATGCCGCCACCAAAACCCGCCTCTATCTGCGCCGCTACTGGCAGTATGAACAAAGCCTGCACCAGCAGATTGCTCAGCGCCTTAAAGGTGCCAGGCACCCCCAGGCCCTGGGTGACGCCGAGCAAACGGAGCTGCTTCCCCAGGCACTGAACATCCTGTTTGAACCCAGCGCGGCCCTGAACTGGCAGAAAACCGCCTGCGCCCTGGCCGCGCGCAGCCGATTCAGCATTATTACCGGCGGCCCCGGCACCGGCAAAACCACCACCGTAGTGCGCCTGCTGGCCCTGCTGCAGACCCTGCAGCTGGCCCAGGCGCCAGATCAGCCGCTGCGCATTCGCCTCGCCGCCCCCACCGGCAAGGCCGCTGCCCGCCTGAATGAATCCATTGCCGGGCAGGTCAACAGGCTGCCGTTGGAAGCCTTGCAAGCGCTACTCAGTAAGCAGCCACTTTCAGCAGCGCCCGGTAAGATACCTATTCCCACTGAGGTCACCACCCTTCATCGGCTGCTGGGGGCGCGCCCGGATACCCGCCATTTCCGCCATAGCGCCGCCAACCCGCTGACGCTGGATGTGCTGGTGATTGACGAAGCTTCCATGGTGGATATCGAGATGATGGCCGCTGTGCTGAATGCTCTGCCCACCAATGCCCAGTGTGTGCTGCTGGGGGATAAGGATCAGCTGGCCTCGGTGGAAGCGGGCTCGGTACTCGGCGACCTGTGCCGCCGCGCCGATGCCACCCACTACACCCCGGCAACCGCCCAGTGGCTGGAAAGCGCCACCGGCCAGCTGCTGCCCGATGCCTATATCGATGCTAACGGCCAGCCGCTGGATCAGGCGATTACCATGCTGCGGGTCAGCCACCGCTTTGATCAACACAGCGGCATTGGCCAGCTGGCCCAGGTCATCAACCAACCGCGCCACGCCCAGAGCGACCGCGACAAACAGCAAGCCGTGCAAGCGGTATTGCGCCACGGCTACGCGGATCTACACCAGCTGACGCTAACCACGGACACCACCTTGGATAAGCTGGTGATTGACGGCAGCCCCGCGGGGTTTATCAATAGCGGCAAGGGCAGAACCGACCACCAGGGCAAGCCCATCGCGCCGCCCACTGGCTACCGCCATTACCTGGAGGTGCTGCAACGCCAGCGCCCGCACGGGGAGTCCTTCGAGGAGAACCCAGGCGCCTTCAACGCCTGGGCCGCCCAGGTGCTCAACGCCTACAGCCATTTCCAGCTGCTCTGCTCGCTACGCAAAGGCCCCTGGGGCGTTGAAGGTTTGAACCTGCGCATCGCTAAAACCCTGCGCGGGGAAAAGCTGCTATCTGGCAGTGACTACACCCTGGAGAAGGGCTGGTATGAAGGCCGCCCGGTGCTGGTCACCCAGAACGACTACGGCCTGAAGCTGATGAACGGGGATATCGGCATCACCCTGGCAGTGCCTGACCCGCGCCCAAGTTCAGGCACACCGGGCAAAACCCTATTGCGGGTAGCATTCCCCACCGGCGACCCGGACACCCCAATCCGCTGGGTACTGCCCTCCCGCCTGCATGCGGTGGAAACCGTGTTCGCGATGACGGTACACAAATCCCAGGGCTCGGAATTCCACCACACCGCCCTGCTGCTACCGCCCACCCTCAACCCGATTCTCACCCGCGAACTGGTCTACACCGGCATCACCCGCGCCCGCGACTGGCTCAGCGTGGTGGAAACCAAGCCAGGGGTGCTGAATGAAGCGGTGACGAGGGAAGTGATCAGAGTGAGTGGGATGGGGTAATATGGAAAGCATCTCCTCTTATATCTTTTATCAAGTGCAAAGCCACTTGTGCACCAACGACGAAAATTTTGGATGGACAAGGTAACCAATAGAGGAATGAGGGTTTGAACGCCCATTCCTGACGTTAAGGTTGTAAATCGGATATATGTCCTTTATACCGCTGCTAACCATACCTAATCCAACCATTTCCTTGTAATCGTTACGTATCTTACTATCGTGAGATATATAATCATCCTCGGCGGAAAAATTGTACCAGCGCTTGATATTGGTCGGATACTTTAGCAACCCTTTGTTGGAGCTGCCCTTTAAGCGATCTTTTACATTTTCGTCGCCAAGTGGTGATCCCAAAGTAACAAAAAGATCAACTTTCTTTTCTGCGCCGTAAGTATGCCGATACTCGCCATAGTGCGATAATTTCCATAAGTTATCAAAACTGATCATTGTTCCTAAGCTATGAGACACCAGCAATATATCGTAATTCTCATCAAGGGCGGCACGGAGCACAGGGGTAAGTCTATTTCGCACATCACTACCGTAATAAGAATCTTCATTCCAATAATGGGCCATATCCGGCGCTACTGCCGTTATCAATGGCTCTGCTAGATGCAACTTACCCAAAACAGCCGAAAACGTGTCGGCCAAGGCCTCTTTGAGAAAACCAGCTTTTGACACTGACTTATAGGTGGTTTTATTAAATTGAGACTTAGAATAAGATTTCAGCTTTTCCAAAGCCTTGTGCCTGCTAGCGGGGTCTTCCTCAGGAACACCCAAGAAATCATTTGACAAATCTCCATAGTAAACGAAATCCTTAGCAACCTGATCAAACAGTGATCTGCCTGACGCCCCAAAATCTCTTTCTATGCCATGAGCAGTTGCGTCGTACCAGAGCTGCCTCAAAAAAGGTTCAGATGGTTTTTGAGCTCTTCCATGCACAAATATGATTTTCTTAGCCATTACACCCTCCCATCGCTAGCACAACATGGAATATGAATTAAACCAAACTACGGATACAATTTTCTTTTATCAGCAAAATTTCCGCATGAAGCTTAGGCTTTTTATAACTTTTATTTAGCCTTTGGTTATCAACTCTATATTTGGCTAATCACCTTGCTGAGTGCAGAATTGAGATACGTATTTTGTAAGCGCCCTTAAACCGGCATCTACCGCTCTCGCTTTTATCCCCTCACACTGATGCCATCAGATCTTTGTGAGGGGGTGTCATGACGCATCAAGAACGTGAGCAATATTGGCAGCAACAAGTCACCGAATGGCAAACCTCTGGCTTGTCCGGCATGGCGTTTTGCAAGCAACAAGCGCTAAAGTACCATCAGTTTTCTTACTGGCGTCAAAAGCTCTTGGCCAGCGCATCGTCAACAAAAGAGCCAGTCGCCGGTTTTGCCACCGTCGCATATCCCAATACCGGCACCGCAAAAGAAATAGACTCCACGGGGCTTACGGTATCACTGCCCGGCGGTATCACGGTCACGGGCTTGCACGCGGGCAACGTGGCGTTACTGGGCGATATCCTGAGGCAACTGTGAAGCGGCCGCGCTATTTACGCCCCGCGTGGGAAATGCCCGAGATCTACCTGTACCGCGCACCGGTCGATTTTCGCAAGCAAGCCAACGGCCTGGCGTTACTGGTGGAGCAAGAACTGGGACACAACCCCTTTAGCGGGGCGCTGTATGCCTTTACTAACCGGCAGCGAAATAAAATCAAGTGCCTGATGTGGGAAGACAATGGCTTCGTGCTCTACTACAAGGCGCTGGCCGAGGAGCGCTTCAAGTGGCCCGGCCCCTCGGATGACGTTATGGCGTTGACTGGCGAGCAGATCAACTGGCTGTTGGATGGCTACGATATCACCCTGATGCGCGGCCATAAAACACTGCATTACGACAGCGTCGGATAGGCCATAAAGCTCTTATTTTCAGTGCTTTAACACACCGAATCTGGTATCATTGGCCCATGAAAAAGCACCCCGAAGTCTCCTCCCAACTGCCTGATCTCAGTGGCCTCTCCGCCGCTGAGGTAGTGGCTCTTGTGGCGGGGCTTCAGCAACAGGTGACGGCTCAACAGACGGCGTTACAGCAACGTAATCTCTATATTCAATTGCTCGAAGAGAAGCTGCGCTTGCAGCGCATTCAGCAGTTCGCCGCGCGCAGTGAAAAGTCTGCGAACCAGGCTCATCTGTTCGATGAGACGGAGTTGGAAGCTGACATCGAGGCGCTACGCGATCAGTTACCCGACGATGTCGAAGAGCAAGACGCGCCGCGTCCCTCACGTCAACGTCGCCAACGTGGCTTCTCCGACACTCTGGTCCGTGAGCGTATTGAGCTTACGCTCAGCGAAGAAGAAAAAGTCGGGGCGACCAAGACCTTCTTCGCCAAGGTAAAAGAAGAGCTTCAGTTCATCCCCGCGCAGCTGAAAGTCCTCGAATACTGGCAGGAAAAAGCGGTGTTCCCGCTTGAGGGCAACGACCATCTCCTTACTGCGGAGCGTCCGGTTCATCCGCTAGGCAAGTGCACGGCGTCGACGTCACTGCTAGCGTACGTGATCACCTCCAAGTACGCAGACGGTTTGCCGCTGTACCGCTTGGAAGGCATGTTCAAGCGGTTAGGCCACGCTGTTAGCCGCACGCAGATGGCCAACTGGATCATCCGCCTGAATGACGTCTTCACGCCCTTGATCACGCTGATGCGCGAAGTGCAAAACAGCAGCGCGTATCTGCAAGCCGATGAAACGCGGCTGCAAGTGCTCAAGGAAGACGGCAAGACCGCTCAGTCAGATAAATGGATGTGGGTCACCCGAGGTGGCCCACCGGATCAACCGTCGGTGCTCTTTGCCTACGACCCGTCCCGCGGCGGCAGCGTGCCGGTGCGCCTACTCGACGACTTCTCAGGGATCCTGCAGGCCGATGGCTACGCCGGTTACGGCCAGGTATGCCGTGCCAACGGCATTACCCGCATTGGCTGTTGGGACCATGCGCGACGCAAGTTCGTGGAAGCGTCTAAGGCAGCCAAGGTCAACGCGAAAGGCAAGGGCGCCACGCCGGCCAAGGCCGAGGTAGGGCTTAGCCATATCAACAAACTCTACGCCATCGAACGGCAGATCAAGGATCTCAGCGAAGTGGAACGCTACCGTGTCCGCCAGGAGCTGAGCCTTCCGCGTCTTGAGGCCTTCAAGGCTTGGCTAGAGGCTAATGTTACCCGCGTCATGAAAGGCAGCCTGACGCGTCAGGCGATGGAATATACGCTGAACCAATGGGACTTCCTCATCGGCTATTGTGCGCGCGGCGACCTGCATATCAGTAATGTTCTGGCAGAAAACGCCATTCGCCCGTTTGCCGTTGGTCGAAGAGCCTGGCTGTTCGCGGATACCTCCCGCGGCGCTCACGCCAGTGCCACCTGTTATTCACTCATCGAAACGGCAAAAGCCAATGGCTTGGAGCCTGCTGCCTATATCCATTATGTGCTGGAGCACATCGCCACCGCTGATACGTTAGAGGCACTGGAAACGCTGCTGCCCTGGAACGTGAACTTGGCGCCCGCCGAAAAAAAGTGAAAGAACACGGCTAGGTCAAGTGTGTCGATTTAAGGGCGCTTACCGTATTTTCACGTCTCTCGAAATTTCAACACAACCGTTGCTGATGCACTTTTTGAAACAAAGAAAAGTAAAAATGCATGTAATAGATGGTTCACCATATTCAATGAACCGGATAAAGCTGCCAATAGTTTGTCTGCTGAGCTCAAATATCATGTGCTTTGCATCCTGAGATACCCTTGGCCCCGCACATCCCGTATATCAAAATGTGTATTAATTTATACTAGTAGTTAATTTGCGTTAATCAAGTTTTTTATATCAAGATCCGATGACGCAGCCAGTGGCTGGCTGCGCGGCAGCTACAGTGGCCTGTTGAAGCTTTTGACAAACTGGGTGATGGCTGCCCACAAGTGGCTTGGTTAGCACTACTATCACCAAAGCCAAGCCAGGCGTGCTGAATGCAGCTGTGATGGGAAAGGCGAAGTTAGGTTGATGTAGAGAACCGCGGGTCGCGTTAGCGCGACCGCTGGCCTGATTTGCTAGCAGAGATATCCTTGAGGCTTCCTCCGATGCTCTCGCCAAATATTCTCGACGATCAGCGTCCAGATCTGACTTGAACTCTTCGGATTCGTAAACCTCAAGCAGCGCTGCTCCTCGGGATCTAATTTAGTCTTGGCCATGCTACCCCCCTAGAAATTTCTTGGTGGCCTTGCGACTGGGGATGACAGTCTTGAGAAAAATTTCCCTATCATTCTCGACATACGGCACCAGCCAGGCGTAATCATCAACTCGAATCAGTTCTCAAATGGTCAGCGTAAGAGCCCTGTTCACAGAATCCTCTCCGCGTGCTGCCAACTGCCGCGCCAGTCTGTATCACCACAGTATGACCATTGGGCGTCAAACGCATCGCGATCCGCCGATGTAAACTCGATCCGCAGGTTGCCCCAATGCTTACTGCCACCTTTTTGCGTGTCACAGGTTCGGCCTGAGCTGTCTTTTATCCAAACCCCCTCGAAGACAGTGGCACTGGTGAATTCACCTTGAATCTGCCCGCCGCCCTTTTTGGTGTAGTCGCCGCTGATGCCGCCTTCTTCTCTGCGCAGCGTCGTCTGGCGATTATTGTCAGCGCGCCAGATTCCCAGAATCTCGATGCGCGCGGTATCTGTTCCCTGCTCGTCGGGCACTGCGCGGACACGAAGCTCAACCCTGCGATTTTTCTCCCGGCCTTCCGCTGTCCCGTTGCTGGCAACCGGATCATTCTCCCCATGAGCTTCGATGTGAATCTTGCCTTCAGGAATGCTAGCACTTCCAATCAAGTAGTCTGCCACCGACCGCGCGCGATTTTCCGACAGCACTTGGTTGGATTCGGCGCTGCCCACGGTATCGGTGTGGCCTGCCACCACGACCGACTGCAGCTGTTGTGAATCGACGTTGGCCATGGCGCTATCGATCGCCTCCGATGCCTGGGGCTTGAGTTGGTATTTGCCCGTGTTAAACAGCACTGCACTGTCGAGTGCAATATGCTGCAACGAACCGATAGCACCAACTGCGTCAATGTCCGCACCCGGGGTTTCACCTCCGCACTGCTCTCTCAGATCCACCAGCTTGACGTAGCGAAAACTCTCATCACCGTCGACATAGGGCGCGATATCGATCTCTGCCTTACCGCCCCCGATCCCCCCAATGCGTACCCAATCTTTATTGTTGTTGGAGATGGCCAGCGCCGTGGGTTCAATCGCTGGGCCAACCTCGAACACATACAAATCCGGGCCAGGGATATCGATCAGCCGGTTATCGGTGAACTTCAGCACCAGTTCACCGCTACAGCCCAGCGACAGATATCCCCGTTTGCCGTCTTCGCCATAGTCCGGCGTTCCCAACGCCTGCTCGCGCTCGCGGGCTTCCTCGATGGGCTGTTCGGTACCGGTATCGTAATGTACAACCTCGTCTGCGAAGGATATGTCACCCTGGGGAAATGTAACGCTGCCGCCATGGCCATCCGGATATGCCTTCGACTGCGCCGTGCTGGCCTGAGCTGTAAACAACGTCAACAGGCCGACCATTGCGACCCGATAAATAGGTATGCGCATGAACTTGTTTTCCGTGTGTAGATTCTGGCAGTAGCCCGACCTTTGCAGACAAACACTCCACTGCCGACATTCGATGGCTACAAAGCGGTTTACCCAGCGAGCCATCGTCTCAATGCTTCATTCAGTCAGTGTAGTTGGGCAATCGGGTGTTCTCGAGGATGCAGCCAATTGTTAGCGGCACTGCGGAAGGCAGAGCCTAATAAGCTTTCTTATGCGTTTAAGCGTTTGTTTTTCCTGTTTTTACAGTACAGGTAATCGCCCAAGAGTTCGTCAGCCCATTACAATAAGCGACTACTCATCAATCAAGTCTCTACGAGTTACTTTACCTGATTTGAATTGTTCAATTGAGCGATTCAAATGCTCTGCATTCGCCGGTGAGCGCAGTAAGTGCACGGTTTCCATCAGGCTGTTGTAGTAGTCTAGCGACATTACAACAGCATCTTCTGAATCACGGCGAGTAATCACCACTGTATCCGCGTCATCAACAACAGAATCTAATACCGCTTTCAAACTGTTTCTTGCTTGTGTAAAAGACACAATTCTCATAACCCCTCCATATGTACGCTGTACAGGGCAAGTGTCGCCTCAAATTATAACTGTACGAAATGAGGAACATCTCAGTTATGACAACTGATGCTTGCAGGATACGCGCCCTTGGGATGACGGGGCCGAGGCAACAATGCTTTGCTGCTCCCGCCCGCATCAACCCGGTTCTCTCTCACCCGCAAGCTGGCCTACACCGACATCACCCAAGCCAGGCGAGCTGAATGCAGCAGTGACAGGGGAAGTGATCAGGCTGAGCGGGGTGACAGGCCCCTGCCCATTCAGGCCTTTTTGACAAACTCGGCGGTGACCATCATGTCGCCCGCACCATCGACCTTGCAGTCGAGCTGGTGATCCTTGGCCTCTTTCATCCGCTTGATAACCGCCTTGGTGCCAATCTTGAGCACCATCGAGGTGCCTTTGACTTTTATGTCCTTGATCAGGGTGACCTTGTCGCCCTCGGCGAGCGGGGTGCCGTTGGCGTCTTTTACGTTGACGCTGTCGTCCTCTTCCACGTCAGTAGGGTTCCATTCGTGGCCGCATTCCGGGCAGATCATCAGGCTTTGATCCTGGTAGACAAAGTCAGACTGGCAGTTGGAGCAAGGTGGGCAGGACATAAATCAAGGTTTCCGTGAGTGAATAAACCAGCCATGATACTGGGCCTTGGCGTGCATGGCGAATGGCTGTAGCACCACTGCAGGTGAGAAAGACGGCGTATTTGCTCTGGATGAGCAAAATCGATATCCGTCAGCATCGCTAAATCACTGTCTATCGGCTAACGCGTGAACATAACATCCAGACGATCGGCAAAAAGGACGTCACGCATCCACTGTTGCAGTTGTTCGTGATCAGCTTGCATCAGTTGGGTTTCTACCCAGTCGGGCACCTCGCCAAACTTTAAGCCAAGCTGGGTGCGCAGCACATCGCGTGCTTCTGCCAGACGGCCTTTTTGAAGTCCATAACGCTCACCTTCCTGGCGGCCTTTTTGTATACCCACCTGCTCACCTTCCTGTCGCCCTTCCTGTCGCCCTTCCTGTCGCCCTTCCTGTCGCCCTTCCAAACGCTCTTTTTTGACCAGGTTCTCTAAATTCTCTGCCAACATGTCTTTATCCTCCATCAGGCTGTCAAGCTGTGCCAGGTTCACCTCGGTGCCTAGCCAGGCCAGGTGCCGTTTAAGCCAGCGGGTGATGATTTTATCAATACGCTGTTTATCCGGGTCGGCCTGTAGAATCGCCACCACCCGATCCACGGCGGCTAGTTGCTGGACAAACTCTGGGTGGCTGAAGAGTTCCTTGTAGCCGGTATCGTGGTGGTGGCTTGGCATGGCGATTCCCTGCTCCCTGCTGGGTAATGGGTATTAGCCTAGCATAGTGTTGAGAGACGACCAGTACTGGGGGATTTGGTTATGCAGGGACAATCCTTTTTTGACAGCTGGGGAACGTCTACAGCCATTCATCCGAGACCCGGCACCTAAAAAAGACAAAGGCGCCGTTGCAGGCGCCTTTGGTTATGCATTGTCTGGCAGGGCTTCTATTGGCCCAAATACTCCTTGACCTTTTCAATCAAGTCTTCCACTGATAAACCAAAATTTTCCAGCATGGAAAGGTCGAAACCATGCTCCTCAAGCAGCGAAGTTACGCTTTCGGCGTCCATTTCTGTCAACGCTGAAAGATTGATGCCGCTTTCGCTGATTTTTGAAATCAGGTCGTCTGTTCCGCCAAACGACTCTGCAGCTTCTGAGGCCTTTCCACCCAAGGCGTCTTTGGCCTTGTTAATCAGATCACCAAATCCCATAACCTTCCCCTTTTCTGAATATTAAAAGCTGATTGAACCAATAGCAGTGTGCCAGTCAGGCTGACGGAGTAAAAGAAGCCTCAGGCGCTGTACACCAAGAAAGTGTAAACATGGGCTTAATGATCCGCTCGTCAGATGCTTAAGGCCTTCTTTTCTGAGGGTTAGATGATCCTGAAACATTACTATGAACAATCATTTATAAAGCAGGATTGCTTGCCTATTACCTATCAGGAAGACGGCTCGGCACCGCTATAACTCACCAGATCATCGACCTTTAGAAGCCCAAGCTCAAGGCCGATGGTATAGAAGCTGGTAACGGAAAACGGGTGAATCTCGCGGGCGGTATGCGCCACAGTAATGCCGCCGCATAGCTGATGACAGGCAGCTTTGGTGACTTCCTGCAGCAGGGCGAAATCACGAAAGTAGCTTTTAAGTGGGGCCTTGCCCATGGCACTGCGCTGGTGGTTTTTCTCACTAATGGCGCGGTCCACCCGGGCCTCGAGGCGCTGCAGAGTATCAGGCTGGTGGTGGTTCAGAACCTCGGTGAGCTGGGAATAGCGAACTTCCAGAATCACGTTGTTTCTGTCGGCATTGGGCGCGTGGTAGTCCGCTATCACTTCATCCAGGCAGACAAGCCCGCGTGACGCGCTCAGCTCTGCAGCGACTAGCGGCGTAATGGCGGAGATACCCCGCTCTTCCAGCGGGTCACCCTGAATCACAATCAGCTTGGGCTTGTCGGTAGGCTTATTCTGCCAGTGCCTTCTCAGCCGCTGGGCAATGCTGGCGGCCACCGGTCGCGGGTCTCGGCTGTCAAAGCCGCCCATCCCTTCAATTACAACCGGGTGGTAGCGGCCGAGTGCCAAAAGGTGCTGCTGGTTCAATGCGATCAATCCTGTCGGTTGTCAGTGATGTCGGGCGGCGGCGCTGCTGTGCAGACGCTACTGGAGAATCTTACGGCACCAGCCATTGCCCTGCCCAGTCATCAGCGCGAGTGAACCGGGCTCGACGGTGATCTGGCCCCAGGTGCAGAGCGTCTATGGCCTGAATATCCAGGCGCAGCACGGCAAAGGCTGCCTGATCCGGGGTTTTGCTATAGGCCAGCGAATCGGCAATCGGCGTTCCCGGCGCTGAGTCGCTGCTGTAGGCAAGGCGCGAATGCTCAGGCAGTTGCTGCCATGTTTCGCTGACGTCGTCGCCGGTCAGCAGGGTGACGCTGGCGTCAATCCGCGTCTGAAGATGGGCCGAGGCATCCCAGACGTGCAGCGCTGCCAACGGCGAGGCGCGCAGCTCTTCCACCTTGGCGGAGTGCAGATCGGTATAAAGGGTCAACGTGGCTGCCGACTTGTCAGCACCGCGCAGTACCACGGTGCGGGCCTGCGGCACCCCTTGCGCGCTGACAGTGGCCAGTACAGGATGGCGTGCTGGGGCGTGACGGTCATGCACGCCCCGGATCAAACGCGCCCAGAGGTGTTCATAAAGCAGCGGTAGTGTTTCTGCCCAGGGGTGGGGGTTGTCCATGCAACAGTTCCTCGCTGAAAAATACTAGCTTAGCGCGCCACCCTATCACTTGATCAATCACTTTGCCCTTGAACAACCACTTCGCCCTTAATCAACCACTTCACACAGGATGCGGCAGGTGTGGAGACTGGCGGCCAGTTCGCGCACCAGGCCATGCACTTGGTCAACGGCGTCGTCCGGGCTGGCGGCGTGTTCAATACAATCCACCAGCGCCGAGCCGACCACAACGCCATCACTGTAGCGGCCAATAATGGCGGCCTGTTCGGCGGTGCGAATGCCAAAGCCAACCGCAATCGGGAGATCTGCCCTGGCGCGCAATTCACCCACCGCGTTTTCCAGCCGCTCAGGCGTGGGCGCATTACCACCGGTGACCCCCGCCACCGAGACATAGTAGATAAATCCGGAGGCATTCCCCAGCACCCTGGGCAGGCGCTTGGCATCGGTGGTGGGGGTGGCCAGGCGGATAAAATCAATGCCGTGGCGGGCAGCGGGCTGGCAGAGCTCTTCATCGTGTTCCGGCGGTAGATCGACCACGATCAGGCCATCAATACCCGCCTTGGCCGCATCGGCCAGGAAGCGCTCCACGCCGTAGCAGAAAATCGGGTTGTAGTATCCCATCAGCACAATCGGCGTGGTGGTGTTGGCTTCCCGGAAGCGGCGCACCATCTCCAGGGTCTTGGCTTGGGTCTGGCCGTTGTTCAGGGCTCGCAGGGCGGCTTTCTGGATGGCGGGACCATCGGCCATGGGGTCGCTGAATGGCATGCCCAGTTCGATGATATCCACCCCGGCCGCCGGCAGGCCGTGAATCAGGCGATGAGACGTCTCCGGATCCGGGTCGCCGGCGGTCAGGTAGCTGACCAGCGCCGGGCGATCCTGCTGCTTGAGGGCGGCAAAGCATTGCTCAAGGCGTGATATGGTTGGCATGGCAGACTCCTGATTCATGGGGAAGTGGGTTTCACACCAAATTTTTCGCCCAGGTGCTGGGCAACGCTCATCATGTCCTTGTCGCCGCGCCCGCTGAGGTTGATGACCATCAGGTGTTCACGGGGAAGCGTCGGTGCCCGCTTAGCCACCTCGGCCAGGGCGTGAGCGGTTTCCAGGGCAGGAATGATGCCTTCCTGACGGCAGCAGAGCTGGAAGGCTTCCAGCGCTTCATCATCGGTGGCCGAGACATAGTCGACCCGTTTCTGCTCGTGCAACCAGGCGTGTTCCGGGCCGATGCCGGGATAATCCAGCCCGGCAGAAATCGAGTGGGCGTCGGTAATCTGGCCGTCCTCGTTCTGCAGCAGATAGGTGCGGTTGCCGTGCAGTACGCCGGGGGTGCCGCCGTTCAGGCTGGCCGCATGCAGGCCGCTTTTCACCCCTTTGCCACCGGCTTCAACGCCAATCATCTGTACATCGGCATCGTCAATAAAGGGGTAGAAAAGCCCCAGGGCGTTGGAGCCACCACCCACGCAGGCAATCAGTGAATCCGGCAGGCGGCCATGTTTTTCCAGCATCTGGGTGCGGGTTTCGTGGCCAATCACTGCCTGGAAATCACGCACCATGGCCGGGTAAGGGTGCGGGCCCGCCACAGTGCCGATAATGTAGAAGGTGTCATCCACATTGGTGACCCAGTCGCGCAGGGCTTCGTTCATGGCATCCTTGAGGGTGCCGGTGCCGGAGGTGACTGGAATAATCTCCGCCCCTAACAGCTTCATGCGGAACACATTGGTCTGCTGGCGCTCGATATCCGTTTCGCCCATATAGATCACGCAGGGCAGGCCGAAGCGCGCCGCTACCGTGGCAGTGGCCACGCCGTGCATGCCCGCGCCGGTCTCGGCGATAATGCGCTTTTTACCCATCTGTTTGGCCAGCAGCACCTGGCCAATGCAGTTGTTGATCTTGTGGGCGCCGGTATGATTAAGCTCTTCACGCTTGAAATACACGCTGGCGCCGCCCAGGTGCTCGGTCAGCCGTTCGGCAAAATACAGCGGGTTGGGTCGGCCGATGTAGTCTCCCTGGAAGTAGGCCAGCTGACGCTGGAACTCAGGGTCGCTCTTGGCCGCGGTGTATTCCTCCTGCAGCTCCAGAATCAGCGGCATCAGGGTTTCAGCCACAAAGCGGCCACCAAAACTGCCAAACATACCGTTGATATCGGGCAGGCTGGTCGCCTTTGGAGCTGCTAAATGGGATAGATCGATAGGCTTATTCATCACAACCTCGGTGTCAGACATCAGCCTGCTGGGTCAGCGGGCTATGTGTTGAGTATGTGATGACATTAGCCCAGGCAGGCGCGGATAAAAATCGATAAGATATCACCAACTTGTGAGCTGGAGTCACACATTGATGAACCACACCCTCCCCCCGCTCGGCGCCCTGCGCGCTTTTGAAGCGACCGCCCGGCTGGGCAGCGTGACCGCCGCTGCCAACGAGCTGAGCGTGACCCACGGCGCCGTCAGCCGCCAGCTGAAAAGCCTCGATGAACATTTTGGTGTGGCGCTGTTGACCAAGGAAGGCCGTGGCCTGGTCTTGACGCCCCACGGGCAACGCTTGCAAAGCGGCGTGGGCGAGGCGTTTGCGCGACTGAGGGATAGTTGTGCAGCGCTCAAGGATGAGCTGCGTCAGGCGCCCTTCACCCTAGCCTGCCCCGGCAGCCTGCTGGCGCGCTGGCTGATCCCCCGGCTTGACCGCTTGCATGCGGCGCTGCCGGCGCTCAATTTACAGGTGGTGGTGAGTGACACTGAACAGCCTGACACCCACAGCGCCACCAGCGCCCACCTGGCCTTTTCCGAGCCGCCTTGGCCAGCGGAGGCAGCGGTGATCAAGCTGATGCCCGAGCAGATCTGCGCGGTGGTAAGCCCGGCGCTGGCCAGGCACTGCGACCCGCATCACCCAGCTACCCTGCTGGCCAATACCTTGCTGTATACCGCCTCACGCCCCCAGGCATGGCCGCAATGGGCCAGTGCCCAGGGGCTTGAACAGCCAGCGCTGGAAGAAGCCCTGCAAAAAGGCCAGGGCTTTGACCATCTGTTTTATCTGATTGAAGCGGCAGCGGCGGGTATGGGAGTAGCGATTGCGCCTACCCTGCTGGTTGAGGATGACTTGCGCAGTGGCCGCCTGGTTGCCCCCTGGGGAAGCATAGAGACAACCGCCCGGCTATGCCTGTGGCTGCCCCCAGCATGGCAGGGTGGTCATCAGCCGCACGGCACCCGGCTGGCCAACTGGCTAAAGCAGGAGCTGGGCAGCCAGTAGCAGCCGCCCAACCTGCATCATTCGCCGAAATCAATGCCCAGGCTCAAGCCTTTCAGGCTACCGAATGAGACCTTGAGTTCATCACCAAACAGCGGGTGACCTTCCACGGCCAACTCAAGGTTAGCAGAGGCGCCCCGATAGCGAACATTGGCGGATACCTCGGCAGACTGGCTGATCGGCGCTAGCCAGTCGTAGTCAAGATTATCCACCTCAACTGCCGTCATGCCGCGTTCATCCAGCTGCTCATCAAGCACCTTTTCAACCGCCATTCCGTAATAGGTAGTTAGGCCGAAATACCCCAGCCCCAGCAATACCAGCAGTGAAAACAACTTACCCATAACATTCCTCTGTTTTGAAAAGACTGTTTTGAAAAGACCGTTCAGCTTATGGTTAAACAGCGAGTGGCGATAATGCCTGCCCTCCTCAGGCGAAACAAGCAGACAAAGATGAACCTGTTTTAATCTGTCCAGTTCAGTATGGTTTATACGCTATACTTTACACCCTCTTTTTATTAACGATGCCAGGAAGCCGCTATGTCTGATGCCCCCAGGAACTCACCCGGACAGGAATGGAATGCCAATCAATACGCCGAAAATGCCAGTTTTGTTTCTGAACTGGGCGGGAAAGTCATGCAGCTACTGGCCCCTCAACCTGGCCAGCGTATTCTAGACCTTGGCTGTGGCGATGGTGCGCTGACGGAACGCATTGCACAAGCGGGCGCCAGCGTTCTGGGCGTAGATGCCTCAGCAGATATGGTGGCTGCCACCCAGCGCCGTGGGCTAACGGCGCAGGTTGTTGACGCTCATCAACTGCCCTTTGATCAGGCGTTTGATGCGGTCTTCAGTAATGCCGCCATTCATTGGATGCTCGACCCCCAGGCGGTACTGGCGGGTGTAAAACGCTCATTGAAACCGGGCGGGCGTTTTGTGGCGGAGTTCGGTGGCCATGGCAATGTGGCGGCAATCTGTACCGCCCTGATTGCCTCGCTGCAGTTTCGTGGCATTGGTGCGGATGACCGTCACCCCTGGTACTTCCCGACCACAAATGAGTATGAAAACCTGCTTGAAACAGCGGGCTTTCATGTCGATTCCATCGAGCTGATTCCGCGTCCTACCCCGCTGCCCACCGGCATTGGTGGCTGGCTTGAAACCTTTGCCAGCCCTTTTATGCACGGGCTTGAAGAAGATCTTAAACACTTGATCATCGATAACACCATCAATCTGCTGGCCCATAGCCTGCGCGATAGCCACGGTAACTGGACCGCCGACTATGTCAGGCTACGCGTCTCTGCTCATACCTGAGACCACAAAGCCCCGCCGAGGCGGTGCTATTGCGCTGTGGCACAAGAGAATGCGGTTGAAGAAAAAGTGGAAATTAGCGGCTTAGATCCGACCATAATCTTTAGCCGAACAAACAGAAAAGCGGACCCGGAGGTCCGCTTTTTTGCAGCATCAAACATTCGTGATGATCAGATCATGCGGCGTCCATGCTAAACGGAGTTGTATCCACGCCAGTCAGCACGGCATCCTCACGTATATCCAGGTTCTGGATACGGGTGTCCTCGCTGGCCGGTGTTTCCGCTTCGCTAAAGGGCGTCTCACTGAAGAACTCCCCCATGTACTCGGCGAAGGCATCCTGCTCAGTGCCCGTGTCGGCAAAGGTAAACAGACCATCGTCGAGGTCACTGTCGACCAAATCCACTCGATCAAGCACTGTGGTGTCATCAAACGGATAGCCATCGCCGCCATTGGCTAGAAAGCCCAAGGTAACGATTTTAAGCGTGTCAGTGGCGCTGCCCACTAGCGCACCTTCTGCTACCAGCACGTCCGCCACTTCTCCTTCATCATCCATGATAGCGGCGCTCTGGATGCGATTGCCCGCAGGCTTATCCCAGTCAAAGCTGTACTGAATGCCGCCCACCTGGGCAAACTGCCCTGCGGTTACCCCTGGCCCAGAGGCCGCTACCGCATGTTCCAATACCTCCACCAACGTCTCGCGGGTAATGGTCAGGATTGCCAGGTCATTGTTGAAACGCAGCGTTTGTGCCGCATCCAGCTGCGACACGCCACCCGCAGGCTTGCCGATAGTAGGGTCTGCTGCAGGCGCTTGAAAGCTCGGTTCGCTATCTTCGCCCTGCACCACCACCTGGCCGATCGGTTCACGAATGCCGCCACCGTTTTTCAGCGATACCATCACCTCTGCGTCTACCTGTTGTGCATACCACAGGTTAGCATCCGCGGTGAGATTCCCCAGATTGGTCTCTTCAGTGCGCACCGCACCACGTTCCCCCACCAGGTACGTATCGGTCAGGCCGAGGATATTGCCATCCTGGTCGGCAACAAAGTCGGATACGGCGTTGACCAGATCACGCGCTATGGCGCCATCGCTGCCCTCGGCAAAGGCGCTGTCAGTATCACCCCACAAGGCGGAGACCTGATCATCCGTAGCGGCATAGACGCCGGATGTGGCCGGATCCAGTGATTCCGTCAGCAGGTTGCCGTCGGCATCAAATTCCACCACCAGCTGGCCCACATAGCGCCAGCCGCCATCGGTGTTGATAATGGCAACATCGTTACCAGCCGCGTCCTGGGTCAGCACCGGATAGGTGCCATAGGGCTCAGGAGCGCCAGGGAACAGACCGCGATCCACGTCTTCGCTATCAGCCAGCAGGCTGTTGGAGCCACCCGCCATGATGATATCGACGCCTTCCAGCAGCGTGGCCAGCTCTTCCTCGAACTGGATCTGTTGCAGATGCGAGGCCAGCACAATCTTGTTGACACCCTGCTCGGTCAAATCATCAATGATCGGTTGAACGATATCAGCCAGTGCCTGCATGTCGTTGCTGCCACCGCCCAGCACTTGGGTATCCCCGGGCGAAGAAATACTTTCCAGAATTTGCGTGGTCAGGCCGATTACGCCCACTTTCTCACCACCCACTTCCTGGATCATCGCCGGTGCCAGCTTCGGCGGACGGGCCCCGTCTGCCACAGCCTGAGGGCCAGCACGAAACGCCTCACGGTCGAGAATCTCTTCGGTTGCCAGGCCTGACAGATTGCCATCTTCTGAAAAATCCAGATTGGCCGATAGGTACGGGAACTGTGAACCTACCCAGTCGATATCACTTAATGTGCCACCCTCGTTGACCGAGGGCGCGATCATATCCGCAATCAGACCCGCGCCCAGGTCAAACTCGTGGTTGCCCAGCGTTACAGCTGACACTCCCATCAGGTCGGCCAACAAGGTTTCCACGCGCCCTGACTCAGCGCCTATGCCCGACAATGAACCTGCATCCAGGCCGTAAATTGCTTCAGCTGCGGCCTGGAGGGCTGGCTGCAGGCTGCCGTCAGCCGCCGCGGTCAGGTAGGGTCCCGGTAATACAAGGTCTCCCGAGCTCACCGTCAGCGTATTGGCATACTGGTCTTCCAGATAATCCACGATGGCCACGAAGTTGGGAGCATTGAGCAGGTCACTGCCACCGCCTTCCATATCTGCAGCGTGCAGCAGCTGTAACTGGAAGTTCTCCTCAGGATCTGAGGATAGATCCAACCCAACCAGCACCGGGTCATGATCTGAGCTGCGGAAAGCATCGGCTGCATAGAGATTTTCATCCTGACGATCATTGGTGAAGTCGGTGTTGTAATCCAGTGCCGAGGCTTCGTCCGCATTGATATGCCAGGTGGTGGTGCCGGTAACCTGATCCTGCAGCGAATCACTGGCCAGGGCGTGATCCAGCGACCCCCAGAAGCCATCAAAGACATAGCTGTAGTCATCATTAACGCGGCTGTAACCGGCGTCTTCCAGGGTGGTGATGGGGTCTTCCATGGCATAGGCATTCAGGTCGCCAATAATCAGCACGTCGCTGTCACCGCTACCCGTCGGGTCGCTGGCCAGCCAGTCGCGCAGTTCCTCGGCCGCTTCCACACGGGTCGGGTTGTTGTTGCCCTGGCCGTCACCAATGGCATTCTCATCATTGACCACACTGCCTTTGGATTTGAAGTGGTTGACCACCGCCGAGAACACTTCACCAGTGGCATTGTCTTCAAAGGTCTGCAACAGCGGGGCACGGTTGGCCGATTCAAAGGCGCCATCGGTCTTGGTGGCAGCAGCCCCCACCGGCGTCACCGCTTCACTGTTGTAGATCATGCCAACGGCAATGGCATCGTCGCCAGGGCTGACGACATTACCTTCGGCGTCCTGAGGTACGCTATACGCCCAGTTGACGCCTTCGCCCGCCTCGGCATTTAAAGCATCCACCAGAGCGGCAATGGCACTGTTATCGCCATAACCGTTGTTTTCGATCTCCATCAAACCGACGACGTCCGCGCCGCTGGCGTTAATCGCTTCAACCAGTTTGGCTTCCTGACGGGCAAATTCCTCAGCATTGTCGGCACCGCGGGGGCTGTGCTCCGTGCCCGCCATGGTGACTGTCTTGTTGCCCTCTTCATCCAGCGTGGTGAAGTAATTGAGGACATTGAAAGAGGCCACGTTAATATCCGGGTTACCCAGGGCCTCAGCGTCGGGTGTGGCAGGGCGCTCTGGGCCGCTGAAATCCAGCCCCTCCACGTTCTGAACCTTCCATTCACCAAACGAGAAATCCAGTACCCCTTCCAACTCGTCCAGCTCATCGCCGCCGCGCAGCGGATTGTCGGCAGAAAGCTCTTCACCGTTGCGCCCGTAAATGACCGGGTCCGGGTTCTGAGTACTGTTGGCATCATCGATCTTGATGGTGCGCGATTCGGCATCGTCCAGCCAGGCAGTATAGCCTTCTGCATCCGGGCTATTGACCTCGGTGAACTGTTCCAGTCGCCCACCGGAAGACAGGGTAACTTCACCAAAGCGGCCCAGTTGATAGAGTTCGGTTACGGTCAGCGGCTCCCCGTCCAAGGCTTCTATGGCCACACGCATGCCTTCAAAGGCTTCCAGGCCATCTTTATCGGTAAACGGCATTTCGATGCGCTGGCTGGAAGGCAAAGCCAGCCCGCTTTCCAGCACTTCCAGGGAGTCACGGTCAGCGCTGAGCTGAGTTTTATTGAAGAACTCCGCCACTTCCCCGCTGATACGGATCTGCTGACCGGCTTCCAGGTTGGCGCTCAGCCAGTCGGCACTTTCACTGCCGGTATAGACAAAAATACCTTCGGACGTGTCAGCATCACCATCGTTATCAGCATCTTCTTCCTGCAGGAAGAACCCGTCCATGCCTGGAGCAACCATGGTCACCACCGCTTCTACGGTGACGCTTTCACCCACCAGCGGGCTGACGTCGCTAGCGCCCTGAATGGCAGAGATCAGGGTGATCTGTTCAGCCAGTTCAGGGGTGCTACCCGGCGTGGCGACGGCAGGCACATCGCCGCTATCACCGCCCAGTGCGCTGGAGCTTTCGGCATTGCTATCGTCTGCTGAGATAAAACGCCCAGCATCGACATCCCAGGCAGCGGCATCAAAGCCGTCGGTATCCGGGTAAGCCGCTGTATCCAGACGAATCCCGCCGTCCAATGGGTTGCCTTGCCACAGGGTGGCTGCATCACTGCCACCCCCTAGGCCGGAGGCGTCTTCAGCAAAGCCCACCTGAAGGGAATCAATCCCTTCAAGGTCGCTCCATGCGGCGCGGAACTCAGCCACCGCATCGGCATTGCCATCGACCATGACAATGGCGGATTCCCCTGGTGCCAGCTCACTCAGCCCCTGAATCTGCACCGCATTTTCCGGATCTGAACTGTCATCGTCGTAATAAAGCGATGTGCTGCTGACATCTACCGTCTCCGTGGAGCGGTTGGTAATCTCGAACCAGTCTTCGGTCACGTCCGGGCCGCTCTGGCCCGGCCAGATCTCAGTAATCTGGATCCTGCCTTCCGCACTGCCCGGCGTGGCAACGGCAGGCACATCGCCGCTATCACCGCCCAATGCGCTGGAGCTTTCGGCATTGCTATCGTCTGCTGAGATGAAACGCCCAGCGTCAACATCCCAGGCAGCGGCATCAAAGCCGTCGGTATCCGGGTAGGCCGCAGAAGCTACCTGATCGCCGTTGGTGCGTGGATCACCCAACCAGAGGGTTGCCGCGTCGCCACCGCCGCCCAGGCCAGAGGCATCTTCGGCATAACCGATCTTGAGGGAGTCGATGTTGTCCAGGTTGCTCCAGGCCGCACGGAATTCCGCCACCGAATCGGCATTGCCATCCACCATGACGACGGCAGTTTCACCCGGTGCCAACCCATCCAGGCCTTGAATCTGCACGGCATCTTCAGGGTCGGCGCTATCATCATCGTAGTACAGCGGGGTGGTGGTGAAATCGAGGGTTTCCAATGAGCGGTTGGTGATCTCGAACCAGTCTTCGGTCACATCCGGGCCGCTCTGGCCTGACCAGATCTCACTGATGACCAGACCGATATCACGATTCCCGGGCACATAGATCTCTTCCATGGTGCCGATCTGGAAATCCTGCGTGGCCACTGAAGGCAGCGCCGTGTTGTCGCCTGCCCAGTTGGCCGGGTTAGCAATGGCACTCAGCAGCTCGGCGGCTGTTCCATTGCCTGTGCCGACATAGGCAGCATTATCGTATTCTGCATCCACGCTTTCGCCTACGGCAACAGCAGTAACGCCTTCTTCTAGACCGGGGGGCAAACCGGAGTCGTTGGCGCTGGAAGCGCTTTCCTGCCATTCGTTGCTGTTGGTCTGCACGGCAAACAGGAAGGTGGGCGCTTCCGGCATGCCGGTAAAGGCAATCACCTGATCACCGCTGCCAGACAGATTGAAGCCGTTATTACCCACCGCTTCACCGTTGGACTCGCGGAACTGCTCTGCCTGCTCGGTGAAAGAGATGAGCGTACCTGGCGCTACGCCACCGGCCGGGGCCGTCCAGGTCACCGCCCCTTCGTTGGCACGGAAGCTGTCGCCAGCCCAACCGGAATCGGTAAAGGTAATCTCTGCGCCTGCGGCAATGCCCTTCAGTGTGACAAACTGGAACTCATCCGGGTTGTCCGTCTGCACCGCCGTAATGGCGATATCGCCCGGGCGTGGGCTGAAACCAGGCAAGGCATCAAATTCGATATCCACACCGATAAAACGCTGCTGCTCGGCAGGCAGATCCTTGGATTCCTGGCCATCACCCAGCCAGTCCACGGTGCCGCTGTCGTACAGTACGCCAGCGCTAAAGCCGCTTTCCGTGGCCTGCACATCAAACAGGGTTTCCGGTTTGGCCGTCAAGGCATCCGGGGCGGTATTGAGATCCGGCCCTTCCACTTGCCTGACGACATGAGCACCATCCCACTGATACAGGGCAAAGCCTTGCTCGTCGTCGTCGTTTTCAGGGCCTGCCAGCACCAGGTAGCTGCCATCGCCCGCAGGCTCGATGGCACGAATCACCCGGCCTTCCAGATCCAGACGCAGCGGCGTGCCAAACTCGGCATCGGTGGCGTCGCCAGCGACCAGTGCCGGGGCGTTATTGATCGGAATCACCTGGGCCAGGCCGTTATCCAGTGGTGCTCGCAGCCCCAACATCAGGGTGTCGCCGACAAAGGCGGCGCCTTCGACATTGATTCCCGTTGCCAGGCCTTTGGCGTTGGCGCCAAGGCCGTGATCATTATTGGCATCCCAGGCCTGCAGCTGCTCAGCCAGAGCAGTGAACTGGCCTTCCACTTCGATATTCAGGCTGTCGGCATCGTCTCCCGTAATGCGGGTCGCAAACAGCATGGAGCGTTGGGCGCTTTCATGGGAGCCCAGCCAATACTGAACGCCATCCAGGGTCGCTACCGCTTCCAGATCCGCTTCCTGAGTATCATTCAGACCTAGTGCATCGTTAAGGTTGACGCTGGCCTGCGGCTCGCCATCGGCGTCACGGTCATAAAGACGCAGCGTCTGATCTTCATCATCGGCGACCAGCATCAGCCGCTCGCCCACAGCAACCGCCGTTGATGCATCCGAGGTGCCCTGGTGATAACGCTCGCCTAGCCCCAATGGAGTTTCAGGCGCCGGCTCTTCGGGCTCCGATGGCTCCGATGGCTCCGATGGCTCCGATGGCTCTGATGGTTCTGATGGCTCTTCCGGTTCAGCATCGGTTTCAAGCAATTCTGTCAGGTAGTTTTCCAACGCCTGCTCGGGGGTATCGCTGCTCAGCAAGGTGCCCACCACCTGAGTGGGTGCCAATTCGCTCGCCTCTTCACTGGCGTTAATTGACTGGCTGACTGCGTCACGAGAAACGCCGTTTTCCAGCTGCTCCAGCCAGTAGCCAAAGCCTTCAGTATCGGGTTCACGAGCCAGCAGGCTGGAATAGGCATTGGTCAGCCAGGCTGCATCATCTAGCGTCATAACACCGGTTTGCGCTTCTTCTGATGCCTTCATGGCATCACCAATGGCATCAATGGACGTGCCCTGGCGCAGCACAGATACCCAGTATTGCAGGCCTTCGGCGTCTGCCGGGCGCTGTAGAATCTGGGTATACAAGGCTATTACTGGCTGTATATCCGCCTGAAACTCGTCGCTATTCAGCATCTGATCAGCCACATCTTCAAGCGATAGGCTTGCATCGGTCAGAACGCTATTCCAGTAGGCAAGGCCATCTGCATCCGGTTCGCGCAGCAGAAAATCCCGGTAGAGTGTCGTCAAGGCAGCTTCGAATGACATGAGGTGATCCTGTAATGAATAATGAACAAACAGAATTGCACAACGACATGTCGAGGCCGTGTCGCTATGTTGACACTTAAATGACTAAACTGACTTAATTTGTGGCGGAGGATAGAATGCCGACTTTTCCTGACCACCTTCAAGGTGATGGCCCGACCAACCCTTTCCCCGGTGTACGCGTGCTGGAACGTCGCCTGGGCCGCGAGATACCCCATCAGCTGGGTTCCAACGAAGGGCTGGATATGCCGCATCGCGCCGTGCGCGAGCACTTTGGCGATGCCATGGCGGCGCATGTTTACAGCTATGGCGACGGCGAGGCACTGGGCATTCGCTCGCGGCTTGCTGAGCAAAAGCAGATCCCTCTTGAGGCCATGCTGGTGGATGCAGGAGCCGATAGCCTGCTGGCGCTTTCTCTGCGCGCCTTAACTCAAGCCGGCGATAGCGTGATCAGCACCTCAGGCACCTACCCCACCTTTGCCTATTTTGCCCGTGGCCAGGGTTGCCGCCTGGTGGAAGTGCCCTATCAGCAAGGGCCGGGGCTTTTGGCGCCCGACCTTGAAGCCTTGGCTCAGGCCGCTCAACGCGAAAACGCGCGGCTGGTGTATCTCGCCAACCCGGATAACCCCAGCGGCCATGTTCACAGCGATGACGACGTGCTGGCTCTGCGCCAGGCACTGCCGGAGAACTGCTGGCTGTTGCTGGATGAGGCCTACCATGATTTCCGTGAAGATGCGGATGGAGACTTTGGCCGCCGCGTGCTGCCCGGCGTGGTGCGGGTACGCACCCTTTCCAAGGCCCACGGCCTGGCGGGCTTGCGGGTGGGCTACGCGATTGCCGAGCCGAACACCTTAGCGGTGATGATGAAGGTGCGCATTCACTACGCCGTATCGACCCTGACCCAGGCCGCCGCCGAGGTGGTGCTGGATCACCCGGACGAGGTGCTGGATCACGTCAACGCCGTGCGCCAGCGCCGCGACCAGCTGGCCGCACACCTGGCAGGGCTGGGCGCGGACGTGCTGCCAAGCGCCACCAATTTTGTTGGTCTTCGCCTGCCAAGTGCCGAGCTGGCAGCGCGCATACATCAACAGCTGCTGGAAGAAGGCAAGCTGATTGCCCGTCCGGCCGACCCGGCCCTTGGCCACGTGCTGCGCATTACCGCCGTCGAAGATGCCCTGGTGCCCGGCAGGCTGAACACGTTGGAACAGGCGCTCACCGCAGGCTGAACGTCTCTCTATCCGGGCACTGTCTATCTGCCACTTACCTATCCGCTGGATGCCATCTTCAGGGTAGGCAGGTCGCGGGGAGCCACGCCCAGGTCGTCCCAGTGCTGCGGGTGGCAGGTGAATAACAGGATCTGATGACGTTCAGCCGCATCAAACAGGATGCGCTTCATCTGCTCCAGGCGTTCACGATCACAATGCACCAAGGCATCATCCAGAATGATCAGGGTGGGCCGCCCGGCTTCGGCCAGCAGATCGGCATAGGCCAGGCGGCTGACTAGCCCCATCTGCTCCCGGGCGCCAAAGCTCAGGGCCTCCAGCTCGCCATGCTCCTCCGCTTGATTGTTGGGTGATTGCGGGCGGATCAGGGCTTGCGGCAGGAGGTTGTCGTCCACGCTGAGGGTGGCACCGGGGAAGATCAGCTGCAGGTAGTGGTTAAGGTGTTTCTGCAGCGGCGCCTGCAGTTTGCGGGTCACGGCCTGACGCTCGCGTTTCAGCAATGACAGTAAAAGATCCAGCGCCTTGGCTCTTTTTTCAAGCTGTAACCTGCGCCGCTGCTGGCTTTCAAGCTGCTGGCGAAGCGCGTCGCGCTGTTCTTCCAGCCCTTGCGCTCCCAGGGTTTCCAGACGGGTTTTCAGGCGTTCGATCTCACTGGCCCGTTCGCGGGCTTCGAATTCCATGGCATCCGCGCTGTCGCTAAAACGCTTGATGTCCTGGGCGAGCATCGCCGGGTTGGCTGCGTCGATATCCCGTTGGCGCGTGTTCATATCCGCCTGCAGCTGCTCAACCTCTGCCTTGAGTTCGATCAAACGCCGTCGGGCACTCTGCTCACGCTCTTGGCGATCCAGCGCTTGAATGGCTGCTTCAAGGCGCTGCCATTCGCGCTCGGCGTTGGTAAGCGCCTGTTGCGCCAGGGTCAACGTCTGCTGATGATGGCTACGCGCTTGCTCCGCTTCTTCAAGCTGGGCCTGGGCGGTTTCCAGCTGGCGGCTGGCCAGCTCTTCTGTTGGCAAGGCGGCATCGTCCTGATGCGCGGGCAAGGCTGCCAACGACGCTGCCAGAGCGCTGCGTTCCTGCTCGGCCAACTGGTGCTCACCCGCCAGGGTATCCACCCCATTGGGGGCAAGGTCGCCCAGGCGCAGGGCCGTTTGTTCGACTTTGTGCGCCAGCTCGCGAGCTTCGCTGGCTTGCTGCTCAGCGCTGGCCAGGTCGGTGACCTGGAGTTGCTGTAACAGGGCCTCGCGATCTGCTTCCAGGCTCTGCTGCTGGCGGAGCAGATCGGCTACATCAGTGCCGCCGGGCTGAATGGTCAGGGTGCCCACACCGGGAATGGCAACATGCGTTGCGCTCAGCAGCAGCTTCTCGCCCTCGCCTGCCACTGATGCCTGGTCAATCAACAGCTGTTGACCCGGCTCCAGCCGGTAGGCCAGGCGAGTGGCGAGCATTTCCTGCTTGGCTTTCAGCTGGCCCAGCTGCAGCTCAAGCTGCCTGAGTCGCTCAAGCGCATCGATATCCACCGCCTGGCGCTGATGCTGTGCGCTCAATTCCTGACGCTGCTGTTGCAGCTCGCGGGCTTTTGCGAGCGTCTCCGCCAGCCGCCTGACCTTGTCTTCAGCGCCTTTCAGCTGCTGTTGAAGACGTTGACGGTGGGCCTTGTGGCGAGCCGCCGTGAGTATCTGGCGGGCATCGTCATAACGCTGACTGGCTGCTTCCCGCTGATGCTCGATGGGGGCAGCTTGTTCCTTACATTGGGCTAGCTGCTGCTCAGCCTTTTGCTTGTCTTTCTGGCGTTCTTCAAGCTGGGTGGCCTGGGCCGCAAAATCTTCCAGCTGCTGATGGTTAAGCTGCTGTTGATACTGAAAATCATCCAGGGTCTTTTGCGCCTGAGCCTGCTGTTCGCGGAGCTTCTCAACCGCAGCCAGCTGGGTTTCAGCGGCCTTTGCCTTCTCGCGCTGGGCTTCCCAGGGGCGTTGGGCCTCTACCTCGCACTGCTTGGCCTGCAGCTGGCCCAGGTGATCGACTTGATCACGGTAGCGGGCAACCTGTGCTTCCTGCTCGGCAAGCTCATCGGCCAGGGTGTTGCAGGCTTCCCGGGTGTCACGCAGATCGCCAGTCGGCTTGCCTGTCTGGGTCAGCAGTTTGGCACGCTGCTGTTCAACCTGTTGGATCAGCTGATCGCCGCCACTGCTTACCACTTCCCCCAGGGCATCGCCCAGGTGCTGGCTCAGCGCCGATTGCAAATGCTCACCCGCATGGTTAGCCGGGTCGCGAATATGCTGCCCGGCGCCCTGCTCCACCCACAGTAAGCCGGGGATGCCCCGATGCTCGGCTTTACTGGCACCCCGCGCAGGTGTGGCATAACCCAGCAGTTGGGCCAGGTGTTCCTCGGCTTCATCACCGCTGTAGTGGGTGTCGCCGACCTTTAGATCACAGCGCTTGCGTTGCAGAAAGCGCTTGTCCAGTTTCCAGTGTTGGCCCTGCCAATCAAAGGCCAGGCTGACTTGCGGTGACGCCGACGAATCGCCCCAGGGCTGTAGGTCGCTCAAGGTGCCGGATTTGTGGCGTTCAAAAAACGCCGCCCGAATCGCCCGCACCAGGGTGCTTTTGCCGGATTCATTCGGGCCGGTAAACAGGTTGATGCCCGGCGTTAGCCCGTTGAGCACCAACCCCGTGCGGAACTGCTGAAATTCGCTGACTTCCAGAGAGATCAGTTGCATGAAGGGCTCTCCTGGCTGGCGCTGACAGGCGTCTGGTCAAGCAGCAATCCCGCCAGTATGGCCAGCGCTTCATTGGCCACCTCACTATCAGCGGCACTTTGCTGGCGCCTTTGTAGATCATCAATCACGCTGCCCACATAGCCATCAGCCTGCAGGGCGGCAATATCCTCAGCGGTGGGGGCCAGGGTCAGCTCGGCCTGATGGACCTGCAGGCTACGCTGGCGGCCCGCCGCCAACCCCAGCGCCTGCTCCAGTCGCTGGTAGCTGGCCAGATCCAGCTGGCCTTGCAGGGTCAGATCAAGCACGGATCGCGGCGCCAGCGCCTGCAGCTCGGTAATCAGTTCATCCACGTCAGAGGCGACCGACAGCGCCCGCTGCCATTGATACCAGCCGTGCTTGCCCACCTCCACCGGCGTTACCTTGGGCGCTATCCCCGGCGCCTCCAAGCTAACCAGTAACGCCTGCCCTGCTGCGTTGTTACGAAAACGGTCAGCCTCCGGGGTGCCGCTGTACCAGGTGCGGGCGTCAATCTGCTTACAACCGTGCCAGTCCCCCAGGGCCAGATAATCCAGCCGGGCACTGGTAGCGCGCTCAGCGGCAATCGGGTTGGGGGAATCAATACTTTCTGCCAACTGACCGGTCACGCTGCCATGCGCCAAGCCAAGGCGCAGGAAGTGTTCAGGCGTTTCGGCGCGGTCAAACCAGGCTGTCAGATCCTGATAAGTCTGGCGCTGGGTAAGCGGCGCAGGCAGGATCGCCGTGCTGATATCGGCCAGGATAAAAGGTTCTGGCGATGCCAACAGATGCACATTGGCGGGTATGGCACCAATGCGTGCTGCCCGCGTCCAGACGCTTTCGGCTAGCGCCGCATCGTGGTTGCCCGGCAGCATCAGCCATGGCCCCGAATAGGTGGACAGCGCTTGAAAAGTGCGGTGCAGGGAGCGCTCGCTCAGAGTCTGGGCGTCGAAGATATCGCCTGCTACCAGCACAGCATCGACCTGCTCATCGGCTGCCAGCGCGGCAAGCGCTTCAACGGCGGTAAAGCGCGCTTCTGCCAGCGCCAATCCATCGTCCTGTTCAAATCGCGCGTACTGGCGGCCAATCTGCCAGTCGGCGGTGTGGAGAAAGCGGGGCATGGCAGCCTCCTTGCTGAAAGTGGGAATGGCGAATAAAGCAGGCGCTTATTTCATCTCAAAGCCGTGTTTGACCAGAAAGTCACGCATATGCGGGCGCAGCTTGCTGTCAAACAGCGGCGCCAGGTTGGTTGACCAGCGCGCATCCTTGTTGCCGCCTTTGCGCGTCTGATAATAGTCCTGCATGGTGTTGTCAAACGCCTCTACTGCTTCTTGGTCCACGCTGTAGGTATCTTCCTTGAGAATTGCCGACACCGGCAGGCGCGGCTTGATATCCGGCTGATGGGCTGGATAGCCGAGGCACATGCCAAACACCGGATAGACATGCTCAGGCAGTTCCAGCAGTTCACTGATCGCCTGGGGGTTGTTGCGCACACCGCCGATATAGCAGAGACCCAGGCCTTCGGATTCAGCGGCAATCGCCATGTTCTGGGCCATCAGAGAGACATCGATGGTAGCCACCAACAGCTGTTCAGTCATGCCACGTACCACGCGCGCGCCTGCCGCTTCAGCCGCATCCGTCGGGCGCTTCATATCTGCGCAGAACACCAGGAAGGCACCGCTGCTGGCCACATAGCCCTGACCACCGGCCAGTTCGGCAATTTTTGCCCGATTGTCTGGGTTTTTAACGTGAATCACGCTATAGGCCTGAACATGATTGGAGGTCGCCGCTGCCTGCCCGGCCTCTACCAGGGTAGTGAGCAAGGCGGAGGAAACCGGCTGATCGGTAAACTTGCGAATGGAGCGGTGCGATTTAAGCAGTTCTATCGTCGGATTCATCGTCTCTCCTGGAAGGATCTGGATGGATGTTTTGCAGACTAACGTTTTATTCGCGGCTGCAAAAGAGCGCTCAAACGACAGAGTGTCTTGCAGATGCTAATCAGACCAGACCACGTAGCGGTCGCGGCCAGCACGTTTGGCCTGATAAAGCGCCGCGTCTGCGTATTGCAGTAGCTGAGCCGACGTTTGCGCGTGATCCGGGTAAACAGCAATGCCGCAGGAGAGGGTGATGCTGCCCAGCGTCTGCCCCTCAAAGTGAAAACTTTTTGCATGCAGCTCCGCAATCAGCCTTCTGGCGCGCTCACTGGCATCGCTAACGGCGATACCCGGCAGTAGGACAACAAACTCTTCACCACCCAAACGGCACACCGCATCGATACTGCGGAAGCTACTTTTCAGAAACTCGGCTATATCCACCAGCACAGCATCCCCCGCCGCGTGACCAAAGGTATCGTTAATGCGTTTGAAGTAGTCCAGATCCAGCATCAGTACCGCCAGCTGGGTACCCTGGCGCTCAGCTCGCTGCACTTCGTGATCAAGCAGACTATCCAGATGGCGACGGTTACTCAGGCCAGTGAGAGAATCCTGCAGAGATAACCCTTCGAGCTTGTGCACCAGGTGATCAAGCTCTGCGGTACGCAAGGCAACCTTATCTTCCAAGGTCTGATTGGCCAGCGCCAACTGCTGTTGAGTACGCCGATAATGCCATAGAGAGACCACCGCAATGGCCAGCGTAAAACCTAACGCGCCGTAGCTTAACGGCACCGAACGCCAGGCAACAAAGCTGTGAGCAACCAGCATATCGGCAAACAGCAGCGGAGCAAAAAAGGTGAAACTCAAGACCAGCAGGCGCTGCTCAATACCCAGCCGCCGAAAACGCATCAGCGCCAGCAGCAGCATTAACGGCAAGGTAAGCGCCAATAGCAGGTCAAATACGGGAAAGGTCAGCGACAGGCTGATAACACCGACGTAGACCAGCCCGATGGCACCCGCCAGATAAGCCAGGTGGAGTTTCCAGAGCCAGGAGACCCATCGGCGTGGCGCACCGTCCAGCCAGGCGCTCAGCAGCAAGCCCATCGCCACCGGCAACATGTAATAGCTGGCTGCCCGCAGGATGTCCCAACCCAGTGCGGCCTCTACCAGCAGCTGGCGAGCGGGCGTTTCAGCCAGCAGCATCAGGCCGGATGACGATGCGAATAGCGCCACAGCGCCGAAACCGCGTCGATCTGGCCCCATCAGGGCAAAAATAGCGGCCAGAATCGCCAATAACAGGCTGAAGGCTCCGACCGTCAGGTCCTTGGCTGAGTGTTTGATCACCTGCTTCAACACATCAATACGGTCGGTCAGGTGAACCTCGCCCCACAGGCCAATATCGGTATAGTAAGAAAACACTCGCACCGAGAGTTGCTGCCCGGCATAGCCTTCCGGCAACTCAACCATATGCCAGGGCCAACCCGCAAAATCGCCCTCGCCGTTTTCGTCAAATTCACCGTACTGGTAGATCAGTTCGTCATTCAGATAAAGCTGGCCGATCAGATCAATACTGGTGATATACAGAACAGGGTCACGCCATTCACCTTCAGGCAAGAGGGTGCGAAACCAGACGTGTTGCTGGCCATTGCGCTCCGCCGGGTTGGAGGGAAAGTCAATCGGCTGCCAGGCATCAGAGGTATCGTTAAGCCACTCTGGTTGACCTTGGGCATCACGCGGTGAGTCTCCCCAGCGATATTCCCAGCCGGTGAGCGGCTCTGGCGCCGCGCCGGCATGCAAGGCACCTGATATCACCAGCAGCAGGATGACTGTCGCAAGCTGCAGGGGACCAGAGCGCATGGCACCACCTCGTAGGCAGGTCAGAATGAATTGGAAGGTCTGTATTCAACAACAGACCCGTTTCGAAAGGTCTTTTTAATGTCTTGGTATTTTCTATGTTTGGTCAAGCGCCTGACTATATCAATAATAATATAGATAAATCTTAACAAAACTTGGCTGTTAATAGTATTGCCTGTTGTATTCCCGCTTCAATTCACGCCGTGTCGTTTCAGCACCATTTGATGGGATGGACTTTAACTTACGTGAGGTGCCAGCCACTGACGCAGCTGCGAGCCCTGCATGGCACCCGCCTGACGAGCCACTTCGCGGCCGTTTTTGAACACTATCAGGGTAGGAATACTGCGGATGCCAAAGCGCCCCGCCAGGGCGGATTGGGCTTCGGTATCAAGTTTGGCGAAGCGCATATTCGGCTCTAACGCCTGGGCTGTCTGGGCAAAAACAGGCGCCATCATTTTGCACGGGCCGCACCAAGAGGCCCAGAAATCAACCACCACAGGTAACTCGCTGCGCTCAACCACCGCGCTGAAATTGGCCTGGGTCAGGTTAATCGGCTCACCGTTAAACAGTGGCGCCTTGCATTTGCCGCATTTAGGGCCATCCGCTAACCGCGCTGCGTTGACGCGATTAATGGCATGGCAGTGTGCACAGCCCAAGGTAACAGTGTCTGACATGGCAACCTCCTTATATGTGCATACATGAACTGAATATAGGGGCACATAAGGAGGTAAACAACCCATAGGGTCAAGCGGAACCTGTGTGCAGCGACTGTTCAGGCAAGCCGATGTACAATAGTTTAAATTAGACCAACAGCATCGCTGCCAGCCCTAAATACAACCAGCGTTCAGACGCTGATCAGCCAGTCCGGCGACACCCGGTTGGCTGCTGCTCAGCGTGAGTCTTTTCACGCCAGTCCAGGCGCTGCCAGCCTTCCATAGCGGCAATTTCCGCCAATACAGAGTCAGGATTGACTACGACAGGCTTGTTGACGGCGTTTAGCAGTGGCACATCATTACGTGAATCCGAATAAAACGTGGTGTAAAGCTTGCCAAGGCCTTGTTGTTCCTTCCATTGATGAAAACGGGTGACCTTGCCACTCCGATAGGACAGAACTCCAGTGGTCGCGCCGGTGTAGCGCCCTTGTGCTAGCGCAGGCTCCACGGCAATCACATGAGGCACGCCCAATGCCGCAGCGATCGGGCCAACCAGGTGTTGAGAAGAAGCCGAAATGATGACCAGGGAATCCCCTGCCGCACGGTGCGCTTCAATCGTTTCCCGCGCTTGCGGAAAAATCGTCGGCATGACATGACGGCCAACAAAACCAGTGACGCAAGCATTGACCGCATCTACTTCACGCCCTCGCAAAGGGGCAAGCGTCATTTCCAGGTAGGTTTCAAGCTTAAGTTTGCCTGCATGATAGGCCTCCTGCATCGCTTGGGCCGCTGCCAGAAACTCTCCGGAATTGCTCACCCAGCCGAGGTCAATCATTTCCCAGTTCCACAGCTCGCTGCAGTCACCGTCCAGCAAGGTGTCATCCAGATCAAACAACGTTAGTCGTTGCATAGTGCCCTCCCGACTTGTTGAGACGAAAACGTTAAGGCAAACGCATGACAATGGTGTGAAACAAGATGAAAATTGGACAGAACATTTGTCGTTGATTACTACTTTATTGTAATGTTACCTCAATCGCACGGCGCATCGCGCCTGATTCCGGGCGTACGTTGGAGGGAAAGTGCGCCACCACCTCACCCTCTGACGAGACCAGATATTTGGTGAAATTCCAGCGTGGCGCTTCAGATTGACGTGCCAGTTCCGCAAACACAGGATGAGCGTTTTCGCCTCGCACATGCACAGGTGCCAGCATATCAAAGGTCACTCCAAAGTTGACGAAACAGACATCAGCGGCGCCTTCTTCGTCAATTTCCTGATTAAAGTCATTAGATGAGAAACCAACAACGGCCAACCCTTTGGGGCCGTAGCGCTGATGAAGCGCTTCCAGCCCTTCAAACTGGTCAGTGAAACCGCAGCGACTGGCGGTATTCACCATTAACACAGGACGGTCATCAATTAATACTTCAAGATTGACGGTCTCACTGGAATGCAAGCGGCGCATCTCATGTGCTTGCCAGTCAGCTGCCTGAACACTGCTGCTTGCGAACAGCAGTATCAACACCACCCCAAACACAGTAGACAAATGGCGATTTGATCGACCAATGCTTATCTGATGACCCGTAAGCAACCCCATTGGATAATCTCTCTCTATAGACAAACGGTGTAGAAACATTCAAGCTTAAAACATATACAGTATAAAAACTGAAATAACTACCTGTAAAAGATTTATATCATGTATTAGCTGGTTGCAAACAGCTTAATCGTATTAGTACTTTTTGTTACGTATTGATTATATCTTAATTGTCTTATTGACCTGCATATGGCGTAACATGCGGGCCCTATTTTTTTATTAGCAATAATTCAAGATAATCGAGAGCACCATCAATATCGTTTTTTGCAATAAAGTGATAACGGAAGCGTCTATCAGAAGGGCAGGAGAATTCAAGGGGCAAAAGAATGGAGGTCTGACAGACTCGCCCCATCATGTGCAGAACCGGCTGACCGGAACTGACCCGTACGACCATGTTATTAGGGGACTCCCGTGAAGCATACTGAACTGCCTGTCAATGAAATGAAACGCTTGGAAGAGCTATGGCGCTATAGCCTGCATGACAAACAAAACGATTCTGCCCTGGATGCCATTACACAATTGGTTGCCAGTTTTTTTAATGTGCCTATCGTGCTGGTGTCATTTGTCGATCAAGAGAGTCAATGGTTCAAAAGCCGTTTCGGTCTTTCCGAGACCCAGACGCCGCGCAATATTTCCTTCTGTGCCCATGCCATCCTTGAAGAGAAGTCGATTTTAGAAATCAAGGATACTCGTAAGGATTCGCGCTTTTGCGAAAATCCGCTCGTCACCGGGCCACCCTATGTCAGGTATTACGCCGGTGCGGCGCTGATAACCCCTGACGGTTTGAAACTGGGCACCTTGTGCATTATTGACTCGCAACCAAGAGATTTTTCTGCTGACAAACTTCAGGAACTCAACCTTTTTGCTCATCGCGTTATCGAGCACTTAGAAGTATTACGCTTACAACGTCTGCTCGATATTGTTGATAAATCAGATGTGGGCCTTTGGGAACTGGATGTTGGCTCTAACGCCAGCTGGTGGAGCGATACCTTGTTTCGTTTGTTCGATACTGATGAGGTACTTCGCGGCAAAAAGATCCCAAGGGAAAGCCGCTATGAATCTGAATCACAACAAAAACTTGAAAAAAAGCTTTCAACAGCCGTCGCCACCGGCCAGCCATTTTCAGTCCAGCTGAAGTTGAAGCGCCCGGATCATATGCCGCCTGCGTGGGTCAACGTCACCGCTACCGCTGTCGAAACCAATGGTCAGGTGACACACCTTGCGGGTACTGTTCGAAATATCACATCGTTGAAGGATAAAGAAGCTCGCCTGGCTCGCCATGCCAGACTTGAGCAGCTTATAAGCGAGCTACAGGAAGAGTTTATCCGTGACAACCAGACAAGCGATACCTTCAAACACGCACTGGAAAAACTGCTGGTTGCCACTGAAAGTGAAGCCGGTTTTATCGGTGAGGTTTGCTATCGTCAGGACAGCACTACACCTTATTTAAAAATGCATGCATTGACCGATATTTCATGGGACAAGGCCGAGTTTGAAAGCTTCAAGGCAACCGCTCCTCAGGGTATGGAGTTTACGCAGTTAAAGTCGCTGTTTGGTCGCGTCATTCTTGACAAGACAACCATTATTTCCAATGCGCCTGATAATGACTGGCGCCGCTCGGGCAACCTTCCTGAAGGCCACCCGAACCTCGATTGCTTTATTGGACTGCCAGTATTCGACGATTACGGCGATATCCTGGCCGTAGTCGGGCTAGCGAACCGTAAGCGGGGATACGATAAAGAATTTGCCCATGAGCTTGCCCCCTTGCAGCAAAGAATTGGACAGCTAATCACAACGCTCACCTTGCGCAATGAGCAACAGCGTTCTCGGGAGCGTCTGGAAATGGCCGCTCGGGTATTTGACTCCAGTCATAACGCCATCATGATTACCGATGCCGAGAATTGTATTCTCGACGTCAACCCTGTATTTGAGACGGAAACAGGTTACAGCCGCCAGGAAATATTGGGTAAGAACACAGCTTTCCTGACCGCGGAAGGGCATCTTCCAGCGCTCAATCAAAGCCTTTGTGATGCTCAGAACCATCACGATTATTGGGAAGGTGAAGTACTTAACAAGCGTAAAGATGGGGAGCTTTTACCTCAATACCTGTCGATTTCAATTGTCCGTAACACCTTAGGCGCTATCAGCCATCAAGTCGTTGTATTTACTGATTTACGGCGCATCAAGCAACACGATAAAGAGCTGTATCGCATCAGCCACTTCGACCCTTTGACACATCTGCCCAATCGCATGCACTTGATGCAGCTGATGCATGAAGCGATTCGTCAAAGTAACGACCACCAGGGGCTTGCGATTGCGGTGATTGACCTGGATCGCTTTAACAGCATCAATCAAGTGCTCGGCTCGGAGGCCGGTGATGCCCTTCTGATTGAAATAAGTGACAGACTCTCTGATCAGCTGAATAAAGGTGAAACCGTCGCACGTATGAGTGGCGATGAATTTGGTTTAATCCTCATCCATAGCCCGCACCTGCTCGACCGCCTGGATAGACTGTTGTCAGATATTGTCACCGTTCAGTCGTTGCCGACTGGGAACCTGCTAACGATCACGGGTAGCATGGGAGTAACCTTCTACCCGGATGATAACGCCGATCCAGACACCCTTCTGCGTCATGCCGATCAGGCCATGTACCGTGCCAAGGAGGAAGGCGGAAACCGCTATATTATCTTTAACACTGACCATGAACAGGAACTCAAGTCAGCCCAGCGACTACGTAAAGACATTGCTCATGGACTGCAACACGATGAATTTGTGCTTGAATTGCAACCTCAGGTAGATGCCAGAACCCTTGAACTGGTGGGCGTGGAAGCTCTGATTCGCTGGCACCACCCTGAAGGGCGGCGTATGCCCGATGATTTTCTGCCCTATATCGTCAACTCCATTCTTGAACATGATATCGATGAATGGGTCGTCATGCAGGCATTCAAGTTGCTTGATCTGTGGCGGTTAGAAGCGCCAGAGCTCACCCTCAGCATCAACCTGACCCCCCAGACACTGGCGAATAAAACCTTGATCGCCATGTTGGATAACGCCTTGCGCTACTATCCGGACGTGGACATGAACCGGTTGCATGTAGAGGTGCTTGAATCAGCGGCTATTGAAGAACTCAATATTGCCACTGATGTAATGAAAGCCTGCCAGGCGCGTGGCGTGCGGGTGGCACTGGATGACTTTGGGACGGGTTACTCATCATTAACGTACCTTAAAGGCTTGCCTGCTGATATTGTCAAGATTGACCGCAGTTTTGTCATCGACATGCTGGAAAACGCCGACGACCTGGCCATCGTCGAGAGTGTCATTTATCTGGCAAAGCGTTTTAATAAGACTGTTGTCGCAGAAGGCGTTGAAACAAAGGCACATATCGAAGCTCTGCATCGCCTTGGGTGCGATATTCTTCAAGGCTATGGCATTGCCAAACCCATGCCTGTTGAACAGTTCAATATCTGGCGGTGTCAGTGTCTGCAGCAGTAGTGCGCTGCATTTCTATCCTGTGTGGTTTTTCAGTTATTGCTGTTTGCGATTCACAAGGAATCGAGAAAGTGCTTCTGTCAGGGCCATAACCTGCATGGGTTTCGTCAACACGTCCTGCATACCAGCCTCAAGACAACGCTGATGATCATTTGCAGATGTACTTGCAGTAAAGCCTAGTATCGGCAAGCTGTAACCCTGTGCACGGAGACGTCGAGTAGTTTCAGGCCCATCCATGATGGGCATCTGCATATCCATCAATATCAGGTCTATATGTGCTGATGCCAGCTTGTCGATACCCTCTTGCCCATTGTTGGCCACAATGACTGTATAACCTAAACTAGTCAAAATCTTGCGTGCGATTACCTGATTGAGCACATCGTCCTCAACCACCATAATCGATGCACACGACACGCCCTCTGGGCGGTCAGCACCCTGTGCTGTGTAATGTTGAGCATGATTTTTGACAGGACCACTGATAGTACCTAGCAATCGACTGACAGTGGATTTGATCTGCATAAGCCCCTCATATTTTAAAAATGCATGACTGGCATGATTGATGACAGCTTTAGATAAGGGCTTATCCTAGGGTATTTACACAGTGCAGACTGAAAACAATTGCAACCCTGGCTATACACGCTCCGCACAGCAACACACTCTGGGCATGGTATGTTTTTACAAGTGAATCGTGAATCGTGAATCGTGAATCGTGAATCGTGAATCGTGAATCGTGAACAGAAAAGCAAAGCCTTCTGCCGGAGGGCAAGGTTTTTTTAACACACGCACAGCAAAACGCCCCATACACGGTGTGCATGGGGCGTTTCTATATAGGTGCCTGACGATGACCTACTCTCGCATGGGGAGACCCCACACTACCATCGGCGCTAAGCGGTTTCACTGCTGAGTTCGGCAAGGGATCAGGTGGTTCCCACTCGCTATGGTCGTCAGGCGTAACAGGTGATATAACAAGCTGATTCAACGGCGTTCAATGGCCGCTGCGTAATGTCGGTGATCGTCTCTGCGTATCCGGTGCGCTTTCGCGCGTCGTTATCACTGCAACCAGACCCCTTGGGTGTTATAGGGTCAAGCCTCACGGGCCATTAGTACACGTTAGCTCAACGCCTTGCAGCGCTTCCACACCGTGCCTATCAACCAGCTGGTCTCGCTGGGCCCTTCAGGAGGCTCTAGGCCTCAGGGATGTCTCATCTTGAAGGGGGCTTCCCGCTTAGATGCTTTCAGCGGTTATCCCGTCCGCACTTAGCTACCCGGCGATGCCACTGGCGTGACAACCGGAACACCAGAGGTGCGTCCACTCCGGTCCTCTCGTACTAGGAGCAGCCCTTCTCAAACATCCTACGCCCACGGCAGATAGGGACCGAACTGTCTCACGACGTTCTAAACCCAGCTCGCGTACCACTTTAAATGGCGAACAGCCATACCCTTGGGACCGACTTCAGCCCCAGGATGTGATGAGCCGACATCGAGGTGCCAAACACCGCCGTCGATGTGAACTCTTGGGCGGTATCAGCCTGTTATCCCCGGAGTACCTTTTATCCGTTGAGCGATGGCCCTTCCATACAGAACCACCGGATCACTAGAACCTGCTTTCGCACCTGCTCGACGTGTCTGTCTCGCAGTCAAGCACCCTTATGCTCTTGCACTCATTGCACGATGTCCGACCGTGCTGAGGGTACCTTCGTGCTCCTCCGTTACGCTTTGGGAGGAGACCGCCCCAGTCAAACTACCCACCACACACTGTCCTCGATCCGGATAACGGACCTGAGTGAGAACGCCAATGATGCCAGGCTGGTATTTCAAGGGTGGCTCCGCTCGAACTGGCGTCCGAGGTTCAAAGCCTCCCAGCTATCCTACACAGGCAACATCAGCGTCCAGTGTGAAGCTATAGTAAAGGTTCACGGGGTCTTTCCGTCTAGCCGCGGGTACACCGCATCTTCACGGCGATTTCAATTTCACTGAGTCTCGGGTGGAGACAGCGTGGCCATCATTACGCCATTCGTGCAGGTCGGAACTTACCCGACAAGGAATTTCGCTACCTTAGGACCGTTATAGTTACGGCCGCCGTTTACCGGGGCTTCGATCAAGAGCTTCTCCGAGGATAACACCATCACTTAACCTTCCGGCACCGGGCAGGCGTCACACCCTATACGTCGTCTTGCGACTTGGCAGAGTGCTGTGTTTTTACTAAACAGTTGCAGCCACCTGGTATCTTCGACCGGTTCGGGCTTGGAGAGCAAGTCTCGTCACCCTACGCCGGCGTGCCTTCTCCCGAAGTTACGGCACCATTTTGCCTAGTTCCTTCACCCGAGTTCTCTCAAGCGCCTTGGGATTCTCACCCTGACCACCTGTGTCGGTTTGGGGTACGGTCGCACATGATCTGAAGCTTAGAGGCTTTTCCTGGAAGCGTGGCATCAGTGACTTCCTGACCGTGGTCAGTTCGTTTCGCATCTCGGCTTTAAGCGCCCGGATTTACCTGAGCACTCGGCCTACTTGCTTTCACCAGGACAACCAACGCCTGGCTCACCTAGCCTTCTCCGTCCCCCCATCGCAATCATGTCCGGTACGGGAATATTGACCCGTTTCCCATCGACTACGCCTTTCGGCCTCGCCTTAGGGGCCGACTCACTCTGCTCCGATTAGCGTCGAACAGAAACCCTTGGTCTTCCGGCGAGGGCGTTTTTCACGCCCTTTATCGTTACTCATGTCAGCATTCGCACTCGTGATACCTCCAGCGAACTTCTCAATTCCCCTTCATTGGCTTACACGACGCTCCTCTACCGCTCATCCAGAGGATGAACCCGTAGCTTCGGTACCTGATTTAGCCCCGTTACATCTTCCGCGCAGGCCGACTCGACTAGTGAGCTATTACGCTTTCTTTAAAGGATGGCTGCTTCTAAGCCAACCTCCTAGCTGTCTGAGCCTTCCCACATCGTTTCCCACTTAATCAGGATTTCGGGACCTTAGCTGACGGTCTGGGTTGTTTCCCTTTTCACAACGGACGTTAGCACCCGCTGTGTGTCTCCCACGCGTCACTCACCGGTATTCGGAGTTTGCCTCGGGTTGGTAAGTCGGGATGACCCCCTAGCCGAAACAGTGCTCTACCCCCGGTGGTGCTACATGAGGCGCTACCTAAATAGCTTTCGAGGAGAACCAGCTATCTCCGAGCTTGATTAGCCTTTCACTCCGATCCACAAGTCATCCAAATCTTTTTCAACAGATCCTGGTTCGGGCCTCCAATTGATGTTACTCAATCTTCACCCTGCTCATGGATAGATCGCTCGGTTTCGGGTCTATATCCTGCGACTGCATCGCCCAGTTAAGACTCGCTTTCGCTACGGCTCCCCTAATCGGTTAACCTCGCCACAGAATATAAGTCGCTGACCCATTATACAAAAGGTACGCCGTCACGGAACAAGTCCGCTCCGACTGCTTGTACGCACACGGTTTCAGGGTCTATTTCACTCCCCTCTCCGGGGTTCTTTTCGCCTTTCCCTCACGGTACTGGTTCACTATCGGTCAGCCAGGAGTATTTAGCCTTGGAGGATGGTCCCCCCGTCTTCAGTCAAGGTTTCTCGTGCCCCGACCTACTCGATTTCACATGATCAGATTTTCGACTACGGGGCTATCACCCACTATGGCCGCGCTTCCCAGCGCATTCGCCTAATCAGTCACATGCTTAAGGGCTGGTCCCCGTTCGCTCGCCGCTACTAGGGGAATCTCGGTTGATTTCTTTTCCTCAGGGTACTTAGATGTTTCAGTTCCCCTGGTTCGCCTCTTACGCCTATGTATTCAGCGTAAGATACTCATCTTGTGATGAGTGGGTTTCCCCATTCAGAAATGCCCGGGTCACAGGTTGTTTGCCACCTCGCCGAGCCTTATCGCAGGCTTCCACGTCTTTCATCGCCTCTGGCTGCCTAGGCATCCACCGTGTGCGCTTCATTGCTTGACCCTATAACCCGAAGGAGTCTGGTCGCGCAATGATAACGATTGCCGGATACGCTTGAGACGTATCACACAACAATTTACTACGTACACCTTTTTTCAGGCAGGGTCTCACCACGTAAAACGTGATGAATCACTGACCTTTCAAAAGGTTTATCAGCTTGATATATCTTGTTAAAGAGCGACTGCTATGCGCAGTGATAAAAGAACCGATAAGGAAGACGTTTTCTTCCAAGCGCATCTGTTGCCAGAGGCGTGTGTTCGTTTATCACTGCGCAATGTCAGCGTTTATCTGATCAGGTAATTCATTGTGAGCGCTTACCGCGAGGGATGATGCATCGTTTAAGGAGGTGATCCAGCCGCAGGTTCCCCTACGGCTACCTTGTTACGACTTCACCCCAGTCATGAACCACACCGTGGTGATCGCCCTCTTGCGTTAGGCTAACCACTTCTGGTGCAGTCCACTCCCATGGTGTGACGGGCGGTGTGTACAAGGCCCGGGAACGTATTCACCGTGACATTCTGATTCACGATTACTAGCGATTCCGACTTCACGGAGTCGAGTTGCAGACTCCGATCCGGACTGAGACCGGCTTTAAGGGATTCGCTGACTCTCGCGAGTTCGCCGCCCTTTGTACCGGCCATTGTAGCACGTGTGTAGCCCTACTCGTAAGGGCCATGATGACTTGACGTCGTCCCCACCTTCCTCCGGTTTGTCACCGGCAGTCTCCTTAGAGTTCCCACCATTACGTGCTGGCAAATAAGGACAAGGGTTGCGCTCGTTACGGGACTTAACCCAACATTTCACAACACGAGCTGACGACAGCCATGCAGCACCTGTCTCTGCGTTCCCGAAGGCACCCAGTGATCTCTCACCAGTTCGCAGGATGTCAAGAGTAGGTAAGGTTCTTCGCGTTGCATCGAATTAAACCACATGCTCCACCGCTTGTGCGGGCCCCCGTCAATTCATTTGAGTTTTAACCTTGCGGCCGTACTCCCCAGGCGGTCGACTTATCGCGTTAACTTCGCCACAAAGTGCGCTAGGCACCCAACGGCTGGTCGACATCGTTTACGGCGTGGACTACCAGGGTATCTAATCCTGTTTGCTACCCACGCTTTCGCACCTCAGTGTCAGTGTCAGTCCAGAAGGCCGCCTTCGCCACTGGTATTCCTCCCGATCTCTACGCATTTCACCGCTACACCGGGAATTCTACCTTCCTCTCCTGCACTCTAGCCTGACAGTTCCGGATGCCGTTCCCAGGTTGAGCCCGGGGCTTTCACAACCGGCTTATCAAGCCACCTACGCGCGCTTTACGCCCAGTAATTCCGATTAACGCTTGCACCCTCCGTATTACCGCGGCTGCTGGCACGGAGTTAGCCGGTGCTTCTTCTGCGAGTGATGTCTTTCCTGGCGGGTATTAACCGCCAGGCGTTCTTCCTCGCTGAAAGTGCTTTACAACCCGAGGGCCTTCTTCACACACGCGGCATGGCTGGATCAGGCTTGCGCCCATTGTCCAATATTCCCCACTGCTGCCTCCCGTAGGAGTTCGGGCCGTGTCTCAGTCCCGATGTGGCTGATCATCCTCTCAGACCAGCTACGGATCGTCGCCTTGGTGAGCCATTACCTCACCAACCAGCTAATCCGGCATAGGCTCATCCGATAGCGGGAGCCAAAGCCCCCTTTCTCCCGTAGGACGTATGCGGTATTAGCCTGGGTTTCCCCAGGTTATCCCCCACTATCGGGTAAATTCCTATGCATTACTCACCCGTCCGCCGCTCGTCAGCGGGTAGCAAGCTACCCCTGTTACCGCTCGACTTGCATGTGTTAGGCCTGCCGCCAGCGTTCAATCTGAGCCATGATCAAACTCTTCAGTTTAAAATCATTGTGATGCTTACTTGTCACCCAAAGGTGACAAAAGCGCATCAAACTTGGCTCAAGGTTCAAACGAATTCATTCAACTATTGTTTAAAAACTTACGTTTAAAAACTGTCGTTCTCATGACCGCTTGCCTTGATAGTTGGTGATTTATCACCCTCATCGGCAAGCGCCCACATGAATTACCTGATCAAATTTTTAAAGAGCTGTTCGCGAGACGGTTATTAACCTTTGTCATTCGGTGACCTGAATGACTTGCCTCAGCGAGGAAGGCGTATTCTACGCATTCCTGTGTGTTTGTCAACTGCTGATTTCGATACCGTGTTGCGATCGATTTCAGCGAGGAAAGTTAACGCGGCAACTTCTCGCCGACGTTTTCTCTAACCCTCTGACAAACCGAAGGTTTTCACCTCCGAACTTACGAATAAGTACCGCTGGTAACGCTGTGCGTCCCCGGCAGCGGATGCGTACTTTACGGATTTACCGGCGGGGATGCAAGGGCTATTTGAAAAAATGTTTTAAGCAAGCGTCACACGGGCGTAACGCTTCTTACCGGCCTGAATAACATAGACCTGCCCCGTTGCCAACATCGTATCCTGGGCAACGACGTCGCCGTCGACTTTGACGCTGCCATTTTTCAGCATGTCTTTGGCCTGGGCACTGTTCTTGGTCAGGCCGGAGCGATTAAGTACGGCCGCAATAGGTGCTTGCTCGCCCCCTTCAAAATCCACTGCGACTTCAGGCAAGTCTTCTGGCAGCTCACCATCCGCCAACTGATTGCCCGCAGATTTGTGCGCGTTAGCCGCCGCCTCATCACCGTGATAACGGGCAATCAACTCACGTGCCAGTTCCATTTTGATATCACGCGGATTCGCACCCTGTTCAGCGCTCTGCTTGAGTGCGTCAATTTCTTCATTGGATTTTAGAGAGAGCAGCTCAAAATATCGCCACATCAAACTATCAGGCATCGACACCAGCTTGTTGAACATGGAGCCTGGCGCTTCATCAACTCCCACATAGTTACCCAGCGACTTTGACATTTTCTGCACGCCGTCCAGCCCTTCAAGCAGCGGCATGGTGATAACGACCTGCGGCTCCTGGCCAAAGTGCTTTTGTATTTCCCGCCCCATCAGCAGGTTGAATTTCTGATCGGTTCCGCCGAGCTCCACATCAGCTTCCAGGGCAACGGAATCGTAGCCCTGAACGAGCGGATAGAGAAATTCATGAATGGCAATTGACTGATTAGCCCGATAGCGCTTCTCAAAATCATCGCGTTCAAGCATACGCGCCACCGTACTCTGCGCAGCCAGCTCAATCATCTTGGCGGCACTTAGCTCACCAAACCACTCAGCATTGAAGCGCACTTCGGTTTTTTCGGGGTCAAGGATCTTGAAGACCTGTTCCTTGTAGGTTTCAGCATTAGCTTTTACGTCTGCTTCGGTTAGCGGCTTGCGCGTGACGTTCTTACCCGTGGGGTCACCAATACGCCCGGTGAAATCGCCGATCAAAAAAATAACCGTATGGCCAAGATCCTGAAACTGGCGCATCTTGGTCAGCAAAACACTGTGCCCCAGGTGCAGATCAGGCGCGGTGGGGTCGAATCCGGCTTTGATGCGCAACTTGCGACCCGAAGCGAGCTTTTGCTTCAGTTCATCTTCAACCAGAATTTCATGCGTACCGCGCGACAGTAACGCCAGCGCCTGATCCACCTCACTCATTGCCTCTTCTCTCCGTTAGACTCGAACCACCCAATACAGGGCGCTAGAATGATCAATAATGTGCGATGTTACCATGATCATTCTACGGGGTTGAGCTTTTGCAAAGGGATCACCCAGCAATTTACTGGCAACTGGCATTAACACCGTTTCGTAGCTCGTAACTCGTAGCCACTTGACTGAATCACAGAGATGCCTCCATGCACCTTTCATCACAGCAATCTTTACAGCAAGGCTTGCCGCAGCGCTATATTGGCTTAATGTCAGGCACCAGCCTTGACAGTATTGATGCCGCATTAATTGAAATCGCGCCCAATACCCTCCCCCGTCTAGTGGCTACCCATGCTCTTGCCATTCCTGCCGCGCTGCGCGAGCAGCTGTTAATGCTATGCCATAGTGACCGTGCCCTGTTTTCACAGCTGGCGTCTGCAGAGCAGGCTTTTAGTGAGCTGCAGGCCGCAGCGGTCAAAGGCTTATTAATGGATGCGCAGCTTGATGCTGACGCTATCTGTGCGATAGGCAGCCACGGCCAGACCATTGAACATGCGCCAGGCGGCCACCATGCCGGCCCGGCCTACACCCTGCAGCTGGATAACCCAAGCCTGCTGGCCGAACTGACGGGATGTACTGTCGTGGCAGATTTTCGTCGCCGCGATTTGGCCGCTGGCGGGCAGGCAGCCCCTCTGGCACCAGCGTTTCATCAGGCGTTATTTCAAGATGAGCGCCAGCCACACGGGGTATTGAATCTGGGCGGCTTTGCCAATATCACCTGGCTGCCTGCTGGAAATGGCACGCCGCTGGGGTTCGACACCGGCCCGGCCAATGTGCTTCTGGATGCCTGGTATCAGCGTCATCATATTGATGCGCTGTTTGACCGTGACGGCCAATGGGCAGGGGGCGGCGCCGTCGACCTATCGTTACTGGAACGCCTGTTGAGTGAGCCTTTCTTTCACCAGCCACCACCACGGAGCACCGGGCGTGAGCTGTTTCATTTACCCTGGCTGGAAGGCTACCTTAGCGGCCAAGAGGTGGCTCAGGACGTACAAGCCACCCTGGCAGAACTGACGGCCAGAAGCGTTGCCGAGGGCATTCAGCAACTTGCCCAGCATCAGCCGTTCAAGCTGATTATTGCAGGGGGCGGCGCGCGTAATAGTGATCTGTGCAAGCGTATTGCCGAGCGCCTTCCTCAGGCCACTCTGATGACGCCAGATAACTGGGGCTGGCCAGCAGACTGGATTGAGGCTGGGGCTTTTGCGTGGTTAGCCTACCGGCGTTTACATCAACTCCCAGGTAACCTGCCCAGCGTGACAGGCGCTGCAGGCACTCGGGTACTCGGCGGTATCTACGCGCCCTGAACTACCTCGCATCCACCTTATTCAGTAATCATCTTCATCGCGTAACGCCAAGCCACTGGGCACCCTGTTTTCCAACCCAGTGGCCGATGTGTCATCGGCGCCACCGAACTTCATCATCATGCGTAGATCATTGGCAGAATCAGCATGCGCCAGCGCAACATCGGCACTGACCTTACCCGCATTAAAAAGATCAAAAAGTGCCTGATCAAACGTCTGCATACCATCATCACGGGATTTCGACATGGCAGTCTTGATCTCGCCCACCTCACCTTTACTGATCAGATCGGCAATGCGTGGCGAACGCAGCATGATTTCCACAGCAGCCGAACGGCCAGCGGCTTTATTAGGCAGTAACTGCTGGGCCACCACCGCCTTCAGGTTGAGCGACAGATCCATCCAAATCTGCTCATGACGTTCGTGAGGGAAGAAATGAATGATCCGATCCAATGCCTGGTTGGCATTGTTGGCGTGCAGGGTCGCCAGACACAAATGGCCTGTCTCGGCGAACGTCAGCGCATGCTCCATGGTTTCGCGGGTGCGGATTTCACCAATCAGAATCACATCAGGCGCCTGACGCAAAGTATTCTTCAAGGCGACCTCGAAAGACTCGGTATCGATCCCGACTTCGCGCTGATTGATAATCGCCCGCTTGTGCGGATGAAGATACTCGATCGGATCTTCAACGCTGATGATATGACCGCCAAGCGTTTCATTACGCTGCTGGATCATTGAGGCCAGAGTGGTCGACTTGCCCGTACCGGTACCGCCCACCACCAGCACCAGGCCGCGTTTCTCCTGAGCCAGAGAGGCCAGCATCGCAGGCATTCCCAGCTGCTCAAGTTTAGGAATCTCATGGCTGATACGTCGCACCACCATCGCCAACTGATTGCGCTGCTGGAAGGCACTGACCCTGAATCGGCCTTTCCCCCCAATACTTAGCGCAAAATTGGCTTCATGCTCCTGCTGAAAACGCGCGCGCAGACCTTCAGGAAGAGTATGCATCACCAACTCACGAACCTGATGTTCATTCAGCCCCTGTTGGCCAAGCGGCATCAGGCCATCTGGTGTTTTCAGGCTGGGCGGCGCACCGACGGATACCAGCAAATCAGACGCCTGCTGTTCGACCATGATATCCAGTAGCTGATGCAGCCACTCTGTGGGGGTCACACTTTGGCTCATCACATCCTCCTCAATCCTGCCGTTGAACACTTGCTGATAGGCATCGCATACCCTTACAGGGAAAGTTCACCCTTGGCCCGCGACTGGGCATCTTCGCGGCTTACCAAGCCTTCTTTCACCAACTGTTTAAGCGAGGCATCCAGGGTTTGCATCCCCAAGCCACCGCTGGTTTGCATGGCCGAGTAGATTTGCGCAATCTTGTCTTCGCGAATGAGGTTACGAATAGCCGAGGTAGCGATCAGGATTTCATGAGCGGCCACCCGTCCGCCCCCTTCACGCTTTAGCAACGTCTGAGAGACCACCGCCTGCAGGGATTCCGAGAGCATTGAGCGCACCATGGATTTTTCCTCGCCGGGGAAGACATCAACAATACGATCAATCGTCTTCGCCGCCGAAGTGGTATGCAGGGTACCAAACACCAGATGACCGGTTTCAGCGGCCGTCAGCGCCAGGCGAATAGTTTCCAGGTCGCGCAGTTCACCCACCAGGATGACGTCTGGATCTTCCCGCAAGGCACTGCGCAAGGCATCAGCAAAGCTATGGGTGTCGCGGTGCACTTCACGCTGGTTGATCAGGCAACGCTTGCTGGTATGCACAAATTCCACCGGGTCTTCGATGGTCAGAATATGCTCGTAACGGTGGTTATTAACATAGTCAATCATCGCCGCCAGGGTGGTACTTTTGCCGGAACCTGTGGGGCCGGTCACCAGCACCAGCCCGCGTGGCAGCATCGCCAGGCGCTCAAACACCTCACCCAGCCCCAGGGCTTCCATTGACAATACTTCGCTTGGAATAGTGCGGAACACTGCTCCTGCCCCTCGGGCATGATTAAAGGCATTCACCCTGAAGCGCGCCACCCCCGGCACTTCGAAGGAAAAGTCGACTTCCAGGTGCTCTTCGTAGTCACGCCGCTGGCGATCGCCCATAATATCGTAGATCAGCGCGCGGACTTCCTTATTGTCCATGGCGGGCACATTGAGTCGGCGAATATCGCCGTCAACGCGTATCATGGGCGGAAGGCCTGACGACAGATGCAGGTCAGAGGCATTCTGCTTTGCCGAGAATGCCAGCAGTTCGGTAATATCCATCTTTCTTCCCAGCTGCGGTAAGGTAATCGAGTATGACAGACAATGCGCTTTCTGAGTCGCTCATCCGGGCACGTCATCGCCTGGAAAAGGCGCTCATCGACGCTGGACGCCCGACCACCGATGCAACACTGCTGGCGGTGAGCAAAACAAAACCTGCCAGCATGATTCGCCAGGCGTATGCGGCAGGTCAACAGGCGTTCGGAGAAAACTATCTGCAAGAAGCACTCGATAAGCAAGCTGAGCTCGCCGACCTGACTGACATTGAATGGCATTTTATCGGGCCGTTACAGTCGAATAAAACCCGTGCCGTAGCAGAAAGCTTTGATTGGGTGCATAGCGTTGACCGGTTGAAAATTGCCAAGCGCCTCAGTGAGCAGCGCCCCAATGACAGCGCGCCGCTCAACGTCTGCCTTCAGGTCAATATCAGCCAGGAAGAAACGAAATCTGGCGTATTACCGGAAGCATTGGGCGAATTGGCCGCTGAGGTCGCCCGTCTGCCCCGTCTTCAGCTGCGTGGTTTGATGGCCATTCCAGCGCCAGCCGATACGCTGGAGGCACAGCGCCAGCCGCTGGCGGCATTACGGGAAGCATTTGAACGCCTCAAAAGCGACCTGCCGGATGCGCCACTGGATACACTTTCGATGGGCATGAGTGATGACCTCGAAGCGGCCATTCTTGAAGGCGCGACTCAGGTGCGGCTGGGCACCGCTATTTTTGGTGCTCGCGACGCACGCTAAGGCCTAACCACCGCTGCTACCGCTGAAACACACATTTTACAACAGGATTTTTCATGGCGACCAACATCACTTTTATCGGCGCAGGTAACATGGCCAGCGCTATTATCGGCGGCCTGATCGACAGCGGCATTGCCCCTGACAGCATTACCGCTACGTCTCCCACTGAGGACATGCTGCGCCCTGTCAGTCAGCGTTTTGGAGTAAATACCCAGACGGATAACAATGCGGCCATTCACAATGCCGATGTGGTTGTGCTCGCCGTCAAGCCGCAAATCATGCGCGACGTGTGCGAGGCCATGCAGGAAACTGCCCTGCAGCAACGGCCGCTGATTATTTCCATCGCCGCGGGCCTTGATGCCGAAACCATCAATCAATGGCTGGGCGGTGGCCATGCGGTTGTGCGCTGCATGCCCAACACTCCTTCACTGGTGGGCTACGGCGCCAGCGGTCTGTTTGCCAATCAGGCGGTAACGTCTGAACAGCGCGACACGGCTGCCCAAATGATGGAAGCCGTCGGGATTGTCGAATGGGTTGAAGACGAAGCCCTGATAGATGCCGTGACAGCGGTTTCCGGCAGTGCTCCAGCCTATTTTTTCCTGATGTTTGAAGCCATGGAAGAAGCTGCCGTCAAACTGGGGCTGCCTGCTGACACAGCACGCCGTCTGGCCATTCAGACGGCGCTGGGTGCCGCCACCATGGCCCAACGCAGCGAAGACACGCCCGCCACCTTGAAACAGAATGTCATGTCGCCCGGCGGTACAACCGAACGCGCCATCCAGCACATGGAAGACGCCGAGCTGCGTAAAACGATTGCTGATGCCATGCAAGCCTGCGCCGACCGCGCCCAGGCCATGTCCAAAGAGCTTAGCGCCGGTTAATAACCACTTCACGACGATTTAAATAACGGAGATCTTCTATGGGCAATTCCTTGGGCAGCGCTGGCTTGATGTTGGTCAACTCACTGATCAACATCTACCTGTTTATCCTGATGCTGCGTTTTTTGCTGCAAGCCTCACAGGCGGATTATTACAATCCGATGAGTCAATCCGTGGTCAAGATCACCCAGCCTGTGGTGGGGCTGTTCCAGGGCTTTCTTGGCCCGGTGGCCGGGCGCTTTGACCTCGCCACCCTGGCCGCTGGCTTTACCCTTAAAGTCGTCAGCATGGTCGTCATCTTTATGCTGGTCGGCGTTGGCATTCCACCCATTGTCGGCCTGCTGATCGGCGGTGTCGCTGCTATTGCTAACGCCATTCTGAAGATTTATTTCTTTGCTCTGATCATCATGATCATTCTCAGCTGGGTGGCTCCCAATGCCAGCCATCCGGGAGCAATGCTGGTGATGCAACTGGTCGAGCCCATCATGGCGCCCGTGCGCAAGGTCATTCCGCCATTAGGCATGATCGACCTGTCTCCTATCGTGGTGTTTATTGCCATCAACCTGCTCGACGGCCTGGTGGTAGGGGCGCTGGTAAGAGCAGCAGGGATGTCCGGCGCTCTGGTCGGGCTGTGATTCATTCAACGATTTTTTTGAACGCCCGGGGTAACGTCTTTCATGCCTGAGTCGCACCGTCTTAATGACCCGCTTCCTGCGGACTCCGTGGGGATTATTACGCCGCAGGTAGCGCATTTTGATACGCCGCTTGCCCTGGCGTGTGGAAAAGTGCTGCCCGATTTTGACCTGGTTTATGAAACCTACGGCAGCCTGAATGCTGAACGCAGCAATGCTGTTCTGATTTGTCATGCGCTTTCTGGCCATCATCACGCGGCTGGGTATCACAACGATGAAGAACGCAAGCCCGGTTGGTGGGATTCCCACATCGGCCCTGGCAAGTCGATTGATACCAACCACTTTTTTGTCGTATCACTGAACAACCTGGGGGGCTGCCACGGCAGCACAGGGCCATTGAGCCACAATAGTGACACCGGCCGCCTGTGGGGGCCGGATTTTCCCTTGGTGACCGTCAGTGACTGGGTCAACAGCCAGGCGCGCCTGGCTGACCGTCTGGGAATTGAACGCTGGGCGGCAGCGGTGGGCGGCAGCCTGGGCGGTATGCAGGTGCTGCAGTGGAGTATGGCGTTTCCGGAACGCATCGCCAATGCGGTGGTGATTGCCGCAACGCCTCGGCTATCTGCCCAGAACATTGCCTTTAACGAGGTCGCCCGCCAAGCCATTCGTTCAGACCCAGACTTTCACGCTGGCTGGTACAGTGAGCATCAGACCCTCCCCAAGCGCGGGCTCAAACTGGCGCGCATGGTCGGTCATATCACCTATCTTTCTGAAGATGCCATGGGCAGCAAGTTTGGGCGTGACCTGCGCACCAATGATCTTAATTTTGGCTTCGATGTCGAATTTCAGGTGGAATCCTATCTGCGTTATCAAGGCGATACGTTCTCGACCACCTTTGATGCCAACACCTACCTGCTAATGACCAAGGCGCTCGACTACTTTGACCCGGCAGCGCGTTACGCCGGCAACCTGGCCGAGGCTCTGGCCCCCGCGCAATGCCCGTTTCTGGTGGTGAGCTTTACCAGCGACTGGCGCTTTCCGCCCTCCCGCTCGCGGGAGTTGGTAGATGCCCTGATTCAGGCGGGCAAACCCGTCAGCTATGCGAATATCGACTCACCCTATGGCCATGATGCTTTCCTGTTGCCGGATGATCGCTACCATGCGGTTTTTAGCGCTTTCATGCAGCGTGCGGCCAAAGAGACAGGGTTAATGCCAGCAAACGATGAGGTGACTCAGTGATGCGCGCCGATCTGGAAATCATTTACGACTGGGTTCCCGAGAATGCTCACGTCCTGGATCTGGCCTGTGGCGATGGCGCCCTGCTTGAGGCGCTGGCTCGGGATAAAGATGTCAGTGGTTACGGGCTGGAAATCGATCCGGACGGCATTACCCGCTGCATCAGCCGTGGCGTGAGCGTCATCGAGCATAACCTTGACGATGGGTTAAGCAGCTTCAGTGCTAACAGCTATGACCTGGTGATCATGACCCAGGCGCTACAGGCGCTGCGCCGCCCCGATAAAATGCTCGATGAAATGCTCCGCGTCGCTGAGGAAGGCATTATTACCTTCCCCAATTTCGCTTACTGGCGTCATCGGGTACACCTTGGCCTGCGTGGCTATATGCCGGTATCCAAGTCGTTGCCGCATGCCTGGTATGACACACCCAATATCCATCTGTCGACGTTCAACGATTTTGAACACCTGTGCCGCGATAAGGGTCTGATGATCGTTGACCGCGCCGTTGGCGTGGGTGACCACCGCGGCCATTGGACATCGCGTTTATGGCCTAACCTGTTTGGTGAAATTGCCATTTTTCGCGTTCGTCGCCGCTCTTGATCACGGGAGAATCACGACCATGCTAGAGACAACTTTCAAGCAAGCGTTATCACGAGTACAACTTCTCAAGCAGGCTGTACTGGGCAGCCTTGTGGTTAGCGGCCTGAGCCTGGGCGCCACCGCCGCTTGCGCACAACAATACACCCAGGTGGGTGATTATCAGATTCACTATAGCGCCATCAGCACTGATTTTCTCAGCCCGGAAGTCGCCCAGACGTATGGTATTCAGCGCAGCGTGGGGCTTGGGCTGGTCAATGTCAGCGTCCTGCAGGAACAGGAAGACGGCAGCATGGCACCCGTCAGTGCCAGCATTGAGGGTAGCGTGGGCGAGCTTTCCGGCAGCAGCAGTGAGGAATCATTGCGTTTCAAGACCATGCGTGAAAACGATACGATCAATCAGATATCAACCTTCACGCTACGCCATGACGAGCCCATGCGCTTTGTTCTTGATGTACGCTATGACCGCAATGCCGAGCCGGAAACGGTTAGCTTTGTAGAGCGGTTCTATATCGAACGCTGAAACACTATATCGAACGCTGAAACACCAACGCCCGCGCCAGCCTCACGGAGACGGGCGTTTCCCCGTCGCGTTCAAATTCAACGCCATAGGCAAGCACCTCTACGCCTTTGTTCACGGCAGTTTCAAGCGCCGCCGCATAGGCTGCATCAATATGCGCGGCAGCGGCGACATCCTCAATGGCTTCATGGGCAACGCAAAACAGCAGCACTGCCCGTTCACCGCTTTCCGCTAGCCTGGCCAGCGTATGCAGGTGTTTTAGCCCGCGTGTGCTGACAGCATCAGGAAAGTAGCCGTGGCCGTCGTTTTCCTTGAGGGTGACCTGCTTGACCTCTACCCAGGTGAGTCCACCATTGGCATCTGCGAGCATGAAATCAAGGCGCGCATCGTCCACCTTGACCTCACGGCGCAGGGTCACGAAACTCGCCAGTGGCGCGATCTTCTGCTGTGCAAGGGCTGCTTCCACAATCCTGTTGGTGCGCCCGGTGTGCACTGAGGCCAAGGCAGCACTGCCATCTGGCTGGGGTAACTCAATCAACTCCCAAGTCCAGCCAAGTTTGCGCGCCGGGTTGTCACTTGGCGATAACCACACTCTGGCGCCCGGCACATTGACCGCCTTCATTGAACCGGTATTCGGGCAGTGCGCCACCACCTCACGGCCGTCATCCAGCCTGACATCGGCCAGAAAACGCTTGTAGCGCCGCTGCAGGGTGCCTGCCACCAAGGGTGGATAATGCAGGCTCACAGACGGCTCACAAAGCGTGAAATTCGCTCAATGGCATCTTCCAGACGCGCCACGTCCGTGGTGAAGGCAATACGCACAAACTGCTCTCCGCCTTGCACGGCAAAATCAATACCCGGCGTGATGGCCACGTTTTCCTCTACCAGTAACTGCTCGCAGAACGTCTGGCTATCACGGCTATAGCGGGAAATATCCAGCCATAGATAAAACGCCCCTTGAGGCGGCATGTCCGGTGCCAGCCCCAGCTTGCTCAAGCCTGCCAGCAACACATCCCGGCGGTTTTTCAGGATCTGTCGACGGTCTTCAAGAATCTCGCGACACTCAGGCGTAAAGGCCGCCAGAGCAGCGTGTTGCGCGGGCGTCGATGCCGCCAGGAACACGTTCTGGGCAAGCCGCGTCAAAGGCTCAACCGCCCCTTCCGGCGCGACCAGCCAGCCCAGGCGCCAGCCGGTCATGCCAAAGTATTTAGAAAAACTGTTGACCACAAACGCATCATCGCTGAGCGACAGCGCCGAGAGCGGTGCATCATCGTAATTCAGCCCCTGGTAAATCTCATCAACCACCAGGTGGCCTTCCCGTTGGCGCACCGCGTGCTGTACGGCCTGCAGCGCCTTGGCACTCAGCGTGTGGCCTGTCGGGTTGGAAGGCGATGCCAGCATGGCCAGCCGGGTAGCTGGCCGCCAGTGAGCCGCTATCAGGCTGGCATCCAACTGCCAGCCCGTATCACGCCCAACAGGCACGGCATCCACCTCAGCCCCCGCCAAGGCCATGAAATGCCGGTTACAGGGGTAGTTAGGGTCGGCCATCAACACCCGGTCACCGGCCTCTACCAATAGCTGGCTAGCCAGCAGCAAGGCCCCTGAAGCACCGGGCGTGATCAGAATCCGTGACGGATCAACCTTCGCTTGAAAGTGCCGCTCATAGTGCTGTGCGATAGCCTCACGCAGGGCAGGCAGACCAGCGGCCGGCGTGTAGCGCGTCTGCCCCGCGGCTAGCGCCGCCTGCCCGGCAGCCATCACCGGTTCAGGTGAGGGAAAGTCAGGCTCACCCACTTCCAGGTGAATCACATCATGCCCGCTCGCTTCGCGTGCCTGGGCCATTTCCAGAAGGTGCATCACTCGAAAAGGGGCGACCTTGGCGACGCGCGAATTCCACACCATGCTGACTCCTTAATGTCTGCCTGCCATATTGCCGACTTTGTTTTCAATGACAATCCCCGTCAGACTCGACAACAGAGGCGGTCATGAAAGCGGTCACGAGACCAGTAAGCAGGCAGTTATGAGATAAACCATCGTATAAAAGTAGCTATTATGCTTGCAAAAAAAGAACATTTCAGCTAAACAAGCATCCTTTTGGCACGCGATCATTACCTCGCGGATGGTTGATAAGCCATCATTTTGGTAGTCATTTATGTAGGGGGCAGTCCCATGCCAGTAGCGGAAAAGAAAGCGGAAGCGTCCAAATCATTCACCCCGTATGAGACGCAAGCGGGTGAAGAGTATATGAACGAACAGCAGCTAGAGCACTTCCGTCAGCTTTTGCTCGACTGGAAGCAGGATTTAATGGAAGAAGTAGATCGCACAGTGCGTCACCTGCAGGAAGACGCCAACAACTATGCCGACCCCGCGGATCGCGCCACCCAGGAAGAGGGTTTCAGCCTGGAACTGCGTACCCGGGATCGCGAGCGCAAGCTGTTGAAGAAGATCAACGAGACGCTCGACAAGATTGATGAAGACGATTACGGCTTCTGTGAGGCCTGCGGTGTGGAAATCGGCATTCGCCGCCTCGAAGCACGCCCAACAGCCACCTTGTGCGTCGATTGCAAGACGCTGGCTGAACTCAAGGAAAAACAGCTCGGCGGTTAATCTCATCACCGCACGACTGGCGGGCACCTGCGCAAGGTGCCCGTTTTTGTTTGTCGAACTGTCATCAGCAAAGGCGAGGCTATGCTCATGCCTTCACACAGCGCCTACCGTGGCCGCTTTGCGCCCACTCCGTCCGGCCCCTTGCACCTGGGGTCACTGATCGCGGCACTGGGTAGCTATCTGGATGCTCGCGCTGCCCAAGGTGAGTGGCTGGTGCGCATTGAAGACATCGACCCACCCCGCTGCCCGCCCGGCGCCGCAGACACCATATTGCAACAGCTGGAAGCCTTTGGCCTGCACTGGGAGGGTGACGTATGCTGGCAACATCAACGGGGCGAGGCCTATGCACAGGCACTGGAAAAGCTGAAGGCCCAAGGGCTAGCCTACCCGTGCAGCTGCTCGCGCAAACAGTGGCGTGACCATGCCATTTACCCTGGCTGGTGCCGTAACGGCGTACAGGCTCCTGGACAGCCGGTTGCCTGGCGTCTGCGCAGCGACCTTGGCCAACGCCCGGTTAACTGGCAGGACCGCCTGTTTGGTACACAAACCCACGACCCGGCGGAATACGGTGATGTGGTGCTACAGCGCAAGGATGGCCTCTGGGCCTACCAGCTCGCCGTGGTGGTTGACGATGCCAATCAGGGCATCACTGATGTAGTCAGAGGTATCGACCTGCTGGACAACACGCCCTGGCAGCGCCAGCTGCAGGTGGCATTGGGCTACCCTCAACCACGCTACCTGCATCTGCCCCTGGTCGTGACCCAAGAGGGCCAGAAGCTCTCCAAGCAGAACCTGGCACCGGCGCTGGCTGACAACACCCACGCCATTCGTCAGCAGCTGTTCAAGGCGCTGCAGCTACTCGACCAGTCTCCCCCCGCCGAGCTGGCCAATGCCACTGTCAGCGAACAGCTGGCCTGGGCCATTGAGCACTGGCAGGTCGCAAAACTGAAGGCTGAGCCACACCGCTACGCCTGCTAGCCTTCGTTCAAGGAGTCGCCGTGTACGTTTATCGCATAGTGCTGTTTCTGGTGTTTGGCGGCTATCTGCTGTCGCCTCTGCTGATGAATGGCTGGGGCAACCCGGATATCGCCTGGTACCGCCCCTTTCTGATCTGGGGTAGCCTGATTGCCTTGACCATCTGGCTGGAACAGAAAAGGAAGCTGGATGAACGTTGAATCAATGACGCTGGATGCTTCTCTGCTGCTGTTTTTAGGCATCGGCTATCTGGCGCTGCTGTTTGTATGTGGCACGGCAGCCGAGCGCGGCTGGATCCCCGTGCGGCTGCTGCGCCATCCCATTGTTTACACCCTGGCACTCGGCGTTTACGCCAGCGCCTGGGCGTTTTATGGCAGCCTGGAACTGGCCGCCCATGCCGGGTTTGGCTATCTTGCCTACTATCTGGGTGCTGCAGGTGCCTTTCTGCTGGCCCCTGTACTGCTAGTGCCCATTCAGCGCATCACCCGCACCTATCAGCTTGCCTCACTGGCCGATCTGTTTGCTTTTCGCTTTCGTTCGCGCTGGGTGGGTACTCTGGTGACCCTGATCAGCCTGCTCGCCGTGCTGCCTTTGCTGGGGATACAGGTCAAAACCCTGGGTGATGGCATTGATATGCTCACCGGCAGCCACAAAGGCTCTGGCATTGCCTTGGTTTTCTGTCTTATGATTGCTGCTTTTGCGGTTTTTTTCGGCGCTCGCCATAGCGATCAGCATGCCCGCCACGACACGCTGCTGGCGACCATTGCCTTGGAATCGATTGTCAAACTGACGGCCATTCTGGTGTTGGGGGGCGTCGCTTTGTGGGGCGTTTTCGACGGGCCGCAGCATGTACAGCAATGGTTGGCCAACGAAGGTCAGGCGCTGCAGCAACAGACACCCAAACTTGAAGCGGCTCAATGGCGTACCTTCCTGCTGCTGTTTTTTGCCGCTGCCTTCCTGATGCCGCACCTTTTTCATATTACCTTTGCAGAAGGGCTATCACGCCAAACGCTGCTACAGGCCAGCTGGACACTCCCCTTGTTTCTGCTGTTGATGGCGCTCCCCGTGCCCGTGATCTGGTGGGCCGCCCAATCACGCGCCGAGATGCCCATTGAGCTTCCCGCCTATGCCATTTACATGGTCAGCGAACATAGCGGGGTGCTGGTGCTGGCCTTTATCGGCGGGCTTGCCGCCGCCAGCGGCACCATGATTATTATTGCCCTGGCACTTTCCGGCATGGTGCTCAATCATATTGTGCTGGTAGCACGTCCGCCGGAAGCGCGCACGGATCTTTATGGCTGGTTACGCTGGCTGCGTCGCGCCCTAATTATCGGCGTTATTATCAGCGGCTGGCTGTTCTATCAAAGCGTCAGCCACCAGCCGGATCTTTCTACCCTTGGGCTCGCCGCCTTTGTCGGCATGGCCCAGTGCCTGCCCGGCATGCTGGCCCTGCTGTATTGGCCGGGCGCCAATCGCAATGGCGTCATTACTGGCCTGGTGGCCGGGATGAGCATCTGGCTATGGGGGTTATGGCTACCTCTGTTTGTTGATCTTCCCCTGCCCAGCCTGCCGTTTACGCCGCTAACGCCTGCTGATGCGCCACTGTGGTACCAGATTACCCTGCTCTCCCTGTCGATTAATATTCTGCTGCTGATTTGCGTTTCGCTGTTCAGCCGCACCTCTGACGGCGAAAAATCTGCCGCTGAAGCCTGCTCCGTTGACGCCGTGATTCGCTCCAAGCGCATGCCGCTGGAAGCCGTCACGGTGGCCGATTTCACCCTGCACCTGGCTCAGGCCCTGGGCGACGAAGCGGCCAGCCGCGAGGTCAACCGCGCCCTTCAAGCGCTCAACCTTGATGCTCAGGAGCGCCGACCTTATGCATTGCGGCGCCTGCGCGACCGCATTCAGGCCAATCTTTCAGGCTTGATGGGGCCTTCTGTGGCGCGTGATATCGTCGACCGCTACCTGCCCTACCGCCATGATGACCTTCCAGCGACCGACGATATTCACTTCGTCGAAAGCCGCCTGGAAGCTTACCGCTCTCGGCTGACCGGTCTGGCCCGCGAACTCGATGGGCTACGTCGCCATCATCGCCAGACCCTGGCTTATCTGCCCGTGGGGTTATGCGTCTTTGGCGATGACGGTGAACTCTTGATGTGGAATAACGCCCTGACCGAGCTTTCCGGTATTAACGGCGACAGCATCATTGGCTCACGCCTGGACAGCCTTCCGCTGCCTTGGTCAACCCTGCTCGGCAAGGCGTTGCACAGCGAGGCGACGCCGCTTTACAAAGAGCCTGCTCACCTGCATGGTCAAGACTACTTCCTGACCTTGCACACGGCGCAATTAAGCGGCTATGACAGCCGTGGTGGCAGCGTGGTGCTGATTGAAGATCACAGCGAAATGAAACGCCTGGAAGATGAGCTGGTTCATGCCGCACGCCTGGCATCGATCGGCCAGCTAGCCGCAGGCGTGGCCCATGAAATCGGCAACCCGATTACCGGCATTTCATCGCTGGCACAGAATTTACGCTATGACACGGAGGATCCGGCCCTGCTGGAAACCGCCGACCATATCCAGCAGCTGACCCAAAGAGTCACTCGAATCGTCAATACCCTGGTCAGCTTTGCTCACGGTGGCCACCAGGCCTTGCCGCTGCCTTGCGAACCGGTCAACCTGTCAATGATCAGTGAGGATGCCCTGCATCTGATCCACCTGGCACGCAGCAGCGACGATGCCCGCTTTATCAATACCTGCCCAGAGGATATTGTAGTGTGCGGCGATGCTCAGCGGCTTACCCAGGTCATGGTCAATCTGCTGAGCAATGCTCGGGATGCCTGCCAGGCAGATGGCCAGATACAGATTAGCGCCGGCATCACCGAACAACGCGCCTGGTGGCAGGTGCGCGATAATGGCAGCGGTATTGACCCTGCCATCAGCGATCGTCTTTTTGAACCCTTCACGACGACCAAGCCGGCCGGCAAGGGAACCGGGCTGGGGCTGTCACTGGCTTACCAGATCATCAGTGAGCATCAAGGCAGGATTGATGTTGCATCGCCGCCGCCCGGACACACTTGCGGCACAGCCATTACCCTATGGCTGCCACTTTACCAACAGGATGATGTGAAGCCCCATGCCCAGGATTCTGATTGTTGAGGATGAAGCCATCATACGCAGCGCGCTCAAGCGCTTGCTGGAACGTAACGACTACGACGTCACTGAGGCAGGCAGCGTTGAAGAATGTCATGACCTGGAGCTGCTTGACTACAGCCTGATTATTAGCGATCTGCGCCTGCCGGGAGACCCTGGAACCGCGCTGATAGAGCGCGCCACGCCGGTACCAGTACTGATCATGACCAGCTATGCCAGTATGCGCTCGGCAATCGAATCGCTTAAACAGGGCGCGGTCGACTATATTGCCAAGCCGTTCGACCACGCTGAGCTGCTTGAAACCGTTTCCCGCATTCTGCATCAGCAATCAATTCGCCAAAGTCCGGCACCGGATATTACTGATGAGGGCGGCGGCCGCCAGACCATGGTGGGTAATTGCGATGCCATGCAGCAGGTCTACACCCGCATCCGCAAAACCGCCCCTGCCGATGTTAGCGTGCTGATTCAGGGCGAATCCGGTACCGGCAAGGAGCTGGTGGCCCGCGCCATTCACCAGCAAAGCAAACGGGCAAACGCAGCCCTTATCTGCGTCAACTGCGCGGCGATTCCTGAAACCCTGATTGAATCCGAGTTATTTGGTCATGAAAAAGGTGCCTTTACCGGCGCCAGCGCAGCGCGCACCGGCCTGGTGGAAGCGGCCGATGGCGGCACCCTGTTTCTGGATGAAATCGGTGAGTTGCCGCTAGATGCTCAGGCGCGTTTGCTGCGCGTTCTACAGGAAGGTGAAATTCGCAAAATCGGTTCAGTGGAAACCCGCCATGTCGATGTGCGCCTGATTGCGGCAACGCACCGCGACCTGCGTGCACTCTCGAAAAGTGGCGAATTCCGGCTTGACCTTTACTACCGGCTCAATGTCATGCAGATTGCCCTGCCGCCTCTGCGTGAGCGCGACGACGATATTCTGAAAATCGCCGACATCCTGCTCGACAAAGCTTGCCAGCGGCATGACCGCCAGGGTTTGCGGCTTTCCCGTGCGGCCCGCCAGGATTTACGCGACTACCCGTGGCCAGGCAATGTCCGCGAGCTTGAAAATGCCCTTGAACGCGGCGTTATTCTGGCTGAAGGCCATCTGATTCACCCTGATGACCTTGGCCTTGCCCCTTTCATCCCTCGCACAGCCGCCACATCGTCATCCCATCCGCCAGCGAGCTCTCCAGAAGAAGAAAGCAGCGACCCAAACACTGAAAATGACCTATCGCTTGAAGACTATTTCCAGCATTTTGTGCTTGAGCATCAGGATCAGATGAGTGAAACCGAACTGGCTCAAAAACTTGGCATCAGCCGCAAAAGCCTTTGGGAACGCCGCCAACGCTTAGGGATTCCACGCAAGAAGGCTCCGCGACGTCCTGACTGAGGCTGGGTGGCCAGGAAATATTGGCGCTTTTTATCTGGCTTTTTCAGCGTTGCCCAAAGACTCTATGACCAAGGTCTACTTCATCTCTATCAAGAAATACTATCGCCCCGATACGCTGCACCAAGGTGTTACCTCACCACACAACGCGCGCACAAAAATGGCTTCCAGCCAGTAACACTGCTTGCTCCAAATGCTAGCACTGCCAGCCCAAAAACCAATAAATACTTGTTTATATTAAAATTTAAATTCTTTGGCACAGCGAGTGCAACTAATATGGGTAAGAAAAACAAATTACCCAAATGAGTCGTGTGATTGTCGTCACCAACAAAAACAACGTCTGACAGCACACATGCTTGAGCCATAACAAAAACAATATCGGCCAAGCCTGCAAGCGCTACACCAACAAGAACAACAGGTAGACATTGCAATTTGCAGCGTTTGTATAGGCCATAACCAACAAGAACAAGAATGGATGTACAGAAGATCGCTGCGATAGACTCAAATTTAGACGCGATGTACGTTGTCTGAAATAACAATAACAAATCAGACCATACGTACGACCCGGCACCAACAAAAATAATACGCTGGGTGAAGAAGATCGCGGTTGGATTATTGTTTTGAATACGAGGCGGTTGGAACTAGCAAGATTGGAATTGGCTGTAGCATGGCCACCATCAACTGCGTTGCGTATTCAGGGCGATGTGCCATCACGAAAAAGAATAGCCGCAAGGACGCGGATGAAGGGCACGTAACAAGTGCTTATTGAAAAGGGGAAGGCCAGATGGCCTTCCCTTTCTGCATTTAATGGAACCTGAAAAAGCCTTGTACATTGGTATCCAATTTTCTGCATTTAGTCCTTCGCCTCACCGCTACCCCAGAATGTTTGTCGTCCCGCAGCTCTACGCCTTTTTAGCGCTCCTCAACCGGGCTTATGCTGAATATAACGCTTGGCCAGCCACGCTTATTGGCATTCATCGCTGCATGGCACTTTGCAAGCCAGAAGGCGTCGGCTACACTCAATGACTTTCTTACATAGCCTTACAGATGTTTGACAGCCGTGCATCGGTGTCGCTTTTTTGACCATCACTCATGATGGATGGCCAATCTAACCTGACCAGCCGCTGGCTGATTGACCTTGATGACCACACTGGCTGTCATTCACTCTGAAGGATTGACCTCTTCCCTGAACCACCCGGGAGTCCATTTGAAATCGCTGTACGACACCCAAGCGCCGCCACGCACCACCTCACAGGCGCATATCATTCCTCGCGATGAGCACCCTGTGTCTCGCCAACATATCAGCGAGGCAGCACTGAAAGTACTCTATCGCCTGGATGGTGCTGGTTTTGAGGCTTATCTGGTGGGCGGCTGCATTCGTGATGCCATGCTCGGCAAAATGCCCAAGGACTTTGATGTTGCCACCAATGCAACGCCAGAACAGGTGCGCGGGCTGTTTCGCAATTCGCGCCTGATCGGCCGCCGGTTCCGGATTGTCCACGTCCGCTTTGGACGTGAAGTCATCGAAGTCACTACCTTTCGCGGCAAGCCGCAGGACGAACACGGTCAGCATCTGGCTCAACAATCTGACGATGGTTTGCTGTTAAGAGACAACGTATGGGGCAACATCGAAGAAGACGCGCTGCGCCGTGATTTCACCGTTAATGCGCTGTATTACAGTATTGCTGACTTCAGCATTCATGATTTCGCCAATGGCATGCAGGATATTGAAGCCCGCACCCTGCGCCTGATTGGTGACCCGGCAACACGTTATCGAGAAGACCCGGTAAGGATGCTGAGAGCGGTCCGCTTTGCCGCCAAACTTGATTTCACTCTGGCAGATGACACCGAAGCGCCGATTTACGAACTGGCCCCGCTATTATTACAGATTCCTCCTGCGCGGCTGTTTGATGAAGTCCTCAAACTGTTTATGGCCGGGCACGGCCTGATGACCTTCCGCCTGCTAAGCCATTATGACCTTTTCGGCATGCTGTTTCCTGAATCCGAAGAAGCCATGGCCGATGCCGCCTGGGCAGAGCGCCTGATTGAGCAAGCACTGACCAACACTGACAAACGCATCGCTGAAGGTCGCCCGGTCACGCCCGCCTTCCTGCTGGCAGCTTTCCTCTGGGCACCGGTGGTACATCGCCAACAGCAGCTTGAAAGCGAGGGCATGCCGCCTATTCCTGCCTTGCAGACAGCCGCCCAGCAGGTGATTTCCCGTCAGCTGCAGCACACGTCCATTCCCAAGCGTTTTGGCATGCCCATGCGCGATATCTGGGAACTCCAGGCGCGCCTTTCGCAACGCGGTGGCAAGCGCGCTTTCCAGACCCGTGAGCATCCACGCTTTCGGGCCGCCTACGACCTGCTGCTATTGCGTGAACAGGCGGGGGAAATACCCAGCGGACTGGGTGACTGGTGGACAGCCTTTCAGGAAGGTGATGAACATCAACAGCGCAGGCTACTGCAAAAAGTCGGCAGCGACCCCGCCGACCAAGGCAGTGGGAACAAGAAAAAACGTAAACGGCGGCGCAAGCCTAAAACCGATGCCTGACAACGGCAGAGAGCATGAGATGCCCATTTTTTCGCGCGCCTACATCGGGCTAGGCAGCAACCTTGACCAGCCTGTCGAGCAGGTTCGTCGAGCGCTTGATGAGCTCAACCACCTGCCATTGACGCGCCTGGTGTCGGTTTCACCACTTTATTGCAGCTCCCCCATAGGCCCGCAGGATCAGGACGACTTTATCAATGCGGCGGCGGCGGTGGATACGCAACTCTCACCCCTGGCCCTGCTGGATCAACTGCAGGCACTGGAACAGCGCCACCGCCGTCAGCGTGAAAGACGCTGGGGGCCTCGCACTCTCGACCTTGATCTGCTGCTGTTTGATCAGCTTGACCTTGATCATCCGCGTTTGCGGCTGCCGCATCCTGAAATCCGCGCTCGCCGCTTCGTGCTTTGCCCTTTGCAGGACATTGCCTCTCAGCTGACGCTTTTCGAAAAGCCGCTGTCGCACTGGTTGAACGCTCTTCCGCAAAGCGACAGTGTTACGCTGCTGGACTGATCCAGGCCTGTTGGCAGTGGCACGATTCCAGCAGGTATATTGAAGCGCCCTCGACAGCCGTGACATATTCAGGTAACAATTGCCGGCTATGTCACCAAAATGCCTGTCAAGGCGTTAACCTATCCAGCGCATTGCGCTGGCTGAATGCAAAAATACGAGAGCACGCCATGAAAACCGTCACCCTGAGCACACTGCAAGCGTTCAAGAACGCTGGCGAAACGTTCAGCTGCCTGACCGCTTATGATGCTTCCTTCGCTCATGCTGCAAGCCAGGCCGGTATTGAAGTCCTGCTGGTCGGCGATTCACTGGGCATGGTACTACAAGGTCATCAGAGCACCCTTCCCGTGACGCTGGAAGATATCTGCTACCACACGCGCTGCGCGGCACGCGGTAAGGGTGCTAGCCTGCTTATGGTGGACCTGCCCTTCATGAGCAACTCAACAACAGAACGGCTACTGGAAGACTCTGCCGCCCTGATGCGCGCAGGAGCCGAACTGGTCAAAGTTGAGGGTGAGGCCTGGATGGCCGATGGCATACGCGAACTCACCCGGCGAGGCGTGCCTGTCTGCGCCCATCTTGGGCTGACACCGCAAACCGTCTACCAGCTAGGCGGCTATAAAGTACAAGGGCGGGAAACCGCGCAAGCCCAGCAGATCCTTGAAGACGCCCAGACCCTGGTTGATGCAGGGGCTTCCGTGATTCTTCTCGAGTGTGTTCCCGCCGCTCTGGGCCAAGCCATTACCGAGGCCCTTGATGTTCCCGTCATTGGCATCGGTGCGGGCGCCGGAACCGACGGCCAGATTCTTGTCATGCATGATATTCTGGGGGTAACCCACGGACGCACGCCGCGTTTCGTCAAGAACTTCATGGCCGAGGCAGGCAACATCCACGAGGCTTTCGAGCATTATCATCAAGCCGTCAAGCAGCGCACCTTCCCCGCCGCTGAACACTGTTTTTAATAGCGGTTTTTAATAACGGTTCTTAAAAACGCTTCTGTAATCGGTTATCCATCTATAGTCGGTTCGTCATGTTCCAACCTAGCGTTTATTATGGAGCATGATTGAGCTGCAATGCGACGGAGTTGATATGCGTACCTTGCGCGATATACCTGCGCTGCGTCATGCGTTGGCGGAATACCGTCAACGGGGTCAGCGCATTGCCCTGGCACCCACCATGGGCAACCTGCATGCAGGGCATCTGGCTCTGATCGAGAACGCACGTCAGCATGGTGATGTGGTCGTTTCCAGCCTGTTCGTTAACCCCATGCAATTTGGGCCAAATGAAGACCTTGATGCCTACCCGCGCACCTTTGAAGCCGACCAACAAGCGCTGGAAGCGGCTGGCTGCGATGTTCTTTTCGCCCCCTTGAGTGAAACGCTCTACCCTAACGGCACCGAGCAGCAGACCTGTGTGCATGTCCCCAGCGTCAGTGAGGGGCTTTGCGGCAGCTCGCGCCCCGGCCACTTCGACGGCGTATCCACTGTGGTTACTATGCTGTTCAACCTTGTTCAGCCGGATATCGCCCTGTTCGGCGAAAAGGACTACCAGCAGTTAGCGGTCATCCGCAAGATGGTGGCTGACCTGCATATGCCCATCGAGATCATCGGCGTGCCCATTGTGCGTGCCGACGACGGCCTGGCATTATCATCACGTAACGGTTACCTGAGCGCAGAAAACCGGGCAAAAGCACCCGCTCTGTATAAAACCCTGTGTGATATGCGTCAGGCACTTGAGGCGGGCGGGGTTGAATTCAGTGCCCATGACCACGATTATCGTCAACAGGTACTACAACAGGGGCGTCAGGCGCTGTATGATGCCGGCCTTGAGCTTGATTACCTCGAATTGCGTGATCGCACCCTGGGCCCTGTTGAACCAAACACCCGCCAGGCTATTCTGCTTGCAGCAGCCAGACTTGGCGATACACGGCTTATCGATAATCTTGACGTCTTGCTTCCTGCTCCAACAGACACTTCCGCTGCCGCTGATACGGCAACAGCGCGGTAACAGAGGAAATCCTCATGCATACCATCATGCTTAAAGCCAAGCTCCACATGGCACGCGTCACCCATGCTGTTTTGAACTACGAAGGCTCCTGTGCCATCGACGGTGACCTGCTCGATATGGCAGGCATCCGGGAAAACGAACAGATCCAGATCTACAACGTTGAAAACGGTGAGCGTTTCACCACTTACGCCATTCGCGGTGAAGAAGGCTCCCGCCTTATCTCTATCAATGGCGCTGCAGCGCATCTGGCAGGCCCTGGCCATCGCATCATTATCTGCAGCTACGCGCATTACAGCGAAGCCGAGCTGGATAATCATCAGCCTGCCCTGGTGTATCTGCAGGAAGGCAACCACGTTAGCCATACCAGTAATGCCATTCCGGTTCAGCTGGCCTGATAGAGCCTGAATCTTTTCAGGCGATGTTACTTTTTTAAACCTGCACTACCCAGTATCTTTCTGATTAGCGGGCCGTTTTTACGGCCCGTTTTTATTTGCTGCCAAAAGTGTATTGCCGCATTGCACAAGCTTCACCTATGCTAGGAACGCCTATTAACAAAAATGCCGATATGGCATCGTGACATGCTACCTAGGAGTTTTACTATGCAAGATGTGGTCATTGTTGCAGCTCGTCGTACCGCCGTTGGCGCCTTCGGTGGGTCGCTTGCCGGTATTCCTGCCAGCGACCTTGGTGCACTGGTCATCAAGGATATCCTCAGCACCACAGGTGTTGCGCCAGAACAGGTCGATGAAGTCTTGCTTGGCCAGGTACTGACAGCCGGTGTTGGCCAGAACCCGGCGCGCCAGGCTGCCATCAAGGGCGGCTTGCCTGATGCGGTTCCCGCCATGACGATCAACAAGGTCTGTGGTTCCGGCCTCAAGGCACTGCACCTGGCGACTCAGGCGATCCGCTGTAGTGATGCTAGCGTCATTCTGGCCGGTGGCCAGGAAAACATGTCAGCGTCTCCCCACGTACTGCCCAATTCCCGTAACGGCCAGCGCATGGGTGACTGGAAAGCGATTGACTCCATGGTTCATGATGGCCTGTGGGATGCGTTCAATAACTACCACATGGGCATTACCGCCGAAAATCTGGCAGAAAAATACAGTATCACCCGTGAAGCCATGGATGAGTTTGCTGCCGCTTCCCAACAGAAAGCCGCTCAAGCCATTCGTGATGGCAAATTCAAGGGCCAGATCGTGCCGGTGGAAATCCCCCAGCGCAAAGGCGACCCCATCGTTTTTGATACCGACGAGAACCCGCGTGAAGTCAGCGCGGAAAAACTCGGCGGCATGCGCCCGGCCTTCAAGAAAGATGGCACTGTTACTGCCGGTAACGCGTCGTCATTGAACGACGGCGCTGCGGTTGTCATGCTTTGCTCGGCTGAAAAAGCCAAAGAGCTGGGCCTTGAGCCGCTGGCGCGCATCGCGGCCTACTCTAATGCAGGCGTTGACCCAGCCATCATGGGTATCGGCCCAGCGCCGGCGACCCGCCGCTGCCTGGAAAAAGCCGGTTGGAGCATCGACGACCTTGACCTGGTAGAAGCCAACGAAGCCTTTGCTGCTCAGGCGCTGTCCGTCAACAAGGAACTTGGCTGGGATGTCAGCAAGGTCAACGTCAACGGCGGTGCCATTGCACTGGGCCACCCGATTGGCGCTTCAGGCTGCCGTATTTTCGTCAGCCTGCTGCATGAAATGATTGCCCGCGACGCCAAGAAGGGCCTTGCTACCCTGTGTATCGGTGGCGGCCAAGGCGTGGCACTGGCCATCGAACGTTCGTAACGACACTTTTTCTAGCGTTGTTTTAGACGTTTAAACGCCATGCCCCCGCTGCTACCAGCGGGGGCATTTTATTTGCTGGATAATATCTCCTGACATGCGCAGGCGAAGTCGTTAGCAAAATCCCGCGTAAACCCTCGCCCAATCGGGCGGGGATACAAGCGGGAACCGCGCAGCGGTTCTACTCAGGCGTGGCCTGACTCTGAACGTACTCGCGTAGAGTCTCAATAGTCGCTCCTCCGGCGCTACATGCGAAGTATGAGCGTGACCACACCGCCCCACTTTTACTCTGCCGTGGTATGTGCGTGTTGAGTATTCGTATACGGCGTGACGATACAGATTTCAGGTTGTTCACCAGCACACTAACTGCCAGCTTGAGTGGATAACTTACGAGCAAGTGGACGTGATCACCCTCACCATCCATTTCAACCAGATCACACTCCAGCTTCTCGCAGGCCGACTCAAACGCTTCACGCAGTTGCTCGATCATGTAACCGTCAAACAGCTTACGGCGGTACTTCGTGGTGAAGATCAGATGTACAACTAACTTCGTAACGCTGTGACGTTTTCTCAGGTAGTCGTTCAGTGGCGGATGATCTTGTACCCCCATTTGAAATTGCCTTCTTAGAGCCTATAATAGCTGTATTCTAGCTATGAGCACTGAAATGTTAAAGGCTACGAAAGTACGCATTTACCCGACACCTGAGCAGGCGGAGTTCCTTAACCGTCAGTTCGGCGCTACGCGGTTCGTGTACAACAAGGCACTGCATATCATCAGTTCACAGTATCGGCGGCATGGCTCGAAACTCCGCGCTAAGAAAGACCTCAAGCCACTGTTGGCGGTGGCGAAAAAGTCCCGCAAGTATCACTGGCTCAAGGATTTTGACTCGATTGCTTTGCAGCAAGCCTGTATCAACCTCGATAAAGCCTTTCAGAATTTTTTCGATCCGAAGCTCTCGGCGCGTTACCCGAAGTTCAAGCGCAAGCACGGGAAGCAGTCCAGTTACCACTGCATGAGCGTCAGTGCGGGTGAGAGCTGGATCAAAGTGCCGAAGATGAAGCCGATCAAAGCGCGTATCCATCGCGAGATCACAGGCGCTATTAAAAGCATCACCCTGTCACGCACTGTCACAGGGAAATACTACGCCTCGCTGTTGGTCGAGGACAGCATGGAAGCCCCCGCCCCATTGCACACCGTTGATACCGTGCTGGGCGTCGATATGGGGCTGACCCATCTTGCTATCGACTCGGAGGGGAATAAGACTGATAACCCTCGGTTCCTGAAACGCGCTCAGTCGAACCTGCGACGCAAACAGAAAGCCCTTTCGCGCTGCCAGAAGGGCAGCAAAGGCCGTGCGCAGGCACGGCTGAAATTGGCTAAGGCGCACGAGCGTCTAGCGAATACCCGTGCTAATTTCCAGCACAACCTGTCCCGACAACTTATTGACGAAAACCAAGCGGTGATAGTCGAGACACTAAAAGTAAAAAACCTGCTGAAGAATCGGAAGCTATCTAAGCACATCGCAGACGCAAGCTGGTTCAGCCTGATTCAGAAACTGGAATACAAGGCGAAAGAGCAGGGTAAATATCTGATCAAGATCAACCAGTGGTTCGCCAGCTCCAAAACCTGCTCCTGCTGCGGACACAAGGTAGAGTCCCTGCCGCTGTCGGTGCGCAACTGGAGGTGCCCAGCCTGTCATGCGGAAAGAGACCGCGACATAAACGCCGCAATTAATATCCGCCAGCAGGGTATTATCAAACTACGGGCCGAAGGACTGTCGGTTCCTGCCAATGGAGGCTTGCTTAAATCCGGCCACGCGCCGGTTGCAGCCTAAGAAGTTGGAAGCCTCGCCCGTCAGGGCGGGGAGCAGTCACCGTGAAGCAATATTAGCCACGAATACCAGGATCAGGATGAAAATGACCGCTAGAACCAGAGCGACGATAATATAAGGCGTCGCATTACTCTGGTTATTATCGCGCTCCAGATTACTGCGCTTTTGAACCCCGAACATGGCGGCCAGCACACTACCCACCACCTGGCGGAAACTCGGCTTGGCGGATGGGGTCGTCTTATTATCATTTTTCGACATTTTGAGCTCCTGCTGTTAACGATTGGCTAACGATATTAACGACTGTCTAAAGTCGTCCGCTACTCCAAGCGTTTTTTAAATACCCTTTTCAAAACGCCACCGCCCCCACAACGAGACGCTGCGGGGGCGGTGGTAACCTCTGAACAGCTATTTATTCAATCAGCCTGCTCAGTCGTTTCCGCTTCAGCATTAAAAGCAGCCTTTTCTTCTTCCGTGATTTCCTTGATGGTCAACTTGACGCGATTACGGTTGTCAATATCAAGCACCTTGACGATCACATCATCCCCTTCGTTCAGGAAGTCACGCACATTATTGACGCGTTCCGGCACAATCTGGGAAATATGCACCAGACCATCGGTACCCGGCATGATATTGACGAAGGCGCCAAAGTCAGCGATGCGCACCACTTTGCCCATGTACAGCTTGCCGATTTCCGCTTCAGCGGTAATGGCCAGCACGGTATCGATGGCTTTCTTGGCGGCCGCCTTGTCTTCAGCGTAAATACGCACGGTGCCGTCGTCATCCAGATCCACCGATGCGCCGGTGTCATCACAGATCTTGCGGATGGTCGCGCCACCTTTACCGATCACATCACGGATCTTGTCGGGAGAAATCTTGATAGTCGCCATGGAAGGCGCGTTATCCGACACGTCCGAACGGCTCTGGCCAATAATCGTATTCATCTGACCAAGAATATCCAGACGCGCCTTGTTGGCTTGTTGCAGAGCCACTTCCATGATTTCTTCGTTAATGCCTTCGATCTTGATGTCCATTTGCAGGGCGGTGACACCCTCTTCAGAACCGGCCACTTTGAAGTCCATATCACCCAGGTGATCTTCGTCACCGAGAATATCAGTCAGCACAGCAAAACCGTCATCATCCTTGACCAGACCCATGGCGATACCCGCTACTGGCGCTTTCAGCGGCACACCGGCATCCATCAATGCCAGAGAAGCGCCGCACACTGACGCCATCGAACTTGAGCCGTTGGATTCAGTAATCTCAGATACCACGCGAATGGTATAGGGGAAGGCATCTTCAGCAGGCAGCATGGCTTCCACACCACGCCGTGCCAGACGGCCGTGGCCAATCTCGCGGCGCTTGGGGCCACCCATAAAGCCAGCTTCGCCCACACAATAGGGAGGGAAGTTGTAGTGCAGCATAAAGCGGTCTTTACGCTCGCCTTCCAGCGACTCAATCAGCTGGGAGTCGCGCAAGGTGCCCAGAGTCGCAATCGCAATTGCCTGGGTTTCACCGCGGGTAAACACAGCGGAACCGTGGGTTTTGGGCAACACGCCAACGTCGATATCCAGCGGGCGTACCGTCTGGTTATCACGGCCATCAATGCGCGCTTCGCCCTTGATCACTCGTGAACGCACGATGCGCTTTTCGATACCAGCGAAGGCGCCTTTGACTTCATCCTTGCTGAACTTGCCGTCAGTTTCTTCACCTTCAGCGGCGACCAGCTGTGCAACTGCCTCGTCCTTCAGAGCTGACAAGGCATCCTGACGCTGCATTTTGTCGGTGATCCGGTAGGCGTCGCCAATCTTGGCTTCAAACGCTTCGGCAACTGCGGTTTTCAGCGCGACGTTTTCTTCAACCGGCTGCCATTCCCAGCGCGGCTTACCAGCTTCTGCTACCAGCTCGTTGATCGCCTGGATAGCCACCTGCATTTCCTGATGACCGTAAAGGACGGCACCCAGCATTTCATCTTCAAGCAGTTCCTTGGCTTCGGATTCCACCATCAGCACGGCTTTTTCAGTACCGGCCACTACCATATCCAGCTCTGAGGTAGTCAATTCTTCAACCGTGGGGTTGAGGAAATAACCTTTCTCCTCGTTAAAGCCCACTCGTGCAGCGCCAATCGGGCCATTGAAGGGCACACCAGCAATCGACAGCGCCGCCGAGGTACCGATCAGGGCTGCAATATCCGGGTCGTGGTTGCGATCCGTCGACAAGACAGTACAGATCACCTGCACTTCATTCATGAAGCCTTTGGGAAACAACGGGCGAATGGGGCGATCGATCAGACGGGAGGTCAGGGTTTCCTTCTCTGTTGGGCGCCCTTCACGCTTGAAGAAGCCACCGGGAATCTTGCCTACCGCATAGGTCTTTTCCTGGTAATGAACCGACAGCGGGAAGAAGGGTTGAGCCGGATTGGCTTCTCTCTTGGCGACCACCGTACACAGGACGACAGTATCATCCATGGTGACCATAACAGCGCCAGTAGCCTGGCGGGCAATACGCCCAGTTTCGAGCGTGACGGTGCTACGACCGTATTGAAACGTTTTCTTTACCGGATTCACGGCGACTTCCTTTAACATTAAATATCTACTTGTCTTTTCGCTTGGTCGTTTTGACTCGCCACTATTCTAGGCGCTGGCGCGCTTCAGGGCTACCACAAACAAAAAAACGGGCAGCTCTCAGGGAGAGCTGCCCGTTCCGGTCACGATAGCAAGGCAGGGGTTTGCATAAGGTGCAAACGCTGCTTTCTATCTGACGACCTGATTAGCGACGCAGGCCAAGGCGCTGAATCAGCGACTGGTAACGTTCGAAATCCTTACGCTTGAGGTAGTCCAGCAGCTTACGACGCTGGTTTACCATGCGAATCAGACCACGACGCGAGTGGTGATCCTGCTTATTGGTCTTGAAGTGATCCTGCAGGCCATTGATGTTGGTGCTCAACAGCGCTACCTGGACTTCAGGTGAGCCAGTGTCGTTCTCGCCACGACCATATTCATTAACAATCTGGGCTTTCTGTTCAGCCGTTAGTGCCATGTCTATCTCCAGTAAGCAATATGCCTAATGTGTGAATGGGTGAGACCACGCATATTTGCAGTCTCAGTCGTACTTTTCGTGTAAGCCTGAGCTCACACAGCGACGCTGCTTAACAGCCGCTTGGGCGCCACTTCATCATCGCCCTTCACCACCCCCAAGCCAATAAATACAGATGCATGATAAAGCCGCATCAAGGTATCCGGCGAAAAGGAGGAGGCATCCAACCGTGCAGACTGACCGTGACTTAAACACCAGTAAGCCTGCTCGTCGACAACCTTGGCTGGCAGATGTTCGACCAGAACATCCACCGGCATCAGCTCGCCTTCACGAGCGGCCTGGTCATCCAGTTGTTCGAGCGCGTCCAGCGTCCACATTCTGTCGGCGCCAAACGGACCGGTCTTTAGCCGCCGCAGCGCACTGATATGTGCGCCGCAACCTAACATAAGGCCGATATCTTCAGCCAGTGTGCGTATGTAAGTCCCTTTACTGCAGCTCACTTCCAGCTCAAAAGCATGATCATCTAACGATAGCAGGCGCGCATCATACACGTTTATACGCCTGGCTGCACGTTCCACGTGCTTGCCCTCGCGGGCGAGTTCGTAAAGCTTTTTGCCCTGGTGCTTAAGCGCTGAATACATCGGCGGCACCTGTTCGATCTCACCACGAAAGTGAGAAAGCACATTTTCGACCTGCTCAGCCGTAAAATCAGGCACCTCGCGACGTTCAATCACTGCGCCTTCGGCGTCACCGGTATCCGTAATAACACCCAACTCAACGCGGGTACGGTAAACCTTATCCGCTTCCAGCAGGTGCGCAGAGAACTTGGTGGCTTCACCCAGGCAGATGGGCAAAAGCCCTGTTGCCATGGGGTCCAGTGTGCCCGTATGACCCGCTTTCTGTGCTTCAAGCAACCGGCGTACCCGCTGCAGGGCATGATTGCTGGACATGCCTTTAGGCTTGTCCAGCAAGAGCACACCATTAACCGGCAAACCTCGACGGCGACGCGCCATTAACGCGCCTCCTCGTTATCTGCCTCACCTTCCGGCTGATCATCATCCTGACGGTCACGATCACTGGCCACGGCTTCATCGATCAAGGAGGACAGATGCTGACCACGCACCACGCTTTCATCAAAATGAAAGCGTAACTCAGGTACATGGCGCAGTTTGATCCGCTTGGCGATCTGACTTCTCAGAAAACCACCGGCACGTTTCAGCACCTGAAGGTTTTCCTTGATGCGCTCAGGGCTCTGCTCACCGAGCAAAGTGACATAGATATCAGCGTAGCCAAGATCACGGCTCACGGTCACACCACTGACCGTGACCATCCCCAAACGCGGGTCTTTGACTTCGCGCTGAATAAGTACCGCCAGCTCCTTCTGGAGCTGGTCGGCCACTCGGTCGGTACGCTTGAATTCGCGCATAGTAAACTCCCGGCGAACTTAGAGGCTGCGTTCGACTTTAACCTGGTCGAAGACCTCGATCTTGTCGCCCACTTGAACATCGTTGTAGTTTTTCACCCCGATGCCGCACTCTACGCCACTGCGTACTTCCTGCACGTCATCCTTATAGCGGCGCAGTGATTCAAGCTCACCTTCGTAAATGACGACGTTATCGCGCAATACACGAATACGCTTGTTACGGAATACGCTGCCTTCAACCACCATACAGCCTGCCACCGCACCGATTTTCGGCGCACGGAAGACATCACGAACTTCAGCCACACCGACGATTTCTTCTTTCCATTCGGGGGCCAGCATACCGCTCATCGCCTGCTTCACTTCATCGATCAGCTGGTAGATGACGCTGTAGTAACGCAGATCCAGACCTTCACGCTCGATGATTTCGCGAGCTGCCGCGTCAGCACGGACGTTAAAGCCAACCACGATCGCTTCAGAAGCCAGTGCCAGGTTGGCGTCCGTTCCGGTAATACCGCCAACACCAGAAGACACCACGGCAACCTTGACTTCTTCAGTGGAGAGCTCTTCCAGAGCGCCTTTAATCGCTTCCAGCGAGCCCTGCACATCGGCCTTCAGCACGATATTGACCTTGGCAACTTCGTCCTGGCCCATCTGGCTGAACATGTTCTCAAGTTTGGCTTTCTGCTGACGTGCCAGGCGAACTTCACGGTATTTGCCCTGACGGAAGTTGGCCACTTCACGGGCTTTCTTCTCATCGGCAACCGCCATGAACTCTTCACCGGCTTCCGGCGTGCCATCCAGGCCCTGAATTTCGACCGGCTGGGAGGGACCAGCGCTATCCACCTGCTGGCCCAACTCGTTGGTCAGCGCACGGACGCGGCCATAATGCAGGCCAGCAAGCACGATATCGCCTTTCTTCAGGGTGCCGTTCTGCACCAGTACGGTCGCTACCGGGCCACGACCTTTATCAAGGCGTGACTCAACCACAACCCCTTTACCCGGCGCGGAAGGCACTGCCGTCAGTTCAAGCACTTCAGAGACCAACTGGATTGCTTCCAGTAGTTCTTCGATACCGTCACCGGTCTTGGCAGACACGTGCACAAACTGGGTATCACCGCCCCATTCTTCCGAAATAACGCCATGCTGGGAAAGCTCGTTACGAATACGGTCAAAGTCAGCGCCTTCTTTATCGACCTTGTTGACCGCCACGACCATAGGCACTTCCGCTGCCTTGGAGTGTTCAATGGCCTCGACCGTCTGGGGCATGACACCATCATCAGCCGCTACCACCAGGATAACCACGTCAGTTGCCTTGGCACCGCGGGCACGCATGGCAGTAAATGCCGCGTGGCCCGGCGTATCCAGGAAGGTCACCCCACCGTGGTCATCTTCCACGTGATAGGCGCCGATATGCTGGGTGATACCGCCCGCTTCGCCCGTCGCCACCTTGGCGCGCCGGATATAGTCCAACAGCGATGTCTTACCATGGTCGACGTGACCCATGACGGTAACCACCGGTGAACGTGTGATTTCCTCACCTTCGTAGGAAATGCTATCCAGCACTTCCGTCTCAAGTGCGTCATCCTTGACCAGACGCGCCTTATGGCCCATTTCTTCCACTACGATCGCCGCTGTATCCTGATCAATCGTTTGGTTGATCGTTACGGCGGCACCCATGTTGAACATCGCCTTGATGACTTCATTGGCCTTGATCGACATCTTGTCGGCCAGTTCCGCCACACTGATAGACTCAGGGATGGACACTTCACGAACTATCGGCTGCGTCGGCTTCTGGAAAGCATGCTTACCATTACCGCTTTGGCCACCAGTGCTGCGGCGACCACCGCGACGCTCGGCACGCTTGGCTTTCTTGGCACCACCGCCGCGTTTGCGTTCTTCACGATCAGTACGATCATCTTCCTGGTCATGACGGCCTTTTTTCTTGGCCGCGGCTTTCTTGGGCGGTGCGGTACGGCGATCAGAGCGGCCTTCCTTGGGCGGTGCCGGCGGCATTTCTTCTGCGGCTGGCTCGCTGCTTTCCAGTTCAGGCACCGGAATTTCAAGATTGGTCGGCACGTCTGCCTGCTTGGCTTTTGCTGCTGCGGCCTGGGCTTCCTGCTCCTGACGCTTTTTACGTTCAGCTTCATCGGCCTGGCGCTTGGCTTCAGCGGCCTTGCGCTCTTCGGCATCACGCGCATCGCGTACCTTACGTTCTGCTTCCGCCTCAGCCATATCACCCACCAGCTGACGAGGGCCGCTGTGCTTGGGCTCCTGTGCTTTAGGCTTATCGTCTTCGGCACGCTTCACATAGGTTTTCTTCTTGCGAACCTGGACTTCAATGGTCTTGCCGCGATCACCTGTCTTGATCTTGCTACGCGTTTTACGCGTCAGGGTAATGCGGTTTTTGCTGGCATCATTGTCACCGCCATGGCTCTTTTTCAGGTGGCGCAACAGGGTCTGCTTGTCTTCTTCAGACACTGCATCACTTTCCGAGCTATGGGGCAGTCCGGCTTCTTTCATCTGTTCCAACAAACGAGGCGCTTCACGCCCCACTTTTACTGCAAAATCTTTTACTGTCATATCTGACATATTGACCCTCCTCAGCCCGTGTCCTGTTTACTGTGTGTTCGATTCGGATGCGGCATCGTCTTCGAACCAGGGCGCACGGGCAGTCATGATCAGTGCCGCTGCGCGCGCTTCGTCCAATTCCTCGATATCGACCAGATCATCGACAGACTGCTCTGCAAGGTCTTCCATGGTCACAATGCCACGGCTGGCCAGGATGAAGGCCAGGTGGCGTTCCATACCGTCCATTTCAAGCAGGTCATCTGCCGGTTGAGCGCCGTCAAGTGCTTCTTCCGAGGCAATCGCCATCGTCAGCAGCTCGTCTTTTGCCCTCGCGCGTAACGCTTCAACCAAGTCTTCATCGAATTCTTCGATTTCAAGCATTTCGTCAAGCGGCACGTAAGCAATTTCTTCCAGGGTGGTAAACCCCTCTTCTACCAGCAAGCGGGCGACATCTTCATCCACTTCCAGATGCTGGATAAAGGTATCTACCAGGCTGTCAATTTCCTGTTCGCGCTTTTCGTCGGCTTCGGCTTCGGTCATGACGTTGATTCGCCAGCCGGTCAGCTCAGATGCCAAACGCACGTTCTGGCCACTGCGACCAATCGCCTGGGCGAGATTGTCCGCCGCAACGGCAACATCCATGGCGTGGGCGTCTTCATCGACCAGAATGGAAGCGACATCCGCCGGCGCCATGGCGTTAATCACCAACTGGGCAGGATTGTCGTCCCACAGCACGATATCGACCCGCTCGTTCTGAAGCTCGGACGACACTGCCTGAACGCGCGAACCACGCATGCCCACACAGGCGCCTACCGGGTCTATACGGCGATCATTGGTTTTCACCGCAATCTTGGCACGTGAACCAGGATCACGAGCAGCACCCTTGATTTCAATCAGCTGCTCAGCAATTTCCGGCACTTCAATTTTGAATAGCTCAATGATCAGTTCAGGGCAAGTACGTGACAACAGGAGTTGCGCACCACGCGCTTCCGGATCAACCTGCACCAGCAGCGCCCTGACCCGCTCATTCATGCGGTAACGCTCACCGTGAATCATTTCATTGCGCGGCAAAAAGGCTTCAGCGTTATCACCCAGGTCGATAATCAGACCATCACGGGTAGTTTTCTTGACAATACCCGCCACCAGTTCGCCTTCGCGATCAGCGTATTGGCGCACGACTTCAGCCCGCTCGGCCTCGCGTACCTTCTGTACGATCACCTGCTTGGCCGTTTGCGCAGCAATGCGGCCAAATTCGGCGTTTTCGATCTGCTGCTCAACCACATCGCCAAGCTTCAGCGGCGGATCACGTTGCTCTGCAATGCTTTCCTTGATCTCGTAGTCCGGCGTTTCGAACTCGTCATCTTCAACGACTGTCCAGTAGCGGAACGTCAGGTAATCACCCGTGCGACGATCAATGTGAACACGAACGTTTGCTTCTTCCTTATCAAAACGCTTGCGTGACGCGCTAGCCAATGCGGCTTCAACCGCCTCAAAGATGACATCGCGGGGAACGCCCTTTTCATTGGAGATCGCGTCCACGACCATTAAAATTTCTTTACTCATGCGCTTGCCTCGCCAGAAAACCTATCCTTATATGCAAAAGTCCGGCACTCCGCCGGTCGCGTCACCCGATCAATCATCGAACTGAGGAACAATGGTCGCCTGATCAATACTTTCGATCGGAAAGCAGAATTCTTCTCCGTCCATATGCAACAGCACCTCATCCTCTTCTACACCGGCAATCAAGCCACTGAATTTGCGCCGACCATCAAAGGGTATACGCAGCTTGAGTGCCGCTTGATGGCCGATACAACGGGCAAAGTGGTCAAGGGTATAAAGAGGGCGCGCCATTCCCGGGGAGGAAACTTCCAGCCGGTATTCACCGGGGATAGGGTCTTCCACATCCAGCACAGCACTGACCTGGCGGCTGATATCGGCACAGTCGTCAACGCTGACGCCACTTTCGCGCTCAATGTAAATGACCAACCGCGAGTGCTTTCCCTGGGACAGGTGATCGACACCCCACAGTTCAAAACCCATCGCAGTAACAACAGGCTCGATTAGCGCATGAAGCGCAGCATGTTTTGTGGCCACAGACAAAGCTCCTATAGCCGTTGCATCAGGCACCTGGCCAGGAGTCGAAAGGAAAGCTAGGTGGCTGATTGGCGTTACCCGAAAACGTGCCTGGCGTGTAAACGCAGGGCATCCGTTAGTGAGATACTGATTCTTCGTGAACGTCGTATGATCAAACGCTCTGCTGATGATTCTACTACCAGCACGCCCGTTACCGACCATGCTGCTAACAAAAAGCCCCTTCACAGGAAGGGGCTTTTTTAAAGAAACCTGTAGTACCATCAAGTTATTTGCAACTGATAAGGTTATTTCTAAAACCATTGTCAGCACACTTGAAATGGTAGCGGGGACCGGATTTGAACCGATGACCTTCGGGTTATGAGCCCGACGAGCTACCAGACTGCTCCACCCCGCATCAATCTAGGTGAACGATAATAGACCTTTGAATCAGTTTCGTCAAGGCTTATTTCGTCTTGGTTGCTAATCCCGACCTGGAAAACTGACATCTTGAATAACTGTCAGTGAATCAGTTGGTGCCGAAGGCGGGACTTGAACCCGCACGACCATACGGTCACTACCCCCTCAAGATAGCGTGTCTACCAATTCCACCACTTCGGCAACAGGGGAGGCTTTTGAAGAAACGCCATTTTATTGGTCGTCGCTCTCCTCTAGCACTGGCGCAGTATTATCCACACTTCCCGAGGACTCGTCAAGCATCGGAGCCTCATTACGTTGCTGAATCAGTTGCGCATCAGGAATGCCCACTTCCGGCGCCTGACCGGCCTGAGTGGCAAAGTAAGCCAAGGTCAGCGAGGTCACAAAAAATCCTGCCGCCAGAATACCGGTAAACCGAGCCAGAAAATTGCCGCTACCGCGCGATCCGAAGACCGTCTGGGAGGCGCCACCGCCAAAGGAAGCGCCCGCCTCTGCCCCTTTACCTTGCTGCAGTAGAATGAGCACCACCAGGGCGATCGCAATCACCACATGAACCATCAAAATTATTACTTGAACTTGCATGAGTTTATCCTGCTGACTGACAAATAGCGTAGAAGTCGTCGACCTTGAGCGAAGCACCGCCCACCAGGCCGCCGTCGATGTCTGGCTGGGCCAATAACTCAGCCGCGTTGCCTGCGTTCATGCTGCCACCGTAAAGCAGACGCAGTTGCGCTGCCAGTTGCGTATCAAAGCCTGCCTGATACTCACGAATACCGGCCATCACCTCCTGAGCCTGCTCAGGAGAGGCGGTACGTCCTGTACCAATAGCCCAGACCGGCTCGTAGGCAATAACCATCTGCTGCCGCTGAGCAGGATCCAGGCGCGCCATAACATAGCCAACTTGGCGTAGCACAACCTGCATGGTATCACCGGCATCGCGCTCTTCGAGTGTTTCACCCACACATAGAACAGGTGTTAACCCCACACTGAGCGCTGCTTGGGTACGATCATAAACATGATCGTCAGTTTCCCGGTAAAGCTGGCGACGCTCAGAGTGCCCAATCAACACATAGCAAACGCCAAACTCCTTGAGCATCTGGCCGCTCACTTCCCCTGTATGGGCTCCGGAGTGAACGGGATTGAGCGTTTGTGCGCCCAACGCAAGCCGGGTACCCTCAAAGGCATGCCGGGCTGCATCCAGATAGGGAAAGGGCGGAATAATGGTAATATCCAGCGCTTCCGGTAAATCTGCCTGAGCAAAGCGCTCACCAAACTGGCGAATGAGCTCGGCAGAACCGTTCATTTTCCAGTTACCGGCAATTAAAGGCGTTCGCATGGGAAATCCTCACTGAAAGTGGTGCAAAATGGTATAGGAGCTACGCCAGCAAGACAACCGCTATTGCTGTCTCTGCTAATCCTGCTGGCGGCCGCAACCCTCCTGCATAACCGCCCAGGTCATGTTGACTGCATCTACATTGGGGGCCACATCATGTACGCGCAGGATTTTCGCACCGCGCTCAACGGCTAAAGCCGTCAGCGCCAGCCCCCCTGTCAGGCGCTCCTCGACCGGGCGCTCCAGTACCTTGCCAATCATGCTTTTACGTGACGTACCCACCAGCAGCGGGCGACCCAAAGCGCACAAACGCTCCATATGCTTAAGCAGGCGCAGATTATGCTCCACGGTCTTGCCAAAACCGAACCCCGGATCCAACAGCAATCTGTTTTTGCGCAAGCCTGCCGCTTCGCATATTTCCATGCGCTGCATAAGGTAATCCGCGACCTCATCTTCAATGGCACGCTCATAGCGGGGTGCTTGCTGCATGGTCTGGGGCTCTCCCTGGCGGTGCATCAAGCACACCGGCAAGGCACTGGCGGCAGCGGCAGACAAGGTACCCTCCAGCTCCAGAGCACGCACATCGTTAAGCATGCCCGCCCCCAGCGCGGTTACTTCACGCATAACGCTGGCACGGCTGGTATCCACCGACACCAGCGCATCCAGTTCGCGCACCAAGGCTTCTACCACAGGGGCAACACGGTCAAGCTCCTGTTGCTCTGCCACCGGCGAGGCGCCAGGGCGCGTTGACTCACCGCCAACATCAATAATCGCCGCACCTTCAGCCAGCATGCGTTCAGCGTGGCGCAAAGCCTCATCCAGTGAGGCATGCTGCCCACCATCCGAGAAAGAATCAGGAGTGACATTCAGGATCCCCATGACTCGTGGAAAGGAGAGATCCAGCAAATGACGACCACAACGCAACTGCTCACCGTCTGTGGGCACATTGATATCCACTGGAGAAAGGTTTGGAGTTGAAGTAGGCGCTGAAATTGATGAAGTATTTGAGTTCATGCAACCGCCTGGTCAAGTAAAAAAGTGGACAGGAACCATCTTGAAAGTATGAAAAGCCAAGAAGCATCGGCCGATACCTTTTCAAGACGAACAAAAAGGCGCCCCTGTTATGGGGCGCCTTTTTGTCTGGCGAGGAGATCAGGGCCCTGCAGAACCGCCTAGCGGGTCAGAAGGACGACGACGTGGTCCGTCTTCGTCTTCACTTTCATCCCCAATATCGTTGCCCTTGTCGTCTGCACCTCCATCGGTGCCATTGCCACTGCTACCGGATACCTCTTCCTTAGGCTTGTCAGAAGACTGCTTGTCGGTTACCGGCGAACCGCCACCGGATGAATCTCCTTCGTTCCAGTCTTCCGGAGGACGCGGCGTACGACCCTCCATAATATCCTTCAGCTGGGTGGCATCGATGGTCTCGTATTTCATCAAGGCATCTGCCATTGCATCAAGCTTATCGCGGTTGTCTTCAAGAATCTTTTGCGCTTGCTCGTAGCAACCATCAATAATCTTGCGGACTTCCTTATCCAGACGCGTCGTGGTTTCACCCGATTTCATCTTGGCGCCGCCCTGGCTTGAACCGAGGAACTGATGCGATTCATCTTCGTCGTAAAGAATCGGCCCCATTTCATCCGAAAGCCCCCACTTGGCCACCATGTTGTGGGCAAGCTCGGTTGCACGCTTGATATCGTTGGATGCCCCTGTGGTGACACCATTTGGCCCAAGCGTCATTTCTTCGGCAATGCGCCCCCCGAACAGCGAGCAAATCTGGCTGATGATCTGCTGGCGTGACAGGCTGTAGCGGTCTTCCTCCGGCAGGAACATGGTGACACCCAGCGCACGACCACGAGGAATGATGGTGACCTTGTAAACCGGATCATGCTCAGGCATCACCAGACCGATAATCGCATGACCTGATTCGTGATAAGCCGTATTCAGCTTCTCTTTACTGGTCATGACCATGGATTTGCGCTCTGCGCCCATCATGATCTTGTCTTTGGCCTGTTCAAGCTCATCCATACCGACCAGACGCTTGTTGCCACGTGCGGCAAACAAGGCTGCCTCGTTGACCAGGTTGGCCAGATCAGCGCCGGAAAAGCCAGGCGTACCACGGGCAATCAGCTGCGGTTTGACATCTTCTGCCAGCGGCACCTTACGCAGGTGAACGCCCAGGATGTGCTCGCGGCCACGGATATCCGGCAGGCCTACCGTGACCTGGCGGTCAAAGCGGCCCGGACGCATCAGCGCCGGGTCAAGCACGTCAGGGCGGTTAGTGGCGGCAATAACGATGATACCTTCGTTAGCCTCAAAACCATCCATTTCAACCAGCAACTGGTTGAGCGTCTGCTCGCGCTCGTCGTTACCGCCGCCCATGCCAGCACCACGCGAACGGCCTACCGCATCAATCTCGTCAATAAAGATAATACAGGGTGCCTGTTTCTTGGCCTGTTCGAACATGTCACGTACACGTGAGGCACCGACACCCACAAACATTTCAACGAAATCCGAACCAGAGATCGAGAAGAACGGCACCTTAGCTTCACCGGCAATCGACTTGGCCAACAGCGTTTTACCCGTACCTGGAGGCCCGACCATCAAGACACCGCGCGGGATGGTGCCACCCAGACGCTGGAACTTGGTCGGGTCGCGTAGGAAGTCGACCAGCTCTTCCACTTCTTCCTTGGCTTCATCACAGCCTGCCACATCAGCAAAAGTCGTCTTGATCTGATCTTGAGAGAGCAGCTTGGCCTTGGATTTACCAAAACTCATCGGCCCGCCTTTACCGCCACCGGCACCGCCCTGCATCTGGCGCATGAAGAACATGAAAATAGCCAGTATCAGCAGAATCGGGAAGCTGGCAATCAGTAGACGCGTCCAGATGCTTTGTTGGTCAGGCTCCTGGCCCACAACGGTTACGTCGTTGGCCAGGAGATCATCCATCAGTTTGGGGTCTTCCGCTGCCGGACGAATCGTCTGGAAGCTTGAACCGTCGCTACGCTCACCGTTGATGGTATAACCATCAATGGTGACGCTGCGCACCTGCTGATTTTGCACCTGCTGCACGAACTGTGAGTAGTTCATGGTCTGCGTCGTCGTTTCGGTGCTGAAGTTATTGAACACCGTCAGCAGTACTGCCGCGATGACCAACCAGAGAATCAGGTTCTTTGCCATATCGTTCAAGGGGCTACCCTCATTACAAGAATCTTTCGGTTAACACTCGTTACTGAGACAATACACCAGCAGCAAGCGTTCAACCATTGCCAAAGCAGATGTCGCTTTGGGCCATATGCATCAAACTTGATCAAAACCCGTCATTATGCAAGACATACTTTGACACAACTTAGACACGGAGTGCGACAAGGTTTCTATCAATCAAGCTGATAGCCTGCCGCTATCAATCATTACTCTCTTTTTACCCATCATGCAGAGTATTACTTTTTGAAACCTTCAGCCAGCAGATAAACTTCCCGGGAGCGCGCCCGAGAGGCGTCTGGCTTACGGGTGACCACGCGCTGAAAATCATTACGTAGTGCCTTAAGGTAGTCATCAAAACCTTCTCCCTGGAACACCTTGGCCAGAAAGCGCCCACCTGGGGACAGGGTATCACGCGCCAACTCCAGTGCCAGTTCGACAAGATACATTGCCTGAGGCTGATCAATCGCCGCCATACCACTCATATTGGGGGCCATATCCGACATCACAAGGTCAACAGGGCGATTCTGCAGGCGATCAAGAATCGCGTTAAGCACCTGCTCTTCGGTAAAGTCGCCCTGAATGAAGTCAACGCCTGCCAGCGCATCCATTTCCAGAATATCCGAGGCAATCACGACACCCTTGTCGCCAACGCGCTCAGCCGCTACCTGGCTCCAGCCACCGGGAGCCGCGCCCAGGTCAATTATCGTCATCCCCGGGCGGAACAGCTTGTCCTTGTCATCCATTGCCAACAGTTTATAGCTGGCACGGGAGCGGTATCCATCCTGCCAGCTCTGCTTGACGTAAGGGTCGTCAAAATGCTCTTTCATCCAGCTTGCGCTGGTCTTGCTTGACTGCTGTTTACGGTCTTTAGGCTTTTGCTGCATAGGAAATCTGATGGTGGAAGTCAGGATAGGTGCTTTCACCTTGCGGCATTTCACCGTAAGATGGAACGTTAAGCGCAAACTGGGATACCACACGATACCATGAGCTTGTCACAGGCACAAAAGAAAGCATTCCGCAGCATTGGCCATCACCTCAACCCGGTGGTGACCGTTTCTGAAAACGGCGTTTCAGAGAATTTGCTGGCGGAACTCGACCGCGCATTGCGCGACCATGAACTGATCAAGGTAAAGCTGGCCATTCCTGAACGTGAGGATCGCGCCGCCATACTTGAAAGTCTGCTGGCGGAACTACCCGGCAATGCCAAGGCTGAGCTGGTTCAGACCATAGGCAAGATGGCCCTGCTCTATCGCCGCAATCCGCAGGCCAACCCCAAGCTTTCCAATATCAGCCGTTTCGAAAATCACCACGGACGTTTTTAGGCACTTGACGGCAACAGCTAAATCTTGCCGCTAATAAGCCATCTATAAAAACATGCCCCACTGCCTGAATTGGCAGCGGGGCATTTTTCATGGCTCAATCAAAGGTACTCAACGCCTTCAATTTCATATTCAACGTCGCCGCCGGGCGTCTTGACCACGACAACATCACCCTCTTCCTTACCAATCAGGGCACGGGCGATGGGTGAGGTCACCGAAATTCGCCCGGATTTAATATCCGCTTCATCTTCACCCACGATGCGGTAGGTCACCTGCTCGTCAGTATCCAGGTTGAGTAACTCAACCGTGACGCCAAAAATCACCTTGCCGGTTTGCGGCAACTTGGTCACATCAATGACCTGAGCGCTGGAGAGCTTGCTCTCGATTTCCTGGATACGCCCTTCGATAAATCCCTGCTGCTCACGTGCCGCATGATATTCGGCGTTTTCCTTAAGGTCGCCGTGCTCACGCGCTTCCGCGATAGCGGCAATCACTTTAGGACGAGCTTCGCCCTTCAGGTGATTGAGTTCTTCACGAAGGCTTTGTTCTCCCGCAACCGTCATCGGGACCTTATTCATTGACTTGCTCCTGCGTGCAATTCCTGAAGGCGCCGCACCGTAATCTCCCGACCGTATTCAAGCGCCATACACACAGCATTAGCGCCCGCCAAGGTGGTGGCATAGGGCACCTTGCGTGATAGCGCAGTACGGCGAATGACCGAAGAGTCGTTAATCGCTTGGCGACCTTCGGTAGTATTAACGATGTAGGCGATTTCGTCGTTCTTGAGCAGATCGACGATATGCGGCCGGCCTTCATAGACCTTGTTGACATGCGTAACGGAAAGTCCGACGGCCTCTAGGGCGGCTGCCGTTCCCCGCGTTGCACATAATGTGAAACCTAATGTTAGCAGAGAACGAGCCACTTCGATAATCCCCTCCTTGTCCGGTTCGCGCACGGAAAGGAACGCCTTACGCTCGCCCTCAAGAGCAGGAATGGCTTCACCGGCGCCCAGTTGCGCCTTGAAAAAGGCTTCGGCAAAGGTATCGCCAGAGCCCATCACCTCACCGGTTGACTTCATTTCGGGGGATAGAATCGGGTCAACGCCCTGGAACTTGTTGAACGGGAAGACCGCTTCCTTGACGCTATAGAAGTGCGGAATGATTTCTTTCTCAAAACCCTGTTCTGCCAGGGTTGTACCGGCCATGCAGCGGGCGGCAATCTGCGCCAGCGAGGTGCCGATGCATTTGGAAACAAAGGGCACGGTACGCGAGGCACGGGGGTTGACCTCAATGACATAGATCTCGCCATCCTGCCAGGCCAGCTGGACATTCATCAGCCCCTTGACGCCCAGCTCCACGGCCATGCGCTTGACCTGATCACGCATTTCATCCTGCACATCAGCAGGCAGCGAGTAAGGCGGCAGCGAACAGGCGGAATCACCGGAGTGTACACCCGCCTGCTCAACGTGCTGCATGATACCGCCGATGACGACCTGCTTGCCGTCAGACACCGCATCAATATCCACCTCGACGGCAGCACTCAGGAAATGGTCGAGCAGGACAGGCGAGTCGTTGGATACCTTGACCGCATTGGTCATGTAATTCTCAAGCTCGGAGGCGTCATAGACGATCTCCATAGCGCGGCCGCCCAGCACATAGCTGGGGCGCACTACCAGCGGGTAGCCGATTTTCTCGGCCTTGGCAAAGGCATCTTCAAAGCTGCGCGCTGTAGCGTTGGGTGGCTGCTTGAGGCCGAGCTTGTCGATCATCACCTGGAAGCGCTCACGGTCTTCGGCGCGGTCGATGGCATCCGGTGTTGTGCCAATAATCGGCACACCTGCCGCCTCCAGCTCACGAGCCAGCTTCAGCGGCGTCTGGCCGCCAAACTGAACAATCACGCCGACCGGCTTTTCTTTATCGGCAATTTCCAGCACGTCTTCCAGAGTGACCGGCTCGAAGTAGAGACGATCAGAGGTGTCATAGTCGGTCGACACGGTTTCCGGGTTGCAGTTGACCATGATGGTTTCATAGCCGTCATCGCGCATGGCAAAGGCAGCATGCACACAGCAGTAGTCAAACTCGATACCCTGGCCGATACGGTTGGGGCCACCGCCCAGCACCATGATCTTCTGACGGTCTGACACTTCCGCTTCGCACTCCTCTTCATAGGTGGAGTACATATAGGCCGTATCCGAGGCAAACTCAGCCGCACAGGTGTCAACACGCTTGTAAACCGGACGAATGCCCGCCGCCTGGCGGTTTTTACGGAACTCTTTTTCCGACACCCCAAGCAACCTGGCCAGCCGCGCATCGCCAAAGCCCTTGCGCTTGAGCTGATACAGCTCACGGGCGGAAAAATCGGACAGGGAGCGTTTGGCAACAGCACTTTCCGTCAGCACCAGATCTTCCATCTGCACCAGGAACCAGGGGTCGATATTGGTCAGTGCAAACACCTCATCGACACTCATACCTGCGCGCATGGCGTCAGCGATGTAGAAAATACGCTCAGCACCGGCGGCCTGTAGCTCGCCCTGAATGATCGCCATGTTATCCGGCGTAAAATCGGTAATGATCGGATCCAGGCCATCGTTACCGGTTTCCAGGCCGCGCAGGGCTTTCTGGAGCGATTCCTGGAAGGTGCGGCCGATAGCCATCACCTCACCCACTGACTTCATCTGGGTCGTCAGGCGGTCATTGGCCTGGGGGAATTTTTCGAAGGTAAAGCGCGGAATCTTGGTGACGACGTAATCAATCGACGGCTCAAACGATGCCGGCGTGCGGCCACCGGTAATATCGTTCTGCAACTCATCCAGGGTGTAGCCGACCGCCAGCTTGGCGGCGATCTTGGCAATCGGGAAGCCGGTGGCCTTGGAAGCCAGTGCCGATGAACGCGAGACACGCGGGTTCATCTCGATCACCACCAGACGGCCGGTTTTCGGGTCCATACCGAACTGGACGTTGGAACCGCCGGTTTCTACTCCAATCTCACGCAACACCGCCAGGCTGGCGTCACGCATGATCTGGTATTCTTTATCGGTCAGCGTCTGCGCGGGAGCAACGGTAATCGAGTCACCGGTGTGGACACCCATGGGGTCAAAGTTTTCAATCGCACAGACGATGATGCAGTTATCGTTCCTGTCCCGCACCACTTCCATTTCGTACTCTTTCCACCCCAACAGCGATTCATCAATCAACAGCTCGTGGTTGTTGGAAAGTTCGAAACCGCGGGTACAGATTTCCTCGAATTCTTCTTTGTTGTACGCCACACCACCGCCGGAGCCGCCCATGGTGTAGGAAGGACGAATAATAGTCGGAAAGCCCAGCTCCGCCTGAATTTCCCAGGCCTCACTCATGGTATGCGCGACTTTTGCCTTCGGGCATTCCAGGCCGATACGCTTCATCGCCTGATCAAACAGATCGCGGTCTTCTGCCATGTTGATGGCATCAGCGTTGGCGCCAATCATCTCAACGCCATATTTTTCCAGCACGCCGTGTTTTTCCAGGTCAAGCGCGCAGTTCAACGCCGTCTGCCCGCCCATGGTCGGCAGGATAGCGTCCGGCTTTTCGGCTTCGATAATCTTCTCGACCGCCTGCCAGGTAATCGGCTCAATGTAGGTTGCATCGGCCATGGCCGGGTCGGTCATGATTGTCGCCGGGTTGGAGTTCACCAGCACGACGCGGTAGCCCTCTTCGCGCAGCGCTTTACACGCCTGGGCGCCGGAGTAGTCAAATTCACAGGCCTGGCCGATGACAATCGGGCCAGCGCCAATAATCAAGATGGTGTTAATGTCGGTACGCTTAGGCATATCGGTTCCCGCAAAAATGATGACGATGAATCAGATGCTTCCTGACCCTGAATAAGTGTGCTGGCCGGTTAGCGACGCGCCTGCATCATGGCAACAAAGCGGTCAAACAGCGGCGCCACATCGCGCGGGCCGGGGCTGGCTTCAGGGTGACCCTGGAAGCTGAAAGCTGGCCGGTCGGTACGCTCAATGCCCTGCAGAGTGCCATCAAACAGTGAACGATGGGTGGCGCGCAGGTTGGCAGGCAGGCTGGCTTCATCGGCGGCAAACCCATGATTCTGGCTGGTAATCATCACTTTTCCACTATCCAGATCCTGAACCGGGTGGTTGGCACCATGATGGCCGTGGCTCATCTTGATAGTTTTGGCGTCAGACGCCAATGCCAGCAGCTGGTGGCCCAGACAAATTCCAAAGACCGGTATCTCGGTTTCCAGCACCTCTTGAATGGCCTTGATGGCGTAATCACAGGGCTCGGGGTCACCCGGGCCATTGGCCAGGAAGATACCGTCCGGCTGCATGGCCAGTACCTCAGCAGCCGGCGTCTGCGCGGGCACTATGGTCAAGCGGCAGCCACGGGAAGCCAGCATGCGCAGGATGTTGCGCTTAACGCCGTAGTCGTAGGCGACCACATGGAAGGGGCGTTCGCTTTGCGTGGTGTCGGCGTAACCCTCACCCAGGGTCCACTCACCTTCGCTCCATTCATAGGGCGACTGGCAGGACACCACCTTGGCCAGATCCATCCCCTTTAGCCCAGGAAACGCCTTGGCAGCGGCTAGCGCCCGTTCTACCGCATCGTCACCCTCTGCGTCTGCGCCTGCCAGAATCGCGCCGTTCTGAGCGCCTTTATCGCGCAGGATGCGGGTTAATCGGCGAGTATCAATATCGGCAATGCCCAATACGTTCTGGCTGACCAGATAATCAGACAGGGTCTGCTCGGAGCGGAAGCTGCTGGCCAACAGCGGCAAATCACGAATCACCAGCCCCGCCGCCGCAATGGCGCCAGACTCAACGTCTTCGGCGTTAATGCCGGTGTTGCCGATATGGGGGTAGGTCAGGGTAACGATCTGGCGGGTATAGGAGGGGTCGGTAAGGATTTCCTGGTAGCCGGTCATGGCCGTATTGAACACCACCTCACCGCTGGTTTGTCCTTCGGCTCCGATCGCCGTTCCGTGGAATATGCTTCCATCTTCCAGGGCCAATATTGCGGGTTTGCTCAATGCGGGGTTATTCAAGACAAGTCCTCCCATGCTGGTAGGCGCCGCAAGGCGCAGGCTCGGCAATCTGATAATAATGGTGGCTGGGCAACCATCGGGTCGTAAAAAAGCGGGACGAAGCCGATTAAAAAACCGGTCTCATCCCGCTTGTTGTTCTTCGCTATGGTGCTGCATGCTGCTGGCATCGCTAAATGTGGCCAGCGCAACAAGCGCTGTATTCTAGGGTACTTGGGTAGCCACCCGGGCAAAATTTTGTGAATACTACAGGATTTATCGACCTTCGACTAGCCCTTATCACCGCAGAAACTTTAAAGGCGCTCAAGCATCAACAGCCAGCCCTAACACATCCTGCATATCATAGCGGCCGTTAGGCTGGGCAGCGACCCAGCGGGCAGCGCGCACGGCACCTTTGGCAAAGGTCATCCGGCTAGAGGCTTTGTGGGTAATTTCAATCCGCTCGCCTTCAGTGGCAAACATCACGGTGTGCTCACCGACGATATCGCCCGCGCGAATGGTTGCAAAACCAATCTCCTTATCGCTACGCGGCCCGCACTGCCCGACCCGTTCAAACACACCGTCCTCGTTCAGAGTTCGACCAAGGCTGGCTGCCACTACTTCTCCCATCTTTAGCGCCGTGCCAGAAGGGGCATCCACCTTATGGCGGTGGTGGGCCTCAATGACTTCAATATCATAGCCCTCATCGCCCAGCGCCTTGGCGGCGGTTTCCAGAAGCTTCAGCGTCAGGTTGACCCCCACGCTCATATTAGGCGCAAACACCATTGGCACACGCTCACGGTAGCTATCCAGCTCGGCAATCTGCTCATCACTCATGCCGGTGGTACCAATCACCATCCGCTTACCGTGCTCGGCACAGTACGCCAGGTTTGCCAGGGTGACCTCAGGTGCGGTGAAGTCGATCAGCACCTCGACGTCATCCGCCAATGCCGCCAGAGAATCCACGGCAGCAACCCCTTTCTTACCCACGCCAGCCAACTCACCGATATCAGCCCCGGCCAGCGAGCTTCCCGGCTCCACCACGCCGCCTGCCAAGGTCGCCTCTGGGTCCAGCTCCACGGCATTTACGAGTGTGCGGCCCATACGGCCAGCCACGCCAACAATGGCAATTCGGGTCATGGAAACTCCTGTTGTGTCCTTAAGGATGAAATAGAAAACAGTATACCAGAAAGCAAAACCCCCGATGACGCGAGTCACCGGGGGTTTATAACATCCGCCTGAAACCTTACGGCTTCATATCTTCAAAGAACTTCTTGACGCTGTCGAAGAAGCCGGTTTTCTTGGGCGAGTGGCTGTGGCTGTTGCTGCCATCAAAGCTTTCCTGCAACTGGCGTAGCAAGTCTTTCTGCTCGTCGTTGAGGTTGACCGGGGTTTCCAGTACCACCTTGCACAGCAGGTCACCGGGGGCACCACCGCGGACTGGCTTGACGCCTTTGCCACGCAGGCGGAAGAGTTTGCCGGTCTGGGTTTCCGGTGGAATCTTCAGCTTGACGCGGCCATCCAGAGTCGGCACTTCCAGCTCGCCACCCAGTGCTGCATCCACAAAGTTGATGGGTACATCACATTGCAGGTGTTTGCCATCACGCTGGAAAATGTGGTGCGGTTTGATCGATGCCTGGACATACAGATCACCCGGCGGGCCGCCGTTAATACCGGCTTCGCCTTCACCGTTCAGACGTATGCGGTCACCAGTATCCACACCTGCCGGAATCTTCACTGACAGAGTACGGGTCTCGCGCACACGGCCTTCACCGTTACATTTGTGGCAAGGCACTTTAATGTGCTGGCCACTGCCGTGACAGGTCGGGCATGTCTGCTGAACCGCGAAAAAGCCCTGCTGCATACGCACCTGGCCATGGCCATGGCAGGTAGGGCAGGTTTCCTTGCTAGAGCCGGGCTCGGCACCGCCACCGTCGCAGCGGTCGCAGTTGATATGCCGTGGCACCCGGATATCGACTGTAGTACCGGCTACAGCGCTTTCCAGGTCAAGCTCCAGATTGTAGCGCAAATCGGAGCCGCGCGCTGGAGCATTGGGGCCGCGCCGACGGCCACCGCCACCTCCGCCGAAAATATCGCCAAACACATCGCCGAAGATGTCGCTGAAATCACCAGCACCACCGCCGCCAAAGCCACCGCCGCCGCCAAAGCCGCCACCTTGGCCATCCACGCCGGCGTGGCCAAACTGGTCATAGGCCGCGCGCTTCTCGCTATCGGTAAGCACTTCGTAGGCTTCTGAGACTTCACGGAATTTCTCAGCCGACGTGTTATCGTCAGGGTTTCGATCGGGGTGATATTTCTGGGCCAGGCGGCGGTAGGCCTTTTTGATCTCTTTCTGATCGGCCCCTTTATCGACCCCCAGGACTTCGTAATAATCGCGCTTGGACATGGGTCCTACGCCTCCTGGTTAGCTATACATTCTGATTAGCTACGCATTCATTCAAACGTCATGACCGGAAACAGCAACGCGGGAGTTGCCTCCCGCGTCACCACTTTCCTGGACAGAAAGAGGGTGTTTACTGCTTTTTCTTATCGTCGTTGACTTCTTCGTATTCAGCGTCAACGACGTCTTCTTCCGGCTTGGCGTTTTCGGCGCCATCACCCTCTGCCTGCTGCGCGGCTTCAGCCTGCTCGGCGTACATCTTCTGCGCCAGCTGACCGGAGGCTTCCGTCAGTGTGTCCAGTTTCTTCTGGATATCGTCCTGATCGTCACCCTTAATGGCTTCTTCAAGCTCAGTAATGGCGGTCTCGATGGCCTGCTTCTCGTCATCAGTCGCCTTGTCGCCCGCTTCTGTCAGCGTCTTGCGTGTGGCATGAATCATGCCATCTGCCTGATTGCGCAGCTGCACCAGCTCTTCGAACTTTTTATCTTCGTCCGCATGAGCTTCCGCATCACGTACCATCTGTTCGATTTCATCATCGGTCAGACCGCTAGAGGCCTTGATGACAATCGACTGCTCTTTACCAGTGGCCTTATCTTTCGCCGATACGTTCAGGATACCGTTGGCATCCAGGTCGAAGGCGACTTCAATCTGCGGAACACCGCGCGGTGCCGGCGGAATATCAGCGAGGTCAAAACGGCCTAGCGATTTATTCTGCGACACTTGCTTGCGCTCACCCTGTACCGCGTGAATGGTGACCGCTGTCTGGTTATCATCCGCCGTGGAGAACGTTTGCGTCTTCTTGGTCGGGATGGTGGTATTTTTCTCAATCAGCGGTGTCATCACACCGCCCATGGTTTCGATACCCAGGGTCAGCGGGGTAACGTCGAGCAGCAGTACGTCTTTAACGTCACCGCCCAGAACACCACCTTGAATCGCCGCACCGACGGCCACGGCTTCATCCGGGTTGACGTCCTTGCGAGCGTCCTTACCGAAGAAGTCAGCCACTTTCTGTTGAACCTGCGGCATACGCGTCTGGCCACCGACCAGAATCACTTCATCCACATCACCCGCAGACAGGCCAGCGTCTTTCAGGGCCACCTTGCAGGGCTCCAGCGAACGCTGAACCAAGTCTTCCACCAGCGATTCCAGCTTGGCGCGAGTCACCTTGACGTTCAGGTGCTTGGGTCCGGTGTTATCTGCAGTGATGTACGGCAGATTGACATCGGTCTGCTGAGCGCTTGAAAGCTCGATCTTGGCTTTCTCGGCGGCTTCTTTCAGGCGCTGCATGGCCAGGTTGTCGCCGGAAAGGTCCATACCGCTGTCAGCTTTGAACTGGTCAACCAGATAGTTGATCAGCGCCAGATCGAAATCTTCACCGCCCAGGAAGGTGTCACCGTTGGTCGCCAACACTTCAAACTGGGTTTCGCCGTCAACGTCAGCGACTTCGATAATTGAGATATCGAAGGTACCGCCACCCAGGTCATAGACCGCGATGGTCTTGTCACCGCGTGACTTGTCCATGCCATAGGCCAGAGCAGCAGCCGTCGGCTCGTTGATGATGCGCTTGACTTCAAGACCGGCAATGCGTCCGGCGTCCTTGGTGGCCTGACGCTGGCTGTCATTGAAGTAGGCCGGTACGGTAATGACCGCTTCGGTCACTGTTTCACCGAGATAATCTTCGGCGGTTTTCTTCATTTTCTTGAGCACTTCCGCGCTGACCTGCGGGGGTGCCATCTTTTTGCCTTTTACGTCAACCCAGGCATCGCCGTTATCGGCTTCTGTAATCTTGTAAGGCACCATCTTGATGTCTTTCTGAACGACATCGTCCTTGAAACGACGGCCGATCAGACGCTTGATGGCGTACAGGGTGTTTTCCGGGTTGGTCACCGCCTGGCGCTTGGCGGCCTGACCGACCAGCGTTTCGCCGTCGTCAGTGTAGGCGATGATGGACGGCGTAGTGCGGCCGCCTTCTGCGTTTTCGATGACCTTGGCGCTATCGCCGTCGAGCACTGCCACACAAGAGTTGGTGGTGCCCAGGTCAATACCAATAATGCGTCCCATAGTAGAAACCTCGAATTCGTATTTGGAAACGGATGACAAAAATGTCGTCTGAGTAATAGCGGCTGCTAAATATTAGCCATACCGCGTGGTTGCTCTTCTATTTGGGGGCCACTGACAGCATTTCAAGGGCCCTTTCGCTTGGTTATCCCGCTTTTTGGCTTACCACCACCATTGCCGGGCGCACCAGACGGCCATTAAGGAGATACCCTTTCTGCATCACGTCCATTACGGTATTCGGCTCCAGATCAGGGTTAGGTACCATGGTCATGGCTTCATGCACCTGCGGATCAAAGGGTTCGCCGTGGGGTTCAATCACTTCAACGCCAAACTTGTTCAATACATCCAGCTGCATTTTCAGCGTCATGGAAACACCTTCACGGTGTACCTCTGAGGCTTCTTCCTGCATGTTTTCAAGCGCTTTCTCAAGGCTATCCACCACGGGCAGCAGTTCCTTGATAAATTTTTCCAGCGCAAACTTGCGTGCTTTCTCGGCTTCCTGCTCGGCACGCCGACGTACGTTCTGTGCTTCCGCAGCCGCGCGCAGGGCTTGATCCTTGGCCTCGGCCAGGCTCTGCTCAAGTTCTTCCACCTGAGCGGCCAGCACCTGGGCTTCCGGGTTATCGTCGGCTGTATCGATGGTGTCACCTTCATCGTCAATCAGGCTTTCAAGCTCACCCTCGGCCAGGCGCTCTTCGGCTTCCTGCTCCGGGGTTTCGGACTCTTGCTCGTGGCGAGCCAGTTCATCATCGAGTGGGGTTTGTGGTTCTTTGGCCATGGGATACTCCTGCAAAGCTTGTTCTTGAAACGAAACTGGGTCTTAAAATATGAAATGACTAATGGTTTGCAGGGTATATGGGGGCCATAGCGTTCATCTCAAGAGGAAAATGTGAAGAGATGGCATTGAAGTGCATCATCAGCTACTGTATATAACAACAATAATTGGATGCCTATCCAGTCATTCGTCATCGTTGATCTGCCCAAGCGCCGGGAGGAAAGCATGCTGACCCAGCTAGCGATACAGGACTTCGCCATCGTCGACCACCTTGAACTGGAACTTTGCGGTGGAATGACTGCCATTACCGGGGAAACCGGTGCGGGCAAATCGATTCTGCTCGGTGCCCTGGGGCTGTGCCTTGGTGAACGGGCAGACGCGGGCAGTGTTCGCCATGGCCGCGAACGCGCTGATCTTTCCGCGCGCTTTGATATCCATCATCTGCCTGCCGCCCAGGCTTGGCTTGCCGAGCGCGAGCTGAACGTCGATGAATGCTTGCTGCGCCGTGTGATTACCGCCAACGGTCGCTCCAAGGCATGGATTAACGGCCAACCGGCCACCATTGCCGATCTTAAATCGCTGGGTGAGCATCTGATCCAGATTCACGGCCAACATGCCCATCAGGCGCTATTGCGGGAAGAAACCCATTTGGCACTGCTGGATGATTACGCAGGCCTCAACGCTGATGTCAGCGCCTTGACCGAGACTTTCCGTGCCTGGCAGCGCACTCGGCGGCGGCTGAAGGAGTTGAGTGAAGCGGGCAGTGAGATTGAGGCCAAGCGCCAGCTGCTGCGCTATCAGGTGGAAGAACTCGACCAGCTAGGCCTGGAAGAAGACGAACTTCCCGAGCTGGAGGAAGAACAGCTACAGCTGGCCAATGCCGATGAGATCCTGCGCGAGACCGAATTTGCCACCGAGTGCTGCGCCAGTGACGAAGGTGGTGCTCTTAACCTGTTACATCAGGCTCACCAGCGTTTAAGTGCACTGCCGGGTAGCGATAAGGGCGCGCTGGCCAATACACTCAACCTGCTTGGCGAAGCACAGATCCAGATCGAAGAGGCCACCAGCGAGCTTTCACGCCTGGCCGGCCACACCGAGCTTGACCCTGCTCGGCTTTCTTATGTGGAGGATCGCCTGGGTGATATTCACCGCCTGGCGCGCAAGCACCACATCACCCCGGAAGAGCTGTATGCGTTTCACCAGCAGCTGGTAGCGTCCCTCAACCAGCTGGATACCAGTGACAATGACCTGGATGCCCTGAGTGAAAAAGCCAATGAGCTGCGCGAGCGCTATCGCCAGCAGGCCAGAGCGCTTAGCGAGGCGCGCCAGAAAGCCGCACTGAAGCTGGGCAAGGAAGTTCAACAGCAGCTCGCTTTTCTGGCCATGGGCAAGGCCCACTTTGAAGTGGCACTGCAGGCGCGGGAAACGCCCGCACCTGAAGGGCTGGATCGGGTGCAGTTTCTGATCAGCGCCAACCCTGGTCAACCGGCGCGCCCCTTGGCCAAGGTGGCCTCAGGAGGTGAGCTTTCTCGGGTCAGCCTGGCGATTCAGGTGGTGGCGGCCAGCCATTCGACTATTCCCAGCCTGATATTTGATGAGGTGGATGTGGGCGTTTCCGGCGCTACCGCAGAAATTGTCGGCCAGCTATTGCGCAAACTGGGTAAGAACGGCCAGGTGATGACCGTGACCCACTTGCCTCAAGTAGCGGCCCAGGCACACCAGCATCTGCATATTGAAAAGCGCGCCAAACGCAATACTACCCTGACCAATATGGCCCTGCTGGACGAAAGCGGCCGCGTCAGCGAGCTGGCGCGCATGCTGGGGGGCGTTAACCTGTCTGAGCAAACCCTGGCTCATGCACGGGAAATGCTCAACGCCAGCCAGAATCCGCCCCACTGAAGCGTTTTCCCCTATCGACACTCAAGCGATAAAAAACGCCCGCACCGTTCAAAACGGGCGGGCGTTTTTAGTACTTGGGGCTTGGCTTAGCCAGCCTCACCTATCCATAACGAGTGCCTAGAGCGACAGCACCTTGTCACCACGGGCAATCCCGGAAACCCCGGTACGCGCCACTTCCAGAATACCGATCGGCGCCATAGCCTGCAGAAAGGCATCCAGCTTGACGGCATCACCGGTAATCTGAACGGTGTAGAGGTTAGGGGTGACATCCACCACCTGGGCGCGGAAGATATCTGCCGTGCGCTTGACCTCATCGCGAGCGGCACCGATGGCCTTGACCTTGACCAGCATCAGCTCGCGCTCGATGTGGTTCCCTTCCGTCAGGTCAACCAGCTTCACCACATCAATCAGCTTGTTAAGGTGCTTGGTGATCTGCTCAATCACCCTGTCATCACCAATTGTGGTTACCGTCAGGCGCGATAGCGAGGGATCTTCCGTCGGGGCAACGTTAAGCGTTTCAATGTTGAAGTTACGCTGAGAAAACAGACCGACCACACGCGATAGAGCACCCGGTTCGTTCTCCATCAGAATCGAGATGATATGACGCATTAGGTACGCTCCGTTTTAGACAGCAACATGTCACGCATGGAACCCAGCGGAACCTGCATCGGATAGACGTGCTCATGGGGGTCGACCTTGACATCCAGGAACACCAGTTCGTGCTTGTCGGCAAAGGTACGTTCCAGTGCCGCATCCAGCTCATCAAGGGTGTTGACGGTTATGGCAGTAAAGCCATAGGCCTCAATCAGCAGGTGGAAGTCAGGCAGCGATTCCATGTAGGAATTGGCGTGACGGGACTTGTAGTTCAGATCCTGCCACTGGCGCACCATGCCCAGAGATGCGTTGTTGAGGTTAACAATTTTCACCCCGATGCCGTACTGCTTACAGGTCGACAGTTCCTGCATCATCATCTGGAAACTGCCTTCCCCGGTCACACATACCACGTCATCGTCCGGATAGTTCTGCTTGATGCCCATGGCCGCTGGAAAACCGAAGCCCATGGTACCCAGGCCACCTGAGGTAATCAGACGGTTAGGCTTCTCGAACTTGTAATACTGGGCAGCAAACATCTGGTGCTGGCCGACGTCCGTGGTCACAAAGGCTTCACCGCGGGTCACCCGGCACAGCGCTTCAACCACTTCCTGCGGTTTGAGCACTTCGCCCGATTTGGAGGGCTCATAAAGCTTGCCTTCACGCTCGGCGCGCCAGCCGTTGATCTGCTGCCACCAGGCACTGACCGCTTCCGGATTAGTAATTTCCTTACCCTGCACCAGGCTGATCATCTCATTGATCACGCTTGATGCCGGGCCAACGATAGGCACATCAGCGCGAATGGTCTTGGACACCGAACTGGGGTCCACATCCACATGAATGATCTTGGCCGTTGGGCAGAACTTGGACGTATTATTAGTCACACGGTCATCAAAGCGTGCGCCGATGGCAATGATCAGGTCAGCGTGGTGCATGGCCATGTTGGATTCATAGGAACCATGCATTCCCAGCCAGCCCAGGCACTGATCGTCACCCTGTGGATAGGCACCAATCCCCATCAGCGTAGTGGTAATCGGGTAGCCCAACTGCTTGACCAGATTGGTCAAACCTTCGCTGGCCTTGCCCGTGACCACGCCGCCGCCCGTGTAGAATACCGGGCGCTTGGCCTTGAGTATCATGTCGACGGCTTTCTTGATCTGGCCGGTATGGCCACGAGTCACCGGGTTATAAGAGCGCATCTTGACCTTTTTCGGGTAGACGTACTCATAGCGCTCGGTGGGAGCGGTCATATCCTTGGGGATATCGACAACAACCGGCCCTGGACGGCCCGTGGCGGCCAGATGGAAGGCCTTTTTCAGTACTTCGGGAATTTCCGAAGGGTGCCGGATCGAGAAGCTATGCTTCACGATCGGGCGCGTAACGCCGATGATATCGGTTTCCTGGAAAGCGTCATCACCTATCAGGTGGCTCATGACCTGGCCACACAGCACTACCATAGGAATCGAATCCATGTAGGCGGTGGCAATACCGGTCACGGCATTGGTGGCACCAGGGCCTGAGGTCACCAGCACTACGCCGGGTTTTCCTGCCGCACGCGCATAGCCATCAGCGGCATGGGTTGCCGCCTGCTCATGACGTACCAGAATGTGTTTGACTTTATCCTGACGGAACAGCGCATCATAGATATGCAGCGCTGCCCCTCCGGGATACCCATAGATATATTCAACGCCCTCATCCTGCAAGAAGCGGGCGATCATGTCTGCGCCGGAAAGCAATTCCACTGTGTATCTCCCCTGGAGGTCTCGAGTGCCATCAACAGGCCCATGCCTGCCGTGTCGAGTGCGGCGGTATGCCGCTGCCGGTTACGCCGGCACCTGATGCCAAACCCTGGCAATAAGACCCGGTTAGGGTCTGCACTCTCATCGCAGCAGGTCGCTGCGTCGGGGCATTGGCCAGGTTGAGCGGTTAGCTCAAACCCGGAAGTCCTTCGGCGGGTAAAGGCTAAAGCCTACCCTTCACGCGGGGATTGGGGGTTACCCGTTGATTCCGCGTCCGCAAATCAGGAACCCACAAGATTCTATCAGCGCATCCAAGCTGTCAACCTATTAACCTGACTCTTTGCTGACTCTGCGACAAAAGAACCCCTTTGTTATAACTGTTTCACAATCACGCTCCCAACAAAAACCCCGCTGGGCAATCGCCGGGCGGGGTTAGCGTTATTTACGTTCAGGGTAACGCCCTGTGCAAAGCACCGTTTACTCGGCGTTAAACACCAGCGCTCCCTCTTCAGCCGTGACGCGAATCACACTGCCCGGGGCAAACTTGCCAGCCAGCAATGATTGCGCCAGCGGGTTCTCAATCCGGCTCTGGATCGCCCGTTTGAGCGGCCGCGCCCCAAACACTGGGTCAAAGCCAACCACGGCAAGCTGTGCCAGCGCTTCATCGCTGAGTTCCAGACGCAAATCGTGCTCGGCCAGACGCGCCTGCAGACGTTCAAGCTGGATCCCGGCAATTGCCTGAATCTGCGACTGACCCAAGGCATGGAAGACCACCACTTCGTCAATGCGGTTGATCAACTCCGGGCGGAAATGGTTGCCGACCACTTCCATCACCGCGTTTTTCATTGCTTCGTAGTCACTGTCCTTGTCAGCCGTCACATCACCACCCATGCGCTGAATGATGTCCGAGCCCATATTGGACGTCATGACGATCACGGTATTGCGGAAATCCACTGTCCGCCCCTGGCCATCGGTCAGACGACCATCTTCCAGCACCTGCAACAGGATGTTGAACACATCCGGGTGGGCTTTCTCGACCTCATCCAGCAGCAATACCGAATAGGGCTTGCGGCGCACGGCTTCCGTCAGGTAACCGCCTTCCTCATAGCCTACATAGCCCGGCGGGGCACCAATCAGGCGAGCCACGGAGTGCTTTTCCATAAACTCGGACATATCGATACGTACCATGGCCTCTTCGGTGTCAAACAGGAAGTTGGCCAAGGATTTGCAAAGCTCTGTCTTACCCACACCGGTTGGGCCGAGGAACAGGAAGGAACCGTTGGGCCGGTTCGGGTCAGACAGCCCCGCCCGGGAACGGCGCACCGCGTTGGCTACGGCCTCTACGGCTTCATCCTGGCCGATGACGCGCTCATGCAATGCTTCTTCCATACGCAGCAGTTTATCGCGTTCGCCTTCCAGCATCTTGTTGACCGGAATGCCTGTCCAGCGCGAGACCACTTCGGCAATTTCTTCCTCGGTGACGTTGGAACGCAGCAGCTGATGACTGGCGGTATCCGCCGCTTCACCTTCATTGCTTTCGGCAATCTTTTTCTCCAGTTCCGGAATCTTGCCGTACTGGATTTCCGACATCCGACCCAGATCGCCCTGACGGCGCGCCTGCTCAAGGTCAATACGTGCCTGCTCAAGCTCGGCCTTGAATTGGGCAGCGCCCTGAATACTGGCTTTTTCCGCCTTCCAGATTTCATCCAGATCGGCGTATTCACGCTCCAGCTCGTGGATGTGCTGATCCAGCGCTTCAAGGCGCTTTTTCGAGGCATCGTCGGTTTCTTTCTTGAGCGCCTCACGCTCCATCTTGAGCTGAATCAGACGACGGTCAAGGCGGTCCATTTCTTCCGGCTTGGAATCCAGCTCCATACGAATCCGCGAAGCCGCTTCATCAATCAGGTCGATGGCCTTATCCGGCAGTTGGCGGTCGGTGATATAACGCGTCGACAGCTTGGCAGCGGCAATGATCGCCGAATCGGTGATATCGACGCCGTGGTGCACTTCGTAACGTTCTTTCAGGCCACGCAGAATCGCCACGGTATCTTCTTCGCTGGGCTCGTCAACCATCACCTTCTGGAAGCGGCGTTCCAGGGCAGCGTCTTTTTCAATGTATTTACGATACTCATCCAGCGTCGTTGCACCCACACAGTGCAGCTCGCCCCGCGCAAGAGCTGGTTTGAGCATGTTACCCGCATCCATGGCACCTTCGGCCTTACCGGCACCCACCATGGTATGCAGCTCATCAATAAACAGGATGACGCGCCCTTCTTCCTGGGAAAGCTCCTTGAGCACCGCCTTCAGCCGCTCCTCAAATTCCCCGCGGAACTTGGCACCGGCCAGCAGTGAGCCCATATCCAGCGAGAGCACGCGCTTGTCTTTAAGACCTTCCGGCACCTCGCCGTTAACAATCCGCTGAGCGAGCCCTTCGACAATCGCCGTCTTGCCCACGCCCGGCTCACCAATCAGCACAGGGTTATTCTTGGTGCGCCGCTGCAACACCTGCACGGTGCGACGAATTTCATCATCGCGGCCGATCACAGGGTCGAGCTTGCCGTCCAGCGCATGCTGGGTCAGATCCAGCGTGTACTTGTTCAGGGCTTCGCGCTGGTCTTCAGCGTTAGGGTCGTCAACCGAATCACCGCCGCGGAGCTGGTCGATGGCGGTAGTCAGGCTTTTACGCGCCAGCCCGGCATCTTTCAGCAGTTTGGTCAGCGCCTGATTCATTTCCAGTGCCGCCAGCAGCACCAGTTCAGAGGCAATAAACTGATCGCCCCGCTGCTGGGCTTCACGGTCGGTGAGGTTAAACAGCTTGAGCAGCTCACGCGACGGTTGAACCTCGCCATCAAACTGGCTGACCTTGGGCAGATCATCAAGCTGGTGAGTAAGGCCGTCGCGCAGGCGGGCAGCATCGCCACCGGCTTTCTGTACTAGCGCCTTCAGGCCGGTGTCACGATTGTCCAACATGGTGAACAACAGATGCACAGGCTCCAGCTGATTATGCCCACGCCCTACCGCCAATGACTGTGCATCAGCAATGGCATTTTGTAACTTTGCAGTAAATTTATCGAATCGCATTACATTCCTCCCGGGATGGCGATGCCTTAGGACGCATCGCTTGACCCTTTTATCTTGACTTGAGAGAGGAAATGGTGCTTGGTAGGGGTGTTTTCAAGTCGCCATGACAATATTTGTTAACGCAGCCAGATGACACTGGCCATGCGACCGGTGCGCCCTTCATCGCGACGGTGGGAGTAAAAGCGTGATTCACAGGCCGTACAGAAGTGCCCGCCACTAAAGTTACTCACCCCGAGCGCCTCCAATCGCAACCGCGCCAGCTTGTAAAGATCCGCCATGCGGTGGCCCATACGGTAGGGGCTGTGATCAAAGGCCTCTTCTGCTTCGGGTTGAACGGCCACAAAGGCATCGTAGACTTCAGGCCCCACTTCGAACTGGGCCGTGGAAATCGCTGGCCCCAGCCAGACAAGAAGCTCTTCAGCAGGCGTATTCATCGCCGCCACTGTCGCCTCCAACACGCCACCGGCCAGCCCTCGCCATCCGGCATGGGCGATGGCAACCCGGGTGCCCGCACGGTCACAGAACATCACCGGCAGGCAGTCAGCGGTGAGCACCACACAGGCATACTCCTGCGTGGTCGCAAGTGCCGCATCTGCTTCCGGCGGTGGCGCCTGAAACGCCTGCTGAACCCGTGCTCCGTGGGTTTGATTCAGCCACAGCAAGGGGCGCTCGTCACCAACTTCCTTTTGAAGCAGACGATGGCAAAGCGCCACATGATCCGGGTTGTCTCCCACGTGGTCGGCAGGGTTGAACGCCGCAAACTCGCCCTGACTTGGCCCCGCCTCACGGGTGGTCACAAAGGCGCCCACGTTGGCAGGCGCCGGCCAGTCCGGAGTGATCAGGGATGGGCGCAGGTCAATGGCATCACTCATGCAGGCTCCTTAACGCATCGTGGCGTGATCTTCACGCAGGTAGTCCAGCAGCATCAGTAAATCATCCGGCAGCGCTGCGCGAAAGCTCATGGTGTCACCCGTGCTCGGGTGGATAAAGCTCAGCTTGCGCGCATGCAGCGCCTGGCGGGGAAATTCGCGCAAAATGTCTTTCAGCGCGTCGGCAGCACCAGGGGGTAGCTTGGGGCGACCGCCATAAAGCGGATCACCGATCAAAGGGTAGCGAGCATGGGCCATATGCACACGAATCTGATGGGTGCGCCCGGTTTCCAGCTGGCAGCGCACATGGGTATGCGCACGGAAACGCTCTACCACACGGTAATGGGTTACCGCTGGCTTGCCGGAGGCAGTCACCGCCTGGCGCTTGCGATCCTTGGGGTGCCGACCAATGGGGGCATCCACGGTGGCGCCGGAAACCGGCGTGCCAATCACCACCGCATCATATTGGCGCGACACCGTTCGCGCCTGCAGTTGCTGAACAAGATTAGCCTGGGCCGGCAGGTTCTTGGCCACCATCATCAGGCCGGTGGTATCTTTATCCAGACGGTGAACAATCCCGGCGCGCGGCACCTGGCCAAGCGTCGGCTCATGATGCAGCAGCGCATTCAACAAGGTGCCATCCGGATTGCCCGCCGCTGGATGCACGACCATACCGGCAGGCTTGTTAAGCACCATGACGTCTTCATCTTCAAAGACAATTTCAAGCGGAATATCCTGCGCCTCAAAGCGCCCTTCTTCCTCAAGCACGGCACTCAGGCTTAACACTTCTTCACCATGCAGACGGGTTTTAGGCTTTACCTTATGGCCATCAACGGTTAATTCTCCCGCATTGATCCATGCTTTCAAGCGCTCGCGCGAATAATCACTGAACAGCTCAGCGGCCGCTTGGTCTAAACGGCTGCCAGCAAGCGAGGCTGGCACCTGCAAGGAGGCTTCAACAGTGCGGGACATAACGGTTCCTTTCTTGTCACCTGCTGCGCATTGCGCTTTACGCCTGCGTTTTCTGCCAAGGTGATTTATAGTGGGGCAACGAAAATCTATTCTACCATGGCCGCTAGCGCTTTTTAGTGTCAACGGCCTGATTGTCACGAGGATAACCATGCGCGTTTTTTCTGCCGCTACCCGATTCGCAGCGCTCGCTCTTAGTCTTGCCTTCCTGGCAGGCTGTGCCAGCAACGACACTGCAGAAGAAGGTAAATACGATGCGCTCGCGGAACGTGAGCTGTACGAAAGCGCCCGGGATGCACTGGATCGCAATATACTGCCTACCGCGATTGAGCGCCTGGAAGCGCTGGATACCCGCTTCCCGTTTGGCGCCCACGCCGAACAGGCCCAGATCGAGTTGATCTACGCCTATTACGAAAATGGCAACTGGGAAGAAGCCCGCGCGGCCGCCAGTCGCTTTATCCGCCTGCACCCGGATCACCCTGAAGTGGATTACGCCTATTACATTCGCGGGCTGTCTGCCTGGCAGGCCGGACGTTTCAGCCTGGAGCGCCTGCGGCTGATTGATATTTCCAAGCGCGATGTGGGCGCCACCCGGGATGCCTACAACGATTTCCGCGAACTGATCCAACGTTTCCCTAATAGCGAATACGCCGCCGATGCCCAGCAGCGAATCGTCTATCTTCGCGAACTGCTTGCCCGCCACGAACTGCATGTAGCTGACTATTATCTGCGCCGTGGTGCCTATGTGGCCGCCGTTGAACGTGGCCGCTGGGTGGTTGAAAACTACCCGGCCTCCAATGCCTCTGAAGACGCCCTCGCCGCCATGATTGAAGGCTACATGGGCCTGGGCATGGACGACCGCGCCAAGGAAGTGCTCGACGTTTTGCGCGCCAATAACCCGGATCATACCCAGCTTGACGACAGCCGCTTCTCACCCAAGCATCTGTGATGTCACCCGTTGGTGATCACCCCGGTTGATGTCAGAAGCAGTGACATCCAGCCATCAAATAAAAAGCGCCCTGTAGGGCGCTTTTTTGGTTTTCGCTATCTGTATGTTTTTCGCTATCTGTAAGGTTTATTCGCCCGGCTGCCAGCCGTTGACGATGGGGTAGCGACGGTCGCGCCCAAAGCCTCTTGGGGTTACCCTGACGCCAACCGGTGCCTGACGGCGCTTGTACTCGCAGCGGTCCACCAGTTTGACCACCTTGTAGACATCGTCTCGCTCGAAGCCGGCGGCGATGATCGCTTCGGCACTCATATCGCCTTCGATATAGCGCATCAGAATGGCATCCAGGGTGTCGTAATCCGGCAGGGAGTCGCTGTCCTGCTGATCTGGCGCCAACTCAGCGCTGGGTGGGCGTTCGATCACCCGTTCTGGCACGGCCAAAGATTCGCTGTTGCGCCAGCGTGCCAGGCGGTAGACCCAGGTTTTATAGACATCCTTGAGCGCGTTATACCCCCCCACCATGTCGCCGTAGAGAGTGGCGTAACCCACGGCCATTTCACTCTTGTTGCCGGTGGTCAGGACCATCAGGCCTTTCTTGTTGGAAATCGCCATCAGCAGCACGCCCCGGCAGCGCGATTGCAGGTTTTCCTCGGTGGTATCCCGCTCAGTGCCCTCAAAGCTTTCGGCCAGGGTGCTCATAAAGGCTTCCACCATGGGCTCGATCGGCATGACCTCATAATGCACACCCAATAACTCGGCCTGTTCGGCGGCATCCTGGCGGGAGATGTCCGCCGTGTAGTGATAAGGCATCATGACCGCCTGAACCCGCTGCGGGCCAAGGGCATCCACGGCAATAGCCAGCGTCAGGGCAGAGTCAATGCCGCCCGATAGCCCGATCACCACGCCCTTGAAACCGCTCTTGTTGACATAGTCACGCACCCCGGTCACCAGCGCACAGTAAAGGCTTTCTTCTGCTGTTGAGTCTTCTTCTATCTCGCCGGGTTGCGGCACCCATTGATCGGCGCTTTGCTGAAGAAACTGCACGGGCATCAGGCCAGCCTGCCAATAAGGTGCCAGCACCTTGAGCTGACCACTGGCATCAACACAGCCAGAGCCGCCGTCAAACACCAGCTCATCCTGGCCACCAATGGTGTTAACGTAAACAATCGGCCGTTGCGCCTCGGCTGCACGCTGCTCCAACAAGCGCAGCCGTTCGCCAGGTTTGTCCTGATGGTAAGGAGAAGCATTCAGGGTGATCAGCACCTCAGCACCCGCCGCACAGGCCGCTTTGACCGGCGTGCCTTCCCATAAGTCCTCACAGATCAGAAGCCCAAGCCTAGCCCCCTTGTGCTCGTAGACCAAGGCTTGCTGGCCCGGGGCAAAATAACGCTGCTCATCAAAGACCTGATAGTTGGGCAGTGCCTGCTTGGCATATTCAGCTTCCCACTGACCGTTATACAGAATGCCTGCCAGATTGTAGCAAACCCCTTCACGTACGCCGGGGTAACCAATAATCACCAGAACATCGCGAGACACTTTTTCGGCCATCACTGCCCGTGCCTCGCGCAGACGCGTTTCCATTGAAGGTCGCAGTAGCAGATCCTCCGGTGGATAGCCGGACAAAAACAGCTCGGGGAAGACCACGATATCAGCGCCATGTTCTATACGCGCCTCGCGCACGGCTTCAATTGCACGCGCCGCATTACCGGGAATATCGCCTACCAGGGGGTCAAGTTGGGCCATGACCAGCGTTAAGTCTTGCATGGGCGTTTAAATCTCTTGAGAATCGTTAAATCACAGGGGCGCTTATATTGCCTATTGTCACGCAAGCACCACCTTGTGGCAAAGGTAGCGCTAACATTGAGGAGCCACATAGGATGAATCTCTTGATCATTCGCTTGATTATTTTCGCCGTACTGTTTTTTGCCGGCCTAAAACTTTACGGTATGTACCGACAGTGGAAGCTTGACCGGGAAGCGCTGGAACATAAGCCTGAACGTCAAGATGGTGGCCAGATGGTGCGCTGTAAATGGTGCGATGTACACGTGCCGGAAGATGAAGCACTACGCGACCAGCAGCATTGGTTTTGCTCCAGCGCTCACCGCGACCGCTTTCTGCAAGAGCAACGCGACCTGAACGCATCAACGCCACCCAAGGACTCATCAGAAGATGACAAGCACTGACACCTGGAAGCGCTGCTCATTTAATGGAAATTCACTTACTTAAGAGATATCTTACAAAAAATGCCGACATCGGCTGATAGCGTAATGACGCCTGCCTTCTAATGTGAAATAAAGCATTGCAAAGGTGCATGCGCTATTTGCCGAGGGTCGCAATATGCAGCCCATTTCACGAGGTTTCACGCTGCTGGAAATGTTGGTTGTGGCCGCCCTGTTCAGCTTGCTGACACTGTTAAGCCTGCCAAGCTTCATGGCTTTTGGTGAACGTAATGCGCGAACTGCGGCGGTTAATCACCTGCACAGTACCCTAGCTTATGCTCGCCAACTGGCCATCAACGAACAGACCTATGTTAGCGTCTGCGCTACTAATCAGGCACGCGACACCTGCCTGAACGATTGGCACGGCGATTTACTGGTGATGATTGGCGATAGGTATCATGCTGTTCAGCAAGAGGATATCGTACGAATTGTACCTGCCTTACCTTCCATCGCGATCAGTTATACCCGAGAAAAGCAGCGCAAAGCAGTGAAGTTTAACCCTCTGGGGTTCAGCAAAGGCTATAACGGGCGTTTTCATATCTGCCCTGATGGCGCTAAAACCGGCAGCACCTTGGTGATCAGTTTTCTCGGACGGTTGCGCCTCGATGACAAACCGCATAAGTGTTTGTAGAGCGACAGGCAAAGGTTAAATAAGCTTTTTGATGCCTTTAAAGTCACCACGTAAGGCCAGATAGTGAATTTCTTCAATACCTGAGGGTTGCCCATTGCCCTCGGCAGCAAACGACTGACACCATTCCACAATGTCGGTAACTGCTCCCAACTCTATCCAGAGAGTCAGTTTTTCACGCTCTTCAGCTGAAATCTCGGCCTTTTGATTAACTGCTGTAATAGGCGCGACCTCACTCTGCTGACCTGGCTCCTGTATATTGAGCTCGCACACGCGGGCAATTTCACGACGTAGGTTAATCAGGTTTACCGGCTTGGTCACATAGGCAGAAAAATGTAATGCATCATCCTCAAGCTCAGGGGACTTCAATCCTTCCTTGAGAAGGTTCCAGGTGGCTGACACCAATATAACCGGCGTTGCTTCAGCGTAGGCCTTTATCTGGCGAAGCACCTCTCCTCCCAACTCATTACCTAACCAGTAATCAGTAATCACCACATCAGGTTGCTTAACACCGGCCTCGAGAACAGCAGCTACTTCACTGGCACTGCTAAACGTACGTACCTCAAAGCCCAGGGTTTCAAGTTCCAGCGCCATCATATCGCGGATTGGCTCAGCATCTTCAATCATCCAGGCAATCAAACCACTGGCATCCACTTCGGGCAGAATATGGGCGGGCGAACTAATAACACCAACAGAAGTATCCTCTTCATTACCAATAACAACTGGGAGAGACAGTTCAGCCCGTGTACCTTGATCTTTTTCACTGACAATATTCAAGCTGCCATGCATACGTTCAGCCAATTCTTTAGCGATGGAAAGCCCTAGCCCTACGCCACTTTTATCGCCCTGCTCACGAGAGAAAGGTTCAAACATGATTTTCTGCATGTGGCTATCGATACCACAACCATTATCCACCAGAACCAAAGACAGTCTTGCCGATTGCTGTTTTTCTTCAGGTTGCCCACTTACGGAAAGGTGAACGTTACCTCGCTGCGTATACTTCAGCGCATTTTCAATCAGATTGATGAGCACTTCGTGTAAAAAGGTCTCATCGCATACGATAACCGGTGGTACAGAGTTACTGACTTCCATGGTAAAGGTATTGTCATTGAGCTTTGCCAGTATTCGGGACTCATGATCTATACCCGCAAGGAATGAATACAGGTAGACATCCGTGGCCCTTTCCTTGTCATCCGTGACACCGCGAGCATAATCAATCAAGCGATCAATCAGCCTGTGCATGTGGCTGGCGCTTTTATAGATCACCTGGCTCATTTCCCCGGCCTTGCCTGATTCTGCGCTAAGCAACTGCGCATATCCAAGAATCGAGGTCAGCGGTGATTTCAGATCATGTGTCACACGGCCCAGAAAGCGGGTTTTGGCCTCATTGGCCCTGTGCGCTTCATTCATGGCTTGATGCAGCTCATAGGTGCGCTCATTAACGGCACGTTCTAGTTTCTCTCTCTGCTCTTTTTCCTGGTACCTTAACTTGGCTGCCAGTGCCTGAGCACGGTCACGGCGTTGAAAGGTGTAAATCAACATGATGGCCAGAACGACCACAAACTTGGTCAATAATACCCAGGGTGGGGTTGGCGCCGCATAGGTGGAGTTAATCAGGTAATCCAGGGTTGTGAAAACAAAAATAACCCACCAGAAAAACAGCAAGGAGAGTAAATGTTTTTGCCATGTTCGTTTGACACTTAACGCCTTGAAAAAAATCACCAGCCAGATAACTGAACACATCAGGCTAAACGCAATGCCGGTATACTGAAAATAATAACTTTCGACAACATGTGGAAGAAAAGAAAGAAATAACACACTCCCCCAGAGCCACTCCAGGGTTGTCATCACTTTATCCTTTTTCCAGACCCCCAGCAGCAAGACAGAAACAGTAATAAATATCACATCATTAAGCATCCAGGCAACATACCCTTTATGCTCAAAATGAACTGAAGCATATGGCAAACCCACATCCAGATAATCTGAAAACTGAGGCGCAATATGACTTAAAAAATCATATGTTTTTAACAAAACATAAAAGCTGAAAAAACCAGCCTTCTCTGCATCCAGAAACAGCGTCACCACCATCCATAGCCCAAGCACAAAAGAACGTAGATCCAGCTGTATTATCATGATGAGAAAAAGTGTCAACACTGAAGAGAAAAGCACTATATGATAATAGTGACCACTCGTTTCCTGAGCTATAAAGCGTTCAGGCTTCCAACTATGCATGGTAAAAATTGAGCGATTAGTTCCCTCAACCCTTAACAGCAGGAGGGTTTTTTCACCACCTTTCAGTTCAAGTGGTATGGTAGTTCTATAGCTTTCAAAGCTACGGTTTGACAATGGAACATTCAAACCTGTTTCAGTCTTCTCATTGATAGTCAGTGTTTCAGGATCAAGTTGCCACACCGTTACGTTTTGCAGGTACCACGGAGATATCTCTAACCAGCGGATTAAATGCTCATTTTGGGAGTTTTTCACTGGCAGCTTGAACCAGCGAGTGGTTGATTTACGCGGCCCCAGAAGAATATCTGTCACCTGAGTGGCAGGCCGCCAATCAGCGGTATGTAGGACTTTCTGTAAATCTTCTGCGCTTTCTTCCGGTAGACTCGCCGCCTGCATCAGCAAAAACAGATCTGATTTTTCATCAAAGTAAGAAAGATCAACATAATCGTATTCTTTACCTTGGGCATGACCACTCCGTGCATACAACAGCAACACAAAGATGCTCACCAATAAAGCTACATATATTGGCAGGTAATTTTTATGGCGGACAGCATGCTCAGAAGGGCAAGCAATCATCATTCACCATTGGACAACAGTTGCCTGGTTCTGAATTTTGAAGGTGGCATACCAAAGCGCTCCTTAAAAGCAGTCGAGAAATTAGCATTGCTGCTGAAACCGACTTTTTCGGCCACATCGCTAATGGTCAGGCGAGTATTGAAAAGCAGTTTTCGGGCCTCGACCATACGCTCCTCACGCAGATACTCGTATACGGTGATGCCCGCACATTTCTTAAATGCTAAGTTCAACCGCTTTGAATTAGTGCCTACCAGTTTAGCCAACTCTTTCAGGCTAGGAGGGTTCTCAAGAGAACGCACCAGATAAACCCGCGCACTGTTGAACAAAATACTGTCTACATGATTACTTGGCTTATCCGCATATTCCGCAGCATCAAAACCGGCCTCTTCAGCCAGCTTTTCATCGTTACGCACTTCCTGCCTTAAATGCACAGTGATACGTAATTTGACTTCATCAAAGTTATAAGGCTTACCAATAAAGTCTACACCACCCGCTAGAAAACCTTGGATACGCTGCTCAGTTTCTGAGTATGCCGACAGGAAAATGACCGGTATCGACGAGGTTTCAGGGTCATCCGCAAGAATTCTGCAGGCTGAGTAGCCATTACACTGAGGCATATCCAGATCCATCAGTATCAGATCCGGGATCAATAAACGCGCCTTGTGGACACCGTCTAACCCGTCGATCGCATGGTAGATGCGGCTACCGCGTTGCTGCAGGTAAGAGGAGATCAGCATTCGATCTGCTTCCGCGTCATCAATGACGAGGATTTTTTTATCGTGCAAGGCGTCCATACCCGAAGCTCCATAGAAGGAGAAAACAATTTTCAAGATAGTATATTTACTGTTTCTTTACAAAAAAGCCATATCATTATCTGGTAGGAGTATAAATATTACCCTACAGCAAAGCTATTTCCCTTGTAACAAAACCACAACCTCACCACTGAAACATTTATTATTAACACAGTTAAAATAAATAAACTCCTTTCACTTTAAGCACTTAATCGTTTTATATTTATGAATTGCTGTAAAAACACGATGGATTACATCACCCAGCGGGCTTGCGTAACCAGCCGCCGGATGATGTATAGCAATGTTAGCTCAGGCCATCCAGATAGCGCTCAGCATCCAAGGCTGCCATGCAGCCAGTGCCTGCCGAGGTAATCGCCTGACGGTAGACATGATCCATGACGTCACCACTGGCAAACACACCCGGTACGCTGGTCGCCGTGGCATTACCGTCAAGGCCGGAATTGACCTTGATATAACCGCCATTCATGACCAACTGGCCTTCAAAAATACCGGTATTCGGGCTATGACCAATAGCAACGAACAGGCCCGGCGCATGGATTTCCTTGGTTGAGCCATCCTGAGTGGATTTAACCCGTACTCCAGTGACACCGGTGTTATCACCTAACACCTCGTCCACTTCATAAAACCACTCTACGACCATATTGCCTGATGCTACCTTCTCGAACAGCTTGTCCTGCAGGATTTTTTCGGCACGCAGGCTATCACGGCGGTGAACCAGAGTGACCTTGGAAGCAATATTGGAAAGGTACAAGGCTTCTTCTACTGCTGTATTCCCCCCACCGACAACGACAACTTCCTGATTGCGGTAGAAAAAGCCATCGCAGGTTGCGCACGCAGAAACCCCTTGCCCCATGAATTTCTGCTCCGACTCAAGGCCCAGATAACGGGCGCTGGCGCCTGTGGCGATAATCAGCGCATCACAGGTATATACACCATTGTCGCCCTTGAGCGTAAACGGCTTTTCACCTAGTGTGACCTCATGAATATGGTCAAACAATACCTCGGTATTAAAACGCTCGGCGTGCTGTTTCATACGTTCCATCAGCTCAGGCCCCTGCACACCTTCAGCATCCCCCGGCCAGTTATCAACATCTGTGGTCGTCGTCAGCTGACCACCTGCCTGAATCCCGGTGATCAACAGTGGCTTGAGGTTAGCACGCGCCGCATAAACGGCGGCCGTGTATCCTGCTGGGCCGGAGCCAAGAATAATCAAGCGTTCATGACGCGTTTGCATACAGTTACCTTTTAGTTTCAACAGTTATCTTGCTAGGAACGAGATGGGCAGTCTGCCTGAGACATAACTGATCGCCAACGATTGTGAGGCAAAATCCACATGAAATAACCAGGCGTCTCTTGAAAGCGCTGGATGACATCCTCACAACCCACTTGTATCTATGCTATTAATGTAAGGACAAGATGCCTTGATAACGAAATGCCACCCGCAGCACATTCATTACATTCTATTATAAAACCCTGTTGAGGTACCGACGAAAGGCACAGATCACCGCACTGCAAAACAGTCCAGAGCCGAATCATTGAATGAAAAGGAGCGCATAATGAGCAAGATTCCCGAGACGCTACAATCGCTTGACGTAGATTCCCATACGTATCATTACCATAGCCTTCCACTCGCCGCCGATGCGCTTGGCAATATCGACCGCTTGCCTAAAACACTCAAGATTCTACTCGAAAACCAACTACGCAACGCGGACGATGAAAGCGTTTCCTCGGAAGATATGCAGGCCCTGGTAGACTGGCAGCAGGAAGGTAAATCAAGCCGAGAAATCGGTTATCGCCCGGCCCGTGTGTTGATGCAGGATTTTACCGGCGTGCCTGGCGTGGTCGATCTAGCCTCCATGCGTGCAGCGGTTGAGAAACTGGGTGAAGATCCTGCCTGTATCAACCCGTTATCGCCGGTTGATCTGGTCATTGACCACTCGGTCATGGTCGACAAGTTTGGTAACCCTGCCGCCTTTCAGGACAACGTGGATATCGAGATGCAGCGCAACCGGGAGCGTTACGAATTCCTGCGCTGGGGACAGAAAGCTTTCGATAACTTCAGTGTTGTGCCACCGGGCACAGGCATCTGTCATCAGGTCAACCTGGAATACCTGGGGAAAACCGTCTGGACCAAAGAAGTAAACGGCGCCACTCTGGCCTACCCTGACACCCTCGTCGGCACTGACTCCCACACAACCATGATCAACGGTTTGGGCGTTCTGGGCTGGGGTGTTGGCGGTATTGAAGCCGAAGCGGCCATGCTCGGCCAGCCGGTATCGATGCTGATTCCCGAAGTCATTGGCTTCAAACTGACCGGTAAGCTACGTGAAGGTATCACCGCCACTGATCTGGTGCTGACAGTCACCGAGATGCTGCGTAAAAAAGGCGTGGTGGGCAAGTTTGTTGAGTTCTACGGTGACGGCCTCAAGGATCTGCCGCTGGCCGACCGCGCAACCATCGCCAATATGGCACCGGAATATGGCGCTACCTGCGGCTTTTTCCCGGTGGATGACGAAACACTCAACTATCTGCGTCTGACCGGCCGTGAAGATGCCCAGGTGGCACTGGTGGAAGCCTATAGCAAGGCTCAGGGGTTATGGCGCGAACCCGGTGACGAGCCCATTTTCACCGACACCCTGCATCTGGACATGACCGAGGTTGAAGCCAGCCTGGCTGGACCAAAACGCCCGCAGGACAGGGTCGAACTGAAAAACATGCCGGCCGCCTTTGCCAAGGTGATGGAAGATGATGGCAAAGCAGAAGAGACTCAGCCTGCGGGCAAACTGGCGTCCGAAGGCGGCCAGACAGCCGTCGGAGTTAACCGCAGCTATGAACACTCAGACAGCCAGGCCGTTTCCTTCCAGGGTCAGGATTTCAAACTTGACCCAGGCGCTGTGGTGATCGCTGCCATCACTTCTTGTACCAATACTTCCAACCCCAGCGTGATGATGGCGGCGGGCCTTTTGGCGCGCAAGGCGCTCGAGAAGGGCCTAGTCACCCAGCCCTGGGTAAAAACTTCATTGGCGCCTGGCTCCAAGGTCGTTACCGACTACCTGGAAGCCGCCAACCTCAGCGATGACCTGAATGCCCTTGGCTTTAACCTGGTCGGTTATGGTTGCACAACCTGCATCGGTAACTCCGGGCCACTGCCTGAGGAAATTGAAAAAGCGGTCTCCGATGGCGACCTGACCGTTGCCTCAGTGCTATCAGGTAACCGTAACTTTGAAGGCCGGGTTCACCCGCTGGTCAAAACCAACTGGCTGGCATCACCGCCCCTGGTCGTCGCCTACGCTCTGGCGGGTAACGTTCAGTGTGACCTGACCCAAGACCCCCTCGGCACGGATAAGCAAGGCAATCCGGTTTACCTGAAGGATATCTGGCCGAGCCAGGCCGAAATTGCCACCGCCGTCGAGAAGGTCAATACCGCTATGTTCCGCAAGGAATACGGCGCCGTCTTTGAAGGCGACGACACCTGGAAAGCCATCAAGGTATCGGAAAGCAAAGTTTACCAGTGGCCCGCCTCCACCTATATTCAGCATCCGCCTTTCTTTGAGGGTATGGGCCGCGAACCAGATGCCATTGAGGATGTTAAGGACGCTCGTGTGTTGGCCATGCTGGGTGACTCTGTTACCACAGACCATATTTCCCCGGCAGGGGCCATCAAGCCGGATAGCCCGGCAGGACGCTACCTGCAGGAACACGGCGTTGAACCGGTGGATTTCAACTCCTATGGTTCACGGCGCGGTAACCACGAAGTCATGATGCGCGGCACCTTTGCCAACGTACGAATCAAGAATGAAATGCTCGATGGCGTTGTGGGTGGCGAAACCCGCCATGTGCCCAGCGGTGAACAGATGGCCATTTATGATGCTGCCATGAAGTATCAGGAAGCCGGCACACCGCTGGTGGTCATTGCTGGTAAGGAGTACGGCACCGGTTCCTCGCGCGACTGGGCCGCCAAAGGCACACGCTTGCTCGGCGTGCGCGCGGTTATCGCTGAATCCTTTGAACGCATTCACCGTTCCAACCTGATCGGCATGGGCGTGGTGCCGCTGCAGTTCCCTGAGGGTGAAAGCCGGGAAACGCTAGGTTTGACCGGGGATGAGGAAGTTTCCATCGCAGGCCTGAGTGACCTCAGCCCGGGCGGCAGCGTTAAGGTAATCATTAAAAACGCCGAAGGCGAGCGTAGCGTTGACGCCAAGTGTCGTATTGATACCCTGAATGAGCTGGCGTACTACCGCCATGGTGGTATCCTTCATTACGTGCTGCGCAAGATGATTGGCGCAGCCTGATAGGGAAACCTACCAATGCTCGCCTCGCCCCCACCTAGGTGGGGGCTTTTTTTTGAATAACTACCCAACAAATCAGTAAGCACGACGCCGATAGGCACGATATTTGGGCAGCCAACAGCTGCGCTCAATCGCCTCACGCAGCTCGGTACCACCGGTTTTCAACGCAACGCCATTCTGCTGGGCCTGAGCGGCCACTTCAAACGCTATTGATTTGCTGATGTCACTGATCCGTGACAGCGGCGGCAGCAAGGCACCTTTACCGTCTTTCACCAGCGGGGCTTCACGGGCCAGGGCACGGGAAGCACTCATCAGCATATCATCAGTGATGCGACTGGCTTTGGCGGCCACCACTCCCAGACCAATCCCCGGGAAAATATAGGCATTGTTACACTGGGCAATCGGGTAACTGCGGCCATTGTGAACCACAGGCGCAAAGGGGCTGCCTGTCGCTACCAGCGCCTGACCGTCGGTCCAGCGGATGATATCTTCCGGCACCGCTTCGGCCTGCGAGGTCGGATTGGATAACGGCATGATCACCGGATTTTCACAGTGGGCATGCATGGTGCGCACTACCTGTTCAGTAAAGATCCCCTGCTGACCACACACGCCAACCAACACAGTGGGCTTTACCCGCGCTGCGGTTTCTTCAAGCCCCTGCCCGGTCCATTCCGCTACCAGAGCAGCATCATGTGCCAGACGACGCTGGAAATCGCGCTGCCATTCCTGATCGTTGGTCATCAGACCTTCGCGATCAATCATGAAGATACGCCCGCGGGCTTCGGATTCACTCAAGCCTTCCGCCATCATTGAGACCACCACCTGCTCGGCAATCCCACAGCCTGCTGAGCCACCGCCTACAAAAACCACCCGCTGCTTCGCAATGGTTTCCTGGCGCGCCTGACAGGCTGCCATCAGGGTGCCAACGACAACAGAGGCCGTTCCTTGAACATCGTCATTAAAGCAGCAAAGCTCGTCTCTGTAACGCTCCAGCAGAGGGACGGCATTTGCCTGGGCAAAATCCTCAAACTGCAGCAGCACGTTCGGCCAACGGCGTTTTACCGCACTAATAAACTCTGCCATAAAGGCATCGTATTCTTCCTGGCTGACCCGTGGATGACGCCACCCCATGTACATGGGGTTCTCCAGCAACGACTGATTATTGGTGCCTACATCCAGCATGATTGGCAACGTATAGGCTGGGCTGATGCCCCCACAGGCGGTATACAGTGCCAGCTTGCCAATAGGAATCCCCATCCCCCCAATGCCCTGATCCCCCAGGCCAAGAATCCGCTCGCCGTCTGTCACTACTATGACCTTGACGTTATCCTTGGTGGCGCTACGCAGAATATCATCCATGTGCTCGCGGTCTGGATAGCTGATAAACAACCCGCGATGATTACGATAGATATTCGAGAACTCCTGACACGCCTTACCCACCGTTGGGGTATAAATAATCGGCAGCATTTCCTCCAGATGCTCGGACACCAGCCGGAAGTACAGGGTTTCGTTATCATCCTGTATCGCGCGAAGATGAATATGCCGCTCCAGATCACTGTTGCACTGCTGGTACTGACGATAAGCACGAGCCAACTGCTCATCAATCGTCTCGACTTTCTGCGGCAACAGACCAATCAGGTTGAACGACAGGCGTTCCTCCCGACTGAAAGCGCTGCCTTTGTTAAGCAAGGGCATTTCCAGCAAGGACGGGCCAGCATAAGGAATATACAGGGGGCGTTTGTTAGACGTCGTCATAGGCTTTCTCGCTATCTTCACATGGCAAGCTTGTTTTTTTAGCTCTGTCGTTATGGCTTTAATGACACAGTATGAAAACCACAAAAGTTTGTGCAATGCAGTAAAATCCGTCACTTACTGCGATTTAAAGCTAATGTAACATGCTTAGGTGACAAAAGTAGGGTAAGTGACCACGTTAGCAAGATACACAGTGACACAACCGAGTTTTGAACCAAGCTGACTCGTTGAGCTGGAGGGAAGTGGCCTGTTGGCGCCAATAGCAAGTTCCCGCCTGACACAGCCAGGCGGTAAGGGCAAAAATGATCAGTGGTACAGCGCTATTGATCGATAGAATTATTAGAGGTGTCTAAATCTTCATGTGCATTGGCAGCATAAGCTGGTGTAGCCAGCGAACTTTCGGGCTCCTTGGTCGGCTGTTGGCTTGCTGTTTCATCCGCGTCTTCAGTGAACAATGTTTCCTCATCGTCGCTTAATAGTTCATTAGCCCCCAAGGTATTTGTATCAGAAGGCTCTGCTGGTTCCTCCGCGCTATTTTCAGTAGCTAGACTTTCTTCTACTTCTAACGGTTCCTCACTAAGGGCAAGCAAAGGCTCGTCATCAGAAAGCATGTTGACAGACAGGTTTTCCGGATTGAGGCTGGGGCTAATACCTTCTTCAAAAACAAGGTTAGCCCCAATGCCTAACGTGCCCGTCAGGCTATCTTCATCACCATCTTCAGCCGTTGCATTCAGTTCTATCGATCGAGCCAACAAGGTGAGATTATCCGTTAGGCTTTCTTCACTGGTTTGAGTCACGCTACGATATTGCTCAAGCGTCACCTCTCCGAGATTATTCACGCTCACCTCAAAGACCAGGGAACTGTCGCCCTCTGTACGGCCTTCCACCCGGCCATCGACCAAACTCAATAGCACTGACTGACCACTCGCGGCATCCGTCAGGTTAGCCTCAGCACCAATCGACAATGCATAGCTGATACCACCTTCACCATCAGCGCCAAATTGAGTGACAAAAGCACCCGAAAAGTCTGCGCTTCCCGCTGCCGATAAGCTGGCTTCTGCGGACGGCAGGTCACGGCTATCGATGGTAATCAAGGGGCCATCATCACGTACTTTGAGAAACTGCCCCAGATTAATACCTTGTGTCGTGCTATCGCCATCACTGTCTATTGCTGTTGCGTTAAGCTTGATTGAGCCTGGTAAAACCAATTCGTCATTCGATCCTCCTCCAATGGGATGCCTAAGGGCCAGATACTGCGTAAGAGTGATATTTGCTGCACTGTCTACCTCAACGGCAAAGACAAGCTCATTACTATCTACAGTACGCCCTTCTATATTGCCATCTTGGTTAACGAGCTTGACGGTTTCTCCGCTAAGGGTAGATATAAGCGTTGTCGCACCATCGCCTTCAATTTCCAGGCTATAGTCAGTGCTCCCTTCACCATCAGCACCGTAGTCCACGCTAAAGATACTCGCAAAACTCTGAGATTCAGGTTTCTCTAAGTACCTTTCATCAACCTTGATAGTGGGGTCGTTGTCCACGTTAAAATTCAGATCAGTATCAATAACCGGCACATCATCAACTACCTTCAGCGTGGCGCTCAGGTCGGTACTGAGCGTCTCGGTGACGGTATCGCCGTCGCTGTCGGTCACGGTGACATCAGCACTGATACCGACCAGCCCGGTGGGCAGGCTGAGGGTATCGGCGCCTGGCGCCGGGTGATCCAGGGGAGCAGACTGAACCACGGTGATATCGCCGCTGGCGGGGTCGATATTAATCCGTAGCACGTCGCTACCGTCTGCCCTGCCGATGATCTCGCCGTTCTCCAGGCTGAAGAGCACTGGCTCACCGCCGCTGGCGATGGAGGCGGTATCGACATTGCCGTCCAGGGTCAGGCGATAGCCGTTGATGGCGGTACTGCCTGCACCATCGGCGCCATAGGCGGCGGTGACGGCCGACTCAAAGGGAGACGCAGCATTGTCACTGGCCTGCGAGGTACCGTTGACGGTTTCGCTGTCCAGGGTTGTCAGCTCGACCGCGTCCAGATCCACCGCCGCCAGTGTTGCGCTTGGCACATCATCAACTACCTTCAGCGTGGCGCTTAGGTCGGTACTGAGCGTTTCGGTGGCGGTATCGCCGTCACTGTCGGTCACGGTGACATCAGCACTGATACCGACCAGCCCGGTGGGCAGGCTGAGGGTATCGGCGCCTGGCGCCGGGTGATCCAGGGGAGCAGACTGAACCACGGTGATATCGCCGCTGGCGGGGTCGATATTAATCCGTAGCACGTCGCTACCGTCTGCCCTGCCGATGATCTCGCCATTCTCCAGGCTGAAGAGCACTGGCTCACCGCCGCTGGCGATGGAGGCGGTATCGACATTGCCGTCCAGGGTCAGGCGATAGCCGTTGATGGCGGTACTGCCTGCACCATCGGCGCCATAGGCGGCGGTGACGGCCGACTCAAAGGAAGATGCAGCCGTATCACTGGCCTGCGAGGTACCGTTGACGGTTTCGCTGTCCAGGGTTGTCAGCTCGACCGCGTCCAGATCCACTGACGCCAGTGTTGCGCTTGGCACATCATCAACTACCTTCAGCGTGGCGCTCAGGTCGGTACTGAGCGTCTCGGTGACGGTATCGCCGTCGCTGTCGGTCACGGTGACATCAGCGCTGATACCGACCAGCCCGGCGGGCAGGCTGAGCGTATCGGCGCCTGGCGCCGGGTGATCCAGCGGTGCAGACTGAATCACGGTGATATCGCCGCTGGCGGGGTCGATGTTAATCCGTAGCACGTCGCTACCGTCTGCCCTGCCGATGATCTCGCCATTCTCCAGGCTGAAGAGCACTGGCTCACCGCCGCTGGCGATGGAGGCGGTATCGACATTGCCGTCCAGGGTCAGGCGATAGCCGTTGATGGCGGTACTGCCTGCACCATCGGCGCCATAGGCGGCGGTGACGGCCGACTCAAAGGAAGATGCAGCCGTATCACTGGCCTGCGAGGTACCGTTGACGGTTTCGCTGTCCAGGGTTGTCAGCTCGACCGCGTCCAGATCCACTGACGCCAGTGTTGCGCTTGGCACATCATCAACTACCTTCAGCGTGGCGCTCAGGTCGGTACTGAGCGTCTCGGTGACGGTATCGCCGTCGCTGTCGGTCACGGTGACATCAGCACTGATACCGACCAGCCCGGTGGGCAGGCTGAGGGTATCGGCGCCTGGCGCCGGGTGATCCAGGGGAGCAGACTGAACCACGGTGATATCGCCGCTGGCGGGGTCGATATTAATCCGTAGCACGTCGCTACCGTCTGCCCTGCCGATGATCTCGCCGTTCTCCAGGCTGAAGAGCACTGGCTCACCGCCGCTGGCGATGGAGGCGGTATCGACATTGCCGTCCAGGGTCAGGCGATAGCCGTTGATGGCGGTACTGCCTGCACCATCGGCGCCATAGGCGGCGGTGACGGCCGACTCAAAGGGAGACGCAGCATTGTCACTGGCCTGCGAGGTACCGTTGACGGTTTCGCTGTCCAGGGTTGTCAGCTCGACCGCGTCCAGATCCACCGCCGCCAGTGTTGCGCTTGGCACATCATCAACTACCTTCAGCGTGGCGCTTAGGTCGGTACTGAGCGTTTCGGTGGCGGTATCGCCGTCACTGTCGGTCACGGTGACATCAGCACTGATACCGACCAGCCCGGTGGGCAGGCTGAGGGTATCGGCGCCTGGCGCCGGGTGATCCAGGGGAGCAGACTGAACCACGGTGATATCGCCGCTGGCGGGGTCGATATTAATCCGTAGCACGTCGCTACCGTCTGCCCTGCCGATGATCTCGCCATTCTCCAGGCTGAAGAGCACTGGCTCACCGCCGCTGGCGATGGAGGCGGTATCGACATTGCCGTCCAGGGTCAGGCGATAGCCGTTGATGGCGGTACTGCCTGCACCATCGGCGCCATAGGCGGCGGTGACGGCCGACTCAAAGGGAGACGCAGCATTGTCACTGGCCTGCGAGGTACCGTTGACGGTTTCGCTGTCCAGGGTTGTCAGCTCGACCGCGTCCAGATCCACCGCCGCCAGTGTTGCGCTTGGCACATCATCAACTACCTTCAGCGTGGCGCTTAGGTCGGTACTGAGCGTTTCGGTGGCGGTATCGCCGTCACTGTCGGTCACGGTGACATCAGCACTGATACCGACCAGCCCGGTGGGCAGGCTGAGGGTATCGGCGCCTGGCGCCGGGTGATCCAGGGGAGCAGACTGAACCACGGTGATATCGCCGCTGGCGGGGTCGATATTAATCCGTAGCACGTCGCTACCGTCTGCCCTGCCGATGATCTCGCCATTCTCCAGGCTGAAGAGCACTGGCTCACCGCCGCTGGCGATGGAGGCGGTATCGACATTGCCGTCCAGGGTCAGGCGATAGCCGTTGATGGCGGTACTGCCTGCACCATCGGCGCCATAGGCGGCGGTGACGGCCGACTCAAAGGGAGACGCAGCATTGTCACTGACCTGCGAAGTACCGTTGACGGTTTCGCTGTCCAGGGTTGTCAGCTCGACCGCGTCCAGATCCACCGCCACCAGTGTGGTGCTTGGCACATCATCAACCACTTGCAGCGTGGCGCTCAGGTCGGTACTGAGCGTTTCGGTGGCGGTATCGCCGTCGCTGTCGGTCACGGTGACATCAGCACTGATACCGACCAGCCTGGTGGGCAGGCTGAGGGTATCGGCGCCTGGCGCCGGGTGATCCAGGGGAGCAGACTGAACTACGGTGATATCGCCGCTGGCGGGGTCGATATTAATCCGTAGCACGTCGCTACCGTCTGCCCTGCCGATGATCTCGCCATTCTCCAGGCTGAAGAGCACTGGCTCACCGCCGCTGGCGATGGAGGCGGTATCGACATTGCCGTCCAGGGTCAGGCGATAGCCGTTGATGGCGGTACTGCCTGCACCATCGGCGCCATAGGCGGCGGTGACGGCCGACTCAAAGGGAGACGCAGCATTGTCACTGGCCTGCGAGGTACCGTTGACGGTTTCGCTGTCCAGGGTTGTCAGAGAAAACTCTAGCTCTACGTCTGACACAATCACCGCTGGAATATCGTCATTGAAGGCAATCACCCCACCCAGATCAATACTCTCACTGGCACTGACAACATAACCATTGCCATATTCAGCTGTCACTGCACCACTGAGATTGATAACACTACTTTCAAGTAGCAACTGATCAACATCAACACCATTTGTATTTTCGGTAACATGATCAATTGCCCTACTTTGAGTTAGCTTTACTATCGCATTACCGCCTTCATCCTCACTTAAGCCAACTCGAAACACTTCATTATTATTAGCTGTGGCTATGATGTCGCCATTATTGGCATCCACTGCCAGACTTATGCTACTGCCTCCACTAGTCAAACTTGTGTTGGCATTCTCTACCAATTCTAGAGAGTAGCTCCATGAAGCGATGGCCTGTACGCCATCTTCTCCATAATTTGTCTCTCTATAGCTGAAAATATCGTCCAGGCGAACACTGTCCTGATCGACAAGCTCAGCATCACTGGTAATTAACGACAGGTCGCTCGTCGTTGTTATGACTTCAATAATCGGATTTTCATCCACAATCGTAGCGTTGCCGGTGTCGGTGATGCCTTCTGGCAATACGGTGCCATTTTCAGTCTCACCAGTGAGAGTGGCGGTCAGGGTAAAATCTTCCGGCCCTTCAAACACATCGTCATCGATGGTTGGCACGCTGATCACGATGCCGTCGGTGGTACCCGCGGGTACGTCCAGGCTGAAGGTGCCGTTACCGTTGTCGGTCACCGCGACCTCCACACCACCAATACTAGCGGTAGGTATGCCTAAGTCTTCAGCATCGGCCTCGCCATCCAGCTCAAAGGTCAGGGTGGTGGCGTTATCCACCGGGTTGCTCAGACTGACATCAAACGTGGCAGTGTCACCTTCATTGATGGTGCCGGCATCCGCGACGCTGAGTACTGGAGTATCGTTATCCGGCTCTTCTTCGGGGTCATCCGGCGTGCCGCTGCCGTCATCCACGATGGTGGCGTTGCCGGTGTCGGTGATGCCTTCTGGCAATACGGTGCCACTTTCAGTCTCGCCAGTGAGAGTGGCGGTCAGGGTGAAGTCTTCCGGCCCTTCAAACACATCGTCATCGATGGTTGGCACGCTGATCACGATGCCATCGGTGGTACCCGCTGGCACGTCCAGGCTGAAGGTGCCGTTACCGTTATCGGTGACCGTAACCTCCGTGCCGTCAATACTGGCCGTGGGGGTGCCAATATCGTCGCTGTCAATCTCGCCGTCCAGTTCAAAGGTCAGGGTGGTGGCGTTGTCCACCGGGTTGCTCAGGCTGACATCAAACGTGGCAGTGTCACCTTCATTAATGGTGCCGGCATCCGCGACGCTGAGTACTGGAGTATCGTTATCCGGATCTTCCTCGGGGTCATCTGGCGTGCCGCTGCCGTCATCCACAATGGTGGCATTGCCGGTGTCGGTGATGCCTTCTGGCAATACGGTGCCACTTTCAGTCTCGCCAGTGAGAGTGGCGGTCAGGGTGAAGTCTTCCGGCCCTTCAAACACATCGTCATCGATGGTTGGCACGCTGATCACAATGCCGTCGGTGGTACCCGCGGGCACGTCCAGGCTGAAGGTGCCGTTACCGTTATCAGTGACCGTGACGTCCGTGCCGCCAATACTGGCGGTGGGGGTGCCAATATCGTCGCTGTCAATCTCGCCGTCCAGCTCAAAGGTCAGGGTGGTGGCGTTATCCACCGGGTTGCTCAGGCTGACATCAAACGTGGCAGTGTCACCTTCATTAATGGTGCCCGCATCGGCGACGCTGAGTACTGGAGTATCGTTATCCGGCTCTTCTTCGGGGTCATCCGGCGTGCCGCTGCCGTCATCCACAATCGTGGCGTTGCCGGTGTCGGTGATGCCTTCTGGCAAGGTGTTACCCGCTGTCGTCTCGCCAGTGAGAGTGGCGGTCAGGGTGAAGTCTTCCGGCCCTTCAAACACATCGTCATCGATGGTTGGCACGCTGATCACGATGCCATCGGTGGTACCCGCTGGCACGTCCAGGCTGAAGGTGCCGTTACCGTTATCGGTGACCGTAACCTCCGTGCCGTCAATACTGGCCGTGGGGGTGCCAATATCGTCGCTGTCAATCTCGCCGTCCAGTTCAAAGGTCAGGGTGGTGGCGTTGTCCACCGGGTTGCTCAGGCTGACATCAAACGTGGCAGTGTCACCTTCATTAATGGTGCCGGCATCCGCGACGCTGAGTACTGGAGTATCGTTATCCGGATCTTCCTCGGGGTCATCCGGCGTGCCGCTGCCGTCATCCACAATCGTGGCGTTGCCGGTGTCGGTGATGCCTTCTGGCAAGGTGTTACCCGCTGTCGTCTCGCCAGTGAGAGTGGCGGTCAGGGTGAAGTCTTCCGGCCCTTCAAACACATCGTCATCGATGGTTGGCACGTTGATCACGATGCCATCGGTGGTACCCGCTGGCACGTCCAGGCTGAAGGTGCCGTTACCGTTATCGGTGACCGTAACCTCCGTGCCGTCAATACTGGCCGTGGGGGTGCCAATATCGTCGCTGTCAATCTCGCCGTCCAGTTCAAAGGTCAGGGTGGTGGCGTTGTCCACCGGGTTGCTCAGGCTGACATCAAACGTGGCAGTGTCACCTTCATTAATGGTGCCGGCATCCGCGACGCTAAGTACTGGAGTATCGTTATCCGGCTCTTCTTCGGGGTCATCCGGCGTGCCGCTGCCGTCATCCACGATGGTGGCGTTGCCGGTGTCGGTGATACCTTCTGGCAATACGGTGCCACTTTCAGTCTCACCAGTGAGAGTGGCCGTTAGGGTGAAGTCTTCCGGCCCTTCAAACACATCGTCATCGATGGTTGGCACGTTGATCACGATGCCATCGGTGGTACCCGCTGGCACGTCCAGGCTGAAGGTGCCGTTACCGTTATCGGTGACCGTAACCTCCGTGCCGTCAATACTGGCCGTGGGGGTGCCAATATCGTCGCTGTCAATCTCGCCGTCCAGCTCAAAGGTCAGGGTGGTGGCGTTGTCCACCGGGTTGCTCAGGCTGACATCGAAAGTGGCGGTGTCACCTTCATTAATGGAGCCCGCATCGGCGACGCTGAGTACTGGAATATCGTTATCCGGATCTTCCTCGGGGTCATCTGGCGTGCCGCTGCCGTCATCCACAATGGTGGCATTGCCGGTGTCGGTGATGCCTTCTGGCAATACGGTGCCACTTTCAGTCTCGCCAGTGAGAGTGGCGGTCAGGGTGAAGTCTTCCGGCCCTTCAAACACATCGTCATCGATGGTTGGCACGTTGATCACGATGCCGTCGGTGGTACCCGCTGGCACGTCCAGGCTGAAGGTGCCGTTACCGTTATCGGTGACCGTAACCTCCGTGCCGTCAATACTGGCCGTGGGGGTGCCAATATCGTCGCTGTCAATCTCGCCGTCCAGCTCAAAGGTCAGGGTGGTGGCGTTGTCCACCGGGTTGCTCAGGCTGACATCGAAAGTGGCGGTGTCACCTTCATTAATGGAGCCCGCATCGGCGACGCTGAGTACTGGAATATCGTTATCCGGATCTTCCTCGGGGTCATCTGGCGTGCCGCTGCCGTCATCCACAATGGTGGCATTGCCGGTGTCGGTGATGCCTTCTGGCAATACGGTGCCACTTTCAGTCTCGCCAGTGAGAGTGGCGGTCAGGGTGAAGTCTTCCGGCCCTTCAAACACATCGTCATCGATGGTTGGCACGTTGATCACGATGCCGTCGGTGGTACCCGCTGGCACGTCCAGGCTGAAGGTGCCGTTACCGTTATCGGTGACCGTAACCTCCGTGCCGTCAATACTGGCCGTGGGGGTGCCAATATCGTCGCTGTCAATCTCGCCGTCCAGCTCAAAGGTCAGGGTGGTGGCGTTGTCCACCGGGTTGCTCAGGCTGACATCGAAAGTGGCGGTGTCACCTTCATTAATGGAGCCCGCATCGGCGACGCTGAGGGTTGGCTCGTCTGGCCCCACAACGACGGGTGACTCTGCATCTATTACGCCATCATCACGGTCAGTGGCGCTATTTCCTTCTGGATCAGCAACTGTGGCAATAACACTCACTGTGTTGTCGTTATTATTCAGGTCTGTCACAGTCACTATCAGACCGTCATCCAGCATCTCTTGGGTGACAGGACCGTCAAACAAAATATTGTCTTTACCATCAACAACGAATAAAGCGTCGCCGACTTTGACATCACCGCCCAAATTAACCGTTGCTTTGATACCGTCAACAATTTCATCTTCGTTGTAGGCATTGTTACCTGGAGGCTCTAATACAACATCAATCAGTTTGACAATTTTATCTGGCGTCAAAAAGGCTGAAAACTCAGGTGTTGTCAGCTCATTATCTCTACCTGTATCAAATGCATATTCCACACCCTCAACAGTCTCGGTGATGCGTACAAGCCTGACAAAGGAGACTCCACCTTTACCACCACCATTAACCTCAGGAGTTCCTTCAAGCAGACGTTCAACATCGGCTTCAAGATTATTCTCCAATAAAGCTAACACTCCATTCAGATGGTAAGTGTCTAGTGCACTCTCATCTTCGCTGGGCGGCTTTTCTTCATCTGTTTCACTATTAATCGTTACAACTTCACTAGCACCGAAAACAGCGGGAGGAAGTCCGTCATTAAAATCAACCTCGACCACACTCATCGGTGCAGTAATCAGGACATCACCTTCTTGTAACTTGTCGCCTACGCTGAGTTCGCGCAGGTTCCCGTTTTCATCACGCGTAAAAACTCGACCCACAATGTTAACTATAGTAACTGAAGCCATGATGAAGCCCTTTATTTATGACATTAATAGAACCACTATTTACAAATAGTAACCTAAAATGCCTCAATAAATATTGGACCGTAGTACAGCCAAGGAGGTCTAATAAAGATTAGCACCCGATAGTTTTCAAGTGCTTATAGAAAAATGACGGATTTATTGATTGTTAACATATTGGCGTGCGCGTCGGCATGGCTTTATGCACCAAGAAAAGAAACTTTATGTAACAATAGGAGGTGTTAGAGGGTTAGGAAGCGAGCATGGCCGTTACGTACCAGGCTCTAACGTGTGGTTGAAAGCGTTTCAGGAAGATCGGCCGATCTACCTACAAGCTTAAGGATAAGCTGCATTCGATCCGTAATCGCCAGCTTATGAAAGATTGAAGTCAGGTGCGCCTTGACCGTGCGCTCGGTAATATTGAGGGTGCGTGCCACCTGTTTGTTGCTCGCTCCCTGTACCACCGCCAGCGCCACCTCGCGTTCGCGTTCGGTGAGCTTGTCCAGCAGGGCATGCCGGAGGCGCTGCTCGCCGTTGAGCGCTTGCCAGGTGTGCCCCATCACCTGGGCCATCAGGTCGGCGGGTACCCAGATCCCGGCATTCGTCACCACGGTGGCAATCTGTTGCAGCGTGGCCACCGGGCTGAGCGCATGGGCATAGCCCCGCGCCCCGGCTTGCAGGGCCTGCAGGGCATCGGCCTGCTGGGGGGCGTTGGCCAGCACGACCACGGCGCTCTCAGTGGAAAGACGGGTCACTGTCTCCAGCAAGGGCGCTGATAGGGGTTGCTGTTCGCCTTCGCAGACGACCCAGACGATATCCGGCGGTGGTGTCAGGCGGGCTGCTTCGGGGGCGATCGCGGCAACCTCGGCCTGTGGAAACGCTGCCTGCCAGCGGGGCTGTAAACGCGCGGCGGGGGTGATAAAGAGGTGGTTCATCAGCGTTCTCCCAATGAGTTGTTCCAGGCCCGTAACACCGGCTTGAGCAGAAATTCCATCACCGTGCGCTTGCCGGTCATGATGTCGACCTGGGCGGTCATGCCGGGGATGACGTCTATTTCGTCGGTGTCGACCTGGCCTTCCTGGGTGCGCACCCGCACCTGGTAAAAGGTGTTGCCTTCTTCGTCGGTAATGGTGTCGGCGCTGATGTGCTCAAGTTCGGCGTCCAGCCCGCCGTAGACGGCGTAGTCGTAGGCGGTCAGCTTGACGGTGGCCGGCTGGCCGGGGCGCAAAAAGGCGATGTCCTGGGGAGCAATCCGCGCTTCGACCAGCAGTTGTTCGTCGCTGGGGACGATATCGACCACTTCCTGGCCGGGCTGAACCACCCCGCCGCGGGTGTTGATATACAGCTGCTGGACGACGCCGTTGACCGGGGAGCGGATTTCTGACAGTTGGACGCGGTCTTCCAGGCCGGTACTGGCTTCTTCAAGCGATTGGATATCCCCAATGGTGTTGGCCAGGTCATCCCGCCATTCGCTGCGCCGTTCGGCGCCGAGTTCACGCAGTTGGGATTGACTTTCTTCCACCGCGGCCTGCAAGCGGTCAATCGCGGCATTCGCTTGGTCGCGCTCGCCGCGGTTACGCGAGACTTCCCGCTCCAGGCGCAGCACTTCCACCTCGGAGACGGCGCCGGATTGCAGCAGCGGCCGGGTGAGCTGGAGTTCCTGGCTGGCCATGTTGAGCTCGCGGGAGGCGGTATCGCGGCGCAGCCGGGCTTCCAGCAGCTCGGCCTCACGCTGGCGGATGCGATCACGCAGCACGGTTTCCTGTTCGCGCAGTTCTTCCCGGTGGCTGTCGTAGGCTTCGCGCTCCTGGGCCACCACGGAGGGGGCGTCGCGAAGCAGGTCTTCATCAGGGGCAAAGGGGGTATCGGTGACCAGGGCGCGCAGCCGTTCGGCGCGGGCGCGCAGGGCCTGCACCTGGGACTGGTTTTCGCGGAAGTCCGAGACAAAGCGGGTTGGGTCGATTTCCATCAGCACTTGCCCGGTCTCGACCAACTGGCCTTCGCGTACCTTGATGGCCTGCACCACGCCGCCGTCAAAGGATTGCACCTGTTGCAGCTGCTGGGCGGGGATCACCCGGCCCTGGCCGCGGGTGACTTCGTCGATCTCGGCAAAGTACGACCAGGTGATCAGGGCGACCACCGCGAGCACTACCGTGTACAGAAACAGCCGGGCGCGCAGCGGGTTCTGCTGCATCCGCGCCCAGTCGGCGTCGCTGGCCCAGTCGCGGTTGAGGTGAGCCGAGGTCACCCGCTTGGAGAACAGCCGGTCCATAAAGGGGCGGAAAACCTTGCCGCCTTTGGCAGTAAAGCGGCCGAGGTTATCAAAGCTCTTTTCTTCGGCGGTTGGCTGCTTCCGAGTCGCTTGTGTCTCGTTTGACGTAGAGGGTAACGTTTGCTTGGCCATTAGCTGGCCCTCCCGATTTGCCCTTTGCGCAGCGCTTCCACCACCTGTTCGCGGGGGCCGTCGGCCATCACCTTGCCGCCGTCCATAACGATAATCCGGTCGACCAGGGAAAGCAGTGAGGTGCGGTGAGTCACCACGATCAGGGTTTTGTCGGCGGCGTAGCGGGTCAGCTGTTTCTTGAGCCGGTCTTCGCTGGCGTGATCCATGGCGCTGGAGGGCTCATCGAGCAGCAGCACCTGGGGCGCATGCACCACGGCACGGGCGATCGCAATCGCCTGGCGTTGGCCGCCAGAGAGCAGACTGCCGCCTTCCCCCACGGGTAAATCCACGCCTTGCGGGTGGGAACGCACCAGATCGGCCAGGCCGCTGAAGTTAATGGCGTCGAGCAGTTTGTCGTCATCCACGCCGTCGATACCGCCGCCGGCCACAATGTTGTCGCGCAGGGTGCCGTAGAACAGGGTAATGTCCTGGGGCACATAGCCGATATGGCGGCGCAGTTGCAGGGGGTCGTACTGGCGAATGTCCACGTCGTCGAGCAGCACGGCACCGCTGGTCGGCTGGTAAAACCCCAGCAGCAGCTTGTTGAGGGTGGATTTGCCGGAGCCAATCCGCCCGATCAGGGCGACTTTTTCGCCCGGTTTAAGGCGGAAGCTGACCTCGCGCAGGGCATCGCGTTCTTCATCCGGGTAGCGCAGTGAGACGCTGTCGAAGCGAAGGTCGCCCTGCACCACGGGACGGTCAATGTAGCGTTTGCTGTCGGTGCGTTCCTGGGGTTTGTCCATCACGCCGTTGAGCGCTTCCAGGGCGGTGGCCGACTGGTGGTATTGGGCCATCAGGCCGGCGGCCTGGCTGATCGGCGCCATGGCCCGGGAGGACAGCAGGTAGGCGGCAATCAGGCCGCCCTGGGTCAGGTCGCCTTCAATGATCAGGTAGACGCCGGTGATAATGATCACCACCGAGACGGTGTGCTGGGCCCAGAGCGCCACACTGGTCACCGAGGTGCTGACCAGGCGCAGCTGGGCGGCGGTACGGGACAGAAAGGCCGAGGCCCGTTCCCAGCTGCCCTGCAGGCGGCTTTCGCCGCGCAGGGCCTTAACGGTTTCCAGATTGCCCACCGCTTCCACCAGAGTGGAATTACGCTGGGCGCTGATCCGCCAGGTGGTCTCGGAGAGTTCGTGCAGCTTGCTTTGGGCGGCCATGGCGTACAGCAGGACAAACACCGCGCCCACCACAATCGGGATCACCAGGGGCACGCCGATCAGGGCAATGATGGTCATGAACAGCAGCACAAAGGGCAGGTCCACCAGGGCAACGATGGTCGCCGAGCCGATAAAGGCCCTGACCGCTTCAAACGACTGCAGGGTGGAGGTAAAGGAGCCGGTAGAGGCCGGCTTGGCTTCCATGCGCATGCCCAGTACCCGCTGCATGATCGACGAGGTCAGCTTGACGTCCGCCCGGCTGGCGGCGAGATCGACAAAGAAGTTGCGCATCAGGCGCAGGGCCAGATCAAAGCACAGCACGATCAGAATGCCCGCCGCCAGCACCCAGAGCGTCTCGGTAGCCGCGTTGGGCACCACCCGATCGTAGACGTTCATCACAAACAACGGCATGGCCACGGCAAACAGGTTGATCAGCACCGAGCCCAGAATCACATCCCGATAGAGCTTGCGGTTTTCGCGGATCACGCCCCAGAACCAGTGGCGCTCGCGGGACTGTTTGACTTCCGGCCCGCGGGCGTCAAAGCGGAACTTGGGGCGCACATAGATGGCCTGGCCGCTGTAGGCCTCTGCCAGGCCGTGCAGGCTGATATCGGTGGTGGCGTCGCTAAGTTCCGGAAAGCTGACCGTCGCCTGCCCGCTACTCAGGTCCACCGCTTGCAGCAAGCAGGCACGGCCTGATTCCAGCAGCAGGATGACCGGGAACAGCGCCGGGTTCAGCTCGCCCAGCGGGCTTTTGATAATCCGCGCGGTCAGGTCAGCGCGGGCAGCGGCACGACCCACAACGCCCGGGGTCAGCTTGCCCTCTTCCAGCGGCAACCCCGCCCGCAGGGCTTCCCGGGTGGTCTCGTGATGGTGCTGGTGGGCAATACTCAGCAGGCATTCCAGCAGTTCATCCGCCTCCGCCAAGGTCGCTGGCTCGTCTGGCATTGAGTGGCTTTCGTTAGGCACACAGACCTCAACATAATTCGACTTAAAGTAAGCTACAGAAATATTGCCACACACCAAGAATTTGGTGCATGGCAATAAACTATAAGTGAGGTGTATTGATTACTTACCTGCTGACAGGAAAGGTCTCAGTGTAACCCAAGGCATCCAGCTCACGTTTCAGCTCCGCAATACTGTTATTGGTACCTGCCTGAACACGGTATAAACCACCACCTTCGAGGACGCGAACAGGACCACCAAGATTATTCTGCAAACGTTTTTGCAATTCAGTGGCGGATGCCTGCTTGCTTAAAGCAGCCACCTGCAGATAAACACTCGCAGCAGGCTGTGAACTGTCACTCACATGAGTATTTCTTGGAGCGGAAGTGGGCGATGCAGCGACAGCCTGACCGCCCTGTAAAGCAGTTACTTCTTGAATGGTTTCCAGGGTTATTTCAACACGCCTGTTTAAACGACGTCCCTCAACGGTTTCATTAGTAGCGGTAGGTTTACGAGAACCAAATCCTTCAGTTTGGATCAGCGCACGGCTAACCCCTTCACTAGACAGGAAGTTTGCTACGCTTGCAGCACGGCGGCGTGAAAGTGGTTCGTTAATCGCATCATTACCTGTTATATCCGCATGACCAGCAATATATATACGAGCTAGATCGGACCGTTCACGGATACTGTCAGCCAAGCGCATCAACTCCTTACGAGCCTCTGCGCTGAGTTTAGCGCTGTTTATCTCAAACAATGTATCGGCGGATAAAATAATATCAGGCGCTCTTGTCGGTGCTCCTCGCTCACCAATCAAGTCACTTAAGGAAAGACTTGCAGGTGATTCAGTAGGGCATACTGACTCAGGATCAATCTTGACGCCTTGACTGTTCAATTCAGCGAGGCTTGGGATATCAGTATTGGCCACTTCGAGCGTTTGTAACAACTGCCCCATGGATGCCAGGGTTCTTACATTGGCAATCACCACATCGTACTTAGCATTGACATAAGCACGGCTCGCTTCAAAGTATTCATTTTCACTATCAAGTACATCCAACAATGTACGCATGCCGATATCAAACTGCTGCTGATAGGCGCCACGGACACGCTCAATGGACTGACGATGCTGTTCGATATATTCCATCTGCTCGCGCAGGCGCTGAGTATCGTTGTAGGCAATCTGGGTCGTTTGGCGCACGTTGCGGCAGATCAGCTCGCGGTCATACACCGCCTCGCCGACCCGCTCACTGGCTGCGCGGAAAGAAGCCAGATCAGAGCCACCGCGGAACAAATTAACGCTGGCAACCAACTCAACACTTTGCTCATCGCGACGACCTGAAAGGCCCGTATCACTGCTGTTATTTGTTCCGGCACGGCCAACCAGATCGACCCGTGGTTGGAACCCAGAACGAGTACCGTCACGTTGGGCTCGAACAGATTGAATATTCTGAATAGCGGCATGAAACTCAGGGTTACCTTCAAATGCCATGTTAACGGCTTCAACAACCGATGCAGGCAGATCGCGGTCAAGTTCAGGAAACGGCGCAAGGCTTTGTGCGGGCAAGGTTCCGACTATACGTTTGTAACGCGCAGAAACATCATGAAGGTTTGAGGCTTCTGTCAACAGATTGGATTCCGCCAGTGACAGTCTGCCGGAGATCTGTTCAAGATCTACGCCACGCCCAGTCCCCGAAGCGGCTCTTTCTTCCATTTTGTTGTAAATTTGCTGATGCTCTGCATAGTTTGCACGAGCAAGACTCACAAGCTCACGATAGCGCTGGACATCAGCGTAGGCTCTGGCCGCTTCAAGAGATACCTGCTCGCTGGCATTGAGCAACTCGTAATAACGCACTAGCCGAGCACTGTTCAGGCGCTCAACCTCGTTAGCGGTCGCAAAACCATCAAATACCATCTGGTTAAGCTCAATCTGTGCGAAGTCCGTATCAAAACTGCCGCGGCCATCGTCTTCAAGGCTTTCACGACCAACACCCGCTGTCGCATCGATTGATGGCAAATAGTTACCGCGCGCTTCATCAGTATCATACCCTGCCGCTGCAAACGCCTGGAAGGCTGCTTTGACTTCAGGGTTTTGCATAATCGTCTGTTGTATCACTGACGGAAGAGTGGTGGGTAAAGGGGATGCCACATCAGCCGAAGACGACTGCGCAAAAACCTCTGCTACCGATAGAGGCATCAATGCGGCTCCGAATGAACACAGTAAAATTCTGCGCATCGATGCCTTACCTGCCGTAAATTTTGAGCTTGCCTTCATTATTAATCCCTTGTATGTCAGCCGTCCGAACCACTGCAGCAAAGCCTTCACGTAAAATTCAATAACATGTTGATTTATAACATATTAATTGATTTTATTAGATTTTTCGTTTCAAGACACAACGAGCTATCAAGCCGCATCAAGCGCCCAGTGAAAACACCTTAAGCTACTTAAAGCATTTTTAAATAAATCATATGAAATATTTAGAAAACAAAATACACACTGTTACTTTTTCAATGTAGCCAACTTTTTCCCTGCGTGCAAAAAAATACTCAAAAAATCTTTATTTAACATTATTTTACCAAAAAGATAACTATGCCCCTTTAGCGCACTTCCGCACACAAACCTTCTGTCGCCAGTAAGGCCCTGTGTATCTCAAAATTAGGCGCACTTTCTCCCCGTGTCTGACGCTTTCAAAATTGTTATGAGGTTGGGCATCGAGACTCGCTCGAACTAAGGAAGTCGTTGGCTTTCATTATCTGCTAAACTAAATGTAAATTATTATTTCGGTGAAATTTATGGCGCAACGGGCTCCTGTTCGCCCTCCACAGCCCTTTTCTATTTCCCGGCGCCAATTTCTGACGGCGATCGGCGTAGTAGTGGCCGCTGGTGCACTAAGCTACTTCCCTTCTTCAGCGAATGCCTTCAATCCTCAACGTCTGCGCAACAGCATGAACCGCCTTTATGGCGCTCGTGGTTTACAAACGCTGGAAGAATGGTTTGCCCTGCTTGACCGTTTGCGGGGAGCCAACGTGGCCACGCAGCTGCGCGATGTGAATGGCTTTTTCAACCGCCGCGTCTTGTGGCGTGATGATATCCAGATATGGGGGCAGGAAGATTACTGGGCCACTCCCCTGGAAACCATGGGCAAGGGTGAGGGGGACTGCGAAGATTACTCGATTGCCAAGTACATCACCCTTAAAGAACTGGGCGTGCCCGGCGACAAATTGCGCATGATCTATGTACGTGCGCGGATTGGTCGTTCACAGATCACCCAGGCGCACATGGTGCTCGGGTTTTATCAGACGCCCGCCTCGGAGCCGCTAGTGCTTGATAATCTGGTTGCCTCCATTCAGCCCGCTTCGCGACGTGATGACCTTGACCCTGTGTTCAGTTTTAACAGCAGTGGCCTATGGGCCGGTAACAGCAATAGCTCGCGCGCTGACCCCATGGCGCGTCTATCCCGTTGGCGTAGTGTAGTCTCACGCATGCAGGAGCAGGGCTTTGTATAAAACAGCTTTCGGACGGAGCCTTACATCTCCATCACGTTCAGACAGTACACCATCTATCCGCCACCAACGTTTATAGGCCAGATGTCATGAAGAGGATGTGCCCATGTCGTTAATCAAACAACTCTGGCTCACTGTGATTGCCATACTTCTACTGGCGTTTATAGGCAGCCTGACGATCAGCATTACCAGCAGCCGTCACTACATCGAACAGGAAGTGCAAATCAAGAACGCGGACAACGCCAACGCACTGGCACTTTCAATGACCCAGCTGGAAAAGGACGACGTCAGCATGGAACTGCTGGTAGCCGCACAGTTTGATACCGGCCACTACCGCCGGATTGAATTGCGCTCACCCCAAGGGGAAATCCTCCATCTGCGTGAGGCCGAAGAACATATCGACGATGTACCCCAGTGGTTTATCAATCTGGCCAGCTTTGAGGTTTCGCCCGGCCAAGCCGTGGTGCAGGATGGCTGGAGCCAGTACGGCACCCTGACGCTGGAAAGCCAGCACAGCTTTGCTTACCGTACCCTATGGCGCAGCAGCCTGGAAATGACCGGCTGGTTCGCGCTGGCCGGTGTGGTCAGCTTCTTGTTGGCCTGGTGGATTGTTCGTACCATCCGCAAACCGCTGGTCGACGTCATTCAGCAGGCTAAAAGTATCAGCGCCCGGCGCTTTACCACCACGGAAGAGCCCTACACTCTGGAACTTCGCGAGGTAGTCCGCGCGATGAATACCCTCTCTGGCGCGGTGCATGAGATGCTCAGCGAGGAAACCAGCAAGCTGGATGTTCTGCGCCGCCGCTTGCAGGAAGACCCCACCACCAAGGCGTTGACCCGAGAATCCTTACTTGAACGCCTTAAGCGTAACCTGGAAAGCAACTCCCATCGTGCCAGTGGCGCTTTGGCTCTGGTACGCGTTGAGCAGCTTGCAGAGCTTAACGAAACACTCGGGCGGCGCGGTGCGGATTCGCTGCTAACCTCTCTCGTTCAACATCTGCGTGAGGTAGGCGAACACTACGGTGATGCCGATGTTGGGCGCCTGAATGGCAGTGATTTCATGTTGATCATTCCGTCAGCGACTGATCTGGAAAGTGTCGCTCAGGCGCTGAGTACTCACCTAAACAGCCTGAAAGCGAGCATTAACGACGATATTGTGCTGGCCTCTGTGCTGGTGGACTACCAGGAAGGCGATACGCTATCGCAGCGCCTTGCTGCCTTGGATAGCACTCTGGCTGCCGCTGAAGCCAGAACAGACTGCCTGACCATGATCAACCAGGGTGAACAGCGTCATGCTCTCTGCACTACTCAAGAAGAATGGCGTGAAGCCATTGATCAAGCGATGGCAAAAGGTGTTCAGCTAGCCTCTTACCCAGTGCGTGACCGTAAAGGGGGCCTGATTCATTATGAGGCACCTTCACGCTTATATATGCAGGGCAGTTGGCGCAATGCAGGTGTCTTTATGCCTTGGGTACATCGCTTGCAGCGCGATGATGCTCTGGATATGGCCGTCCTTGAAGCCGCGCTGACGCATATCAGCAAGCATCACCAGCCCGTGGGCATCAATGTATCAGCGCGTTCCCTACGCGATGTTCACTTCATCAAACACCTCACCCAACGGTTACGCCAGGCAGGGAGGGCCACTCAGTGGTTGTGGATGGAACTACCTGAGCACGTGGCCATTCATGACCTGGCCAGTTTCCGCCTGCTATGTCGTGAGCTTCAGCCGCTGGGGGTCAAGGTCGGCCTGGAACATGTGGGCAGCGAGTTCAACAAGCTCGCCGACCTGCACGATCTAGGCCTGAGCTTCCTCAAATTTGATGCTTCCTTGGTTAGCGGCATAGAAAACTCGACCGACCAGCAAACTATCTTGCGCGGCATGGCCACCCTCGCCCACTCGCTTGGCATTCTGGCAATTGCTGAAGGTGTGAAACATGAATCTGAAGCCGAAGCGCTGTTTGACCTCGGCCTGGACGGCATTACCGGCCCAGGGGTGAAGTAAGCCGTAACACCTGTTATGAAACCGTCCTGACGCCCGCCTTCTTGGCGGGCGTTGATATTAAGTATGCCTAGATCACATCACCGTCATCATCATCCATCAGGCCAACATCGTTCACCCGCTTACGCAATGTCTGGCGATCCAGCAGCTTTTCCTGAGCTTTTTCCGGCAGATCAGTAAAACGCAAAATCCCCTTGTCCATCAGCAAGGTAATCACGTCTTCGAGTACCCGCACAAATTCCATATCAGATTCACGCAGCCTTGCCGCTTCGTCCTCAGCCGCAAAAAATGCCACCAGCTCCGCCGAGCCGGGCGTCAGGTACTCCTTGCAGTCAGGCGATGGCTCCTTGCACACCTGAACAATGCTGCCCTCTTTATTACGTTTTACGTACATCCCAAGGCTCCTTGACACATTTATTCATTATCTTAAAGGCTTTGATGGCACAACGCTGCCTGTTCTTTGGGTGAAGAACAAAAACCCCGCCGGGCAAGCCAAGCGGGGCGGGGTTAGCTTATAACGTCAGTTTAATCGATATCCAACTGACCTTTATCTATCAGCTTGGTGATCAAGTCCTGAGTATCTCCAGCAGTGACACCAAAATCATTGAACGACTTGCCTTCAAGCGTCACTTTCTGGTCAGCGCCTACGCCATCACTACCATTCAACTGTCCAGTTGAACTGATATGCAATACCAAGTCGCTTCCGTCCTGTTCGGCAAAGATATGGCTGTCAATATTGCCTTGATCCTCTCCATCAAGAAGTTCAGCGAGATCCAGTCGGTCAGCATCAGCATCCGTGCCAAACTCTCCTTGCTGGAAGTCCTTAACGATATCGTTGGCCGGGTTGGCGTCGGTACCTTCATCTCCCAAATTCCAGATAAAGGTATCTGCTCCCGCACCGCCAAAGAGGATGTCGTCTCCTGCACCGCCAGTTATATCATCGTCACTAGCACCACCGACCAGAATGTCATTACCTTCCCATCCACCTAAGGTGTTATTACCACCTTCTGAGCGGTTGGAGTCAACTAGATCTTCCAGATTATTACGAACATAATCTTTGATTTGTGATTCGCTCGGAGTATCACCGTTATTGACTGCCCAGGTGAGATATTCAATCAGACCAAGATACCCAAGGCCATCATGATCACCAGCATTAAAGACCTCATTATTGCCATTCGTCCATTCCAGATGATCACTGTTGACCGTATCCCCAAAGAGAATATCGTCGCCATCACCGCCGATCAGAGTGTCATCACCCAAAGCGGCAAGCTCTTCACTTCGAGAGCCACCTTCTAGCGCCGCAGCCAGATCAGTTGCCGTGTTAACGATATTGACTTCACCGACAGGTCCAGAAACGATGAGGTTTCCGAAGGACTCAGTACCTGTGCCATCGCTATCAGTGTTATCAAAGAACCTTAGGTAGTCTTCCGTTACTCCGGCGCCAACCCCAATAGCATTTACTCCACTCAGTGCTGACAGTGATGTAAAGCTATTAACAGAAGCATCAAATACATCATAATTAGTTGAGCTGCCAGGCCCTTGGACTGAACCAGACGAATCGAAGTAATAAGTTGGATCACCGTCCGTCAAGAAATAAGACACGTTCTTGAAGCCAGAAGCGTTAGGTTCGTCATTCTGTTGATTAAACCACTCAGACGCTTCCTTAAAGCCTGCCATATAGTTGGTACCGCCATTTGCATCAAGCCCATCAATTGCATCAATAAGATTCTGTACATTGTCAGCGTTGAGATTGTTGATTATGATCTCATTCTCTGTATCTACAACTCTGGCAAAGGGCACCAACTGCACATTGATATTTCCGTCATGATCTTTCAATTGGTTAGCCAAGTTCTCCAATGCTTGTTTGGCAAGAGCAATACGGCTTAAATTATCTGTACCCGACGCATTATCCATACTACCCGAAGTATCTACAATAATAGAGATATTGTAATTCTGCCCCGGCTCAATAATCGTGACCTTGCCACCCAGGTCGCCAATGATAACGTCGTTACCTGCATCCCCAGTCAACTGGTTATTCGAGTTATTACCCACCAACAAGGCCGAAGGCTCTGGTGTATCCACATCCAGACTTCCAGACGCTGTATCACCATCGTCGTCAACACCTACCAAATCCAACTCGACGCCATTAGCAACAGCAAAGTCAATGCCGCCGTAGCTGTAGTTATCCAAGTTAAAGGTACCGGTTCCTGACGCACCCTCCACCTCAACCGCTTGGAAAGGCGTTGCCGAATCAATCTCAAACGTCCACCCATCTTGCATACCGTCAATACTGATTTCACCTGATGAATTCGCATTGACGGATAATCCATTCGTACCAGGAGTGACAACATCACCACTACTATTCGAAACGATGATATTGGCACTAGTCAATCCTACCAGGTTACCGGCTCCAATTAGATTACCCTCTCCACCGTCCGAGAAAGCAGTAACGTCTTTATAGGCTCGTATAGTCAGATTGGCAGTATTGCTGCCCCCGGTTGAAGTACTGACCTGCTGTGAGAACTGGGTCGCCGAGACATTACGAATCCAAGCGGCATCGTCGACATTCAATGTTAACTCATCTACAAAATTGAAACGTGCCAACTCACCTTGCTTGAAGCTTTGTGCATCGGATATACCCAAGCCCCGGCTTGAACTGGTGTTCAAAGTATCGCCATTTTCCGTTGAAATCAGCGTACCTTCTGACGCACCTACATTCGTTGAATCCAGAGCGTACAAGGGTTCATTGCCTCCACTGAAGCCAACCAAATTAAACCCAAATGTATCTTGAGTGTAGATATCACCCACATTAGAAACGGAATAGGTGTCATTAGCCGGATCCAAGGTGATTTTGAAGCCAACCTTACCGCTGCTATTTTCAGCGACCAGCACATCAGAGCGACCGTCACTTGTCGAATCTTCAAGACGATAGGTTAACTTCTCTCCATTGAGGTAAAGCTGGTTATTGCTTTTATCAGTAACATTAGATCCATCTGTAACGGTAAAAGCCACGGCACCAACACCATCAGCCCCTGCCACTGCTGAAAAGTTGATATGGCCGGTAAAACCATTCTCAAGACGAGCTGCATCGGGGGTGAAATCGAGGGGGGTGTCATCAATGACTTCCAGGTTCACCATCCCGGTCGCCCCGCGTCCGTCCACATCAGTGGCTACCACGTTGATGGATCCCAGATTGAGCTCAGTCGCCAGATCGTCACCGAACTCATGCGGCACCGTATCCGACAGCACCATCTCGACGGTGACCGTGCCTGCTGACGCGTCGACATTCGTCAGATTCAGTGTCACAGCCACTGTACCGTCAACACTACCGGTAATCTGAGTATCGCTGGCGCGGGACCAGGTGATCTCCTCGTCTGCATTCACCGTATCGCTATCACTTACCAGGGTATTCAGATTGGTGCCAAACACGATGCTGGTGAAGGCATCCGAACCAGCTGTGAAAGCCAGGTTCTGACTGCTGGTCAACGCACTCGCCTCGGGCGATGAGCCCTGCGGCAAATTGGCCTCACTCACCGAGAGTTCAACCGAATCAATATCCTGTGGCGCATCGCCCGCTGTAACAGTAACCGTATGACTGTCGCTACGCTCGTCACCGTCAGCATCCGTGACTGTGGCATCAAAGGTGAAACTTGGATCTCCACCACTGTTGTCCACTGCGTTAGGAGCGAAGGACCAGCTCACATCACCGTTGGCTGCTACGTCAAACGTCAGAGCACCCAGATCTTCACCGTCTACCGTCACCGTGGCACTCTGGCTCGCTGCAGTGCCATCCAGGGTGAAGTTCAAGGTATCGTTCAGTGAGCCTTCTGATAAGGTGATTGCCAACGTGGCATCCTGATCCGCGCCTTCGGTGATCGTGATATCACCACTAATTGGGTTGCTGGCATCTTCCGCCACGCTATTTGGTTGATCGCCAATTTCTACCGCCGGCACGTCGTCTAAGAACTTGAATTTACTACCAACAGAGGTAAGAGAACTTATTCTGTCACCATCGCCATCTTCAACGGTGATTCGGAAGTCAATTGCATTGCTGTCAATTGTCACCGACTCGTCATTATCGCTATCTTTTTCATGCCAAATCGCGCGCAACTGCTCAAGTTTTACTTTACCTGTCGCTGAATTTATTGTGATCTTAAAGTAATCGTTATTATCAGCACTACCCGTTATTTCAGTAACACCATCGTTATCGTTTGTAGTTCTGTTAAGTAAAATCTCACTTCCTTTACCATCGGGACTATTGCTATCTAAAGCATGTAGCCCTGAGGGTGAATTAGCAGAATCTATGCGTAAATCATATGTAATACTACCCGCCCCATCAGCACCAAAAGTCTCAGATCCAATAGTTAAAGATTTAGAGAAGTCGGCGGTACTTGCATGCTCAGAGTCTCCAATATTAGATTCATCAACTATAAGATCATTAAGATCAGTATTAGCATCAATACTAGGACCCTCGTCATTGATGGCAAAGGTCGCTGCCCCGCCCAGATCAATCGCCCCCTCGACGGTATCGCCGTCACCGTCGGTGCCGGTGAAGGCCAGTGTCAGCACGTTATCTGTCAGGCTCAGCGTTTCCTGGGCGTCCTCGTGCCAGACCGCTTGCGCCTGGGTGAATACCAGCGCATCACCGTCCAGCTCAAGGGTGAAGTAGACACCACCGTCAGCGGTGTAGCCTTCGATCGCGCCGTTAGTGTTCGTGCGCAGCAGGATGGCATCGCCTGCCTCAGTGCTGTCAGCGTCCAGCGCAGACAGTCCTGAATTAACATCTTCTGTACTCAGGCTCAGACTCAGCGTCAGGCTGTCATCCTGCTTGTCATCGGCCCCGTAGTTGATCAGCCCCGCCGTGTTGATCGCCGCGCGCACGTCAACGTTATCGCTGACCGTGTCGTTCTCCACCAGCCCCGCTTCATCCACGCTGAAGGCCAGCTCAAAGTCACCCAGGGCATCACCGTCCAGCGTCGGCACGTCGTCATTGATGGCGAAGGTCGCTGCCCCACCCAGATCAATCGCCCCCTCGACGGTATCGCCGTCACCGTCGGTGCCGGTGAAGGCCAGGGTCAGCACGTCATCCGCCAGGCTCAGCGTTTCCTGGGCGTCCTCGTGCCAGATCGCTTGCGCCTGGGTGAATACCAGCGCATCACCGTCCAGCTCAAGGGTGAAGTAGACACCTCCCTCAGCGGTGTAGCCTTCGATCGCGCCGTCAGTGTTCGTGCGCAGCAGGATGGCATCGCCTGCCTCAGTGCTGTCAGCGTCCAGCGCAAACAGCCCTGAGGCCGCGCCGTCCTCGCTCAGGTTCAGGCGCAGCGTCAGGCTGTCATCCTGCTTCTCATCGGCCCCGTAGTTGATCAGCCCCGCCGTGTTGATCGCTGCGCGCACGTCAACGCTATCGCTGACCGTGTCGTTCTCCACCAGCCCCGCTTCATCCACGCTGAAGGCCAGCTCAACGCCCTCCAGGGCAGCATCGTCCAGCGTCGGACCGTCGTCATTGATGGCGAAGGTCGCTGCCCCACCCAGATCAATCGCCCCCTCGACGGTATCGCCGTCACCGTCAGTGCCGGTGAAGGCCAGGGTCAGCACGTCATCTGCCAGGCTCAGCGTTTCCTGGGCGTCCTCGTGCCAGATCGCTTGCGCCTGGGTGAATACCAGCGCGTCACCGTCCAGCTCAAGGGTGAAGTAGACACCTCCGTCAGCGGTGTAGCCTTCGATCGCGCCGTCAGTGTTCGTGCGCAGCAGGATGGCATCGCCTGCCTCAGTGCTGTCAGCATCCAGCGCAGACAGTCCTGAATTAACATCTTCTGTACTCAGGCTCAGACTCAGCGTCAGGCTGTCATCCTGCTTCTCATCGGCGCCGTAGTTGATCAGCCCCGCCGTGTTGATCGCCGCGCGCACGTCAACGCTATCGCTGACCGTGTCGTTCTCCACCAGCCCCGCTTCATCCACGCTGAAGGCCAGCTCAACGCCCTCCAGGGCATCACCGTCCAGCGTCGGCACGTCGTCATTGATGGCAAAGGTCGCTGCCCCACCCAGATCAATCGCCCCCTCGACGGTATCGCCGTCACCGTCAGTGCCGGTGAAGGCCAGGGTCAGCACGTCATCTGCCAGGCTCAGCGTTTCCTGGGCGTCCTCGTGCCAGATCGCTTGCGCCTGGGTGAATACCAGCGCATCACCGTCCAGCTCAAGGGTGAAGTAGACACCACCGTCAGCGGTGTAGCCTTCGATCGCACCGTCAGTGTTCGTGCGCAGCAGGATGGCATCGCCTGCCTCAGTGCTGTCAGCGTCCAGCGCAAACAGCCCTGAGGCCGCGCCGTCCTCGCTCAGGTTCAGGCGCAGCGTCAGGCTGTCATCCTGCTTCTCATCGGCCCCGTAGTTGATCAGCCCCGCCGTGTTGATCGCTGCGCGCACGTCAACGCTATCGCTGACCGTGTCGTTCTCCACCAGCCCCGCTTCATCCACGCTGAAGGCCAGCTCAACGCCCTCCAGGGCAGCATCGTCCAGCGTCGGACCGTCGTCATTGATGGCGAAGGTCGCGGCGGCGCCCAGATCAATCGCCCCCTCGACGGTATCGCCGTCACCGTCGGTGCCGGTGAAGGCCAGGGTCAGCACGTCATCTGCCAGGCTCAGCGTTTCCTGGGCGTCCTCGTGCCAGATCGCTTGCGCCTGGGTGAATACCAGCGCATCACCGTCCAGCTCAAGGGTGAAGTAGACACCACCGTCAGCGGTGTAGCCTTCGATCGCGCCGTCAGTGTTCGTGCGCAGCAGGATGGCGTCGCCTGCCTCAGTGCTGTCAGCGTCCAGCGCAAACAGCCCTGAGGCCGCGCCGTCCTCGCTCAGGTTCAGGCGCAGCGTCAGGCTGTCATCCTGCTTCTCATCGGCCCCGTAGTTGATCAGCCCCGCCTTGTTGATCGCTGCGCGCACGTCCGCCCGGTCACTCACACTACCATTGGTAGTCAGCCCTGCTTCATCAACACTGAAGCTCAGGCTGAAGGCGTCTAGGGCATCCTGAGCCAGGGACGGGGTGTCATCCACCACCGTGATCACACCGCTCAGGTCGGCGCTCAGACTATCGGTAACGGTGTCGCCATCGCTGTCGGTCACCGCTACATCGGCACTGACGCCCACCAGACCCGCAGGCAGGTTGAGGCTGTCTGCGCCCTGGTCCGGATGATCCAGTGGGGCTGACTGGGTTACGGTCACGGTACCGCTGGCCGCGTCAACCTCAATGCGCAGTACGTCCGTACTGCCACCATCAATCGTGCCGGTAATGACCCCGCTGTCAGCGTCAAGGTCGAAGGCCACCGGGGTGCCGCCGCTGGTGATACCGCTGGTGTCAATACTGTCGTTCAGCGTCAGGGCATAGCCGTCAATCACGGTGCTGCCAGCACCGTCGGCGCCATACGCAGCGGTTACCGCGCCTTCAAAGAGGCTCGCTACGCTACCAGTGGCCACGGATGTGCCATCGCTACGCGTATCAGTATCGTCAGTACTCAACTCGAGACTGCTCAGGTCGATCGTGCCAACGCTGGCGCTCGGCACATCATCATTGAAAGCAACAACACTACCTAGATCAATGTCTCCACTTTCACTTGTGGTGTAACCGTTGTCGTACTCAACAGTGACTGTGCCTGTGAGATTTACCAACCCACTTTCAAGCAGCAACTGTTCAACATCAGCGCCACTTTCATTTTCTGTAACGTGATCAATCGCACTGCTTTGAGTCAGCTGGACTATATCGTTCCCTTCACTATCTTCGCTCAGGCTGATGCGGAACACTTCGTCATCACCCGCGATACCGACGATATCTCCGTTACTTGCATCCACGTCCAAGCTAATAGTGTTGCCACCACTAGTAAGATTTGTAGTGGCATTTTCTACCAAGCTCAGAGAATAGCTCCAAGAAGAGGTGCTCTCTACTCCATCATCTTCGTAATTCGTTTCGTCGTAACTGAAGATATTACCTAGCCGAACACTATCGCTATCGACGAGCTCCGCATCGCTAGTCGTTAGTGACAATCCCTCAACTGACGTAGTCACTTCAACAATTGGGTTTTCATCGACCAGGGTGGCATTGCCGGTGTCAGTGATGCCGCCTGGCAGGGTATTACCCGCAGCAGTCTCGCCGCTGAGAGTCGCAGTCAGGGTGAGATCTTCCCGCCCTTCAAACACATCGTCATCGCTGGTCGGTATGCTGATCGCGATGCCGTCGGTGGTACCGGCGGGCACGTCGAAACTGAAGGTGCCGTCACCGTTGTCGGTGACCGTGACACCCGTACCGCCAATGCTGGCCGTGGGCGTCTCCACGTCGTCGCCATCGATATCGCCGCCCAGCTCAAAGGTCAGCGTGGTAGCGTTATCCACCGGGTTGCTCAGGCTGACATCAAAGGTGGCGGTGTCGCCTTCATTGATGGTGCCCGCATCCGCGACCGTCAGGGCCGGGGTGTCGTCGTCCGGCTCTTCATTGGGGTCATCCGGGGTGCCGGTGCCGTCATCGACCAGGGTGGCATTGCCGGTGTCGGTCAGGTCGGCCGGGAGGGCGCTACCTGCCGCAGTCTCGCCGCTGAGAGTCGCAGTCAGGGTGAGAGCTTCCGGCCCTTCAAACACATCGTCATCGCTGGTCGGTACGCTGATCGCGATGCCGTCGGTGGTACCGGCGGGCACGTCGAAACTGAAGGTGCCGTCACCGTTGTCGGTGACCGTGACACCCGTACCGCCAATGCTGGCCGTGGGCGTCTCCACGTCGTCGCCATCGATATCGCCGCCCAGCTCAAAGGTCAGCGTGGTAGCGTTATCCACCGGGTTGCTCAGGCTGACATCAAAGGTGGCGGTGTCGCCTTCATTGATGGTGCCCGCATCCGCGACCGTCAGGGCCGGGGTGTCGTCGTCCGGCTCTTCATTGGGGTCATCCGGGGTGCCGGTGCCGTCATCGACCAGGGTGGCATTGCCGGTGTCGGTCAGGTCGGCCGGGAGGGCGCTACCTGCCGCAGTCTCGCCGCTGAGAGTCGCAGTCAGGGTGAGAGCTTCCGGCCCTTCAAACACATCGTCATCGCTGGTCGGTACGCTGATCGCGATGCCGTCGGTGGTACCGGCGGGCACGTCGAAACTGAAGGTGCCGTCACCGTTGTCGGTGACCGTGACACCCGTACCGCCAATGCTGGCCGTGGGCGTCTCCACGTCGTCGCCATCGATATCGCCGCCCAGCTCAAAGGTCAGCGTGGTAGCGTTATCCACCGGGTTGCTCAGGCTGACATCAAAGGTGGCGGTGTCGCCTTCATTGATGGTGCCCGCATCCGCGACCGTCAGGGCCGGGGTGTCGTCGTCCGGCTCTTCATTGGGGTCATCCGGGGTGCCGGTGCCGTCATCGACCAGGGTGGCATTGCCGGTGTCGGTCAGGTCGGCCGGGAGGGCGCTACCTGCCGCAGTCTCGCCGCTGAGAGTCGCAGTCAGGGTGAGAGCTTCCGGCCCTTCAAACACATCGTCATCGCTGGTCGGTACGCTGATCGCGATGCCGTCGGTGGTACCGGCGGGCACGTCGAAACTGAAGGTGCCGCCACCGTTGTCAGTGACCGCGACACCCGTACCGCCAATGCTGGCAGTGGGCGTTTCCACGTCGTCGCCATCGATATCGCCGCCCAACTCAAAGGTCAGGGTAGTGGCGTTGTCCACCGGGTTGCTCAGGCTGACATCAAAGGTGGCGGTATCGCCTTCATTGATGGTGCCTGCATCGGCGACCGTCAGGGCCGGGGTATCGTCGTCCGGCTCTTCATTGGGGTCATCCGGGGTGCCGGTGCCGTCATCCACCAGGGTGGCATCCCCACTATCAGTGATGCCGTCTGGCAGGACATTACCGGCAGCAGTCTCACCACTCAAGGTGGCAGTCAGAGTGAGAGCTTCCGGCCCTTCAAACACATCGTCATCGCTGGTCGGTACGCTGATCGCGATGCCGTCGGTGGTACCGGCGGGCACGTCGAAACTGAAGGTGCCGTCAGCGTTGTCGGTGACCGTGACACCCGTACCGCCAATGCTGGCCGTGGGCGTCTCCACGTCGTCGCCATCGATATCGCCGCCCAGCTCAAAGGTCAGCGTGGTAGCGTTATCCACCGGGTTGCTCAGGCTGACATCAAAGGTGGCGGTATCGCCTTCATTGATGGTGCCCGCATCCGCGACCGTCAGGGCCGGGGTGTCGTCGTCCGGCTCTTCATTGGGGTCATCCGGGGTGCCGGTGCCGTCATCGACCAGGGTGGCATTGCCGGTGTCGGTCAGGTCGGCCGGGAGGGCGCTACCTGCCGCAGTCTCGCCGCTGAGAGTCGCAGTCAGGGTGAGAGCTTCCGGCCCTTCAAACACATCGTCATCGCTGGTCGGTACGCTGATCGCGATGCCGTCGGTGGTACCGGCGGGCACGTCGAAACTGAAGGTGCCGTCACCGTTGTCGGTGACCGTGACACCCGTACCGCCAATGCTGGCCGTGGGCGTCTCCACGTCGTCGCCATCGATATCGCCGCCCAGCTCAAAGGTCAGCGTGGTAGCGTTATCCACCGGGTTGCTCAGGCTGACATCAAAGGTGGCGGTGTCGCCTTCATTGATGGTGCCCGCATCCGCGACCGTCAGGGCCGGGGTGTCGTCGTCCGGCTCTTCATTGGGGTCATCCGGGGTGCCGGTGCCGTCATCGACCAGGGTGGCATTGCCGGTGTCGGTCAGGTCGGCCGGGAGGGCGCTACCTGCCGCAGTCTCGCCGCTGAGAGTCGCAGTCAGGGTGAGAGCTTCCGGCCCTTCAAACACATCGTCATCGCTGGTCGGTACGCTGATCGCGATGCCGTCGGTGGTACCGGCGGGCACGTCGAAACTGAAGGTGCCGTCACCGTTGTCGGTGACCGTGACACCCGTACCGCCAATGCTGGCCGTGGGCGTCTCCACGTCGTCGCCATCGATATCGCCGCCCAGCTCAAAGGTCAGCGTGGTAGCGTTATCCACCGGGTTGCTCAGGCTGACATCAAAGGTGGCGGTATCGCCTTCATTGATGGTGCCCGCATCCGCGACCGTCAGGGCCGGGGTGTCGTCGTCCGGCTCTTCATTGGGGTCATCCGGGGTGCCGGTGCCGTCATCGACCAGGGTGGCATTGCCGGTGTCGGTCAGGTCGGCCGGGAGGGCGCTACCTGCCGCAGTCTCGCCGCTGAGAGTCGCAGTCAGGGTGAGAGCTTCCGGCCCTTCAAACACATCGTCATCGCTGGTCGGTACGCTGATCGCGATGCCGTCGGTGGTACCGGCGGGCACGTCGAAACTGAAGGTGCCGTCACCGTTGTCGGTGACCGTGACACCCGTACCGCCAATGCTGGCCGTGGGCGTCTCCACGTCGTCGCCATCGATATCGCCGCCCAGCTCAAAGGTCAGCGTGGTAGCGTTATCCACCGGGTTGCTCAGGCTGACATCAAAGGTGGCGGTGTCGCCTTCATTGATGGTGCCCGCATCCGCGACCGTCAGGGCCGGGGTGTCGTCGTCCGGCTCTTCATTGGGGTCATCCGGGGTGCCGGTGCCGTCATCGACCAGGGTGGCATTGCCGGTGTCGGTCAGGTCGGCCGGGAGGGCGCTACCTGCCGCAGTCTCGCCGCTGAGAGTCGCAGTCAGGGTGAGAGCTTCCGGCCCTTCAAACACATCGTCATCGCTGGTCGGTACGCTGATCGCGATGCCGTCGGTGGTACCGGCGGGCACGTCGAAACTGAAGGTGCCGTCACCGTTGTCGGTGACCGTGACACCCGTACCGCCAATGCTGGCCGTGGGCGTCTCCACGTCGTCGCCATCGATATCGCCGCCCAGCTCAAAGGTCAGCGTGGTAGCGTTATCCACCGGGTTGCTCAGGCTGACATCAAAGGTGGCGGTGTCGCCTTCATTGATGGTGCCCGCATCCGCGACCGTCAGGGCCGGGGTGTCGTCGTCCGGCTCTTCATTGGGGTCATCCGGGGTGCCGGTGCCGTCATCGACCAGGGTGGCATTGCCGGTGTCGGTCAGGTCGGCCGGGAGGGCGCTACCTGCCGCAGTCTCGCCGCTGAGAGTCGCAGTCAGGGTGAGAGCTTCCGGCCCTTCAAACACATCGTCATCGCTGGTCGGTACGCTGATCGCGATGCCGTCGGTGGTACCGGCGGGCACGTCGAAACTGAAGGTGCCGTCACCGTTGTCGGTGACCGTGACACCCGTACCGCCAATGCTGGCCGTGGGCGTCTCCACGTCGTCGCCATCGATATCGCCGCCCAGCTCAAAGGTCAGGGTGGTGGCGTTATCCACCGGGTTGCTCAGGCTGACATCAAAGGTGGCGGTGTCGCCTTCATTGATGGTGCCCGCATCCGCGACCGTCAGGGCCGGGGTGTCGTCGTCCGGCTCTTCATTGGGGTCATCCGGGGTGCCGGTGCCGTCATCGACCAGGGTGGCATTGCCGGTGTCGGTCAGGTCGGCCGGGAGGGCGCTACCTGCCGCAGTCTCGCCGCTGAGAGTCGCAGTCAGGGTGAGAGCTTCCGGCCCTTCAAACACATCGTCATCGCTGGTCGGTACGCTGATCGCGATGCCGTCGGTGGTACCGGCGGGCACGTCGAAACTGAAGGTGCCGCCACCGTTGTCAGTGACCGCGACACCCGTACCGCCAATGCTGGCAGTGGGCGTTTCCACGTCGTCGCCATCGATATCGCCGCCCAACTCAAAGGTCAGGGTAGTGGCGTTGTCCACCGGGTTGCTCAGGCTGACATCAAAGGTGGCGGTATCGCCTTCATTGATGGTGCCTGCATCGGCGACCGTCAGGGCCGGGGTATCGTCGTCCGGCTCTTCATTGGGGTCATCCGGGGTGCCGGTGCCGTCATCCACCAGGGTGGCATCCCCACTATCAGTGATGCCGTCTGGCAGGACATTACCGGCAGCAGTCTCACCACTCAAGGTGGCAGTCAGAGTGAGAGCTTCCGGCCCTTCAAACACATCGTCATCGCTGGTCGGTACGCTGATCGCGATGCCGTCGGTGGTACCGGCGGGCACGTCGAAACTGAAGGTGCCGTCAGCGTTGTCGGTGACCGTGACACCCGTACCGCCAATGCTGGCCGTGGGCGTCTCCACGTCGTCGCCATCGATATCGCCGCCCAGCTCAAAGGTCAGCGTGGTAGCGTTATCCACCGGGTTGCTCAGGCTGACATCAAAGGTGGCGGTATCGCCTTCATTGATGGTGCCCGCATCCGCGACCGTCAGGGCCGGGGTGTCGTCGTCCGGCTCTTCATTGGGGTCATCCGGGGTGCCGGTGCCGTCATCGACCAGGGTGGCATTGCCGGTGTCGGTCAGGTCGGCCGGGAGGGCGCTACCTGCCGCAGTCTCGCCGCTGAGAGTCGCAGTCAGGGTGAGAGCTTCCGGCCCTTCAAACACATCGTCATCGCTGGTCGGTACGCTGATCGCGATGCCGTCGGTGGTACCGGCGGGCACGTCGAAACTGAAGGTGCCGTCACCGTTGTCGGTGACCGTGACACCCGTACCGCCAATGCTGGCCGTGGGCGTCTCCACGTCGTCGCCATCGATATCGCCGCCCAGCTCAAAGGTCAGCGTGGTAGCGTTATCCACCGGGTTGCTCAGGCTGACATCAAAGGTGGCGGTGTCGCCTTCATTGATGGTGCCCGCATCCGCGACCGTCAGGGCCGGGGTGTCGTCGTCCGGCTCTTCATTGGGGTCATCCGGGGTGCCGGTGCCGTCATCGACCAGGGTGGCATTGCCGGTGTCGGTCAGGTCGGCCGGGAGGGCGCTACCTGCCGCAGTCTCGCCGCTGAGAGTCGCAGTCAGGGTGAGAGCTTCCGGCCCTTCAAACACATCGTCATCGCTGGTCGGTACGCTGATCGCGATGCCGTCGGTGGTACCGGCGGGCACGTCGAAACTGAAGGTGCCGTCACCGTTGTCGGTGACCGTGACACCCGTACCGCCAATGCTGGCCGTGGGCGTCTCCACGTCGTCGCCATCGATATCGCCGCCCAGCTCAAAGGTCAGCGTGGTAGCGTTATCCACCGGGTTGCTCAGGCTGACATCAAAGGTGGCGGTGTCGCCTTCATTGATGGTGCCCGCATCCGCGACCGTCAGGGCCGGGGTGTCGTCGTCCGGCTCTTCATTGGGGTCATCCGGGGTGCCGGTGCCGTCATCGACCAGGGTGGCATTGCCGGTGTCGGTCAGGTCGGCCGGGAGGGCGCTACCTGCCGCAGTCTCGCCGCTGAGAGTCGCAGTCAGGGTGAGAGCTTCCGGCCCTTCAAACACATCGTCATCGCTGGTCGGTACGCTGATCGCGATGCCGTCGGTGGTACCGGCGGGCACGTCGAAACTGAAGGTGCCGTCACCGTTGTCGGTGACCGTGACACCCGTACCGCCAATGCTGGCCGTGGGCGTCTCCACGTCGTCGCCATCGATATCGCCGCCCAGCTCAAAGGTCAGCGTGGTAGCGTTATCCACCGGGTTGCTCAGGCTGACATCAAAGGTGGCGGTGTCGCCTTCATTGATGGTGCCCGCATCCGCGACCGTCAGGGCCGGGGTGTCGTCGTCCGGCTCTTCATTGGGGTCATCCGGGGTGCCGGTGCCGTCATCGACCAGGGTGGCATTGCCGGTGTCGGTCAGGTCGGCCGGGAGGGCGCTACCTGCCGCAGTCTCGCCGCTGAGAGTCGCAGTCAGGGTGAGAGCTTCCGGCCCTTCAAACACATCGTCATCGCTGGTCGGTACGCTGATCGCGATGCCGTCGGTGGTACCGGCGGGCACGTCGAAACTGAAGGTGCCGTCACCGTTGTCGGTGACCGTGACACCCGTACCGCCAATGCTGGCCGTGGGCGTCTCCACGTCGTCGCCATCGATATCGCCGCCCAGCTCAAAGGTCAGCGTGGTAGCGTTATCCACCGGGTTGCTCAGGCTGACATCAAAGGTGGCGGTGTCGCCTTCATTGATGGTGCCCGCATCCGCGACCGTCAGGGCCGGGGTGTCGTCGTCCGGCTCTTCATTGGGGTCATCCGGGGTGCCGGTGCCGTCATCGACCAGGGTGGCATTGCCGGTGTCGGTCAGGTCGGCCGGGAGGGCGCTACCTGCCGCAGTCTCGCCGCTGAGAGTCGCAGTCAGGGTGAGAGCTTCCGGCCCTTCAAACACATCGTCATCGCTGGTCGGTACGCTGATCGCGATGCCGTCGGTGGTACCGGCGGGCACGTCGAAACTGAAGGTGCCGTCACCGTTGTCGGTGACCGTGACACCCGTACCGCCAATGCTGGCCGTGGGCGTCTCCACGTCGTCGCCATCGATATCGCCGCCCAGCTCAAAGGTCAGGGTGGTGGCGTTATCCACCGGGTTGCTCAGGCTGACATCAAAGGTGGCGGTATCGCCTTCATTGATGGTGCCCGCATCCGCGACCGTCAGGGCCGGGGTGTCGTCGTCCGGCTCTTCATTGGGGTCATCCGGGGTGCCGGTGCCGTCATCGACCAGGGTGGCATTGCCGGTGTCGGTCAGGTCGGCCGGGAGGGCGCTACCTGCCGCAGTCTCGCCGCTGAGAGTCGCAGTCAGGGTGAGAGCTTCCGGCCCTTCAAACACATCGTCGTCGCTGGTCGGTACGCTGATCGCGATGCCGTCGGTGGTACCGGCAGGCACGTCGAAACTGAAGGTGCCGTCGCCGTTGTCAGTAACCGCGACACCCGCACCGCCAATGCTGGCGGTGGGCGTCTCCACGTCGTCGCCATCGATATCGCCGCCCAGCTCAAAGGTCAGCGTGGTAGCGTTATCCACCGGGTTGCTCAGGCTGACATCAAAGGTGGCGGTGTCGCCTTCATTGATGGTGCCCGCATCCGCGACCGTCAGGGCCGGGGTGTCGTCGTCCGGCTCTTCATTGGGGTCATCCGGGGTGCCGGTGCCGTCATCGACCAGGGTGGCATTGCCGGTGTCGGTCAGGTCGGCCGGGAGGGCGCTACCTGCCGCAGTCTCGCCGCTGAGAGTCGCAGTCAGGGTGAGAGCTTCCGGCCCTTCAAACACATCGTCATCGCTGGTCGGTACGCTGATCGCGATGCCGTCGGTGGTACCGGCGGGCACGTCGAAACTGAAGGTGCCGTCACCGTTGTCGGTGACCGTGACACCCGTACCGCCAATGCTGGCCGTGGGCGTCTCCACGTCGTCGCCATCGATATCGCCGCCCAGCTCAAAGGTCAGCGTGGTAGCGTTATCCACCGGGTTGCTCAGGCTGACATCAAAGGTGGCGGTGTCGCCTTCATTGATGGTGCCCGCATCCGCGACCGTCAGGGCCGGGGTGTCGTCGTCCGGCTCTTCATTGGGGTCATCCGGGGTGCCGGTGCCGTCATCGACCAGGGTGGCATTGCCGGTGTCGGTCAGGTCGGCCGGGAGGGCGCTACCTGCCGCAGTCTCGCCGCTGAGAGTCGCAGTCAGGGTGAGAGCTTCCGGCCCTTCAAACACATCGTCATCGCTGGTCGGTACGCTGATCGCGATGCCGTCGGTGGTACCGGCGGGCACGTCGAAACTGAAGGTGCCGTCACCGTTGTCGGTGACCGTGACACCCGTACCGCCAATGCTGGCCGTGGGCGTCTCCACGTCGTCGCCATCGATATCGCCGCCCAGCTCAAAGGTCAGCGTGGTAGCGTTATCCACCGGGTTGCTCAGGCTGACATCAAAGGTGGCGGTGTCGCCTTCATTGATGGTGCCCGCATCCGCGACCGTCAGGGCCGGGGTGTCGTCGTCCGGCTCTTCATTGGGGTCATCCGGGGTGCCGGTGCCGTCATCGACCAGGGTGGCATTGCCGGTGTCGGTCAGGTCGGCCGGGAGGGCGCTACCTGCCGCAGTCTCGCCGCTGAGAGTCGCAGTCAGGGTGAGAGCTTCCGGCCCTTCAAACACATCGTCATCGCTGGTCGGTACGCTGATCGCGATGCCGTCGGTGGTACCGGCGGGCACGTCGAAACTGAAGGTGCCGTCACCGTTGTCGGTGACCGTGACACCCGTACCGCCAATGCTGGCCGTGGGCGTCTCCACGTCGTCGCCATCGATATCGCCGCCCAGCTCAAAGGTCAGCGTGGTAGCGTTATCCACCGGGTTGCTCAGGCTGACATCAAAGGTGGCGGTGTCGCCTTCATTGATGGTGCCCGCATCCGCGACCGTCAGGGCCGGGGTGTCGTCGTCCGGCTCTTCATTGGGGTCATCCGGGGTGCCGGTGCCGTCATCGACCAGGGTGGCATTGCCGGTGTCGGTCAGGTCGGCCGGGAGGGCGCTACCTGCCGCAGTCTCGCCGCTGAGAGTCGCAGTCAGGGTGAGAGCTTCCGGCCCTTCAAACACATCGTCATCGCTGGTCGGTACGCTGATCGCGATGCCGTCGGTGGTACCGGCGGGCACGTCGAAACTGAAGGTGCCGTCACCGTTGTCGGTGACCGTGACACCCGTACCGCCAATGCTGGCCGTGGGCGTCTCCACGTCGTCGCCATCGATATCGCCGCCCAGCTCAAAGGTCAGGGTGGTGGCGTTATCCACCGGGTTGCTCAGGCTGACATCAAAGGTGGCGGTGTCGCCTTCATTGATGGTGCCCGCATCCGCGACCGTCAGGGCCGGGGTGTCGTCGTCCGGCTCTTCATTGGGGTCATCCGGGGTGCCGGTGCCGTCATCGACCAGGGTGGCATTGCCGGTGTCGGTCAGGTCGGCCGGGAGGGCGCTACCTGCCGCAGTCTCGCCGCTGAGAGTCGCAGTCAGGGTGAGAGCTTCCGGCCCTTCAAACACATCGTCATCGCTGGTCGGTACGCTGATCGCGATGCCGTCGGTGATACCGGCGGGTACGTCGAAACTGAAGGTGCCGTCACCGTTGTCAGTGACCGCGACACCCGTACCACCAATGCTGGCAGTGGGAATCCCCACGTCGTCGCCGTCGATATCGCCGCCCAGCTCAAAGGTCAGGGTGGTGGCGTTATCCACCGGGTTGCTCAGGCTGACATCAAAGGTGGCGGTGTCGCCTTCATTGATGGTGCCCGGGTCTGCCACCGTCAGAGTTAATGCCGGAGTAGCGTCGATATCAACATCACGCGTTGCGGTGGCGGTCTGGCTATTACCAGCCTCATCGGTAGCTGTAACGCTGGCTTGAATGCTGTTATCTGCTAGAAGGTCAGCGGTAGCCACTGTAGTGCTGTAAATCAGGTTGCCATCGCCATCTTCCAGCACATCAGTCGTCGTGGTAGTTCCGTTGACGCTTAGGGTGACAGTGTCACCCACAACGACATCACCACTGACCGTACCGCTGATGGTGGTGAACTCTTGATCAGCTTCTTCAGTGTTGATTATGTCGTCACCAGCAATGGTGTCGATGGTCACAGTAGCAATAGCTTCCAGATCAACGGCGTAATCACGGTTAGTATCAGCAGCAAACTCATTGCCATTTTCATCGGTGCCGGTGACTTCACCTTCAACATTACTGTTCTCGGCCAGCACACTGCCCGGCACGTCGATGGCGTAGGTCAGGTCTTCACCCACCGTACCTGTGTACGTGTCTTCACCTACGGTAAGAGTGACGGTATCGCCTTCACTGGCGTCGCCGCGGACGCTACCGGTAATGGTAACGCTGCCTTCGGCTTCTTCACCGTTGATCACACCGTCATCGGTGATGGTGTCGATGATAATGGTTGCCGTGGCTTCCAGATCAACGGTGTAATCAGTACTTGTCTCAGCAGAGTAGTCGATATCGTTTTCGTCTGTACCGGTCACTTCTGCATCAACACTGTCATTCTCAGCCAGCAGTCTCCCCGGTACATCAATGGCGTAAGTCAGATCTTCCGTGACGGTGCCGTTAAAGGTGTCATCACCCACCGTCAGTGTAATGGTATCGCCTTCGCGGGCATCACCACCGACTGAACCCGTAATAGTGATGTTGTTGCCTTCTTCAGCATCAACACTATTGATCACGCCAATCTCATCAATCGAGATGGTAGGCTCAGGCGCAGGCTCAGGCAGCGGCGCGGGTTCAGCCTCTTCTTCCGGCTCAGTGGTATCACCTGTATCTTCAGAAGACTCTTCTGGCTCTTCTTCTACGTCGGCGGCTGCGATTCTTGAAAATTCAGCCGTTGTCGGGCCACCATCTATGCCGACATCAAAATCATATTGGAGACCTTCAACCGGCTCAACGATGCGTGCCAGCTGAACAAAGTCAGAGCCGCCACCGCCACCACCGGCGGCGCCACCACCGGCTGCAGTGGCTTCAAGCAGCTCAAGAATATCGCCTTCTTCATCTTCCAGGGCGGCGAGAATCGCTTCCAGCTCATCATCCTGAGTGGCGGATTCGCCTTCATCCGCGGCGCTTTCTGCGTCAACATCACCGTTCATGGCAACTTCTTCACCCCCTCCAATGGAGGTGGGTGGAAGGCCATCGTTAAAGTCCAGTTGAACCTCGCCATTGGGCGAGGTGACCAAGGTTTCGCCTTCCTGCAGGGTATCCCCGACGCTTAGCTCTCGAAGGTTTCCATCTTCATCACGGGCAAAGGCCTGACCGGTAATGGCAACAACAGTAGCAATACTCATGGGATACCCCTTTTTTGACTTGGCCTGAATGCTTTGCGCGTTCTAAAACAGACGCAAAGTTTCAAAATGTTAATTTTTATCTATTAACAAGTGTATCCTGGCAAATCAAAAAAAGTATTGGACCGAGGTACAGTTAAAAAATGTTAATTTAGAGCTTTCTGTACTTGCTTGAGAGATGTACCGCTACAGAGGATATGAGACAGGAAAAGGTAAGACGATAGAACAAAGCTGCTAGCGAATATCACCGAAGTGGATACTCGCTAGCAGCCTGAAAACATAGCTAAAATATTGATTTTATTTGTAGTTTTTAAACTCTTTCTTTAGCTGATACCTTCTCCGTCAATTTCAACATTAGCTGCATCCGATCCGTAATCTCAAGCTTATGAAAGATTGAAGTCAGGTGCGCCTTGACCGTGCGCTCGGTAATATTGAGGGTGCGTGCCACCTGTTTGTTACTCGCCCCTTGTACCACCGCCAGCGCAACCTCGCGTTCGCGTTCGGTGAGCTTGTCCAGCAGGGCAAGCCGGAGTTGCTGTTCGCCGTTGAGCGCTTGCCAGGTGTGCCCCATCACCTGGGCCATCAGGTCGGCCGGCACCCAGATACCGGCATTCGTCACCACGGTGGCGATCTGTTGCAGGGTGGCCACCGGGCTGAGCGCGTGGGCATAGCCTCGCGCCCCGGCTTGCAGGGCCTGCAGGGCATCGGCCTGCTGGGGGGCGTTGGCCAGCACGACCACGGCGCTCTCAGCGGAAAGACGTGTCACCGTCTCCAGCAAGGGCGCTGACAGGCGTTGCTGTTCGCTTTCGCAGACGACCCATACGATATCCGGCAGTGTTGTCAGGCGGGCTGCTTCAGGGGCGATCGCGACGACCTCAGCCTGTGGAAACGCTGCCTGCCAGCGGGGCTGTAAACGCGCGGCAGGGGTGATAAAGAGGTGGTTCATCAGCGTTCTCCCAATGAGTTATTCCAGGCCCGTAGCACCGGCTTGAGCAGAAACTCCATCACCGTGCGCTTGCCGGTCATGATGTCGACCTGGGCGGTCATACCGGGGATGACGTCTATTTCGTCGGTGTCGACCTGGCCTTCCTGGGTGCGCACCCGCACCTGGTAAAAGGTGTTGCCTTCTTCGTCGGTAATGGTGTCGGCGCTGATGTGCTCAAGTTCGGCGTCCAGCCCGCCGTAGACGGCGTAGTCGTAGGCGGTCAGCTTGACGGTGGCCGGCTGGCCGGGGCGCAAAAAGGCGATGTCCTGGGGAGCAATCCGCGCTTCGACCAGCAGTTGTTCGTCGCTGGGGACGATATCGACCACTTCCTGGCCGGGCTGAACCACCCCGCCGCGGGTGTTGATATACAGCTGCTGGACGACGCCGTTGACCGGGGAGCGGATTTCTGACAGTTGGACGCGGTCTTCCAGGCCGGTACTGGCTTCTTCAAGCGATTGGATATCCCCAATGGTGTTGGCCAGGTCATCCCGCCATTCGCTGCGCCGTTCGGCGCCGAGTTCACGCAGTTGGGATTGACTTTCTTCCACCGCGGCCTGCAAGCGGTCAATCGCGGCATTCGCTTGGTCGCGCTCGCCGCGGTTACGCGAGACTTCCCGCTCCAGGCGCAGCACTTCCACCTCGGAGACGGCGCCGGATTGCAGCAGCGGCCGGGTGAGCTGGAGTTCCTGGCTGGCCATGTTGAGCTCGCGGGAGGCGGTATCGCGGCGCAGCCGGGCTTCCAGCAGCTCGGCCTCACGCTGGCGGATGCGATCACGCAGCACGGTTTCCTGTTCGCGCAGTTCTTCCCGGTGGCTGTCGTAGGCTTCGCGCTCCTGGGCCACCACGGAGGGGGCGTCGCGAAGCAGGTCTTCATCAGGGGCAAAGGGGGTATCGGTGACCAGGGCGCGCAGCCGTTCGGCGCGGGCGCGCAGGGCCTGCACCTGGGACTGGTTTTCGCGGAAGTCCGAGACAAAGCGGGTTGGGTCGATTTCCATCAGCACTTGCCCGGTCTCGACCAACTGGCCTTCGCGTACCTTGATGGCCTGCACCACGCCGCCGTCAAAGGATTGCACCTGTTGCAGCTGCTGGGCGGGGATCACCCGGCCCTGGCCGCGGGTGACTTCGTCGATCTCGGCAAAGTACGACCAGGTGATCAGGGCGACCACCGCGAGCACTACCGTGTACAGAAACAGCCGGGCGCGCAGCGGGTTCTGCTGCATCCGCGCCCAGTCGGCGTCGCTGGCCCAGTCGCGGTTGAGGTGAGCCGAGGTCACCCGCTTGGAGAACAGCCGGTCCATAAAGGGGCGGAAAACCTTGCCGCCTTTGGCAGTAAAGCGGCCGAGGTTATCAAAGCTCTTTTCTTCGGCGGTTGGCTGCTTCCGAGTCGCTTGTGTCTCGTTTGACGTAGAGGGTAACGTTTGCTTGGCCATTAGCTGGCCCTCCCGATTTGCCCTTTGCGCAGCGCTTCCACCACCTGTTCGCGGGGGCCGTCGGCCATCACCTTGCCGCCGTCCATAACGATAATCCGGTCGACCAGGGAAAGCAGTGAGGTGCGGTGAGTCACCACGATCAGGGTTTTGTCGGCGGCGTAGCGGGTCAGCTGTTTCTTGAGCCGGTCTTCGCTGGCGTGATCCATGGCGCTGGAGGGCTCATCGAGCAGCAGCACCTGGGGCGCATGCACCACGGCACGGGCGATCGCAATCGCCTGGCGTTGGCCGCCAGAGAGCAGACTGCCGCCTTCCCCCACGGGTAAATCCACGCCTTGCGGGTGGGAACGCACCAGATCGGCCAGGCCGCTGAAGTTAATGGCGTCGAGCAGTTTGTCGTCATCCACGCCGTCGATACCGCCGCCGGCCACAATGTTGTCGCGCAGGGTGCCGTAGAACAGGGTAATGTCCTGGGGCACATAGCCGATATGGCGGCGCAGTTGCAGGGGGTCGTACTGGCGAATGTCCACGTCGTCGAGCAGCACGGCACCGCTGGTCGGCTGGTAAAACCCCAGCAGCAGCTTGTTGAGGGTGGATTTGCCGGAGCCAATCCGCCCGATCAGGGCGACTTTTTCGCCCGGTTTAAGGCGGAAGCTGACCTCGCGCAGGGCATCGCGTTCTTCATCCGGGTAGCGCAGTGAGACGCTGTCGAAGCGAAGGTCGCCCTGCACCACGGGACGGTCAATGTAGCGTTTGCTGTCGGTGCGTTCCTGGGGTTTGTCCATCACGCCGTTGAGCGCTTCCAGGGCGGTGGCCGACTGGTGGTATTGGGCCATCAGGCCGGCGGCCTGGCTGATCGGCGCCATGGCCCGGGAGGACAGCAGGTAGGCGGCAATCAGGCCGCCCTGGGTCAGGTCGCCTTCAATGATCAGGTAGACGCCGGTGATAATGATCACCACCGAGACGGTGTGCTGGGCCCAGAGCGCCACACTGGTCACCGAGGTGCTGACCAGGCGCAGCTGGGCGGCGGTACGGGACAGAAAGGCCGAGGCCCGTTCCCAGCTGCCCTGCAGGCGGCTTTCGCCGCGCAGGGCCTTAACGGTTTCCAGATTGCCCACCGCTTCCACCAGAGTGGAATTACGCTGGGCGCTGATCCGCCAGGTGGTCTCGGAGAGTTCGTGCAGCTTGCTTTGGGCGGCCATGGCGTACAGCAGGACAAACACCGCGCCCACCACAATCGGGATCACCAGGGGCACGCCGATCAGGGCAATGATGGTCATGAACAGCAGCACAAAGGGCAGGTCCACCAGGGCAACGATGGTCGCCGAGCCGATAAAGGCCCTGACCGCTTCAAACGACTGCAGGGTGGAGGTAAAGGAGCCGGTAGAGGCCGGCTTGGCTTCCATGCGCATGCCCAGTACCCGCTGCATGATCGACGAGGTCAGCTTGACGTCCGCCCGGCTGGCGGCGAGATCGACAAAGAAGTTGCGCATCAGGCGCAGGGCCAGATCAAAGCACAGCACGATCAGAATGCCCGCCGCCAGCACCCAGAGCGTCTCGGTAGCCGCGTTGGGCACCACCCGATCGTAGACGTTCATCACAAACAACGGCATGGCCACGGCAAACAGGTTGATCAGCACCGAGCCCAGAATCACATCCCGATAGAGCTTGCGGTTTTCGCGGATCACGCCCCAGAACCAGTGGCGCTCGCGGGACTGTTTGACTTCCGGCCCGCGGGCGTCAAAGCGGAACTTGGGGCGCACATAGATGGCCTGGCCGCTGTAGGCCTCTGCCAGGCCGTGCAGGCTGATATCGGTGGTGGCGTCGCTAAGTTCCGGAAAGCTGACCGTCGCCTGCCCGCTACTCAGGTCCACCGCTTGCAGCAAGCAGGCACGGCCTGATTCCAGCAGCAGGATGACCGGGAACAGCGCCGGGTTCAGCTCGCCCAGCGGGCTTTTGATAATCCGCGCGGTCAGGTCAGCGCGGGCAGCGGCACGACCCACAACGCCCGGGGTCAGCTTGCCCTCTTCCAGCGGCAACCCCGCCCGCAGGGCTTCCCGGGTGGTCTCGTGATGGTGCTGGTGGGCAATACTCAGCAGGCATTCCAGCAGTTCATCCGCCTCCGCCAAGGTCGCTGGCTCGTCTGGCATTGAGTGGCTTTCGTTAGGCACACAGACCTCTATCTAGGGTAGGATCAGCATTTAGCAGCACGCTCACTCTGACCACTCCGCTTCCTGTTCAGGATGCAGAGTGGCCGGCTTCATTAAACGCGATTAATTAGCTGCTGACAGGGAAGGCATCGTGGTAGCCCAATGAATCGAGCTGACGGCGCAGCTCCATGGCACTGCCATTGGTACCCACCTGAACACGGAAGAAACCACCCCCATTGACCACGCGAACCGGCCCATCAAGACGCTGTTGAAGAGAGCTCTGCAGCTCACGTGCAGATTCCTCGTTGCTCAATGCCATAACCTGCAGATAGAAATTGGCGGTTGACTGATTAGCGGTTTGGCGCATGGCTTGCGCGGGTTGCTGACGCGACGAAGTTGACCCGGCGTAGCTCGCATTCAAGCTGCCCTGCTGTTGCTCAGCAGATAAGGTCGGCACAGGTTGGGCGCTCCGAGTATCGGTTACCATATAATCGCCGAGTTCACTCAAGGTTTCCAGGGTCACCTCAACGCGACGATTTTGGCGTCGCCCTTGCGCTGTGTCGTTGCTTGCTACCGGCTGGCGGGAACCGAACCCTTCGGTTTGTATCAGGCTGCCGTTTACCCCTTGCTGGATAAGGAAGTTGGCGACACTCTCAGCACGCCGACGTGACAAAGGCTCATTAATCGCGTCATTCCCTGTTGTATCCGCATGTCCAGCGATATAGATGCGCCCAAGATCTTCGCGACCACGAATCTGATCGACCAGCTGCATCAGCTCCGAACGCGCTTCTGCACTAAGCACCGCACTGTCAATAGCAAACAATGCATCTGCCGACAGAATAGCATCCGGTGCACGGGTAGGCTGTGCTGTCACATCACCTACCAGGTCGGCTAACGTAAAGCCTTCCGGGCCATCAACCGGGCACACGGTTTCCGGGTCGATATTGACACCCTGACTGTTAAGATCAGACAGGCTCGGGATATCACCGTTAGCCACTTCCAGGGTTTGCAACAGCTGCCCCATCGAGGCCAGTGTACGCGCATCCGCAATCAGCACGTCATATTCAGCGTTAACGTAAGCGCGGCTGGCTTCGAAGTATTCGTTTTCACTGTCAAGCACGTCCAACAAGGTACGCTCGCCAATATCAAATTGCTGCTGATAGGCACCGCGCACGCGGTCAATTGACTGACGGTGCTGGTTAAGATATTCCATCTGCTCGCGCAGACGCTGGGTATCGTTGTAGGCAATCTGGGTAGTCTGGCGAATGTTATGACAGATCAGCTCACGTTCATTAACTGCAAGATCAATACGCTCACTGGCTGCGCGGAAAGAAGCCAGGTCAGAGCCCCCACGAAACAGGTTAACGCTGGCCACCAGCTCAATGCTTTGCTCATCACGACGCCCCTGCAGGCCTGCATCGCTGTTATTGTTGGTGCCAGTACGCCCAACAATATCCATACGCGGCTGAAAGCCAGAGCGAGTCACATCCTGCTGAGCACGGGCTGCGTCAATATTCTCAATGGCCGCATGAAATTCCGGGTTACCTTCAAAGGCTAGATTGACCGCGTCAGTGACCGAAGGTGGCAAAAACCCAGCCATTTCAGGCGCCTGTTCAAGGTTTTCAGCAGGTAAATCACCCACTATGCGCTTATAGCGGGCTGACACATCGTGAAGGTTGGAAGCCTCTGTCATCAGATTGGATTCGGCCAATGCCAGTCGGCCAGATATCTGTTCAAGATCCACGCCCCGTCCTGCCCCTGAGAGAGCACGCTCTTCAATCTGATTATAAACCCGCAGATGCTCGGCATAGTTATCCTGCGCCAAGCGCACCAGTTCCCTGTGACGTTTGACATCTGCGTAGGCACGGGCAGCTTCAAGGGCGACCTGCTCACTGGCATCCAACAGTTCGTAGTAACGTACTAGACGTGCCTTGTTGAGACGCTCAACTTCATTGGCCGTTGCAAAACCATCAAATACCATCTGATTGAGTTCAAGCTGCACAAAATCGCTATCAAAGCTGCCTCGACCATCCCCTTCCACACTTTCACGCCCGATACCTGCTGTGGCATCAAGCGTGGGCAAAAAACCTCCGCGCGCTTCATCGGTATCAAAGCCTGCAGCACTAAACGCTTGGAAGGCAGCCTTCACTTCGGGGTTCTGAGTAATAGTTTGCTGGACCACAGAGCGTAGATCGGCGGAACCTGCTGCCGACATACCACTGGGCAACGACTGAGCCACGGCCTGTGTCAACGGCAACAGTGCCAAGCCCCCTCCTACAAAAGCCGCTGTAGAAAGCAGTGTCGCTTTGCGAACCGCTGACTTGCCTAGTGTGTACATTGGTTTCATATCCATTTTTGATCCCTTATGTGTCACTCAGTCGGGCTATTTCAGCAGGACTGTTGATGAAGACGTTGTGGTGAGCGCACGCAGTGCCTGGAGAAACATTTTTTAATTATTTTCTTCCGGCACCAAGCTTTTGGACGATTTATAGCCAGCCGCTTCAGACATTGCCTCTACGTCCATCAAGAGCAAAATGACCCAGTCGCGCGGCGCAAAATTTTTTGCATGGAACAGATAAATTTTATTTAAGTGCTGCCAGAGTATTTCAATGCTATAAGCAATATAACGTAACCCGATTTAACATTCCAATCCACGCAAAAAATTTTCGCCTAAAAAAATCTGATAAATTCTCACGCAATTAGGGTTACATTCTGCCTTATTCCTAAGCACGCTTTAGAACAACCACATCATCCACCATAGCACCTGCTATCAGGAGACAACTTCCACTCAGCGCTACTGATACGAATATTTTTTTACTTTCTAGCGTAGGGTCTGTTGATGTTTCATCACGGCCGCGATGAAACATCAACAGACCCTACGCTTCCGCCAATCATTTCAATGACCCACAAGCCATCGGCTACATAAGTATTATGTTTATAAATTAAATCTTAATAACCTAAGACCCCTTCAGTTCAATTGAATGTATCCATGCGAATTGCTTAAAAAAAACCCCGATCACTGATCGGGGTTTTCAATATGGGCTAGCACCCTTTGGCGGTTGGAGCAGGTTGCCGCTCACCCGGGAAGAACAGTGGCCGTAACCGAACGCCTGCCATGTTGCCGGCAAAAGCGGCAATCAGCCATATCCAGCCATGCAGGCTCCCGGATGCAATACCACTGAAGTAGGCGCCAATGTTACAGCCAAATGCCAGGCGGGCTCCGTAGCCCAACATGATGCCGCCAATCACTGCGGCTGCAACTGAACGTAAAGGTATCCTGAAGTTAGGCGCAAAGCGCCCAGCCAGGCTCGCCGCCATCAAGGCACCCAGCATGATGCCCACGTTCATGACGGTAGTGATATCGCCCCAGATGCTGGAATTCAATGCGGCTGCATTCCATGAAGATTGCCAGTAACCCCACTGGGTGACATCACCGCCAACCAGCTGATACGCCTTGGCTCCCCACAGCGCAAAAGCCGATGTAATACCCCAGGGGCGGCCTGCCAGTGCCAGAGTGGCAAAATTCAACAGCGCCAATGCCACTGCCCCAAACAACAGCGGCCAGGGGCCACTCAACCAGCGTTCAGCCCCTTGCTTGTTGACGACGCTGGTACGCTCAAGCTGTCCATGACGACGTTTCTCCATTACCACCGTAAAGACAGCAATGGCGGTGAAAAGCGCAAGGCTAATGGCGATACCTCCCCAGGCGCCAGCAAGTTTGACCAGCGAGACAGGTGCAAAGGCCGGCAAGCTTTGCCACCAGGCAAAATGTGCTGAACCAATCACTGAACCGACAATAAAGAACACCAGCGTGATCAGCATGCGGGCATTGCCGCCACCGGCAGTAAACAGGGTGCCTGACGCACAGCCACCGCCTAGCTGCATTCCCACGCCGAAGATAAAGGCCCCCACAATCACTGAAAGCCCAATCGGGGCGACAAAGCCATAAACAGAGGTACCAAACAGCGAACCAGCATCCAGCGCCGGGAAAAACAGCACAACCGCAAGGGCCAGCATCACCATCTGGGCGCGTAAACCGCGCCCTTTGCGTTCAGTAATAAATACTCGCCAAGCGGCAGTAAAACCAAAGGCCGCGTGGTAAAGCACCATACCCAGCAGGCCACCTACCAGCATCAACAGGCCGTTACTGGCATCAAACACCATACCCACCAATAGGGAGCCAAGAATAATCAGGGCGCCAGCCGCCAAGGCCAGGCGTGAAGGTGGCGAAGCCGTCAGGGATGAAGAAACAGGGGAGGAAGCGGTCGACATGGTAATCACCTTGAGCAACTCGAAGTAAAAGCGCCGGCTGAAAAACCGGCGTTAAGTAGACGAATTGATTCAGGTTACCGTGGAGGTTAAATAGCGTAAAATTACTTATTCAAAGATTAATAGACAAAAAAAGAATATCAGCTTAGATAAAGCGCCCAAGACCGGCGGCACTGCGCAATTTATCCATGGTGATGGCAGCTTCTTCACGGGCGCGCTCGGCGCCTTTCTGCAGTACCGCCTCAATATGCGCTGGGTCTTCCATCAGCGCATTGTAGCGCTCACGGGGTGCTTCCAGATGGGCATTAAGATATTCAAACAGCTGATTTTTGGCATCTCCCCAACCAATACCCTGGGCATATTGCTCGCGCATGGCAGCCACGTCTGACGCTGAGGCAAAGGCCGCATAGATCTGAAACAGCGTGCAGGTCTCCGGGTCTTTTGGCTCGCCAGGTTCCAGCGAATTGGTCTTGATCTTGCGCACCAGCTTCAGCAGTTTTTTCTCACTGACAAACAGCGGAATAGTATTGTTATAGCTTTTCGACATCTTGCGGCCATCCAGGCCCCCCAACACTTCCACTTTTTCATCCACCACTGCTTCCGGCAGAGTGAAGTACTGGCCTTTGTAGAGATGGTTAAAGCGCCCGGCGATATCCCGCGCCATCTCAATATGCTGAATCTGATCACGCCCCACCGGCACCTTGTTGGCATTGAACATCAGAATATCCGCCGCCATCAGCACCGGATAGCCAAACAGCCCCATGGTAATGCCTTTATCCGGGTCCTGGTTACCCGCTTCTTCGTTTTCAGCTACCGCCGCTTTATAGGCATGGGCGCGGTTCATCAGCCCCTTGGCGCACACGCAGGACAGCATCCAGGTCAACTCGGGGATCTCGATGATATCCGATTGACGGTAGAAGATGGCGTTATCGGTATCGAGCCCCAGTGCCAGCCAGGTGGCCGCGATTTCCAGCCGCGATTGCTGTACGCGTTTAGGATCCTGGCACTTGATCAGGGCGTGATAATCAGCCAGAAAATAGAACGACTGGACGTCAGGGTCCTGGCTGGCTTCGATTGCCGGTTTGATCGCTCCGACATAGTTGCCCAGGTGCGGCGTACCTGTGGTGGTAATACCGGTAAGAACGCGAGTTTTGCTGGTTGGATGCATGCGGTTAAGGCTCTTGGTCAAATGCGCCAATGATAACGCGACGCCTGCGCCAAGGCGACCATCGCCAACCGTCAATCCATGCCTGAATATTCAGCGCTAGTTGCAACAGGCTATAACGCATGCCAGCGTAGCGTCGCGGCTGCGTCAATCTCATCATACAGACGGGTCATCACCAGAGTCCGGCTGGCAATTGCGCGCGCCCTGGCCTGATCAACCAACTGTGCACGCAGCAAGACGGTGGCCGTGACGCTGTGCTCAACCGCCACGCCATCGATAACAACGTCAAACTTATCTCCATCGTTCAGACAATGGCCGGCAATGCTGTCAACACATTGACGACACTCAAGCTGTACGGCTGGATGTACATCGCTGAAAGCGTTAAAAACGCCCCAACCGTGTTGGCTTACGCAGGTGGCAAGCGCTGAATTCGCCGGATTTTCCAGTAGCATGACGGCCGCACCTTCGCTGGCCATCTGCACCAGCGCCGCCGCACGGTAGCTGGCCGCCTGCTTATTTTCCAGCAAGCTGGCATGCATGGCTGAAATACCTATTAGGGCGGTACTGGCCAGCAGCATCATAACAATCACCAGGGCTACGCCGCGCTGCGCCTGCATCACTTACCTCCTGTGAGCACTGTCCTCGCATCATGCTGAGCCAGTGCAGCAACCCTGCTCTGCACGTTGAAGACAATGGTTTCATAGCCCTGGGAGTTATCAGCGCCAAGCTGCAGAGTCAGCTGATAGCGGCCCTTGCCTTTCGCCTCTACGGCAAACGCACTGTCATCATAAAAGCCACTGATCAACGGCTGGCTGGTTTTCCATCCCCCAGGCTCCCTGCATTCGCTGAGGGTCAGTGAATAACCGCCTGAGGCGACCGGATTGAGGTAATAACGTTTATCCAGATCGGACGTGTCACAGCTGGATAGCGCATCCTTGGGCACCGCCAGCCTGATGGCATGGCTTTCGTGAGTGGCCGTATGGGCATTGCGGATATCGCGGATCAGCGTTTCCGTCACAAAAATCAGGGTTTCCTGACGACGGCTTAAGGCATCTACCTGCTGAAAAGTGGTCAGTGCTGACAAGTAAAGCTGCCCTGCCCCGAGGATGATAAGCACCGCGATGGCCAGAGCGACCATCAGCTCCACCAAGGTAACCCCCGCCTGACGGTTCATGATCAGGCATCGCTCAGGTCGGGCAAGTGGAAGGTATAGGAATAAGCAGGGTTACCATCGTTCAGGGTAACCTCAACTTCAAAGATACAGCCGGAACCTTTGAGATGGCCGCTTAGCGCCGCAAGTGGTGTCTGGCTATCGGCAAACCAGGCGGCTTGCCAGTCACTTTTGACACTGGCGGTAAGCCCGCTGCAGTTGCCATCCGCGGAATTTGCCAAGGCGGCCCAAAGACGCTCCTGGGCATCAATAGCCGCCAGGGTAGCAACACTGCGCTGATAGCTTTGGGTGGCATTTTTCAGCGCATTCAGCTGGAGTGCAGCCATCCCCAACAGCCCAAAGGCCAAAACTACCAGCGCTACCAAGACTTCTATCAGCCCAAAACCCGTTTGTCTGCTCGCTGCGATTCGATATGCCATTGTGCCTCCCTGCACATGCGCGATGTCGTCCCATGATTACCAGCATTCTTGCGGTGCACGCTCTCCGAGGGCATTGAGGGTGATGGCGCCGTCACAACCATCTTCACGTTCTGTGGTTGCGGTTAGCGTAAATCCACCATCATCGCCATCGTCCGTCGTCAGCTCGATATCATAATTGTCATCTGGAGATGCATCCGCAATGTTCTCACAATCAGTATAGGCATAGTTTCGCGAATAGCAGCGTTCCATTTCTGAGGCGGCCTGTAGCAGCCCTGCGTGGGCATCGCTGCGCAGGGAACGCTCCACATAGGCGGTATAGCGCGGGTAGCCGATGGCTGCCAGTATTCCGATGACAGCCACTACAATCAGCATTTCGATCAGTGTAAAGCCGTGCTGAAAGCGTCCAGCACGCAGATGTAAAACGTAGGGAGAGTAAGATGACACGGGGCGCTCCATAAGCTGCGTGGGTATACAGGCAGTATGTCGCAAGCCCCGGATGATTGCATTAGAGAGAAAGCGCTAGCTGCTGGCAATAACCCTTTCGCGCAGTTCGCTGGGCATTGAAAACGTGATCGTTTCCTCACGCCCCGCCAGCTCCTGTGGCGCTGTCGCACCCAGTGACTGCAGCCGCTCAATCACACCTTTTACCAGTACTTCAGGGGCACTGGCGCCGGCGGTGATGCCGATACGGCTGACGCCTTTCAGCCAGCTTTCGTCAATCTGTTCAGCGTCATCCACCAGATAAGCGGCCGTGCCCATACGCTCAGACAGCTCACGCAAGCGGTTGGAGTTGGAACTGTTGGCACTGCCGACGACCAGCACCAGATCGCTATCTGCGGCCAATTCACGTACCGCATCCTGACGGTTCTGGGTGGCGTAGCAGATATCGTCCTTGCGCGGCCCCTGAATTTCGGGGAACTTGTCGCGCAGGGCATCAATGACCCGAGCGGTATCATCCATGGAGAGCGTGGTCTGGGTAACAAACGCCAGGGTTGTCGGGTCATTGACTGTCAGGCGAGCCACATCCTCTTCGTCTTCGACCAGATAGATGCGCCCCCCTTTCGAGTCATCGTAGCGACCCATGGTGCCTTCCACTTCAGGGTGGCCCTCATGGCCAATCAGAATACATTCCTGACCGCGCTTGGCGTAGCGCAGCACTTCCATATGCACCTTGGTGACCAGCGGGCAGGTGGCATCAAACACCTTGAGACCGCGGCGCTCGGCATCCTGCTGCACCGCCCGGGAAACGCCATGGGCCGAGAAGATCACGATGACGTCATCCGGCACTTCATCGAGTTCCTCAACAAATACTGCCCCACGTTCACGCAGGGTATCGACCACATAGCGATTATGTACCACTTCATGACGTACATAGATCGGTGCGCCAAACACATCCAGCGCACGGTTGACGATATCAATTGCCCGGTCGACGCCCGCGCAGAACCCGCGCGGGTTGGCCAGCTTGATCTGCACCGGTTGAGTTGGCTCGGAAAGCTCTGTTGCACCTTGTGATGAAAGCTCTGGTGACTGCATAAAAGCGCCTTGATGCCTCACGCATCGGTTAGTAAATAAAACTAGTGTTTGGTGACCGGCGTTACATTCAGCACTTCAACTTCAAACGTCAGCGTACGCCCTGCCAGCGGGTGGTTGAAATCCACCTCGACCCGCTCGTCATCAATGGTTTTGACCACACCGGGCAATTCAGTTCCCGCTTTGTCGGCAAACGACATCACCATGCCAATCTCGGGTTCCTGGTCACCAAAGTCTTCACGTTTGAGGGTCTGGATATTTTGCGGATTATGCTGGCCAAAGGCATGCTCAGGCGTAATGGTGTAGCGCCCGCCCTGGCCAACCCCCAGCCCCTTGATCGGGTTCTCAAAGCCCGGCGGCAGGTTGCCATCACCAAACTGGAAGGTGGCCGGGGCTTTTTCACGGGTTGAATCCACTACCGTGCCATCTTCAAGCGTCAAGGTGAAGTGCAGGGTAATTTCCATACCATCATCAATCAGATAATCGCTCATCGGTAATCTGTGCCCTTGAAAAGTAGAAGCAGGCATCAAGCCTTGCGTTGTTTGCGCCGACGGTCGGCAAAGAGTGATTCCCAGATCATACCCGCAGCGCCCAGGGTAATACCGATATCCGCTATGTTAAACGCTGGGTAATACCAGCCCGCCACGTGGAACGACAGAAAATCCACCACATAGCCGTGTACCAGCCGATCATAAAGGTTACCCAAAGCGCCGCCAATAATCAGCGGCAGGGCAATCGCCAGCAGCTTTTCATCCGTCTTCAACCGCGACAGCCAGACCGTCAGGGCAATACTTGCCCCGATGGCCACCGCTGCAAAGAACCAGCGCTGCCAACCCGGGTGCCCGGCCAGAAAGCTGAACGCCGCGCCGGTATTGTGCAACAGCGTCAGGTTAAAGAACGGCAGCACCTCTACCGGCTGGGCATAATTCAGCCAGTGGCTGGCGGCATACTTGGTCGCCAGGTCAAGCACTATCACCACCAGCGCCAGCCACAGCCAGCGCAGCGGTTGATGCATGGGTGCCAGCGGCGCTTGCGAGCCCGCCTGATCAGGCATAGCGGCGCGTCTCGCCCGGGCCTTCCGGCAGGTTACTGATACAGCGCCCGCACAGATCCGGATGATCTGCGTGGGTGCCAACATCTTCACGGTGGTGCCAGCAGCGCTCACACTTGGTGTGTTCGCTGGCCGCTACCGCCACCTTGAGGTTAGCAAGCTCAGTGACTTCGGCGTTGTCTCCTTCAGCAAGCGGCGCCAGATGTACCTCGCTGGTCAGCATTACAAAACGCAATTCATCGCCCAGTTTGGTCAGCGTCTGCTGCAGGCTGTCATCTACATACAGGGTAACATCCGCGGCCAGGCTGCCCTTGATCACCTTGGCATTACGTACATCTTCCAGGCACTTGTTGACCGCATGCTTGACTTCCAGCACCTGCTCCCAGAAATCACGCCCCAGCTCCGCCTGATCATCCAGGGTGCCAAGCCCCTGATAATATTCTTCCAGCAGAACGCTATCGCCCCGCTCACCCGGGATATGGGTGTAGATTTCTTCAGCGGTGAACGACAGGATCGGCGCTACCCAACGGGAAAGCGCTTCCACTACATGGTAAAGCGCAGTTTGCGCACTGCGCCGGGCCAGCGAATCTGCCTGGGTGGTGTACTGGCGATCCTTGATCACATCCAGATAGAAACCGCCCAGTTCCCGGGCGCAGAACCCATGAACCTGCTGGTAGACATCCAGGAAACGGTATTCTTCATAGGCTTTTTCAATCCGCCCCTGCAGCTGGGCAGCACGGTCGACCACCCATTGATCCAGCGCAAGCATATCGCCAAAGGCCACCTGATCACGTGCCGGATCAAAGCCGTTGAGGTTGGAAAGCAGGAAACGCGCCGTGTTGCGAATACGCCGATATACATCTGCGGTGCGCTTGAGGATTTCATCAGAAACCGCCATTTCGCCGGAGTAATCCGTTGAGGCCACCCATAAACGCAGAATGTCAGCCCCCAGCTTGTCCATCACTTCCTGGGGCGCTACCACATTGCCCACGGATTTTGACATCTTGCGACCCTGTGCATCGACGGTAAACCCATGAGTCAGCAGGCCACGGTAAGGCGGGTGGCCGTCAATCGCACAGCCGGTCAGCAGTGACGAATGGAACCAGCCACGATGCTGGTCGGAGCCTTCCAGATACAGATCAGCCTGCGGGCCGCTGGCATGCCCATGCGGGTGAGAGCCGCGCAGCACGTGGCGGTGGGTGGTACCGGAGTCAAACCACACATCCAGGGTATCGGTAACCTTATCGTACTCGGCGGCTTCTGCCCCCAACAGTTCAGCGGGGTCAAGCTTGAACCATGCCTCAATGCCTTCCTGCTCGACGCGCTTGGCGGCTTCTTCCATCAGTTCAAGCGTTTTGGGATGCAACTCGCCAGTCTGTTTGTGAAGGAAGAACGGAATCGGCACGCCCCAGTTACGCTGGCGGGAGATACACCAATCCGGGCGATTGGCAATCATGCTGTGCAAGCGCGCCTGGCCCCAGGCAGGCGTGAAGACGGTGTCTTCGATCCCCTTGAGCGCCTTGTCACGCAGGGTCTGGCCGTCTTTGCCCTGAATATCCATGCCCACAAACCACTGCGCTGTGGCCCGGTAGATAACCGGCGTCTTATGGCGCCAGCAGTGCATATAGCTGTGCTGATAGCGCTTGTGATTCATCAGCGCGCCCACCTCGCGCAGCTTATCGACAATCTGCGGGTTGGCCTTCCAGATCATCTGGCCACCAAAGAAGGGCAGATCATCAACATACACACCGTTGCCCTGCACCGGGTTGAGCATGTCATCAAAGCTCATGCCGTGCTCACGGCAGGTGTTGAAGTCATCAACCCCGTAGGACGGCGAAGAGTGAACAATACCGGTACTGCCCACCTCGGATTCCACATAGTCGGCCAGATACACCGGCGAGAGGCGCTCATAGAAAGGATGGCGGAAGTTGATCAGGTCAAGCTGCTGACCCTGAGTCGTGGCGATCACCTCGCCGCTTAGCTCATAGCGTTCCAGGCAACTTTCCACCAGCTCTTCTGCCAGTAGCAGCAGCTTGTCACCCACATCGACCAGCGCATAGGTAAACTCAGGATGAACGTTAAGCGCCTGGTTGGCCGGAATCGTCCAGGGTGTGGTGGTCCAGATCACGATGGAGGTCGGCTTGGGCAAGGCATTAAGGCCGAACGCCGCCGCCAGCTTGTCGGCGTCTTCCACCGGGAAAGCCACATCAATGGCGTCTGATGTCTTGTCGGCATATTCCACTTCAGCCTCGGCCAGCGCCGAGCCGCAGTCAAAGCACCAGTTAACCGGCTTTAGCCCCTTGAACACGTAGCCCGCATCGACCATATCGGCCAGAGCACGCATCTCACCCGCTTCGTTGGCGTAGTCCATCGAGCGGTAGGGGTGTTCCCAATCGCCGATAATACCCAGGCGGACAAAGTCCGTCAGCTGGGTTTCAATCTGGGAAGTGGCATAGTCACGGCACAGCTCGCGAGCTTTATCCGCTCCCAGATGTTTGCCGTGGGTAGTTTCTACCTTATGCTCAATCGGCAGGCCATGGCAGTCCCAGCCCGGCACGTAAGGGGCATCAAAACCGGCCAGGTTCTTGGACTTAACAATAATATCCTTGAGAATCTTGTTGACGGCGTGACCGATATGAATGCTGCCATTGGCGTAGGGAGGGCCATCGTGCAGAACAAACTGCGGCCTGCCCGCGCGGGCGTCGCGCAGGCGCTGATACAGGTTCATGTCCTGCCATTTGGAAACCCGGCCAGGCTCTTGCTTGGGCAGCATGCCGCGCATCGGAAAATCTGTTTCAGGCAGGTTCAGCGTGTGCTTATAATCCATAGTCCGGTCAGCCGTCGTTAGCGTCAGCGGAATCGTCCGCCGACCTTATGTCAGAGAAGGTCGTTGCCGCTGCAGGAATATCAGCGGCAGAAATATCAGATAAAGGGGCCGGCGCTGAGGCAAGCGGCAAGGCGTGGTTAGCGCCCTGATAGTTGGCCAGATAGCGCCGCGCGCGCGCCTGATCCGCGTAAATCTGCGCTTTCAGGGCATCAAAGTCATCAAAGCGGGTTTCACCACGCAGCCGGGCGCAAGGGTAAACCGTGCAGCGCTGGCCGTAGATATTACGGTCAAAATCAAACAGGTGTACTTCCAGGGTTGGGCGCTGCGCGCCGACGGTGGGGCGATAACCAATATTGGCCACACTCGGGTAGCAGCGGCCATCTTCAAGCTCTGCTACCGTTGCAAATACCCCGCGCAGGGTCAGCGGTTGCGGAAGCAGCGGCAGGTTAGCGGTGGGCACGCCAATCGTGCGCCCCAGCTGCTGATCGCGTACCACACGCCCACCCAGTGAATAAGGGCGACCCAGCAGACGCGCCGATGCGTGGAAGTTCCCACTGGCCAGCAGGGTGCGCACTCGGGTACTGGAAACCCGCTCATCATCCACTGTGAAGGTGCGGGTATGTTCGACGCCAAACCCCTGCTCGCGGCCTACCGCTTCCAAGAGGTTAAAGTCACCGCGCCGGTCGCAGCCAAAGCGGAAATCATCCCCCACCACCAGATGACGAACGTCCAGGCCCTTGATCAGCACCTGATCAATAAATTCACGCCCGGTGAGGCTGCGTAGCGCATCATTGAACGGCAGACACAGCACCTGCTCAGCGCCATGGGCCATCAAAAGGCGGACTTTTTCACGCAGGCGGGTCAGGCGTGGCGGCGCCTGCTCACCGGCGAAGAACTCACGCGGCTGAGGCTCGAACACCACCACCGTCAGCGGCACATCATGGCTGGCCGCGTGTTCGCGGCACTGCTGCAAAATGGCCTGATGCCCACGGTGCACACCATCAAAATTACCGATGGTTGCCACGCAACCCCGGTGTGCATCGGTCAGATTGTGCAGCCCTCGAATAACGCGCATGGCACCTCAACTGTGTGAAACCTGTAACATCAGGCGATTATAACCAACCTGCCCGCGTCAATGTATGCCTGGCCCTGTATTGTAACCTTAACTGTGCATTTTAAGTTGTTTAAGGCGCAGACCAAAGGCCGCCAGCCAGGCAAAGTAGACACCGGCGCCCAGCCCTACCAGCACGCTCACCCAGCCAACCCGCTGGAAAAGCGAAAACTCAAGCCAGGCCTGCCATTCCGGCGCCAGCCAGTAAAGGCCAATGCTCATCACCGCACTGCCCCCCACCAGCTGGAGCGCAAAACGCGGCCAGCCTGGCTGAAACACCAGAATGCCTTGCTTACGCAATAGATAGCCCAGCATGCCTGCATTCATAAAGGCCGACAAAGCCGTCGCCAGCGCCAGCCCGGCATGGGCCAGCGGCCAGATCAGAATCAGGTTGAAGACCATATTCGCCAGCATGGCGATGATACCGATCTTGACCGGCGTCTTGGTGTCCTGGCGGGCGAAGAAGCCCGGCGCCAACACCTTGATCAGCATGAAGGCCAAGAGGCCAAACGCATAGGCGCGCAGGCTCATCGCGGCCATCTGGATATCGTGATCGGTCATGGCGCCATAATGGAACAGGGTAATCAACAGCGGCTTGGCCAGCACCGCCAGCGCCAGCGCCGCAGGCAGGCCCAGCAACAGCACCATGCGTATTGCCCAATCCAGCATGGCTGAAAAATGCTCCCGGGACTGGCTGGCATGGCGCTTGGAAAGCGCCGGCAGAATCACTGTGCCAATCGCAACGCCAAACACCCCTAGCGGCAGCTCGACCAGACGGTCTGAATAATACAGCCAAGAAACGCTACCCGCTGCCAGAAATGAAGCCAGAACGGTATCCAGTAAGAGGTTGATTTGCGATACCGAGACTCCAAACAGCGCCGGTGCCATCAGCTTCAGAATGCGCCGCACTCCTTCATGGGCAAAATTCGGCCAGGGTTTGGGCAAAAGCCCCAGGCGAAAAAGAAACGGCACCTGAAAAGCCAGCTGGGCGGCACCAGCAATCAGCACCCCCCAAGCCAGCGCCATGGCCGGGGTATCCATCAGAGGCACCAGCAAAAGCGCGGCGCCAATCAGCGAGAGGTTAAGCAGCACGGGCGTAAAGGCCGGTACTGCAAAACGGTTCCAGGTATTCAGCACGCTGCCTGAAAACGCTGTTAATGAGATCAACAACAGGTACGGAAAGGTCAACTGCAGCATGTCCGCCGTCAGCGCCAGCTTTTCCGGGTCACGCCCGAAACCGGGCGCAAACACCCATACCAGCCAGGGAGCTGCGAGCATGGCCAATGCGGTAATCAGTGCCAGCACGGCGGCCAGACTACCGGCGACCGCGTTGAGCAACTCGCGGATCTCTTCCCGGGTGCGCGTCGTGGAATACTCCGAGAGCACCGGAACAAAGGCCTGGTTGAAGGCTCCCTCCGCAAATAGACGGCGCAAAAAATTGGGGATCTTGAACGCCACAAAAAAGGCGTCTGCACCGGTGCCTGCCCCTAAAAGGGCGGCGATCACCACATCCCGCGCCAACCCCATGACGCGGGAAAGCATCGTCATTGCACTGACAATCAGCCCCGACCCCATCAGCCCACGACGGGCGGGCGGCTGATCGGTGCGATCAGGCGTTGGTGTACTCATGGCAGCCTCTCTGCGTCTCATCCATTAAGACGGGCGTTAACCCAATCGTGTTGACGTCGTTATGGCAGGCAACACAGCTGACAGACACAAAAAAACCGGCCTTGGCCGGTTTTTTTAAGGCGCTTGCCGGCTTACGCCGCCAGAGCCTTGATACGCTTGTTCAAGCGGCTCTTCAGGCGAGCAGCCTTCTTCTTGGAGAGCACGTCCTTGTCAGCAATACGGTCGATAACCGGCTGCATGGCATGGAAAGCTTCCATTGACTTGGCGTGGTCACCAGTGCTGATTGCCTTGATCACGCGCTTGATATAAGTGCGGACCATGCTGCGCTGGCTGGATTTCAGGACGCGACGCTTCTCGGCCTGGCGGGCGCGCTTGCGAGCTTGCTTGCTGTTCGCCACAGGGTATCTCCTTGGAGAAAAAAGGTTGCCGTTAATGGCAACGGATTAACTGTATATTCATCGCTTGGCACCTGGCTGTTAATCAGACAGTGCCTGCTGCGACGTTTCCGACACTCAGTTACCGCTCAGTAAATAATGCGGTAACCGCTTAATTGGATTGGCATTTTGCCTTACCAAAATGTGCAACTGGCAGTGTTGAAAACTGCCCGTTCACGGGCCTTGTCTGAGAGGATGGCATAGTCTATCACCTGTCAGCCGGGCTTGCCAGCGGTTAGGCGTGTGCCGTGTCGCCGTCAAAGGCAACCCCTATCGGGGCGGCCAAGCAGGCTCCACCGGGTGAACCTGCCTTGCATGGTACAAACGCTCCGCACGGCTATATGCCTGGCAGCGTCAATGATCCGGCGCGCTCGACAACACGCTGCCAGGCCGAGTCAGCTTCAATACGTGCCACATAGCGGCTGATCGCTGGATAATCGCGCAATGAATCAGACAGGGCCAACGCCTGTAGTGGAAAGCTCATCTGCACATCTGCGCCACTCGGCCAGGTGCTGGAGAACTGGCCGCGTGGCTCCAGATGAGCCTCAATCATGGAGAGGTGCTCTGCCAGCTGAGGCGCCAGAAAACGCTCATTGACCGTGGCATTGATGCCCTTGGCGATTGGCTTGATCAGAAAGGGCGATTGTTTGGGCAACTGGCTGAACACCAGACGCATCACCAGCAGCGGCATCAAGGAGCCTTCTGCGTAGTGTCGCCAGTAACGTTCATTGACCCAGGCCGCGCTATTATCCGACGACGGCTCCGTTTGCCCTTGGCCGTAACGCATCAGCAGGTAATCCACGATGGCGCCTGATTCGGCAATGGTAATATCGCCGTCAGTCACCACCGGCGACTTACCCAGCGGGTGGATCTCTTTCAGTGCCTTGGGTGCCAGTTGAGTGTCGTTATCGCGAGCATAGGTAACGATTTCATAGTCAAGCGCAAGGATCTCCAGAAGCCAGAGAACCCGGTGTGAGCGGGACTTTTCCAGATGATGGACACGAATCATGGCGACTCCACGGTCAAAGAATGTGCTGACAAACGTCAGCAACAGGTAAAACAAGCATACCTATTTTGTTGTGCTAAACCCTACCGGCACCCATCTGGCCACACCAGAGACAAACGTCTACACATCCGCCTTCGGCCACTAACGCCGCGCAGCTAAAGGTTTAATACTGACAAACTTCCCCTCATCGGAAAAGTGCAGCCGAAAAGCGCCGTGTACGCCATCTCGACTGACGACACGGCGAATGGCTTCCGCCGGAAAAATCACCCAGCGGCCATCCAGGCTGCGAGTGCGCACATTACCAATCCGCCCTTCATAGTGGGCCAAACATTCGTCATAAGAAAGATGCAGTACGATATCAATAGAAGGCATTGACGTTGTGATGTTCCTGTCTTGCAGTCTGAGGACGAGTTGCCGATACTAGTCTATAATGTTACTTCATCGTTTACTTTCTCGGTACCGCTTATGTCCATCTCAGCTGTCAGTAGCGCATTACCGTCAACCTACTGGTCGGTCACTGCCTCTGCGACGAGCCGCGTAGGCAGCGCCGAGCGAGCCGCAGGCGCGACGCTTTCCCAGGCAGACCAGCGCCCGATTGCCGAAACAGGCAATGACTACGCGCGGGTAGCTTTATCTACCGCCAACCCGGCGGAAAGCACCGCCAACAGCCGCAGGTCTACCGAACGCGCCAGTGATGACGCTGCGCCGATCAACTCGCCGGAAGGATCAGAACAGAACCGATCCGCACGGTCAGGTGACGAAACTCAGGAAAACCGGGAAAGCGACGAGAACCCTTTTGGTAACGCCCCCACACGCTCGGACGGCACGCCGCTGAACGAACAGGAAATCCGCCAGGTTGAGCAGCTCAAACGCACCGACCAGGAAGTCCGCCAGCACGAGCGCGCCCATGAAGTTGCCGGAGGCCCCTATACCGGCAGCGCCAGCTACGATTATCAATCCGGCCCGGATGGCAACCGCTATGCGGTTGGCGGTGAAGTGCCGATTGATTACGGCCCGGTGAAGGGTGACCCCCAGGCCACCGTTGAGAAAATGCAGACCGTGATTGCCGCCGCCCTGGCACCGGCAGAGCCTTCGTCCAAGGACCTGCAAGTCGCTGCCCAGGCGCGCCAGTATCTGCTGGAAGCCAAACTTGAGGCCTCAAGGCTGCAAAGTGAAATGAACAATGCCCGCGCGACGGGCACAGAAAGCAGCAGCGCTGCTGATGCTGAGAATGCACAAGCCGACACAGCCAGCAGCGCCGCTGCTGGCAACACGGGCAACGGTATTGACCCCAGCGCCATGCCTGCCCGAGGCAACCTGGCCGCTGATACAGATGGCTCGGCGGTTGACCCCAGCAGCAGCGCTGACAATTCCCGCGCCGCTTGACGGCTTCTTCAAAGGTCGTGAAACACTGCCACAAAGCGGCGTACCTGGCCCTCATCATCATGCACCGCGGTGATGGCCTGCCAATAACGGGCAATCTCGCCGCTCTTGTTGCGATTCCACACTTCACCCTGCCAGTGGCCCTTCTCACGCAGTGAACGCCACATCTGCTGATAGAAGTCGTCATCGTGGCGGCCAGACTTGAGCAGGCGTGGCGTTTGTCCTACCGCTTCGGCGCTTGAATAGCCGGTAATCTCTACAAATGCCTGGTTCACCCGTTCAATGACCACATCCGCATCGGTAATCAAGGTAGCCTGACCGGTTTCAAACGCGGCCGCCATCAAGCGCAGCTCATTCTCCTGGCGGCGCCAGTGAGTAATATCCTCCTTGACGGCAACATAGTTGAGAATCTCACCGTCTGAATGCTTGACCGGTGTGATGGTCTGCTTCTCCCAGTACAGCTCGCCGTTCTTGCGTCGATTGAGAATTTCACCTTTCCAGACATCGCCAGCTTTCAGCGTTGCCCACATGGTGTCGTAGACCGCATTCGGCGTCATGCCAGACTGAATCAAGGCGGGCGTCTTACCCAGGAGCTCCTCACGGTCATAGCCGGTGATTTCCAGAAAACGCTGGTTAACAAACTCGATGCAACCATTCGCATCAGTAATGGCTGTCGCCACCGGGCTCTGCTCAACGGCCACGTAGAACTGCTCAAAACGCAGCCCGGAAAGCGTATCGACCGTTGAGGTTTTTTTATCAGGGTGGCCGCTGTTGGCAGAGTGAAGAGTATGGGTCATGGCCGGTGGCCTCCTACCTACGCTGATCGTCAATATCCAGGCAGCCTCCGGCACAAATGCCATAAGATACCCGGGCGCCCTTGATAAAAAGCGCCCGAATATCATGACGGCTGTGGCTAGGAAGACGCAAGCCGCGGCGTGGTGCCAACTTCGTGAACCTGATATTTACCGATCATTTGTGCCATTTCTTCTGCCTGTTCATCCAACGAGCGGCTGGCAGCCGCCACTTCCTCTACCAGGGCGGCGTTCTGCTGGGTGACTTCTTCCAGTTGGGTCATGGCACGGTTGATTTCCTCAATCCCTGATGACTGTTCTGTGGTCGCCGAGGCCATTTCATCGACCAGATTGGCGACTTTCTGCACCCGCTCGGAAATGGTCTTGAGCGTTTCGCTGGTAGACGTCACCAGCGCTTCCCCTTCACTGATCCGCGCAACATTGTTATCAATCAAGTGGCGAATCTGGTCGGCTTCCTCAGAGCTACGGCTAGCAAGCTTACGCACTTCATCAGCAACGACTGCAAAACCACGCCCATGCTCACCGGCGCGGGCCGCCTCAACCGAGGCATTCAATGCCAACAGGTTGGTCTGGAAGGTGATGTTGTCAATCGCGGCAATAATGGTAGTGACCTGATCATTGGCACCATGAATCTGATGCATGGCGTCCTGAGCGCGGGTGGCCACCGACGACGCTTCCTGTGCTTCACGAGCAACGTCCTTGGTCATACTCTGGGCCTGATGGGCATTATCAGCGCTCTGGCGAACAGTCGCAGTGATTTCTTCCATACTTGAGGCCGTCTGCACCAGAGAGGCCGACTGCTCCTCGGTACGCTGGGCCAGATCCTGGTTGCCCTGGGCAATTTCACCGCTGGCCACTTCCACAGATTGAGCATTGCGTTTGAATTCGGCAATCAGGGTTTCGATTTCCTCAGAGGCGTGGTTAAAGGCCGTGTAAAGCTTTGAAAGCTCATCGCTGCCCGGCACTGCCAGGCGCTGAGTCAGGTCATTGCCACGTGTCTCGATATTCTCCAGGGCGCGTTTCAAAGGCCGCGTAATGCCACGTACGATCAACACCGCTGCCAGCACAGCGGCCAGCGCCGTCACCAGCGCGACGACCAGATAGCTCCATAGCGCCGTGCGAGCCTCGCCACGCAGGGTAGCGGTACTCTCGATCACCTTATCAGCCAACTGGTCTTCCAGCGCCTTGAGGCGGCCAATCTTGACGGTCTGCCATTCAAACCACTGCTCTGGGGAGACGTTGTAGCCGCCACGCTCATAGCGCTCAATTGCCAGCTCGCGACGCTCGATCAGGCGCTCAATTTCCGGGCCACTCAACGCCTGATCCAACTGTTCAAGATCTTCAGGGCTGGCAAAAGTACGCAGACTGGTCAGAAATGCCTGTTCCCGGCCTAACAGAGACAGAAAGTTGCGCAGCATATCCGTCGACATACCATCCGCCGCAAAGGCATTGGACAACATGGCCCGCTCAATACCCGCCAGATCCTTGGCCTCCAGCAGGCTATAATAAGCGGTCAGCTGGCGGCTGATTTCGCCCTCACTGGTCAACCGCGACAGCGCACCTACCAGCCGCATCAACTGACCGTTAATTGAGGTGTAGTGGCTAATCGCCTCGCCGCTGGGAATATCCAGGCGATCCACCCTGGCGCGCACCTGGCGGGTTGCGTTCCACTGACGGTTAAGCTGTTCAAACTGGGTAAGGGCCGCAGCACTCAATACGCCTTCTTCAAGCGCGTCGCGTTGATTAAAGAACGCCTCGGCAGCAGCGTCGACTTCAGGGCGCTGCCCGTTCAGACGTTGCCCGAACGACTGCCCTTCACTGCCGATAAAGCCAGCGGTCATCCCCCTTTCCAACTGCACCTGATGCACCCAGTCGCCAGCCCGCTGAGCCAGTTCGGTCATCGCATAGAGACGATCAAGCTCGCGCACCAAGCTCTGGCGTTCCAGCACGCCGTTAACCGCAAACCAGGCCAGCGCCAATAAAGGCAATGCCAACACCAGGGCGAATTTGGCGCGCATCGGAATTCGATTCAAAAACTGTGTCATGGCTTAGCCCCGGGTATAAAAATGTATTAACGTCACACGCAGCATCGCCAACAATAGCAGCGATTTTTAAGACCGCATCACCGCTAGTCCAATTGTTAAACAATGATAAGCAATGCGAAGAAAGACAAGTCTAGAGGCTTTCTACTGCGACGTCTTGCCCCAAGTCATAAGATTTATGATTCCCACGCAGGAGAATGGGAAGGGGGAAGAAAGTGTCGAAGGAAAAGTGAGCACCAAGGCCTGTTTAACACCTCAATGCCTTGGGCGGTGGAAAGACCACATCCATGCCCCGAACGTCCAGTTGGCGGATATCTAGCGGCCGGCCTTCTTCATCCAGAGTCACCAACCCAATACCGCTGCCGTTCCATAGCCGTTCACCTGCTTTTGCCTGCTCAGGGTCGCGGGGGTAGACGCTGAACTTACGGCGCTTGGTCAGCCAATTAAGCGGCGACAAGGGGGCGTATAGCCAGCGGTTAAGGCGGTCAAAGGTATTTAATAGCGTCTCTGGAAAGGTGTTCTTGATCCCGCTTGAGGTAATCTGCCAAAGGTGGGGCGTTTCTTCACGATGGCTGACCAGAATGTCGTAGGCAAAGGAGTAGTGCACATCACCGGAAAGAATAACGAAATTACCCGGAGTTTTTGAATGCCGCCAGATCTGCAGCAACACGCTGGCCGCACCGCGATGGGCCATCCAGTTTTCGGCATCGACTACCAAGGGTTTGCCCAGCCAGGTGAAGATCTTCTGGATGCCCTCGATCAATTTGACGCCAAACATCGGCGCGGGGGACACAATGATCGCGCCTGGGGCATCAATCAGTGCCTGCTGCATTTCCATCAGCGCTTCCCAGTCCATCAGCCCAGAGGGCCGCTTGGGGTTACTTTCACTGCGCCAGCGGCGGGTACGGGTATCCAGCACAATCAAGGGCGGGCTGCCCGGCAGTTGGTATTCCCAGCCCTGAAAGCGCAGCAGTTGCTCGATAAACTCATCATGCTGTTCAGCCACCAGCGGCCTGGGTGCGGGTGAGGAAGTGCGCAACAGCGCCTGAGTGCTATCAATCAGCCCTTGCAGTTTTTCCGGAGCATTCCCCCAGCCCTGGCACAGCAGATAGGCAAACAGCGCATTACCGATAATCCGCTTGGAAAACGGATGGCCATAGGCCGTCATTTCCCAATCAGCGGTCAGGTTCCAGTCATCAGTGACGTCATGATCATCAAAAATCATCAGGCTGGGAATATGCGCCATCACCCGGGCACACTGCGGCAAACCATCCACAAAAGCATCAATAATGCCTTTCTCCTGCTGATAAAGCTGCGCCTTGTCGGCTTCCAGTTCGGGCGCTGTCACCTCGACCAGCCGCCAGGGCGTGGGTGACCAGGTCAGAAAATACATGGCCAGCATTTCTGCCAGCGTCATCAAGTGATTGTGGGCGTTGGCCGAGGTGAATATCGGTTTTTTGACGCCACCAAAAAAACGCTCACGCAAGGCGGCATTGCTGGTCGCATCGGGCAACAACGCCTCACGCTGGTAGTAGCTGTTGGCTGACTGATACAGCGCCTGGCTGTCGCCCACGGTCGCCCCTTCCAGCACTTCATCTACCAGCCCCAGGCGCGCAATCAGGGCATGAATTGCCCGCAGCAGCGGGCCAGCCACGTCATCGACATATACCTGATCACCGGTCATCAACAGCCAGGCCGGGCGCTGCTCGCTATCCATCAGGCGGCTCTCCAACCAGCTATCAGCGCGCACCAGGCCATCCGGGCCATCATGATGAGGCTTGCGACAAGAGCCATGCAGCAGCCGCCGATGATCAGAGGCAATCACCAGATTCGGGCAATCCCTGCCTGCATAGCACAGCCAGGGCGCCCATTGACCGATACCGGCAACCTCGCCATCCGCGTTTTCCACCAAGACGTCATAATCAATCAGCGTATCGGTCGGCAGCGGCGACCCCAGCTCCAGGTCAATCAAGTACAGGCAAGCGTGGCGCCCTAGCCACACACATTGCTGGGCATCTTCAAGCGCGTGACATTGCGCAGGCTGCCCGATAGGCTGCAGTTTGAGCTGAAGTTTCACTTCCCGAGAGGCCACTAACCACATCACCCAGCGGCCTGACGTTATTCTGCGCAGCAAGGGCCCCACCAAAATATCTGGCAGGGTTTGTGTCGACGGAGTTTGTGTCGATAGGGTTGGTGTAGAAAGGGTTGGTGCAGATAAAGGTGTCTGTTCTGATTCAGGCATGGAAACCCTCAAGGCTGTGCTACGACAGGCAACATCACGGTGACCTGCAACCCTCCCTGTACTGCCCGTGATAGCGTCAATTCTCCCTGATAGAGTGCCACCAGATCTGCCACGATGGAAAGCCCTAAACCGCTCTGCGAGCGCTGCTCATCAAGGCGGCTGCCGCGCTCAAAGGCTGCCTGGCATTGCTCATCCGTCATGCCGGGGCCATCATCGCTGATCTGCAGGGTCAGCCACTTCCCTTGGCAGGCAGCTTCCATTATGACCGCATGGCTTGCCCAGCGCAGCGCATTATCCAGAAGATTGCCAACCAGCTCCTGGGCATCCTGCTCATCAAGGTAGACAGAGCGTTCCCCATGCCACTGGGAGCACAGTGTGAGCCCGCGCCGCTGGGCCAGCCTGCCAAGGCCTGAAAGCATGGGTGCCAGGGTGGTTGATAGCTTCAAGGGGGCTATGCGGGCACCTTCCCCTGCCGCTGATGCTCTTGCCAGGTGATGGCGAACGGCATTATCAATACGCGCAAGCTCTGCCTCCCAGCGCGGCCGCTGGGCCTCTGGCAGTTGGGCGAGCTGCAAACGCATCACACTCAACGGGGTTTTAAGGGCGTGGGCAAGATTGCCTGCTGTATGCCGCCCTCGCTCAATCAGGCGTTGATCCCTGGCCAGCAAGGCATTCATTGCGCTGGCCAGGGCATTCAGCTCATCCGGAAAGTCGTTGGGCAGCTGCTCGGCGCGTCCGTCATGAATGGCTTGCAGATGAGCGCGCAAGCGGCGCAGTGGTGACAGCCCCCAGCGTACCTGCAGCGCCAGCACAGCCAGTAAAACGCCCCCCAATGCGGCCAGTCCAGCCCATAACCATTGGCTGAATGAGTGAATATCAGCGTTCAGTTCAGCATCACTGGCGGCGATACTGACATGCAGGACAGACGGCAGCGACGCTAGCTGGATATCGCGCTCAACCACCCGCAAGGTTTGTTCGCGCGGGCCGCTCAGGGTGTTTGCGACTTTTTCTACGCTATGCACTGGCAGGCGCTGATCCCATAATGAACGTGAGGTCAGAGTACGCTCGCCACCATCACTGATCTGCCAGTACCAGCCTGAAAACACCTGCTCAAAGCGCGGATCGCCCAGCGAGCGATCCATCATCAACTTACCCGTCTGCGGATCAACCTCCACCCCGGCCAAAAGAACGTTAAGCACTGCCGTCAGGCGGTTATCAAACCCCTGCGTGGCAGCTTCACGATAATGCTGGGACAGGAAAATGCCCGCTGCAGGGAGCGCCAGGCCCACGATCAACAAGGCAGCAAGCAGCAAACGGCTGGCAATCGAACGCCGCCTCCAGCGACGACGATAGTGAGTCAGGCTAGGTCGCGTCATGGCGTATCAAGTGGCTCCGCCAGGAGCCGATAGCCTTGACCACGCAGGGTGGCAATCCGCCAGGCCCCCAGTTTGCGGCGTAGACGGCTGACCTGGACGTCTATCACGTTGGAATCCGGCTCATGATCGCGATCATACACATGCTCGGAAAGCTCAGTACGGCTAACCACGCGGGGCGCCGCCTGCATCAGATAGCGCAGCAAGCGGGTTTCCTGAGCGGTTAGCGACACCGGCCGACTGGCCAGAGCAACGTGCTGAGTATGGGTGTCGAGGGTCAACTCACCCACGCTCAGCAGCGGATGGGCATGGCCGTGGCTACGCCTTACCAGCGCATGCAGGCGGAACAGCACTTCAGCGGCTTCAAAAGGCTTGGTGACATAATCATCGGCGCCGGCGGAAAATCCTGCCGCCTTGTCCGCCCAGCGCTCGCGGGCGGTCAGGATCAACACAGGCAGGTTGATTCCATCGTCTCGCCAGGCACTCAGCCAGCGCACGCCATCACCATCGGGCAAGCCCAAATCAAGAATGATCGCATCATAGGTTTCGGTACGCACCAGGAAATCCGCTTCCTGGCCAGTGGCGGCAGATTCCGCCAGCCAATCGCCCTGACGCAGAACATCCATCAGCGCCTCCGCCAAAGCCAAGTCATCTTCTACCAGCAGGCATTTCAAATAACATCCTCCTGAGGGGGCACATTACGGCCTGCGCATGGCATCAATGTGCACCCCCTCGATTTCCATCAACTGACCTGTGTGGCCATCAAACTCGAACTCAACAATCTGGCCCCGCTCACCGAGCAGTTTGATTTCATACTCTACTTCACCGTCATCCCGTTCGACTTCCACTTCCAGCACGTCGCCGATATAGTGCGCTTCCAGCCAGTCCAGAATATTTTCCAGAGGCACCACTTCACCTCGCTGGACATCATCATGCAACGAATGCCAGTGCTGGTCTGCCCCCGGGGAGGCAGAAAAAAGCAGGCACCCCAAGGCAAGCAGCCCGCCCTTAAGGGCACGACGATAAAGGTAGTGATTAAGTCTCATCATTTACTCAGCATGCCAAAAGGAACATGAACCATCGATGAACCCAGGCGTCAGTTCCAGGCAAGCCAAGCAGTGCTATAACGGTGATCACGGTCACGCTGACGTTCCTTTCAATCCACATGCGTGACGTTTGATCCACCCAAGGAGAATATGATGACCTCTATCAAGAAAGCTCTGCTGATCCCCGCCGCGGCCCTGCTGTTTATCGGCACTGCCCAGGCGAACGACACAATGGATATCAACCGCATCGACCAAATTCTTGAACAGACTTCCGCTTACGGGTTTACCCATCTTGAGGAAATCGAAATCAAACGCCAGGGGCATGCTGAAGTAGAAGGCTGGCTGGATGATGAATGGAACGCCGAGGTTCGTTTTGATCTGGAAAACGGCGACACCCTGAGTGAAAAACGCGAACGCCTGATCACCGGTGCCTGGGGCATGAGTGACGAGGAGGTGCGTTCAGCCTTTGAGCTCGCCCGTTCAGAAGGCATGACAACCTTTGAAGAAATCGCGATTGACGAAAGCGGTATGATCGACATTGAAGGCCGCGATGCCAATGGGCGCGAGATTGAAATCAGGCTACGCCAGGGTGCTGCCCAAATCAGCCATATCGAACGTGACTGACAACCTGAATTAGTGGCAGGATAACCTCAACCATACATCGGCGTTAGCCAGCGGCTACGCCGATGATGGTGCTACAGGAGGCAAGCCTTTTGAGACACTTTTTCCTGCCACAGGATGACACAGGCGGACACATTCATTCTTCCACACTGGAAGGCGTATCATCAGGCTGGCGCACTAGCGTCATGCGCGATATGGCCTGGCTGCTGAACGCGCCGGATCTGGTGGCGCTTGGGGATATTCCCGGGCGCCCTAGCCTTGCAACCCTGGGATTGCAGTCACCGGCTGATATTGATGCCTGGCTGCATTGTCAGCAGGATGCCCTGCATCATCTGCCACTGCGTGAACTGCGCCACGCGCGGATGGGCCATTACCACGAACGGCTGTGGCATTATCTGCTCGACCACGCTCCTGGCACGCGGCTGCTGGCCCGCAATGTACGCATCTTTGCCCAGCGCAATACACGCGGCGAGCTGGACATGCTCTACCGCACCTGCCAGAACCCCACGCCCATTCATCTTGAAGTGGCCATCAAGTTTTATCTGGGGTTACCCGATGGGCCGGGGGCCGCCGATAGCCAGAGCCGCTGGATTGGCCCTGGCGGATTCGACAGCCTCGATATCAAGCGCTACCACATGCAGCACCGCCAGTTGCCGCTTTCCAACACGGCAGACGCCCGGCGAGCCTTACGCCACTGGCTCACCCCACGTGACAGCCTGGCAAATAACGGCCCCGAACCTGTGGCAATAGCGCATCAGATGGCCATGCCAGGCATTCTTTATTACCCTTGGCACCGTCATTTACCGCCACCCCAGGGTGCCACGCCTGAGCATCGTCGCGGCCTGTGGTGCCATGCCCATGACTGGCCAGCGCTGGCCGCAAGCCTTGCGCCGGACACTCTGGCCACCTGGCTGACCAAACCTCACTGGCTGGCGCCACCGCCGCTGGAGCAATGGCACTCCCTGGCAGAGATTGTAGAGCAGACGCACCTATACGCAGACGCAGACGCAGCCCCAGAGCCAAGAGGCCCAAAACGCTGGCCGCAGCAGCTGATGTGCTATACCCCTGCCGACGACCAGACAACACGTATTTTTATTGTGCCCAATCAGTGGCCAACGCATATCCCGCTCCCAGCGCCGCCTTAGCCAACCAGCCTCAAGCCGGTTGGATCAGACAACCACCAGATTATCGCGGTGAATCAGCTCGTGGGCCTCGACATAGCCCAGAATGGCTTCGATCTGATGGCTGGGTTTACCCGCCAGCCGACGCGCTTCGTCCGCGCCATAATTGACTAGCCCTTTGGCCACCCGAGTGCCCTGTTCATCCACGCAGAGCACCATATCGCCGCGCTTGAAGCTGCCTTGCACCTCACGCACACCGACCGCCAGCAGGCTGGAGCCTTTATCCCGCAATACCTTGACCGCACCGGCATCCAGCACCAGCGAACCGCGCACCTGCAGCTGACCCGCCAGCCAGCGCTTGCGCGCGGCCATCGGCGCCTGTTCAGGGCGCAGCAGCGTGCCCAGGGCTTCACCGGCCATCAGGCGGGTCAAGACATTCGGCTGGCGGCCGCTGGCAATCACGGTGACAGCACCGGAGCGCGCGGCCAGCTGGGCGGCGCGTACCTTGGTGCTCATGCCGCCTCGCCCTAGCGCACCGCCGGTGCCTGCCACCGCCACCAGGTGCGGATCATCGGCCCGGCCTTCGGCAATCAGCTGAGCGTCTGCATGGTGGCGAGGGTCAGCATCAAACAGGCCTTCCTGGTCGGTCAGCAGGAACAGCGCTTCGGCTTCGAGCAGATTGGCGACCAGCGCCCCCAACGTATCGTTGTCGCCAAAGCGGATCTCGTCGGTCACCACGGTGTCATTTTCATTGATCACCGGCACCACACGCATTTCCACCAGGGTACGCAAGGCCGAGAGCGCATTCAGGTAGCGCTTGCGGTTGGAAAGGTCGTCATGGGTCAGCAGGACTTGGGCGGTCAGAATACCGTGGCGGGCAAAATGCTGCTCATAGCACTGGGTCAGGCCGTTCTGCCCCACCGCAGCGGCAGCCTGCAACTCATGCACCGCACTTGGCCGCGCCTGCCAGCCAAGGCGTACCATGCCCGCCGCCACGGCCCCTGACGAGACCAGTACCACTTCAACACCGCGCTGATGCAGCTCGGCAATCTGGTCAACCCAGCCACCGATGCCATCGGTATCCAGGCCACGCCCGTCGTTGGTCAACAGGGCGCTACCAATCTTGACCACGACGCGGCGCGCGCGACTCAGACTCTCCCGCCCCAGCTCATGCTCGCTCACAGTCTTTCTCCCATACCGTCACTTCCCTCACTATGATGCAAGGTGTTCAGGGTGCGTATTCCACATCAACATCATAGTCATCATCATCGAAGTCATCGTCATCCGCGTCACGGGGTTTGCGTTTGCGACCCAGCCGCGCTTCAGTACGTGCCACCGACTCCTCTTCCATACGCCGACGCATTTCCTGCTCACGGGCATGGGCTTCCTCGTCTTCGTGCTCCAGACGCTGCTGCTCGGTCAGCCAACGGTGCGCCGCCTGCACCAGGGCATCGGTACCCTCGCCGCTGATGGCACAGATACGAAACACCGGGCCTTCCCAGTTCAGCGCCTGGATAATGGACTGGGCGCGCGCTTCACGCTCATCTTCCGGCAGAAGGTCAAACTTGTTCAACACCAGCCAGCGCGGGCGCTCAGCCAGGGCGGGCGAGAACTGACCCAGCTCGCGGACAATCGCCTGAGCTGCTTCGATGGGATCTGATTCATCAAAGGGTGCCACATCCACCACGTGCAGCAGCAAACGGGTACGGGTCAGGTGCTTCAAAAAGCGCAGCCCCAGGCCAGCGCCATCGGAAGCGCCTTCAATCAACCCCGGCACATCCGCCATCACAAAGTGCTCATGCATCCCAAGCTTAACCACGCCAAGGTTCGGCACCAGGGTGGTAAACGGGTAGTTGGCCACCTTGGGCTTGGCCGCCGACACCGCACGAATCAGCGTCGATTTACCCGCATTGGGCATGCCCAGCAGGCCAACATCCGCCATCACCTTCATTTCCAGGCGCAGGTTGCGGCGATCCCCTTCGGTGCCCGGCGTTGTGCGCCTGGGCGCCCGGTTGGTGGAGGATTTGAAGTGGATGTTACCCAAGCCACGGCGGCCCCCTTCAGCCACCAGCACCACCTGGCCAATATCGGTCACGTCGGCAATCACTTCCAGGGTATCTTCATCAATCACTGTAGTGCCGACCGGCACCTTGACATGCAGATCTTCCCCTGCTTTGCCGCTCATCTGGCGACCCATACCGCCCTGGCCGTTTTCAGCCTTGTAGAAACGCTGAAAGCGAAAATCAATCAGGGTGTTCAGCGCATCATCACCAATCAGGTAGACGCTGCCGCCGTGGCCACCGTCACCACCGTCAGGGCCGCCCTTGGGTACGTATTTTTCGCGGCGAAAGCTTAAACAGCCGTTACCGCCTTTGCCGGCCTCAACAATGATTGAAGCTTCATCGACAAATTGCATGGAATATTCTCCTGGCCGCTTTCGCCGCCGGTTGCCTCCAGATGTCTGCCCTGCGCATCCGCTAAAAGCGGGCTTCAAACGTCAATGACGTTAGCAGACAAAAAAGCCCCGCCGTAGCGGGGCTTTTCCTGTTCAACGTCTTGCCTGGCAAAAATGCTTAGGCAGAAACAACGCTGACGAACTTGCGGCTTTTCGGGCCTTTGGTCTCGAACTTCACAACGCCTTCGTCAAGTGCGAACAGCGTGTGGTCACGACCCAGGCCGACACCCGCGCCCGCATGGAACTTGGTGCCGCGCTGACGAACAATGATGTTACCCGGAGCGACGGCCTGACCGCCGAAAAGCTTCACACCCAAACGTTTGGATTCGGAATCGCGGCCGTTACGCGTGGAGCCCGCTGCCTTCTTATGTGCCATGGTAAAAACCTCCTACAAAGGAAATAACCTGGAAAATGACTGCTTACGCAGAAATTCCGGTAATTTTGACTTCAGTGAACCACTGACGGTGGCCCTGACGCTTCATGCTGTGCTTACGACGACGGAACTTGATGATGTTGATTTTCTTGGCACGGCCATGATCAACGATCTCAGCGGATACCTTAGCGCCTTCAACCAGCGGAGCGCCAACGGTAACGTCGTCACCGTCTGCTACCAGCAGAACTTCGTCAAACTCGATGGTTTCGCCGGTCGGAATTTCCAGCTTCTCGAGCTTCAGTGTCTGACCTTCCTGAACGCGGTACTGCTTACCACCGCTTTTAATGACTGCGTACATGTTTCTCTCCGAGACGGCTTATAGATGCCGCGGCCCATTGCCACGGCGCTCATCGGCGTGGCTCTTGATCGACCTGCTGCGAGTAGCGCCCCTTTCGGCAGCCATCTGACAGGGAGCATGATGAGCGGGCCGCGAATTATAGCGACTTTACCCGCGTACTACAACTATCCTGGCCGTTGTCAATGCCTGGCTTTTTTGACACGGCTTGACGGCCAACAGAGCTGACCATAGCATGACATCAACTCTATTTGGCGCTGTCGCCACTTTCACCTGCCGCGATGAATGAATCAATGACTGCGAACGCTTCTCCAACCTCGCCTGCCAGCTCCTCTCCTGCCCCGCTGCACGCCGTGGTGGCGGATGATTTCGTCGCGGTTAACCGCACCATTGTTGAACAGCTCAGCTCCAAAGTGCCACTAGTAGCGACAATCAGCGAATATATTATTGAAAGCGGCGGCAAGCGCCTTCGCCCGCTGATGGTACTGCTCGCAGCGCGCTCGCTTGATTATCAGGGAGACAAGCATATCCTGCTCGCCACCCTGATCGAGTTCATGCACACCTCCACCCTGCTGCACGACGACGTGGTCGATGAGTCGCACCTGCGGCGCGGCAAGAAAACTGCTAACGACGCCTGGGGCAACGCCCCCTGCGTACTGGTCGGTGACTTTCTGTATTCCCGCTCCTTCCAGATGATGGTCGATGTAGGCTCCATGCGCATCATGGCCATCCTGTCTGCCGCTACCTGCACCATTGCCGAAGGCGAGGTGCAGCAGCTGACCAATATCGGCAATCCGAGCATTTCTGAAGCCGATTACTTTGAAACCATTCAGGGCAAGACGGCCATGCTGTTCGAAGCCGCCTCACACAGTGGCGCCGTGCTTGCCAACGCTACCCCCGAACAGGAAGAAGCCCTGAAGCTGTATGGCCGCTATCTGGGGCTGGCCTTTCAACTGGTGGATGATCTGCTGGACTACCAGGGCAACGCGGATGCCATGGGCAAGAACGTGGGCGACGACCTGGCCGAAGGCAAGCCAACGCTGCCACTGATCAACGCCATGGAACGCGGCACCCCCGAACAGGCCAAGCTGATTCGTCAGGTGATTCGCAAAGGCGGGCTGGAGCAGCTGGATGAAGTGCTTGAGATTGTCCACACCACCGGCGCCCTGGACTACACCCGCGCCCGCGCTGATGAAATGGCCGACAGGGCACTGGCACAGCTGGACGCCCTGCCCCCCAGCCCCTTCCGCGATACCATGGCGCACCTTGCCCGCCTCGCCGTAGACCGCGACACCTGATCAAGAATTGATCAAGAGCAACAACAGCTGGCGTTTAATCAACAGTTTTCAGCCAACAGGGCTTGAAAAAAGCCACGCCGCCCCGTATTATCTGCCTCCGTTGAACGGCACATACCGCAACGCATCGGAATATAGCTCAGCTTGGTAGAGCGCTGCCTTCGGGAGGCAGAGGTCGTAGGTTCGAATCCTGCTATTCCGACCAAAAATTCTAGTAAAAACGGCCACTTAGCTCATCGAGCAAGTGGCCGTTTTTGGTTAAAGATGAAACGTCAACAGGCCCTAACAATCAGTCTGCTTGGCCAGCATGGTTGTTCAAAAGAACGGCTATCAGATCCGCATAAGCCTGTTCAGACTTCTCTGCCTGCCTGTTCGCCCCATCAATAGCCCGGTCAACGTCATTGTTCGCTTTTACCAGTTCCCTCTGGATTGTCTTTTCAATATGAAGATGCCCCGAGTAATCGCCTTCCGGCAAGGCCTTGATTGCCTCTCTCACTTCGTGACGAAGCCGCTCTGCCAATTCGCGGGCCTGTTCTTCCTCAAGGCGTTTCTTCCGAGCCTTATGTACCGCTGATGCGAGCTTCTGGGCGGCTGTCAGAATGTCACCGGAATGTGCCATCGCCTGAGGCAAGCTGATAACGGCGTTGCTGGATACATTGGTACGCATATATTTCCCCGTTTGCTTACAGCGCTTAGTTTGACGGAGTAATAATGCTCAGCAATTCCTTGTAAGCGCCCTGTGATTTTTCCGTTTCCTCATCAGCGCTTTCCACTGCCTTGTCGAGTTTTTTCAATGCTTTCAGTACGTCCTTCTGGACATCTTCAAAGCTGCGCATCTCTGTTGTCACCCGTTTTTCCAGGCGGGCCTCAAAGGCATCATTGGCCTCTTTTTGAAGCGCCCTTGCGGCCTGCTCGGCTTCATCTTTTTCAACAAGATTTTTCTCACGCTTTTTTGCTGCCAAGGCCAGGGTTTTGGCCGCTTCCAGGATATCGTCCACCCGTGGGGTGATCTCTTCCAGTGACAATACGGGATACCCGTGATCGTCTACGGACGCCGAGTGACTGCCCGTGTCATCGACTGTGGTTTCAGAGTCAATGTAACGCTCTACGCTGGCATCAGGGCCTGCGCCATGTTCGTGCCGATCATTCATCAGATGCTGCTCTCCCGTGTACATAAAGAATTCCTCCGGACGTGACTGGTGTTGCCCACCACATCGTAATCCGGCAATCAAACAGGTTGCTCAAGAGACACTCTGTCCCACGGCTATAGGCCGACGTAGGATATATAAACGACTGACGTGTTAATATAGCCGTTTCGAAAATTGGCGCGTTTGCGTTGGCATGAAGTCGTCGTACCGAAGGCGGTGCCTTCATTGAGCCGAGGAGAATATTCATGGCAGCCTATACGGATATTTCCTTCGTCACGGTGCGACGCCGATTTGATTTTCGTAGTATCGAAATCGGACGCTGGGTCACACCGGCTGAGCGCGATCGTGCCGCCGGTCATTTCCTGCACGCACTGGAAGATTTAATGGCGGTACTCCAGGGCCCGGAACACCTGGTGTCCCTGCGTGGCACCCTGGGGTTGCAATATGGCATCGGAGGCCAGCTGGGTGTGGCCGCGCATTATTTACCTGCCAGCCGACAGCTGGCGCTGGCCAAAAATGCCGGTGCCGGAAGCCTGGCTCACGAATGGTACCACGCGTTTGATCACTACATAGGGGCGAAAGCCTTTCTTCATACCGCCCCTCTTCAGTTCGCCTCCAGTGCCTGGCTGGAAGGGGCGCTGCAAAAGCCTCATACGCTGAACCAGCGGCTGGCTGATGGCCTTAAAGCGATCTTTCTCACCGATGATGGCACTGGACCCAGTCAGCTTTTTGAGGCGTCACAGAAAGCAGATAACCAGTTAAAAGTGCTGTATTACGCCAGGCCTGAGGAAATGTGTGCCCGGGCATTCGAAGCCTTTGTGGAAGATTGCCAGCCCAGCAACCGTTTCCTGGTGAACGGCACTATCCAGTCCGATGAAGCTCATGCGGGCTTATACCCTCAGGGACGGCAGCGCCAGCAAATTAATCAGGCCTTCGAGAGGTATTTCTCAGCACTTGGTCAAGCGCTCTACCGGGAGCAGGAAAAATCTGGGTGAAGCTTTCTGTTATAATGATGTGAACGTTATGGGCTTACCCGCCCACCCTATACGGTCAGCCTACCCGGCAATGACCGTCGTGTTTTAGGAGATATACCATGTCTGCCTCACCTGTCACGTTAATGGTGGCTCGCCGCGTGGCGAATGGCCGCTATCAAGACTTTAATCGCTGGTTAAACGAAGGCCGTGAGCTGGCGGCTGACTTTTCCGGTTACCTGGGGTCAGGCGTTTTGGCACCGCCAAAAGATGACGACGAATATCAGATTATCTTCCGCTTCAGCAGCACTGGCACCCTTGCTGCCTGGGAGCATTCTGCCTCGCGTCACGCCTGGCTGATGCGCGGTAAAGGCCTGTACGATGCACCCTATGAGCAGCGCGCAACAGGGCTAGATGCCTGGTTCCAGACCACACCCGGCGCAGTACCCCCACGCTGGAAGCAGGCCATTGCCATCTGGCTGGCATTTTTCCCGGTTTCGCTACTGTTTCAATCGCTGTTCGGGGGCCTGCTCGCGGAATGGTCATTAGTGCCCCGCGTTGCAGTGAGTACGCTAATGCTGACGCCCGTTATGGTGTTTGTGTTTATTCCTCTCTCCATGCGCTTACTGTCACCCTGGCTGCAAGGAAAGTGGTCGTTGACAGACCTTTTGGCGCGGTGGCGTCATAGCCATAAAGCCTGAGCCTTTACACATAGAATGTGTCAGCGCTGGTGCCTACGCCCCGGCGCTGCGCGACTGGTTAAAGGGGCCTCGAGGGTCCAGGTTATCAGGAGTGACCTGCACCAGCTGAACACGGCGTTGATGGGCAGCGCGGCACAACTCTGCGTACTGAAACGCTGGAAGCTCATCGAACTCCGCCTGCTCGGCGACGGAGAGCCCATAATAAACCTGCGTAATGCCGCTCCAGTAAATGGCACCCAGACACATGGGGCAAGGCTCGCAGTTGGTGTAGAGCACACACCCCGCTAAGCGCCTGGTACCCAAGTGCTTGGCAGCAGCCTGAAGCGCGCGAATCTCGGCATGACCGGCCACGTCTTTAGTAGCCTTTACATCGTTGACGCCTGTTCCGACCAAATGACCATCCTGCACTACCAGAGCGGCGAAAGGCGCCTGCCCCTGTTTAGCGTTGTCGAGGGCAAGCTCGATGCACTGCGCTACCCACTCCTGATGTGTCATGGCTCTCTCCTTCCGGATCGATTTGCTCAATAGACATGTATCTCAGCGGACAGATAATTAGGGTCTTTTGACGTTTCCTTATGGCCGCAAAAGAGGCCCTTTTGGTTCAGAGCAAGGCGTGAGGAGCGTGGTTGGGTGGTTCCCAGTTAGCGACGAACCTTGCCCAGTAACAGAGGCGCTTCAAGCGCCCTAGCATCGTGATTAACGGGTAAACATGGCATCCAGATGGTTGGCAAACAGCACTTCACGCATCCACTGCTGCAGTTGCTCGTGGCCAGCTTGCATAAGCTGGGCTTCTACCCAGTCGGGCACATCGCCAAATTTCAAGCCAAGCTGGGTGCGCAGCACATCGCGTGCTTCAGTCAAACGTCCTTCCTGTCGCCCTTTCTTAATACCTAGCTGCTCACCTTCCAAACGTTCTTTCTTAACCAGGTTCTCTAAATTCTCCGCCAACATGTCTTTGTCCTCCATCAGGCTGTCAAGCTGTGCCAGGTTCACCTCGGTGCCTAGCCAGGCCAGGTGCCGTTTAAGCCAGCGGGTGATGATCTTGTCAATACGCTGTTTATCCGGGTCGGCCTGTAAAATCGCTACCACCCTATCCACGGCGGCTTGTAGCGTTTCCCAACTTTCGCCGGCGTTTTCTACGCCGAACACGCCACTGAGCGGTGTCTGGCGCAACCCGAGCTCTTCGTCAGTATAACGCCCTTCGTCGATCAGGTAATAGCGCAGATGCGGTTGGTACGCTTGCAGAAAACTTGGCGGTTCCGGCTGCACCATGGCGTAGATATCCAGTGGGGCTGTCCAGGGTTTCGAGCCGTTATAAAGCACCACTGGAAATACCGGCGGCAAGCCTTGGCTGGGGGTGATTCTTTTCTGCTTGAGCAGTTCGCTGTAGAAGCAGGCCACGTAGTGCATCAGCCGAATCGGCATGGTGCGGTCAACCGATGACTGAAACTCCAGCAAGATATACAAAAACACCCGCTGCGTAACGCCTAGCCAGGTGATCTCTACCGACCACACCACATCTTCGATTTTTTCCTCGAACAAAGGCATGATGTAGTGGCCGTTTTGTTTCTCGAGGGTGGTGAAATCCATTAACCCGGCAATCTCTGGCGGGGCGAAGCCTTCCATCAATTGCTGAACAAACTCTGGGTGGCTGAAGAGTTCCTTGTAGCCGGTATCGTGGTGGTGGCTTGGCATAGCGAGTCCCTGCTTGGTAATCCATGTCAGCCTAGCATAGCGCTGAACGACAATTTAAGCGGCAAAACAGCTGCAGAGCTCATGACAAAACCTAAACAAAACCTAGACATTCCGTACAAGAATGTATTGACTGTACAAGTGACGTCCACCAGCAGCAGGAACCTGAATCCCTGCTTTCTGATGGGACGACTGGCTGAAACACGGTCAATCCATTGAACGTTCAGACGGGAGATACTTGATGAGCATATCCATGATGGCACGAAGCGCGTTTGCCGCGGCTGTTGTAATGGGCACAATGACCACGGCGGCCATGGCCGCGTCCAGCGAAGAGGAAGTGCGCTCGGCGCTGGTCGGCAATACCTTCAAGGGAGGCATGGGCGGTGGCATCTATAACAGCTACTTCGCCGAGGACGGCACCTATGAGGATGCCTCCGGTGGGGGTAACTATGAGATCACCGAAGACGGTGTCTGCTACCCTGACACCGATTACGGCTGCTACGCGGCCGAGATCAATGGTAACCAGCTGGAATGGTTCAAGGACGGTGAAAGCGTTGGTACAGGCGTCATCGAAGAGGGCAATACCTTAAGATAATCGCACAAGGCATGCGCCTCGTGGCGTGTCATGCGAGGCCATGCCAGTTTGCACCCAGGCTATTCATTTCACCTTATCCGGATAAAAGCTTAAGCTAGCCACATGCACTGGAGGTTGCGCCTTCAGTAATGGACAAGTGCGACAGCAAAGGGAGCCGTGTGTGCCAGCCAGCAACCCGACATCACAGAACTTCGCGTTTCTCAACGAGCATGACGCTCTGTTTGTAGAGCTGGCTGAATCCGCCGAGCGCGCCTTTGCCAGCGACCCCAACACCACCCTGATCAAGCTGCGCCAGCTGGGCGAGGCGCTCTCCCAGCATCTGGCCGCCCTTTCCGGTATCGCCTTTGATGACCAGACCACCCAGGCTGAGCTCCTTTACCGCCTGAACCGTGAGTTGCGCCTGGAACCGCAGATCAAGGAGCTGTTCCACATCCTGCGGGTTGAAGGTAACAAGGCCACCCACCAGTTTCGCACCCAGCATAAAGAGGCCATGAGTGGCCTCAGGGTGGCCCGCGATCTGGCCATCTGGTTTCACCGTTCCTTTGGCAAAGCGGGTGCTCAATTCAAGCCCGGCCCTTTCATTCCACCCGCTGACCCCAGCGCCCAGCTGCGCCAGCTGCAAAGCGATATCGAAAAGCTCCGCCACGACCTGCAGCAGGCCAACAGCGAGCTGGACAGCAGCCAGCAACTCAGCCAGCTGATCGAGAAGGAAAAAGCCGAATACGAAGCCCTGGCGCTGGCCATGGATGAAGAATCCCGCGCCCTGGCCGAGCAGGCTCGCCAGCACGAACAGGCCTTGAGCCAGCAGCAAACCGCGTACGAGCAGAAAATCAGCGCCCTGCAACACAAGCTGGCCCAACAGGACGCACAGAGTGCCGACCAGCAGCGCCAGCAGGTGGCCAGAAAGACTCAGGCGGCCAGCCATAGCCTGGTGATGAGCGAAGAAGTCACCCGCATCCTGATTGACCAACAGCTGCAGGATGCCGGCTGGGAAGCCGACAGCCAGGAGATCACCTACCAGAAAGGGGCCCGCCCGGAAAAAGGCACCTACCGGGCGATTGCCGAATGGCCCACTAATCACAACGGCGAGAAGGGCTGGGCTGATTACGTGCTATTTGCCGGGTTAACCCCCATTGCCGTGGTGGAAGCCAAAAAAGAAAACACCAACGTGGCGGGCAAGATCCGTCAGGCCGAACGCTACAGCAAAGGCCTCAAGGTCACGCCGCCGCTGGTCGCCGCCTGGGAACTGGTTGGCCGCACTATCGCCTGGCCTGCCGCGGACGAGAGCCACTATCATGTGCCCTTTGTGTATTCCTGCAACGGCCGCCCCTATGTGCCGCAGCTGGCGGAGACCTCCGGCACCTGGTTCCGCGATGTTCGCGACCCCAGCCACTTAAGCCGCGCCCTGCCCCGGTTTCATACTCCGGATGGCCTGCTGGACATGCTCCAGCGCGACAGGGAAGACGCTGAACAACGCCTGCAGGCCGAACCCTTTGGCTACCTGAAATTGCGTGACTACCAGCAGAAGGCCATTGCCGCCACCGAACATGCCCTTTCCCACGGCCAGCGCACCGCACTTTTGGCCATGGCCACCGGCACCGGCAAGACCCGCACCATCATCGGCCTGATGTACCGCTTCCTGAAAGCCGAACGCTTCCAGCGCATCCTGTTTCTGGTCGACCGCACCGCACTCGGCCAGCAGGCCCTCGATGCCTTTAATGAAGCGCCACTGGAGCAGAACCACACCCTCAGCAAGATCTACAACGTCGCGGAGCTGGGTGATATGGCCGCCGAGGCGGAAACCCGCATTCAGGTGGCCACCGTGCAGGCCATGGTCAAGCGCATCTTCATGAGCGACGCACCGCCGCCGATTGACCAGTTCGACTGCATTATCATCGACGAGGCCCACCGCGGTTACACCCTCGACCAGGAAATGACCGAAGGCGAACTGGCCACCCGGGATACCCAGCAGTACCTGTCCAGCTACCGCCGGGTGCTGGATTACTTCGATGCGGTCAAGATTGCCCTCACCGCCACCCCGGCCAGGCACACTAGCGAAATTTTCGGCAAGCCGGTCTACACCTACTCCTACCGTGAAGCGGTGGCCGACGACTGGCTGATCGACCACGAACCGCCCATCCGCTATGAAACCCTGCTGACCCAGAACGGCATCACCTTCGAAAAAGGCAAGCCGGTGGACACGCTCAACACTCGCACCGGCGAAATCGACACCACCGAGCTGGAAGACGAGCTCAACTTTGAGGTGGACGCCTTCAACCGCCGGGTGATCAACGAAAACTTCAACCGGGTGATCTGCGAACAGCTGGTGCAAGAGCTCGACCCCTTCGGCGACGAAAAGACCCTGATCTTCTGCGCCACCGACCTGCATGCGGATAGGGTGAAACGCCTGCTGGATAGCGCCTTCAAAGCGCTCTACAACGGCAGCTACCACGAGGCGGCGGTGGCCAAGATTACCGGCCAGAGCGAAAAGGTCGGGCAGCTTATCCGCCGCTACAAGAACGAGCGCTACCCCAATATCGCCATCACCGTCGACCTGCTCACCACCGGCATTGATGTACCGCGCATCAGCCATCTGGTGTTTATGCGCCGGATTCGTTCGCGCATCCTGTACGAACAGATGATTGGCCGCGCCACCCGCCGCTGCGATGAGATCGGCAAGACGGTGTTCCGCATCTACGACCCGGTGGATATCTACGCCGCCCTGCAGGATGTGAACACCATGAAGCCGCTGGTCAAAGACCCGCATATCACCCTGGAGCAGCTGGTAGACGAACTCACCGATGATGACCAGCTGGAACAGGCGCTGACCAGCCCCGGCGAACACCCGGAGGAAAGCCAGGCCGATGTGGTGCTCAACCAGCTCAGCCAGAAGGTCATGCGGGTACTGCGCAAGGCCGACAAAAAAGCCGAAAACAGCCCACCGCTGAAGCACAAACTCGATGAGTTGGAACGCAGCTGGGGCGTGGAACCCAAGGCCCTGCACAGCCACCTGCATCAGCTAGGCCCGCGTCAGGCGTCCGCCTTCATCAAGCAGCACAGTGGCCTGTTGCACCAGCTGGCCGAGGTCAAATCCCTGGTGGGCAGCGAACACCTGCCGATTATCTCCGAGCACGACGACGAAATCCGTGAACGCAGCCAGAGCTATGGCCAACATGCCAAACCGGAAGACTACCTGGACGAATTCAACCGCTTTATCAAGGAACAGCTCAACCAGTCGGCGGCGCTGGCAGTGGTGGTCAACAAGCCCCGCGACCTCACCCGGGAACAGCTGCGCGAAATCAAGCTGCTGCTGGATAACCACGGCTATTCCGAAGCCCGCCTGCAAAGCGCGGTGCGCAACCAGACCAACCAGGATATCGCCGCCAGCATCATCGGCTACATCCGCCGTGCCGCCCTGGGCGAGGCGCTGATTCCCTTTGAACAGCGCGTCACCCACGCCATGGACCGCATTCTCACCCAGCACAACTGGACCCCGAACCAGCGCAAATGGCTGGAACGCCTGGCCAAGCAACTCGTCCACGAAGTGATTATCGATCGGGAGTTCGTCAACCAGCGCTTTGCCGATGACGGCGGCGCCAAACAGATGGACAAGATACTCGGCGAGCAGCTGGATAGCGTGCTGGAGGAATTGAACGAGGCCATGTGGCCTAATGCTGGCTAACCAACGCTTGAAGGAATAGTCATGAAGGCGCACAATCAACAAAATTCCGTTGATTTGGCATTTATATGATAAAAAATCTAAGCTTCAGCAATTTTTACAGCTTTGCCGATGAGACGATGATTGATTTTGGTCTAGGCAAGAAGCCCACGCCTTCAGGGTATGACATCAGCGTAGATGGCGAACGCTTCAACAAGGCCATCGCCATCGTAGGCGCGAATGGTTCGGGCAAAACCCAGTTTTTGAAGCCACTGGCTTTTCTGAGCTGGTTTGTCGACCAATCCTTCCTCGGCGGCGACCCTGAGGGGGATATCCCCTTCGCAGCACATCTTCTCCATACCGATTCCCCAAGCCATTTTGAACTTGAGTTTATATTGGATGGCGTCGACTACCGCTACCAATTGGAACTGACGCCTCAAGCGGTCATTTCCGAGGCGCTCTATAAAAAAACAAGCGCCCAATACAGCTATTTGTTCAAGCGTGAAAAAACCCAGCAAGGGTACCGCTTTAAACATAAGGGCTTCCCATTCCCTAAGGCGCAGGCTGAAAAACTGCGGGGGAATGCGTCACTGATCAGCGCGGCGCACAGCTACGATATCGCTGAAGCAAAACCTTTTGTTGAGTTCTTTGAACATATAAAGAGCAATGTGGTGAGCACAGGACGCCAGCATTTTCAGCATGGCGATATTCTGGGTGCAGCTGAAAAGTATCAGAAGGCACCTGACTTGCTCCAACGGATGTCAGGCGCCATGTGTGAGTTCGATCTTGGGCTCAGCAGTGTTGAAATAAGAAAGCTGACAGCACGCGATAAAACCGGACGGGAAGAGCCTGTGTTTGTTCCTTTTGGGTTGCATGCCACCGACAATGGCCAAACGTTTGAGCTGCCCTTCTTTGAGGAGTCCAGCGGTACCCAGTCGGCGTTCGTTTTGCTGGAGCCTATTTTGCATACCTTGCAACATGGCGGCGTCGCGGTAATCGATGAAATCGACAACGACCTGCATCCACACCTGATCCCGCATTTACTGGAATGGTTTGAGTTTGACCATACCAACCCGCATCAAGCGCAGCTGATCTTCACCTGCCACACCCCTGAGGTACTGAACCTGCTGCAGAAACATCAGGTGTACCTGATCGAAAAGCGTAACCAGCAAAGTGAAGCTTGGCGCCTGGATGATATGGCAGGCCTTCGAGCCGATGATAACCTTTACGCCAAATATATGGCGGGAGCGCTCGGCGCCACGCCGGAGCTGTGACGCCTATGGCCAGAAAACATCCCCAACGCAAACAAAAACGCCAAGTCATCAAAACCGCCCTTTTGATTGTTGGTGAAGGCGACGACGATCAGGCCTTTATCAAACATATGCGTCAGCAGCTTCTGCAAAGGCATAGCGGCATCAAAGCGACGATTGAAAAGCAGTCGGGTGGGTCACCAGGGAATATCATCGAGAACGCAAGACGAAAATACCAAAGCCAAGACTTTGATCAGCGCTTTATCGTGCTGGATGCCGATATACCACCTTCACAGCAGGAGCGGGATAAAGCGCGCAAAAATGGTTACAGCCTTATTTTCTGGGCACCGATTTGCCTTGAAGGTGCGTTACTAGACGTTCTTGGAGAAGGCGTGAACGCCCATGAAACCGCTCAGCAGCTAAAAGACCGTGTATGGACTCCTCCTCTATTGCAAGCACTTTGTTTGGTCGCGACTAAGGTACGACTGCCTACGTGTATTCGGTCTCTCTAATGATGCCGTTTTTTAGCATCAGACCCTAATGGGCTATCCGCGCACTGGTTCTCAATCGTTTACACGAGCTCGTGGCTCCATGTCCTTTAGGGGTTTCCCCGTGCCGGTTCGACCTGTTCGCCATCAATCAAAATGCCATGCAATCGCGGTGTGGAAGATCTCCAACAAAATTTTCGATACCGACTATTTCGAAGACGTGTCTATCTTCAACTAACTCACTTAAACGCCGACACTCGCCGCAGCAAGATTTTCGTCATAAGCTGTTTCATTACGTACCAGCGCCCAGGCAATCCGAGCCGTTTTATTGGCCAGGGCTACCGTTGCGACATTAATATGTTTTCGAGACGTCAGACCTTTAAGCCAATGACTCAGGCCGTCGTCCCTGCGATCTACCTGTCGCAACACGGCGCGTGCTCCGTGGACGAGCAGTTTGCGTAGATAGCTGTCACCGCGTTTGCTGATGCCTAAAAGACGGTCTCGTCCGCCCGTGCTGTGTTGTCGAGGTGTCAATCCTAGAGAGGCGGCAAAATCACGCCCTTTCTTGAATGCCTGGCCGTCTCCCAGCGCACCGGATAGCGCACTGGCCGTGAGTGGCCCAACCCCTCGCAATGTCATTAAACGCCGTGCGACGGGATCTTGTTTCACGCTTTCAACAATGCTCTCGTCGAGTGCTGTGATGCGGTCATCCAAGTGCCGAAGGTCGTCAGCCAAACCGTTAAGCAAAATGCGAAAGCTATCAGTTAGGCCGTTCTCTGCATCTTCCAGCCATCGAGGTAATGCTCGGCGCAGTTGCTGAATGCCAACAGGCGCGATAATCCCATATTCACCTACCAGTCCCCGAATCTGGTTGGCTTTAGCGGTGCGTTGCCCTACCAACTCTTCACGGATGCGATGTGCTGCCTGAACATCTTGCTGGGCAACAGTCTTGGGAGCAACAAAGCGCATATTGGGGCGGCTCATCGCTTCGCAGATGGCCTCTGCATCCACCCGATCATTCTTATTGCTTTTCACATACGGTTTGACGAACTGAGCGGCAATCAACCGGACGTTGTAACCCCGTTTCTGAAGCTCCCGTGCCCAATGATGAGATGAAGCACAAGCTTCCATGCCAATCGTTGCACCGGTGGGTACACGCTTGACGATGGCGTCCAACCACTTGCTCCGAGCATATTTACCACGCCACTGAACCTGGTCATGACGATCTACGCCGTGGACATGAAAAACCGACTTTGCAATATCAACACCGACGCGGATAATGTTCATCTGGGCTTCTCCTCATCTTCATGATGATTGATGGTTTCACCTACCATTTTCATTTTGGCACGTAGATGCCGGTTAGGTGAGGAGGAGTCCATCCCATTGTTTACACCCTCAATTAAACGGCACTCACACTCACCCGGACGCCTACACCGCACTGTTTCCCAAAGAAGTTCTCGAAAAAACACCCAATGCATCAGTGGTCGCTGTTAAGAGGGCACTGGTTCAGGACAATCCATGAAGCGAACATGGGCTATGTTGATGCCATCGACATAGCCCTCAACCTATGTCGATTTTTTGGGCTTTTTTCGACATAGGTTGGCCGGCATGTATAGAAAACCGGCTTTTCTATACATGCCGCCCACAACGTGCAAAGATTTTGCCACTTTTTATACATGTAGCGCTGTTCCTTGAACGCGCTTAAAAAAACACCGGAACCCCATGACCCACAACGATATCGTCCAGAAACTCTGGAACCTGTGCGACGTGCTGCGCGATGACGGCATCAACTACTCGGATTACGTCACTGAGCTGGTGATGCTGCTGTTTATCAAGATGGTGCATGAGAACACCGAAGCCGGCACCCTGAAAAAGCACCCGCTGCCGGCGGGTTGCCGCTGGAGCGACCTGAACGGTAAATCCGGCATTAATCTGCTGGATGACTACAAACGCATCCTGCTCAGCCTTTCCAGTGGCCGCGACGGCACGGGGCGCCTGATTCACAGCGACCCGCTGATCAGCGCCATCTACGCCGATGCCCAGACCCGGCTGCGCGAGCCGCGCCATCTGGAGCAGATGATCAAAACGCTGGATCAGATCGACTGGTTCAGCGCCCAGCAGGATGGCCTGGGGGATCTCTACGAAGGCCTGCTGGAAAAGAACGCCAACGAAACCAAATCCGGCGCGGGGCAGTATTTCACCCCCCGCGCCCTGATCAACACCATGGTCAACTGCCTGAAGCCCCAGCCCGGCGAGCGCATTCAGGACCCCTCAGCGGGTACGGCGGGCTTTCTGATTGCCGCCCACGAGTACATCAAGGCCCACACCGATGACCTCTACGACCTGACCGGCGAACAGAAGACCTTTCAGGCCACCCGCGCCTATGTGGGTATCGAGCTGGTGCCCGGCACCCGCCGCCTGGCGCTGATGAACTGCCTGCTGCACGGCATGGAAGGCGACGACGAAGGCGTGGTGCACCTGGGCAACGCCCTGGGCCAGGCCGGTGCCGGGCTGGAAAAGGCCGATATGATTCTCGCCAACCCGCCCTTTGGCACCAGCAAGGGCGGCGATGCCAGCATCACCCGCGACGACCTGACCTATAAAACCAGCAACAAGCAGCTGGCCTTTCTGCAGCATATCTACCGCAACCTGAAACCCGGTGGCCGCGCCGCCGTGGTGCTGCCGGATAACGTGCTGTTTGAAGCCGGTGTGGGCACCGAGGTACGCCGCGACCTGATGGACAAATGCAACCTGCACACCATCCTGCGCCTGCCCACCGGCATTTTTTACGCCCAGGGCGTGAAAACCAATGTGCTCTTTTTCACCAAGGGCAGCGCGGCAGACAAGTATCAGGAAGAGCGCTGCACGGAAAACGTCTGGGTGTATGACCTGCGCACCAATATGCCCAGCTTTGGCAAACGCACGCCCTTCGGTGAGACGCACCTGAAGCCGTTTGAGGCGGTGTACGGAAGCGACCCCAACGGCCAGAGCGCAAGGCAGGAAGGCGAGTACAGCTTTCATTCGGACAAGATCGAGCTGCCGGAAGCCACCAAAGCCACGGATGAAAACCAGGGCGTGGACGAACGCATGCTTCACAGCCGCTGGCGCTGTTTCAGCCGGGCGTGGATTGCTGAGCACAAGGACGACTCGCTGGATATCAGCTGGCTAAAAGACAGCGACAGCGTGGACGCCGCCAACCTGCCCGCGCCGGAGGTGCTGGCGGGTGAGGCCATGGGTGAACTGGTGCAGGCGTTGGGGGAGCTTGATGCGTTGATGCGCGAGCTTGGCGCTGAGGAAGAGGCTGATGGGGCTAGGGTGCTTTTGCGGGAAGTGATGGGTGGGGAAGAGTAATGACAGAGCACAATCTCCCCGATAGATGGATACAAGCCAAAATTTCAGATATTTCGATCAAAGGCCTCCAACGGAAACCAACAGCGGATGAAAGCTTCGTCTATGTGGACATAGGCAGTATCGACAGACGCCTAAAAAAGATTTCAGAGCCTCAAATGATTTCTGGGGGCAGTGCGCCCAGCAGGGCAAGAAAGGTTATCGAAAACGGTGATGTTCTGGTTTCTTTAACTAGGCCAAACCTCAATGCTGTAGCCTTAGTCGATCAGAAATATCATGCACAAATCGCATCAACTGGTTTTGAAGTCATAAAGCCTGTGCTGGTTGATAGTCGCTATGTTTTCGCACTCGTTCGCTCAAAAGAGTTCGTAGACCAGATCAGTGGTACCGTTCAAGGTGCGCTCTACCCTGCGGCGAAGTCATCGGATGTTCAGAGCTTTAGCTTTTCGCTACCTCCCCTCGCCGAACAAAAAGCCATCGCCGATAAACTCGATACACTGCTGGCTCAGGTGGAAACCACCCAAGCCCGCCTTGAACGCATCCCGCAGATTCTCAAACGCTTTCGCCAGTCTGTGCTGGCAGCGGCGGTAAGTGGGAAGTTGACGGAAGAGTGGCGTAAGGAACAGTTCTTTGAACGCGTTTCCGTAAAAGACATCAAACAATGCCATTGTGACTATGTTCTGACTAAAACAAATAAATATTCGGAGCCTACACGCTTCTCAGAAAGCAGCATCGCATACCAAATTCCTGAATCATGGGAGTGGTTTCGAGCAGAAGAGCTTTGCGACCTCATCACCAAAGGCACTACCCCCAGAAAAACAGATATGTCAGGAAGTGATCAAGTTCCTTTCATCAAAGTATATAATCTAACATTTGACGGAAAATTAGATTTTTCTATAGAACCAACCTTCATTTCAAAAGTAATTCATGAAACAGCTCTCAAGCGGTCAAAGGTATATCCTGGCGATGTTTTAATGAACATTGTTGGTCCGCCCTTAGGGAAAGTATCAATCGTTCCCGATGACTTTCCTGAGTGGAATTTGAACCAAGCAATAAGTATTTTTAGGCCTGTTTGCGGCGTTACACCAAGCTACCTTGCCATTTGCTTGAGGGATTATGCATTGCTGGAGCAAACAAAAAACAAAGCAAAGGCAACAGCTGGACAATTTAATTTAACTTTGGAAATATGCCGGGATTACGCTATACCCGTTCCTCCACTCAAAGAACAAACCGAAATCGTCCGAAGGGTGGACGAACTCTTCGCCCACGCTGACCGGATCGAGCAGCAGGTGAATAACGCCTTGGCACGCGTTAATAACCTCACCCAGTCGATACTGGCCAAGGCCTTTCGCGGCGAACTGACCGAGCAATGGCGCAGGGACAACCCCGAGCTGATTAGCGGCGAGAACTCAGCCGAGGCGTTGCTGGAACGGATACAGGCCGAACGGGCGGCGGTGGCAGGGAAAAAGAAGGCGCGTAAGGTGGAGAAGAAGGTGGTGGATGGTGATTAGCGTGCTTAGCGGCTAGTAGCAGATTTTTTAGTCAGTTCTGAGATAACGCAAAGGTTGTTCGGTACCACGAAGCGGTATCCGAACTAACCGATTGTTATACGGCCACAAGACCAGCCCATAGGTGCATGGAGGCATGCCGCTGTGTCTCTGACTGGCCGGCGCGTACAAACACCTCATGCATAACACCTTCCGCTACACCCAATGCCCAAGCCGCGCGCTCGGCATCAAGCTGATCGTAAGCGGAAGTATCCGCTAGATCCTCAACGCGTACCCCAGGAAGCTCAAGAGTCTGGTGCGAACTCTGGAAGTGCATTAGCTTGTTGCGCAACTCACGCAACACTTTGAATTCGCTCCAGATATGATCACCATGCTCCGATCCAGCGTGAGGCAAGAGTGGAATCCACTCCGTAACCTTCCTCGCCAAAGACTTCCTCTTGTTGAGATCTTGTGCAACGCGACTGCCGGAATCTCCTAGCTTTCCTTCGCTAACGAGGACTCTGAAAAAGCAATTCAGAAACGACTCGACCAGTGTGACGCAGAGGAAAATGACTGTCGCGGCGTCTTGGCGAGCAAGAGAAGGGTCATCCTCTTGCTCAGCATGAGCCACTGCACGACGTACCGCAAACGAGTAGTTCCACACCATCTTGTTAGGTGACAAGAGTACCTTTTCCACTATGAGATTCCCATGGTCATGTAACGCTGAGCACAGCGGCGACCTTGGAATGGCGACGAATGAGCCATGGAAAAGGCGTCCGGCGGCCATCGGCCGCGTACTGCTGCGATTTGTTATAGATTCTCAACGCCTACCCTACGGTCGATAATGAAGTTGAGGGTTCGTTTTCAGATCGTTCTCCGCATTGTCGGCCAGCCCCTCAATCAGGGATTTTCGAAAATCAGCCACGAAGTCATTAGCGATATCATCGACCACAGCTTGATATGTGGCCGCAGTAACCTGCTTACCGTTGGCGTCAAAACCAGCAACGTACACAGTCGATTGATCTGTCCAATATTTAATCTCAACAGTCTCTCCAGAGGGCATCGTTACTGACTTAAAAACAACTTGATTGATACTCAAAATTATCTCCTTACATATATCTATAACGATTGCAGCAGGGGCGCGACGTAAGGAGCGTCCCTTGCCTGCACTGGTTAAATCATTTTCGACGTCGACTCTTCCGCCTCGCGTTCTTCTGCTTTTTTCTTGTCTTTTTCCGCTTATTCTCTTTTTGGTGTTTTGCACCATGATCGGTGCTTTATTTTTCTACAGGGTATTGATAATGCCTTCTTCTTTCCTCTTTAACATTGCCTTCTTTGAAGAGCCCAAGCTTTTCACGCATATCCTGAGCTTCTGCATAGTCATCTTCAGACCAACTAGCAGTATCAATGTAGATCATATCTTCACTGCCCCCATTGGAACCGAGAGGATCGGTAGCAACTCCTACAATGATCCTTCTTTCAGGTTTTAGGAGCTTTGCAGACTGACAGTAAGCGAGTAATAATCCGGCTCTAAATTCTCGATATTTTTGGTAGGACTCAAAATTTTCTGACACAGGTACTACCAACCAAACGTACATAGTCTCAGGGTTGGTGGGTGACAGTAGGAGACGAACGCCCCTCTGGCCTGCTTTTATTGACTTTAGCTTTTCATATATTGCTTCCGCAAGTACTCTACGGCCGACCCTTGATTCGGAAGCAAATTCCCGAATGCCTAGCGTGACTGAGTCAAAGTCCTCAGCGTTGCTAAAGTGCCAAGTTTTGTCTCGAGCGTGGTTTCCAAAGTGTTCAACAAATCGATCAATAAAATAGGAAGAAGCATCGAGCTCCTTGCCTTTTCTGTATTGCGGTAAAGATCTTATGTTTTCGTAGATGCCCTCTTGCACAACAATAAGGTCGACATCGTCAGTATAGAATCCAGGATCACGATCCTTATTTGACTCAGACAGGTAATATCCAAGAAGATCTTCCTCACCAGCTGACATCCCTAGACATCCAGATGAAATCAATCTCTCTTTATCAGAGAGATAAGTGGTGAAATCGTGGACGGTATCAAGCTCTCGCATTAAGGTATCGAGAGCCACATCGTCAAGCACGTGGACAAAGCCTTTCTCAGGATTGACCGACCCTATTTGGAAGGGGGTTTTCTCCATTTGCTTTCCGACTATTCCGGGGTTCAGCAGCAGTGAGCCAGAGCCCGAGGTATGTTTTCGGAACCTCTCTGTAGCGTTTCTTGCGACCAATACTCGATGAATTATTATTTTGCTATTTGGAGGAAATGCGATAGGAAATGGATGAGTACATTTACGATCTAGGAATATTCGATCAGGGCGCTCGCGAATAAACTTTTCGGCGCCGAAAACTTGTGGAGCTGATTTTAATACCGCTTTTCTTACCCATCGCCCCCAATCTACATCCAAGTCTCCAGTATCTTTAAACGAAATATCCTTGTCGGAAAAGATAATCACGTGCTCTCTAAATACTACCAGAAGGTCACATAGCTCTTTTCCATCGCCACTCTCAGTTTTCTTTCCTTCATCTGTATATAGATTCGCAAAACACCAAGGACTAAGAAATGTGTTTCTACCTAGCAAAGCAAGGTATCGCTCTGATGCGGTCACTCCCTGTGCTTTTACCTCATCGTTGCTCATGACCATCCTTCAGATTTAACAGTGATTGGACTGCGCGTACTGATATTGGATGAACACCGTTGCGCGTTTAACAGTATTATCCGACGCACCAAATTTCTTCCAACCCATTGATTTTAAATGCGCATAAACATATCCCCGCCACATATCCAGAACTCGCGCGCATGCGTAATTTGCCCGATTCAATAACGCTGGGAAGCTCACCAAGCTGAAGGGGGCTGGATCGTCGTTATCAGTCTGTGCAGGATTGATCGCGACACTGGCTGGCAATGTCGCCACCTGGGCGACTAGGCTGCCAACGTAGTGATAAGCCAGCCTGGATATACCGGGCTGGCGGAGTGATGTTTGTGTGATTGTCGCGTCTTGCGTCATTAGGTGCTCTTCCTTGGCTTCTTTGAATTCACATTATCAGCTAATGCAGCATGTTTCTATAGGTTACGTTTAGTAATCTGTGATACTGGGGATAGTACTTTTGTCGCTATCGTCAAAGGCGTTGAGCTGGGCTTGCTGGCCGATAACCCCTACTCGCCTGCGGCGAGTTGGTGGCTCCGGCAGAAAAGGGCAAAAATAAAAGGGGTCAGATCCAAATTAAATAAGATCAAAGTGTAAGGATGACGAAAGCCGATCATTTAATTTGGATCTGCCCCCTTTTATTCACGAACTCCACAAGACTCAATTGAATTCTGGATAAATGCATTGTTGCTATATTTTTCTCTCCACTTTTTCTCTTGATCCTTGGTTAACCCCCGCTCTATACCGGATATGTGGCCTGGAAGTTCAGTGTTATTGCAGACAATTGCCAGTGAAATTTGCGCGCTTACAATATTCTTTGCGCCTCTCAGGTCTACCCCATTAAAATACGCACCACTCAAATTGGCACCTGCCATATCGACGTCATCGAACGTAGTGGCGGTGAATTCTGCATTTGACAAGTTGGCCCCTATAAGCTCGACGCTTCTTAAACTTGAGTCGTGAAAATCTGCTTCTCTGAAGTCCGCATTAGACAGGTCGACGTTGTAAATTGTCAGACTTGTGAGATCCATTCCAATTAGGTCTTGCTGTGCATTTATCAAGTCCTCTAGGGCCATACCAGCAGCAGTGGAACTGCGAAAATGCGCAAGTGCTAGGACTTCATGAGCTTGATATACCACCAGACGCTTGGCTATTTCTCTCTGCTCGTTCCGCTCAGGAATATCAATAGCCCAAGAAATCACAGCTATCAATATCCCAAACTTTGCCAATGAATCCAAAGTTCTTATCAGCCAGTGCTTTTCGAGCCATATGGCTAGTTTGCGCATGTTTTCACCTTCCGCGCTTAACGCCGCAACTCACCGGCGGCAAAAAGCAGAGCGAGGAACGAGTGGCGCTTTTTGCCGTCCGAGTGCATTTGCCTTGTTATACCTGTTTATGAGGCTGGACTTTCCGGAATGACGGGTTGAGGCTCTCGGGAATGCCAGGGCTGGGGGGGTTGCGTAGGTGCGTCGGTCAACGGCTGCTGGTTAAGCTGCATCAAAATCCAGAGGGTGAATTTCATCAAGATTAACCGTATTTCGGGCTAACCAAAGGTCGTACATATCCTGCATCGCCAACCAGCTCTCAGGTGTGCGCCCGAGCACCTTGGATAGCCGCAAAGACATTTCCGGGCTGATACCACTATCCCCTTTTAGAAGCCGAGACAGCGTAGAGGGCGAAACCTTCAGGTTAGACGCAAGCTGACGGGAACTGATGTCAAAAGGCTTCAGGTAAACTTCCCGAATGAATTCGCCAGGATGCGGCGGTTTGTGCATAGTCATTAGTGATAATTCTGATAGTTAAGATGCCTGATGTGCTGCAGGTTAAGTAGAAACGTTTGCGCTTTTTGTGGCAGGCATTTATGGCGGAATGCTTTGATCTGAGTTTACATTAGCATATTGCGCACCACGCAACAAAATAGCTGAATGCCGAGGTACAGGGTCAAGTGGGTGGCTTGCTGCGCGAAGCCACCCTACGTTTGTGGCCCACCGTCCCGTCATTCCCGCATGCTTTTAGCGGGAATCCATTGTGACCTACCTTAGGGTTGGGTGGCTTCGGCTGAAAAGGTCAAGGTGGATTCCCGATTACCCCATTCGGGAATGACGGTGAGGGGGGTGCTTACGGGTATGGCGGCAACCCCGCTCGCCTGCGGCGAGTGGGTGGCTTGCTGCGCGAAGCCACCCTACGTTTGTGGCCCACCGTCCCGTCATTCCCGCATGCTTTTAGCGGGAATCCATTGTGGCTTTTGGGTTGGGTGGCTTCGGCAGAAAAGGTCATTTAATCCAGAAGCCTTCGCGGTGCATCTCTTTTTGCTGGAGTCGTTATGGCCTTGATGCTGATACGCTCAGTCACGAGGCTTTTCGCACAAGCTGCTGCGTATGGTTGTGCGGCCGAGCGCTAATTTTTGTTCTGACCATTATGAAGTGCGATTCGTATGTTTTTCCTTGTGTGCTTTACGCCTAGCTCACCGGTAGATTGGGCGTTTGGGCAATAAGACTTATCTTGCGTCAAAAGCCTAAAAACAGCATATCCAACGCCGCGGAGATGTCATCTTGGTGGTCTGCAAGATTACCAACGCAGGAGCGTAATTCGCCCGCGGGCACAGCAGCCATGAATTGAGTGGCCATTACTAGCGCCTGACCCTCGATGCTAAATACAGGATTCAGCCGCTGGGCAGGAGATGGTGCGGAGGATTTGGGTAACAGTGGCACAACAACACGGGTGTTCAAGCCACTGAGGATATCTGACTGAATATCCAGCAGATAACCAGACCCGCCCTCATTTTCGAAGATGTCGAAACGAGCCATCAGAACTGACGGTGCCGTACGAGGGGCAAGCCGTTAGCGTCAACGTATGCGTTAGAGCTTGCCAGGGCGCTCGCATTTTCTGTCAGCCATTTCTCTTGCTTGTGCAGCTTCACAGCCTCCCAGATCCCCTTCTCTGCAGAGCGAGAGATATTGACGCCCAGCGCTTTTGCCTCTTTGAGAAGCGCGCTATCTATCGATAGATTCGTCGGCCTACGGGCAGTTTTGGTAGCTTCAGTAGCATGCATGGTTCAATCCTCGTACGGAACGTTAATCTAACTATATGCGCATAGTTTTTGCGCATCAAGACTGTGTCAAGGCAGCTTTGTTCCTACGTATCTTGGTGCAAAGGCCTTATCGTTGCCTGCCGCCGAGTTACCCCGCTCGCCTGCGGCAAGTTGCTGGCTTGCTTCGCGAAGCCACCCTACGTTTGTGGCCCACTACCCCGTCATTCCCGCATGCTTTTAGCGGGAATCCATTTTGACCTTAGGGTTGGGTGGCTTCGGCTGAAAAGGTCAAGGTGGATTCCCGATTACCCCATTCGGGAATGACGGTGCTGGGGGAGGTTCGGGAATGGCGGTGCTGTGGGGAGGTTCAGGAATGCAGATGCTGGGGGGAAAGTTCAGGAATGACGGGGTGGGGCTCGGAAATATCCGCTACGTGTACCATCCCTATTCCAACTCTGCTTGATATAACGCTTGGCTCTACGGCAAGCCAGCATGGAGACCGTTTTTTGTCCAGAGCGTTGAACAGTTCGACATAAGCTGCTTGCTAACTGTTCACTGCCACTCGATTTTCAGATCCTTGTGTGATTGAGCGCAATCACGCAGGTATAGGTTTATAAGGCTTTGATACGGAAGTCTCTTTTCCTCAGCAAGATCCTTAAAGTAGGCAACGGTGTCTTCATCCAACCGGATCGTAACTTGCTTCTTGAGCTTCTTGGCATATGGATTCTTGACGGATTCGGAAAAGTCGTAGTGATCACGCATGTCTGTACCCTTCATAAGTATTTTGTTCTCGCTTATTGGCCTTACGGGCGGAGATAATTCGAATAATCTCACCGTCCCTAACGCAGTGACACACCACCAGTAAGCGAGAATGAATGCTTGTACCGAGGAGAATGAACCGATTCTCCTCTTCAGAATGATCTGGGTCAGCTATAAGACGGGTAACAAAAGGGGTCAGATCCAAATTAAATAGGATCAAAGTGTAATGATGACGAAAGCCGTTCATTTAATTTGGATCTGACCCCCTTTTACTTTTATTAGTTATGCGTTCTTCAAGCGGCGACCAGCTTCTTGACCTTGAGCTCTTTACGATGCTGCTCGGCATGCCAGAGCTCATACTGAGACTGCTGATTCAGCCAACTCTCTGCCGACGTATCGAATGCAATTGACAGACGAACAGCCATTTCGGGGCTAATTCCAGCCTTGCCGTTCAACACAGCACTCAGCGTTTTTCGACTGACTCCCAACGCTTCGGCAGTCGCAGTAACAGAGAGCCCCATAGGCTCCAGACAAAGCTCACGCAACACTTCACCAGGATGAGGGGGATTGTGCATTAACATCGGCAATACCTCAGTGATAATCTTCATAGTTGACTATCTCGGCGTCTCCGTCCTCGAACCGGAAGGTCACGCGCCAGTTACCACTGACCGTTACCGACCATATTCCAGCGCGACTCCCTGAGAGTTCGTGCAGCCGCAGACCTGGTAAGTCCATATCTTGTACGTCTGTTGCTGCATTCAGCCTACCGAGAATCAATCGAAGCCTGTTCGCATGAGTGGCCTGTATCCCTGCGGTGCTGCCCGAGTTGAAAAACCTGGACAAGCCCTTGTGCTTGAAGCTTCGAATCATGATGTAATCGTAACCTGTTACGTATCGGGTTTCAATAATGCATGGCGCTGCGCTCAGTCGCGAGGCTTTTCCACATTAGCGGCAGCATCTGGTTGTGCGGCTAAACGCTGGCTTTTGTTGTAAACAAACTCTGGATCAAGATCTCTACCCCTGCATCCCACTCTATGGTATCGAATGAAACGCGAACTCGGTTGAATGCCTTGCACTCCTTGAGGCGCTAAAAAATGCCAAAGTCCGGGTATGGCTGCATATCCAGTACACCTCTCTCTCCGTTATCAAAGTCAATTGAAAGAAGATAATCCCCGGTTGGAGTGACATTTTTCACAGATGGATACATATTTTCACCCTTGATACTTATGCTGCATCGAAGTTTAGGGGGTGAATTTCATCAAGATTGACAGTATTACGGGCTAACCAAAGGTCGTACATATCCTGCATCGCCAACCAGCTCTCAGGAGTGCGCCCGAGCACCTTGGATAGCCGCAGAGACATTTCCGGGCTGACACCACTATCCCCTTTTAGAAGACGAGGCAGCATAGAATAAAAGGGGTCAGATCCAAATTAAATAGGATCAAAGTGTAAGGATAGCGAAAGCCGATCATTTAATTTGGATCTGACCCCTTTTATCCCAACCATTTGTACATGACCAAAGCATCAAGATACCCTTTGGACGGATGACAAAATGCCTTGGGTAACCGGCCCACGGTAGCGAAGCCAAGCTTGTTCCAAAGCCTTACCGCACCTTCATTGCTAGATGCGACGAAATTGAACTGCATGGCCTTATACCCAAGTTTTCCAGCGATTTCTTGTGAGTGCTCACACATTGATGTGGCCAAGCCTCGCCCGCTGGCGGCGGATGAAACCATATAGCCACAATTGCAGACGTGGTCACCCGGACCCGCCTGATTGGTTTTTATGTAATACGTACCCAGGATCTGCCCTTCTTCTTCAACGACGTAGGTCTTTCTCGGGCTATCTATCCAAATCTTTTGTGCCTGCTCCTTGCTGATGTCTAAATAAAAGGGGTCAGATCCAAATTAAATGATCGGCTTTCGTCATCCTTACCCCTTAGGGATTCTATTTAATTTGGATCTGACCCCTTTTATTCTTTTATTCCCGCTACCATCAGGCCGTGTGGTTTACAGCCCGCCGACGCAGACGTATTTCAGCTCGGTGAATTCTTCCAGGCCGTGGTGGGAGCCTTCGCGGCCGAGGCCGGATTCTTTCACACCGCCAAAGGGCGCAAGCTCTGTGGAGATAATGCCTTCGTTGACCCCGACCATACCGTATTCCAGGGCTTCCATGGTGTGCCAGATGCGCCGGTAATCGCTGGCGTAGAAATAGGCGGCCAGACCAAAGGGCGTGTCGTTGGCCATGGCGATGGCGTCTTCATCCTTGGTGAAGCGGAACACCGGCGCCAGCGGGCCAAAGGTTTCTTCCGTGGCGACCAGCATATCCGGGGTAACATCCGCCAGCACCGTGGGGGCAAAGAAGCGCTCGCCGGCCGCATGGGGCTTGCCGCCGCAGATCAGGCGGGCGCCTTGGTTCACGGCATCATCCACATGGCGCTGCACCTTATCAATCGCCGCCTGGTTGATCAGCGGGCCAATGGTGGTGCCGTCTTCCAGGCCATTGCCTACCTGCAGCGCTTCTACCCGTTCTGCCAGCTTGGCAACAAAACGGTCGTAGATGCCGTCCTGAACCAGAAAGCGGTTGGTGCAGACACAGGTTTGCCCGGCGTTGCGGTATTTCGATGCCAGGGCACCGCTGACTGCCGCATCAATATCGGCATCATCAAAGACAATAAAGGGCGCATTGCCGCCGAGTTCCATGGCGGTTTTCTTGACGGTGCTTGCGCACTGGGCCATCAGGTGCTTGCCCACAGGGGTCGAACCGGTGAAGGACACCTTGCGCACCCGCGCATCGCTGGTCAGCACATCCCCCACGGCCGCCGGCGTTTTGGCGGTCACTACATTGATGGTACCCGCGGGCAGGCCTGCTTCCAGCGCCAGGTAGGCCGCGGCCAGGGCCGTCAGCGGCGTGGCTTCGGCGGGCTTGATCACTACCGTGCATCCCGCCGCCAGGGCGGGGGCGCATTTGCGGGTGATCATGGCCAGCGGGAAGTTCCACGGGGTGATGGCGGCGACCACACCGACCGGCTCACGCAGCACCAGTAGGCGCTTGTCGGCGGCGTGGGTGGGCAGGGTTTCACCGGCCATGCGCTTGGCTTCTTCGGCAAAAAACTCGATAAAGGAGGCGCCGTAAGTTACCTCGCCGCGTGATTCCACCAGCGGCTTGCCCTGCTCCAGGGTCATCAGGCGGGCCAGGTCGTCGGCATGCTCCATGATCAGCGTGAACCAGCGGTGCAGCAGCGCATGGCGCTGTTTGGCAGGCGTCTTGCGCCAGGCGTTGCCCGCTTCATACGCCGCCGCGACCGCATCGCGGGCATCGTCTGCGCCCATGTCCGCCACCTGGGCGATGATCTCACCGGTAGCCGGGTTGTCGACGTCAAAGGTGGTGCCGGTGTGGCGCCATTCGCTGCCTACCAGACCGGGCACATCGGCTTGCAGCCACTGATCAATAAAGCCCATGAATATCTCCTGTTATCTGTTTATTTTTAATAACTTGTGTAATAGCAGCCATCAGTGCGGGTCAGGAATGCGACCCTGATGGACAGCCTTGTGTGGCATAGACGCTAGCACCTTCGGCGGCAAAGGCGAATGCACCACTTTGCCGTTCAACCAGACCACTTTAGGGATTTGGCGACAAGCAGATTACAATGACTGCCGAGCGGTGCATTCCACACTGTGAAACGAAGGCGCACGTATATGGCTCCCACGCCTTTAAAGGCCAGCATTCAGCGGCTCACCGAGCATTACCGGCAGCAGTCGCCGCACCTGAGCAAGCAGGTGCGCATAGAGCAGACCCTGCGCCACGCGGCGACCCAGCTATGGCCAGCGGGAACGCGCCTGCCGCCCCACCGCCAGCTTGCCGAGGCTTTCGGGGTTGCCCGGCATACTCTGGCAAGGGCGGTGGCCAGCCTGATCAACGACGGCTTGCTGGCCACCGCCCATGGTCGCGGCACCTGGACCCGTCAGCCCGCTGAGCCCGTTCAGCTGCCGCCGATCAATACCCAGCTTTCCCGGCGCGCCAAGCGGGTGCTGGCAGGGCCAGGGGCGAGTCTCGTCCAGACCGGCTCCTTTATGCCGGGGGTGCCGGATATCGCCCAGTTCCCGATGCGTAAATGGCGCGAGCTGTACGCCAGCGTGACGGTGCCCCAGAACACCTTGCTGCTGACCTACTCCACCGGCGGCTACGGCCCGCTGAAGCGGGCGATTCGCGATTTTCTGCTGCGCTGGCGCCAGCTTGACTGCGATACCGATCAGATCATCATCACCGACGGCGCCCATAACGGCTTGCAGCTGTGCGCCATGGCGCTGACCGACCCAGGCGACCGGGTGGCGATTGAATCCCCCAGCTATTGGGGCGCGCGCAAGATTTTCAGCGCCTTTGACCTGGAGCTGGACATGCTGCCCTGGTGGCCAGGCCAGGGCCACAGCCTGCCGGAACACCCCCTGCCAACACAACTTGCCTACCTGATGGGCGGGCACCATTACCCGCTCAGCGTGCCCACGCAGCTGGACGAGAAACGCAGGCTTTGCCAAGCGCTCAACCCGGCCTATGTGATTGAGGATGACTACGAGTTCGGCGAGGAAACCCATAACAACCTGCTGTACACCGCGCGCTCAGAGCGCCATATCCTGGTGGGGTCTTTTTCCAAAATCATGTTTCCCGGGCTGCGCCTGGGGTATCTGGTGGTGCCCAAGCATCTCGCCCCTTCCATCAACCGCCTGCGCAGCGAGCTGTTCCGCGAAGGCCGCATGCTCGATCAGGCGGTACTGGCACGCTTTATGTTTGATGGCCATCTGGATCATTGGTGTCAGCGCATCCACCGGGAATACCTAGGCCGCCAGCAGGTGGTACACGATATTCTGGGCAGCCTGCCCCAGGTGAAGCATATCTCTCCCCCCAGCCATGCCATCAGCCTGTGCGTGGAGTTCGAGGATGGCGTTAATGATGTTGCCCTGGTGGATGCGCTGATGAAGGAACAGCTGGTAATGCGCCCGCTGAGCATTGCCTGCACGCCTGCCGATCAACGTTCCGGGTTGATCATGGGCGTGGGCATGCTCTCGGGAGAAACCCTGCTGCATGAAGTGAAACGCCTGAAAAGCACGCTTTTAAAATTACTTAAAAATATATAGATATTATATTAAAGAATAAATATAGTTAACCTTAATTCACTTATTGCCGACATAATGCTTTTTATCCAGGTTTTCATACCGCATCTTTCCAGCAACTGAATAACGTTATCCACTGCTTTTTTCCCGGCTTTGCTTGCCTTGGCCCAATACGCCAACTGCCTGTTTTAACGTTAAATAAACTACCTTAGGGAACGACTAAACCTAACTGGCAGGCTAACTTACTGTTTAGCAAGCTAACTTATATAGTGTTGACATTAGACGATTTTATAGAAATTCTTATGGAATGATCACTTTCTGTGTGATTAACTCAATAGGCAGCTTGATGGCTTGGCTAACTAGCCGTCTTCTAACTATAACGTCCAACTGCATCATCAAAGAGGTCCTATGAAACTCTCAACATTCGTCAAAAGTGCTCTGGCAACATCCATCGCCGCCTCCGTCGTGGCTAGCCAGTTCGCCTATTCAGATACCGTGCGCCTGCGCATGCACACCTTCTATGGCACTGAAGTTGATCAGATGGCCGAAGACCTGCAGGAGCGCGTTGAGGAAGCCAGTGATGGCTCCATCCGCATTCAGTTCTTCCATGGTGGTGAGCTGGTGGATAGCGACCAGTTTGTTGATTCTGTGGCGCGCGGCACGCTTGATCTGGCCCATGGGGTAGGCAGCTACTGGCCCGGCACGGTTGAAATCGGCACCATTGAAGGCGGCCTGCCAGGTGCCTGGGTTGATGTTGAAGAAGCCCGCGATATCTTCGCTAATCAGGGCCTCGAAGAGCTGGTGTCTGAAGCCTATGCCGAGCAGGGTGTTGAAGTGATCGGCCGCGGCTTTGGCAGTGATTACGGCCTCTTGACTCGCGAGCCGGTCGAGAGCCTGGAAGACCTCAAGGACATGCGCATCCGCGCCACCAGCTCCATTGCTACCGTGCTGGACAAGTTTGATATCCCGACCACCTTCCTGCCCGGTGAGGAACTCTACGTTGGCCTTTCAACCGGCGTAATTGATGGCGCTGTCTACGGTGGCCCGGTCGAATACGAACAGCTCAAGCTGCAGGAAGTTGCTGAGCACTACACCGATATCAACCTGCTCAACCCAGGCTGGACCGAAATCGCCTTCGTTAATCCACGTACATGGGAAAGCATGAGTGAAGAGCAGCAGCAGATTCTGACCGAGGCCATTGACCAGTACCTGCTGGATGTACATAACTGGCTGGAAGAAGGCAACCAGAGGATTATCGATGAAGGAACGCTGTTCGAGTTTGCCACCCTGCCGGAAGAAGATTCCCGCCGCCTGGCCGAAGCCGCCCTGCCGATCTGGGAAGAGGAAGCCGAGCGCTCTGAGCGTAATGCCAAAGCGATTGAAATCCTGATCAACAACGCCAAAGAGCAAGGACGGCTGAGTGAGTAAGGTCACCCGCTATCTACGTTTTCAGGATGGCCTTTCCGACTGGGTCGGAAGAGTTATCTCATGGCTGACGTTAGGTATCATCGGTGTCCTGCTATATGAGGTCGTCGCCCGCTATATATTCAATGCCCCCACGGTGTGGGGGTACGAGCTGGCCACCATGTTCTTCGGTGCGCTCAGTGTACTGGCGGGAAGCTATACCTTGCGTCATCAAAGCCATGTTCGCAGCGACGTCATCTATCGCCTGCTGCCACCCCGAGGGCAGGCGTTCTGTGATGTCATCGTGTTTGCCCTGGGGATAATGGTACTGGCAGTGGTATTCGACATGGCCGTGGATTTTGCCTATCGCGCCTGGGAAATCGGCGAATACTCCAACCGTAGCAGTTGGCGTCCGCCCCTGTGGCCGATCAAGGCGACCATCCCGCTAGCCGTGGGTCTGTTGATCCTGCAGTGCCTGGCTGAATTTGTGCGTGCCGTGCTCAAGCTGTTTAACGTGCCCTTCGAAGATCCGCGCAAGGATCCGGAAGAAAGCACCTGACGCTGTCACGCCACCCTCAACCACCATCTTCCGGCATGCTGGCTTAGGCGTGTCGCGTAAAGGGTTTTCTTATGGCTAGCCTAGATCCCCTCGTAATCACCGGCATCATGTTCTTTTCCATGATTGTGCTGATGGCCATGGGCGCGCCGCTGGCGTGGGCCCTGATGATTTCAGGCATGAGCAGTGCCTATATGATGTTTGGCCCTGGCGGCCTGGATCTGCTGCTCTCCTCGGCCTACAGCGCCATGGATAACTTCCTGCTGGTGTCGCTCCCTCTGTTCATCTTCATGGGTCTGGTGCTTGAACGCTCGGGCATCACCGATGATCTGTTTGAAATGATCCACCGCCTGATGGGCAGCATCCCCGGCGGGCTGGGTGTGGGTACCGTACTGATCTGTGCGCTGATTGCGGCCATGGCCGGGGTATCCGGTGCGGCTACCGTCAGCCTCGGCATCATAGCGCTACCTGCCATGCTCAAGCGGGGTTACCACAAGCGGTTGGTAACGGGCACCATCATGGCAGGTGGCGCTCTGGGCTTTCTGATTCCGCCCAGCGTGCTGATGATTGTCTATGCCTTTCTGGCCCGTGAATCCGTCGGCAAGCTGTTTGCTGCGGGCCTGATGCCCGGCCTGATGCTGGCCGGTATCTATATGATCTACATCCTGATTCGCTGCCGCCTGAACCCGGCGTTAGGGCCAGCGGCCCCGAAAGAGGAACGTTTTACCACCCAGGAAAAGCTCGCCTCACTGCGGCATATTATTGCCCCTGGCCTGCTGGTGGTTACCGTGCTGGGCTGTATTATCGGCGGGGTCACCTCACCGTCTGAAGCCTCAGCGGTAGGCGCTGGTGGCGCCATGTTGATTGCAGCCCTGCGCGGCAGGCTTAACTGGAACCTGCTGCGCTATGTGATGCTTAGCACCACCAAGATCACCGGTATGCTGCTGTGGATTGCCATAGCGGCGGTCTTCTTCAGCCGCATCTATATGGGCCTTGGGGCCGGTATGGTGATTGAGGATATGATTCAGGCTTTCTCGCTCTCACCCTATGTGGTGATCATCTTCATGCTGGTCAGCTTTTTCGCCCTCGGCATGTTCCTGGATGACTTTGCAATCCTGTTCATTACCGTACCGCTGTATATTCCCATCGTCCGTGACCTTGGCTTTGATACCACCTGGTTTGCCGTGCTGTTCATCATCAGCATGCAGTCGGCCTACCTCACACCGCCCTTCGGGTATAACCTCTTCTATATGCGCTCGGTGGCGCCCAAATCAATCACCATTGTGGATATCTACCGCTCGGCATTGCCCTATGTGGCGCTGCAGATTTTTGGGCTGGCATTGATTGTCATCTTCCCGGAAATCGCCCTGTGGCTGCCCGGCCTGCTGTTCTGAAGAAGAGCATTGTTTGATCTGGTATCAAAAAAGCCCCTCATTGAGGGGCTTTTTGCTGCCTGTTCGGCCGGCATTTTTGCTACTACCTATTGGAACCGTTCTTACATATTGGGCCCGTTCTTACATATTAGGATAGTTGGGCCCGCCGCCGCCTTCCGGGGCCACCCAGGTAATGTTCTGGGCCGGGTCCTTGATATCACAGGTTTTGCAGTGCACGCAGTTCTGGAAGTTGATCTGGAAACGCGGGTTGCCAGCGTCGTCTTCCACCACTTCGTAGACCCCTGCCGGGCAGTAGCGCTGGGCGGGCTCGGCGTAGGTGGGCAGGTTATCGCGAATCGGCAGTTCCGGGTCGCTTAACTGCAGGTGGCAGGGTTGGTCTTCCTCGTGGTTGGTGTTGGACAGAAACACCGAGGTCGACTTGTCAAATGACAGCTTGCCGTCCGGCTTGGGATAGTCGATTTTCTCGAACTCCGCCGCTGGCTTCAGCGCACCGTGGTCGGTGGTGGTGTCGTGCAGGTTGGGCAGCTTGTTGCCCAGCAGCTGGTTGGCAAAGTTATAGGCACCTCCTGCCACCGTGCCGTATTTGTGAATGGCCGGGCCAAAGCTGGCGCTGGCCTTGAGTTCTTCATAAGCCCAGCTGGCTTCCCACTTCTCGGTGAAGGTGGTCAGGTCCTGGCCGCCTTCATCGCCCGCCTGAAGGGCTTCAAAGACGCTTTCCGCCGCCACCAGGCCGGATTTCATCGCCGTGTGCAGGCCCTTGATCTTGGCAAAGTTCAGGGTGCCCGCATCGCAGCCAATCAGCAGGCCACCTGCAAAGGTCATTTTCGGCAGGCAGTTCAGGCCACCCTTGGTCAGCGCCCGGGCGCCGTAGGCCACCCGTTTGCCGCCCTCAAGGTGCTGGCTGAGTACCGGGTGGTGCTTCATGCGCTGGAACTCGTCAAACGGCGAGAGCCAGGGGTTCTGGTAGGACAGGTCCATAATCAGCCCGACCACCACCTGCTGGTTTTCCGCGTGGTAGAGGAACCAGCCACCGTGGGTGTTTTTATCCAGCGGCCAGCCGGAGCCGTGTAGCACCAGACCCGGTTCGTGCTGCTCGGCGGGCACGTCCCACAGCTCTTTCAGGCCGATGCCGTAATGCTGGGGGTCGCGGTCGGCATCCAGGGAAAACTCGCTGATCAAGCGCTTGCCCAGATGTCCGCGGGCGCCTTCGGCAAACAGGGTATATTTGGCGCGCAGCTCCATGCCCGGCATATGGCCTTCCTTGGGCTGACCATCGGCGCCCACGCCCATATCGCCGATCAGGATACCGCGCACACTGCCATCTTCAATGATCACATCCTGGGCAGCGAAGCCGGGGAAGATTTCCACCCCCAGCTGCTCAGCCTGCTCGCCCAGCCAGCGGCACAAGTTACCGGCGCTGATCACGTAGCGGGCCATATCGCCCCCGGTGTTATGCATGCTCTTGGGCACCAGGGCGTTGGGGATCTGCTGGCTTTTCTCGGCATCCTTGAGCAGGTAGACCTCATCGCGGATAGCGGGGGTGGTCAAGGGCGCGCCGCGCTCTTCCCAGTCAGGGAACAGTTCAGCCAGGGCGCGCGGTTCGAACACCGCGCCGGAGAGAATGTGCGCGCCGACTTCGGAGCCTTTTTCGACCACGCAGACGGTCAGCTCCTGCTCGGCGGCATTGGCCTGCTGCATCAGGCGGCAGGCGGCGGAAAGCCCGGACGGCCCGGCGCCGACAATCACGACGTCAAACTCCATCACATCGCGTTCGATCTCATCACTCTCTACGGCATTGTTATCCACAGTGTTTCTCCTGCTCGTTGCTTGTTTGTTCTAGCCAATCGCTATAGCCACTAAAATATATAAATTATTTAAAAATGTCTACAATAATGCCCATGCAGGCTTGAAGGGTAGTGAATGGCCAAGGATCATCACGAACGGGGTCAAGGTAAAGCAAGCATTTAACAGCTTGTTGTCGGTGGCCAGGCTTGGGCGTTGACTCGGGCCTGATACCAGAGATTCATGCCTGCGTCTTCCACAGCGTACTCTCCTCGCGTGGATTTCCATATAAGAGAGGGTGTTCGCTTCCTCATGGATTCCAAAGCCGTCTGCACTTTCTGAGGAGTAATGTTCTCAATACCAGTCACTTCTCGATAAAAATGCAATGCTTCGCTGTCGTAAGGGCGAAAACGGCCGCCGTTTTCCAGTAAACGCCACAGGATGGCTTGATGAAGAGGTTGAAGCCCAAGATAGAGGCTTTCCATATCGGCACGATCGGTTTCCTGCTGCTCCTTAGCCGTCTCAAGCACTGCTTGTTCAAAGCGCCCTTCAATGTCAGCCATCGGACTTAAAGCAGTGCCTAAAGCAGACATGAAAAACTGAGGGCGATGCCCAAAAGCCACAAAAGCCTCTATTAATATACCTGTGTGCACAGGAGAAAGTTCGGGTAGCTGGTCTTCAATAATATCCACCAGGTGTTCAACAAAGTCCGCTCCCAGCAAGGGCATACTCCTGATTTGAGAACCATAGAACGGAGCCGAATGAGAATTCACCAAACGCAGAAGTTTATCCCGGTCAGAGCCGGACATTATTAACATGAGGCGAATATCATCGGGTGTATTGAGCTGATCCCTGGCGGATTTCAGTGCCACCATCAATGCTGACCCTGCATCACTCGTAAGGGCCTGCTGGGCTTCATCGATAATCAATGCGACAGGTTTTTCCGCAGCCTCACCAAGAAAACGCAAAGCATCAGGCAACGTCGCCAGAGCATGATCAGAGGCGTTGTTTTCCACATCGATGGCGAGCCAGCTGCCAAGAGCAAGAGAGGTGACGCCCATACGCGCTGCAAGCTGTTGTAACCGAGATTGGTAATGATGCATGGCATCAGTGACAGCCATGGCAATCAGGTCAGCGGGATCCCTGCGTTGATCTGCCCACAAATCCACATAGACGACCAATATATCCTGATCTTCCAGAGCGGGTTTTAGATCGCTTTTCAGAAAGGTGGTCTTCCCAGTACGCCTGGGTGCAGCCAGGAACATTCCATTATGTTCATCACCAAAGAGACTCTTACCACGTAAGGCACTGATCATCTCAAAGGCTAAGTCTCGGCGTGAGTAGTGACGTAAATGCATTTTATGGCCTTTATATGCTAAAAATCATAATTTATGCTTTCATAGAAAATAATCCATAAACACAACTGACACAATCTTTGCCTGCGTATATTGAACTCTTTGGCCTGTTATCGCTCAAGTGTGCAAAAGCATACTGTCAAATCCGCTCAGGACGCGTCTCTCTGACTTTATAGACACATACAAAAAAGCCGCCCCAGGGGACGGCTTTTTCAGAATCTGTGACGCTTTGATTTTTGCCAGTTTTAAATGGTGCCGACACCAGGAGTCGAACCCGGGACCTACTGATTACAAGTCAGTTGCTCTACCAACTGAGCTATGTCGGCTTATCAAGCGCTTTTTAAAATTACCGTGAGACTCACGATAATAGAAAACAGGTTAGCAATGGCTGGGGTACCAGGATTCGAACCTGGGAATGCCGCTACCAAAAAGCGGTGCCTTACCACTTGGCGATACCCCAGCAGTGTGGTGGCCAGAGACGGAATCGAACCGCCGACACGGGGATTTTCAATCCCCTGCTCTACCAACTGAGCTATCTGGCCGCTGCCAACGGTGCGTATTAAACTAAAACTTCCAGGTTTCGTCAACACCTTTGTGAAACTTTCTTTTCGCCCGCCAGATGTTTGTTGTCTTACAGAACTGGCTAGCCAAACCGCTATGCCTGGCTGGGCGGCACATACCCTTCGGCCTGGTCAGTTTTCTGGTTGTCGAAAAAGCGCTGCATCTGGGTCATCAGGTAAGCACGTGAATCCGGGTCGAGCATGTTGAGGTGTTTTTCATTGATCAGACGCGTCTGCAGGGCCTGCCATTCTTCCCAGGCTTTTTTGGATACCGTGGCCTGAATCTCCTGGCCCTGTTTACCCGGCAGAGGAGGAAACGGCAATGCCTCAAGCTCTTGCTGGTATTTGCGGCAGAAAACAGTGTTGCTCATAGTTACTCCTGAAGGTGTCTTTAAATGGCTTTTAGTGACTGGCCAGCCTACGCGTAGCCAGGCAGGTTCGCCAGTTGAAAGGGTTCTCTCTGCGCCTTCGTTTGCGCCAGCAGCTTTTTGACCGGCGCGGCCAGCCCCAGCGCCGGTGGGTCGGCAAGGTCATACCAGAGACCCTTTTCGCGCACACCGTTGAGCGTCTGGCACGCGACTGGCTGGGGGGTGATCTCCAGGCGGAAGTGGCTGAAGGTATGCACAAAAGCGGGCTGTGCCGCCTGCGGCCGGGCTTCCTTGACGTGGGTTGCCAGCCAGTCGTTCAGGGCGTCCTGGCTATCGAACTGAGGCAGGCTCCATAACCCACCCCATAAACCGCTGGGGGGCCGTTGCTCCAACCAGATGCGACCTTGGGCATCTTCCAGAATCAGCATCAGGGTTTGGCGAGTGGGCAGCGTTTTTTTGGGTTTGGATTGCGGGTAGCCTTGCACATTGCCTTCCGCCAACGCCAGGCAGACATCATTGAAGGGGCACTGCGAACAGGCGGGCTGGCTGCGCTTACACAGGGTCGCGCCAAAATCCATCATCGCCTGGGTGTAATCCGCCACACGCTCTTCCGGGGTGTAAACCTCGGCCAGTGCCCACAGCTTGCGTTCCACCGCAGGCTTTCCAGGCCAGCCACTTATGGCATGCAGCCGGGTCAGCGAGCGTTTGACATTGCCGTCAAGGATCACCGCCCGCTTGCCAGTGCTCTGGGCAATAATGGCCCCCGCGGTTGAACGGCCAATCCCCGGCAATGCCATAAGTGCCTCCAGGCTGTCCACCGGCAGTTGGGCATTATGGTCAGCCGCTACTTGCTGCGCCGCCTTGTGCAGGTTGCGCGCCCGGGCGTAATAGCCAAGCCCTGTCCATAAGTGCAGTACATCGTCCTGGGGGGCTTCTGCCAGCGACTGAAGGGTCGGGAAACGCGCCATAAAGCGTTCGAAGTAATCAATCACAGTGGCGACCTGAGTTTGCTGGAGCATGATCTCCGACACCCAGACCCGATACGCTGTGCGCGGCGACTGCCAGGGCAGGTCGTGGCGCCCAAACTGGTCAAACCACGTCAACAGTCGGCGCTGAAACTCGTCAGGCGCAAGCCTTGGCGTGGGTGTATCCGTCAACTTGGTCGCGCCCTGCGTCATTGATCATCTCCGTACCTGTCAGCCAGACGGGTTCATTCAAACAGTTTGCGTAAGCCATCACGCAGCTTCTGGGTCGTGCCTTCCCCCAGGTTTTCATCGAGCTGCTCAAGAGAGCCTTCCAGCTGCTGCTCTACTTCTTCACCTACCTGATTTTCCAGCTCATCGCGTAGCAAGTCCGTCAGATTCTGTTTGAAGGTCTCACGGTCAAAGCGGCACCATTCGCTGCGCTCATCGCTCACCTGGCCTTCACACATCACCGGTAATGCCAGGGATTCAAGACGAGGATTCACTTCACAGGCGGCATCGGCGGTATTCACCAGGCGCACGGTAGCACGGGTATCAAAACGCTGGGAACCCAGATCGAACTGCCCTTCACCACTTAGATCAATGCCCGGCAGGGTAACCAGCAGGTCATCGCTGGACACTACGCCATTGTTAATCACCAAACGGGCATCTGCCCGTTCAAAGCGTGAATCATCCGCCCAGTCGCGGCTGGTCTCCTCCCCCTCAAGAGCGGCCACCAGGGTGCAGATTTCACGTGATACATTGACATCCAGAATCGCGCCATTGGCCAGTGAAGTAGTCAGCTCGCCGTTCAGGTTGCGAACCAGTTCGCCGTAGGCATTGCCACGGCTAGTGAGGTTGCCATCCACTTCCAACTGGCCGCGCAAGGGTGCGCTTTCATTACCCAATGCTTCCAGCAGTGCCGCCACATCCACCTGTTCCACCTGCGGCGTCAATGACCAGCCCATATCAGACTCGCGGCTGTCCAGCTCACCGCTGGCACTCAGCTGCCCACTATAGAAGCCTGCCTCCAGGCCTTGAAGCTGGTGAAGGCCCTCTTCACCTACCAGGCGCATCTTCGGTTCTTCAAAGGTGAGGCCCATCCATTCAAAGCGGCCTAGCTGTAAGGCACCGTCGATATCCAGGGTACTGAGCCACGCCTGGGGCAGCAGTGCTGGCTCTTGTGCGTACGCCTGACGTAGCAGACCACCGCTTGCGGGCCGAGCAGCGACAGAGGCCGGTAGATAGCGGTCAAGGTCAAGCGTATCGCCCTGTAGATCAAACTCCAGCCGGGTACCGTCAAAGGCAGCGGAAAGCTCCCCGGTGAAGGTGGTGTCATCAACGACCAGCGACAGGCTGGTCAACGCCAGCTGCGACAGATCACCTTCCAGAGGACTGGTCAATGCGACGTCACGCAGCGCGCTTTCAAATTCGGTATCCATTTCAGTGCCGATGCGTTCAAGCCAGGCCCGCAGGTTGAAGGGCGAGGCCGTCACCTGACCTTGATATCGGGGGCTTTCCAGCAGTTGTTCAACATTGAGATGACCACGCATCCGCAGGCCATCCGGGCCGGTTAGCTCCCACTTCTTGAAAGTCGCCGTTTGCGCTTCCCAGTCACTGGTGAGGCCAAAGTTCAGTGCCATGGTAAGCCCAGCATCCCAATGTTCGGCATTGCGCAGCGTTGCTTCTAACACGCCTTGCTCAACAGCCAGACGTTTCTCTGCCAGCCAAGTTTCAATTAATGGCGCAGACAGGTTCAGCTGCTGGATTTCTCCTTCAGGCACGAAGCGGTTGCGGGTGGTGAGGTTGACGTTTTCCAGGCTGAATTGCTGCTCTGCCAATGCCAGCTTGATGCGCGTATCCAGGTTAACTTCACTTTGTGCATTGGGCGTACGCTCCAATGCCTCGGCATCCAGGCTGTCGTGACGGTCAACGGTAAACATGGCCTTCATGGGGAAAGATGACACCGGATTGACGTTACTGCCGGAGACGTTCAGTTTGTAAACATGCCAGGATTGGCCTGCCTGAGCATCGCGATAATGAATGTCACCTTCTTTGACTTCAACGCTGGCAATATTGAGCACCACGGCGAGATTACCGGCATCCGCATGCGGCCCGGCACTGGCCGGCGCCAGCACGGTTTCGGCTTTTCCACTGCCTTCGGATAGACGCTCAAGCAGGGAATTCCAGTTGCCTTCACCTTCTTCATCACGCTCAAGTTTCAGACGCAAGCCGTTGATGGTCAAACCATCCACAGCAATATCACCGCGCAGCAAGAGGCCAAACGCCACACTGACTTCGGCGCTGGAGACCGCTGCAAAAGGGTCGTTGTCTTCATCCTGCTCTGGCAGCCAGGCACGCGCTTTCTCGACCCGCATGCCAATGCGCGGATAGAAAGACCAGGTTAATGGCCCCTCCAGCGCCAGGTTCAGGCCGGTCTGTTCTTCCACCACGGCGGTAAGCCGCGGTTTGAAATCTTCCGGGTCTAGAAACGTAGTGACATAAACCACAGCGGCCACGGCCACCACGGCCAGAATCCCTACCGCAGCAAGTAAGATACGAAGTAGCTGTTTCATTACCCTGTTCCCTTCTGGGTTTGATCAAGAGCGATCGTTATCGCTCCAGTGCTAAAACTCATAGTGTTAAAAAACCAACCCAAGCCGTTGTGACTATTGACGGGATGATGCCAGGGAAAGCTCGACATAATCGATGCCAGCGGGCACTCCAGGCGCCTTGGCCGAGGCATCCACCTGCCGATAACCCAGCTTGGAAACCAGCATGCGGTCAGCCATCGGTAATGTGGTTGTTTCAATGCGTAAAATGCTATTCTGGCGCATTGACCACTCAGCCAATAGTGCCATCAGTCGTGAGCCGACCCCGCGCCGACGCGTTGTCTTGCGAACGCACAGATCCGAAAGCCACCAGGCACCGTCCGGCCCTTTTACCATGGCCACCGCTCCCAGCAGGCGGTCATTGAAGTGCGCGCAGCCAAAGCAGTGTTGCGCGTTCAGGTGTTGATCAATAAAGGATTCAACCGTTTCAGCAGGCATCCTTTCCTGCGGTGCGTCATGATAGATGCGCACCAAGTCCAATTGGGTCTGAGAATCGGCTTCCCATTTGGCTTGATCAACGATCTGTAGTGTCACCGGCATGCTGGAGTTCCTCTTGGCCTGGGCAATCTTGCTGCTTTTATTGTGGCAATCGTGAGTGCTGGTTATCACACGCATTGTAGCGGATGGGCAGGCCGATTCACTATAATAGCGGCTTTGCCTTTGGCTCTACCCGATTTATCCGCTGGTTGCCGCTTTATATCGAACGCTACAGGGAACGGCGGCTAGCACCCAACATGCGCCTCGGCGCAGGAGAAGTTATGTCAGCGCGTACTGCCACGGTCAGCCGTGACACCAAGGAAACCCAGATCAAGGTCACCATCAATCTGGATGGCGAAGGGCAACTGAACTGTGAAACCGGCATCCCGTTTCTAGACCATATGCTGGATCAGGTCGCCCGTCACGGTATGATCGACATGGAGATCAATGCCAAGGGCGACCTGCACATTGATGACCACCATACAATGGAAGATCTTGGCATTACCCTGGGCCAGGCCTTCCATGAGGCGATTGGCGACAAGCGTGGCATTTACCGTTACGGCCATGCCTATGTACCGCTGGATGAGGCCCTTTCACGGGTAGTGGTCGATTTCTCCGGCCGCCCTGGGCTTTATATGAATGCCGATTTCACCCGGGATACGATTGGCCGATTGGACACTCAGCTGTTCTCAGAGTTCTTCCAGGGGTTTGTCAATCACGCCCGCGTGACCCTGCACATCGATAATCTCAAAGGGTTTAACGCCCATCATCAGGCAGAAACCATTTTCAAGGCCTTTGGCCGCGCCCTGCGGATGGCCGTGTCCGAAGATCCGCGTATGGCGGGTCAGATGCCGTCCACCAAAGGGTGTTTATAAGGAGCGTTTTATGACAATTGCCGTCATCGATTACGGGATGGGCAACCTGCACTCCGTGGCCAAGGCGCTGGAGCACGTCACCCATGAAAACGTCGTGATCACCCGTGATCCCCGGCGCATTCTCGGCGCCACCCGCCTGGTACTGCCAGGGCAAGGCGCCATTCGTGATTGTGTGGGTGAGCTTGAACGCACCGAACTGCGCGGGCTGGTGGAAGATATCCTGACGCGCCAGGCCAAGCCGCTGCTGGGCATCTGCGTTGGCCAGCAGATGCTGCTGGAGCACAGCGAAGAGAATGGCGGCATTGGCTGCCTGGGCGTTTTCAAAGGCAACGTGCGCCGCTTTCCGGCCAATATGCGCGATGATCACGATCAGCGCCTGAAAGTGCCCCACATGGGCTGGAACCTGGTTGAGCAGCATCATGAACATCCACTGTGGGCGGGTATCGACAATCAGGAACACTTCTATTTCGTCCACAGCTTCTATGTAGACGCCAGCAACGACGCCGAAGTGTTTGGCACCACTCAATACGGCAAGGCGACGGCTCACGTGGCGATTGGCCGTGAATCGACCTTTGCGGTGCAGTTCCACCCGGAAAAAAGCTCCCGTGCAGGCCTGCGCCTGCTGGAAAATTTTGTTACCTGGACACCCTGAACGCCTCCTGACGGCGCTGACAAGGACACTATCATGTTAGTTATTCCCGCTATCGACCTGAAAGATGGCCAGTGTGTACGCCTCAAGCAAGGCCGCATGGACGACGCCACCTCCTACGGCGATGACCCGGTCGCCATGGCCGCCCGCTGGGTGAAAGCCGGCGCCCGTCGCCTGCACCTGGTCGACCTTAACGGTGCCTTTGAAGGCAAGCCGGTCAACGGTGAGGCAGTGACGGCCATCGCCCGCGCCTACCCGGACCTGCCTATTCAGATTGGCGGCGGCATCCGCAGTGCAGAGACCATCGAACACTACCTGGCCGCTGGAGTTTCCTACGTCATCATTGGCACCAAGGCCGTCAAGGAGCCCGATTTTGTGGGTGAGATGTGCCACGCCTTCCCCGGCCATGTGATTGTTGGCCTGGATGCCAAGGATGGCTATGTCGCCACTGACGGCTGGGCGGAAGTCTCCACCCTGAAGGCCACCGAGCTTGCCAAACGCTTTGCCAATGACGGCGTCTCATCAATTGTCTACACCGATATCGCCCGGGACGGCATGATGCAGGGGGTTAACGTCGAAGCCACCGCCGTCCTTGCCCGAGAGGGCGGCCTGCCGGTGATTGCCTCCGGCGGCGTTACCAACCTGGATGACATCAAGGCACTCTGCGAGGTGGCTGACAGCGGCATTCTGGGGGCCATTACCGGCCGCGCCATCTATGAAGGCAGACTGGACGTCAGCGAAGCCCAGCAATTGAGCGATCAGCTGACAGGAGGCCAGGCATGAGTCTTGCCAAGCGTATTATCCCCTGCCTGGACGTCGATGGCGGGCGCGTAGTCAAGGGCGTCAACTTTATTGGCATCCGCGATGCCGGTGACCCGGTAGAGATTGCCCAGCGCTACAACCAGCAGGGTGCCGATGAAATCACCTTTTTGGATATCACCGCCAGCCACGAGGACCGCGACACCACGGTCGAGATGGTCGAGCGTATTGCCGGCGAGGTGTTTATTCCGCTGACCGTTGGCGGCGGCATTCGTAGCTGCGACGATATTCGCACCATGCTCAATGCCGGAGCCGACAAGGTTTCCATCAACACCGCTGCCGTGACCAACCCGGAATTTGTGCGTGAAGCGGCGGAACGCTTTGGCAGCCAGTGCATCGTGGTCGCGATTGACGCCAAACAGGTCTCCAAGGAAGGCGAAACGCCGCGCTGGGAGATCTTCACCCATGGTGGACGCCGCCCTACCGGTCTGGATGCCGTCGAATGGGCCAAAAAGATGGTGGAATACGGCGCTGGCGAGCTGCTGCTGACCAGCATGGATCGCGATGGCACCAAGAGCGGCTTTGACCTGGGCGTGACCCATGCCATTGCCGAAGCGGTCAGCGTTCCGGTGATTGCCTCAGGCGGCGTAGGCAACCTGGATCATCTGGTCGATGGCGTTATCAAGGGCGGCGCGGATGCGGTACTGGCCGCCAGCATCTTCCACTTTGGCGAATACACCATTCCTGAAGCCAAGCGCTATATGGCAGAACGCGGCATTGAAATGCGTCTGTGAAGACAATGTTGTGTGAAGATTGAAGGTCGGGGCGTCACTCCTCCAGTGACAGCCCCAGATTACTGATACCTTCGTTGCGCCCAAGCTGGCGCAGAGCCTTCAGCGCCCCGGCATCCAGCGGCTGTGAGGCGGCTTCAAGCACTGCATCCTGGAAGTTGTTTTCATCTTCCGTCAGGGGATGGTCGCGGATCAACAGCGCCAGCTTCTGGGCGTCCTCCTCACCTTCGGTCAGCTCAATAAAGGCGCGCACGCCCGCCCGCGAGGTGCGGCTGACATCCAGCACGGCTTCCGGCGCTTCCCCCTGCAGGGTATCCAGAATCGAGGACACCGAGACAACCGTATCCAGCGCCCGGCGGGCACCAAAGCTTTCATCGCCTTCTGGCGGCTCACACTCAGCGAGTTTTTCCGCCTGACGGGCAAAGTCAATCGAGGCGCCGCGTACGCTCAATTGCTCCCAGACCAGGTTAAGCACCGTGCGCAAGGTGTGTAGATCGCCCTGCCCAGTGGTTTGCGTATACAGCGCATAGTTCGGCATCAGCCGTTCGCACAGTGCAGCCATAAAGGCCTGCTGTGCAAATAAGGGCAGCTGCTGGAGTTGCTGGTAAAAACCGGGGGATTTGGAAGCCATGAATCAATCCTGAGAAAACGAGCTTGAGGAAACGAACCTGATAAAAAGCGCCTGACTTTAACGTATCGGGTGCCCAAAAAGGCATTTATTCCAACAGGTTTTTTATGCGACGCTGCCACTATCCGGGTTGGTGACGCACCCGCGATGCGCTATTGTCTCACCCCTGCCGCACGACGGCAGCACCCTGTTACGTTTTGGCCGGCGAGGAGATTACCATGCATATTCATCTGCTACAGCACGGCCCGGCGCATTGCCCCGCACGAATTACCGACTGGTTGACCAGTATGGGGCACAGCTTTACGGTCTTTCATCTGTATGACGGAGAGCTGGCGCCCCGCCCAAGTGACTGCGATGCGCTGATCGTACTTGATGGGCCAGAAACTCTGCTTAACGAGCCCCCTGCCTGGTACAAGGCAGAAGACAAACTGATCCAGCGTCTGGTCGATAGCCAGAAGCCCCTGCTGGGCATTGGCCTTGGCGCCCATTATATAGCCCTTGTGCTAGGGGCTATCAGCGCGCCGGGCACCTACCCGGAAACCGGCTGGCATAAGATCACGCTGGCCGACGACAGCCCTTTTGACCTGCCCGAGCATTTTGATGCCTTTATGTGGCATCGCCAGGTGTTCAGCCTGCCGGATTATGCCCTGCCGCTGGGCGGAAGCCCGGCAGCACCACTGCAGGGCTTCGCCTGGGATGCTGGCCGAGTGGTGGGGCTGTTATGCCATCTGGAGGTCACTCAATCCAGCGCGGCCAGCCTGATGGGATACCCGCCAACGCCGCCGGGACGCAACGACTACATGCAGGACGACGAGGAGATTTTTGCCACGCCCAAGCGTTTCACCCATCTGGCGCCCTTGCTTGACCGGGTGCTGACCCAGTGGCTACGCAGCGCCTCACCGGCCTAGGGTCTGTTGCTCTGTCAGCCATTGCCGGGTAGCCGCCAGACAGCTTTCCCAATCACCTACATGGTATTCCAGGGCGCCAGCTTCCTGCTGGCGCTGTAGATGGTAGCGGTACAGGGGGTCATAGTATTCGGTCAACAGCGGCGCCAGCCAGGCTTCATGGGCCTGGCGGTCGCCCTGCTCGTGGGCGGCAAAGGCCAGTGCCTGCATGCGCTGCAAGCGCTTGAGGCGCGCGTCTCCCAGGCGTTTTTTCAGGCGCACCAGCGCATTACCCAGCTGCTGCTGCATGCGCTGCCAGCCCTCTTCTGCCCCCACAAGCTGGGTATAGGCCTGTTCCAGGTCAATAATGTAATCCTGAATCAACTGGGCAAGGCGCCAGTCCAGGGGCATTTCAACGCGAATGCGCGGCGCCTTTTCCATGGCCTGCCAGAAAGTCAGCGGCACGTTAACGCTGCCAATCTGGCGCGATTCATCTTCAATGACCAAAGGCCCTGGCAGGCCAAGCAGGCGCTTGGCCAGGGCATGTTCAAAATCTATCTGCGCGGGCGGTGGCTCAGGCGAGCGGCCAAAGGCAGAGCCCTTGTGACGGGCCATGGCTTCCAGATCCACGCTTTCTTCCAACTGGTTGATCAGCACGGTTTTGGCGCAGCCGGTTAACCCGCTGATGATCACCATGGGCTGCTGGGCAGCGCTCTCCACACGGGCGGTCAAGTGGTGGCGCAGCGCTTTCCAGCCACCGGCAACACGCGGGCGCAGCACCCCGGCCTCAGCCAGCCACTGCTGGGCAATCTGCGAACGTAGCCCACCGCGAAAGCAGTAGAGTACTGCCTCAGGATGCTGTTCCACGTAGCTGCGCCAGGCATCAACCCGCGCGGCCTTGACTGCCCCGCTGACCAGCGTTTCGCCCAGCGCAATTGCCGCCGCCTGGCCCTCTTCCTTATAGGCGATACCCACCTGATGGCGCTCGTCATCATTCATCAGGGGCAGATTGACCGCCCCGGGCAAGGCACCCTGGGCAAACTCCACCGGCGCGCGTACATCAATCAGCGGGCGCTCGTCACTGATCAGCGCGGTATCCGCCTCTAGCGTTGGCAAGATGGTCGGCAAGCTCACCCAATCACCTCGATTAACGCTGGCCCGTCCTGGGCAGACAGGCTACCGAACGCTTTTAACGCCAGGCCATGCTGGCGGCCGATACGCTCCACGTCATCCTGCCAGGCCGGGTCAACGGCCACCAGCAAGCCTCCCGAGGTCTGCGGGTCGCACAGCCACTGCCAGTGGGATTCATCCATGGCAGGCAAGGCATCGCCCAGCGCCTGACGATTGCGCAGGGTGCCACCGGGTATCGCCCCCTGACGGCGATAGCCTTCTGCTTCGCCAAGACGTGGCAGCTTGCGAAAATCAATCTTCGCCCTCACCTGACTGGCACCGCACAGCTCGGCCAAGTGGCCTGCCAGGCCAAAGCCGGTCACGTCGGTCATGGCATGTACACCGCTCACCTTGGCCAGATCAACGCCGATGCGGTTGGAAGCCAGCATGGTTTCCCGCGCCAGGCCCTCATGGCCCTGTTCCACCAGGCCGCGCTTCTCGGCAGTGGTCAGCATGCCGACACCAATCGGCTTGGTCAGGTAAAGGAGATCTCCCGGCTTGGCGCCGCTGTTGAGCTTGAGCTGATCCAGCGCCACCAGGCCATTGACTGCCAGGCCGAAAATAGGCTCTGGCGCATCAATCGAATGGCCACCCGCCAGGGCCACGCCCAGCTGGCGGCATACCGCCTGAGCGCCTGCCAGCACATCTCCGGCGACCTCCGCCGAGAGTTTATCCAGCGGCCAGCCGAGAATACCCAGCGCCATCACGGGCGTGCCGCCCATGGCAAACACATCGCTGATCGCATTGGTTGCCGCGATGCGGCCAAAATCAAAAGGGTCATCAACAATCGGCATGAAAAAATCAGTGGTGGCAATCATGCCGCGACCATCGCCCAGATCATAGACGGCGGCATCCTCACGCCCCTGATTACCCACAATCAGACGTTCACCGCCTGCAGGCGGCCCGGCCTTGGCGAGGATACTATCCAGCACATCAGGGGCGATCTTGCAGCCACAGCCAGCCCCGTGGCTGTATTGCGTCAAGCGAATGTTATGCATGGCGTTGCCTCCATTACCAAATATTTTATCAGTCTACCTCAGGCCCAATGCCTGATAACCTGTTGCACCCCAAGGTTACAGGGCTTCGAGCGCGTCGGAGAGCTTATCAACCGCAATCACCTCCATGCCTTGCGGTGCCTTTTTGGGCGCATTGGAGCGCGGCACTATCGCACGGGTAAAACCATGCTTGGCCGCTTCGCTGATCCGCTCCTGGCCGCTGGGCACCGGGCGTATTTCACCGGATAGCCCCACCTCACCAAACACCACCAACTCCTGGGGCAGGGCGCGGTTCTGCAGACTGGATACCACCGCCAGCAGCACGGCCAGATCCGCGCTGGTTTCCAATACCTTAACGCCGCCCACCACATTGAGAAACACATCCTGATCGCCGGTAAACAGCCCGCCGTGGCGGTTAAGCACCGCCAGCAGCATAGCCAGACGGTTAGGGTCCAACCCAACGGCCACCCGGCGCGGGTTGCCCAGCGCGGATTCATCCACCAATGCCTGCACTTCCACCAGAATCGGCCGGGTGCCTTCCCAAACCACCATCACCAGGCTGCCTGGCGCCTGCTCCTGCTGGCGGGAGAGGAAGATGGCACTGGGGTTTTTAACTTCCTTGAGGCCCTGCTCCAGCATGGCGAACACGCCCAGCTCGTTGACGGCTCCAAAGCGGTTCTTCTGCCCCCGCAGGGTGCGAAAACGCGAGTCGGCACCGCCTTCCAGCAAGAGGGAGGCGTCAATCATGTGCTCCAGCACCTTGGGCCCCGCCAGGCTGCCATCCTTGGTAACGTGCCCCACCAGCAGCAGCACCGTATTGCTGTGCTTGGCAAAACGCGTCAGCGCTGCCGCAGATTCACGCACCTGAGCCACGCCGCCCGGGGCCGAGCTGATATCTTCCAGATGCATGGTCTGGATGGAGTCAATGATCAGGATTTCGGGCATTTCCCGCTCGGCAACCGCCAGGATAGTTTCGATGCTGGTTTCGGCCAGCATCTTCAACCCCTGGGTGGGCAGCTGCAGCCGATGGGCGCGCATCGCCACCTGGGACAGCGACTCTTCCCCGGTGACATACAAGACCCGGCGCTGCTGGGCCAGCTTGCAGGCAGTCTGCAGCAGTAGGGTGGATTTACCCGCCCCCGGATGCCCGCCCAGCAGGACCGCTGACCCTGGCACCAGCCCGCCGCCCAGCACTCGGTCAAACTCGCTGAAGGTTGAGCTGAGGCGCGGCACTTCACTTAAATCAACGCTGCCAAGGTCGACAACATCCCTGGACAAGGCGCCGGCATAGCCGCCCCGCCCGGCACTGCTTGAAGAAGGGCTGGCAGCTCCTGGCCGGGCAGGCGCCAGGCGCACTTCGCTCAGGGTGTTCCACTCCTGGCAACTGCTGCACTGCCCCTGCCATTTACGATACTCAGCGCCACACTCGGTGCATACAAAGGCGCTTTTGGCTTTGGCCACTGGCTTGCTCCTGCAGTTTCACAACGTCGCTCAAAAACAGTCATAGCCCCCATGTAGCTAGAATGAGCGACTAGAATAAGTGACTAGAATGAGTGGCTAGAACACGTGAAAGGCGGCCGAAGCCGCCTTTTTTGTCACTATTGTGACTGCCTTACAACCACACGCTGACGGCCTGATTACTGACGTTGAAGACGCAGCAACTCGCTGTTTTCAAAACGGCGGCGCTCCGGGTCGATCAACTCAAGGGTCTGTGGGTCGATGCGCAGGAAGTAATAGGTCTGGCCTTCACCGTCTGGCGTCAGCTCATACACGGTAGCATCCGGGTTGGAAGGCGTGCCGGTCAGGGTTTCCCAGTTACCCGCATAGTTTTCAGCCGGTGGGTTCTGGGGATGGTTACGATAGGTGGCGTTAAGCGTGAAGGTGCGCTCTTCCGGTGCCTGCGACTCGTCTCCCATCAGCGTGACGTCAAGTGCAATACCATCGCAGTTGCGGCACGGCAAAGAGCCCTGGTAGTTGGCTTCTGTTGGCTCGTAGCCTCCAGTACCTTGATCTGTCGGCCCTGACGCACAGCCGGCAAGCAGGGCCAGCATGGCCGTACCGACAAATAGATGTTTAAGCGGCATGGTTCTCTCCTTGGTTTTCAATGCTTGTATCTGATCCACACGCTCTGGGCGAACGCAGTTGGATATCAAAAATCACTCAGCGCATATGACAGCATACCCGCTACAAGGTGCAACGCCCACCCCAAAAACATAACAATGCTTGCGCTTTAGAAGACGTCAAGCGACCATGAAGGTTACCGATTTAATGCCAGCAGGACACACTAATGAGCCAACTGTGGAGCCCCGCCGTTCAGTCGCTGACCCCTTATATACCCGGCGAGCAGCCGACTGAGCGGGTGATCAAGCTGAACACTAACGAAAACCCTTACCCCCCCGCGCCAGGCGTAGGCGAAACATTGCGGGAATTCGCCTCCGACCATCTGCGCCTTTACCCGGACCCGACCTCGCTGGCCCTGCGCAGCGAACTAGCCCGGTGCTATGGGGTTGAGCCCCAGCAGGTGTTTGTTGGCAACGGCTCCGATGAAGTGCTGGCGTTTGCTTTCCAGGCGTTTTTCTGCCACGGCGAACCGCTGGATGCGCCCTCAATCACTTATAGCTTTTACCCTGTATATGCCAAATTGTATGGCATTGAACTGCGTCAACACCCGCTTACCCCTGAATGGGAAGTGGATCTGGAGGCTCTGAGCCAGCCGCAGCCACGCAGCGGGGTGATTTTCGCCAACCCCAATGCCCCGACTGGCCACACCCACAGCCTGGATGCGCTGGAAAGCCTGCTTCAGAAAGTCACTGACCGGGTGGTGCTGGTTGACGAAGCCTATGTGGACTTTGGCACACAAAGCGCCGTCACCCTGGTTGAACGCTATCCTAACCTGCTGGTCACCAGTACCTTTTCCAAATCACGTAGCTTAGCTGGCCTGCGCCTGGGGTTTGCGATGGGCTCAGCGGAACTGATTGAAGGCCTGGAGCGCATCAAGGACTCTTTCAACTCCTACCCGGTCGATAGCCTGGCCAGCGCCGTGGGCATCGCCGCCCTGCAGGACAGCGACCACTTTGCCGCCTGCCGCGAGAAGGTCATCACCACCCGCGAGCGCACCCGCCATCAGCTGGAAACCCTGGGCTTCGAGGTGCTTCCCTCCCAGGCCAACTTCCTGCTGGCGCAACACCCGGATCACGACGGCGCCCAGCTGTTTGCTGGCCTGCGTGAACGCGGTATTCTGGTTCGCCATTTCAACAAGGCAGGGTTAAGCAACTTCCTGCGGATCACTATCGGCACTGATGACGAAATGGATTATCTGATTGAGGCGCTACAGACCCTAGTGCGTTAACGCCTGACGGTGCTCACGGCTCACCATCGGCCAGCTGTTCGTGAATCAGCTCGGCCAGGCGCCGCGCAGGCTCTGAGGGGCGGTGCGGCGCCCGGTGCAAGGCAAGTTCAATGGACGGCAGCGCCGGCAAGCCGCTGCTTTCATCCAGCGGCTTGAGCATCGGCGTCAGCATGCTACGCGTCACCACCACAATCGCCAAGCCCGCCATCACCACCGGCGCCAGCCCGGTCATCGATTGGCTGGTATAGGCCACTCGCCAACGTCGCCCAGCACTCTGCAATGACTGCTCGGCCACTTCCCGGAACACATCCGCCCCACGGGTGTAGAGCGCCAGCGGCAAAGGGTCACGCAACAAGGGTTGATAGCTCAGCCCGACCGCCCAAAGCAGGGGTTCACGGCGGATCACTTCCCCGCCCGGCGAATTGCGTTGCCGGGTGACCAGCGCCAGATCCAGATCGCCACTGCGCACCCGTTCAACAAGATCAGCGCTGACCCCACAGATCACCTCCAGCCCTACCCCCGGGTAAAGCTGGTGGAAGTAGGAAAACACCGACGGCAGCAGCGAAGCGTAGTCCTCAGGAATTCCCAGCTTGAGCTCGCCACTGACCTGATGTACCTGCATGTCCTGCCAGGCATCGTCGTTCAGCGCCAGCAGCCGCCGCGCATGGGTCAGCAGGCGCTCGCCATCGGCGGTAAAACGTACCTGGCGCCCTTCACGTTCGTGCAGACGCAATTCCATCTGCGCTTCCAGACGCTTCAATTGCATGCTGATCGTCGACTGGCTGAACGCCAAGCGCTTGGAGGCCGCCGTCACGCTGCCGGTGTCAGCAATCGCCACCAGGGTACGTAGCAGGGTGAGGTCAAAAGTGCGTGCGCGCATGGATCACATTTCTTGATGATTTATATCAATAATGATTGATTTTGTGATGGGTTGCTAGCGGGTATCTTGCATCAGCGGCCAACAGGGCCGCTTTCAAGATCTCTCAGGTAAGGAGCCTTTTATGCAACTGACGCGTACGTTCGGAGTATTTCCTGTCAGTATCCTGGCGGCAGTTGTCGCCATTGCACTCTGGGCCACGGCACCGCTGCTGGCCGAGCAGGCACGCAGCGCCTCCCCCTTAAGCCTGACCACATTGACCCTGCTGGCCGGAGCTCTGGCCACCCTGCCACTTGGCAAAAGCCACGGACAAAGAGTCAACAGCCTGGGGTGGCGGTTCAGCCTGTGGTTGGGCGTCCCCTTGCTGATTCTGGGCGCGGTAAGCAGCTACTTTATAGGTATGCGCCAGGCACCGGCCTCGGAAGCAGCGCTGATTACCTACACCTGGCCGGTGCTGTTTGTGCTGCTCAGCCAATGGACGCAGCTGGGCAGAATAAGACTACGCAGCCTGAGCGGCGCCATGATTGCTTTCGCGGGAGCCGCCCTGCTGATGCTTCCCGAACAGGGCGTGGCCTTTAATGACGCCTCGCTGAAAGGCTACGGCTTCGCCTTTCTGGCAGCGTGTTGCTGGGCGCTATACTCCTGGGTTGGGCAGGCGTCGCCCATCACACTAACCCCTTATCTGCCGCGCCTGCTGTTGATTGCCAGCCTGTTGAGTGCACTGGCAACCCTGGCGCTGGAGGGACGCCTGAGCGTACCCAGCGACAGCGCCCTGTGGGCCGGCATCGCACTGGGCCTGGGACCATTCGGCATTGCCATGGTCGCCTGGGACAAGGCTTTGCGCGGCGGCCCAAGTGCAACCATTGGCAGCCTGGCCTATGGGGTGCCGATTCTGGCAGCCGCCTTGCTGGTGGTCACCGGCGCCACCCCGCTGAACTGGCAGCTGCCATTGGCCGGGCTTCTGGTGCTCACCGGCTGCCTGCAGGCCAGCCGTTAACCGCGCTGCTCAATGCGATACCAGAGGGCGTACAGCGCTGGCACAAACAGCAGGGTGATCAGGGTACCCACCGCGACGCCACCAATCAGTACATAGGCCAGCGGCCCCCAGAAACTGTCCATGGTCAGCGGGATAAAGGCCAGAATGGCGGCCAGCGCCGTTAGCACCACAGGCCGGGCACGTTGGACACCGGCCTCTACCACTGCCTGACGCATCGGCATGCCTTCCTTGATGTTATCTGCCACCTGCTGGGTCAAGATCAGGGTGTTACGCATCAGGATGCCTGCCAGGCCAATCAGCCCCAGGGTGGCCACAAAGCCAAACGGCTGGTTGAACAGCAGCATGGCGGCAACCGCGCCAATCAGGCCCAGCGGCGCCGTCGCCACCACAATAAAGGTGCCCGCGAAAGAGCGCATCTGCAGCATGATGAATATCAGCATCAGCACCACCATCAAAGGTTGCAGCACCTGGATGGAGGCCTGAGCCTTGGCAGACTGCTCCACTGAGCCACCGGTATCAATGCGGTAGCCTGAAGGCAATTCATCGCGCAGCGAGGCCAGTTGCTCCCAGACCTGCTGGGTCACGTCATTGGGCTGAGCACCCTCGACATCGGCATTGATCGCCACAAACGGCTGACGGTTGTAGCGCTTGATCACCGGTTCTTCAAACGCCACCCGCAGTTCTCCCAGCTGCGTCAAGGGAACCCGCTGGCCACCATTGGTCAGCACCTCCAGGCTTTGCACATCATCAATATCCTGAGCAGCGCCGCGGCCAAGGGCGGGCACCAAGCGTATACCGTCGCGCAGCTGGGTGATCGTTACCCCATCCAGCTGGAACTGCAGCTGACGGGCCACATCGTCCGGGGTCAGGCCAATCAGCTGCAGCCGATTACGGTCGATATCCAGATGTAGGGTGGGCGCGCGCTCATCCCACTCAAGATGCGGATCACGAGTCGCCGGATGCGCCTTGATCACTTCACGCACCTGATGGCCAATGGCTCTAAGCTGATCCGGGTCATCGCCCAGCACCCGGAAGCTGACCGGCCAATCCACCGGCGGGCCGTACAGCAAGGCTTCCACCCGCACTCGCGCTTCAGGAAACTCGCCGTCTTCAATGCGTTCACGCAGCATGGCCATCAGCTCATCGCGGGATTCGACACCTTCCGCCACGGCAATCAGCTTGGCAAAGGCAGGGTTGGGCTGTTCCGGGTTAGCCGAGATAAAAAAGCGCGGCGCCCCGGCCCCTACATAGGCAGACAGTGATTTCACCCCTTCGGCATCCTTGATCAAGGCTTCCAGGCGCCGGGTCGTGGCATTGGTGGCTTCGATACTGCTGCCCTGGGGATGGTAAACGCTGACCAGCACTTCGGGGCGATCAGAACTGGGGAAGAACTGCTGCTCCACCGGGCCAGCCATACCGGCAATGGCCGCGACCAGCAGCGCCAGCGTCACCGCTACCACGCTCTTGCGAAAGCGCACACAGCCGCTGATAAAGGCACGCAGACGCTGGTAGCCCGCCGACTGATAGGCTTCATCCTCGCTGTGATGGGTTTTCTGCTCAGGCAGGATTTTCACCCCCAGATAGGGGGTAAACACCACCGCTACCAGCCAGGAAATCAGCAGCGCAATACCCAGCACCCAGAAAATGTTACCGGCATATTCGCCCACACCGGACTGGGCAAAGCCAATCGGCACAAAGCCAGCCACCGTGACCATGGTGCCGAACAGCATGGGCGCGGCGGTGACTTTCCAGGCATGAGAGGCGGCATCCAGACGTTCCCAGCCCTGCTCCATCTTGACGATCATCATTTCGATGGCAATGATGGCATCGTCCACCAGCAGGCCCAGGGCGATAATCAGCGCCCCCAGAGTAATACGGTCAAGGTTGATCCCCATGGCCTTCATGACCACAAAGGTCAGCGCCAGGGTGATCGGAATGGCAATGCCCACTACAATACCGGCACGCAGGCCTACCGCCAGCATGGTGACCAGCATCACCACAACAACAGCCACCAGGAACTTGACCTGAAAAAGGTTCACCGCCCCATCGATGGCGTCTGCCTGATTGGTCATCACCTGCAGCGACATTCCCAGTGGCAGACCTTGGCGTTCCTCCTGCCAGAAGTCGTTCAGACGCTCACCAAATGCCTGGCCGTTTTCACCCTCCTGCATCACCACACCCAGCAGTAAGGCATCTTCGCCAAAGGCGCGTACCAGATAGCTGGGCGGGTCTTCATAACCGCGCGATACCTCGGCAATATCCCCCAGGCGGATCAGCCGCTCGCCAATCCGGATAGGCACTTCCGTCAGCGCTTCAGGGCTTGCCATATCATGGTTAATGCGCACATAAAGGCGCGCACTCTGGGTATCCACCCGTCCAGCCGGTAGCAGAGTGTTCTGTGCTTCTATGGCAGCAAATACCTGCTGAGGTGAAATACCCAGGCTCTGCAAGGCGGCAAGGTCAAAATCGACATGCATGCGCTCTTCACGCTCGCCAAGTATCTGCGCCTTGTTGACGCCATCCAGACGCTGCAGGCGATCACGGATATCCTCGGCCTCGCGCACCATGTCGCGCATTGGCATTCCCGGCGCGGTCAGCGCCACCAGTGAGAAATAAACATCACCAAAATCCTCGTTGATCAAAGGCCCAACCACACCTTCAGGCAGCTGTGGCGCTTCATCCTGCATGCGCCGACGTACCTGATAAAAGCGTTCGGATACTTCCCTGCTGGGCGTGTAATCCTCAAACTCCACCTGCATATCCGCCCGCCCTGGGCGAATGGTGGTTTCAATCCGATACAGGTCTTCGACTTCCTGGATACGTTTTTCCAGCCGGTCGACCACGCTTTCCTGCAACTCCTCTGGCGTCGCCCCCGGCCAGGCGACCGACACCATCATGACGCGCACGGTAAAGTTCGGGTCTTCAGCACGCCCCATGGAGGCAAATGCGTAAAGTCCGGCCAGCAAGGCAATCATCAGGAAAAACAGCGTCACCGCCCGTTCACGCACCGCCAGCGCTGAGAGATTGGGGAAACTCACTCGGCCGCCTCCTGCGCCAGCGGGCGCACGTCCATTCCCGGCGTCAGCAGGTGGGTACCCAGCGCAATCACTTCCAGCCCTTCACGCAGCTGCTCACCTCGCACCCAGGCCCGGTCGCGCTGCATACGTTCAATCGAAATCGCCACAGGCTGCGCCTGGCCGTCGCTCACCTGCCATAGCTGGGGGCCATCACCACGTTCATCGATAGCCGCGACCGTCACTTGAAAAACGCCTTCCGGCAGGCTGTCCATGGGGAAACGGGTCTGTACGACTTCCCCCAGGGAATCACTGAACAGGGCTTCCTCCAGCTGATAGCGGGCTCGCCAGGTGCGGCTTGCCGGGTCCGCAGCGCCGGCGACTTCACGGCGTGACAGGCTGATCTGGCGGTCATCGAGCAACAGCGCCCCATTAGCAGGTGGGCGTACATGGGAGGGAAACGCCACTTCCACTTCACGTCGCCCCTCCTGGGCCAGGGTCGCAATTGCCTGACCGGTGGCCACTACTTGCCCAGGCTCACCGGCCACATCAATCAGGAGCCCGTCGGCCTCGGCCCGCAGGGTGGCGTAGTCCAGGGCGTTGCGGGATTGCTCCACACGCGCCTGGGCAGCATCGCGCCGCGTCAGCGCTTCACGGCTGGCCAGCTCCGCCCGCTCGAATGCCTGCTGGCTGAGGAAGTTACGCTCCAATAGCTGACGGTCCCGCGCCAGATCGGCCTGACTCACCGCCACCGAGGCTTCAGCCGCTGCCAGATCTGCCTGGGAGGCAGCCAGCGCCGCCTGCAAATCGCTGTCGTCCAGAGTGAACAGCACATCGCCCTGGCTAACGTTTTGGCCAGCATCCACATGCCGGGTGGCAATCTGGCCGCTGACCCGAAAAGCCTGGGGCGTTTCATAACGGGCGCGAACCACCCCCGTGAGCATCAGCATTGGCTGCTCGACAGGGGCAAGCTCGGCGGTCTTCACCCAGCGCGGTGATTCTTGCTGAACACTTTCGGTACTGGTCTCACCGCATCCTGCCAGCAGCAAGGCGAGCAACAGCGCAGTTAACTTGGGCATAACGGTTCCCTGATAAACGCGTAAAACAAAGGTGTCTATGGATATAATGAGACAGGATAAATTAAACGCTCGTTTATGCCTATCACAGGAGCCACATTGTTACCCTGTGCGAGGATAGGTCCAGGCATAGATTTCCTCGCTGTGGTAGCAGTGAAAACCGGCGTTCTCATACAAGCATCGGGCAGGGGTATTGGTGGCATCCACGGTGAGCGCCAGCCGCGTCGCGCCTATTTGCGCCGTATAATCAAACGCGGCCTGCAAGAGTTCACGCCCCAGCCCCTGCCCTCGCCTAGTCGGCACCAACCCCATCAACAGCACTTCCACCACGCCTTGCGCCTGACGGGGCACCATTAACAGAACGCCGATTGGTTGCGGGTCATGTGGCGATGAGTAGACCGCAAACCAGTGTCGATCCGCTTCTGGAGACTGGCGATGGAAACCCTGAAGCAGCTCCGCCGACCCCAACGCCTCGCAGACCAGCGGGCTATCCAGTGACTCTACCTGCACCTGTTCGATAAGCGACTGCGTCGCTGTTGGGGCGAGTTCGCCCCAGGGGCGCAAGGTGAGTTGCGATGCGCGCGCATCACGGCTGTTGAGTGATGCGCTCAGGTAGCGAAGAGGGGCCACCCGCTGCATGCCCGCAGCTAACAGAAGCGCCGTTTGTGCTGGCTTGTTCGGCATGACCACACAGTGGCAAAGGCGAATTTTATGCGTTTCCACCCATTCTCTTGCCGCCTGCAGAAGCGCCTGAGCCTCGGCGTCTTCTCCTTGAGGTCGCCACAGCTGGGCCATGTCACCTGGAAAAGGCTGCACCCATACCGCTTTTGTTGGATAGTTGGCCGCATAGTACAAAAGCCCGCTCCAATCCGGGGCAGGCGTTTGCGTAAAGGACTGAATGGCGGCTGCCAACGCTCGCTGGCCAGCGCTGTCCTGGGCTGCGGCCAACGACCATAACGCATCGCGACGCATTGCCTCGGGGCATTCCACCACCTGATCATGCACATCCTGACGATTATTCACGTAAGCTCCCGAGGTGATTTTTCACTTGGCGACTTGAATCCCGCCGCGCTTGCCTGCATATCATGCTTAAATTCTTTCTGCCTAGAGTGACACCATGTCAATTATTGATCCACGTACCGGCGAAGCCTTAACGGCCCCTATCAGCCCTGATACGGCCAACAACCCATCGCCCACAGCAGCGGCGGCAGACGCGCCCTCAGCCGCCACCTCAGGGCCAGCGCCCCGCCGTGAAGACGTCATCATTGATCTGGATGCCAGTAATATTCAGCAGGTGCTGGAAGCCTCCATGCAGGTGCCGATTCTGCTCGACAGCTGGTCGCCCGCGAGCGAACCCTGCAAAACCCTGATGCCAGTGCTTGAAAAACTGGCCGTCGAATACGCAGGTGCCTTCATTCTTGCCAAGCTTGATGCAGATGCCAACCCGGAGATTGCTGGCCAGCTGGGCGTACGTTCGGTGCCGGATGTCAAACTGGTCAGCCAGGGCGGCCTAGTCGACAGCTTCCAGGGGGCGTTACCGGAAAAAGACGTGCGCGAATGGCTGGGCCGTTATTTCCAGGCCCCTGAAGACGCACCGGCAAGCCCTGAAGAGCTGGCAGAAGAAGCCCTGAAAGCAGGTGATGCCGCCACCGCTCGCGAACATTATCAGACGTTGACCTCACAGTACCCCGAGCATTACGCCTACCAGGTGGGGCTGGCCAAGGCGCTGGTGGCAGAAGGCCGCGGCGATGACGCCCGCAGCGTGCTGGACAACCTGCCACCGGAAGAGCGCGATGCCGCCCCCGCTCGCGGTGTGCGCGCCAGCATTGAATTTGCCGAACAGGCGCTTTCCCATCAGGAAGTGGCGGCCCTGGGAGAACGTAACGACAGTGAAGCTCAATTCCAGCGCGCCTTACGCCAGGTAGCCGACGGCGACTACGAGCAGGGCCTGGAAGGCCTGCTGGCCCTGATGAAAAGCGACCGCAGCTACGGCGATGATGCCGCGCGCAAGACCCTGCTTCAGGTCTTCGACGCCCTGGGTGCCGAGCACCCGCTCACCGTAACCTACCGGCGCAAGCTGTTTGCCCTGCTCTACTGAGAGCGCTGCACTTATCAAGGTATTACAGGGTGGGGCTGGCAAGCGGCCCCGCCTGTAGGCATTCAAGCACTATCTGCAAGGCGCGGCCTAGGGTGTCCTGATCCTGAGCCGCTCCGAGACATAGACGAATCGCCTGCGGGGCTGGCGCACTGCCCACACAGAAAGGTTCGGCGCTGGTAACCAGCACCCCCCGCGCTTTCAACTGCTCACTGAAAGCCACCGCACGAAAGCCCTCTGGAAGAATTAACCATAAATTACTGCCGCCCTCTCTGGCTTGCAGGGTAAAGCCTGCCAACATTTCAGCCGCCATTATCTGGCGTGACTGCAGCTCTTGGCTTTGCCAATCCATCACTTCCCGCGCAGAGGCCATGTTCACCCAATGGCAGGCCACATCGACCAATAAGGGCGGCACCATCCAGCTCTGGGCACGCAGCGTCTGGGTTAGACGCTCCAACAAAACAGGCGGTGCTCGCAGCACGCCGATTCGCAAGCCGCCCGCCAACACTTTAGCTGTGCTAAACACAAACAGGGTACGCTCAGGAGCAAGGCAGTAAAGTGGCGCTAAACGCTGCTCAACGGGTAGATACTGAACGCCATCTTCCAACAGCCAGAAGTCATATTTCCGCGCAAGCGCCACAATGGCATCACGCCGCTCAGCGCTGAGCACTGCGCCGGTCGGGTTATTCTGCTCGGGAGTGAGGTACACCATCCTTGGCGGCTGACGTTCGCACTGAGCCCTGAGCGCCTCAGCGTTCATCCCCTGATCATCAAAAGGGATGCCAACCAGTTTGAGATGCGATTGCCGTGCAGCACTCATCAACCCTGGGTAGGTCAGTGTATCTGCAGCGACCAGCTCACCAGGGCGCAGCAAGGCTTGCAGACTCAGCTGTAAGCCATGCTGGCCGCCTTGGGTAATCAATAACTCATCAGCCTCAAGAGCAAACCCCAACGTTTCCAGCCATGCACTGAAAACCTGACGCTGCACAGCGCTCCCTTGCGCTGGCTGGTAGTTAACCCCTTTGCTCAGGGCTTCTGGAGACTGGCCAATACTTGCAAGCGCGGCAGCCAACCCCTGCTGGCGTAAAGGGTGCGGGGGCGGCAAGCTCAGGCTTAAATCAATGTGCTGTGTATCGCCGGATGTTTCCACATGGGGCATTTGAAATGCCGCCGCATCCTGGCACCCACTCACATAGGTACCGCTGCCCACTCTTGCCGTTACCCAGCCGTTTCGCTCAGCTTCCGCATATCCCCGCGTAACCGTGCCGATCGTCACGCCTAGCGCATCCGCCAGGCGCCGCTGCGGTGGCAATTTTTCTCCTGGCTGCAAGCTACCGGCATTGATCGCATCACCAATCGCTGCGGCAATGGCACGATAACGCGACCCAGTGTATGCATCTATTTCAGGCACCCAAATTGTCATGGTGACAATAAAACCTTTGACGTCAATTTAAAGCCTATCATGCTTTAAAAAGTTAGCAATTAAAGCCCTTAAACACAAAATTGTATGGATACAAAATGACCAGCCAGTGGGTAATTCTCGGCCCTGCCGCTCTTTATATGATGTCAATGACGCTGACACCTGGCCCCAACAATCTGATGCTGACCGCCTCAGGGGCTAACTTTGGTTTTCAGCGCACGCTGCCACACTTGCTGGGCATTGTGGGTGGCTGTTTTCTGCTGTTTGCCGGCATCGCCATGGGCTTGGGGGTATTGTTTGAACGCTATCCGAGCCTGCAACTGGCACTGCGTTGGATCGGCAGCGCCTATCTGCTTTATCTGGCCTGGAAGATTGCCACCGCACCGCCACCCGATCTGAATACTGACGTGACTCGCCGCCCGCTGACCTTCTGGCAGGCGGCCCTGTTTCAGTTTGCCAACCCCAAGGCGTGGGTGATGGGGCTGGCACTGATTGCAGGCTTTCTGCCGTCTGACGGTAACGCCTTGGCCAATGCCCTGTTGCTGGTGGGGTTTGCCGAACTGGTGGCGCTGCCCTGCTGCGCCTTGTGGGCGGCATTTGGCAGCTTTATCGGCCAGAAAATCCGTACAGAGCGCGCCTGGCGACGCTTTAATATCACCATGGGCGCGCTCACGGCTGCCTGTGTCTGGATGATTCTAAGCTGACACGCTTCCTTCATTCACCGTCTTAAGGCTTGATCCATCCGCTTGAGGGCCTCTTCAAGCTGGGCGGCAGTGGTGCCAAAGTTCAGCCGCACAAAGCCGGGCTGGCCAAAATCAGCGCCGTTGGACAGCGCGACTTTTGCCTGCGCCAACAGGGCTTGCTGAGGGTCATCTCCCAGGCCTGCATCGCGCATATCCAACCAGGCAAGGTAGGTGGACCGGGGAGGATTGAAATGGACGCCAGGCCAGTGAGCGACATAATCGCTGATCATCTGACGATGACCACGCAAGACATCAAGCAACGCCTGACGCCAGGGTTCCGCATCGCGATAAGCGGCTTCAGCAGCGGCCAGGCCCATCACGTTGCCATCTGGCAGCAGCCCCTTGGTTGCCTGGGCAAAACGCGCCCTCAGGTCAGGGTCAGGTATCACAGCACAGGCGGCGGTCAGCCCGGCCAGATTGAACGTCTTGGAAGGCGCCCACAGGGTGATAATGCGATCCGCAAGCGCGGGAAACGCCGCCGCCAGCGGTTGATGCCTGGCACCCTCGTCAAGCAGGAGGTCGCAGTGCAGCTCATCGGACACCACGTATAGATTGTGGCGCTCGACCAGCGCGGCCAATCTTGCCAGCTCTTCATGGCGCCAGATACGCCCTGTGGGATTATGCGGCTGGCACCACAGCAGCAGGCGCGTTTTGGGGGTAATCGCGGCTTCCAGCGCCTCCAGGTCGAGCCGCCACTCGCCACCTTCTTCGCTTGGCGGCGCCATGGCTGCCTGCTGTGTTACTCTGCCAGTGCGCTCGGCCACCGCCAGAAAAGGTGGGTAGATAGGTGTGATGGTCAACACGCCATCGCCGGGTTTGGTCAACGCCAGACTTGCCAGATGCAGGGCAGGCACCACCCCTGGAAGCCACTGTTGCCACTCCGGCTGTATCGGCCAGTCGTAGTGGGTAGCACTCCATTCACACAGCGTTTGCTTGAGGCTGTCCGGTACCTGCCCGTAACCGTAAACGCCATGCTCAACACGTCGTTTCAGCGCATCCATCACCGCAGGCGGCGCCGTAAAGTCCATGTCAGCGACCCATAACGGCAGTACATCTTCGCCATAGCGGTGCCATTTCTGGGAGCGCCATCCACCGGCTGGGTGGCGTCGTTCAAGGGGCGTGGCAAAATCGAACATCATCCGTTGTCCTTGTGGTTAACAGCATTTGTCGTTACAACGTATTAATTAAAAATCATTTCCATTACTTTTGACACTTTACAGGGTACTTCATCAGCATGATGCAAGATGACAATCAACCAAAGAACAGACCTTCCAGCGATGCCCCGCAGCGCGACTTTTACGCGCAGGTGCGGGCTGGCATTCCTGCCTTGTTGCGCCAATGGCTCGCTCTTGGCCAGGCGGACAATACTCGCTTGGCTTTGATACTCGCCGAAACAGCCCGAGTTGCCAAGGTGGGCGCGCCCGATGAAACACCTGATGGGGCTACATTAGAAGCCTGGTGCCAGGCCGCCAGCGGTGAAGATATTCCGCTCTGGGCTCCCCGTACGGCCGTGTTTCTGCTTAACCAGATGCCTGCTCGGCCACGGCCGCAAAGTGAGGCTGAGGCCTGCGCCTGGGCCTATTGCTGGTTGCGCAACCGCTCGTTCGATAGCGCACAGGAAGCTTTCCAGGCATTGCCTGAACACCTTCAGGAACCTTTACAACAAGCGCTTCAGGCTGCCTGGCAGGATCAGCAGGGGCTACGCCTGGTGTGACAACAGCTAACGCCTGCGCCGCTGTGCTTTGGGTTTGAAGCCGACCGGCTTACTGGCCAACCATGTGACAAAGGCGGCGATCGCCGCATCATTACCTAGTGCTGTAACGGTGTTAAGGCGTTCAGCCAGTTCGCGTTCACTGTAAAGCCGATGAATGTGCTTGTGGCAGGGACGGCACAGCCAGGCAATGGCGGTCAGCCGCTCCTCGCGTGAATAGCGCTTACGGTAGCGGGGCTTATTGTGCAGCGCCCTGGGTATCAGGTGATGCTTGGTCAAGGATTCCGCCCGCCCGCATAATTCACAGCATTCAGGCATGGGCGGCGGTGATAACGGGTGGGCAGTGGAGGTCGGCATGCCAGCTGTCCTCATGAGCATAAATCAACAAGGATAAAAGATGGCAGATGTTCCCCTGATCTGGCAACTGGGCAAGTTGCTGGCATCAATAGGTTTAGTACTTGGGTTAGGGTTGGTCGCCGTACGCGTTAGCCCGCGGGTTGCCGGTTTATTGGCTGGGTACCCGCTGGGTACGGCGCTGGCGCTGTTTTTCATCGGTCTGGAAATTTCTCCCGGCTTTGCGACACAAAGCGCCATTCATACCCTGGCAGGTTTTACTGCAACACTGGCGCTGGGAGGTGGTTACCTGGTGTGTGGTGGCCGTACGGACGGCATCAAAGGGGTGTTGATGGGCTCTCTGGGTGGCTTGAGCGCCTGGGTGGCCGTCGGCTGGTTGCTGTCGCATTTTGAGTTTACCCGCCTCACTGGAACCCTGGTCACCCTGGTGGCCATTGGCGTGTTTACCTGGCTCTACCGGCGGGTGCCGGAAACCCGGGTCAATGCCAGTGGCACGCTGTCGTGGTCGGCTCTGGGGTTACGGGCAGCCCTGGCCACGCTGATGATTTTTGTGATTACTGCCCTTGCCCACTGGGTGCCCGCTGCCTGGGCCGGCACCCTGGCGGCATTTCCTGTCACCATGCTGCCCTTCCTGGTCATTCTGCATGCCGGTTACGGTGCTGCCCCGGCGTCAACAGTGATCAAGCATTATCCAATGGGGTTGGGGGCGCTGCTCAGCTATACCCTGTGTGTGTCATTGACGTATGCCTCCTGGGGGCTGGCGGCAGGGACGCTGGCTGGCTTTATCGTCGCCACGCTATGGCTGGTCGGTTGGATGCGCTGCCAGCAATGGTGGGCCGCGCGACGCTCAACGACTTGACCAAGCGTTTGCTTGGGTGAATGATTAGCCAGGCGCTAAAGGCCTCTGCTATCTTTCATAATCATAAGGAAACACCATGTTTACACGCATCATTGAACCGGCATTTTACGATACCGATGCTCTCGGCCATATCAACAACACGCGTTTGCCTGCCTGGTTTGAACTGGCTCGCAACGACTTGTTCAAGCTATTCACGCCGGACCTGGACACGCACAAATGGCGTTTGATGATGGCGCGCATGGAAGTCGACTATCGCGCTGAGCTTTTTTACGGCCACGATATTGAAATTCGCACTTATTTGACCCGTTTAGGCAATAGCTCCTTTACGGTGACCCAGGAAGCGCGCCAACATGGAAAACTGGCCAACCTGGGCCACACAGTATTGTTACAATACGATCATCAGGCTAAAAAAGCCGTCCCGATCGAAGGCCAGCTTCGCCAGATTCTGGAATCTCATCTCCAGGATGCTCCGGAGTAGGTGCTTCCATCGTCGGGCGCCAACCGAGAGTAGCCCTATGGCAATCCGCTATAACCTGTGGATAGACCCCGACAACAAGGCGCAACACAGCGCCGTTGAAGCCGATCTTGAGCGCTATTTTGTTGAGCGCTTTGCCGATTATCCACATATCCGCTTGTCCGGCGCAGACCCTTACGATTACGATGCGCCGTTCAACCGCCTCTATGAGGCCCTGATTGCCCGCGGCGCCGAATATTGCGAGCGCACCTGGCGCTATGTCGCCACGCCAGAGCAGCTGAACCGATGCTTTTTCCGCGCTGTGGGCCAGTCAAACAAGTTTGTTCGAGACGACCCCTGACCGCACCTCCAGGAGCTTTACTGACACGCCATGATCATCCGCACCCATCATGCTCCCAGCCAGCATGAACTTGACATTATTGCCCGGCAGCTTGGGCGCGCGCCTCGCGGCATCGAGGCCGTGGCCGCCACTGACGGGGCAGGCACGCCCCTGGTTCTACGTATGGCACCGATTGTTGATGGTAAACCTTTCCCGACGCTTTACTGGCTCTGCTCGGAACGTCTGAAAGTGGCCATTTCCCATCTTGAAGCCGCCGGTATCATCAAGCAGCTTGAGCAGCAGCTTCAGGAGGATGCCGAGTTCCTGGCAGCCTATCATCAGAGCCACCGCGATTACGTCGCCGAGCGCTGGGAATACATGACCCCGGCTCAGAAAGCGGACGTTGATCAACGTGGTTACCAGACAGTGCTAACAGAGCGTGGTGTCGGCGGGATTACCAACTGGGATCAGGTACGTTGCCTGCACACCCAGTATGCGCATCACCTCGGCAGCCATAATGTCATCGGCCAATGGATGGATACTGTTCATCAGATTGATCGCTATGTTGAGTAAAGCCTCTCAAAAAAGGAAACCCCTATGTCACGCATCTGTGTTTATCTTGGCTCACGCGCAGGTACGCACCCCGACTACAAGGCAGCCGCGATCGAGCTAGGCCAACAACTGGCACAGCGTGGCCACACCCTGGTGTACGGTGGCGCCAGGATTGGCCTGATGGGCGAGCTTGCTAATGCCACGCTGGAAGCGGGTGGCCAGGCGGTAGGCGTGATGCCGGATCATCTGGTTGAACGCGAGCAGGCGCATTTCGGCCTGACTGAACTGATCCGCGTGAGTGATATGCATGAACGTAAAGCCACCATGGCGGCCCAAGCCGATGGGTTTATTGCCTTGCCTGGTGGTATCGGGACCTTTGAGGAACTGTTTGAGATCTGGACCTGGGGTTATCTGGGGCTGCATGACAAGCCGATCGGGCTGCTTAACATCAATGACTTCTATACGCCGCTACTGGGCTTTCTCGACAACACGGTCGAACAGGGTTTTCTCGCCACCGTGACCCGCGACATGCTGCTTGATGCCGAAACGCCTTCAGACTTGCTCGACGCCGTTGAAGCACAGTTTTGAATCGCATACAGGCGAACAGGCGAAGCTCGTTATGAAGCGCGGCCTTCAGTCAGGCGTCGGGTACGCTCAAAGGTCAACTGCAACAGCCGGGCATCATCCCCGGCCCGATGGCGCTGAATGCCTTGCTCGGCAATGATGGCTTCCTTGGTGTCATTCCATACCGCCAACTGTTCTTCACTCAGCAGTATGCGCAAGGCTTCCAACCTGAAGCCGGGAATAATCCCCGCATGATGAAACAATAGTGACAGCCAGGTATTGTCGTAGCCCCAGCTATCGCTATAGGCCTTGCCCAAGGTACGCAATTCGTCGTTGATCCATAACGCCACCTGGCGCACAGGATAACCCTCGCGCTGCAGTCGTTGGCGTGAAATACCGTGCAACAGTTCAGCTTTGGGGTCCCAATGAGTCCACTCATCCAGAGGCTGGATAAGAAACGCGCAGCAGCTTCCATCCGTGCGGGCAATGCCCACTTCGATAGGATAACTGCCGCGCCCGAATCCGGACGCTTCTATATCCAATAATGTCGGTAGCGTCTCGGACACAGATTTCCTCACCTACGCGTAAAACCGTTACATAAAAGCCGCTTGGCTATTTTCAGGAAGCCAGTTCTGACGGACGATGGTTGACGAGCCGATCAGCCATTGCCTGCCAGGAGGCAGCCAGCGCGTGATCAACAGCCAGGCCAAGTTGACCCTGCTTGTAAGCACGCGCCAGACGCTCTGCTGCCAGGTAGTGGCCCGCTTCAGCCGCTCGGGCATACCAGGTCACGGCGTATTCATCACGTCGTGGATACTGCGCGCAACCGTTCTCATAAATCTGCGCTACCTGATATTGGGCTTTGAGATCCCCCGCATGCGCCGCCTCGACAATATAGCGTGCGCCACGCGCCTTATCCTGTGGCGACAAGCTACGGTGAAATAGCATATGGCCGTAGACTGACAGCGCATCCGGGTGCCCGGCTTCGGCACAGCGCTTCAATAAACGCAGTGTCAAACGCTGGGTGCGCGGTGAATGTGGCAGTAACCAGCGAGAATGAAACAGCCGGTCAGCAACCTGATATTCAAGCCGTGTGAACAAAGATGATGCCTGTGGCATGGCAGACCACCTTGCCTGTTGGGTTTACTTAAGTAAGGATGCCAATCAATCGAACAGCGAGCAACCTGACGAGATAAAAACCGGCCTGTACCGGTAAGGGCTGGCAAGCATACGCCTGCCAGCGCAAGGACTCAACCCCAGTATTTGCCGCCTTGTCGGCGCCTCGTTACCATGCGGAGGGACGCATCACTCAGCATGGCAGAATAAACAGACTATTACGCCTTATGGCGTGAATGAATTCATCTTTCATCGCAAGGAGAATCGCATGCAGACACGCCCTCTTGGCAGAACGGGAATGGACGTCAGCCGCTTGTGCCTGGGTACCATGACCTATGGTGAACAGAACACAGAAGCGCAGGCACATGAACAGCTTGACCGTGCTGTCGCCTTTGGCATCAACTTTATTGATACTGCCGAGATGTACCCGGTTCCTCCCAAGGCCGACACCCAGGGTCTGACAGAGCGCTACATAGGCAGCTGGCTCAAGCAGCGCGGCGCTCGTGATGATGTGATTATCGCCAGCAAGGTGACTGGGCCTGGGCTTGGCCACATTCGTGGTGGCCCGCGGCTGACGCGTGAGCACATTCACCAGGCCATAGATGACAACCTGGCACGCCTGAACACGGACTATATTGACCTCTACCAGCTCCATTGGCCCGAACGTAAAACCAATTTTTTCGGCAAGCTGGGCTACACACACCAGGAAGATGACAACGCCACACCGCTGGAAGAAACCCTGAGCGCGTTGAAAGAACTGGTGGAGGCGGGAAAAATTCGCGCGGTCGGTTTATCCAACGACACTCCCTGGGGAGTGATGAAGTGCCTTGAGCTGGCTGATCGTCTCGACTTACCCAGGGTCGCCTCAGTGCAAAACCCTTACAACCTGCTCAACCGCACATTTGAGGTCGGACTGGCCGAGATTGCCCACCGCGAGGATGTTGGCCTGTTGGCCTATTCACCGCTGGGTTTTGGCGTGCTTTCTGGTAAATACCTGAATAATAATCGCCCTCCAGAAGCCCGTCTGACGCTGTTTGAGCGCTTCAGCCGCTACACCTCATCTGAAGCCGAATCAGCCACTCAGGCCTATGTCAGCCTTGCTCACAAGCATGGGCTGGACCCGGCACAGATGGCACTGGCCTTCGTCAATACACGCAGTTTTCTGACCAGCAATATTATTGGCGCTACCACCATGGAGCAGCTTGAAAGCAACCTGGCCAGTGAAAGCCTGAAACTTGATGATGAAGTACTCGATGCGATTGACGCTATTCACCATCAGATGCCTAACCCTTGCCCTTAAGCTGACGCAAAGACTGCCTATGGAATGCTTCAGCTTCAAGCGCGTCTTCTTCAGCAACTGCGTCAAACTGGCTATTAGCCCGATAGCCCTGCCGCCTGGCAGGGCTTGATATAATGCCATATACGGTTTGGCCCTGTGGTTTGCCAGGCTGCCAGACCCTCAAATTCACCACAGGAAAACCAGACACAGGAAGACGTCATGCTCAGCGTAATTTCACCTGCCAAAACTCTCGACTTTGAAACACCGGCCACGACAGATCAGGTGACTCAGCCCGACTTTCTTGACCATAGCCAGACGTTGATCGATATCCTGCGCGACTATTCCCCCCAACAGCTCAGCGATCTAATGGGGATCAGCGATAAACTGGCAGGGCTTAATGCTGCCCGCTTCGCGCAGTGGGAGCCGCCTTTCAGCCTGGATAACGCCAAACCAGCGGCACAGGCTTTCCAGGGTGATGTCTACACTGGCCTTGAGGCAGATACCTTTGACAAAGAAGACAATCAGTTCGCTCAGCAACACCTGCGAATTCTTTCTGGGCTCTACGGGTTATTGCGCCCCCTGGATCTGATCCAGCCCTACCGCCTGGAAATGGGCACCAAGCTGGCCAATCCCAGCGGTAAGGATCTTTACGCCTACTGGAAACCAACCCTGACCCAGGCTGTCAATCAGGCCATTGCTGACAGCGGTTCCAAGGTGCTGGTTAATCTGGCATCCAATGAATACTTCAAGGCAGTCGATACAAAGTCACTGGATGCACAAGTCATCACACCGGTTTTCAAAGACGAGAAGAACGGCCAGTTCAAGATCATCAGCTTTTATGCCAAAAAGGCGCGCGGCTTGATGAGTGCCTGGATCATCCGTGAACGGCTGAATACGCCCGAGGCGCTTAAGGGGTTTGATGTAGACGGCTACCGCTTTGACCCTGCTTCATCACAAGGCGACACCCTTGTTTTCATCCGCAGGGAAGCAGATCGTCCTAATTGATTGATTACTTTCGACTTGCGATCTTCTTAATTGAAATGAACCGGGCGCGCTGAGCGTGGTTTCAGAAACTGCTGGTGCGCCTGTTTGAACTCAGGCGTATCACAGCGGTACAGCCACTCATAAGCCACCATATCCGCCGTTACTGCCTGCGCACCGTTTGCACAGGCCCGCTTGCGGGCCAGTTCAGCCTCGGTGCAGCGCCGGCTGGCCGTTGCTTCTGTCAGCCAGAGCACTTCATAACCGGCCTCCAGTAACCCCAGCCCTGTCTGCATGACGCAGATATGTGCTTCAGTGCCGCAAAGCACAATTTGTGTTTTACCTGAGGCAGCCAAGGCGTCCCGGAATTTACCCTCTTCCATGACACTGAAATGGACTTTTTGCCAGAGTTGGTAATCATCAAGACGCTCGAGCAGGGAGGCTGCGCTGCCGCCCAGCTTTTGTGGATTCTGCTCGGTTAACCAGACGGGAACACCCAGGAGGTTAGCCAGGCCTCCAAGCCAACTGGCTTCCTCAATGGCCTGAAAGCCGCCCTCAATGACAGGCAAAAGCCCAGCCTGGAAGTCGACCATAAGCAGCAGGCTTTTTTCTCGTTGTATGCGCATGCATTCACCTTATGAGATAACGTTAAATGGCTTACCCAGCATAAGCGCAGCCAGATGATTACTCCACCCCAAAGGTGCATGCATTCTCATTTGAGGGCAAACGCTTTGTGAATCGTGAATCGTGAATCGTGAATCGTGAATCGTGAATCGTGAATCGTGAATCGTGAATCGTGAATCGTGAATCGTGAATCGTGAATCGTGAATCGTGAATCGTGAATCGTGAATCGTGAATCGTGAATCGTGAATCGTGAACAGAAAAGCAAAGCCCTCTGCCGGAGGGCAAGGTTTTTTTAACACACGCACAGCAAAACGCCCCGTACACGGTGTGCATGGGACGTTTCTATATAGGTGCCTGACGATGACCTACTCTCGCATGGGGAGACCCCACACTACCATCGGCGCTAAGCGGTTTCACTGCTGAGTTCGGCAAGGGATCAGGTGGTTCCCACTCGCTATGGTCGTCAGGCGTAACAGGTGATATAGCAAGCTGATTCAACGGCGTTCAATGGCCGCTGCGTAATGTCGGTGATCGTCTCTGCGTATCCGGTGCGCTTTCGCGCGTCGTTATCACTAGCTTCAGACCCCTTGGGTGTTATAGGGTCAAGCCTCACGGGCCATTAGTACACGTTAGCTCAACGCCTTGCAGCGCTTCCACACCGTGCCTATCAACCAGCTGGTCTCGCTGGGCCCTTCAGGAGGCTCTAGGCCTCAGGGATGTCTCATCTTGAAGGGGGCTTCCCGCTTAGATGCTTTCAGCGGTTATCCCGTCCGCACTTAGCTACCCGGCAATGCCACTGGCGTGACAACCGGAACACCAGAGGTGCGTCCACTCCGGTCCTCTCGTACTAGGAGCAGCCCTTCTCAAACATCCTACGCCCACGGCAGATAGGGACCGAACTGTCTCACGACGTTCTAAACCCAGCTCGCGTACCACTTTAAATGGCGAACAGCCATACCCTTGGGACCGACTTCAGCCCCAGGATGTGATGAGCCGACATCGAGGTGCCAAACACCGCCGTCGATGTGAACTCTTGGGCGGTATCAGCCTGTTATCCCCGGAGTACCTTTTATCCGTTGAGCGATGGCCCTTCCATACAGAACCACCGGATCACTAGAACCTGCTTTCGCACCTGCTCGACGTGTCTGTCTCGCAGTCAAGCACCCTTATGCTCTTGCACTCATTGCACGATGTCCGACCGTGCTGAGGGTACCTTCGTGCTCCTCCGTTACGCTTTGGGAGGAGACCGCCCCAGTCAAACTACCCACCACACACTGTCCTCGATCCGGATAACGGACCTGAGTGAGAACGCCAATGATGCCAGGCTGGTATTTCAAGGGTGGCTCCGCTCGAACTGGCGTCCGAGGTTCAAAGCCTCCCAGCTATCCTACACAGGCAACATCAGCGTCCAGTGTGAAGCTATAGTAAAGGTTCACGGGGTCTTTCCGTCTAGCCGCGGGTACACCGCATCTTCACGGCGATTTCAATTTCACTGAGTCTCGGGTGGAGACAGCGTGGCCATCATTACGCCATTCGTGCAGGTCGGAACTTACCCGACAAGGAATTTCGCTACCTTAGGACCGTTATAGTTACGGCCGCCGTTTACCGGGGCTTCGATCAAGAGCTTCTCCGAGGATAACACCATCACTTAACCTTCCGGCACCGGGCAGGCGTCACACCCTATACGTCGTCTTGCGACTTGGCAGAGTGCTGTGTTTTTACTAAACAGTTGCAGCCACCTGGTATCTTCGACCGGTTCGGGCTTGGAGAGCAAGTCTCGTCACCCTACGCCGGCGTGCCTTCTCCCGAAGTTACGGCACCATTTTGCCTAGTTCCTTCACCCGAGTTCTCTCAAGCGCCTTGGGATTCTCACCCTGACCACCTGTGTCGGTTTGGGGTACGGTCGCACATGATCTGAAGCTTAGAGGCTTTTCCTGGAAGCGTGGCATCAGTGACTTCCTGACCGTGGTCAGTTCGTTTCGCATCTCGGCTTTAAGCGCCCGGATTTACCTGAGCACTCGGCCTACTTGCTTTCACCAGGACAACCAACGCCTGGCTCACCTAGCCTTCTCCGTCCCCCCATCGCAATCATGTCCGGTACGGGAATATTGACCCGTTTCCCATCGACTACGCCTTTCGGCCTCGCCTTAGGGGCCGACTCACTCTGCTCCGATTAGCGTCGAACAGAAACCCTTGGTCTTCCGGCGAGGGCGTTTTTCACGCCCTTTATCGTTACTCATGTCAGCATTCGCACTCGTGATACCTCCAGCGAACTTCTCAATTCCCCTTCATTGGCTTACACGACGCTCCTCTACCGCTCATCCAGAGGATGAACCCGTAGCTTCGGTACCTGATTTAGCCCCGTTACATCTTCCGCGCAGGCCGACTCGACTAGTGAGCTATTACGCTTTCTTTAAAGGATGGCTGCTTCTAAGCCAACCTCCTAGCTGTCTGAGCCTTCCCACATCGTTTCCCACTTAATCAGGATTTCGGGACCTTAGCTGACGGTCTGGGTTGTTTCCCTTTTCACAACGGACGTTAGCACCCGCTGTGTGTCTCCCACGCGTCACTCACCGGTATTCGGAGTTTGCCTCGGGTTGGTAAGTCGGGATGACCCCCTAGCCGAAACAGTGCTCTACCCCCGGTGGTGCTACATGAGGCGCTACCTAAATAGCTTTCGAGGAGAACCAGCTATCTCCGAGCTTGATTAGCCTTTCACTCCGATCCACAAGTCATCCAAATCTTTTTCAACAGATCCTGGTTCGGGCCTCCAATTGATGTTACTCAATCTTCACCCTGCTCATGGATAGATCGCTCGGTTTCGGGTCTATATCCTGCGACTGCATCGCCCAGTTAAGACTCGCTTTCGCTACGGCTCCCCTAATCGGTTAACCTCGCCACAGAATATAAGTCGCTGACCCATTATACAAAAGGTACGCCGTCACGGAACAAGTCCGCTCCGACTGCTTGTACGCACACGGTTTCAGGGTCTATTTCACTCCCCTCTCCGGGGTTCTTTTCGCCTTTCCCTCACGGTACTGGTTCACTATCGGTCAGCCAGGAGTATTTAGCCTTGGAGGATGGTCCCCCCGTCTTCAGTCAAGGTTTCTCGTGCCCCGACCTACTCGATTTCACATGATCAGATTTTCGACTACGGGGCTATCACCCACTATGGCCGCGCTTCCCAGCGCATTCGCCTAATCAGTCACATGCTTAAGGGCTGGTCCCCGTTCGCTCGCCGCTACTAGGGGAATCTCGGTTGATTTCTTTTCCTCAGGGTACTTAGATGTTTCAGTTCCCCTGGTTCGCCTCTTACGCCTATGTATTCAGCGTAAGATACTCATCTTGTGATGAGTGGGTTTCCCCATTCAGAAATGCCCGGGTCACAGGTTGTTTGCCACCTCGCCGAGCCTTATCGCAGGCTTCCACGTCTTTCATCGCCTCTGGCTGCCTAGGCATCCACCGTGTGCGCTTCATTGCTTGACCCTATAACCCGAAGGAGTCTGGTCGCGCAATGATAACGATTGCCGGATACGCTTGAGACGTATCACACAACAATTTACTACGTACACCTTTTTTCAGGCAGGGTCTCACCACGTAAAACGTGATGAATCACTGACCTTTCAAAAGGTTTATCAGCTTGATATATCTTGTTAAAGAGCGACTGCTATGCGCAGTGATAAAAGAACCGATAAGGAAGACGTTTTCTTCCAAGCGCATCTGTTGCCAGAGGCGTGTGTTCGTTTATCACTGCGCAATGTCAGCGTTTATCTGATCAGGTAATTCATTGTGAGCGCTTACCGCGAGGGATGATGCATCGTTTAAGGAGGTGATCCAGCCGCAGGTTCCCCTACGGCTACCTTGTTACGACTTCACCCCAGTCATGAACCACACCGTGGTGATCGCCCTCTTGCGTTAGGCTAACCACTTCTGGTGCAGTCCACTCCCATGGTGTGACGGGCGGTGTGTACAAGGCCCGGGAACGTATTCACCGTGACATTCTGATTCACGATTACTAGCGATTCCGACTTCACGGAGTCGAGTTGCAGACTCCGATCCGGACTGAGACCGGCTTTAAGGGATTCGCTGACTCTCGCGAGTTCGCCGCCCTTTGTACCGGCCATTGTAGCACGTGTGTAGCCCTACTCGTAAGGGCCATGATGACTTGACGTCGTCCCCACCTTCCTCCGGTTTGTCACCGGCAGTCTCCTTAGAGTTCCCACCATTACGTGCTGGCAAATAAGGACAAGGGTTGCGCTCGTTACGGGACTTAACCCAACATTTCACAACACGAGCTGACGACAGCCATGCAGCACCTGTCTCTGCGTTCCCGAAGGCACCCAGTGATCTCTCACCAGTTCGCAGGATGTCAAGAGTAGGTAAGGTTCTTCGCGTTGCATCGAATTAAACCACATGCTCCACCGCTTGTGCGGGCCCCCGTCAATTCATTTGAGTTTTAACCTTGCGGCCGTACTCCCCAGGCGGTCGACTTATCGCGTTAACTTCGCCACAAAGTGCGCTAGGCACCCAACGGCTGGTCGACATCGTTTACGGCGTGGACTACCAGGGTATCTAATCCTGTTTGCTACCCACGCTTTCGCACCTCAGTGTCAGTGTCAGTCCAGAAGGCCGCCTTCGCCACTGGTATTCCTCCCGATCTCTACGCATTTCACCGCTACACCGGGAATTCTACCTTCCTCTCCTGCACTCTAGCCTGACAGTTCCGGATGCCGTTCCCAGGTTGAGCCCGGGGCTTTCACAACCGGCTTATCAAGCCACCTACGCGCGCTTTACGCCCAGTAATTCCGATTAACGCTTGCACCCTCCGTATTACCGCGGCTGCTGGCACGGAGTTAGCCGGTGCTTCTTCTGCGAGTGATGTCTTTCCTGGCGGGTATTAACCGCCAGGCGTTCTTCCTCGCTGAAAGTGCTTTACAACCCGAGGGCCTTCTTCACACACGCGGCATGGCTGGATCAGGCTTGCGCCCATTGTCCAATATTCCCCACTGCTGCCTCCCGTAGGAGTTCGGGCCGTGTCTCAGTCCCGATGTGGCTGATCATCCTCTCAGACCAGCTACGGATCGTCGCCTTGGTGAGCCATTACCTCACCAACCAGCTAATCCGGCATAGGCTCATCCGATAGCGGGAGCCGAAGCCCCCTTTCTCCCGTAGGACGTATGCGGTATTAGCCTGGGTTTCCCCAGGTTATCCCCCACTATCGGGTAAATTCCTATGCATTACTCACCCGTCCGCCGCTCGTCAGCGGGTAGCAAGCTACCCCTGTTACCGCTCGACTTGCATGTGTTAGGCCTGCCGCCAGCGTTCAATCTGAGCCATGATCAAACTCTTCAGTTTAAAATCATTGTGATGCTTACTCGTCACCCGAAGGTAACAAAAGCGCATCAAACTTGGCTCAAGGTTCAAACGAATTCATTCAACTATTGTTTAAAAACTTACGTTTATAAACTGTCGTTCTCATGACCGCTTGCCTTGATAGTTGGTGATTTATCACCCTCATCGGCAAGCGCCCACATGAATTACCTGATCAAATTTTTAAAGAGCTGTTCGCGAGACGGTTATTAACCCTTGTCATTCGGTGACCTGAATGACTTGCCTCAGCGAGGAAGGCATATTCTACGCATTCCTGTGTGCTTGTCAACTGCTGATTTCGATACCGTATTTCGATCGATTTCAGCGAGGAAATTAGGCGCGGCAACTTCTCGTCGACGTTTTCTCTAACCCTCTGACAAACCGAAGGTTTTCACCTTCAATCACCGCTAGTAACGCTGTGCGTCCCCGGCAGCGGATGCGTACTCTACGGATTTACCGGCGGGGATGCAAGGGCTATTTGAACAATAGTGCAAAAAACATCAGCTGTCAGGTGACATCTTGCGCATAACCGCCAGCACAGGGCCAGAACCAACGTAAGCACCGAACAACAGTAGCAGCATGACAGACGGCTCAACCGAGATCATCACAAAACCTAGCACTACTGCCAACAACACCACAAAAGGCACCGGCTTTTTAAAATCCAGGTCCTTGAAGCTGTAGTAGCGAATATTACTCACCATCAGCACGCCAGCCGCAGCGACCACAAACAGCATCAGCAGCTTAAAGCCCAGCGCATCTGCATCAAAACTATGGAAGGTCCACACGCTGGCGGCCACTAAAGCAGCTGCCGAGGGGCTTGGCAGGCCAATAAACCACTTCTTGTCAACACTACCGATCTGGACATTAAAGCGCGCCAGACGGAGAGCGGCACACGCCACGTAAAGAAACGCCACGACCCAGCCTGTCTTGCCAATATCCTGAAGAATCCAGGTAAACGCTACCAAAGCTGGCGCCACCCCAAACGACAGCATATCGGAAAGACTATCGTATTCAGCCCCGAAAGCGCTTTGCGTGTTGGTCATACGTGCAACACGCCCATCCAGCCCATCAAGCACCATCGCAATGAAGATGGCGACTGCCGCAGAGGTAAAGTCTCCATTGATGCCCGCAATAACCGCGAAGAAACCCGAAAATAGCGCCGAGGTAGTAAACAGGTTAGGCAGTAAATAGATACCTTTACGACGAACTTTCTTGCCATCCTGCTCAGATTCTTCAATGACCTCCGTTTCCCGCAGAAACGTTGCGGCAATATCCTCATTCCTTGTGCGCTCTCCTTGCGCCTCACCAGTAGACGCTGCCTTTGTATCAGCTTGATCACGAGCATCCTGAGTCATATAAAACATCCATCTGAAGAAACACTAATAGTATAAGTGTCATTCTACACGGTGAGCGTCACCTAACCAGATAATTACAGCGCAGACCTACAAATGAATCGGGGTGCGACAAAGCGCACCCCGAGATTCAAGCTTATCCACCATCAGTGGTGTTATTGAGCTAAGACTAGTTTTTGGACTTATCGACCAGCTGATTAGCAGCAATCCACGGCATCATGCCGCGCAGCTTGGCACCGACCTGCTCAATGTCATGCTCTGCATTCAAGCGACGACGCGCCGTCATGGAAGGATAGTTGCTGTTACCTTCATTGATGAACATTTTCGCATATTCGCCCGTCTGAATACGCTTCAGTGCATTGCGCATGGCGGCACGAGACTCATCATTAATAATCTCAGGCCCCGTCACATATTCGCCATATTCCGCATTGTTGGAGATGGAGTAGTTCATGTTGGCGATGCCGCCTTCATACATCAGGTCAACAATCAGCTTAAGCTCGTGCAGGCACTCGAAGTAAGCCATTTCTGGTGCATAGCCAGCTTCTGTCAGTGTCTCAAAGCCTGCTTTCACCAGCTCAACGGCGCCACCACACAGGACCGCCTGCTCACCGAACAGGTCTGTTTCGGTTTCGTCCTTGAAAGTGGTTTCAATGATACCGCTGCGGCCACCGCCAACGCCTGCCGCGTAAGAAAGAGCAAGCTCTTTGGCATTACCAGAGGCATCCTGATGAATGGCGATCAGATCAGGAATACCACCGCCCTTAACGAACTCTGAACGCACGGTATGACCCGGCGCTTTCGGCGCAATCATGATGACATCCAGGTCTTTACGTGGCTCAATCTGGTTGTAATGAATATTGAAACCATGGGCGAAAGCCAGCGTTGCACCTTCTTTCAGGTTAGGCTCAACTTCCTGCTCATAAATGGCTTTCTGGTTTTCATCTGGCGCCAGGATCATCACTACGTCAGCGGTTTTGCACGCTTCCGGCACGCTTGCCACTTTCAGGCCAGCGGCTTCTGCTTTGGATGCAGAGGAAGAACCTGCACGCAGAGCTACTGTGACATCAACACCTGATTCTTTCAGGTTGTTAGCGTGGGCGTGACCTTGTGAACCATAACCGACAATGGTGACTTTCTTAGCCTGGATAAGGGACAGATCACAATCTTTATCGTAATAAACGTGCATGAGGAGCTCCAGATGTTGGGTTAATCAAGAAATTGCTTTCCAGCGTTGATGACTACCTGCGCCGTCTTACGCGGCACTAGGTATTGCGATGTATTCACTTTACGCCAGCCCACCTGTTGCGTAAAACGCTATATTTGCAACACACTATTTCTAAAAATGAAATACACCATCAGGTGCCCAATGGATTTTCGCTTGTTAAAACATATGGTGACTTTGGCGGAGACGCTTCACTTTGGCCGCGCCAGTGAGTTGTGTCACGTTAGCCCATCAACATTGAGCCGTTCCATTCAACAAATAGAAGCAGAACTGGGAACCACCCTGTTTGAACGAGACAACCGCCACGTCACACTGACTCCTCAAGGCCTGGCCTTTCAGTACTACGCCAAGGAAACGCTGGAACAGTGGGAAACCCAGAAACGCACTTTGGCCGCCACGATGGAGCAACTCAGCGGCGACATCAGCATTTACTGCTCCGTGACGGCCAGCTATAGCTTTTTATACGAATTATTGAGCGATGTGCGCACCCGCCACCCCGGCATTGAACTAAAACTGCATACCGGCGACCCTGCCGAGGCAATGTCACGGGTATTGGAAGGGATTGATGACATGGCCATTACACCACGCCCGAGAATTCCGCCGGGCGCGCTGGCGTTTAAATCGCTCACCCGCTCACCGCTGCTATTCATTGCCCCTACGCAGACACATGAATGGCTACCACTCCGGCCAGAAAGCTCAACGGCAGCTCAATGGGAACAGGTTCCCATGATTCTTTCAGAATCAGGACTTTCCCGGGAATATGCCAACACCTGGTTCAAGGCCATCGGTGTTGCGCCACGCATCTATGCACAGGTCTCTGGCCATGAAGCCATTGTCAGCATGGTCGGCCTGGGGTTTGGTATCGGGGTAGTACCCAAAATAGTATTGGATAACAGCCCACTGGCAGATAGGGTGCGTATTTTGAACGTCAAACCCGAACTCCCACACTATGATGTGGGGCTGTGTGTGCTGAACCGGCGCCTGAACAACCCCATCGTCGATGCTTTATGGGCCACCGTTGCAGAATACCGTCCATAACAACAGAAATGCCGATTTGCAAAAAGGCAAAATCGGCATTTGGAGGGCGTTCAAAAAGAAAATAGTCGCTGTTAACGTTTGTTCATTCCATGCTTGGGGAGAACACTGTTATCTGGGCGAACTGCCTTCGAGCCTTTGGGCCGGACATACAAAACCAATGCATGATCCACCAGTTCGTAGCCATGCTCTTCAGCGATTTCCTGCTGCCGACGCTCTATGATTTCATCAACAAATTCAATGATTTCACCACTATCAAGGCACACCATATGATCATGATGGTCTTCCTGGGTGAGTTCAAAAACAGCGTGCCCACCATCAAAGTTATGGCGGATGACAAGCCCTGCTGACTCAAACTGCGTGAGCACTCGGTAAACAGTTGCCAGCCCAACATCTTCGCCCGCATCAATAAGTGTCTTGTACACTTCTTCAGCGCTCAAATGATGCTGACCCGTAGCATTTTCAAGGATTTGCAGAATCTTTACGCGTGGCAAGGTCACTTTCAACCCTGCTTTACGCAGTTCATGGTTTTGATCGGCCATGGTTGCTCTTCGCAGTTACAGGTTAGGTCGGTTATCATCGACCAAAACCACGATAGTGAAGAACAGGATCAAATGCAAAAATTAACTCGAATTATCGCACTCTCCGCCGCTGTTGCCCTGATGGGTGGCTGTGTTTATAAACGCGACATCCCACAGGGCAATCTGGTCAACCAGACGATGGTCAGCCAGTTACAGACAGGTATGTCACAACAGCAGGTTGTCTCGATAATGGGGCGCCCATTACTCGAAGCTCCCTTCGATGCCCGCGAATGGGACTATGTTTTCCAACTGGATAAGGCTTATGGTGATATCGAAACGCGCCGTGCCACCCTGACATTTGACCGTCAGGGGCGCCTTGCCGACATCCAAACGGAAGGCGAATTAGACAGCGCGCTTCCTCTGGAAGGTGATACAGAGCTTGGCCCAGCCAGTGAAGGCTCAGACGACTTTCAGGCACAACCGCTGAACCTTGGCGTGGATACGCCGGAGCAATAACAGTGCTGTGAAGGCAACACTAAACACAGCAACAACAGCATTTACTGCTGTTGTTGCTTTTGCGCCCGGGCAAGGCGCGCTGCCTTTGGGTCAATTTCCAGCGGACGATACACTTCCACTCGCTCACCGTCAGATAGGTGATGCCGTGCGGGTGATTTCAAGGCTTTTCCAAAGATACCAAGCGGTGCCTGCTCGAAAACCTCCCTCTCCACTTCAGGGAAAAGCGATGACAGATCCGCCAGCTGCACGGCATCAACGGCAGTTGTCCCTAGAGGAACCTCAAGCGCCACAATGCGCTGTTTGGATGGCAAAGCAAATGCCACTTCAACATGTATCAGGCTGGGCGTTTCATCGGCCATACAGTTGATCTGCCCGTTTGGTGAATGAATCTACCAGTTGCCCGGCAATTTGCTGAAATAGCTTCCCGAATGCCATACCCAACAGACGACTGGAAAACTCAAACTCCATTTCCAGGCTGACCTTGCAGGCATCTGCTCCCATCGGAGTGAACGACCAGCGCCCCCTGAGATGCTTGAAAGGTCCTTTGACAAGTGACATTTCAATCCGCTCAGGCGTAAAAAGGTCATTTCGCGTTGTTATGGTTTGCTCGATACCAGCACGACCCAACGTCATTTCACCAATCAGGTGCTTATCATCACTCTCCACCAAGCGAGCGTGACGACATCCGGGCAAAAACTCCGGATAACGTTCAAAATCGTTGACCAGATCAAACATTTTCTGAGGTGTGTGCCGCACTAAAGCGGAACGATTCACGGTTGGCATTGACCTCTCCGCTGACTTCACAGTGCCCAAGGCGTATCATAGGCAATAATCGTAGTACATAAATGGTATCACGCCTCTCTGCCAAGCGAAGAGGCAACTAACAGATCAATGACGAGGTTTCATGGCCACAAAGAAAGGGAAAACGCAAAAAGGCCCCGGTAGCAGCGTCATCGCCCAGAACAAGAAGGCACGTTTTGAATATCATATCGACGAAACCTTCGAGGCGGGACTGGCACTGGCTGGATGGGAAGTCAAAAGCATGCGCGCTGGCAAGGCACAGCTAACCGACACCTATATTCTTGTGCGCAACGGAGAGGCGTGGCTGCTAGGCAGCCATATCACGCCTCTCAATACCGCCAGCACGCACGAATTGGCCGACCCGACGCGAACACGTAAATTGCTGCTGCACCGCAAGGAAATTGCCAGGATTTTTTCAAAAACCCAGGATAAAGGCCACACCTGCGTACCTTTGAAGCTGTACTGGAAACGCAACCTGGTAAAATGCGAACTGGCTCTGGTGACCGGCAAAAAACTGCATGACAAACGCGCTACCGAGAAAGATCGCGACTGGAATCGCCAGAAAGGACGTATCATGCGTGAACACAACAAAGCATGACTGGTCAAAAAGCGTTAATCGCGTTATGATAATTGGCTGAAGTTAAGGGGGCGACATGGTCTCGACGCTGATGACAAACCCTGCGGTGCATGCCGAGAGCGTGATGTATCTCGTAAATCCAACATCACGAATAATAGTCGCAAACGACGAAAACTACGCTCAGGGCGCGCTGGCAGCTTAAACACTGCTAGCTTCTTGTCCGGCTCCAAGGTGATGTGCCTATTCATCACTGAGGAGATACGAGCTAAAAATGATAGGACCGCGGTTGGTGGTGTCTTCTCGCCAATCGTTAAACTTCAGAAGACTCGCGTCGCTGGATCCTGATCGTCGGAGCCAGTCGCGTTAAAGCAAAAGACGAAATCTAAGCATGTAGAGCCAATGGGCGAGTGTCGGCGGACGCGGGTTCAATTCCCGCCGCCTCCACCACCTTATCAAGCAAATCAAGCACCTACGGGTGCTTTTTTTGTGTGTTAACTAATCTATTAGCCTTACTCAAAATATTCTTTGCCTGTCAGCAAACTTGTCGATAAAGCCATCGCGGCCCAGCATTCATGCAGCTGTTCCAAATGCAATAATCTGCCGTGCGCCGGTTTCTTTAAAACACCTCTAAAACCCGCGCAGACAGTTTTTAACCCTGGCGATAATGCCTGCATCGCGAACCTAATCAGCGAATACTCTATGAATCCACATTGCTGATCGGATCGCCGCCTGGGTGTTAGTGAAAAACAATTGCAACTGCCATGGCTGGTTTATCCTCTTATACACGTTCGATAAGCGTGGCAATACCCTGACCCACGCCCACACACATGGTGCAGAGCGCGTAGCGCTTGCCGCTGTTCTGTAGCTCATGAGCAGCGGTCAACAGCAGGCGCGCACCGGACATTCCCAACGGATGGCCCAATGCAATGGCGCCGCCGTTGGGGTTGACACGGGGGTCGTCATCGCTGAGGCCGAGATCACGCATACACGCCAGCGCCTGAGCAGCAAAGGCTTCATTGAACTCGAACACATCAATATCTTGCATACGGATACCCGTACGCTTGAGTAGCTTCTGCACCGCTGGCACCGGCCCATAGCCCATGATGCGCGGTTCAACGCCCGCCGAGGCCATGCCAATGATCCTCGCCATGGGCTTCAAGCCGTGGGCCTCAACGGCAGCCTGGCTGGCCACTAACATCGCCGCTGCCCCGTCGTTGACGCCGGACGCATTGCCCGCCGTCACGCTACCGCCTTCACGGAAAGGGGTAGGTAGCCCAGCCAGTTTTTCCAGAGTGGTTTCGCGCAGGTGCTCGTCCTGCTCAAATACCAGCGCTGCCTGTTTGCGGCGTGGAATCTCGATGGCGGTGATTTCCTGGGCAAAGCGACCGGCTTTCTGGGCGGCAGCGGCTTTTTGCTGGGAGCGCAGCGCAAAGGCATCCTGGTCTTCCCGGGAAATAGAAAACTGCTCGGCGACGTTTTCAGCGGTCTCCGGCATGGAATCCACCCCGAACGCCTTCTTCATCAGCGGGTTGATAAAGCGCCAGCCGATGGTGGTATCTTCGATTTTCTGGCCGCGTGAGTAGGCGCTATCTGCCTTGCCCATGACGTAGGGCGCCCGCGACATGGATTCCACCCCGCCTGCCAGGGCCAGTTCCATTTCTCCGGCCTTGATGGCGCGAAAGGCGGTACCCACGGCATCCATTCCCGAGCCGCACAGGCGGTTCATGGTGGTGCCAGGCACCGAGGCGGGAAGCCCGGCCAGCAGGGATGACATGCGCGCCACGTTACGGTTGTCTTCACCGGCCTGGTTGGCGCAACCCATAAAGACTTCTTCAATCGCTGCCGGATTCAGATCCGGCGCTTCTGCCAGCACGGCCTTGAAAATCGTCGCGGCAAAATCATCGGGGCGCAGACTGGCCAGGGTGCCGCCAAAGCGGCCTACCGCCGTACGGCGCGGGTGACAGAGAAATACATCTGACATCATGGTCTCCTATTGGCCAGCGTGGGCACGTTCGGTGCGGGCTTTCAGCTCACGTAGTACGTCAAGCTCCTGCTGGCTGGGTTCGGGCGTGATCTCCAGCTGCTCGGCAAAGCGGATGTCCCAGCCGGTGGCATTGGTCACGTTCTCCCGGCTCACGCCTGAGTGCAGCGAAACCACCACCAGCTCTTTGGTCTCGGGGTCTGGTTTCATCACGCACAGATCGCTGATCACCCGGGTGGGGCCTTTGCCGATATTGGGAACGCCATCACGGCCTTTACCGTCGCGGCCAAAGCCCAGGGTGGTCACGAAATCAACCTGATCCACAAAGGCGCGCTTGGAGTGCTTGAGGGTGATAAAGACTTCGCCTGCGTTAGTGGCAATTTCAGGCGCCCCGCCGCCGCCCGGCAGGCGCACTTTCGGCTCACGGTAGTCGCCGATCAGAGTAGTATTAAGGTTGCAGTAACGATCAATCTGGGCCGTTCCCAGGAAACCGACGTTGATCTTGCCGCCCTGCAGCCAGTAGCGAAACATTTCCGGCACCGCCACCGTGGTCAGGGCAGTTTCGGCCAGCTCACCATCACCAATGGACAGCGGCAGCACATCTGGCTTTGTCTGCAGGGTGCCGGATTCATAGATCAGCACCACATCCGGGGCGTGGGTCAGGCGTGCCAGGTTAGCCGCCTCACTGGGCAGGCCAATGCCGACAAAACAGGTCGAGCCGTTTTCCAGCGCCCGGGCAGCAGTCACGGTCATCATTTCCGAGGCGGTATATTCAAGGCGCATCAGGCGTGCCCTCCTGCAGTGTCATTGGCGGCGCTGAAGACATTGTCGTCCAGCCAGCGAGTAAAGGTGTCGCGGTCGCGGGCAATGGCATCCCACTCTTTATAGAAGCGGTTATTGCGCCCGTAGTAGCCGTGGGTATAGGACGGCAGCGCGCCCTTCTCGGCCACCGCCACGGCACTGATCGCCCAGCCCGGAATCACGCAGGCATTAGGGTGGGCGTTGAGGTCATCGACGATCTCCTCAACGGTCACAATGCTGTGCTTTGCCGCCAGCACCGCCTCTTTCTGCACCCCGACGATCCCTTCCACCAGCACATTGCCCTGACGATCGGCGCGCTGGGCATGCACGATGGAGATATCCGGGCGCACCGAGGGCACGGCGGCCAGGCGCTCACCGGTGAAGGGGCATTCGATAAACCTGATCTGATCGTTGACGCTGGGTAACTCGCTGCCTACGTAGCCACGCAGCACCGCCAGCGGAAGACCCGCTGCCCCCGCCTCAAAAGCGCAGGCCATGGCGGCATGGCTGTGCTCCAGAATCTCGATCTTGCGCGGCCAACCTTTTTCAACCGCATCACGCAGGCGATGCAGAGAGCCAACCCCCGGATTACCGCCCCAGGAAAAGATCACCTTGCTGGCACTGCCAGCGCCAATCAGTTGATCGTAGATAATATCTGGGGTCATGCGAATCAGGGTGAGATCGCGCTTTTTCTGGCGGATCACTTCATGGCCCGCCGCAAACGGAATCAGGTGGGTGAAGCCTTCCATGGCCACGGTAGCGCCGTCGTGGACGAAACGCGCCACTGCGTCATGCAAGCTTAAAAATTCAGCCATACCGGGTGCCTCTGTCGATGAACACTTTTGTAGGATAAGAAATACCAGCCACTTTGTTCGTTTTACGAACATATATTCTTAATACGAACAAAATAGCGGGCAATCCTGTGTAAGTCAACAGACACAGCAACGTGGCCGTTAGCGTGAGCACTGACGACATCGAACAATCAACTGGATACGCTAGAGCAAGGGCGCCCTGTTGTTCGCTATTCGAACAAGGTGTTATTCTCTGCGCCCCAGCCAATTCAATGACTAACGTAGAGAAAGGTTAAGAACCATGGACGATGCCCCATCGGATAACGCGCTGACACCAACGGATCGTGACTTTGTCTCCGCCCTTGCCAGCGGGCTTGATGTCATCATGGCATTCGATGAAGCCCACCCGCGCATGACCCTCAGCGAAGTAGCCACCCGTACTGATATGAACCGTGCCAAGGCGCGCCGGTTTCTATTGACCCTGCATGCCCTTGGCTATGTACGTAAGCACCAACGCTATTTTGAGCTGACACCCAAGGTGCTGCAGTTGGGGTATTCCTACTTGTCGAGCCATAATCACCGCAGCGTGATCCAGCATTATCTGGAAGATATCACCCGCGACATCGGCGAATCCTCGTCGCTGGGCGTACTGGACGGCGACGAGGTAATTTATATTGCCCGCTCTTCAGCTCCCCACCGGCTGATGGCCATTACCTTATCAACAGGGACTCGGCTGCCGGCGGCCTATACTTCCATGGGGCGCATACTGCTAGCCCAGTTATCTGATAGTGAACTCGATGATTATCTGGAAGATGTGAAACTGACGCCGTATACCGACAAGACCCTTACCCGCCGTGGCGACCTGAAAGCGGCCATTTTAACCGCACGGCAGCAGGGCTATGCCGTTGTCGATCAGGAACTCGATTCCGGGCTGCGCTCAATCGCCATTCCCGCCTTCGATACTGAAGGCAAATTGCTGGGTGCTCTGAACATCAGCACCAATGCTGCCCGGGTCGATATGGATACCCTGCTGGACAGCTATTTACCGCTTCTTAAAGAAAAAGCCCGGCAGATACAGTTATCTGTCAGTTCCTGATGTGGCTTCGTACATACAATTTCCTTCACGACGTCACCGTAAATTATTCGCTCTTTATCCGAGGTTAGAGGCTTTAGGATGCTGTAGAACATTAATTAATAAGGAAGATGTTATGCCAACAACCCGCGTTCAATCCGCGCGCAGCGTGGTTGCTCAGCATCCTGCCAAACGGGATGATATCGAAGACTTGGTCACTCGGCGGCCGCTACCAGGGCCACAGCTTGAACAGCTCGATCCGTTTCTTTTCCTGAATCATCACGGTCCGCAGGTTTACCCCGCCAACAACCGTGGGTTGCCATTTGGCCCGCACCCACACCGGGGGTTTGAAACCGTGACGTTTATTCTTGATGGCTCACTGGCTCATGCCGATAGCGCCAGCCATCAAAGCGTCATTCATGCTGGTGGTGTGCAGTGGATGACAGCAGGCAGCGGTATTATTCATGCGGAAATATCGCCACCCGAGTTTCGGCGTGATGGCGGCTCTCTGGAAATCCTGCAGCTGTGGGTCAACCTACCCTCACGGCTGAAGATGAGCGAACCCCGCTATGTGGGGCTGCAGCAGGAAGAAATCCCGGCCATCACCCTACCCGGCGGCGGCGAGCTTCGTCTGATTGCAGGGCAGTGGCAGGAACAGACAGCCCCGATTACCTCGCTAACTGGCGTGTTCATGTCGACGCTGAGGCTGCCTTCAGGGGTGAGCGAACAGCTACCTGTGGCTGCCGGGCGGCAAGTATTTCTCTACCTGGTGAGTGGCGAGGTAAGCATAGGCGGTGACCCCGTTAAACCACACCATCTCATTGAGGTCGACCGCGAAGGCGATAGAATCGATATTGAGGCCAGCAGCAACGCTCGCCTGCTGTTTGGCCACGGCGATGTGATTGACGAAGCTGTCTACTCCCACGGCCCCTTCGTGATGACGACCCGCGCAGAGATTGTTCAGGCGGTAGAGGACTACCAGGCAGGCCGTTTTGGCGGGCTAAGTCTGTAATGCTGCGCCGGTTGCCCAAAGGCACCCGGCGCCGCTAGACAGAGACCACCACGCGGTTTCTTCCCGTCTGTTTCGCTCGGTAAAGGGCATCATCTGCTTGTTTGATCAGCTCAAAGGTACTGCCCACGTCTTCGCCTGGCTTACCCGCCGCCACGCCCAGGCTGGCGGTGACCCTTTTGAGTGGGGAATCCACATGGGCAATATCAAGCGCTTCCAGGCTATAACGGAGACGTTCGGCAATCACTGCACCCGCTTGCTGGTCGCTATCCTGAAGGATGATAATGAACTCTTCTCCGCCGTAGCGCGCAGCCATATCATTGCCCCGCCGAGCATGTTGTTTTAACACTAGCGCCACTTCTCGCAGGCATTGATCACCGACCGGGTGCCCGTAGCGATCATTGAACGCCTTGAAGTAATCAATATCCAGCATAATAACGGTCAGGCTGAGGTCATTGCGCTGTGCGGTTAACCATTCTCGCGCCAGAATTTCCTCAAAGTAACGCCGATTGGCCAGGCTTGTGAGGCCATCAGTGCGGGAGAGTTCCTGCAGCTGCTGGTTGACTTCTTCAAGTGCCTGGGTGCGTTCTTTAACCTTCTCTTCCAGCACCTCACTGACTTCCCGGTACCTCGCCAGCAGCTGCTGGGTTTCTGCATTCTTTTCGCGAAACACCTCGGAGGCTCTGGACAATTCCTGAAGCTCGTAGCCTGCTTCATGGCCAGGCTTGATGGGCGCCGTTTCTCCCCGAGCAAGACGCCGGAAAACGCCAGCCAGGTTTTCAATCGGCGTGGCAATACTGCGACCTAACGCATAAGAGAGCCCCACGATGAGTAGCAGCATTGTAACGCTGCCGATGAGCGCCAGCACAAACACCTGCTGCCTTTTATGGTCGACGCTTTGCTCAATCGCGAGCATTTCCTGGCGCAGCTCTTCGGCCAGCCGCTCCGATTGATAGAGAATTTCATAGGTTTCTGCCGCCATGACCACATTGACCAGGAAAAGATAACCCCGCGCGCGCTGAACCGCTTCAAGAATCACTTCCTGGTAAGCAAGTATCGATGCATCCATTCTGGGCAAAAGCCCTACAAAAGCATCCTCCTGATGCACCGCCTGAAGCTGGTGAATCAAGGCACGGGACTGGCGCACATTGCCTCTGATCTGGCGAATAAGACGATTGTCGAGCGAGTCAAAGTAGTCGCGGGTAAAACCTTCTATCTGCAATAAAGAGGTGCGTAGCCGCTCAACCAGGGCAGCGGACTCCGCCCCCAGCGCCCTGTCAGCAAAGTTATTGATCAGATTGCCATGCAAATCAGCCTGGGCTTGAATCGCCTCATTGGTCAGCTGGTTCTGGCGCTCGTGCTGCCGCTTGACCTCGGCGAAGGCCTGTTGAAAGTTATTCAGATGAACGGCCATGATGCTGGCACGCTGGCTGATCGGCGCGCTGGCATCGTCTTCCAGCATAGCAAGCACGGTTTTAGCCTGCTCCAGGGCCAGATCGGTCTGATCGGCGGAAAAACGATCACCTTCCTGTATAAACTTCTCGGACAAGCGTTGCAGAACCACCATTCTGGTAGACAGTTCATACCCCAGTTCAACCCGTTCGCTCACCAGATTAAAGCGGCGAAAGTCTGCATAGATATTGCTGATGGCCAGCCCCATGAAAAGCGCCAAGCCTCCACCCACCAGCCCTATCACCATAAAGCCAGCAAAAAGCCTGTTTTTCAGACGCCAATGGGAAAACCGCCTTATGCCAGCAATAGATCTCTCCATTTGGTTAAGGAGTATTCATAGGTATCCATGACCGTGTTCCAGACCGATACCCTTTCGAACCGGGTCTGATAACTTCCTCCCCGGCGCACTTCGCCGGGCACTGCGACTTCTAGCCCATCGGTTCCCGGTATCGAGTTTTCAGCAGGTTTGCCTTCATACCAGAAGTTCCACTCATCCGCATTGAGGTACTGCCTGGCCTGCTGAGGATTAGCAATATAGTAGCCCTGCCGGGCAATGAAGGCACCGGGCCACCCGGAAAGCCACCAGTTCATAAAGGCGTAAGCAAGTTCCTTGCGCTCTGAATTGACAGCAGATGACAGGCACATGACGCCATACCAGGCACGGTAGCCTTCCTTGGGGGCGGCATAGGCACAAGGAATCCCCATGCCGCGCAGGCGAAAGGCCGCTGGAGAAAACATGCTGGCGATATCCACTTCGTTTCTTGCCATAAGATCAACAGAGTGGGGCACCGATGACCAGAAACCGCGAAACTGACCTTGGCGCTTGTAATCAACCAGAATCTCAAACAGCTGATCGACTTCCTGCCGGCTCATGTTGCCAATATCACCAAACTGCATCAGGCCTTTGCTCTGGGCGGCCAGCGCCAGGTCAAACAGGCCGATGCTCGGCTCGTTGATAATTGCCACCCGGCCACGCTGTTGCTTGTCCAGTAACCACCCCCAGCTTTCGGTTTCATAGGGAATGCCTTCTTCAATAACATCAGTGCGGTAACCGAAGGCATCTACATTATGGGCATAGGGCAGAAAGCTGATGGTGTCAGTGGGGGTATGCCCCAGGGTGCCATCCGGCTGGGCATACAGCAGCCGATGAGGTGCATCGCCCTGGCCCACCCGCGCCGCCGGTGAGATCTTGCCGGTTTTGGGCAGGTTATTGATGTCTTTCCAGTAGGTCAGGCGCCGAGTGTCAATCGGTTGGATGGTATTGGCCTGCCAAAGTACGCGAATACTGTTCGTCCATTGCTCATAGAGATCAAAGGCACCTGGGTCTGTCGCTGCCTTCAGCAGCACTTCAGCACTGCCACCAGGATAAAACTCGATATTGATACCAAGGTCCTGCTCCGCCCGGCGCCTTATAGGCTCCTGAAGCGTGACATGGGTTCCTACAACGCGCAGGGTCGGCGGGCGGTTGAATGCTTTCACAATGGCAGGAAAGCCTGCTGTTCCCAGCAGCAAACCGGCCCCACCTGCCTTCAACACATCGCGACGTTTCAACAGGATGCTCCCTTATCGTTGTTGTCTTGCATCATGCCGGGTTTAAGTTCCTGAATACAAGTAACCCTTGCAATATCTAAGCACCAAGAGCCGAGCGCCTGCATTTTGAGAGGAGAAATCACTGCCAGGCTAGTGCCGGGCATTATCTGGAACTGCCCCAAATGCCGCCTGAGCTTACCGCCGCCAACGGCTGGGTGCGAAGGTAGCCGGTCAGCCCCTTACCGATAGTGATGGGTGATCGTCAGCGACTGTATCAACTTTTCGAGATACTTTTGGATAATGCCTGCCGCTATCGTCAGGCTGAAAAGTATCTCTATGTTAAACTATGGTCAGAAGAAGGACCCAATCACTGGCAGGTATTCATTCAGGATAACCGTGTGGGGATTGCCCCGGAGCATAATGATCAGGCATTTTCACTGTTCATCCGCCTGATGGCCGATAGCGAGCCGCCCGGGGCCTGCCATGGCTCGTCAGATAGTGCGCCAACTGGATGGCAAGCTGAGTATTGATGACAGCAGCCCGGAGGGCACTACCTTCCTTCAGGCTCTTATTTGTGAAGGATATAAGCAATGCAAGAGGCGCGTAGACAAGGGAACCACCAAATTCTCCTGGTTGAGGATGATCAGGCTGATGCCTATATCACCCAACGGGTTTTCAAGGAAATCGCCCAGAACCTGCATCAGGGCATTGTCCTTGAGCACAGCGAAACCGGTGAAAGCGCTCTGGCGCTATTGGAAGCGCGCCTGGGTGATCGTCAGCCTCTACCTGATCTGATTCTGCTTGACCTTAATATGCCCCGCATGGACGGTTTCACGTTTCTGGAACATATCAAGGTTCACCCACGACTACGTCTGATTCCTGTTGTTGTCCTCACCACCTCCAGCGCGCAGAGCGACATCCGCCGATCCTATGCGCAAGGAGCAGCAGGCTATGTGGTGAAATCTACCAGCATGGATGAATTCACTCACCACATGCAGCATCTGGCGATTTACTGGTTCGAGCTGGTCAAACGGGCAGCCCCTTGAGTTTCAGGACACCATTATGCAATCACTTGACATCATTTTGATCGAGGATGAAGACGGCGATGCCGCCTTGATCCGCTATAGTCTCAAGTTCAGCGGTGGCGAGCACCAGATTACCTGGCTGAAAAGCCTGGAGGCATTGAACCAGCATCTTGAAGCGCACAACACAGCGGCGGATATCATCCTGCTTGACCTTAATCTGCCGGACTCCACCGGGCTTGAAACCGTCTCCCGCTGCAAGGCCATGGCGTGCGGCACACCGATTGTGGTGCTGACCGGCCATGATGATATGGATTTTTCCCTCAGAGCCCTGGAAGCCGGCGCCCAGGATTACCTGATCAAGAACCAGCTAAAAGCTGAAAACCTGCTTCGCGCCATACGCTATGCCATGGAACGCCACCAGTTGGAACGCCGACTGCAGCAGTCAGAAGAATTGATGATGGCCGCGATAGAAGGCGGCAACCTGGGTGTCTGGGAATGGAATCTGGAAGACGACAGCTATTACAACAGTGAACACCTGCTTGAAAGTCTCGGGTTTGATCCGGATGACCCGACGTTACCTGCTTCCGCTTCCCAGTGGATGAACCGGATTCACCCGGATGATCAGCGCGCTTTTCTTGCCGCTCTCCATGAACACCTGAACAACCAGACCAAGCGCTACCAGAGCGAATTCCGCTATCAGCACAAACAGGGGCACTGGGTCTGGCAGTTCGCCTCCGGCCATGTGGTCAGCTGGGATAGCCACTGCAATCCAAAGCGCATGGTGGGCATCCAACAGGATATTTCCGAGCGCAAGGCCATGGAGGAACAGTTGCGTGAGCTGGCCATGCATGACCCCTTGACCGGCTTGCTCAACCGGCGCAGTTTCATGAATGCCATGAATCGTGAATATGCCCGGGTCAAACGCCAGGAAGACTATTCCACCAGCATTCTGATGCTGGATATCGACCATTTCAAGAAGGTCAACGATACCTATGGCCATGCGATTGGCGACGAAGTGCTCAAATTCTTTGCCGCCACCGTTGCAGATGGGCTGCGCGAAAATGACGTTTTTGGCCGCTTAGGAGGAGAGGAGTTTGCCATCCTGCTGCCAGATACGCTGCCAGCAGGCGCTCTCAAGGTGGCCGAAAAAGTTCGCGCCAGCATTGAGGCCATGCGGGTTGATGCTGACGGCCAACGCTTTGGCATTACCACCAGTGTCGGAGTGGATAAATTGCGCGCTGATGATCATCGTCCGGATAGCGCTCTGGCTCGTGCGGATACCGCGCTTTATTCGGCAAAGCAGAACGGCCGTAATCGGGTGTGTCAGCCAACAGACATGATGAATGACAACATCGTAACCTCTGAGTAAACCAGGGGTAATTGGGACTGTTTATGCGCCTATTGACTTACTCGCTCTTATCAGCTCGGCTTATTCTGCTGGCACTGCCCTCATTCACCCAAGCAATGCCGACCACTACCGTGGAGGTGTTTGAACCGCCCAAGGATACCTTCTCGTGGAGCTGACGCCCTGGCAACAGCTGGAAGGCTACTACGGTAATGGCCTCTGGTTAATCCTGAGTCTGGCGGCATTACTGATCCTGGCCACCCTGTTTCTGCTGATACTCTATCTGCGCACAGCGCGCCTGTTTCAACGCTTTAATGCGCTTTTCTATTACTCGCCCAGTGCCAAGCTGCTGCTGCATGTCAACGCAGACGGCGCCCCCCTCGTTTCGGATAGCAACCTGGCGGCAAGCGAGCTTTTTCAGGCTGATAGCAAACGGGACCTGGTGGGTAAAGGCATTCTTGATCTTTCCCCTCCTTACCAGGCGGATGGCAGCCTATCCACTCAGCTTGCCGGGGAACTACTTGAGCGCGCCAGCGACCAGCCCCAATCGTTTATTTGGCAGCTTATTGACCTTAAAGGACAAAAAGTTACCGCTGAAGCCAAGCTGATCAAATTCAATCAGGGTGCTTTGGTTGATAGACTCGACCACGCGCCCACTTATCTGGTCGCCCTGCACAACATCACTCAGCAGGAAAAGGATCACGCTGACCTTGAAGCCGAGCGCAACGCCCTTAAAAACATTCTGTGGGGCACCGCGGCTGGCACCTGGGAATGGAACGTCCAGACCGGCGAAACCCGTTTCAATGAGCGCTGGGCGGAAATGGTGGGCTATCGGCTGGAGGACATTTCGCCGACCTCTATCGACACCTGGATGACGTTCTGCCATCCGGATGATCTGCCCCATTCCGAGGCCATGCTGAATGAGCACTTTGCCGGCAAACGCGATGCCTATGATGTGGAAGTCCGCATGCGGCATCGCGACGGCTCCTGGATCTGGGTGCAGGATAGAGGCCGCGTGGTTTCCTGGGACGGCGACGGCAATCCCCTGTGGATGGCCGGCACTCACAGCGACATCACAGCGCGCAAAGAGGCTGAAGCCCAGGCCTACGCGGCCATGGAGCAGACCCGCCGACATGCTGCCCTGCTACCCGGCATGCTTTACCAGTTCTGGCAGCATCCGGATGGGCGGTGCGCCTTCCCTTATGCCAGCCAGGGTATTGCAGAAATCTATGGGGTCACACCAGAAGCGGTACGCGAAGATGCCCGCCAGGTTTTCGCGGCCATCGACAAAGATGACGTTCAAAGAATTGCCGATTCCATCCAGAATTCTGCTGAACAGCTGACAACCTGGCGAGCAGATTATCGTGTCAATCATCCACGCGGCCATCAGCTCTGGGTGGAAGGCATTGCCACCCCGGAGCGCCTGGAGGACGGCAGCACTCTGTGGCACGGTTATCTCAGGGATATCAGCGATGAGCATGCCACTCAGCTAGAACTGGAGCAGTACCGTGCCTCTCTGGAACGCTCCAACAAAGAGCTTGAACACTTTGCCTATGCCGCCTCTCATGACCTGCGCCAGCCGCTACGCATGGTGACCAGCTATGCCCAACTGCTGGAACGCCAGCTAGGTGATGATCTGGACGACGATACCAGCATCATGCTGCATTACATGCGTGATGGTGCCCAGCGCATGGACAGCATGCTGCTCTCACTGCTGGATTACTCCCGGGTGGGCCGCAAGGGCCAACCCATGCAGGCGATGGCGCTCAAGGAGGCTGTCGAGGAAGCCATGCATTTTCTGACGCCTGCCATCCAGGAAGCCGCTGCCCATTTCGATATTGACGATTACTGGCCACAGGTCTACGCCAGCCCCGATGAAATGACCCGGCTTTTCCAAAACCTGATTAGCAATGCGCTGAAGTATCGTGCGCCTGATCAGGACATTGTGATTGGCCTGCACGTCGCGTCCAGCGCCGATGCCCGCACCTGGCAGGTAACCGTCAGCGATAACGGCATTGGCATTGCCCCGCATCAGCAAGACCGCCTGTTCAAGGTGTTTCAGCGCCTGCATACCCGCGAGCAGTACGAAGGCACCGGGGTTGGCCTGGCCATCTGCCGCAAGATCGTCGAACGTCACGGTGGCAAGATCTGGGTGGAATCGGAAGGTGAAGGTCAGGGCAGCCGGTTTATTTTCACCTTGCCGCGGCAACGACCAAACCGGGATGATCGGTAATGCGCGTTTATAGACGATTCTATCAGTCGCTAACGTTCACGCTGACCATTTTGGTGGCCAGTACCAGCTGGGCCATGCCGGATTTTGAGACCTTCTTTACTCAGCATTCCACCCCCATGTGGATGATTGACGTCGAGACCGGCATTATCGAGCGCGCCAACCCCGCGGCCAGAGCCTTCTACGGGTTTGAACAACTGGAAGGCAGGCATATAGACCAGATTAATATGCTCAGCCCCGCACAAATCAATGCCGAAATCCAGCTGGCGGCTGAAGCCCAACGCAACCATCTATATTTTCGCCACCGCCTGGCGGATGGCAGCGTCAAGGTCATGGGTGTCTATACCGATCCCTTCGAGGTCGAGGGGCGTGAGGTGCTGATTTCATCCCTGTATGACACCAGCGATTTTGAGGACTCCGCCGAACGTCATTATATTCAGCGTATGGAGGAGCAAGTCGATCTGCAAACCGCTGAGCTTCAGGCTTCTCGGCAACGTACTTTCTGGATAGCAGCGGTTGGCACCTCGCTACAACTGGGCGTGATCGGTATTCTGGCCATCATTCTGCTGCGCCTGCGCGCCGCACAGCGAGAGAACAATCGCCTGATCAAGGAGCTTTCCTTTCGCAACCGGGAGCTGGAAAGGTTAAGCCAGGTAATGGCCCACCACTTCCAGGAACCTAGCCGTCGGCTGGTCAGCTTTGCCCAGCAGCTGTCCCAACAGCTCTCTGGGCAACAGTCTCAACAACAATCTCAACAACGAACTCAACAACAGTCACAACAGCGCTCGGAAACCGTCACACTGGAGGCGGAAAGCACCCGGACAGCGGTTAACTTTATTGATAACCAGGCGCGCCAGCTCAGAGCACTGGTCAGTGATATACAGCGTTATCTCAGCCTGGAGATAACGCTTAAACCGGAAACCATTGATGTCGCAGGCTTGATTGAAGAGGTCTGCACCGAGCCTGCCTTGGCACCGCTGAAAAACAGCGGCGCCCTGGATATCGTGACGCCACTGCCCGCCGTCAAGGCCGATGCTCGCCAACTCAGGATGATTTTCCACGTGCTACTGCATAACGCCTGGCAGTATCGCCACCCGGATAAGCCGCTCCAGGTGCGAATCTCGGCGCAAATCATTGGCAATCACGCCAGGTTGCGGATAGAGGATAACGGTAGTGGCATCAGCCCCGAATATCGCACCCAGGTACTCGAGATGTTTACCCGACTGGTGCCTCACAATGAGCGCTACCCAGGCACAGGTATGGGTCTGGCCTTGGTAGTCAAGGCATTGCGCAACCTGGACAGCAGAATCGTCATGGAAGACGGTATCGATGGTGGTATTGCCGTACTTTTTGATTTACCCCTAGCGAGGTGATTCCTTGGACACTCCCCCCTCTGAAACGTCATCAAACCCCTATGCACAAGAGGGCCTGAATGACTTTGTCGTATTGCTGGTAGAAGACGAACCCGCCGACGTTCACTTGACCCGAATGGCCTTTGATAAGAGTCGGCTACTGGTCAAAATGTGCGACGTCGGAGATGGCGTTGAGGCCCTGGCATTTCTGCGACAACAGGCCCCCTATCAGGATGCGCCGCGCCCGGATATCATTCTGCTTGACCTTAATATGCCACGCATGGATGGCAAGACCCTGCTGCAACATCTCAAGCAGGACGACGATCTCAAACATATTCCAGCCATCGTCCTCACCACCTCGGAAGCAGAATCGGATATTGTCGATACCTATAATCTTGGCTGTGCCGGTTTTGTGACCAAACCCGTGGATCTAGTGCAGTTTCTGCAAGCCATACAGAACGTTGAAGACTACTGGCTGACCCTGGTCAAACGTCCGCAATGAACCAAACCAGGCAAGACACTATGATCCCAGACACCATTATCCCAAACGCTCAGCAGGTGGATTATCAGACACTCGCTGAGCACCACCCCTTTATGCTCAATCGCTTTCTGCCGGATACCACCCTGGTGTTTGCCAACCGCCCCATGGCGGCCTTTTTCGGCGTCACGCCAGAGGCCATGGTTGGCCAGCGTTGGCTGGAGGCCTGCCAACACGACGAGCAGCAGAAATGGCTTGAGCTGTATCCGAAGTTCACACCGGAAGCGCCTCGCCACCGTATCGTCAATCAGGTACAGGACGCAGATGGCCAGTCGCGTTGGGTGGAGTGGATCAATACCGCCTTTTTCAACGCAGCAGGCGAGATTCTCTATTTTCAGGGAGTGGGCATGGACGTCACCCAGAGAGTGACCGCCCAGAACCAACTGCAAGAAAATGAGGCGCGCTATTCCCTCGCCCAAAAGGCCTCCAGTTTCGGTATCTGGGACTGGTATCCTCAGCGCGACGAAGTCTTCTGGGATGATCATTGCTACCGGATGTTGGGGCTGACGCCTTCTGATATCCCGCTGACCTTTGCCAGCTGGCAGGCACTCCTGCATCCGGACGACCTTGAACGCTGCAGAAGCGCCGTACATAACCAGCTTGAGGCGGGTGATGAATTCATTGTCGAATTCCGCTATCAGGCGGCCCAGGGCTACCGCTGGGTTCAGGGGCGCGGCCAGGTCGTGGAACGGGACGCCCAGAACAACCCTACCCGCCTGATTGGCGTGCACCTGGATATTCACACGCTCAAGGAAACCCAGCTGGAGCTGACCCGCTCTAATGAAGAGCTAGAGCACTTTGCTTATGCGGTTTCCCACGACCTGCGCCAGCCGCTGCGTATGGTCAACAGCTACCTGCAACTGCTGACCCAGGAACTGGGCAACGACCTGAGCCGTGATGCCGAAGAAATGATTGGCTTTGCCCGCGAAGGCGCCGAACGCATGGATGCGATGATTCTCGGCATCCTCAACTATTCACGGGTGGGTCGTAAAACGTCGCCGCTAACTTGGGTCGATAGCCGGGAAGTAGTCGATGAAGTGCTCAGCTACCTTAAGCCTAAGCTGCAAGAGACGGGCGGACACATTGAGGTTCGCGGTGACTGGCCCGAGGTGTATGTCAGCCGCGATGAACTGGTACGCCTGCTGCAGAACCTGTTGCACAATGCCCTTAAATACGTAGATGAAAACACAACGCCCAGGGTGATTATGTCAGGCCGTCAGTCATATAATTGCTGGCATGTCACGATCAAGGACAACGGCATAGGCATTGCCCCTGACCAGCAGAACCGCCTGTTTCGGGTATTTTCACGCCTACAGCCGCGCAGCCGGTTTGACGGCACCGGCATTGGCCTGGCCGTGTGTAAACGCATTGCCGAACATCACGGTGGCCATATAGACGTCGATTCTCAAGGGGACGGCTACGGCAGCTGTTTCCGGTTTTCCCTGCCGATTTACACTGAGCCATTAACGACCCAGAAATAGACAGCCCGTTGATAAACACCAGCAATCTGTCTGACTCAAAGCTAACTGCTAGACGTAAAAGTCCAGGTCTTCCTGAGTCTTCAGTAGATCGCGCATCTTGATGGGGTCATCACCAAAGAAAAATACCAGCCCCCAATGGGTGCCAAATGCTGAGCGATCGGGCACTGTTTCTTCGGCAGGCGCGGTTAATTCGTGCGACTCGAAATACGGATGCTCAATACACTCTTTAGGCATTTCCAGCTTGCTGACCACACGGCGTTTCGGATATACGCCAAAGCAGCCTGCGTAACCTTTGGCATCCACCACTTCGCGTGGGAAAAAGGCAGCCACTTCCTCTTTTGTGCTCTTCGGATCAAATACCAGCATGGACGCCTGATAAGCATTGAACCCATAGGCACGCTCGATCAGTTCAAACGCCTTGAAGCCCGGCGGACGATAAGCCACCTCACCAAAGTACATTTCACCATCGGCGGTGACAAAGTATTCAGGGTGAATCAGCCCGAACTGAATATCAAAGGTCTTGATCAACAGCTCAATCTGCTTGGTAATCAGGTGGCGCCAGCTTTCAAGCTGCTCGGTGGCAGGCACAAATACCGAATAGCCAAGCGTGACGTATTCGGAAATATTCAGAAACTGGATCTTACCATCGTGGATCCATGCCTCCACGGCGAACTCCCAGCCGTCGAGATGGCTCTCCATCAGCAAGGGGTATTCTTCTTCTGGAATATTATCAATTTCTTCTACCGTACGGATCATACGGTGGCCAAGACAGCCTGCCTTATCAAAAGCTTTGACATGAATCGGATCATCCACGTCGCCATCAAGCTTCAGCAGCGTCTGGTTGACGCGCTTCATAAAGCGAATGATGTCTTCTTTTTCGTGAGCTTCTTCGAAAATCCCGACGCGGATGCCTCCCAGCTGGGCACGGCGCTTCATCAATGCCTTGTCACGAAACAGGATCGATTGCCCAAACATGCGCGGGTTATCAAGCAACACGGAGTTAATCGCACCGGACCATTCCACGGTTTCTTCAAATAATGGAATGGCAACATCAACGCCCTCTGCCTTCAGCCTTTCGGCGATCTGCATTGAGCGGTCGTTAATACGCACAAAGTCCCAGGCAATAAACGGTATCTTGTTGGCCGCACAAAAATCGGTCGCCCACTCTGGCGCAACCACAACATAACGACGATCAAATTTCTGAGCCGCCTTGATCGCATTGATACTCCAGCCCAGCAGGGCGATATAGCCTTTATTGGGATCTTTAGGCGTTTCGGTACCCTTCACGGAATCCATTTCCGGATCGCGCCAGGACAGAACTTCTTGAGACATTTTGTCTTGAGACATTTTGGATTCAGACATAGCAGACATTAATTATTCTCCAGAAATTTATACTTATAAAATCGTCGTTAGCTCATAAAAGGGCTTTAATCAACGCCCTTGAGCACCACGACGCAACCAATCATGAACAAAGGCCAGCTTGCGGTGAGCCGCCTCGGAAAGCACAAAGGGGTAAATATCCGACAGCCCCATGGAACGGTTTACGTGGTTGACCCGCATCACCAGATTAGCGGCGACATTAACCAGCACCTTGGTATCAGGCTCTGCATAAGGGTCCCAGCGGTGGCTCGGCATTTCGGGCGTTAAAAGCCCCGTGGCAATAAAGCTGTCGGTGATATCGGTCAAGTGCAAAAGGTGTGCGGCGGTTTCCGCCCAGTCTTCATGGGGGTGCGCAGACGCGTAGGATGTCAGGTAGAAAAGCTCCCAGTCTTGAGGTGGCCCTTGCTCATAATGCTTTTCAAGCGCAGCGCCATAGTCAGCGCGCTCATCGCCAAACATCTCACGGAAAGCTACCAGGAAATCCTCACGCAGGCTGAGACGCCACCACAGCATGTGGGCAATCTCATGGCGCATGTGCCCTATCATGGTTCTGTAAGGCTCATTCAGTGCTTCTTTACGCGTCACACGCACCACAGGGTCAGCTTCAGACACGCTAATGGTGACCACACCCTCACCGTGACCCATCGGCGCCAGCGTATAACCATCAGCAAGCATATGAAAAACAGGCCTTGTTCCTGGGTCTTCCGGCCTGAACCAGTGCCAGCGACCCAGATTATCAATCACCCAACGCTTTGCCGCTTCTGCCTCTGCCCAATTGGGAATGACATCGGGGATTTCCAGGTCAGGGGCCAGTGCCGTCATCGCACATGAGCGACAGAAAGCACCCTGTTCAGGCGCAATCCAATTACAGCCAATCACATTTCGGTTAGCACAAAATGGAGGTGTCGGCAGAAAAGCCCGCGCCTGGGGGTCATACGCAACTGGCGTACCTTCAGCGGTCAAGAGGTTGTGGAACCATAGCGTTCCGTAGCCTACCGGGTTTGAAAATGCCTGCATTAACATGCCCCTCGATAATTGAAAAATACAAAACCTTTAAAGTCATACATAAGAGCCGATAGTCGACACTATAGTTATTTTTTTAATAGGAAGTACCCATAAAATTTTAGCTAAAAACTATAATTAAGCGCGAGCATGGTTAGACAACAACTTAACAGATAAGTTTAATTTTGTGAGTTAAACAGAGTGCTTCATGCTTTAACAATACTCATTGCTTTACATGAAAACATCCATTCTAGATAACTTACAACACCATGTTTTCATGTCGTCATTGGAAGATGCCTGATCATTCGCTTGGGCCTGAATGCACTTATAAACACACCACACAAAATACACAAGTATTAAATTAACAGTAATGAAGCTTGCCTGTACAGCGCAGCAAAATCACCACAGATGCGGAAAAGCCAGCACAGGCATAAACATTATTTTTTTAACTTCTTGCAGCAAATTTATAACCGAAACCGTTATTTTTAGTGGAATTCACTGGAAAACAGGGATTTTTTTTGAACAACTTACCTTAAAAATGTCTGAGGCATCATGTGCGGCAATTTATGTTAAACGGTATTTAAACTATTTTTCCTGCCTTCAGACAGACGAAATCTGAATTTCAAGACTATCTTCAGTCGCCTCCTTGGCATCAGTCAGGGTGCTCTGAAAGCCCAGCCTCTCAACTTTATTGGCATTTGAGGGGGATGACATCATGAGCTGTGTCGCTAGCTCATGATATGCATCAGGTTTAAATGAGGAAGTGCTGTTAGATGATGGCGTGGCGAACCTTGGCGGAGATCCATTCCGATACCAGGACGGTCGCAAAAATCATCACAAAGATGACGCTCACCTGATCCCAGGCCAGGCTGTTGATAGAGGCATTTAGCTGCAGGCCAATACCACCCGCTCCCACCAGGCCCAGCACCGTCGATTCACGAATGTTGATATCCCAGCGGTAAACGCTGATACCGGCAAAGGCGGGCAATACCTGGGGCAGCACACCATAGCTCATCACCTGCATGCGGCTGGCTCCGGTGGCGGCAATCGCTTCAACCGGCGTCGGGTGGATCTCTTCAATCGCCTCATAGAGCAGCTTGCCTACAAAACCAATCGAGCGCAGCGCTATAGCAATAATGCCCGCCAGCACACCCGGCCCCAGAATCGTCACCAGTAACATTGCCCAGATCAGGGAATTGATGGAGCGCGACGAAACAATAATTGTCAGTGCCAGACTGCGAATCAGAGGATGCGGTGAGGTGTTGCGGGCAGCGAGAAACGCCACGGGAAAGGCCATCATGATACCCAGCGCCGTACCCAGAGTGGCAATATTGAGGGTATCCCACATGGGCAGCCAGAGTTGATGGGCATAAGTCCATTCAGGCGGCAGCATACGGCTGATCAGGTCCGTGCCCTGGCGTCCCGCATCCTCAACAAATACCCACATAGTGTTATCGGAGATGACTTTCCAGCACAATAGAAACAGGCTGATTCCCGCCAGCCAGGCCAGGTAGCCAAGCCATTGTGCTTTGGTGGTTCGCAGGCGCCACTGCGGCTGCCCCTGGGGAGAAGTGGAAACAGGCATGGTGAGTTCCTTGACTTAAATGACTGAAGGCAGGCTACTGCGTCCAGCGCCGCACAAAGCTTGAGCTGTATTCAGACAGCAATACGATGGCAATAATGATCAGCAACACCGCCGCTGACGTGTCGTATTCGTAGCGGTTAATCGAAGTGTTCAGGGTCGCCCCTATGCCACCAGCGCCGACAATGCCGATGACTGCCGATTCGCGGAAGTTGATATCCAGGCGATACATGGAGAGCCCAATCAAACGCGGCATGACCTGAGGCTGCACGGCGTGGTTCAGGGTTTGCCACCAGCCAGCGCCTGTGGCCCGCACCGCTTCCACCTGGCGCTCGTCAAGGTCTTCAATATCTTCAGCCAACAGCTTGGCCATAAAGCCAATGGTGGCAAACGCCAGGGTGATCATCCCTGCAAAGGGGCCAAAGCCGAACATCACCACAAACAGGATGGCAATAATCACTTCCTGAAAAGTACGCGAGACGGCGATAATCCCACGACAGACCCAGTAGACCGGCAGTGGGGCAATATTACGTGCCGCCCCCAGCCCGACAGGCACGGCAAGCGCCACGCCAATCACGGTGGATGTCACCGTCATGGTCAGGCTTTCCAGCAGCCCTGCCCAGATATCGTCCCAGCGGCTGATAAAGTCGGGTCGGGTGAAGGCGGCCAAAAATTCCAGCCCGCGGCCTGCGCCTTCGGCAACCCTGGCCCAGTTAACCTCGACGCTGCTCAGCGCCAGAATCAGGTAAACCACCAGACCCACCCACAGGGCCAGGCGCAGGAAAGGAGACTGAATCAAGGGCAGCCGACGCCACCGCCCTGCCTGAGCCGCTTTCTGGCGCTGCTCACTGAGCGCTGCTTCGGTCAGCTTCACCGCGCACCTCCTGCGGCAACCCTTGCCATTGGCGTCGGCGGCGTTGGGGCAGACGATGTCTCTACCGCCGTCTCATTTTCCGGCTCGGGCGTTGTATCCCAGTCTTCCTCACCGTAGATGGTGGTCAGAATGTCGCTGGTCAGCTCACTGGGCGGGCCATCAAAGACAATCTCACCGGCACGCAGACCAACGATGCGGTCAGCAAACTGCTGGGCCAGCGCTACATCATGGATATTGATAATGGCGGCCAGCCCCCGTTCAGCGCATAGCTCACAAATCAGACGCATGATCTGGCGGGAGGTTTTCGGGTCCAGGCTGGCGGTCGGCTCATCCACTAACAGAAGCTTGGGGCTTTGCAACAGCGCCCGGGCGATACCTACCCGCTGGCGCTGACCACCGGAAAGCGCATCCGCGCGTTTATCCAGCGCATGGGGAAGGCCAACCCGCTCCAGCAAGCGAAACGCTTCCAATACGGCCGATTGCGGATAGCGGCGCAGAAAACTGCGCCAGAAGCCTACATAGCCCAACTGGCCGGAAAGCACGTTCTCCATTACGGTCAAGCGGTCGACCAAGGCATACTCCTGAAAGATCATGCCCATGGAACGCCGCGCATGGCGCAGTTTCTGGCCGGAAAGCCGGGTCAGCTCGGTGTCTTCCAGCGTCACACTGCCCTCAGTCGGCTCTACCAGCCGGTTAACGCAACGGATCAGGGTGCTTTTACCCGCGCCGGAAGGGCCAATCAGGGCCATCACCTGGCCTTTAGGCAAGGTCAGTTCGATATTGGTCAGGGCGCGGTCCCCGGTCGGGTAGCGCTTACCCAGGCCGCTTAACTTCAGCATGATCTCAATCCCGTTTTTAGTTTGCCTGATACAGCAACACGGCCAGAAGGCAAGCCTCCTGGCCGTTAACATTCATTTGAATCAGCGGTTTAGTCGCAGTCGTAAGTCACGCCGTTGGCATCGGCGATGGTACGAATCACGTTCCAGTGTTCCTGATAGGTAATCGGGATGAACTGGGCTTCACCGGAGTTGGCAAACTCAGCTTCCAGGGCCGAGCCTTCCCAGTCATAGCTGAAGAAGGCGTCCTGAATCTGCTCCTGAAGCTCAGGCGTCAGATTATGGGCCGTGCCGTAAGCGGTGGTCGGGAAGGTTTCGGAGGTAAAGATAGAAACGTAGTCATCTTCAGCAACCACGTCTCGCGCCAGCATGCGGTTGAGCACCGAGTTGGCTACGGCAGCGGCTTCATAGTCCTTGTTGACGACGCCCAGAATGGAGTTGTCGTGGGAGCCGGAAAACGCTGTTTCAAAGTCTTCGTCAGCTTCCATACCGTATTCAGAACGTAACAGCGCCGAAGGAGCACGGAAACCGGAGTTGGAAGTGGGTGACGTAAACGCCAGCTGGCTGCCCTGGATATCTTCAACGCTTTCAATACCGCTGCCCGGGTAGGTGATGATTTCCATCTCATACCCGAAGCTGCCATCTTCTGCTGCCATAATGGTGAACGGACGGAAGCCACCACAGTTGACTGCAACAGGCACACCGCCGGTGTTGAAACCCGCCACATGCAGTCGGCCTGCGCGCAAGGCTTCCTGCTGAGCAGCGTTAGACTGCACCGGGAAGAACTGCACCCGCTTGCCGGTTGCCTCAGCCAGGTGGTCCAGGAAATCAGCCCACACATCGGCGTAAACGGCCGGGTCTTCCACAGGGGTATAGGCAAAGATCAGCGTATCTGGGTCGACCCACTGGGATTCGTCGGTGGGAATATCTGCCACCAGATCGCCGTCATTATCGGCATAACGTGACGACATATCAGCGCTTGCCTGAAGGGCAGCAACGCTGAAAGCACCGGTAATGGCAACGCTGAGCAGCGAACGCAGGAAGAAGGGCTGCTTAAACGGGTGAGTATGAACGCGCATGGAACACCTATAGGGGATAGGGGTGAAAACATCATTTACAGTTCAATCCTTGCAGAACCGGATGACGTTTCCACGACAGCGCCATGACACTTGAATGACACCTGAGGCGGGCTGATGCTAGCTGAACGCAATCACTGCCAACCCACCTGATGGACAATAACAACAACGATTTAAATCTTTGACACCTTCACAGCCGTGCCTGTAGCAACCAGGAATAGCATTGATTTACCACCTCCTGAAATTTCGCTGTAGTCGAGATCAATCCCAATAACCGCATTGGCCCCCATCTGCGCGGCTTCTTCTTTCAACTCATCAAGGCAGGCAATACGTGCATCGCGCAGAGCGTTCTGGGATGACTTGTTGCGACCACCAAAGAAATCACGCACCCCTGCAAACATGTCCTTGAAGACATTCATACCAAATACGCATTCAGCGGAGACGATATCGATGTGCTCTGTCACACGATAACCTTCCAAGTGTGACGATGTGGTAAGCGTAACTTTCTGCGACGACATGGATACCTCACGTTTTAGCGGATCAAGAAGCAAAAAATAAACAAGGCAGGCCTTAATAATATAAACCCAGGCTTAAAAAGGAAAAAATACAGTAGCCATGATTAAAACATATAAAGCTAAAAAAGGACCTGACAAAGCAGAAACAAAATAATAGATTACTATTCTTTACTTTTAAATATATTAGCCATCATCAAACTTATCAAAAACTTTCCAGCTGGTTCAGAAAATAAATAAAAACAGCTATCCACCGCTTAAATTAGTCAAAAGCAGTATCCCTAAAAATGTGAAGATTAAAGATAATAAGCATTATTGCCAAAAGTTCAGTTTGTTAAAACTTCACATAAATCATCCCCTATGGCATGCTGCATTGCACTTGCCGATATTTCTCGCGGAGAAAACAATGAGCCTTGGGGCCCGACTTATCCTGATTGCGGTTGGTCTGGTGTTAGTAGCAGCCCTGGCTACCTGGCAAGTCTTTGACCGGATGATCAATGGCGTTATTGAACAATGGGGAACACAGGTCGCCGAAGTCCAGGTTCGCTACGATAGCGCCCGCCTGCTGCGGCCTCTGGAACGCGAAATAGCCCTGGCGCGGCAAATGGCTGACTCCCCGATTATCCAGGACCTGGCGCATACCCCGGATAATGACAGCCTTTTCCAGAATGCCCTGGCTGAAATGGAGCGCTTTCGCGGCAACTTTGGTGCCAATAACTACTTTATTGCCTACGCCCACAATGGCGCCTATTACTATAATAATGCCGATAATGAGTTTGCTGATCAGCGCTTGCGTTACTACCTGTCAGAAGACGACCCCGATGATGCCTGGTTCTACCGTTTGATCGAACAGGGTCGCGATATTCACCTCAACGTTAACCCTGATACCGAGCTGAACGTCACCAAACTCTGGATTGATGTGCTGATGCGTGACCGGGTAACCAATGACATCCTGGGTATCGTGGGTACCGGCATAGACCTTGAAACCATCTTGGCTGAAACCGTCGCGATTGATCAGCCCGGCATTACCACTATCTTTGTTGACCATGGCGGTGCCATCCAGCTGTATCGCGACCGTAACTTTATTGAATATGCCAGCCTGGTCAAACCGGAGGGGCAAAAAAACCACCTGACGCAGTTGATCAGCGGGAGTGAAAGCCGCCAGCACACCCTCAGCCTGCTGGAGACGGCCAAGACAACACCGGGCGATATTCACACTGCATTTGTGTCAGTGGAGAACAAACGCCACCTGATGGGCGTTGTCTGGCTGCCCAGTGTCGGTTGGTATGAAGTCACCCTGATGGATCTGGATGTGATCATGCCCTCCTCGCATTTCATGCCTTTACTGCTGACGGGCATCAGCATTCTTATGATCAGCATCGTGTTGCTGCATGTTGCCGTGCGGCGCTTTGTGTTGAAGCCGATCAGCCAGCTCGAAGCCGCCATGCAAGCCCTCAAGGGCGGCTACTATGATAGCCGTGAGCTGCCCAAGGGAAACGGCGAGATGGCTCGGCTGATCTGGCATTTCCACGACATGGCCAACACCATACAGACACACACCAACGAGTTGGAAAGCCGAGTTGAGGCACGTACGGCTGAACTCGACAAACTGGCCCGCTTTGACTTGTTGACAGACCTGCTGAATCGCCGTGGTACTGAAGAGGCCCTGAAACAGACCTGCCTTAGAGCCGAACGGGAAGAGCAGTCTCTTTGCCTGTTATGGCTCGACATTGACCGCTTCAAGCTGATCAACGATAACCACGGCCATGAAGCCGGTGATCTGGCTCTCCAGCAGGTCGCGGACTGCCTGCGCGAACAGCTACGCCCCTATGATGTAGCAGGGCGCTGGGGAGGCGACGAATTCCTGATCATGCTCTACCCCTCAACCCATCAGGATATGCAACAGATTGCTGAGCGGCTGCGTCATCGGATAGCGGATCAGGTAAGTCTCAATGGCGAGCCGATTACCGTCAGTATCGGCGGCTATTGCACTAACGAAGTCGAACCTCTCGCGGACATCCTCGCCTACGCCGACCGAGCGCTATACAAAGCAAAGTCAGAAGGGCGCAACCGGATCTGCACCGTCAAGGTGCCCCCTGGCCATCCATACGCCGGGACGTCCAACCACCGCGAATAAACCCCATCAGGTCATCGGCAAGCAGCAGCTCACCATCCTGAGGGTGGATGCCAATGCGCAATGGGCGCCCCTGATGACGGGCCTTTCGGGCCTGAACAGCATTCCAGGCGCGCAGAAAGGTGGCGCGCAAGCGGGTATCCGCTTCAAACCCCACCAATGGCAGAGGATCAAGCTGGCCGGAGCGAGTATCCAACAGGCCACGAGTGACCTCGATACGCCGATAGGGCAACATCGGCCAGCGTGTCTTGGGCAAGGCCCCCAGCGCCCAGGCGGGGGGCACATAGCTGCTCGGCTCTGGCAAGCCTTGCTGGTCAAACCAGGCAGCACTACGGCGCATCAAAGCCTCTATGCCTTCTGCGTCCAAGGCCAGGTGTTCGGCCACATCGCGAGAGATCAGGGCGGAATGCAGGCGATGCCAGAGGCCTTTTACATACGGCGCCTTATGGTGCCAGCCGTGGGCGGCAAGCTCGATGCCCTGGGCCGACCAGTCGGCCAGTTGGCGAATATCCTCCGCCTGCCAATCCCGCCCCGGCACCACCAGCAGGGTAATTTCATTATGGCCGTTATCCTGAAGCTGCCCAATCAGCCAGCGTACCCGTTCCAGGGTTTCAGGCATCACATCATGAATACTGATCAAGGCCTTCATGGCCGCCCTCCCCGTGCGTGGTCGGCAAGCACGTCCAACCATTGCGCCACGGTTTGCTGGTTCAGTGTGATAGCCGCCTGGCGGGCCTGCAGTGCCTTTTTCTGCCAGCGTTCAGCGGGCCACTCGGCCAGGGTATCGAGAACATCGGCAACGCTCTCCCCCTGGCGCAGCGGAATCAGTACATCCGCCAACTGCTGCCAGTCGTGAATACCGGCATTCTCGGAAACCAGCGCTGGCCGCCCGCGAGACAGGGCTTCCAGGGCGATCGAGCCAAACGTTTCCATATGCGAAGGCAGTACCAGAAGGCTCGACTGATCGATCAAGGCGCGCAGATCATCGCGGCTCAGCCAGCCTCGGTAGTCAAGGTTATCAAGCTCCCTGACGGCCTGCTCAACGACCTTGCGCAGCGGCCCGTCGCCGCCCATCACAAAATGTAATTCAGGATGGCATCGGGCAGCCTCAATAAAAGCATCAATATTCTTTTCCGCCGCCAGCCTTCCTGCATAGCAGACCTGGGCCAGGGTTACCGGTGGAGGCACCGCTGGCGCTTCCAGAAACCCCGGTTCAAGCGGCGTTCCCATGATGTCCACCTGGGTGGCGCCGAGTTTTTTTACCTGCTGCACCAGGTCACTGTTATTGACCAGTACGGTGCCACTGCGGCGGCTGATAAAGCGGTTAACCCCTTGCAGAAAGCCATTGATCACGCGCTTTTTGACAGGCCCCCAATACAGATCGGCCAGCCCCTCAAAATCGGTGTGATAGGCAGAAATAAAGCCGCAGCCGTGACGCCGCGCCATCCACAGCCCCAGCATGCCAAAAGGCCCGGGGGTGACGCTGACGATGATATTGGGGCGCAGCTCGGCCAACTGGCGGTTAACCCGCCACAGGTTGGGCACCACCAGCCGCTGGGTGGCATCCCCGGGTAGCGGGACAGAAAGAATATCCACCCGCCCACGGGGCTTGGGCTGAAGGGTTTCCACAACGGCCACCTGCTGGTGTAAATGAGCCAGCAAGTCATGGTAGTAGGCGCCCGTACCATTACGCTCGGCCAGTGAGTCCGAGAAAATTGCAACGCGTAGCTGTCCAGCCGCCAGCCGGGGCGCTTCGGGGGAATACTCGGCAGTCTCGTTCACGGCGTTATCCGGATTCGATGAGGAAGAGCTATCAGCTGATAGTAGAGAGGCAAGAGGCGTTGCTCAAGCGGTGATTGAGGTAACACCAGGGCATCGCCGCTATTGGCACGCGGGCGATGGGGTCGCTTCGGCAGCGCAAGCAGATGGGTTTCCAGCCTCTCGCTCACTTCAACCTCCAACGACTCCAGGGCTGCGGGAATCACCTCACCGGGGGCAGCGCCCAGGTCGGCCATATCCACCACGGCTGCCCGCCCGGTTGGCCAGCGGGTCAGCGTCTCGGTCATATAATCCAGGGTATCCGCGAACTGGTCGGCAAACAGCTGCTGAAACGCGACAGCGTTCACGGCGCTGCCAAACAGCACACGGGCGCTGTCAATGGAGCTGATCTGAGAGTTCAGGGCCGCCAGCGGCTCGCGCACGCAGATAATAAAGCGCCCGTCTGGGCACAACCCATAAAGCCCCTCAAGCCAGCTACCGAAGGCGGCATTCTTGGACAGCAGACGACGCTGGCCACCGTCCACATACATATGGCGCTGCAGGCAGCTGTAATAGAATGCCAGCAGCCGCTGACGCCGCTCTCGCGGCATCTGCCGATCCAGATGGCCAAGCTGCTGCAGGCCGACAGCAGCAGGAAACGCTAGCAGCATGATAAAGCAGCCGGCCACCGGCAGCAGCGCCAGGTAATCTTCCTCGGCGGCTTCCAGCCCCACTTCGTGAATATCATCCAGCCCACCCGCAAGGCGTCGCGTCAAGGCATTCACGCCGCGCTGCCCCAGCCCGCCCAGGCGCTGATCCAGCCAGGCCAGGGCATGGATGATTTTGCGCTGAACAATAGACGGCGCCAGCAGCGCCTCCCAGGTGGTCAAAGTGGTATAGCGCTCGTGGTCGACGGCCAGGGTGCGGTGCAGAAAAGTGGTGCCACTGCGCGGAATGCCGGTCACAAACAGCGGCTGCTTGATGACCACCTTCCGGTAGCCAGGAAACAGCAGCTCATCCAGCAGCAGGCAGGCCGCATGGATCAGCTGCACCAGCAAGAACAGCGGCATGCCCAACAGCAGGACGACGGCGCGTCTGAACGTCATGGGTGCCAGCGGGTCGCGCCAGCGCACCAGCGCGCCCAGCCACCAGCCCAGATAGCGGCCAAGCCCTTCGGCCAGAGTGCGTAGATGCTTCATGGTTCCTTGAATACCAGCTTGTGGGAAAAAACGTAATTAAAGCTCATGCCCACCAGGCCTCCCAGCCAGACCCCCAGCAGAGGCAGCCAGAAGGTTGCCTCTGGCATAACGCCCATGCGCCCACCCAGCGCCACCGTTAGCGCAAAAACGCCGTAGTTAAGCAGGCCACCCAGCGCAAAGACCGAATAGAACCGCCATAAATCCGCCAGCAGATGACGAAAGCGCCGCTGATGATGGAAGGTAAAATGGCGGTTCAGAAAATAACCGGCGGTCATGGCCATAAAGTACGAGAACACCCGTGCCAGATAGACATTGGCATCCAAACCTTCATGCAGCCCGTATAGCGCGCCGATATCGATCAGGGCGATGCTACAGGCCACCATGGCAAATCGCCCAAAGGTGGCCAGAGAACTGCTGGATGTTAGAAGACGCTTGATCATGCCTTGATTTTATCTGGCCTGCAGCAGGATACCAGCGGGTAACCTTCATCCTCCAGGCGCTGGGCCAGAGCAGCGATATGGGCAGGGCCGACTTCGCAGCAACCGCCCACCAGAGTAGCGCCCTGCTTAATCCAGCCCAGGGCAATCTCGGCGTAGGCAGCCGGGGCCAGATCCTTGCGCGAGGTCAGCTTGTCCACGGTGCCCCCCGGTTGCAGCGGTGCCACTGAGGTAAAGCCATTGGCGTAGCCGCCAAAGGGTACGCCCAGCCCGGACAACTCGCCCATGGCAGCCGTCACTGCTTCAGGTACCGAGCAGTTGACCAGCACCGCCTCGGCGCCTGCGGCAACCACCGCCTTGGCCGCAGCGGCCAGGGGCTCACCAGAACGCAGCCGGGTGCCATCGCCGTCATCCACGGAGAACGCCACCCACACCGGGAAGCGTCTTTCCACCGCTGCCTGGGTTGCGGCAAGCGCCTCGCGGGCCAGCGACATGGTTTCGCACAGGAAGACATCCACGCCCGCGGCCTGCTGCTCTACCAGGCGGCGGTAATCGCGCTGGCAGATCGCCTCATCCGGCACGCTATCAGGGTGATAACTGGCCACCAGCGGCGGCAGACAACCTGCTATGCGCACCTCTTTCTGGCCGCTTTCGTCCCGCGCCTGATGGGCAGCTTTTAGCGCCGCAGCGTGCAGCGTCTCAAACATTGCAGGGTCGCCATCACGGGCCAGACGCTGGGGCGTGGCGCTGTAGTTATTCAGCTTGATCACCCGAGCGCCCGCCGCGATGTAATCCCGGTGAGCAGCGACGACCAATTCAGGTTCATCCAGCATCACCTGGGCGGACCACAGCGGCGTTACCGGGCGCTGGCTGCGCTTTCTCAGTTCTTGGCCCATGCCACCATCAAGCAGTACGATATTTTCTTTCACTTGGCTATTCCCCTACCTGGAGGCCGTCGGGTTGCTATCTTCTTGCCCATCGCCGGTGTAACGTTTCAGGCCGATGGTAAGCGCCGAGGTTACAAGATTAACCTTACAATCGCGATGACTTTTCAGAAGGATTCAGCATGCAGCCTGACCCGCATTATTACCCCTGCTCCTCACGCCGCATGGTCACCTTTGGCCAGCACGGCATGGTGGCCACCTCGCAATCACTGGCGGCCCAGGTAGGCAGCGATATTCTCAGGCAGGGCGGCAATGCCGTGGATGCCGCGATTGCCACAGCCGCGGCGCTGACCGTGGTGGAACCCACCTCCAACGGGCTTGGCAGCGATGCCTTTGCCATTGTGTGGATGAAAGGTGAACTCTATGGCCTGAATGCCAGCGGCCCAGCGCCGCAAAGCATTTCCTGCGACGCCGTCACCGCGCTCGGGCATAGTGAGATGCCAGCCAACGGCTTGCTGCCAGTGACCGTACCCGGCGCTCCGGCGGCCTGGGCCGCGCTCTCCGGGCGCTTTGGCAAGCTCGACTTCGCGCAACTGCTTACTCCGGCCATTCAGCTGGCGGAACGCGGCTTTGCGGTCTCCCCCGTGGTCAGCCAGCTTTGGCAGCAGGCGGAACACCGCTACCGCCAGTGCGAGCAGCCCGAGTTTACTCCCTGGTTTGCTCATTTCGCACCTGCAGGCCATGCGCCGCAGCCGGGGGAAAGCTGGCGCTCTCCTGATATGGCAAGGAGCCTGCAGCGTATCGCTGATACCCGAAGCGAGGCCTTTTATCGCGGCGAACTGGCAGATGAAATGGACGTCTTCTCACGCCAGCACGGCGGTTTTTTGCGCAAACAGGATCTGGCGGACTTTACGCCGGAGTGGGTCACGCCCATCAGCGTGCGCTATCGCGGCCACGACATCTGGGAAATTCCGCCTAACGGCAGCGGCATGATTGCCCTGCAGGCGCTGGGCATGCTGGAAACCCTTGGCGACGAACCACGCAACCCGGCAGACGCCCTGCATCGGCGCATTGAGGCCACCAAGCTGGCCTATGTGGATGGCCTGCATTACATCACTGAGCCCGGTGAGATGGCCGCAAGCACTGAGCAGATGCTGTCTTCGGATTACCTGACCGCCCGCGCCCGCCTGATTAGCGAAAACGCCCTCCTCCCTGAGCATGGCAACCCCATCAAGGGCGGCACCGTCTATCTGGCCACGGCGGATGCGGAAGGCAATATGGTGTCGTTTATCCAGAGCAACTTTGACGGCTTCGGTTCCGGCATGGTGGTGCCGGGTACCGGTATCAGCCTGCAGAACCGTGGCTGGTCGTTTTCACTCAACCCGAACGATGCCAACGTGTTGGCACCAGGCAAGCGCCCTTACCATACAATTATTCCGGGCTTTATTACCCGCAACCATCAAGCGGTAGGGCCCTTTGGCGTCATGGGCGGTTTCATGCAGCCCCAGGGGCATGTGCAGGTCGTCATCGCCCTGCTGGAAGAGTTACTTAACCCCCAAGCGGCACTGGATAAGCCGCGCTGGAAATGGACTCATGGCAAGACGGTGGAGGTCGAACCCGATTTCCCCGACCACCTGGCCCAGGCGCTGGCCCGGCGCGGCCACACTATTGTCAGAGCCAACGATGGCCTGACCTTCGGGCGCGGCCAGATTATTCTACGCTCCGCTGAGACAGGCGGGCTGCAGGGCGGCACTGAACCCCGCGCTGACGGCGCGGTATTGCCTGTGTAGCGCTCATTGAGCAGGCTAGGCCTTCCACCAACCGGGCAATAACGCCTGCAGCTTTGGCGCAGTAAAGCGGTCATCCAGCAGTTCGATCAGGCCGTTATCGTCCGGGCTGCGGATGACCCGCCCGGCTGCCTGCACCACTTTCTGCAAGCCGGGGTAAAGATAGGTATCGTCATCGCCCTGCCCAAAACGGGCCTGAAGCCGAGCCGCCTGGGCCTGCTGGAAGTGGCCAAAGGGCGGCAGGCCCAGGGTGGCAATATAGACGCCGACCAGAGCATCACCTGGCAGGTCGATGCCCTCGGCAAAGACCCCGCCCAGCACGGCCAGCCCGACCACCCCGCGCTGGCGGCGGAAAACCTCGATAAAGGCCTCACGCTCCGCTTCACGCATACCGGCCTGCTGAGCATGCAGCGGCAGCGAAGGGTCAACGGCGGCCAGGTGGTGCTGCAGACGCTGCAGATAGGCAAAGCTGCTGAGGTAGATCAGATAGTTCCCCGGTTGCGCCGCATACTGGCGGCTGACCCGCTGGGCAATTGGCGCCAGCGAGCGCTCCCGGTCTCGATAGCGGGTGCTGATCCGCGGATAGCGTACTTCGACCTGGGCCGCACGGAACGGGCTGGCAATCGTCTGCGCCACCGTGCGGGGTGGCAGGCTCAGCAAGTCGCGGTAAAAGCGCGTCGGCGTCAGGGTAGCTGAAAACAGTACGCAGGCATGGGCGGCCTTGAAGCGCTCGGCAATCAGATCCCCCGGCACCACATTGTCAATCGCCAGGGTAGCCAACCGCCCTGGCCGAGCACGGCCACCCTGGCGGTTCTGACGGCTGACCAGCGTTACCGAGCAAAGCGAATGCTCGCCAAAGTCATCCATCAGGCGCATAAAACCTAAGGCATCAAACAGCAGCGTCTGCAGCTCGGGCACCACCGCATGCTCGGTCATATAGGCGGTCAGGTCATTCACCAGACGCTGCAAGGCGCGATTCAGCTCGCTGGGCACCTCCTCCAGATAACGGGTCAGCGGTTCATCACTGGCCTGCTCGCTATCGTAGGTCTTGATCAGGCGCCGCCAGGCCCGCTGAAGCGCCTCAAAGGTAGATGCCAGGCTTTTCGGGGCGGCGCGTTTGGCACTACTGACATCCGCTTGGCGCAAACGGGCGGAATACATACCGCGGGCGCGCTCGACCAGATTGTGCGCTTCATCCACCAGCGGCATCACCCGCCAGCGGTTCTGGCGGGTCAGCCCGTAGAGCAGCGCCTGACGGTCGAAGTAATGGTTCACATCGCCGACCACCACATCGCTCCAGCGGGCCATTTCCTGGCCAAGGTAATACGGGCAGATGGCATGCTCGGCCGCCAGCTGCTGAAGGCGCTGCCGGGTGAGCCAGCGTGCCTTGGCGGCCGCTTCCCTGGCCGCAGGCAGGCGGTCGAAGAAGCCGCTGGCCAGCGGGCAGCTATCGCCATGGCAGGCGCGATCAGGGTATTCGCAAGCCTTTTCCTTGGCAGTCAGCTCAACGATTCTGAGCGGCAGCGGCGAGGCAGAGGCCGTGGATGAGATTGAGGTATCGACCAGTTGCTGCAGGCTGGCAAGCACGGGTTCGCGCCCGGTAGTGCGGGCGGTGAGTACAAACAGGCGATCAAGCTGCTGCGCTGGCATGGCCATCAAGGCAGGAAACAGCACGCCCAGGGTTTTACCCAGGCCGGTGGGTGCTTCCAACAGCAGGGTGCGCTGGGTGCTGGCGGCTTTGTAAACCGTCTCGCTCAAGCTGCGCTGGTGGGGGCGAAAATCGGCAAACGGAAAGCGCAGCTGCTGGAGCGCCTGATCCCGCTCGCCGCGGTGTTGCTGCTCCTGACGGTGCCAGGCCTTGAACCGGCGGCACAGGGCTTCCAGCTCGGCCATCAGCTCTGCCCGCGTCATGCACGCCTGCTCAACGGTTTCCTGGTGGCTGCTGATATCCACATACACCAGACGCAGCTCTACCTCGTCCAGGCCATCGCGCTGGCAAAGCAGGGCACCGTAGACCTTAAGCTGTGCCCAGTGCAGGCGATGCTGGCCCGCGCCGATGCGCGACAGGTCACCTCGGTGGGTCTTGATTTCTTCCAGGTAAACCGGCGTGGCATCTGCGTGGTAGCCATCCGCGCGACCGCGTAACTGAACGCCCAAGCACGCCCCTTCCAGCAGGTACTCCGCCTGATACCCGGCCGGGCGTTGCGATTGCGCCCACTGATGCCCGGCAATCCCCTCTTCCGCGCTGGGCGAAGGCGTATAGCGATACTCCAGGCTGCCGGTGCGGGCGGCAAACTCACACAGCGACCTGACCGCTACTTTCATAACGGGCCATCAGACGTCTGGGCGGTTTCGGTCTGCCAGCGCACATGGCAGACGCTGACGTTAACCCCCTGGGCCTGCAGGGCGTTCAGCCACAGCCGCTGGTGATCCTGCAGGCGGTCTCCCGGCCCTTTGACTTCAATCAGCTGATACGTCTTCGCCTGCTGATTCAGGGCAATCAGATCCGGCAGCCCACGGCTGTGATGGCGCAGGTCCAACAATAGGTGTTCAAAGATAAAGCGCCAATCCGCCGCGGGAATACACGCCAGGGCCGCCTCCACGCGCTCGGGCGTCAGCGTTGGCCAATACACTAAAGAGCAGCGAATGCCCTGCTTGCTGGCCAGCCGCTCTTGGATGATCTGGCGATAGCGACCGTCATCAAGCGCCTTGAAGGCCTGATCCACCAACCCCTGGCGCGCCTCGACAAACCCCGGCCGGAACAGGTCTGCAGGGCCCGCCTGGAAGGGGTGAAAAAAGGCGCCGCGCACCGGGGCAAACAGCACCGGCCAGAACAGCAACGCAAAGATACCGGTAAACAGGCTGTTTTCAACGTGATAAAGCTGCCAGTCTGTATCGCTGAGCGCTTCAATCACCACCTGTTCAACGCGCCCCACTGCAGGCGGCAGGCTAAGCTGTTGCAGCGGTAACGCCTCAATAGTTGGCTTTTCAACGACCAGCCCCGCCTTGTGTGCACTGCGTTGCAGAATGCGCTGGAGTTGAACGCGGGTTTCCGGCTGGGGAATCTGCGCCAGCGCCTCCACAGCCTCAGCGTATACCTGCTCAGGCGGCGCCGATTTTTCCTTCAGGCGCAGAGCGCGAACCCGGGCATCCCGGTGCTGGCTATGGGCATAAAGGGCCAGGGCAAGGTCACGCTCGCCCCGGCGTTCTGCTTCACGGCCAAGGCGAAACAGCACCCGTTGGCGGCGATAGTCCAGCCATTCGGTGCCCACGGCGTCAGGCAGCTGCTGGCTAAGCACCGCCAGCGCTTCGCCCTGGGCGGCGCGCGCTTCCAAATCCGCCAGGTGCAGATACAGGTCTACTTCATCACGCTGATGAAAAGGCCGTGATGCTGAGGTAAGGGGGACGTCTTCAAAGCGCTGCTGCTGCAGTTCGGTGACCACAAACTCTGACCACCGCTGGCGCAAGTTGCCAAAAAACATCAGCCGCAGGCGATCAAACAGAGCCGCCCGGCATAGCTTCACCACCTGTACCGGCGCTTGCAGCCACCAGTCGGTTAACGGCTGAGCGTTACCCTCATCAGCCTCCAGCAGTTTCTCCACCAGCTGCGCCTTGCTGTGCGAGGCCAGCCAGCGTTCATCCGGCCTGAGGTGGCGCGCCAGCGCCAGGCACTCCGGGCGTTTCAGCAGCGGGCAAAGCTGTTCCAGCGTCAATAAGGGGGCCACACTGACCCAGCCCGTGGCAGACAGCATCACCAGCGCCTGATCAAGGTCCGGCACCTCCGCATACGTCAGGGCATCACAACGAAACAGCTCGCCTTTACGCATCACCATGCGCATCAACAGCGCCTGGGCAGGCTCAGGCAGCTGCAACAGCTCACCCAGCGCATCCGCTTCCTGCTTAGTCAATAAATCCGCATAGTGGTTGAGGCAAAGGGAGATCATCTGCTCGGCATTACGCAGATAATACAGCGGGTCATCCAGTGAGGCGGCCTTGATATCAGCGGTGGTCATAATGGATTGAATGGTAGACTGGTTCCCTATGTGCATGATGGAAGAAGCGAGCATTAACCACAGCCAATAATGCCATCATAAACGTTCACCTTGCGAGGACACCATGCGAACCTTACAACTCAACGCCGATATGGGTGAAAGCTTTGGGCCCTGGGTGATGGGCCTGGATCATGAGGTGATGCCGTATATTGACCTGGCCAATATTGCCTGCGGCTTCCATGCCTCCGACCCGGATGTGATGCGCAGCACGGTGCGCATGGCCGTTGAGCATGGCGTGAAAGTGGGCGCTCACCCCGCCTACCCGGATCTGGTCGGTTTCGGGCGGCGCAGCCTGGCCTGTTCAGCGGCGGAAATCGAGAATCTGGTGCTGTATCAGATCGGCGCGCTGGCGGCGATCTGCCGGGCGGAAGGCACCGAGCTTAGCTACGTCAAACCCCACGGCGCCCTGTACAACGACAAGGCACGCAGTGAAGAGATCTTTACCGCCGTGGCCAAGGCAGTGGTCGCCTTTGATCCTCAGCTGCCATTAATGACGCTGGCCATCCGCGACACCTCCCGCCTTAGACAGCTGGCCGAGGCGCAGGGCATTACCCTGCTGCTGGAAGCCTTTGCCGACCGTGGCTACGATGCGGATGGGCATCTGCTGTCGCGCCGCCTGCCGGGGGCCGTTCATCACGACCCGGATACCATCATTGAGCAGGCGCGGCGGATTGCTCAGAGAGAGGCGCTGACCGCCAGCGATGGCAGCGCCCTGATACTCGAAGCGGATGCGCTGTGTGTGCACGGTGATAACGCCGAATCGGTGGCCTCGGTGCGCCGGATTCGCGAGATGCTGGAGACGCTATGATCATGGCTCAGCCCTTGCCCCGATTGGAGCGCGCTGGTCTGGATGGCTGGATGGTGCGCCTGTTTGAGCACATCGACGATAGCAATCTGCCCTGGCTGACTGCCCTGGCCCATGACTGTGAAGTCGCCTTTGGCTCAGCGCTGGTTGATCTGGTGCCCTCCTACACCACCCTGCTGGTGGTGTTTGACCCAGCCCAGCTGGCCCCAAAGGCCGCGCGCCAGACGCTGACTCAACTGCTCGCTAACTTAAGCCCCCAGGAAAACGCTGTTGAAGGCAAGCTTCATGATATTCCCACCTGGTATGACGAAAGCGTAGGGCCGGATGTTGAACGGGTGGCAGAGCTCTCCGGGCTTTCGACTGAACAAGTGATCGAACGCCATGTCCAGCAGGAGTACCGCGTGTTCGCGCTGGGTTTTGCGCCAGGGTTTGCCTTTATGGGGCTGCTTGACCCCACGCTTCATTGCCCGCGCCTGGACACGCCGCGCCAGCGGGTACCGGCAGGCAGCGTGGCAATTGCTGGCCAGCAGACGGCAGCCTACCCTAGCGTCACTCCCGGCGGCTGGAACCTGATTGGGCGCACCGCCATCAGGCTGTTTGACCGCCAGCGCGAGGGCTTCAGCCTGCTCAGGGTGGGCGACCGGGTGCGTTTTGTCAGTATCGATCGCGCCCGCTTTGAAGCTGACGGCGGCGACACCACGCCGCTCAAGGCAGCACCCAGACAAAAGGAGGCACGCCGCTGATGAGTACGCCGATTGAAAAAGGCCTGGATGGCCTGCGCGTGACCCGTGCCGGGCCGCTGGCGCTGTTGCAGGATGCTGGGCGTTTTGGCGTTCGCCATCTCGGCGTGACCCAGGGCGGCCCCGTCGACCTGCATGCCTGGGCCTGGGCCAACCACCTGGCCGCTAACCCCTGGGGCACCACGGCGCTGGAAGTGACCTTTGGCGGGCTGGAGCTGGTAGCAGAACGGGCAATGACCCTGGCCATCACCGGCGCCGACCTGGGCGCCCAGCATAACCGGCAGCAGGCCCCCTATTGGCAAGCGTTCCAGGTCAAACCAGGCGACACCCTGAGCTTTGCCACCCCGGTAAACGGGTTGCGCAGCTATCTGGCCGTGGCGGGCGGCTTACATGGTGAAGCGGTAATGGGCAGCACAGCCTGCGTGGTGCGCGAACAGCTGGGAGGAATCGACGGCCTGGGCCACCCCTTACGTGAGGGTGACCGCCTGATGGTGCAGAAAGCCACCCGCCAGACCCGTGATACACCGGTTACTGCGCCGCCAAGCCTCCCTGACTACAGCGCCGACGCCACCCTCGATTGTCTGCCAGGCGCCCAGATCGACGCATTCAGCGGCAAAAGCGTCTTCGATGCGTTCAATAGCCAGTGGCAGGTGGACCAACGCACCGACCGTATGGGCGTCCGCCTCACCGGGCCAAAGCTGCGCTGCAACATCGACTCCATGATCTCGGAAGGCATTTCGCTGGGTGCCATTCAGGTACCGCCGGATGGCCAGCCGATTGCGCTGCTTAACGACAGACAGACAATTGGCGGCTACCCCAGGCTGGGTAACCTGACACCCCTTGCCGCCTCGCGCCTGGCTCAGTGCCAGCCGGGGCAGAAGGTGAAGCTTCAGGCGGTGTCTGTTGAGGTTGCGCAGCGCAGGCATCAGGCGTTTTTGGCGGGGTTTAGGGGCTAAGGTGGTGGGTTTGTTGTTAAGAGATCTACTGACCTGCTACTTGAAAACTCAATGGCTCTTATACCTTTGAGTTTTTGAGGTTTGGCTGGTATCGGCCATGAGCTGTCTTTTAGGCACCACTGATGTAGCGATTTAACATTTGTAGCAGGGGCGCGACGTCAGGAGCGTCCCCTGCCTACACTTGTTAGTGGTTGTATAACGTGAAGTCGTGGTCGAACCACAGAACAAAGAAGACGTCTCTTTGCCGGTACGGTTCGCGTGAGCCACTAACGCTGAAATAAGCGGCGGCACGTCAGGGACGACCGGTGGACGGCCGCCAGGCCGGAATGATGGTGTTGAGGTGATCCCCGCCCGGCAAGCTCGCCCGCCTGCGGCGAGTGGGTGGCTTGCTTTGCGAAGCCGGAACTGTCATTCCCGAGTGGGGTAATCGGGAATCCACCTTGATCTTTGCTCGATGATGCACGGTTGATGGTGAACCGCCACGTCAGTTAAGCACGTTGTGCTAAAGTAATGGCATCACGACAAGGAGTCATCATGAGCGATCAGGACGATAGCCGCCGCGCCGACCACGATAGCCCGTGGAAGATGGCGTTGGAGTCATACTTTCAAGAGTTTCTGGCACTGCTGTTCCCAGCCATCAATGAGCAGGTGGACTGGTCAAAAGGTTACAGCTTTCTCGATATAGAACTTCAGCAGATTACGCCGGATGCAGACAGTGGAAGACGCTACGCTGATAAACTGATCAAGGTGTACGCTAAAGATGGCAGCGAGACCTGGGTGCTGATTCACGTCGAGATCCAGGGTGAGCCTGAAGAGGCGTTTGCTGAGCGAATGTATACCTATCAGTATCGGTTGCGAGACCGCTACAGCATTGACGTTGTCAGCCTGGCGGTATTGGCGGATACCCGTCAGAACTTTCGTCCGACGACGTTTCATTATACGCGCTGGGGATGCGAGCTGACGTTTACTTTTCCCACGGCTAAACTGATCGACTGGGAAATGCATTGGGCGGATCTTGAAGCCAGCAATAACGTCTTCGCATTGGTAGTGATGGCTCAGATTCAAGCCAAGCGGGTGAAAGGCGGCGCGACGCGCAAGAATGTCAAGGTTGCCCTGGTTCGGCTGCTGTATGAACGAGGCTACAGCCGAGAACAGATCATGCGGTTGTTCAATATCATCGACTGGATGCTGCAGCTGCCCAGAGCACTGGAACCCGAATTTGTCCAGGCGGTCTACGCCATACAGGAGGAAAAGCAAATGCCTTATGTGAACACAATTGAGCGCTTAGGTATCGAGAAAGGCGAAAAGTTGGGGATCGAGAAAGGCCGACAAGAAGAACGCCAAGCAGCCGAACAGCGCGCCCTGGAAAGCAAGCGCAATGCTGCCCGTAAGTTAATTGCCTTTACTGAGATGAGCGATCAGCTCATTGCGGAGATTGAAGAGCTGCCGGTTGAAGAAGTCGAAAAGCTACGCACCGAAACGCGGCATTGAAACTTTTTACGTCGCTACGAAAGGTCATTAGCCACGAACGCTCACGGACGGCACGGACAAACTCCTTTCGTTTTTTATGAGCAGTTTGGTTTTGACCTTGTCCGTGTTTTCAGTGAGGGTCTGTGGCCATTTTTTTACTCACCACGCCGCCGCACGGCCACCACACCTGCCAATTCGGTTACCCCCGAAACTGTCATTCCCGAGTGGGGTAATCGGGAATCCACCTTGAATTTTGCTGCTGCCGCCCGAAAACCAAGGTCAACGTGGATTCCCGCTAAAGCCATGCGGAAATGACGGATGTGGGTTCGCAAGTATGACGTTTGCGGGCTTGCTAACTGGCTTTGCTTTGCGCCAGAGAGGAAAGCGCTTCGCCAATGGAATGCAGCATTTCCTGGGTGTGGCCAACGTCCTGCCGGATCTCTTTGGCGGAGGAGGACGAACGCTCGGCTAGTTTGCGCACTTCTGCCGCGACGACCGCAAAGCTTCTGCCTGCTTCACCTGTTCTACCAGGCTCTGCTGCGGCTGATTACGCTCAGGAACGGCAAGACGTGGCAGCAGGGTAATGCACAGGGCCTGCTCGCCGCTTGGTAGCTTTACCGCCGCACTCCTCATTAAGAGTGCCCCAGGCATCTACTGCTTCACAGTGATGCCCATCCGAGTGATGGCTTTCCTGCATCAGCTCCGTAATGGCATTGGCATCAAGGGTCGGCACAAGGGTACCCAGCCCACAGCCATTCATTGGCGTGTCCGGTGTTCCCAGTCGCGTATAAAAGCCTGGTTGCGGTAAGGCAGTAGGGATGTTCCGGTGATGCGAGCAAGTAGGACTTTCATGTAGCAACCTCCCTGTTAAGTCTGTATAGATAAAGATGTTATAAGTTCCAGTTAGAATGAATATACTTGTACAATTCTTTAATGTATTTTTTTGTTAAATAAAAAGGAGTTGGGGTAAATTGAAAAATTATCTGTATATAGTCAGTATTTTACTGAGGTTTTGCTGTAAAGAAAAAAAATGAATAACTGATAAACCCTTGCGGCTTCTTAAAACATTGCCTACTGTAAATTTGTTGCATAGCTTTTTTGAGGCGTTTTTTGAACAGCTTTTTGCATAGCCCGATCAAGACAAGTAGCCGGTGAGCAACAAGGAGGCAGGACGATGGATAGCAAGAGATGCGGATGTGCCAGGGTGGAGGAGCAATGCCGTCGCTGTGAAGGCAAGCTGCCGTTTGATATCACCATGGCGTTTCAGCCAATTGTGGATGTAAAGGCGGGTAAGATACACGCCCACGAAGCTCTGGTTCGCGGCACCAGCGGTGAGTCCGCTGGGCAGGTGTTGGCCCAGGTAACAGACAAACTGCTCTACCGCTTTGATCAGGCCTGCCGGGTCAAGGCCATTGAACTGGCCAGCCAGTTGGGTATGTGCCAGCCGCTATCGATCAATTTCCTGCCCAATGCTGTCTATGAGCCAGAAGCCTGCATCCAGGCTACGCTGGAAGTCTCCCAGCGTGTGGGTTGGCCAATTAGCAAGCTGATTTTTGAAATCACCGAAACCGAAAAGGTACGCGACCAACAGCATCTGCAGTGCATTGTGGATGTCTATCGTCGGATGGGCTTTAAGGTAGCGTTGGATGATTTTGGCAACGGGTTTGCCAATCTGGATCTATTGACCTCGCTGACCCCGGACAAGCTGAAGATTGACCGTGCCCTGGTGATGGGCTGTGACAGCGACAAACGCCGCCAGGCGATTCTCCGCTCTCTGGTACACCTGCGGCGCGAACTGGGCTTCAAGCTGATTGCCGAAGGCGTGGAGACTTCGGCAGAAGCCCGTTGGCTATTGGCCGCTGGCATTGACCTGCAGCAGGGCTTTTTCTTTGCTCGCCCTGCCTTTGAGCAGGTAATTGAAAATGTCGATGATGCCCTTGAAATCGTCCACCGGGCACCCGCCGCCCCCAAAACTCGGGCGCCGAGCCGTTTTGCCAGTGCTTTGAGGTGCAGCCGAGCAATGCATCAGACAGGTTAACGGCGAATGCCAATGGTTCTGCCTGCCATGGCCGGGCGCTCTGCCGAGCGTGGCAGTGCATCAATGGCTGTTTGAATAGCCGAGGGAAAGGGCGCTGGGCGTACTGTTGTGCTATCCATACCCATCAGCATCTGCTCGCTGGTGGCCAATCTTTCCCCTTGGCTGTCATGCAGCTCAAAAAATACATGCAGGCGCTTGGTATCGCTATCCAGCAGTGCCAGCGAGACCGCCAAGGGCTCGCCTTGATGGGTTTCACGCTGGTAACACAGGTGGGTTTCCAAGGTATAAATGGTATAGCCATAGTCGGCCCGCCCGCTTTCATCCAGGCCGATATGATCCATCAGTGCCTCCACCGCCAATGAAAATACCCGGGCATACTCGGCGTCGTTCATATGGCCGTTATAGTCGACCCACTCAGCGGCGACCTGAGTGTTAAAGATAATCATTGTGTGGCTCCCCTGGTTGTTATTGCTCGGCTGCGCGCAGAATGGCATCCAGCGCAGCCTGGTAGCCCTGGGTGCCCAGCCCGGCAATCACGCCGTTGGCGCGCAGCGACACATAGGAATGCTGCCGAAAAGCCTCGCGCTGGTGAACATTGGAAATATGCACCTCAATCACCTTGCCCTCAAAAGCGTTGAGGGCATCCAGAATGGCAACCGACGTATGGGTATAGGCCGCCGGGTTGATGATGATGGCATGAGTGCCATCAGTGCGCGCGGCCTGGATCGCATCAATCAGCACGCCTTCATGGTTGCTTTGCAGGCAGTCCAGCTCCCAGCCGGCCAGCACGGCTTTCTCACGCAGGGCATTGTTGACGTCATCCAGAGTTTCATGGCCATAGATGTCGGGTTCCCGGCTGCCCAGCAGGTTGAGGTTAGGGCCGTGAAGAACCAGGATTTTATGCGGGGTGTTGGGATAAGTGGGCATGGCGACTCCTGAACGGAAAATAGATCAAGCATCATTCTAACCACACAGAGGCTGACGCGGCATGGATGCCGGGTAAAAAGCGCGCTAAAAAAACGCCCCTGACAGACATACGTCAGGGGCGCCAGCGTCAGTCACTTGTCAGACGGTTAGCCAAACAGCGCGAAGCTTCCAGAGTTCAGATACATATGAACGATAATACCGGCGATATAACCCAGCATGATTACCGGGGTCCAGCGCAGGTGGCCCATAAAGGTATAAGCGCCGCGGGCCTGACCCATGACCGCCACACCCGCCGCTGAACCAATCGACAGCAGGCTACCGCCGGTACCGGCCGTCAGGGTGATCAACAACCACTGCCCATGGGACATATCCGGCTCCATGGTCAGCACCGCAAACATCACCGGGATGTTATCGATCAACGCCGAGATCACGCCCAGGGTGATGTTGGCACCGGTGGCGTTCCAACCCAGGTACAGGCTCTCGGAAAGCATCGCCAGATAGCCCATGAACCCAAGACCACCCACGCACATGACGACCCCATAGAAGAACAGCAGAGTATCCCACTCGGCCCGCGCCACGCGGTTGAAGACATCAAAGGGCACCACGCTACCCAGGTTTTGCAGCTTCTTGTGATCACCCCGGCGGCTATAGCGTTCACGCTTGCGCTCCAGCGAGCGCGGCAAGCTGCGGCGGAGGTAGTAGCCGAAGAACTGCAGGTAGCCAAGGCCCGTCATCATGCCCAGCACCGGCGGCAGATGGAGGACGATATGGCACAGAACGGCGGTGGTAATGGTCAGCAGAAACAGGAAGATAATCCGACGGGCACCGCGTTTCAGGTAGACATCTTCGTAAACGCTTTCCGGCTTGGCATCCTTGATAAAGAAACTCATCACGATGGCGGGCACCAGGAAGTTGACCAGCGACGGGAAGAACAGGATAAAGAACTCCTGGAACTCGACCATGCCCGCCTGCCAGACCATCAGGGTGGTGATATCGCCGAAGGGGCTGAAGGCGCCGCCCGCGTTGGCCGCCACCACGATATTCACACAGGCCAGATTGATAAAGCGCTTGTCACCCTCGGCGACTTTGGTCACCACGGCACACATCAAAAGAGCCGTCGTCAGGTTATCGGCAATCGGCGAGAGCACAAAAGCCAGGCCACCGGTCAGCCAGAACAGCTTGCGATAGTTAAAGCCTTTACGCAGCATCCAGGAGCGCAGCGCATCAAACACCTTGCGCTCGTCCATGGCGTTGATATAGGTCATCGCCACCAGCAGGAACAGCATCAGCTCGGTGAACTCCAGAAGCGTCACGCGAAACGCGTGTTCGGAATCTGCCGACATGCCGTTCTGGACATACACCCAGCCGATGAGGCCCCAGATAATACCGGCGGCTACCAACACAGGCTTGGACTTGCGCATGTGGATCTTTTCTTCGGCGATGACCAGCATGTACGCCAACACAAAGACCGCAATGGCAAAAAAGCCCACGCCTGTACTGGTCAGGTCAAGCTCGCCGGTAGCCGCCAGCAGCGCAGGGCTGAACAGCATAAGCGCCGAAAACGCGCAGATGGCTAACAAAAAAAGCCAGCGGCGATGGCATCGCGGCTGGCTGGGAGGTTCGTTCAAGGGTGTCATAGTGAGTTTATCCTTACCGTCTTTCGTCCAAAGGCGTGAAAGAGAGTGGTTGATATAAGGGGTGGCAAAAAACCGCATTAGTCTAGCAGCCCGTATTGCAATGCAATAAGGAATAAAAACGAATGAATCTCGAAGATAAGCCAATAACCGTGTCTTTTTTTTGTAAGGTAGCCCTTTGGGGAATGGTATCTTCGTAAGAAGTGGTTTTCGCAGGATAATGAACTGATGTTGACATTCGACTTTATGTGCAGGTTTTTACACTATGTCACATAACAACGCCTTAAATTCCTCAAGTTAGAAATTCCCACGCCGAAAGACTAGACTATAAATATTAAAAAAAGTGAACGGATAGGCTGGCTGTAGTCATACTTGGCAAGCCAATTCGGTCACTTAAACCAATAAGCCTTGTCGGCAGCGCCGCTTCAAGAAGCGATCGCCACATGCGCCAGTCAGATCATGAAAGCGATACAGTCTGCGGGCAAGGCAAAGGATTAGGTTCTGGTATGTCTATTTCATCACTGGGTATTGGGTCTGGGCTGGACCTGAACGGCCTGCTCGATCAGCTGCGTGACGCTGAGCGTGAGAAGCTGAAGCCCATCGAGCAGCAGCTGGAATCCGAGCAGACACGTATCTCGGCCTATGGCCAGCTTGAAGGGGCGCTCTCGGAGTTCCAGTCAGCGGCAGATGCCCTTGGCGATACGTCTTTATATGAAAGCCTGTCGACCAGCACCAGCGGTGAAGCCGTGAGTGCAGCGGCGGATGAGACTGCCATGCCGGGCAGTTATACCGTCAATGTTGATTCGCTTGCGACGCGCGGAACGCTGGCGTCTCAAGGGATTACTGACGCGCCTGATGCCGCTATTTCTGGTGCCGAGCAAACGTTAACGTTTTCATTTGGTGGTGATACTGACACCACAACCGATACTCAGGTGACGATTGCTGCCGATAGCTCCCTTGAGGATATCCGTGATGCGATCAATGCCGATGACAATGCAGGCGTAGACGCGTCAGTCATCTTTGACGGTAGTGAATACCGTTTGGCACTCAGCTCCCGAGAAACCGGTGTCGAAGCTTCAGTTGATGGTTTTACCTTCAGCGGCACGGCGCCCTTTTCAGAAAGCACGGGAACAGCCGCCCAGATGGGTACAGATGCCTCACTCAACGTCAACGGCGTGACCATTACCAGCGCGACTAACCAAGTAGAAGGCGCCATTCAGGGCGTCACGCTCAATCTGCAGAGCGAAGGTGCCAGCACGGTTGCCGTTGAGCAGAATACCCTGGCCGTGCGCGAAGCCGTCACGGGGTTTGCGGACGCCTATAACACTCTGAAAGATTCCATTGGTGATCTGACAGCGTTCAACCCCGAGACGGGGCAGGCAGGCGAGCTCAACGGCGATAGCACAGTGCGCACTGTGGAATCCCGCCTGCGCAGCGAACTAAGCGGCGGTGTCGCCAGTAGTGGCGATGGCTTTTCGATGCTCAGCGATATCGGGATTTCCATTGAGCTGGATGGCAGCATGTCAATTGATCAGGAGCAGTTGGATAACGCGATTGCCAACGATCAGCAGGCGCTTTCTGATTTTTTCGCTGGCAATGACACAAGCACCGGCCTGGCTGAGCAGCTGAGTGACAGTGTCGGCCAGATGCTCAGCAGCACCGGCACCGTGCAAGGGTCAATCAACGGCGCTGAAAGCCGTATTGAGTCCCTTAATAGCCGTTACAGCAGCATGGATCAGCAGGTAGAACGCACCATTGACCGCTACCGCACCCAGTTCAGCCAGCTGGACGGTATGATTGCCGAGATGAACCAGACCAGTAATTACCTTACCAACCAGTTTGCCGCTCTGGATTCTCAGATGAACGCCGGTAACTGATCACGGTTGAGGGGCTGAAATGTCAGCCCGCCTCTTGATAACCCGCCATAGGCCGTTGCCTGGGCGGTTTTTTTGTATTCTGCGCTGAAAAATACGCCGTCGTGCAATGGCTTAATTGTGAATAAAGGTTAAAGTTGGCCGTTAATCAGTCGATAATAACACTGATTAATTTTCACCTTTACCACGATGGCGGCATGTTTTGTTTTTCTTGGCGCCGTCAGCCCACAGCGCAGCTTCCTGTCTATCGGTCAGAGTGTGTTAGCAACTGCGCAATACGTGTTGGGTTTAGCCAGAAACACTGAGGACTCCCAGTATGGCAACAATAACCTCTCTCGGTATTGGCTCAGGCCTTGATCTCAGCGGGCTGCTTGATCAGCTCAAGGATGCAGAACGAGAAAAGCTGACACCAATTACCCGTCAGCAGGAGCAGCAGGAAGCCAAGATCTCGGCCTATGGCAAGCTGGAGACGGCCCTGGACAGCCTGAATGACGCCGTGGATGCGCTAAGTAAACCGTCATTGTATGAAAGCCTTTCCGCCAGCGTGCGCGGCGACGAGATCACCGCGACCACTGACGCCACCGCACTACCCGGCAGTTACCGGGTAGAAGTTACCGCGTTAGCGACAGCCGGTACCTTGGCCTCTAACGGTGTGGCAGCCAGTGATACCGCGCTGGCGCTTGATGGTGCCACCCAGCTGCGCCTGGACTTTGCAGGCCAGGATAGCGTGACTCTGGATATCGCCGCCGATAGCCGCCTTGAAGATATTCGTGATGCGATTAATGCCACGGAAAACAGCGGAGTCAGTGCGAGCATTATCTTTGATGGCACCACGGAAGGTTATCGTCTGGCACTTAGCTCCAGTGACACCGGTCAGGATGCTTCAGTGAATGGTTTTACTTTCTTGGATGCTTTAGACGCTCCAGTTGCTACCCAGCCATTGAGCGTTGATGCCGACACCTTGACCGGAAACAGCGGCCAGGATGCCTCTCTAACCGTTAACGGCGTCACCATCACCAGCGCCAATAACCAGATTGAAGGCGCCATTCAGGGCGTAACCCTGGATCTCAACGCCCTTAACATCGGCGCGGGCGAGACCGCCAGCAGCACGGTCAACGTGGAACGTAATACCCTGAAGATCCGCGAATCGGTGGGTGACTTTGTCGAGGCCTTCAACGGCCTGAAAGAGACCATTGGCACCCTGACCAGCTTTGACGGCGACCGTGAAACCGCCGGTGAGCTGGTGGGCGACAGCACGGTGCGCACCATTGAAGGGCGTTTGCGCAGCGTGCTGGGCAGCGGCGTCGCCGGGGGCGAATTTTCCACGCTGAGCCAGTTGGGGATTACCCTGCAGCGCGACGGCACCCTGGAAATGGATGACGATACCATCAGCAGCCTGGCCAAGAACCAGCCGGATGCGCTAAGCAGCTTCTTTGCCGGTGCCGAAGGCAATAATGGCCTGGGCGACCTGCTGGGCACCGCCATTGACCAGCTCACCGGCAAAAACGGCACCCTGGGTGTTGCGATCAGCGGCGCAGAAAACCGTATTGAAAGTCTCAACACCCGTTATGAACGCGCCGAGCTAAGCATCGAACGCACCATTGAACGCTACCGGGTACAGTTCGGCCAGCTGGATTCGATGATTGCCCAGATGAACCAGACCAGCACCTACCTCAACCAGCAGTTTGACGCCCTCGACGCCGCGCTTGGCCGTAAGAAGTAAACACACTGCAAACGCCTAACGGGTGGCTCCACCCGTCGGGCTATTCTTTCAGATGGGTATAAAGATCAAGGAAATAATAGGGTATATGGGGAGTTGACGGCTCTTACCACGGCACGCTGCGCCGCCCAGTCTGAAACTCCACTACCTTCTGGTAAATCTCTCGCGCCCGCGCCATGGCATCCTTTTCCATCTCATCCAGGCTGACCTCGCGGTTGCCTTTGGCGCCCTGGCTGTGTAGCAAGGCTTGCACATCGGCGCGGTAGCGTTCCAGCAGGTGGGTAAGGTTGGCATGGATCATCTGGATTTCCAGCATCAGCTTGCGTTGCATTTCACGGTAGCGCAGTAGGTCCTGCGGCTGTTTGGCGTTATCAATCAGGCTTTGCAGGGTGGTATTCACCAAGCTGCGTGCCTGTTCCAGCCGGGGGGTGATCACAAACACCACATCGTAAAGCTGAACAGGGTCTTTATAGTGTTGGAAACTGTGTTGAAAGCTCATGGTATTGATTACCTGGAGTTAGTCATTTTCTCGGCGCATTTCAGCCAGCTTTTCTGGCGTGATCGGCTGCTGCCTGGCGTCCAGCATCTGGCCGCCCAGTGCCGCAACATCATGGGTAAAGGCAATCAGGTCGTCTGGGTTACGTGAGACTTTATGGGCGTTTAAAAAGCGGATCAGGATAGACACCCCTTTAACCGGCGGATGTTCGCCTTCTTTATGCAAAGGCGGCAGCTTGCCCGGCGAGGTCGCGCTGGCCACCATCAATGGGTAGCCATGCGGTCCCGGCGGCAGGTGAAAAGCACCCAAGGCGTCCTCGTAAAAGGCGTTTCTGTCTTTAAGCATCTTGCCCAATGCCTGGTTAATTGCCTGGCTTGGCTGTTCAAACACCACAAACAGGCATTGCTCTGCGCGAGCCTTGGGTTTTGCCGCTGTTTTTTGTCTGGAAGGGGCTTCTGGCGTAGCAGGCGGTGGGGTCACCGCTTCTTCAGGTTGTTTTGCAGCCTGGCGAGGCTTGATAACCACACGGTAGAACAACACCAGGCTGATCAGCCCAAAGAAAACGGCAGCACCGGCCAGCAATACAGGGATCTGTGAGGGCGACATCAGTCTTTCCTTCCATACCAAATGTTAAATCATAGGATACGCTTTTATAGGCAAAATGCAGCTTTCTCATCAAGTTACCAACCGTTACATCTTTTTTAACTTTTAACCCTAAAGGTTTGTCCTGGCAGGCCGTAATTATTAATAACGGCACACACTGTGGCCGACAAGCAGGCCTCAACGGCCAGTGCAATTGAAAGGAGAATTACCATGTCCGTGATCAACACTAACATCACTTCCATGATCGGCCAGCAGAACCTGCGTGAGTCACAAAATGCGCTGCAGACTTCAATGGAGCGTCTGTCCTCTGGCCTGCGCATCAACAGTGCCAAGGATGATGCGGCCGGTCAGGCAATCGCCAACCGGATGTCTTCACAGATCACCGGTCTGGCACAAGCGCAGCGTAATTCTAACGACGGTATTTCTGTGGCTCAAACTGCAGAAGGCGGGTTAGATCAGATTAATAACAACCTTCAGCGTGTTCGTGAGCTGACTGTTCAAGCACAGAACGACACGAATTCACCGGACGATTTGAACTCAATTCAAGATGAAATCAATCAGCGCTTGAAAGAAATCGACCGTATCTCATCTGAAACCGATTTTAACGGAACAAAAGTTCTTGCCAGCGATCAAGGTCTGAGTATTCAGGTAGGTGCTAATGATGGTGAGATAATCAATGTCAATTTGAGAGAGATGACTGCAGAAACACTCAACCTATCAGACTTTAACGTTAATGGACAGGTTCGTGATGATAAGGCAACCACTTCAGATCTGATAGCTGATTCCAATTTCACTTTAGATCCAGCAGATGGCTCTTTTGATACCACTCAGAACAGAGCAGCGTCTGGTACAAACTTAAATCAGTTAGTTAATGATGGTGACTTGGTCGATATTGGTAGTGGTAGTTTTGCCACTGATGTAGCAAATAATCGTGCCACTTCACTTAATTTTGCTTCGGAAGCCCAAGGTACTGACACTATAACTATAGACGGCGAGGTATATACGTCTAACAGCGGTACTGGGTTTACCACAACTGATAGTGACGTTTCGTTTGCAGCAGCAAACACAGATTTAACTGGCCGCCTTGATTTTTCAGACACCACCTATGTTGAAATCAAAGGTACAGATGCTGCTGGTAATACCTTTGATGGTACTCCTGGTAATCAATTGTTTGTCAATTCTTCTGGCGAACTATTCTCAGACGCTAGTGGTACTGCAATTACAATAGACGCTAGCGGTGATACAGCCGGCGTTGGTAGTAATGCTACGATAGATAATTTCTTGGGTGGTAATGCAGGTACTAATGACGCAGTTTTGACTCTGGAGTCGGCTACGTCTGGCAACGTAGGAAATATTACCTATACTGGTAATAGTGTCGATACAAATGCGGATATTGCTGGTACATATACAGATGCAGATGTTGCTGGCTTGATTGATCAAGAGAGTTCTGATATTACAGCAACTTTGAACTCTACTAGCTATACCATTGACTCTGCTGGTGAAGTTACAAGTAGCGGTGATGCAGTATATTATAATGGATCAGCTTTAGCGGTGGCTTCAGCTGGTAATGAGGCTACGGCGACAGGTGGCGCTGCCTCAGGTGCTGACACCTATACACTCGACGGGGGTACTGGCGAAGTCACCCTAACAAACGCTGATGTGAGTGGTGCTCAAGTATTTGTTGATGAAGATAAGTCTGGACTAGATGCTCTGACTACTGATGACGGCGGTCAGGAAACCTACTATAGAATTAATGATGATGATGGTAAATTTGTAGAGTATAACTCTTCTGAAGATGGCAGTGGTAATGCCTTGTTTGTTGACTCAAGTGGTGTAGTTAGTACTGATGAATTCAGTGAAGATGCAAGCGCTCTGTCTAGTGATCCGCTTGAAGCACTTGACTCTGCTCTTAGCCAAGTCGATAGCTTACGCTCTGATTTAGGTGCAGTACAAAACCGCTTTGAGGATGCTATTACCAACCTGAGTACTAACCAGACTAACCTTGCTGATGCCCGTTCGCGCATCGAAGATGCCGACTACGCCGTCGAAGTGGCGAACATGACCAAGAACCAGATCCTGCAGCAGGCCGGTACCTCCGTTCTTGCCCAGGCCAACCAGCTGCCGCAGGGCGTTCTGTCTCTGCTGGGTTAATCTGAGGCTTGGGATTGATAGAGACTTTTCTCTATCACTGAGAAGCACACTAAACCGGCTCCCTTTGGGGGTCGGTTTTTTTAGGTTAGCGCCCTAAAGTTTCTTAGCTTTCTGCCGATTTATAGTTAATTGCTTTGGACACAAGGATGCGCTGTGAGCGTGATCAATACCAATATCGCTTCTTTGACAGGGCAAGCCAACCTGCGCAATAACCAGTCATCGCTGAGCACGGCGATGGAACGCCTATCGTCAGGTATGCGGATCAATAGTGCAAAAGACGATGCGGCGGGGCAGGCGATAGCAAATCGTATGACCGCCCAGATCAATGGGTTTGCTCAAGCACAGCGTAATGCCAATGATGGTGTTTCCTTTGCTCAGACGGCAGAAGGCGCATTGGATAAAGTCAATGAGCGTCTGCAACGCATACGGCAGTTATCGGTTCAAGCGTTAAACGAGACAAACTCTCCCCAAGATATTAAGTCTTTACAGAACGAAGTGAACCAAAGTTTAAGTGAAATCGAACGCATTACGGAAACAACAAGCTTCAATGGGATTTCTATTTTTTTAGAAGGCAATGAGGTAGAAGTCCAAGTTGGTGCTAAAGACAACGAAAAGATTTATTTGCCTAGCATCGCTCTAAGTAGTGAGGTTTCACGTGTAAAAAGCATAAATTTTGTTTCATTGAGTGAAATCTCAAATGAAATAGATAATGTTGAAGTTGTTGACAACAATGTTGATGCTTTAAGTGATGCCATTTATCGTCTGCCTAAAGCTCGCTCTGAAGATGTAGCTCGCCAAATTTCACTGGGAGATGAAATTAGTGTAGGAGATATTGATATTCGCCGTGACGGCGAAGATGTTTTTACGCGATATGAACGCAAAAGTAGAAATGAAGCAGCATCTTTAATTCTATCTAGTCCAGGTCAATTTTCAATCAGTAATGATAATGGTTCATCCGTGCAGGTTATAGTAGATGAGGATGGCTCTATTTCGGGTTTGTCAGGTGAAAAATTTGGAATCGACACAAATCAGGCTTTTGCTCTGGGTGTGGATGTGGATTCTGAGATACAAGATGTCAGTAGTCTTTTTGCAAATGACCCAGCATTAGATAACTTAAGTTTTTTTACTCGTTTCCCAGGCGGTAATGAACGAAATATTGGTGTCACTAGTAACCCAGGCGCGACTATTTTTGGAACCTTCATCCGAGACGAGACAGCTAGTAACGTGGGCGATTTTTTTAGTGGGCGTAATGTTTCTATTGAGGGTGTTGATTACGAAGTGTCCAGCCTTGGAGAAGACGTCTCGGTTTTAGGCGAGACACAATATATTTCTCTAGATAACACTTTTACAGGCACGCAATCTGTTTATCGCCAATTTGGTAACGTTTTTCTGGATGATGATGATAATTCAGTAGATATATCAGATGAGAAATTGAATGACCTAATTAAGGTAGAGGATAACGTGCCAGATTCAAATCCTGATGTGAAGGAAGAAGAAAATTATCTGGTTCCCAAGGAAAAAGTGTTGAATACAATTGATGAGTCAATTGCAAAAATTGATAGTGCAAGGTCAAACTATGGAGCGGTACAAAACCGTCTAGAAGGAGTTATTGGAAACTTAGGGATGTCACAAACAAACCTCTCTGCAGCCCGTTCGCGCATCGAAGATGCCGACTATGCGGTCGAAGTCGCCAATATGACCAAGGCGCAGATATTGCAGCAAGCAAGCACATCAATATTGGCACAAGCCAATCAAATTCCCCAAAACGTTCTCTCCTTATTGGGATAACGCGGATCTACAATGACCGATGACGAACGCCAGCATGTGATCAATGAGCTACAAAAGGTCATCGATGATACCCAAGCCACCCTCAGCCGCTTTGAAGCCACCAGTATGGAGGATGAGATGCGTGAGGACTATGGCACGCTGCTGGGGATACTGGATGACGCGGTGAAGCAGCAGCGTGAGCATACCAAGGTGATGCTGGGGTAGTGGCGTAATACAGCCCCGTCATTCCCTGCCTCTGGCGGGAGCCTATTGTGATGCAGGCAATCGGGCATCATCTGCCAAGGTCAGAATGGATTCCCGATAACCCCGCTCGGCAATGACGGTGGGGTGGTGGCTCGGGAATGACGATGTTGACCTGATATTCGGTCATGGCAGCTTTAGGCTCTCCATCGGTGCTGAGTACGCTGAGGCGGCATCACTTTCAACTCATCAGCATGACAGCAGTTCTTCCAATGTCTCGGCATGGAAGATACGCTTACCCCACGACTCAAGCTGCTCGGCATTAGCCGCGTTGAGCTTATTCTGTGCCCAGTCAGGGCACTCGCCATACTTAGAAGTAATCTGCAGTTTCAGAAGTTTGGCTTCGCCTTTTACTTCCCCTCTTGCTTCTCCTCTCGCTTCCCACTGTTCAGGCCATTTCTTGATTCGTTCTGCCAGCATGTCGTGTACCTCATGCAAATTGGTGAAATCGCTCACTTCGGGGAATTCCAACCCTGGGGCACGATTGGGCAAGAGAATGGCGGTGCGCTGATCAGTCGGCAATGTCTGGAAGGTGCTCAGCCCTGAATCAATGCTGCGTCTCGGCGCGTAGCCTTTCGACTTCGGTCACTGGGAGCTCTTCAATCTCTGCGATTAACTGATCGTTCATTTCGGTCAACGCTATCAGTTTGCGCGCGGCATTACGTTTGCTTTCCAGAGCACGTTGCTCGGCTTCCTGACGCCCTTCCTGGCGACCTTCCTGACGACCTTCCTGACGGCCTTGCTGGCGGCCTTTCTGGATGCCTCTTTCTTCCCATAGTTCAGGCCACTTTTTAATTCGTTCTGCCAGCATGTCGTGTACCTCATGCAAATTGGTGAAATCGTTAACCTCGGGGAACTCCAACCCTGGGGCACGGTTGGGCAGAAATACGCGATAGAACCAAACGATGATTGCCCGCCTTAAATTGGCTTGTTCTGGCCCGCTTAGCCATTCTGCTAAATGCCCCATCGCTTCTGAAACGTCTTTTTCGTCACGGTGTTTTTCAATGCGAAACACCGCCGCTACGATATTGCGCATTTCGTCCGACCAGCCCGGCGCATCGACAATCGCCCCTTCGTCCAGCAGCAAATAGCGCAGATTGGGCCGGTAGTCCTCTAAACCACCCGGTACCGGTTCGACCAGGTCCGCAATGTTCTGTGCTGCATTCCAACGTTTTTCTCCATTATAGAGCACAATCGGCAGTACCGGCGGCAATTTACCGCTTGGCGTAAAGGCTTCCTGGCGAATCAGGTCCTGATACAACAGCCCCAGATAACTCATGATCCGCACAGCCATGTGCTTGTCTTCAGAGGATTGGAACTCCAGTAGAAGATAAACGTACAGCCAGCGATCCCGCCACCATATTCGCCAAATCATGTCATCTTCGCGGTCGCGCAACTCATCGGTGATATAGGTGCCGCTGACCTGCTCCATCTGGCTAAAATCCAGCTGCTCCACCCAGGCTTCATTTACAAAGCCGGTCAGTAGATCCCGCACCATCTGTTTGTGCGAAAACATCAGATTATAGCTGTGGTCGTGGCGATGATGAACCTTCCTGGCCATGGGTGCTCCTATCTCAATATCACAACTTTAGCATAAATGCATATGTTGAGTGAGGCGATGGAGCAGCAGTGTGAGTATACCAAGGAGATGTTGGGTTGAAGTCGCGGGCACTGGCGGGAAAGGTCAAAATGGATTCCCGATAACCCCATTCGCGAATGACGGTGCGGTGATGAATCTGGTGTTCGGTAATGACAGTGACAGGCGGGCTTCCATCATCAACAAATGCGTTTGTTTCTCGTTGCTACATCAACGTGACTTCAAATCTGTCAGCCGTAACAACAGGTGTTTTGGCATGCCGGGGGCCTTCCTTTATTTCTACCAAGCCATAATCGCCCATTTTTTTAATAGTGCGGCTTAAGCTTTCTTTTCGACGCCCTGTTAGCTCGGCAAGCTCCCCCAGTGATTGTGGCTTACATTGGCGAATCGTTTTAAGAAGCTCAAGGTTTTTCGTATTCAATAGGCGAGACATGGACTCGACGCTATCGAACCATATCTTGGGTTCTTCAGCCGCAGGTGTATAGAGACCTTTGGCCATCGATATCGTACGTTGGCGGAAATCATCACGATTCATTATGCCGATCTTGATGGTTGTCATATTCCTTCCTCTCGAAGTATTTCATCGACTTGTTGCCAAAAGTCTTCAATTAGCTGAGCGGCAGAGTCAAAGTAATAATCACTGACAACGCTGCGATAATGACGGTGATCCCATTCTTCGCGGCGCCCCGCGAACTTTCTACGTTTAATTTTTGGTGCATGTGCATTGTCAAATCCAAGTAGCCGTGTCCCGCTCTTATGATGCAACGTCAAACTGTACTTTATTCCATGAGGAATACTGGGTGTTGCATTGACTCGTCGCACTTCAAATTTGACCCAAAAATCACCCTGGATGCCATACTTAATATCGTCGAGAGCTAATAAGGTGTCTAGTCCTTGATCATCCATGTGATTATTTCCTGTTCCATGGATGAAATTTAGATGGATTGATCTCAGGTGTCAACTGTGTGAGTGTCGGCCACTGTGTGATGTTGTTCCCGATGGCCCGGTGAATATTGATGTTGCAGAGTTGAACGTAGATCAGCTGCAAAATGAAGCCGTGAAGACGTTGCCATTCTGCAGGCCTACTAATCCGATACGCCGATCGTCTTTTAAGTGCGCAGGTATACAGGAGCCATGATGACCCCAGAAGAGCACAAACATGTGATCAATGAGCTACAAGAGGTCATTGACGATACCCAAGCCACCCTCAGCCGTTTTGAAGCCACCGGCATGGATGATGAGATGCGTGAGGATTATGACAAGCTGCTGGGGATACTGGATGACGCGGTAAAGCAGCAGCGTGAGCATACCCAGGTGATGTTGGGGTAGTGGCGTATACAGCCCCGATTCGCTGCAGGTAGCCATAACCCAGAACTTGATTAAGCACTTAACCCGTGACGGTGCCCTGTTGCATCGGCATAGGCTCGGGTCTGCAGAGGAAGCAGGGCTTTGCGCAGTGGCGTCGTGGAGTCGCTTAGGCCCCATCGCTTGCTGGGGGAATATCGCCCTTGGGTGGGTATATCTCCGCTTCCCAGCAGCTGCTGATGGAAATACTGTGTGAGCTGTTGCAGGTGGCGTGCGGTATTACGGCGGCATACGGGGTAGTGGCTTAGTAGCTCAAGCACACAGAGTGTTCGCTGGAAGTCTTTACGAGGCATCACGCCACGCAATAGTTCCAGTTCCGCTTGAGTCGGCTGATAGCCACGGAACCAGACAGCTTCTGCCAGCTGCTTCACATCGTCGATCGAATGCTCAAGAGGACGTGACCCGACTCGATACAGCCGTTTATGTGTGAAGGAAAACGTCATGACTCGTCCTCGCTACAGTGATAGTCGTCAAGAATCACCTTCAGATTACCCAGTATACGTGCTTGATCGCCCACATAGTAGCTGATCGCTTCTCGAGCTAATCGCTCGAACTCATTAATGTCGATATAGGAAAGTTTCAATAGCGTCTGGATATCGATTTGATCACGATCACCAAAGCGACCGAGCTTCGAAATAGCCACATCTAGCGCGCTTGCGACGTACACTTCTACATTAGGGGCGCTGCTTTGGGCCATCAGTTGAACGACGCGATCTTCATAATCTTCATGTAGAGGAGACAACGCAGTATTAAAACTGGTGTCGAGCTCCAGCATCTGGACATTGCCTTCTTCATCAGAAAAAATATAAGCGTCTTCACCCAGAAGGGCCACTATTTCAGATTTATTGGCTAAACCATGTGAAGAGATCTCGGCGTCTATATCCGCACTTCCCCGTGCCTGTGAGTGGATATGAACCGCACAGCCACCGAAAACAATCACTTGAAAGATACCTTTATCACCGTTTGCATACACCGGTTCCAACACATCGAAAAACTCAACGAGGGCAAGCCCTAGCGCAGTTCCAGGCTCAATTATCGGGTAATCACCCGGTTCTATCGACATGATTTCTCCTGGAAAACGGATACCAAACACTATTGCAGCTTACGCTGGCAAACGCTTAATCGCATCCTACCTTATCTTATCTATCCACTGCGTAAAAATCAGCCAGAGACGATGTGTTTATCCATTCCCGCATGGCCTTGGTAGGAGTCTATTGTGATGCAGGCAATTGAGCATCATCTGCCAAGGTCAAAATGGATTCCCGATAACCCCATTCGGGAATGACGATGTTGACCTGATATTCGGTCATGTCAGCTTTAGGCTCTCCATCGGTGCTGAGTACGCTGAAGTGGCATCACTTTTCAACTCATCAGCATGACAGCAGTTCTTCCAATGTCTCGTCACGGCCGCGAGACGCAACCCCTCTCCATGACAGATTGCCGTATCATCACGAGCATAGTGAAGTGATCTGGGGGTTGCGCTGGGTCAAGCTTGAGAAGGTGATCCAGCACCGTTAAAGGCAAGATCAGTGCTTATCTTCGGGCAATCTCGTCAACCGCCAATCCCGTCGCTTCGACAATCTGCTCATCACTGAGCACACCGAAGGCCAACAAATGACGGGCAGTATCACGCTTTTCTTCTAAAGCACGGGCCTCTGCTTTCTGCAGAACCTTCTGGCGCTCTTCTCGGCGCTCTTGTTGCGCCTAATTTTCAAGATTCTCTGCCTTATCCTCCACCAAGCTGTTGAGCTGATCTAAATTGACCTCAGCTCCGCGCCGCTGCAGGTGAAGGCGAGATCAGTGCTTGCCCAGTAGAGTCTCCAAACTATCCGCTGTCAGAATCTGCGCTACCCAGTCATCAAGTTGTGCATCAGAAGCGGAGGCAATGTGCTTGTCAGCCCAATCAGGCAGCTCACCAAATTTCAGAGCGATCTGCTTGCGCAAGGTGCCCTCTACACCTTCATGTACTGCTTTCGCACGCTCATAGCGCTCAATCGTATTCACGTAAGGCATATGGTTTTCCTCCTGTATGGCGTAGACCGCCTGTACAAACTCGGGTTCCAGGGTGCTTGGCAGCTGGAGCATCCAGTCGATGATGATAAATAACGTTACGACCTGGTCGCGGTTATAGCCCCGCTCATACAACAGCCGTATCAGCGCTACTTTGACGTCCTTGCGTGTGGCACCGTCTTTCACTCGCTTAGCCTTAATCTGGGCCATGACCACCAGAGCGAAGACATTATTACTGGTTTCCAACGCCGCCCAGCGCGCTTCCCAATCGATCAATTTAGCCGTGGGGAAGGTAAACGTCAGCTCGCACCCCCAGCGTTGATAATGGAAGGTGGTAGGCCGAAAGCTGTCACGGGTGTCGGCCAGCACCGCCAAGCTCACCACGTCCACCCCATAGCGATCTCGTAGCCGGTACTGGTAGGTGTACATGCGCTCGGCAAAGGTGTCTTCCGGCTCGCCCTGGACTTCAACATGAATCAGCACCCAGGTTTCACTACCGTCGTTAGCGTAGACCTTGATCAGCTTATCGGCGTAGCGCCTACCGCTATTGGCATCCGGCGTGATCTGCTGCAGCTCCTTATCGAGAAAACTGTAGCCCTTCGACCAGTCCACCTGCTCATGAATTGGAGGGAATAGCAGATCCAAAAACTCCTGAAAGTACCCTTCCAACGCCATCTTCCACGGACTGTCGTGGTCAGCGCTTCGAGAGATATCCGTTTCGCTCATGCGCACTCCTATTTTAATAGGTCGATTCTACCACGGCAGGGCTTGTCAAGCGCTATCGCCGCTCACGCTATCGGCCTGCTACGTCAAGAAAAAAAGAACCCACCTAAAAAGCCCTGCCCCACGCTGCCGATTAAGGGCAGGCGTGAGGCAGGGCGTAGGGGATGTCAGTTATGAAAGTGACCTTACAGCCACCCGCGTTGTGCAAAGGAGGTAAAGCCTTCATGGCCAACGACAACGTGATCCAAGACCCGGATATCCACCAGCCCCAGAGCTTCTTTGAGGCGTTGGGTTAATCTGAGGCTTAGGATTGATAGAGACTTTTCTCTATCACTGAGGAGCACACTAAACCGGCTCCCTTCGGGAGTCGGTTTTTTTATTGGGGGAGCTATGACCGATGATGAGCGCCAGCATGTGATCAATGAGCTACAAGAGGTCATTAACGATACCCAAGCCACCCTCAGCCGCTTTGAAGCCACCGGCATGGAGGATGAAATGTGTGAGGATTATGAAAAGCTGTTGGGGATACTGGATGACGCTGTGAAGCAGCAGCGTGAGCATACCCAGGTGATGTTAGGGTAGCTACGTAATACAGTTCCGTCATTCCCTGTCACTGGCGCGAGTCTATTGTGATGCAGGCAATCGTGCTTCATCTGCCAAGGTCAAACTGGATTCCCGATAACCCCATTCGGGAATGACGGTGCAAGGTAATGTCGGGAATGACGATGTTGACCTGATATTCGGTCATGGCAGCTTTAGGCTCTCCATCGGTGCTGAGTACGTTGAGGCGGGATCACTTTCAACTTATCAGCATGACAGCAGTTCTTCCAATGTCTCGGCATGGAAGATACGCTTACCCCACGCCTCAAGCTGCTCGGCATTAGCCGCGTTGAGCTTATTCTGCGCCCAGTCAGGGCACTCGCCATACTTAGAAGTAATCTGCAGTTTCAGAAGTTTGGCTTCACCTTTTACTTCTCCTCTCGCTTCTCCTCTTGCTTCCCACTGTTCAGGCCACTTCTTGATTCGTTCTGCCAGCATGTCGTGTACCTCATGCAAATTGGTGAAATCGCTCACTTCGGGGAATTCCAACCCTGGGGCACGGTTGGGCAAGAGAATGGCGGTGCAGTGGTCAGGTGGTCAGTCGGCAATGTCTGGAAGGTGCTCAGCCCTGAATCAATGCTGTGTTTCGGCACGTAGCCTTTCGACTTCCTTAACCGGTAGCTCTTCAATCTCGGCAATTAGCTGATCGTTCATTTCGGTCAACGCTATCAGTTTGCGCGCGGCATTACGTTTGCTTTCCAGAGCACGTTGCTCGGCTTCCTGACGCCCTTCCTGACGACCTTCCTGGCGGCCTTGCTGGCGGCCTTTCTGGATGCCTCTTTCTTCCCATAGTTCAGGCCACTTTTTAATTCGTTCTGCTAGCATGTCGTGTACCTCATGCAAATTGGTGAAATCGCTCACTTCGGGGAATTCCAACCCTGGGGCACGGTTGGGCAGAAATACGCGATAGAACCAGATAATAATTGCCCGCCTTAAATTGGCTTGTTCTGGCCCGCTTAGCCATTCTGCTAAATGCCCCATCGCTTCTGAAACGTCTTTTTCGTCACGGTGTTTTTCAATGCGAAACACCGCCGCTACGATATTGCGCATTTCGTCCGACCAGCCCGGCGCATCGACAATCGCCCCTTCGTCCAGCAGCAAATAGCGCAGATTGGGCCGGTAGTCCTCTAAACCACCCGGTACCGGTTCGACCAAGTCCGCAATGTTCTGTGCCGCATTCCAACGTTTTTCTCCATTATAGAGCACAATCGGCAGCACCGGCGGCAATTTACCACTTGGCGTAAAGGCTTCCTGGCGAATCAGGTCCTGATACAACAGCCCCAGATAACTCATGATCCGCACAGCCATGTGCTTGTCTTCAGAGGATTGGAACTCCAGTAGAAGATAAACGTACAGCCAGCGATCCCGCCACCATATTCGCCAAATCATGTCATCTTCGCGGTCGCGCAACTCATCGGTGATATAGGTGCCGCTGACCTGCTCCATCTGGCTAAAATCCAGCTGCTCCACCCAGGCTTCATTTACAAAGCCGGTCAGTAGATCCCGCACCATCTGTCTGTGCGAAAACATCAGCTTATAGCTGTGGTCGTGGCGATGATGAACCTTCCTGGCCATGGGTGCTCCTATCTCAATATCACAACTTTAGCATAAATGCATATGTTGAGTGAGGCGATGGAGCAGCAGTGTGAGCACACCAAGGCGATGTTGGGAGCTGCAATACCCAGAGTGGCGTGGCCATGAGGGGGGGGGGGGGGTGGACGTAGCGGGTTGAAGTGAGCCTTAACGCGCTGAGGGTATGAACGTAACTTTATCGACGTCCCGCGTTTCGTGATGTACTATGTACACATTGCCATGCATTGGTCTAAGGACACGCCCTACGTGAGTCATGCCATTGAATTTATTGAAACGTCGACTTTTACCCGACAAATCCAGGCTATGGCGACGGATGATGAGCTGAAGGAACTCCAACGCACCCTCATCGCTCAACCAGATAAGGGTGACCTGATTCAAGGCACGGGAGGACTGCGAAAGATCCGCATGGCCTTGGGGCATCAAGGCAAACGCGGCGGCGCTCGGGTCATTTACTTCCTGGCCACCGCTGACACCATTTACTTGATATTGGCCTACCCTAAGAGCGTGAAAGACAGTTTGACGCCTACCGAGAAGACCACATTGAAAACACTGACCCACCAGTTGAAGGGAGAGGTTTCCAAATGAGCATCTTTGACGAACTTCACACATCACTGCAGGAAGCCGTCGATATCAAGCAAGGCAAGGCTCAGGCTGCGCGTGTGACACGCCACGAGGTGGCGGATGTCAAAGCTATCCGGGCCACGCTGCACGTGTCACAGGCCGAATTTGCCGAAGCCATGGGGACAAGTGTCGATACCATCAAAAGCTGGGAAACCAAACGCCGCAACCCCACGGGCCTTGCGGCCAAGGTGCTGGCGACGATTCAGGACAACCCGGCTTACTTCAAAGAACTCGCCTCCCATTGACCTCATGCTGGTTATACAGCGCGCTTAGCGCGTTAGTAGGTGAGAGAATCCGGTATCGGCATCTGAAAGTTGTGGCCGCACGCTAGGCACTAAGAATCAATGCTGCGTTTCGGAGGCGGCATCACTTTCAACTCATCAGCATGACAGCAGTTCTTCCAATGTCTCGGCACGGAAGATACGCTTACCCCAAGCCTCAAGCTGCTCGGCATTAGCCGCGTTGAGCTTATTATGTGCCCAGTCAGGGCACTCGCCATACTTAGAAGTAATCTGCAGTTTCAGAAGTTTGGCTTCCCCTCTTGCTTCCCCTCTTGCTTCCCACTGTTCAGGCCACTTCTTGATTCGTTCTGCCAGCATGTCGTGTACCTCATGCAAATTGGTGAAATCGTTAACCTCGGGGAATTCCAACCCTGGGGCACGGTTGGGCAGCAGCACGCGATAGAACCAGATAATAATTGCCCGACGTAAACTGGATTGCTCGGAGCCGCTTAACCACTCTGCCAGATGCCCCATGGCGTCTGACACGTCTTTTTCGTCACGGTGTTTTTCAATGCGAAACACCGCCGCTACGATATTGCGCATTTCGTCCGACCAGCCCGGCGCATCGACAATCGCCCCTTCGTCCAGCAGCAAATAGCGCAGATTGGGCCGGTAGTCCTCTAAACCGGTTACCGCTTGGCGTAAAGGCTTCCTGGCGAATCATATCCTGATACGCGAGCATTGGCGGGAAAGGTCAAAATAGTTTCCCGATAACCCCATTCGGGAATGACGGTGCGGGATAATGTCGGAAATGCATATGCGGAATTCCGACAGGCATTCCTGGGCTGATGTAACCAATGGCCGTTTTTTGAGCTATTCTTATTATTGAATATACATCTGCCAGGGAAGGCTTTATGACGACGACGTTGCTTGATCCCACCAATGATTACGTTTTCAAACGCCTGTTTGCCGAGAATCCTGATCTGCTGGTGGCGCTGATTAACGATCTGCGCCCGGATTTACCTGCGATCACCACGGTCGATATCACCAACCCCAATATCGAGCCTAGTGAGCTGGCGGGTAAATACATCATTCTGGATGTGCTCGCCCGCGACAACTCAGGCCACTGCTATAATGTCGAGATACAGGTACGCCGTTACGATGCCTGGCACAAACGCGGGCTTTTCTATCTGGCCAGCCTGCTCAGCAAGCAGCTAAGCGCCGGGGAAGATTATCAGGCACTGAATGCGGTGGTCGGGATTCATCTGCTGGATTTTGATCTGTTTACTGCCACGCACAGTGAGCGACAGCAGGCTATCTGGCGGTTTGAGATGCGCGATGGTACTCAGCCGCATATATCGCTCGGGAACCTGTTGCAGATGAACCTGATCGAACTGAAGAAAGCCGACCGTCTAGGCATACCTGAAAAGCCCTTGCGGGCGTGGGTTAATTTTCTCGAGCACTGGAAAGAGGGACAGGCAATGGTAGATACAAGCTATGAACCAGTAAGAAAAGCCATGGAACGTCTGAAAGAACTCAGCGCTGATGAAGAAACCCGGCGGCTGGCTTTTGTACGCGAACGCGCCCTGCGCGATGAAATCTCCTTTATTAACGATGCTGAACGCCGAGGGCGTGAAGAGGGTCTTGAAGAGGGCCGCAAGCAAGAACGTGAAGTTGTCGCTCGCAACCTGATTGCCATGCAGGTGCTTGATGACAAGCAAATTGCTTCAGCCTCTGGTTTGCAGGAAGCTGATATCCAGCGCCTGCGTCATGAAACCAGGCACTGATCAAAGGCGCTCTCTTTTATTTGGATAAAAGCAACCCGTCAACAGCATCGCCACGCCTGTCATTTCCGCATACGCTTGGCGGATTCCATGCTGACGCAGGTAATCGGGCATCGTTGGACAAAGTCAAAATGGGTTCCCGATAACCCCATTCGGGAATGACAGTATGGGGTGATGTCGGGAATGACGATGTTGACCTGATATTCGGTCATGGCAGCTTTAGGCTCTCCATCGGTGCTGACGAGTACGCTGAGGCGGCATCACTTTCAACTCATCAGCATGACAGCAGTTCTTCCAATGTCTCGGCACGGAAGATACGCTTACCCCACGCCTCAAGCTGCTCGGCATTAGCCGCGTTGAGCTTATTCTGCGCCCAGTCAGGGCACTCGCCATACTTAGAAGTAATCTGCAGTTTCAGAAGTTTGGCTTCGCCTTTTACTTCTCCTCTCGCTTCCCCTTTCGCTTCCCACTGTTCAGGCCACTTCTTGATTCGTTCTGCCAGCATGTCGTGTACCTCATGCAAATTGGTGAAATCGTTAACCTCGGGGAATTCCAACCCTGGGGCACGGTTGGGCAGCAGCACGCGATAGAACCAGATAATAATTGCCCGACGTAAACTGGATTGCTCGGGGCCGCTTAACCACTCTGCCAGATGCCCCATGGCGTCTGACACGTCTTTTTCGTCACGGTGTTTTTCAATGCGAAACACCGCCGCTACGATATTGCGCATTTCGTCCGACCAGCCCGGCGCATCGACAATCGCCCCTTCGTCCAGCAGCAAATAGCGCAGATTGGGCCGGTAGTCCTCCCTGGCCATGGGTACTCCTATCTCAATATCCAAACTTTAGCATAAATGAATATTTTGAGTGAGGCGAGCAACAGCGTAAGCATACCAAGGAGATGTTGGGTTGAAGTCGCGGGCACTGGCGGGAAAGGTCAAAATGGATTCCCGATAACCCCACTCGGGAATGACGGTGTGGGGTAATGTCGGAAATGATGGTGCTGTAGTTAAGGGAGCGTGATGATATGCTCGCCCGCGAGAACTCAGGCCACCACTATAATGTCGAGATATCGGTACGCCGTTATGATGCTTGGCACAACTGCGGTGGCGTTCTGATCTCTAATTTCGCGCTATCTGTCTGAAGGCAGCCTTGTCAGGCGCAGTCTGCGGCACCTTCACCAAACATGTCGAACATTAGTTCACGGCCCATGGAAGTGAGCACAAAGCGGCCGTATTCATTATAAATGGCGGCTTCGCTGTTGATCAGCACTTTCTGGCAGGTAGCCCATTCAGGCGCCTGCTTGCTGATAGCGGCCAGGTCTCGGCGCTCAATGCCGCGATGGGGCAGGGTAATACTTTCGAGTACGTGACCGTGGTGGTAAAGCAGTTCAGCCGCTGTCGCAAGGCACTGACGCAGGCTGCGTTGCAGATGCGCGGCGGTTGATGTGTTGGGAGTCATAAAAGGTCTCCTGCAAGAAGCCCAAAAAAGGGGCTTGTTGCAGCGCATTATAAAGCATCGCGAAGCTAATACCAAGGTCGAATAAAGACCAAGGTCTAAATGGCTTTGTATGTCTGCTCTATATTTCATTTCCCTGAATTCAACATAAAAACCCGTGGAATAGACACGTAAATGCTGTTCGACCCTCGTATTCTTTAAAAATGGGGATGTAAAAAATCAGCGCCAAGAGTAATGTTGTTACTGCAGGCGTCGTAAATCATTAGCTGGAATGAGCCATAGGTTGAAACAGCTTGCCCCCTGAAAAGCGCTTCTGTGGCCAGTATCCTGAATACATCAGCTGATAGATTGCGTTGATACAAAACCATCACACGTTCAATAATAATGAGGTTTACAAGATGGAAGAGAAACCAGAAAAGGTTCGTCAAAAACCCGGTCTCGGGCTTGCCCTGACGCCTGTCATACTGACGCTGATCGCTATCGGCACCCAGATTTTCTATTTTGGCGACTTCACTCCGCATATCCCATTGGCTATCGGCCTGGCCATCACTTCTGTGGTAGGTATCAAGCTTGGCTTCCGCTGGAAGCGGATTGAAGATGGCGCCTTCCACGTTATCAACGTCTCGTTACCGTCGGTATCGGTGTTGATTCTGGTCGGCATGATCATTGGTGTCTGGATCGCCAGTGGTACCGTTCCCAGCCTGATCTATTATGGCCTCTTGATGCTGTCACCGGCCTTCTTCCTGGCCGCCGCCATGCTGATCTGTTCGGTCGTATCGGTGTCTCTGGGTACCTCTTGGGGTACAGTCGGTACTGTCGGCCTGGCGCTGGTGGGTATTGGTGCTGGCTTTGATATCCCGATCTACTGGACAGCCGGTGCAGTGGTTTCCGGTGCTTTCTTCGGCGACAAGATCTCCCCGCTCTCCGACACCACCAACCTGGCATCAGCCGTCACCGGTAATGACGTCTTCTCGCATATCAAGAACATGATGCCAACCACCATTCCAGCCATGCTGATTGCACTGGTGATCTATCTGGTGGTGGGCTTCACCATGATCGATGATCAGGCCGCTTCTTTTGATCGTATTGAAGCAATCACCATGTCGTTGAACGAAAACTTCACGATCTCGCCCTGGCTACTGTTGCCGGCATTGCTGGTTATCATTCTGGCGGTCATGAAAATGCCGCCGATTCCTTCCCTGTTTGCCGGTGTGCTTGCCGGTGCATTTACCGCAATGGTGACGCAGGGCGTTGGCTTGCACGATATTGTGACCTATGCCAACTACGGTTACTCGATTGAAACCGGCGTTGACGAGATGGATAGCCTGCTCAACCGCGGGGGTATCCAATCAATGATGTGGACCATTTCCCTGATCCTGATTGCACTGGGTTTTGGCGGCGCGCTGGAAAAAACCGGCTGCCTGGAAACCATTATCAAGGCGATCATGGCTAAGGTGCGTTCCTTCAAAGGCGTCCAGACATCGGCGATTGCCACTTCTTTCGCGACCAACCTGGTCGCAGGCGACCCCTACCTCTCTGTTGCGCTGCCGGGCCGTATGTATGCACCGACCTACCGTGGTCTGGGCTACTCGACCCTGAACCTGTCGCGTGGTATCGAGGAAGGCGGAACCCTGATGTCGCCGCTGATTCCCTGGAACGCGGGCGGTGCCTTCGTTATCAGTGTGTTGGGTCTGGGGATTGGTGAAGGCAACGTCGAAAACCTGCTATACATTCCATTGGCCTTTGCCTGCTGGTTGTCGCCGCTGATTGGTATCTTCTACGCTCAGACGGGGCTGTTCTCGCCCAAGGCGACGGATGAAGAACGCACGAAATGGAAAGAGCAAGACGAGCATGTTGCTTCTTCTGATGCCTTAGGCGCTGCTGCCGATGCGGCTGTGAGCAATGCAACATCAGCATCTGGTTCAAACGCTTAGAGACGGCTGATAGCCAACACCTGAAACAGCGTTAGACTGGATCGCGAACACCCCGCCCTTTTAGCAGGCGGGGTGTTCGTTTTTGAGATCAACGTTTTTAGATCAATAACGGTGGGAGAGACGTCATGAGTCTGAGCCGTCCAACGGTTGTCATTGGGGGTGGAATTGTTGGCATATGCTGTGCCCTTTATCTGCAAAAAGACGGCCATGCCGTGACCCTGATAGAGCCTGCCAAGCCAGGTGATAGCACGGCCAAGTGGAGCTGCGGGCAGATTGCGGTCAGTGAAATTATTCCCCAGTCCAAGCCGGATATCATCAAGAAAGTGCCCGGTTGGTTGCTCGACCAGAAAGGTCCTCTGGCCCTGCGGCCCGCTGCGTTGCCGGGCTTGCTGCCCTGGATGCTGCGTTTTGTCACCCATGCCCGCCCGTCCAGAATCAACACCATTGCCCATGAGTTGGCCAGCCTGACAAGCCGCGCCTTTCAGGATTACGCCCCGCTGCTGGAAAACTGCCGCCGCGATGACCTGATTGGCCAGCATCCGACCCTGGAGCTTTTTGATACCGCCGCCGGGCTGGCCCATGAGCAGACGTACGTTGAGCTACGCCGCTCGCTGGGGTTTGCCTCCGAGGTGCTCAATGCCGAGCAGATTGCCGAAAAAGAACCGGCGCTGGCCGGGCGCTTTTCACACGGCTTGCTGCTGGAAGACTGGCGCACCGTGTGTGATACCGAAACCTTTATTGTCGAGCTGGCCAACAGCTTTGTTGAGCAGGGCGGAACGCTTGTAAAGGGCAGTGTCTCGATGATCAACACCCAGGGCAGCCGCGCAGTGGGCGTGATCCTGGAAAACGGTGACCAGCATCCCGCGGAACAGGTTGTGGTGGCCGCCGGAAATGGCAGCAAGGCATTTTTTGACACTCTGGGCGTCAAGGTGCCGCTGATCAAGGTGGGCGGGTATCAGGTGGTACTACCCACGCCGGATGTGGAACTGACCCATGCCAGCTTTTATGCCGATGGCGGCTTCGGCATCATTCCTATGGAGCGTGGCCTGCAGATTGGCGGCACGATAGAATTTGCCAGTGAACACGCTGAGCCCAATTTCAAGCGCGCCGAGATGATACTTGAAAAAGCCAAGGGCATATTGCCTGGGCTCAACACCGATGGAATGGAGTTTGGCGCCGGTTGGCGGCCTTTTCTGCCGGATACCAAGCCGGTGATTGACCGTTCCCCCGCTCTTGAAAACGTGGCGATGGCCTTTGGCCACGGCCAGTTAGGCTTGACGGTGGGGGCAACCACCGGGAAGCTGGTGGCTGACCTGCTGGCGGGCAAGGCTACGGATGTTGACCTGACCCCGTTCAAGGCATCGCGTTTTTAGCGTTTTCAGGAGTGAGCCAAACATGGTGATTCAATGAGCGTAGCGGCGAATAATGCACCTTCCCTTTCGGTAGGTATCGTGTTGCTGCATCGTTTTACTCTCTTGCCGTTTGCGGCCTTTGTGGATTGCCTGCGCCTGGCGGCCGATGAAGGTGATCGCAGCCGCCCGCTGCGCGCTCAATGGGTATTTATGACGCCCCACGGCGAACCGGTAGCCTCCAGCTGCGGCGCGGTGATTTCGGCGTGTCAGCCGTTTCAGCCGCCTTCCCGTTTTGATTACCTGGTGGTGATTGGTGGCGTGCAGGAAGACAAAACCGCCCTTGAAGCGGCGACCAGCGCCTACCTGCGTGAAGTCGATCATGCAGGCATTCCGCTGGTGGGGCTATGTACCGGCGTGTTTGCGCTGATTCAGGCCGGGCTGATGAAAGGGCGACGCTGCTGCGTCAGCTGGTATCACTATCATGAAATGGCCAAACGCTTTCCCACCGCTGAGCCAGTGGCGGATCGGCTGTTCATTGATGACGGTGATCGTATCACCTGCGCCGGTGGGGCCGCCGCCGCCGACCTGGCAGCGTTTCTGATCGAGCGGCATATCGGCAAGGCCTGGGCGATGAAAAGCCTGCATATCATGCTGCTGGATGAAGCCCGGCAGGGCGCGTCGCCTCAGCCCCAGCCGGTGGTATTTGGGCGGGTGGAAGACCGCATCGTCAGGCGCGCCATCCTGGTGCTTGAGCAGCATCTTGGCCAGGTGATCAGCATGGATGCCCTGGCCGAGCGGGTAGGTACCTCGCGGCGCAATCTGGAACGCCGTTTCAAGGCGACGCTGGACGTCAGCCCTCAGCAGTTCGCCCGTGAGCTGCGCCTGCGTTACGGCCTGTGGTTGTTGAATTATACCGGCAAGAGCGTCACTGATATTGGCGCCCGCTGTGGGTTTGCCGATACCGCACACTTTTCGCGCCAGTTTCGCGCCTGTTTTGGCGCTTCCCCTTCAGAGCTGCGCAAAAACGCAACGCTGCCCAATGGCCATCAGGTCGACCCTTTCTTTCTGCATGTTGACGGCCAGCCAGCGCTTTAGCGGTGGCTTGCGGCTGGGAGCTGTTTTGCTCCAGGGTCGTTAATATTTGAAATGTTCATGCGTTTTGTCGCATTCGTTCAATTCGTGGCGCGCGTAATCGCCTTTAATCAAATACTACAGAAATCCCTATTACTCACCAACAATAATGACGTAGGGCTGTCGGGGTGGCGTACACCGCCCGCAGAAAGCCTGACGCATTCAGGAGCCTTCCATGCAACGCTATTCTGGCTTCGGGCTGGTCAAGCATGCGCTCAGCCATCACGAAAACTGGCAGCGCCAGTGGCGCAACCCTACTCCCAAACCGGCCTACGACGTCATTATTGTCGGCGGCGGCGGCCATGGGCTAGCCACTGCCTACTATCTGGCCAAGGAATTCGGTATCACCAATGTCGCGGTGATCGAGAAAGGCTGGTTGGGCGGCGGCAATACTGCGCGCAACACCACCATCGTGCGTTCCAACTACCTGTGGGACGAATCGGCCTTCCTTTATGAACATGCCATGAAGCTCTGGGAAGGGCTGTCCCAGGATTTGAACTATAACGTCATGTTCTCCCAGCGCGGGGTCATGAACCTGGGACATACCCTGCAGGATATGCGCGACATTCAGCGCCGGGTCAACGCCAACCGCCTCAACGGCATCGACAGTGAAGTGCTCGATACCGCCGGGGTGCAGAAAATCGTCCCCATCATGGATTGCTCCAAGAATGCCCGTTACCCGGTGCTGGGGGCCTCCTGGCAGCCGCGTGCCGGGGTGGCCCGCCATGATGCCGTGGCCTGGGGCTATGCTCGGGGCGCCGACGCGCTAGGCGTAGACATCCTGCAGCAGACAGAAGTCATCGGCTTCAAGATCCGTGACGGCCAGATCTACGGCGTGCACACCAACCGCGGCGATATCGAAGCCAAGACGGTGGGCTGCGTAGCGGCCGGCAACTCCGGGGTGCTGGCAGGAATGGCGGGCTTCAGACTGCCGCTGGAATCCCATCCGCTGCAGGCGCTGGTCTCCGAGCCGATCAAGCCGGTGCTGGATACCGTGGTCATGTCCAACCATGTGCACGGCTATGTCAGCCAGTCGGACAAGGGCGATCTGGTCATCGGTGCCGGTATCGACGGCTACAACGGCTACGGCCAGCGCGGTAGCTACCCGACGGTGGAGCACACCCTGCAAGCCATTGTGGAAATGTTCCCGATCTTCTCGCGGGTGCGCATGAACCGTCAGTGGGGCGGTGTGGTAGATACCTGCCCGGATGCCTGCCCGATTCTGTCGAAGACGCCGGTCAAAGGCCTCTACTTCAACTGCGGTTGGGGCACCGGCGGCTTCAAGGCCACGCCCGGTTCGGGCCATGTGTTTGCCGCCAGCCTTGCCAAGGGCGAGATGCATCCGATTGCAGCGCCTTTCTCCATCGACCGCTTCCACAGCGGTGCGCTCATCGATGAACACGGCGCGGCCGGCGTCGCGCACTGAGGAGTTTTCGTCATGTTCATTATTTATTGCCCGTATTGCTGCGAATATCGCGAAGAAGAAGAGTTTCACCCCAAGGGCCAGGCGCACATTGAACGCCCCAAGGATCCTGAGGCCTGCAGCGACGAAGAGTGGGGCGATTACCTGTTCTTCCGCGATAACCCGCGCGGTGTTCACCATGAAATGTGGGTGCATGCCGTTGGTTGCCGCAAGTTCTTCAACGTGACCCGCCACACGGTGAGCTACAAGATTCTGGAAACCTACAAGATGGGCGAAAAGCCCTCGGTGACCGCCGAGAGCGTTGCAGCCACCACCGCCACCCCGGAAAGCGTTCAGAAAGAAGGAGTCCGCGCATGAGCCAGCATCAGGATACTGCCGGTCGCCGGCTCAAGGCAGGCGGGCAGATTGACCGCTCCCGTTCCCTGAACTTCACCTTTAATGGCAAGGCTTACCAGGGCTATGCCGGTGATACCCTGGCCTCGGCGCTACTGGCCAATGGCGTTGATATCGTCAACCGCAGCTTCAAGTACTCGCGTCCGCGCGGCATTGTCACCACTGGGGCCGCCGAGCCCAACGCGGTTGTCCAGCTGGGCGCGAGCGAAGCGGCCCAGGTGCCTAACGTGCGGGCCACCCAGCAGGCCCTCTATGCAGGCCTGAGCGCGGCCAGCACCAACGGCTGGCCGAACGTCCAGCTCGATATGATGGGCATGATTGGTAAGCTCGGCGGCAAGTTCATGCCGCCAGGGTTCTATTACAAGACCTTCATGGCCCCGGCCTCGATGTGGATGACCTATGAAAAATACATCCGCAAGGCCGCCGGCCTGGGCCGCAGCCCGATGGAGCCGGATGCCGACATTTACGATCATCTTCACCAGCATTGCGACATCCTGGTGGTGGGCGCTGGCCCAGCGGGCCTGGCAACCGCGCTATTGGCTGCCCGCAGTGGTGCTCGGGTCATTGTCGCTGACGAGCAGGAAGCGCTGGGTGGCTCGCTGCTCGATGCGCCCTATACTCTGGATGGCGAGCCTGCCGAGCAGTGGGTGGCACGCGTGGTCGAAGAGCTAGCCGGCATGCCACACGTGACCCTGCTGCCGCGCACCACCGCCAACGGCTACCACGATCACCACTTCGTGACCTTGCACGAGCGGCGCACCGAGCACCTGGCCGATACCGCGCCAAACGTCAACGGCCGTCGTCAGGTGCGCTCGCGCATGCACCGCGTGCGGGCCGGTCAGGTGGTGCTTGCCACTGGTGCTCATGAGCGGCCGCTGGTGTACGCCAGTAACGATGTTCCCGGCAACATGGTGGCTAGCGCCGTGACCGCCTACATTCATCGCTATGCCGTGGTGCCGGGCAAGACGCTGGTGGTCTCCACCGCCAACGACGAGGGTTACCGTGCTGCTATTGCCTGGAAGCAGGCCGGCCATGCAGTCGCCGCCATTGCCGACGTGCGTGACACCCCGGACGGTGACCTGGTTGAAAAAGCCCGCGAACTGGGTATCCGCATCATCACCGGCAGTGCTGTGATCGAAGCCAAGGGCAGCAACCGGGTCAGCGGCGCGCGGATTGCCAAGGTCGACCTGCAGCGTTTCTGTGTCAGCGGCGCGGTGGAAGAGCTGGCCTGTGACACCATCGCCACCAGCGGTGGTTTCAGCCCGGTCATTCACCTGGCCTCACACACTGGTGCCCGCCCGACCTGGCGCGATGACCTGATCAGCTTTGTGCCCGGCCTGGTGGAAGGCGTGCATGCCTGCGGCGGCGCCAATGCCAACTATGCCCTTGGCTCGCTGTTCTCTGAGGCTGTCGACGTTGCCGCCCGCGCTGTAGCTGCCCTTGGCATGAGCCCTGAGCCGATCACCCTGCCGACAACTGATGAGCCGCGCATTGGCAAGGCGGTGGCACTTTTCCAGGTGCCCCATGAAAAGGACACCCTCAAGGCACCCAAGCAGTTCGTTGACCTGCAAAATGACGTCACCGCTTCTGCCATCGAGATTGCCACTCGCGAAGGTTTCGAGTCGATTGAGCACGTCAAGCGCTACACCGCGCTGGGTTTTGGGACCGATCAGGGCAAGCTGGGTAATATCAACGGCATGGCGATTGCTGCGCGCTGCCTGAAGCGCCCGATTCCCGAGGTCGGCACCACCGTTTTCCGGCCCAACTACACCCCGGTCACCTTTGGCGCCATTGTCGGCCGTCATTGCGGCAGCCTGTTTGACCCTGAGCGTTACACCGCCATGCACGACTGGCACGTGGCACGCGGCGCTGAATTCGAGGAAGTCGGCCAGTGGATGCGCCCCTGGTACTATCCACAGAAAGTGAATGGCAAGCTGGAAAGCATGCACGAGGCCGTCCAGCGTGAATGCCTGGCGGTGCGTGAAAAGGTCGGTATTCTTGACGCCTCGACCCTGGGCAAGATTGATATCCAGGGCCCCGATGCGCGCGAATTTATCGGCCGGGTTTACACCAACAAGTGGGCCCAGCTGCCGGTCGGCAAATGCCGCTATGGCCTGATGTGCAAGGACGACGGCATGGTCACCGATGACGGTGTCACCAGCTGCCTGGGTGAAAACCACTTCCTGATGACCACCACCACCGGCGGCGCCGCGGCGGTACTGGAGTGGCTGGAGCTATGGCATCAGACCGAATGGCCGGAGCTGGATGTCTACTTCACCTCAGTTACCGATCACTGGGCGACCATGACGGTGACCGGGCCTGAAGCCCGCAAGCTGGTTAGCGAACTGACCGATATCGACCTCGACCGCGATGCCTTCAAGTTTATGGAATGGCGTTCCGGTAAGGTGGCCGGCGTTCCGGCGCGTATTTTCCGGATCTCGTTCACCGGTGAGCTGAGCTTTGAAATCAACGTTCAAGCCAACTACGCCGAACACGTCTGGAAAACCCTGTTTGAGCACGGTGAGAAGTACGGCCTGACCCCCTACGGCACCGAAACCATGCACGTGCTGCGCGCCGAAAAGGGCTTCATCATCGTCGGCCAGGACACCGATGCCTCGGTGACCCCGGAAGATCTCGGTATGCAGTGGTGCGTCGGCTACGACAAGCCGTTCTCCTGGATCGGCAAGCGTGCGCTGACCCGTTCGGATACGGCGCGCCGTGACCGCAAGCAGTTTGTCGGCCTCAAGCCCAAGGACCCCAGCGTGGTGTTGGGAGAAGGCGACCAGATCGTTCGTGATCCCAACCATGCCATCCCGATGCCGATGGTCGGTCACGTGACGTCCAGCTACTACAGCCCGACCCTCAAGAGCGGCTTTGCGCTGGCCGTCGTCAAGGATGGCCATCAGCGGATGGGCGAGAGCGTCTTCCTGCCTACCGTCGATGGCACGGTTCACGAAGCTGAAATTGTCAGCCCGATTTTCTATGACCCCAAGGGAGAGCGCCAGCATGTCTAAGGTCGCGACTTTCGATACCCGTGCCGAGGCCGACCTGCCGGTCGCCACCCCCATGGCCTACAGCTTTGCGCACAGCGGTGCGCCTGCCGTCACCCCGCAAAGCCGCGTGGTGCTGCGCGAACGCCCGCTGCAGGGGCATCTGATCCTGCGCGGCGGCGCCATCGTCCTTGATGAAGCCGTGCGCAAGGTGCTGGGCATCAACCTGCCCGGCGAGCCCCAAGGCCTTACCATTGATGAGTCCGGCCAGCGCTCGGTGCAGTGGCTATCCCCGGATGAATGGCTGGTCATCGTGCCCGACGGCGAAGCCTTCGAGCTTGAAACCGCCCTGCGCCACGAGCTCGCCGATGCCCACTACGCCATCAGCGACGTCAGCGGCGGCCAGACCCTGCTAGAGCTGGAAGGCGAAGGCGCCACCGAGGTACTGATGAAAAGCGTCATCTACGACGTTCACCCATCGCACTTCAAGGTCGGCAAGGGCGTGACCACGGTGTTCGCCAAGGCCACCGTGATCCTGCGCCGCCCCAGCGACACCCGCTGGGAGCTGGTCGTCCGCCGCAGCTTCGCCGACTACACCTACCGCTGGCTGCTCGACGCCGGCGACGAGTTCGCCATCGGCGTGGAGCGCTGAGCCTCGGCTAGACGCAGGGTAGGTTAACGACACCGGCCTGGCAGAGACTTCTCTGCCAGGCCGGTTTTTTATGAGTGTTGTTTATGGTGGAAGGGCGCTGCCCACTAGCGAACAAAGCGACCCTCCCGCAGGCTGGTTCAGTGCAGGGGTTGATCCGGGAATGACAGTTCAGCGCAGAGATTGATCCGGGAATGACAGCCCCCCACACCCGTCATTCCCGCATGCCTTTAGCGGGAATCTGTGTTGAACCTGGCTACGCCCCCCAGGTACCGATTCGCCAGCCATGGCAGTGCGCTTCGCTCTGCCAGATCTTATCGTCCCACGGCACCTGTTCATCGCGGTTGAAGATCACCAGATGCGCTTCATCTGCCCCCACACGATCGGCGTAGTCGGCGGTCTGCTCCAGCCCCTTGGCCAGCACTGCCTCGCGGCTTTGATGCTGGAGTTTAAGCTCAATCACCACACGCTGCACCGGGCCGGTAAAGCCTTGGGTCTCATCCAGCGGCCACTCGATAAACAGATCCGTGCGCTTGCGCCCCAGGCCATATTCACGGCTGATACGCCCGCCGCCATTGATGATTCGCTGCAAAAACGCCTGCATCAACAGCTGCGGCCCGGCCTCCTTATACTGAAAGCGCTCCAGCCAGCTCTCGGCGTGTTCACGGAAAAACTGCTGAAACCCGGCCAGTAGTTTTGGGATATCTAGCCGGTGCTCAGGGGTTAAATACCACACCTGCTCCTGGTTGGGGATGCGCGTCTGCATGATCCAGGTGAGATCTCGCGGAATCACTTCACGATAGATCCGGTTGCTGATGCGTAGCGACGGCGTGGTCTCGATCAAGCCCAAGTCTTCCACATACTGCTGATCGTCCGGCGCGATATTCTGGATATCCAGACTCTCCTCACTGGAGAGCAGCGCACTCATCACCCGCTGTACCCGCGGCTCGCGCAGTTTATCGGTCAATTGGTCCAGGTGGGTGGCGCGAGATTGAATCAGCTTTTCGCGCGCGCTGCGGTAATCTTCCAGTGTCAATAGACGAGAGCGTTCCCGGGCGGGCTTGAAACGCCACGTCAGCTCGTAGCCCAAGGCATTGACCAGCCACGGCTGGCCACGGGTATCCTCCCACAGTTCAGGGAAGATACGGGAATCGAAAGGCTGCCCGGTGGCTTCCGTATGCTGGCACCAAAGCTGCTCGCATTCTTCATACATAAAACTGCCCATACGCAGGGATTCAGCCTTAATATTGAAAGCGCTACCACCGGTAATCACCTCGGCGCCTTCCTGATGAAGGCGGTAGTCGCGTACATCGCGGACGCCACACAGGATAATCGACTGTGGGAACGCCGCCGGGCGCTGGGCATAGCCAGCACGGATCTGGCGCAACAACGAGATAAGGGTATCCCCCACCAACGCATCCACTTCATCCAGAAACAGCACCGTGGGTCTATCCATCAATGCCACCCACGCCTCCAGCAAACGGGTGAGAAGATCCTGCGGACTGCTTCCCCGTTGGGCGGTAAGCCACACTTCCAACGACGTCTCACCAAGGTAAAGCCGAATAGAACGCACGATGGCGCTACACACAGCGGGAATCCCTTGCGTCTCATCCCCGCGCGCTGCCTGCGCCCCTTCGATATTGGCGTAAGCGCAGGCGTAATCCCCCTGTTCGTTAAGCGCCTGCATCATCGCCAACAGCGTGGTGGTCTTACCCGTCTGGCGCGGGGCATGAAGAACAAAATAGCGCTCCTGATCAATCAGATGCTTAATATCCTCCCAGTCTACGCGGCTAAGCGGGTCAATGTGGTAGTGCTTACTTGGCTTAGTCGGGCCAGCGTTATTAAAGAAGCGTTCCATATGGTAATCCCCTGCTTGGCGCAGCCTTGGTGTTGCCTTCAGATTAACATAGCCAGTCTCATCAGCACGGCCATCGACTTCCTCAGCCATATATGCCCAAGAGCTAGGTTTCACTCGTCATTCTCGCGTGCTGTCCCACGCCCGTCATTCCCGCGTGCTCTTGGCGGGAATCCATGGTGATGCAAACATGCCGGCATCATCAGGCAAGGTCAAACTGGATTCCCGATAACCCCATTCGGGAATGACGGTGCGGTGGTTATTGTATTCGGGAATGACGGTGCGGTGGTTGTCGTATTCGGGAATGAAGGTGCAGTGGTAGTACACTCGGGAATGACGGTGTTGAGCGCCAATAATCGGTACAGTTGGAACGCATCATTATTGCTGAAAGAACTTTAACATATAACCTTATGCCATTAATCACGATGCGTGAGATTGTCACACCCAGCATGTGCCTCAGTCGTTGTCGTTGACACCTGCTCCGGCGCCGCCTCGGGAGGCGTCTGAAGACTCGACCAGAATACGATGCGCCAGCGCCTTCAGGCGTGACCATATAGCATCATCTACGTCGATGCCTTCCTGCAGCGAGCGCTCGCGACAGGCCATCAGGTCGGATTCTGAATGGCGCGCCAGCAGGTCAAGATCGTGGTCTGCGCCCAGGGAAGGCAGTAGCTCAACGTGGTTGGCCATCACCAGGGTAATGCCGTCGTTGGGTTCGTTTTCTTCCGGCACATCGCGCACCGAATAGATGCGTACTTCAGGCGTCGGATGACCGGCCCGAAAACCTACGACCTGCTCGGTCAGCGGCACCTGGGCATTGCGCCAGAAAGCCGTGATATTGATGCCTCGCCCGGCCAGGCGGGAAAGATAGCCCATGATCAGCTGGCGGTTGTGGCAGCGGCGGATCTTGACCACTGAAAGCCCCCGCGCTCGGGCCTTGGCAAAGCCCAGCTCGGTAGCCAGGCTGATACTGCGCAGCACGCTCTGGCCATGGCCGTCGAGTACCGCCAGGTCGTCATCCTGATAGATGACTTTGGGCAGGGATTCCGGGTCTTCTTCAAGCAGGAAATCCAGCCCGCGGTTAAGCTGGTCAATCGCGTTGAAGCCATGGCACTGCATCCAGGCCACCATGTCAGCAGCATCGGCGGCATCGCCATCTTCAAAACCAATCCCGGTGAAGGCTTTGCGGCACAACCCCTGTAGCTCGTTGAAGGAGACTTTCATGATGTTTCTCCACGCGCAGAAGGATGAACGGAAGGCACTACTGCGCTGGCATGGGGCGATAGCCCGGCCGCGCCAACGACACCGTTTTCAAGCGTTGGCTGCAGCGGAAAGCTCCAGTCATCAAAGTGGCTGAGATCCTGCGGCTCGGCGTTGAGTTCTTCCACCAGCGGTGCGCCCTGGAACAGTGTAATGCGCACCCAGCGGTCAGATTTCGGGTCAAAGCGGCTGGCCCCGAAAAACGCAAGTTTGGTGCGCAGCAGGTGCATGGGTTTCATATCCTGGTGCCACAGATTGGCGTGGATATCGCCGTAGGTATCCTTTACCAGGGTCTGTACCCGGCGGATGATTTCCTTGTGGCGCGGCTTGGCGAGCAGAAAATCCACCACCTTCGCCTTGGGGTTGCCTTCAAGAAATTCGCAGATGGCCTCATGGCTATGGGCGACCCTTGGCCCCATGGCAATCAGCATTTCCTTCTCGGCGCCGGATTCTTCATGACGCACCCCTAGCCGTGGCTCTTCCTTTTCCACTGAGCGGTACCAGAACCAGTAGCTGCCTTCGCGGCTTTGGTAGTCATGCGCCAGCGCCCAGCTGTAATGGGTCTCGATCAGCTGACGCAGGCGAATCAGCGGCATATCCGGTTGAAGATCCAGGTTTTCGGTTACCCCCATCTGCTCTTCCAAAGGGTCTACCAGCTCAGGATATAGCTCAATCAACAGGGTATTGATCAGCTCCTGGGCCTCAAGTGACAGCGTGCGCTCACTCCAGGCTGTCAGCTGCGCCCAGAGGTCATCTTCCAGGGGTGCACTTTCCAGCCAGGCGAGTACATCCGGCAGGCTGGCGACTGTCTCAGCATTGCGCTCGGTCTGCTCAGCATCTTCGGTCACGGTTTCCGTCAGATGCTGCAGGGCGCGCCGGGTCAGCGCTATCATCCGCTGGCGATCTTCCTCGCTGGGCGCCTGGCGCTGAGCAAGCGCCAGGGCGGTTTCGCGCTGGTTGACCCACTGGGCAATCAGCTGAGGATGATTGATCAGAAACGGGGCCATCCCCAGCCCGGTGGAGTTGCCAATGCCCAGATAGCGGCGCAGCTCGGTGGCCAATGCGCAGGCGCTTTCCGGCGCCTGGCTGCGGGCCAGATGTTCGACCTGCTCAATCGAAAAATGGCGCAGCAGATAGACACCGGCCATCTGCGGCGAAAAAGGCCGCCGAAAATCCGGGTTTTCATACAGGCGAGCAAAATCGGCAATGCCGAATTTGCCGTTGCCGTAAACCGCAGTAGTGCGATACAGGTAGCCAACTCGGGTCAACCACTGGGGGTCAGGCTGCTCCCCTTTGGCCAACGCTTCCACAAAGTGAGCAAAGTTGCGCAGGCTTTTATTGGCGCGGGAAAGCACCAGCACTCTGGGGTGCTGGCGGCCAGCCTCCTGCAGCGGCACATTGGCCGCCATCTGCTCCAGCAGGCTCTCATCCACATCACCTTCCACCAGGCCAAAGGTAACGTCCCAGGCCTCCGCAATCACTCGGTCGGAGCGGCGTGAGTCGTCCAGCGCCTGGGCAAACATCACCCCGTGGTAGCGCCCGTAGGGCGTCTGCAAGCGGTAGATGGCAGTGCCATAACCGTTTTCATCCAGATCAAAGCGCTCGCGGCTGACCTGCCAGCGCTGGCGCCCCATCTGGCGCATCAGAGTACGCACAAAACTCAAGCGGCAGGCATGCAGGCTCCCCAGACGCTCAAGCTGCATAACATCATCGGCACAGCGCAGGTTAAGAGGGGCCAGCGGCGCCAGCCCCCAATCGCGGTTATTCATGAACGATGACCTTCTTACGCGTTGTCAGCCCCTGTTCGCGCGCCATGGCATAAGCCGCTTTTGGCCCTAACCACAGCGACGGCAACAACACCAGCGAGACAGGAATGGCCGTAATCACGATAAACTGCTGCAGCACACCAATCTGCCCGGACCCCATGTAAAGCAGAATGGCCGCCATCAGCGCCATGGTGATACCCCAGAAGATACGCACGGCCGTATGCGGCTCATCATGGCCGGTACACACCACGGCAATCGCGTAGCTCATGGAGTCACCAGTGGTCGCCACGAAGATGGTGGTCAGCATCAAAACCGCCAGCGCCATGAAGGTGCCACCCGGTAGCGCCTGAGCCACGGTCAGGGTTGCGACATCAAACTGGAAATTATTCAGGGCTTCTGCCAGATCAATCGCGCCGCTCATCTGATAGTAGATGCCGGACCCGCCAAGCAGGGTAAACCATACGGTGGTGGCAATCGGTGCCATCACGGCAACGGCCAGAATCATCTCGCGAATGGTACGACCACGGGAAATACGCGCTACGAAAATCGCCATCAGCGGGCCGTAACCGATAAACCAGGCAAAGAAGAACACCGTCCACCACTGCATCCACCAGCCCGGCGCGGTTTCCGAGGTCACGGTGGCCATGGCGAAGAACGAAGTAATGTACTGGCCAAACCCTTGCAGGTAGGCATTGGTGAAAAACAGCGTTGGGCCGAAGACGAAGATCACCGCCGCAATCGCTAGCGCCAGAAAGACATTAAAACGGCTGAGGATCTGAATGCCTTTATGAATACCGGTGGCCGCCGAGGTCACGTAAACCGCCCCCAGGCCAATCAGAATGATCAACTGAGTGATATAGCCTTCACTGATACCAAACAGCTCATGCAGGCCAAAGCTGACCTGAGTGGCCAGAAAGCCGATCGGGCCCACGGTGCCCGCCACGACGGCAATCACACAGCAGGCATCGACCACACCGCCCAGCCAACCACGCATCAAACGCTCACCCAGTACCGGGGTCAGCAGGGTGCGCGGCTGCAGCGGCAGGCCACGGTCGTAGTGCCAGTAGGCCAACACAATCGCGGTCAGTGAACCCAGCACCGCCCAGGCCAGAAAGCCCCAGTGCATAAATGACTGCGCCAGCGCGCTGGCAATCGCTTCCACCGTGCCGGCTTCGCTATCAAAGGCAGGCGGCGTCACCACAAAGTGATACACCGGCTCACCGGCAGCAAAGAACACGCCACCCCCGGCCAGCAGGGTACACATGATGATGGAGAGCCATTTGAAGGTGCTCAACTCTGGCTTGTTCAGCCCACCAATCTTGGCGCTGGCCGCCGGGGAAATGGCAAGCCCAATGGCAATAAAGAACGTCAGCAACAGAAACAGCTGAAAGTAGGAGCCAAGCACTGCCGCCGTCCAGGCGAACCCGGTGGAAATGACGCTGGCCACCCCCTCGATATTAACCAGAGAAAGCAGTACAAAAAGAATCACGAAGCCGCCACTCAGGGCGAGTACGATCGGGTCGCCGAACTTGCCAAGCCCGGAGGCATCGTCCTTGTTGGGGGGCTGATGGGAGGAAGAGTCCATGTTTAAACCTCATTATTGATTGTTGTGGGTATTAGTCGTTGTGACTGTTGTGTGATGGGCGAGGCACTGCAGCCAGCCAGTGCCTCCTGAAGTGTCAACTCACCTCATTGGGGTCGTCGTGCGCTCCAGCAATTCGACCCAGTTGCGCCCCATAATGCGGGCGACATCTTGCTCAGCGAAGCCTTTAGCGCGCAGGGCTTCAATCAGGTTGGGGAAGTCGCGGCTATCGCGTAGCCAGGCCAGCGGCTTGGGCCAGCCCGCGTTATTAGCGCTGCCTTCGCCGTAATCCATCTCTTTTGACCAGCGCCCGTTGCGCATCCATTCCAGCACCGAGGTTGGCTGGTTCTGGCACAGGTCGGTTCCCAGGCCGACATGCTCGATACCCATCAGGTCAACGGTGCGGGCAATCATGTCGCAGTAATCTTCCAGGGTGCAGTCCGGGCCGTTCTTCAGGTGGAACGGATAGGCCGAAAAGCCCAGCAGGCCGTCGTTCTCGGCAATCGCCTTGAGCACCTTGTCAGACTTGTTGCGCTTGGCGTCATGGAAGAAGCTCGGATTGGCGTGGGAGATAATCACCGGCCGCTCGGAAATCTCGATGGCGTCAAGGGTCGAACGCTCGCTACTGTGCGACATATCGATCACCATGCCGACCCGGTTCATCTCGCGGATCACCTGGCGGCCAAAGCGGGTAATGCCGCTGTCTTCGCTTTCATAACAACCGCAGGCCAGCAGGCTCTGGTTGTTATAGGTGAGCTGCATGATCAAAAGCCCCAGCTGACGCAGCACCGCCACCATGTCGATATCATCTTCGATTGGCGAGCAGTTCTGGGCGCCAAAAAAGATACCCACTTTGCCCGCCTCACGGGCGCGCTCGATATCCCCCGGCGCATGAACGGGCATGATCAGGTCGCCGTGGGCTTCAAAACGGCGATTCCATTCGCCGATGCGGGTCAGGGTCTCGCGCAGGGTTTCGTGGTAGACCAGAGTGGCGTGGACGGCATCCACACCGCCCTCGCGCATCTGTTCAAAAATTTCCCGGGACCAGTTGGAGTACTGCAACCCATCCACGGTCAGCATCTGTCTGGACATGCGCGACTCCTTACGCCTTGACGTAGCAGGTCTTGACCACGGTGTAGAACTCACGCGCATAGCGCCCCTGTTCACGCGGACCAAAGCTTGAATCCTTACGCCCACCGAAGGGCACGTGGTAGTCCGTTCCCGCCGTCGGCAGGTTGACCATCACGCAGCCGGTCTCGGCTTGTGCCTTGAAACGGGTGGCCAGGGCCAGGGAATCGGTAATAATGCCTGCGGTCAGGCCGAAGTTAGTGTCATTCAGGGTGGCAATCGCCTCGTCCATATCCGCCACCTTGATCACACAGGCAATCGGGCCGAAGACTTCTTCACGGTTAATCGCCATCTCATTGGTGGTATCCACAAACAGGGTCGGCGCCATGAAGTAACCGTCGCTGGCACACTCAACCCGCTCACCGCCGAAGGCCAGTTTGGCACCCTCGGCCTGGGCGCGCTCGATCCAGTTCAGGTTGGATTCAAGCTGACGGGCATCGGCCACCGGGCCAATCTGTACGCCGTCTTCCAGCGCTGGGCCGACCTTGGCTTTCGCCAAACGCGCGCTGAGCTTGTCGACAAACGCATCGTGAACCGCCGTGTGGACAATCAGACGCGACGAGGCGGTACATTTCTGCCCGGTGCCGGAATAGGCGCCGTTGAAGGCGGCTTCCACGGCCAGATCCAGATCGGCATCCTCGGCCACAATCAAGGCGTTCTTGGAGCCCATTTCCAGCTGGCACTTGACCAGATTGCCGGCGGTGGCAGCGGCGACGCGGCGGCCGACTTCCAGCGAGCCGGTAAAGGTCAGCGCATTGATGGCGGGGCTGGTGATCAGCGCTTCACCGACGCTGCCGCCGCTGCCCATCAGCAGGTTGAAGGTACCTGCCGGTAGCGCCTGACGGCTGATGATCTCGGTCAGCGCCCAGGCGCTGGCGGGCACCAGATTGGCGGGTTTGAAGATCACGGCGTTACCGAACGCCAGCGCCGGGGCAATCTTCCATACCGCCGTTGCCATGGGGAAGTTCCAGGGGCTGATAATCCCCACAATGCCCACCGGTTCACGGCGGGTCTCGACTTCCACACCAGGGCGCACGGAATCGACCCGCTCATCCAGCTGGCGCAGCACTTCGGCGGCATAGTAGTGGAAGAACTGCGCCGAGCGGGCGACTTCGCCCATACCTTCTGCCAGCGGCTTGCCTTCCTCACGCGACAGCAGGCGCCCAAGCTCTTCCTTGCGTGCCATCAGCTCATCGCCAATCGCCATCAGCACGCCGTAGCGCTGCTCTAGCCCGGTTTTGGCCCACTCCCGCTGCCCAAGGCGCGCAGCATCAATGGCTTCTTTTACCTGAACGGCACTGGCCTGGGCATAATCACCGATCACATCCGTCAGATCAGAGGGGTTGGCATTGGTAATGTGGCTTGTACCGTCGACCCATTGACCGTTGATATAAAGCGCGTGCGGGGATGACATAAAGATTTCCTTCAGCAGGGTGAATAACAAGCGTTTGACGTCATGCTAAAGAAGACGTGAAGATAAGGATAATCAATAATACAGATAAAATGATCAGCAAAACTTACCACCTTAAACGGTTGATAACAGACCATGCTCCCCGACCTGAAACTGGCGCCCATGCGCTATGTGCTGGCGATTCTTGATGCCGGTGGTTTTCATGCCGCCGCCCGTCAGCTGCACCGCAGCCAGCCGGCCATTTCCATGGCCGTGCGCGACCTGGAAGAGCGGCTTGGCCAGCCGCTGTTTGAGAAAGGCGGCGGTAAGGCCCTGCTGACCCCTTTCGGCCACTGGTGCGTGCCGCGCTTTCGCGAGCTGGTGGCCCACCATGACCGCGTCTGCCGGGATGCCCTGGCGATTGCCCGCCAGCAGCACGGCCGGGTAGATATTGCCGCCGTGCCTTCGGTGGCCAGCCGCCTGATGCCCGCGCTGCTGGCCGGGTTTCTGCAACGCTACCCAGGGATTGATATCAGCCTCCAGGACGGCCATTCCGAACGGGTCAACGAAATGGTGCTCAAGGGTGAAGTCGAACTCGGCATCACCAGCCTATGGCTGCCCGACGAGGCGCTGAGCTTTGAAGCCCTGCTGCACGATGATGTTGGCGTGGTCTGTCGCGACGACCACCCGTTGGCGCAGCAGAAGGCGTTGCACTGGCGGGCCCTCAAGCCCTATACGCTGATTCGCAATGGCACCTCGCGCTTGCTGGAAGGCTCACCGGCGGCAGAGCTTCTCACCCATAGCAGCCTGTATATTTCCAATATGATCTCGCTCACCGCCATGCTGGAAGCCGGTATCGGCGTCACCACGCTGCCCCGGCTGGCCTTTCAGGAAGAGCACAAGCGGCTGTGCTTTATCCCCCTGGCTACTCCCCACCTTGAACGTCAGATGGGCCTGTTGCGCCGTTCAGGGCAGAGCCTTTCCCCCGCCGCTGACGCCATGTACCACTATCTGATGGCTCAGCTGGGGGAAGATGAAAAGCGTTGAAAGCCGCCGTTAACACCCGTGTCGCAACGGGGCAGGCGGCTTGCAGCCTTTAAGTCTAGACTCGGCAAGGTTGACTGTTTTTTGCCCTGGAGGCCCCATGGATTACCACGCTTACCGCCACGCCCTTGCCGCCGAACTGCAAGGCGCTGAGCTGCCCTTCCCGCGCGCAGAATTTGCCGCCCGCCTGGCACGTACCCGCAGCCTGATGCAGGCAGCTGGCCGTGATGCCCTGCTGCTCACCGACCCGGCAGATATTTTTTACCTGACCGGTTATCACACCTTTGAAGTCTCGGTGCATACCGCCCTGGTGGTCACCGCTGAACGCGTCACCTTACAGGTGCCCTCAATAGAAACCGGCCCGGCCGTGGTCACTGCCACCGTGGATGAGATTCTTGGCTATCGCTGGGAAGGCATTGATGAGGTGATCGCTCCGCTGGCCGACCTGCTGGCGCCGTGTCACGCCATCGGGCTGGATGCATTCAGCGCGGGCCTGCGTTTTGGTGTTATCCAGCCATTACAGGAACGCCTGGGCAGCGAGCGTTTCCACCCGGACGGCGGCAACATTCTTGACGGCCAGCGGCTGGTCAAGCGTGAGCTTGAGCTGGATTGCCTGCGTGAAAGCGCCCGGATTACCGCTGCGGGCCTGGCGGCGGCAGAAGCCATCATTGCCCCGGGCATGACCGATAATGATATCGCCGCCGAAGGCGCCCGCGCCCTGATTGCCGAAGGCAGCGAATTCATGAGCCTGCAGCCGATTGTCACCAGCGGGCGGCGGATCAGTGTGATTCACGTCAACCACAAGCGCACCCCGATTGCCCCAGGCGACCCGGTGTTTCTGGAATTCGGTTCCGCTTACCAACGCTACACCGCGCCCATGATGCGCACTGCTGTGGCGGGTCGGGCCAGCACTGAAATGCAGGCAGTGCGAGATACCTGCCGAGGCATTTATGAGGCGCTGATCAGCACCATGCGCCCCGGCAACACCTTTGATGATGCCGCCAAAGCCGCTGAAGCCGTGTTGGCACCTCATGCGCAACGGCTGTTTTTCTCCGGGGTGTTTGGTTATGCGGTGGGTGCCCAGTTCCCGCCCAGCTGGGTGGAAGGCACCGGCTATATTGCCCGTGGCCAACAGCGAGTCTTCGAGGAAAACATGGTGTTCCATCTGCCCATCTGCCTGCGCCTGCCCGGCCAGTGGGGGATCGGCATCAGTGATACCGTGCGGGTCACCGCCCAAGGCGGCGTGGCGCTGACCAACAATGATTGGCAGATCAATCAGAAACTGTGACTAGCATAAGGGGTTACCCAAAACGCCGCCTACCTGATAAAGGTAGGCGGCGTTTTTTTACAGCCTCAATGCTTGTGATATCGCCACTTGGGCGCGTGTATCTTGAAAGGCTTGTAGATACCTTATGCTTTCTGACCTTCGCTGGTTGAGTTTTCGCTTACCAAATGCCTGGTCGTGAGGTACTGGTTCGTCGGGTTGTTGCTTGTTGAGGCGGATAAATGTAAATTTTTGATAAGGTTTATTCTAGGACGACCAAGCTGCAGGTACATTGTCAGGCAAATATTCTAATGACCGACAGGGCAGACAAAGATGATGTCCAACCCACTACTGAAGACTGACTTCGACTACCTCAACGACCCGGCCCGCCTTGAAGCGCTTTATAGGCTCAATATTATAGATACACGCAGTGAAAAGGTTTTTGACACTATCACCCATTTGACAGCCTCCCTTTTTGGGGTGCAGCTGGCCACCATTCATCTGGTGGATGACCATCGTCAATGGGTAAAGGCGTCGTCGAATGGCACTCGTGCGCCGGATACTCCTGTGGGTAAAACCTTCTGTGAGCGCACCGTGGCGCAAAAAGCCATGGTTCTCATACCAGACTTGCAGCAGGACCCTGATTTCCGCAGCAGTCATTTCGTCACTGGGCCATCAGGGTTGCGTTTTTACGCCGGTATGCCCTTGATCACCAAAGATAATCAGGTGATTGGCACTCTTTGTCTGCTGGATTCACGCGCCAATCTCTTTGAATCCTTTTCTGACCGCGACATCAGTCTGTATCGCTACCTGGCCGATATCGTGATTCGCACCATGGAGCTTCGAGAGAGCCACATAAGTGCCCAAAGACGTTTTATCCAGGCGAGCGAGGAGGATGGTATTACTGGCCTGGTTAACAACCGGGGCGTCCTAGCACATTTAAATGAGAAATTCAATCATCATGGTGGGTCTGAGAGCATTGCTGGAATGATCGAGATTCGCTTACAAGGCCTCGAACGCATTCGTCATGCCTATGGAACCGTGTTCACTAATCAATTGTTGCAACAGGCCGCCAGGCGAATTCAGATGGCAATTCAACCTGAGGATCTTTTGGCAAGAAGCACGGATATCAGTTTTCTGGTCTCCAGGGTGTCTGTCGCTTCAACGGAAAAGCGCGCCAGAAACCTGATTACCACCTGGGCCGAGGAGCAGGCTCAAAAGCTGCTGGAGGCGTTCCAACCGCCTTTCGTTAATGACGGGGAAAACTTTTACCTTCTGGCCCACCTGGGCCTGGCATACTCCCTTAGCAGCGACACAAGCGGATACTCTGTTCTGGAAAGGGCAGAGAGTGCTGCTGTGCAGGCTCAGAAAGACAGCAGCGTCAGCTCGATGTGCTGGAGTGATCCAGAACTTAGAGAAGAATATAAACATGCTGTGGCCATCGAATCTCGTTTGCGCAAAGCCATTGAGGATCAGCAGCTGGCAGTTGTTTTTCAGCCGATTGTGGATCTGCATGCCAACAATAAGATTGTAGGCGCGGAGGCACTGGTCAGGTGGCCGCAGTCGGGAGAGCCAGCCAGTGGGCCGGACATCTTTGTGCCCTTGGCGGAAGAACTGGGCCTGATTGGCCAAATGGGATCATGGGTATTTGAAAATGCCTGCCAGACACTCAACTACTGGAATGACGTCTGTGGCCAGGATCTGTGGATGTCGCTCAACGTATCACCCAGGCAACTACAGGACCCTACTCTGGTTTCCCAGCTCGAAACCATTACCTTGAAGGCTGGCCTGACGCCCGCCCAGATAAAGCTGGAAATCACCGAAAGCGGGCTAATAGAGCAATTTGATCAGGTCGCGCACCTTCTCAATGAGCTTTCCAGCTGCGGCTTCAAGCTCGCCCTGGATGATTTTGGCACAGGGCATTCGTCATTAAGCCGTCTGATCCATCTTCCCTTTAACATCCTGAAAGTTGATCGGGCATTTGTCTCTGACAGCCCCGACGGGCCAGGTGCCGCCGTTGTGGCCAGCTTATCCAGCCTGGCCACATCCTTGAACCTGGAAACGGTCGGCGAAGGAATCGAAACAGGCGCTCAGGAACGTTTTCTCCAGCAGCATGATTACCGCTATGCACAGGGTTACCGCTATGCAAAGCCGCTGACAGCCGACGATTTTCTGAAAAAGTTGAATCAACAAATCAATTGTTAGCTTGAAAGGGTATGACAAAGATTGACACTTTCCCTTTAACAGGCACGATACTATTAATGGAGAGTTTACAATTAGGCGGTAGTTAATGAGCGATAGGCACGTTGAAGGGCTCCCTGAAGGCAAAAATGACAGAGCTGCTCTACATAGCGACTTGGAGGCGTTTTTTGCAGTATCGCTTTCCCTGATGGCCATTACCGATCTCGACGGGCGCATCTTGCGGGTTAATCAGGCCTTTTATGAACTTCTCGGCCATGATCCCGCTAGCCTGGTGGGCCAACATGCCTTTGATTACCTCCACCCTGACGATACCCCTCAGACAGCTGAAGCCTTTACCCGCATGGCGGAAGGCGCCACCGTTATCAACTTTGTTCACCGTTTTCGCGCGGCAGATGGCCGTTATCACTCATTGGAGTGGCAGGCCCGCGCCCGTGATGGCAGGGTCTTCGCCTCCGGCGTTGATGCCACCGAGCGGCTGGCGCTGGAAAACCAGGCCGATGAAGACCGCGAGTTCCTGCAGGACGTGATTGATGCCTTGCCAACGCCGATTTTTGTCAAGGATTGGCATGGCCACTTCAGCATGGTCAACCAGACGCTGGCCTCCGTTTTTGGCGCTTCACCTGAGGCAATCATCGGTAAGACCGACGTTGACTTTTCACCGCGCCCGGAAGAAGTCAAAGCCTTTTTGCTTGACGACCAGGAAGTGTTGAGCAGCGGAAAAATCAAGTTTATTCCTGAAGAGCCGGTAACCGACAGTACCGGCCAGCAGCGCTGGTTCCAGACCACCAAGATTCCCTTGCAGCTAAATCTGCCACGCGAAAAGCGGCGGCTGGTAGGCGTCGCCACCGATATTACCCATCGAAAACAGCGTCAGGACAAAGCGGAACAGGCCAGCCAGGCCAAAAGCCTGTTTGTGGCCAATATGAGCCATGAAATCCGTACCCCACTCAATGCCATCATCGGCTTTGGTGATCTGCTCAGCCAATCTTCATTAAACGCCTCACAGCGAGAATGCCTGGATAATATTCAGTCGTCCTCGCAGTTGCTGCTGGGCATCATCAACGATGTGCTCGACTTTTCCAAGATCGAATCCGGCAAACTGGAAATGGAAAATCAGCCTTTCCGCCTGGAAGATCTGCTTGCCCAGCAGCGAGCGCTGTTTTCACGTCATGCCGATGAAAAGGGCCTGGCCTTTGTGTTGCGCAGTGACCCCCGCTTACCGGAGGCCGCCTACGGTGATGCCTTGCGCCTAAAGCAGGTCATGACCAATCTGGTCAGCAATGCCATCAAGTTCACCACTCGCGGAACGGTCAGCGTTGAACTGAGCGGTGAATGCGATACAAACCGGCAGTGCCAGCTATGTATTGATGTGACTGACACCGGTATCGGTATGTCCGAAGACCAGCTTGCCAACCTGTTCAATGCCTTTACCCAGGCTGATGTATCAACCACCCGGCGCTATGGCGGCACCGGGCTTGGGCTAGTGATCAGCCGCCAGTTGACCGAATTGATGGGCGGCCAGCTGTCGGTGGACAGCGAGCCGGGTAAGGGCACACGCTTCAGGGTCACGCTGCCCTTGAGCGTTGCCAACATGCCAGAAAACGCCGCTGCGCTGGAAACAGACAATATATCGCTTGAAGGCAGTCGGATTCTGGTGGCCGAAGATAACAGGATCAACCAGAAGCTGATCAAGCGCATCCTGACCCGTTTTGACGCTGAGGTGACCCTGGTCAATAACGGCCAGGAAGCACTTGACGCCTGCTGGACACAGACGTTCGACGCCATCCTGATGGATCTGCAAATGCCACTGATGGATGGCTTTGACGCCACCCGGGCCATACGCATAAACGGTTTCAGGATGCCGATTATTGCCGTTTCCGCTTCCGTATTTGCCGAAGAAAAACAGCGCGCCGAGGTGGCCGGGGTTAACGCCCACCTCGCCAAGCCGGTCAATGCTGATGAGTTAGGCCGCCTGCTGCGCTTTTATCTGGCCGGCTAGTCTGCCTGCTTCATGCCGCTATTCCCAATCCAGCAAGCGCCCGGGTCAACTCATCCTGGGTGAAGGGTTTGGGCAGGATAGCGTTGGCGCCCGCCATCTTGGCGGAATCCAGCGAGAATGTTTTCGAAAGCGTGCGGCTGCCGCCAGACATCGCCAACACCGGCAGCTGCGGATAACGCTTATGGATCTCGACAACCCCTTCAACGCCGGTACGTCCAGGCATCACAATATCGGTGATTACCAGGGCAATCTCGCGATGCTGTTCCAGATGGGTCAACCCGCTTTCCACGCTCTCTGCGCTGTGTACGCGGTAGCCAAGGCGTTCCAGCATACGGGTCAGCATGCTGCGTAAGGCGCTATCGTCATCAATAATCAAGACTGTCGTCATGGGCGCTCCTGTGGTGTGTCTCAACTAGGGGTGTATTCATGCACCAGCGGTAGTGTCAGGGTCATGTCCGTGCCCTCGCCGAGCTGGCTTTTGACGTGAATCCGCCCCTGCTGGCGCTGTATCAAGGTGTTGACAATGGCAAGCCCGAGCCCTGTGCCCTTGCCAGCACTACGGTTGGTGAAGAAAGGGGCAAATATCGTATCCAGATGTTCAGGGGCAATGCCCTGGCCGGTATCGCTGACCCGCAAACGGGCGGTGGCCCCTTGCTGCCAGCTGGAGAGGGTGAGCAAGCCACCGTCTGGCATCGCCTTGGCGGCGTTTTGGCACAGATTGTCCATGACCCGCATCATCTGCGATGGGTGAATCAGGACAGTGACGTTGGCATCGTTATGCACCACACAATGAACATCGCTCGGCAGGCGTTTTTTCAAGCCCTCGGCATAGTTTTCCAGCCAGTCAGCAAGATTGACCGCCTGACATTCCAGCGGCTGCTCGCTGGCATAGAGCAACATTTCTTCAACCAGATCGGCACCGCGCTGACCCGCCATCTGAATCTGCTCAATATTGTCAAACAGCGTTGGCTGGGCCTGCAGCTCTTCGTTAAGCAGGTCAGCATGGCCGTTGATGACCTGCAGGATATTATTGAAGTCATGGGCAATCCCGGCGGCCATCTGGCCTAGCGCACGCATCTTTTCCTGGTGATGAGCCTGCTGGCGGCGCTGGGCAAGCTCAGCTTCCTTGTGCTTCAGCGCGGTAATATCCATTACCGTCCCGACGATCTGCACCGTCTTGCCCGCCACTACCTGTGGTTGGCCGCTGACATCTACCCAGACAGGGCGGCAGCCTGGCCCCTGGCTTTCCAGGGGCAGCTGAATATTGAAGGCGCATTGGGTATCGATACTACGGGTCAACTGCTCGCGTATCTGCTGCTCGGCTTGCGGCATGTAACGCCCTAACCAGACATCAATGTGGGCCTGACCTTCAACGCCAAAGATCGTATTGACGACTTCATTACACCAGAGATTGCCTGATTCAATATCCCAGTCGTAAAGGCCAATATCGGCGCTATTAACCGCCTGATGCAGGCGCTGATCATAGCGGCGCATCAAGCATCCCATTACCTGAGCGGCCAGGGTCGGCAGATGCTGCAACTGCGCGCGGGAGAGATCGCGTACCTTGTGATCAATCAGGCACAGGCTGCCAATCCGGTCACCGTCCGGGGTGATCAGGGGGGCACCCGCGTAGTAGCGGATATAGGGTTCCCCTGTGACCAGAGGATTATCGACAAAGCGCGGATCCTGCCAAGCATCCGGCACCTCGAAAATATCTTCGCTTGCGGTGATGGCATAGCCGCAGAATGAAATATTACGCGCTGTTTCCATCAGCTCGGTGCCGGGGTGGCTTTTGAAACGCTGCCACTCCTTGTCGAGAAAGGCCACCAGCACTATCGGCACCTGAAAAAACGCCCGCGTCAGCGCCGTTAGCGCTTCGATCTCGGGATCCTGATCCATATCGCGCAGGGTGTAGCGCCACATGGCTGACAGGCGCTGGTCTTCATCATCTGGTAGCGGTGGTGCTTGCATAACGGACTACTCGAATTATGTGAGCGTGGGATGACGCGCACTGGGTACTACCCGTTGTTATATTGATTACTTGATTGATTACTCAACGTGCTCATCAACCAGGCTGAACCAGCGGCAGCGTGACAGTCATACGGGTACCGCGCCTCAGTTGGCTTTCCACCTCGATACGCCCCCCATGGTTATCCAGAATACTGTCTACCACGGCAAGCCCCAGGCCATGGCCATCGCCTACGTCTCGCGTGGTGAAAAAGGGGTCGAAAATAGTATCAAGATGTTCACCTGCAATACCGCAGCCGTTATCGGTTATCCGAATACCGCCCCATTCACCTGCCTGCCAGGTGGCCAATATCAGCCGGGCATCTGGCTGTGCCGACATGGCTTTGACGGCATTGCCGCACAGGTTATCCATAACCCGTTCAAGCTGGTCGGCATTGGCCATCACCCAAGGTGCAACGGGCTGATTCACCTGCAAGACAAGCCCAGCAGGCAGCTGCGGGCGCAGCGCCTCGGCATAGCCTGCCAGCCAGGTGCTTAACTCAAGCGGCTCACGCGGCGGCGGTTGGTCGCGCACGTAAAGCATCATTTCATCCACCAGTTGGCGCCCGCGCTGGCCTGCACGGCCAATTTCACTGATGCTTTCAAGCAGTTGCGGCGCATCGCCAGCATCCTGCGCCAGCATTTCCGCATTGCCATTGATGGTTTGCAGTATGTTATTGAAATCATGCGCTATCCCCGCAGCCATCTGGCCAAGCGCGCGCATTTTACGGGTACGCTTGATTTCCATATAGCCATGGTAAAGCCTGGCCATAATGGCAACCTTGCTGATTAGCTGGTGCGGTTTAACCGGTTTTGTCAGGTAATCATCGGCACCGCATTGGCTGGCCAGCTGCCAGTCTTCAGGCGTATCGTTGGAGGTCAGGATAATCACCGGATGCCAGCGCTGTTCAGGCGTTTCTGCCTCCCAGTCACGCAGCGTCCGGGTGGCGGCATAGCCATCCATACCCGGCAGCATGATATCCATCAGCACCATATCAATCGGTTCAGCGGCCAGTCGACGTAGCCCTTCTTCGGCGCTACCGGACGTGACCACCCGGTATCCCGCGCCTTCTAACAAGCGGCAGATCAGGCGCTGCTGAAGCGGGTCGTCCTCGACACTGAGCAGGGTTAATGGCGTAACCGGCGGCGTCACTTGCCACTCTCACGGTGTATCACCATTAGATCAATTTCAGGGGCAGCTACCAGCGGCAAGCGTAAGATAACCTCAGTACCGCGACCCGGTGCGGTTTCAACCCGCACGTCACCACCGTGCTGAAAGGCACACATTTCAACCGTCACCATTCCCAGCCCGCGCCCTTGCCCAGGGGGCTTGGTGGTAAAAAAGGCATCAAAGATATAGGCTTGGGTGGTGCTGTCCATACCCATACCGTTATCACTGACACATAGCTTCAGGCAGGGGGTAGTGGCGTCAAAAGTGTCCTGAGTCATTGTGATAAGCAGCCGCGGCGCGGGCGTATCGCTCAAGGCATCCAATGCGTTGTCGATAAGGTGTGTCACAGCACGCGTGACAAAGGTGGTGTCGAGTTCCACCCGGGCGGGCGCCTGCTGATCAATGATTTCCAACGTCAGCGGCGCAGCCAGCGTCGCCATCTTTGCCTGGCAGCCCGCCAGAGTAGCCTCTAACAACTCGCATGGATCAAAGGCATTATACTCCAGCGCAAAACCACCGGCACAAAGCGTCATATCATGGATCAGGTCAGCGGCCCGGTCACTGGCCAGATGTATCTGGCAAGAGTTTTCATAAGCCGGATGCTCCGGGTTCAACAGGTACTGGTTGAGCTCAGATAGGCCATGGATAGAACCCAACAGGTTATTGAACTCATGGGCAACGCCCGCCATCAGTGTCATCATGGCACGCATGTGCCCCTGGCGCTCTTGCCGGGCACGGGATATTACAGGTGTGTTCATAGCGTGTCTCCAACAAGGTGCCAGTCAACATACATAGATCACCATTGCACAGGATATATCGGTGTTTTTTATGTCATGTGTAGTCAAGACCCCTCCTTAACAGATTGCGCATTTGGATACATTCAGCGGCAGGGTGACCTTCATGGTCGTGCCCTCGCCAAGTGTGCTTTCAACGTCAAAACTGGCTGAATGGGTTTCGAGGAAATGCTTGACCTGCAGCATGCCAAGCCCTGTGCCGCCACGGCTGCTTTTGGTGGTAAACAATGGGGTAAACAGGTTTTGTTGCACTTCCTCGGACATACCACAGCCGTTGTCTTCGACCATCAGAGTCACCGCACCCGCTGCACCGACCTGGCTCAGCGTCAGTGTTACCTGAGGCCTTGGTGTTCCATGGGTGGCCTCACCGGCATTTTTCAGCAGATTGACCAACATCAGCAGCAGATAGGTTTCGTCAATATTAACGAAAACAGGCGTATCCGGAGTCGCAAGCTCCAGCATCAAGGGCTTGGGTAGCGTTTTACTCAGTACCGGTTGCATGGTGCGTAGTAGGCGCGTTAAGTCTAAACACTGTGGCGTCGGCGCCTGGAGGCCGCCACGCAGCCGCTTCACCATTGCTTCCGCTTCCTGGCAGGCATGCAGAATCGCCTGCAGGTTCTCGCGGCGGTCAGCCACCATGGTTTTTTCACCAAAGGTAACGAGATTGACCTCTGCCAGCCCGTGAATCACCCCTAGCATATTATTGAGCTCGTGGGTCGCCGAAGAGGCCAGTACGTACTGGCTTTCCAGAGTGACCAGCCGCTCGGTACTGGGCTCGATATCTTCGACGTTGTACCCCATGGACAAGTAGCCGATCACACTGGCATCCGGCGCGAACAGCGGCTGCACGGTGCGCTCCTCCACCCACAGGTCGCCATATTTGGTGCGATTGGTATAGCGCCCCACCCAGGCGCGACCTTCGGCCAGCGCGGTTTTTACCTTTTCATGGGTGCTGTAGGGCGTGTAGATGCTGCTCCAGGTTCTGGGATGCGCACCTTGCACTTCATCGGCACTGTAGCCAGAAATTTTACAAAAGGCCGGGTTGGCATACACCACTCGCTTGTCGACATTCGTCGCAACAACAAGGGCGTCGGAAAGATCAAACAGGTCACGCAACGAGAACTGCTTTTCCAGGCTCAGCGGTTCAGCGGTCGACATTTATTCACATACCCCCGATTACCCATTTTCAAGCGGCCTGCTGGCCAGCGCGATTTGCACGGCATCACGCAATGCGGCCAGGCCGAAAGGCTTCTGCAGCGACTGGTCGGCCCCGGCCATACGCGCCGAACCAAGCGCAAAGTTGCTTTTAAGCGCCCGCTGCCCGCCTGAGATGGCAATGACCGGCATAGTCGGCAGGTCTTCACGCAGCTTGAGGATGAACTCGGTACCATCCATCACCGGCATACAGATATCTGTGACCACTAGATCGACCTGCTGCTGTTCAGACAGGTTCAACGCCTGCTGGCCGTCAGCGGCTTCCAACACCTGGTGCTTGTCAACTGCCAGCATCTGCTTGACGGTGTAGCGCATCTGATCATCGTCATCCACCAAAAGAATCTTGGCCATAGGTGCCTCCTGTTCAACACGACAAAGTTAAAAAAGCTCAATTTTAGCGTTCGCCCCATTGCTAGGCTGGCCGCTGTTAGCATCAGCGGCTGTGCCTGCAAGGTTGGCGTGAGTGTGATGATGGGCATCTTTTTCAGCGTACTCAGCGCTGATCGCGGTCATCAGCTCCCAAGGGGGTGGAGCACCCTGTTCCAGCGCATCAAGAATCTCGCGTAAGGCGTCGTTGCGGGTGAGTATGCTGTCGCGGATGCGCTCGGTGATCTGGCGCGTCACATCCTGGAACTGGATATTGCCAAGGGCGTCATTGACTTCATTGGCCAACCCCTGATGATGCTGGGTGATGGCGCTGAGCAACATGCGGTAAAACAGCCGCATGTCGGTGTAGCCATCGTACAGCTCCTGGGTCTGTACCATTAGCCGTTTGACCTCGTGGATATCTTTCTGGATACGCTCTTCCATCTCAGGGCCGAAATAGCTTTCCACCGCTGCCTGTACCTCGTGAATCCCCTCTGTAATGGAACGCGCCGCTTCCGAGGAACTGGCCGCCAGGGCACGAACCTCCTTGGCGACCACTGCAAAGCTACGCCCGGCCTCACCAGCATGAGCCGCTTCAATCGCCGCATTCAGGGAGAGCAGCGCGGTGCGCTGGCTGATTTCCTGAATCGATTCAACCCGTTTATTCAGGTCGCTGATGCGGTTCCCCAGCAGGCGAAAGTCCTGGCGCTGCTCTTCAATATGTTCAGGCAGGGTGTGAATAAACTCGGCCAGCTCCTTGATCACATAGCTGCTGTCTTCAAACGAACGCTGCATCTGCTCGCTTTGCTCACCCGCCTCACCCAGGTAAGTCATCAGCTCGTCGGCCAGGCCATTAACGCTGACCAGGCTGTCTATCAGGGTGTTGGCAGCCTCTTCGGTAAAATCGATGGTTTCTGTCAGCCGATCCATGGCCAGCTGGTCATGTTCGGCCAGCGCATAGACCCCCTGGGCCACCGGGGTGCTGCCTGTGCTATACGCGGCCTCGCGAGATGCCGCTGACGATGCCTTCGACATGGCTAGACGCTCCCTTGCCAGCCACAGCGCAACGGCCAGCGCTGCCCACACCAGCCCCCAGCCGAAGGTGGGTAACGGGGTGCGCTGAGCCAGCCAGCCCGATGCTGCCGACAGCAACGCCAGGACAGTCAACAACAGCGGTATGCTTAAACGCGGTATCTGCCGACGGCACCACCGCAATGACGCGCGCCACATATCAGGCTCCTGGTACCACTTGTTTGATCACATTAATAAGCTCGGTGCCCTGCACCGGCTTGACCAGCCAGCCAGTCGCCCCGGCCTTCTTGGCTTCGTCACGGCGCGCCTGCTGGGATTCAGTGGTCAACACCAGAATCGGCACGAAACGATAGCCGGACAGCGCCTTGACCGCCTGAATCAGCTCCAGGCCATTCATTTTGGGCATATTGATATCCGTGATGATCAGGTCAGGCTTCTGGCTGAGACCTTTGAGTTTTTCCAGCGCCGCCTGGCCGTCAGGCGCTGTGCCCACGGCGTAGCCTGACTGTTTGAGAATGTTGCTCAGGCTCATCAGAATGGTGCTGGAGTCGTCAACGAGAAAGATACGCTTGGCCATTTTACTTCTCCTTAAAGTGGGTCAGAAATCCGTGGGTCAGACATTGCAGCCTGCTGTGGTTTAAGCGACGCCGCCAGGGCACGGTAGTCCCGCGCGCCTGCGCTGTTTGGCGCATGGCGATGGATCGGCAGGCCGTAGGCAAAGGCTTCGGCCAGCTTGATGTTGTTACGAATCCCCGCCAGCATACGCGCTTCGCCAAACTGACGACTCAGCCGCTCAACCGTCTGACGATGCACCTGCAGCCGCCTATCCACCATGACCGGCAATAGCCCCAGCATGCTCAGTGAAGGGTTATGCTGAGTAGCAACACGGTAGAAAAGCCGCGCTAACTGCTGTACCCCGACTTCCCCCAGGTGATGGGGCAGAAACGGTACCAGTACGCCATCGGCGGCGCTCATGGCACTGATCAGCAAACCATCCTGGGTGGGCGGCGTATCAATGATCACGGCGTCAAAGTGGGCGCGAATGTCGGCGGCTTCCAGTGCCCGGCGCAAGCCGCTTAACGGCCACTGCTGGCCATGCCCGCTAAAGCGGGTATCCGCCGGTATCAGGCTCACCCCCTCACAGCCAGTCGGGCGCCACAGCGGGGCCAACGGCGTGGTGGGGTGCGTCAACAGGTAATGCGTTGTGGCGTTGGCGGCAGGCGTATCACTCACCCCCAGGCCAATCGCTGCGTGACCCTGACTGTCCAGGTCAATCACCAGCACGCGGTAGCCCTGGCTGCCCCATAGGGCGGCCAGGTTCACGGTGGTGGTGGTTTTACCCGTGCCGCCTTTACGGTTGGCCAGCGTCAGAATCACCGGGTTACCCCTGCCCTTGAGTACTGCCTGGCGTCAGTGCGCTTTCCAGCACGCTGGCAAGCCAGGGGTCACCGGGCAGCGGATCAAGCTTGGTGCCCGCCATTTGATGAGCGGCCAGGATCACCTGTAATACAGCACTGTGCAGGTAATCACAGTGGCGTAGGTTCAGGCTCGCAGTGGGGTGCTCCAGCAGCCAGCCGTGCAGGGTTTCGGCATCCTCGACTTCGCAGGCGCCGCTTAGCACCGCGCTGCGGCGTTTGAATTCAATCGGCATGTTTATACGTCTCCTTGAGCGCTGGCCAGAGCCGGTGGCGACAGCAAGGCCGCCAGGTTGATGATCAGCAATACCCGGCCATCGCCCATCAGGGCGCTGCCGGAATACAACGAGTAACCGGCCATGATGCCTTCCATGGGCTTTTGCACGATATCCATCCCCTGGCGGAAGTCATCAATCACCAGCCCCACCTGCTCACCGTTGTGTTCAACAATCAGCACGGCCTCTTCCTGGCCCGCCTCGGCGGCTTCCAGGCCGAGCAGTGAGCGCATGCGCTTGAGCGGAATCAGCTTGTCGCGCAGAACGATATTTTCGCTGCGCTTGATGCGATGGATGGCACTGGCGGGCACCCGCACGGTTTCGCGAATGCTGGTCATGGCGATGCCATAGTCCTGCTCGCCAATCTTCACCATCATCACCCGCGCTACCGCCATGGAAAGCGGTAGCAGAATACGCAGCGTGGAGCCCTTACCAGGCTCGCTGGCCACGCTGATGGTGCCCCCTGAGGCGGCAACGGCGGTGCGCACTGCATCCATCCCCACGCCCCGCCCGGAAATATCCGAGACTTGTTCAGCCGTCGACAGGCCGGCGGCAAAGATCAGCTGCAGCGCTTCCTGATGGGTGATGGAGTCAAGCTTCTGTTCATCGATCAGCCCGCGCTGATAGGCTTTGTGCTTGAGCTTTTCGGCATCAATACCGCGTCCGTCGTCGATCACTTCAATCAGCACCTGATCATCCAGCGCCTGGGCGCGCAGCTTGATCATGCCTTTGGCGGGCTTACCCGCCGCCTGGCGCTCAGCCGGGCTTTCCAGGGCATGATCCAGGCTGTTACGCACCAGATGCACCAGCGGATCGGCCAGATGATCGACCACGTGCTTGTCGGCCTCGACGTCTTCGCCTTCAAGCACCAGCTCGGCGTTTTTGTCGAGCTTGCGGGTCATATCGCGCACCAGCCGTGGGAAGCGCTGGAAAACCACTGATAGCGGCACCATGCGCGCGCCCATCACCGCCTGCTGCATACGGTCAGCGATGCGGTCAATATTGGCGTAGTGGCTGGTCAGTTCCTTGGCAACCGCCTTGGACGTCATGCCTTCGCTGGCATGCTTGGCCAGAAATGGCAGTGCATTTTTGGCCACCACCAGCTCACCGGCCAGGGTCATCAGCTCATCAATGCGCTGTTGTTCAACCCGAATGGTATGGCTTGGCGCATGGGCTTTTTCAGCTTTTTCAACAGGCTCAGAAGAGCGATCTGGCAAGGCGCTGGGCGCAGGTTTGCTCGCTGCCAGCGGCGGCGCAGCGGCAGACGTGGGCTGCGCTGGCGGCACCAGCCTGCCTTCCAGCCAGCTGGCCAGAGGCTGGCTGTGCTGCTGTTCCCGCGCCGCTTGCAGGGCCGCCTCAAAACCGGCTCCCGGTGCCTGTTCCAAGTGCCCCAGCATACGCCGTATTACCTCTTCCACTGCGGCCAGGCGCGGGGCGAAAAGCGCTTCGCTTGCCGAGGTTTGCAACACTTCCACTTGCTGCTGGAGTACCTGATAGACCATGGCGATATGATCATCAGCTGCCTCAAGAGTCGGCGGCTGCTCTGACGATGCCGTTTGGCTCAACGGGCCTGCCTGACGCGGCTCACGAGGCTGGTAATCATCGCCAGTGGCAAGGGCATCAAGCAGGCCGAGAATCACTTTCTGCGGTGGCGCAGGCAGGCGCAGGGCCAGCGCCAGCCAGTGGACAATACTGTGTTGATAAAGGCGTTCACCGCACAGTTCACGCAGCGGAGCAAGCCGCTGGCCCAGCGCCTGCCAGTCGGCGGCTTCCGCCAGCGGCAGGGCCTCATCAGCAAAGGGCACAAACAGCTCATCGTCGCTTTCGCCCTGTTCACCTTCTGGGTGGATCAGCACCTCAGCGGGCAGCGTGGAGACCTGAAGCGATTCTGCCAGGTAACGAAAATGATGCTGAACAGCCACTTCGTCAGCCAGCGCCAGCAGCCTGATATCCAGCACGCAGCGAAACGGATCCAGTGCTTCCAGGAGTGGCCATGGCTCGCGCGGGGTGATGTGGAGCGCTTGCAGGCCGTCCAGGGTCTTGACGCTTTGCAGCGGGTCGTGGCCCTGGAAGAAACACTCTTCAGGCGGCGTAAAGACCACTTCCAGCAGAGAGGTTTCAGCCTTGGCAAGATAGCCCTCAAACAGTGCCCGGCGGCGGGCATCAGGCAGCTCACGCACCCACAGCGGTGCGCTGGCAGCAGGTAATGTGACGGCCGCTGCCGTATCAGGCGCGATGTGAACACTTGGTTCAGGCGTGGCGGTGGGCGCTCCGCCGGGGGCGGCCTGAAACGCCTGATTCAAGGCACCAAGCTGCTCAGCCAGCTGCACCGGGGCCGAGGCCGGTAGCGCCTCGCTGGCTTCGATGCTGTCAAGCCACTGGGTGGCGACATCCAGGGCATCGAAGATGCAATCGGTCAGTTCCGGCGTCAGCGCCAGGGTGTGGTCGCGCACCTTATCCAGACCATCTTCAATCACATGCAGCAGGCGGCTGAAATCACTCAGGTTGTCAAATAGCCCCGATGCGCCCTTGATGGTATGCATGGCGCGAAACAGCTCATCCAGCAGTTCGCTGTCAGCAGGTGTCTTTTCAAGCGCTAATAGGCAGCGGCTGGCCACTTCAAGGTTATCCCGGGCCTCGTTGATAAACGACTGCAGCAAGGGGTTCATCGGGCACCTCCCTCAGCGCTAAGCGGTTCAGGCGGCGTCAGCAAAAGCGTTACCAGCTGCTGAAGGTACTCGGGTTCCGTCGGCTTGATGAGGTACAGGTTGGCACCGGCGCTAAAGGCCCGCGCGCGGTCATGGTACTGCGCTTCGGTGCTGATCATGACAATCGGCACCTGGCCCAGACGGGCATCACCGCGCACGGCCTGTACAAAACGGTAGCCGTCCATCTTGGGCATGTTAACGTCCACCAGCATCAGGTCTATGTCTGCGCTGGTCATACGCTCCAGGCCTTCCACGCCGTTTTCCGCCTCAATGACGGCATGGCCCAGCGCTTCCATAAGTTCGCGGTGGTAGAGGCGAACCGTGACGGCATCATCGACGATCAATACGGTTTTCACCCGGCACTCCTTGAGGTTGGTTGAGATGGCCACTGACAGGCTTTTGATAGGCCAGCGCCTGGGCAAATTTGCGCACGGTAAATAGCGACGAAATGCGGCTCATGGATTCCGAGTGGCCAAGAAAGATCAGCCCACCGGGTGTGAGCGCATCAAAGAATACTTCTGCGGCGCGTCGCCGTGCGGCGTCGTCAAAGTAGATCAACAGGTTGCGGCAGAAGATAATGTCGAAATCGCGGTAGCTGCGCGTCTGTTCCAGGTCAGACAGATTGACCTTGGTGAAGGCAATAGCATCGCGCACCTCAGCATTCAGCTGCCAGCGCTCGCCTTCCAGCGCGGTAAAGTAGCGCTTGCGGATGCGGTCATCGACGTGCATCAGCGAGCGCTTGCTGTAAATCCCGGCCTGGGCCTTGGCCAGCACTCGGGTATCAATATCCGAGGCGACAATTTCAACATCCGTATTGGCCAGCGCCGGCCAGTGCTCCAGCAGCATCAGGGCAATGGAATAGGGCTCTTCACCGGTGCTTGAAGGTATCGACCAGATCTTCAGCGTCTCGCCGTGCCCACGCGCTCGGCGGCGTTCTTCCAGCGCTTCGCTGACCAGACATTCAAACTGGTACTTTTCGCGCATGAAGTAGGTCTCGTTGACCGTCATCACGTTCACCAGGTGCTGGAACTCATCGCCCCTGGCCTCAAAGCGCACAAAGGTAAAGTAGCTGCGAAAGCTGTCATGGCCGGTCATACGCATGCGTTCAAACAATCGCTTATCGACGAAATAGCGCTTGCTGTCTTCGAAGAACAGCCCAGTGCGGCGGTAGAAATAATCGCGAAAGCGGGCAAATTCTGCTGGCGTTATCGGCTGGGTGGCCGTGTGTCGAACCGTTTCAACCATGCGGTGCATCCTTGTCATCGGCAGGAGGATCCATACGCTCCAGCGCTATCCGGGTGGCAAAACGCAGATAGGTGGGCAGGTCGGGGCGCGCCAGCAGCCGTTCCAAGGCAGGCCGCATCTCGGCGGTGCCCAGCTCGGTGGCCCGGTCTACGGCGGCACCCAGCACGTTGGCATGGGATTCCTGCATCAACACCCGGGTGATCCACGCCGGTGCCTGCGGATGCGGTAGCGCCCGTAGAATATCCAGCGCAAAGATGCGCACATCGGCATCGTCATCTTCCAGTAACTGATCCAGATGCGGTGCTACCTGCTCCGGTAGTGACTGCAGAAGGTCAATGGCTTCGTTGCGCAGCACGGCACTTTCCGAACGCAGCAAAGTGATCAGGCCGTGAGTGACGGTGGCAGAAGCCTCAGAGGACGGCGCGCGGTGGGCAATCTGCTCCAGGCTGCAGAACAGGGCTTCGCGCACACTTTCATCATTCTCGACTTCCAGCGCCGCCAGTAAGTGTTCGGCTGTCTCGGGGGCGTTGCCCAGGTCGCGGGCTGCCCAGCGGCGGATGGGAGCCTGTTCAGCGCTGAGTTCCACCAGCAGATGGGCAGCGTCACGCGGGGCGTGGCGTAGTTCCTGGGGATCGGGCTTTGCTGTATCGGGACGTTTTAGCGCCATGCTACACCTCGTATGATTGTCATCCCGCCGCGCTGACCCAATCGATCAACTGCTCGGCTATCGCCTCCTGCGGCAACACCGCAGTGGCACCCTGGCGCTCAACGAGCGCACGCGGCATGCCGTACACCACGGCACTGTCTTCGTTCTCGGCAATCGTCAACGCACCGCGACGATGCGCCTGAGCCATTTCTTCGGCACCGTCGTCGCCCATGCCGGTCAGTTGTACGCAGATCAGCTCGCGGTCACGAAACACCTCGCGGGCGGACGCCATCAAGCGGGTAATACTCGGATGCCAGAGATGCCCGTCTGAGGCGGGTATGCTGATCATGCGTACATTACCCGCGCGTTTGACAATACGCGCATCGGCATCGCCACGGGCGATATACACATGGCCCGGCTCCAGCAGCGCCGGGCCACGCACTTCCCTGACCTCCAGCGCGCACTGACGATCAAGGCGCTCGGCAAATGGCTTGGTGAAATGCGCGGGCATATGCTGGGCCACGACAATCGGCACCGGAAAATCTTCTGGCAGCTCACGCAATATGCTTTCAAGAGTACTTGGCCCGCCGGTCGAGACGCCGACCACCATCAGCTTGTAGCGGCAGCCCAGGCTGTGTCTCAGCGAGCGGCGCGGCGCTGGCGGCTGGGCATCACGCGCTTGGCGACGCTGCACCTTGCTGGCAATCGGGCGCCGCTGCTGGGCTGCCGCACGGACTTTTGCCTGCAGTTCCTGCTCCACATCGCGCAGGTTGAGCGAGACGGTGCCGTCGGGTTTGTTGACGTAGTCAAAGGCGCCCAGTTCCAGCGCTTCAAAGGTGGCAAGTGCGCCTTTTTCGGTCAGCGACGAGACCATGATCACCGGCAGGGGGGATTCCACCATGATGTGGCTCAGGCAGGTCAGCCCATCCATGACCGGCATATTGATATCCAGCGTGACCACGTGCGGCGCAAAGCTTTTCAGCTGCTCAAGGGCGTCCTGGCCATCTCGCGCCGTCGCGGTGATGATGTCGCCGACGCTTTCCAGCATCTGCCTGAGCTGACGCCGCATCAGCGCCGAATCATCCACGATCAATACCTTGAGCGGCTCGTCTAACGGCATAAACACATATCCTGCAGGTTAGGTGCTGGCACCTGAAATGTCGGCGTTGTCACCGGCGTCGGCGCTGTCCAGCAGCGCCTGCTGTTCATCGTGGCTCATCAGGGCATCGATATTCAGCAGCTGGATCAGCTGGTTGTCCGGCGTGCGCACGACCTCGCCCAACAGCCGCTGCTGGGCTGCGGAAAGGCGCGGTGCCGGTTCGATAGTGTGGCGCTGCAAGCGGCGCACTTCGCTGACGGTATCGACCACAAAGCCGGTGGTCACGCCATCAAGATTAAGCACCAGGATGCGCTGACGCTCATTATTGGTGATCCGCGACAGGCCAAAACGGGCGCGCATATCCACTACAGGCAGCACGCTACCGCGCAGATTGATCATCCCTTCGATAAAGTCCGGGCTCTTCGGCACATGATAGAAACGCTCGGGCAGGCGGGTGATTTCCTGTACCTGTTCAATCGAAATGCCGTATTGCTGATCGTTCAGGGTGAAGACCACCAGTTGGCACTCATCGGAAATTTCATCGACAGCAGATTCTTCTGACATGACATCCTGCTCCTGGTGTGAGTTCGACGGATCCTGGCGATTGTCCAGCGCCAGGGCGCCCGCGTCGGCGAATAACGGGTCGGTTGCCAGCAGGCTAAGCAGCCTCTGCCCTTCATCCAGACGACAGATGGCGGCGACATCCTGCATATCAGGGTCACGGGCCAGCACCTCGGGCACCGGCTCCAGGCGTTTTTCTTCCAGGCGAACCACTTCCTTGACCTGATCGACGGCCAGCGCCAGGCGCACACTGCCACGCCGCAGAACAACCACTACCTGGTCGCTGGCAACCTCAATCTGCGCCAGCGCCAACAGGGTGCGCAGCGAAAACAGCGGGAATGTCTTGCCACGCCGCGACATCAGCCCCAGCACATGCGGCGGCGCCTTGGGCGTGTGGCTAATCTGCTCGGGGTAACGCAGCACTTCCTGAACATCGCCAAGGCGGAAGGCATACTCCTGGCCATCAACCTCAATGCTGACCAGCTGGGTCAACTCTTCACTCTCGCCGTTGGCGGCCAGCGCCTGATTGGCCGCGCTGCCCACACTGGCCAGGGCGCCCGCCACGCTGCTGTCATCGCCGCTGAATTCGCGCGCCATCAGCGCTTCCAGGTCAAGCAGCTGCAAAAGGCTCTGCTGCTCGCCTTCCAGGCGGTAGATACCGGTCAGCAGTTCAGTGTCCACACTGCCAATATCGGCCGCCGCTTCAATGCGCTGGCTGTCCAGCGTCAGCACCCGGTCAACGTGATCCACCACCATGCCCACGCTCTGGCCCATGTCCAACAGCAGCACGCGGCTGGCGTCGTCGATCTCAGTGCGCCCCATGCCCAGCAGCGCACGCAGATCAATAATCGGCGAAACGCTGCCCCTAAGCCCGGCCAACCCCAGCAGCGACGGGGGAGTTAACGGCACCTCAACCGGCGTCTGATAGCGCATGATCTCCAGCACCTGGGACATAGGCAGCGCGAAAAGCTCGTCTCCCAATGCAAAACTGACGACCTGCACCAGAGCATCTTCCGCGCTGGAAGCGTCTTGTTGCGGTATTGCAGCCATACTCTGCCCTCCTGTCGGCGCGGCGATCAGTTGCTCTGCATCTCATCGGCGATGGAGGCAATTTCCTCAACTGATGCAGCCAGTTCTTCAATGCCCTGGCTTTGCTGGTCAGCAGCGGTCGATGCTTCACGCACACTTGAAGCGGACTGCTCCGCGGCAGTGGCAATCTGCTCCATGCCTTTTTTGCTTTGAGTCACTGCGACGATAATCTCGCTGCCGGTTTCATCCACGCGGGTGGCGGCATCCTGCAGTTCGCGGCGCAGTTTGCCCAGCGCATCAATATCGTTGAGCACCTGTTCAGTCCGCGCCACGTCGGCTTCCACGGTAGCCAGCGAAGCGTCCAGGTCACTGGCAACCGCGTCGGCCTGGTCCTGAATACGGCGCACCAGATCCTGCACCTGTTCAACATTGGTAGAGGCGTCATCAGCAAGGTTCTGGATATCTCCGGACACCACCGCAAAGCCCTTGCCGTATTCCCCGGCACGGGCGGCTTCCACCGCGCCGTTCACCGCCAGCATGCCGGTCTTGATGGCAATATTGGCGATGGCATTGGCAATCTTGTCGATCTGGCGGTTGAGGCGCTGCACATCGCGCACGTTTTCCAGGTTGCGCCGCGACGCGGCCAGGTCGTCGCGGATCGCTTCAAACATGGTGTTGACGTTGGTCTGGTTCTCGTCAAGCTGCTCGCTGATCGCGGTGATGCTGGTAGACGCCTGATTGGCGCGCTTATCGCTGACCTTGACCGCCTCTTCAATCTGGCTGATCGCTGCCAGGCCCTGCTCTGCCGCTGAGGCGCCCTGCTCGGCACCGGCCAGAATTTCCTTCAACGCGGTTCCCACTTCCCGGGCGCCGCGGTTGAGCTCTTCAATCGAAGCGGACAGTTCTTCTGCGGTTGAGGCGACGTTCTCGGCGCTCTTGGCCACATCGGTGCTGCCACGCAGTTCATCAGCCACTTCTTCAAGCTCGGTCGCCGCTTCTTCAGCACCGTGCAGCGCCCGGCCCTGTTCAGACAGCGAGTTCACCACTTCTTCGGCAGCGGCGGCCTGCTGATCAGACGCTGAGGCCACGCTTTCAGACCCCTGCTCAAGGTCGTCCACTGCGCGGCTGACTTCCTCAACGCTTTCATTGACATCCCGGGCGCCGCGATTGACGTTGCGGATTTCCTTGAGAATGTCGTCGAAGCCTTTCTCAATGACGTCGCCGTTTTTAATCTGCTCTTTAGCTGAGGCTGCTGAATGCTTGACGGCACTGCCTGCCGCGTCGCTCTTCTCGCGAATCTTGTTGACCAGATCGGTGATTTCGGTGGCGCTACGCTCAGCGCCTTCTGCCAGGGTACGCACCGTATCGGCGACGACCGCAAAGCCCTTGCCGTGACGCCCGGCACGCCCTGCCTCGATAGCCGCATTGAGCGCCAGCAGGTTGGTCTGGTCAGCAATCCGCATGACCTGGCGCGCAGCTTCATTGATCTCACCGGCCTGCTCTTCCAGGCGTTCCATCAATCCCTGAGAGCTTTCCTGACGCTTTGCAGTGGCACGCAGGCTTTCCACCAGCGAGAGAATTTTCTCACCGGCTTCATCAGCGCGCTGATTGGCCTGTTCGGCCAGTTTGCGCGCCGAGACCGCTGCTTCGGATTGCATTTTGACCTGTTGGGCAATACTGCGTACCGCGGCCAGGCTTTCCTGGCTCGCCGATGACCCCTGTTCCGCACCGGAGGCAATTTCCTGCACCGCTTCACTCAGCTGATCCCGCGCCCGGCCGGATTCCGTAATACCCGCCGCCAGCTGCTGGGCGGCACTGGCCACACGCTCGGCAGACTGTTGCTGCTTAGCCAGCGTGCGGGCACGCCGACGGTGCTGCTCTGTCGCCCGGGAGGCGTCATTCTCTTGGGGAAGGGACGTAGAAGACGTGCGGGTCGTCATACTCTTTTTCAGGGCCATGGGCATGCCACCTTATAGCTATACGATTAGGGCGCTACAAAAGCTCGGACAGAACAGGGTGCACAGCCCAAGCCAAAGCAAAATTCACGTCAGTTATGGATCAGCGCAACTCATGTCAGCCACTTTTTCAGGACGACTGGATGATGGAAGCGCGCAGTAAAATTATGTTAATTGAGGGGATTGTAAAACAATATTTCTGTTGTGAATGTCACGAATTGTCAAAATTGCTCCACGCACATCGTGTCGATGATGCGCTCAGTCAAGGCCACGTACGCCAGCAGGTGGACACACGCCATGCACCACCTTGTCTAACGCGTCTCACTCAGCAGCGTTTCGGCCCAGGCAACGGCGGCCAGGTAGTCTTCATTCAGCAGGGCGATGATCTTGGCGCTGAGCTGGCCAAGCTCTCCACGTTCAAAACGCTCCACCAGTAAAAGCAGTTTTCCCAGGCTGCCTTCACGGGTGAGAAGTGCCTGTTTAACCTCGTCTGCCAGAGGAATCGACCCGATCAGCGACTGCATGCTTTCACCTTCTACCTGCCCAATCAGCGACAGCAGCCCGAGAGTAAAGGCGGTACTCTCGTCAACATCTTTCAGGCGTTGGGCAACCTGACGACAGACCCCAGCGCGAATCACCACTTGCCTGAGCTGAAGGCTCTGCACCGGGTCGTTGCGCGACAGCGATAGTGCTGCGGCCATGGAGGTCAAACGCTGGGTGCCAAGCAGCTGGATGGCTTCGCGCAGGCTGCTGATCGGCCGCACCAGGTTGGCATGAGCGGCGGAATTCAGCTGACGAAACACCAGATTGCATAAATGCGGGTGCTGGGCCAGCAGGCTTTCAAGCCGGGCGTGATCCGGTTCGGTCAGGGCCAGTTCCGCCAGCAACTGCATTTCTGCCGCGGGGTTGCTGGAGCGCCGACGGTTAAGCGGCTGCACATGGTTGGGCGGTGAAAATACATAGCCCTGAAACAGATCAAAGCCTGCCAGGCGCGCCTGCTTCAACTGGGCACGGCTTTCCACGAAGGTGGCTATCAGCTGCAAGCCGCTACGGCGGTAGCGGGCTGGCCAATCCTTCGCGTCCTCACGGCGGATATCAACCTTGAGAAAATCAGCCGCCTGCAGCACCCCATCACCGTCGCTGAGCAGCAAGGTGTCATCAATACAGATGCGATAGCCTTGCGCGCGCAGCGTTTCAAGACGCGCCAGTATGTCCTGCTCACTCAGCAGATGGAGCGGAATTTCCGCCACCAGGCGCTGAGTGGGCAAAGGCATGATATCCGGGTTGGCAACCCACTCAGCGGTGGCATTGAAAAACAGGCAGCGCTCACCGACCAGCGCCTGCAGGCCCACTTCGTAGAAGGCCGTGGCACAGGCTCTGGCCGTTGCCAGCAGCGGGTCGTCAATCCGGACGCTATCTGCCCCCGGAGACGCGCGATATAAAAGCTCATCTGCCACATGGTGAAACTGTCTGTCGCAGATAGGCTGAATCGCTACGCTGTAACCGGATTCAGCGGTCTTATCCAAGGCGCCTCCTTGTCGTTTTTCCAATCATCAATCATCGGTGAGGGCTGCATCAGAGTCTCGCAACACCAAGGGCGAGCCCTTTATACAGTGGCAAACCACCACGGCCCCCCTCGGCTGGGTAGGTATTTACGATCTTGCAACCGTCAGGTAATGGTTAATGGTATTGCGCAGCTCAGTGACCTTGACGGGTTTGGTGATCACCGCCTGCATCCCCGAATCAAGGCAGCGCAAGGCATCTTCCGGCATGGCGTTGGCGGTCATTGCCAGTATCGGCAGGGTTTCACCCCGTGCGCGCAGCTGCCGGGTGGCTTCGGTGCCATCCATCACCGGCATCTGCATATCCATCAGTACCAGGTCAAAGTGTTGGATCGCCAGGATATCGAGCGCTTCCTGGCCGTTCTCCACCACGCTAACGGCGTGGCCAAGCTTGGTGAGCTGCTTGCGCGCCAACATCTGGTTAACCGGGTTATCTTCCACAACCAGTATGTTGGCACACAGGCTGGGGGCTTCCGGCTCGCTAGGAGCGACAGGCGCCATGGGCTCGGCGGTTTTAAAGGTTAGCTGGAAGGAAAACCGGCTGCCGCCATTTGGTTTGCTTTGCAGCTCGATATGGCCGCCCATGGCTTCGACCAACTGCTGGCTGATCACCAGCCCCAATCCTGTGCCTTGGCGGCGCCGGGATAATGAGCTGTCTACCTGTGAAAATGGTTGGAACAACTTGGACTGCTGCTCTTCAGTCATGCCGCAGCCGGTATCGGTAATGCTGAAGAAAACGCGCAGCTGATCTGCGTGATGCTGGGCAATCACATCCAGCGCCACGCTGCCTTCATCAGTAAACTTGAAAGCGTTGTTGAGCAGGTTCATCAGCACCTGGCGCAAACGGTCCGGGTCGGCGACAACGACCCCCAGCTCTTCAGGCCGGTCGCAGTAAAACATCACCGAGGTGTTTTCAGCACGCAGCCGGTAGCTGTAGCAAAGCGTATGCAAACACTTGTCCAACGAGAACGGCCGCGGCGCCAATGCCAGCTTACCAGCGGCAATACGTGAATAATCGAGAATATCGTTGATCACGGTAGAAAGCGCTTCAGTGCTGGCGCGCAGGGTGTTCAGGTAGTCGCGGCCTTTCTCAGTGCGTACCACCTCTTCTTCGAGCAGGTCGGTCAGGCCGACAATGCCATTCAGCGGCGTGCGCACTTCATGACTGACCACGGCCATGAAATCAGATTTGGCCTGGCTGGCTTTTTCAGCCTGCTGTTTGGCTTTTTTCAGCTGAGCATTGGTTTCGCTCAGCGCCCGCTGACGCGACTCCAACGATAGCCGCTGATGGCGCAGCTGAAAGAGCAGAATCAAACCCGCCAGCATGGTCAAAGCCACCAGCACCAGCGATGAACGTATCAGGGTATACAGGGCTTCGCGGTCACGTTGGCGCTGGCCGGCAAAATACAGATTGGTACGTACCGCCAAGGCACCCGTCGCCTCCTGTATTTCAGCGAACAGTTGATCAAGCGTTTCGCGCTGTGCAGGCAGGGATTCCGGCGTCAGCGCTTGCATCGTTCCATCCACCGCCTTGATATCGGCCAGCATGGTATCAATGCTATGCCCGCGCAATTCGACCCTGTGTATCAGCTCGGCCACTTGCCCTCGCTCTATAACCCTCAAGCGGCTGTAGAGGATATCGTAGGCAAGCGTTAGCTCTGCCAAGGAGTCCGGGGTCGCCTTGAGCAAGGCAATGCGTACATCCTGCAGTTCACGATCAAGCTGATAGGAAGCCCACAAGGCGTCTTCCAGCAGGCGCTTGTCCGAGGCCTGGTGCTTGTATAGAGCGATACCTCCCAAGGTCATGGAGGCAAGAAAAAGCACGCTGATTCCCAGTACAGACCAGAATCGCTCGCGAATCATGGAACACAGAAATGTCTTTATACGACCTATATTCATCCAAGCCATTCGGTATTGCCCTCAGCGTGTCAAGTTCAGGGCACCAGCAACCGATTGACCTGCCAGACAGAGCGCGAGTAGATGATTTCCTGGTGCAGGTCAGCGTCACTGTCGAAAGGGTAAATAACAAAGACCGGACCATGTTCGCGTACGCTCATCGGCTCGCCATTGGCATGGGTGGCCAGAATAACGTCGTATTCATAGAAATCTGCTACCGGAATTTCCGCTTCGTAATCATTCAGGGCAATCGCAATCACGCTATCGCCCTGAGCATCAACGGCTTCAAGCACTGACCTTGCCAGCGGGCCACTAAAGGTAATGGTTTCATCATGCCAGGGTGTTGCCGTCACCGTGGTGTGCATGCCCAGTTCAGAGAACATCGCATGGTCAAACACCGCCCGTTCGCCCTGATTGGTTGCACCGATATCACCGCTGACGGTGAGTACCGCCTGGCCGGTGGGCGCCTCCAGCGCGCTACTGGTCGATACCATAGCTGCCCACACGGCAGCGCTATACAGCATGCATAGCGCGGTGCGCTGGAAAGGCCGTAAAAAAGACATAGAAGTTTCCTCGTTTGGCACAGTATTTGAAATTGTGTTTGAAATTGCGTTTGAACATGGCGCTGAAACAGCGTTACTGAGGCGTTGATGAAACCACAAAGCAACACTGCTTAACAATTTTCAACGTTTTATCCTACGCGATTTTGAAGGCTGAAATGCAAATTTTTGCAACGTTACGCGCTCACACCGAGTTCGGACCTGACGACTTTGTATCAGCACTGCGGTGAGAAGATGGTTTGGGGGAGTCAGGGTCCGCAGAAGGCTCGGCCAATGCCAGGAAATCATCCAGCGTCATGGCGTCAGAGGCAGCCAGCGGCAAGCGTTCTGCCCGTGGTTGATAGACCCGCAGGATCTCACTTTTCAGACGCTGGAAATTGATCGGCTTGGTGACATAGCCTTGCATACCATCCGCCAGATAACGTTCCTGATCGCCTTTCATGGCGTTGGCCGTCAGGGCAATGATGGGTGTCTGCGGCAAGTCATTGAGGCGTTCAAACTCACGAATGGCATAGGTCGCCTGCACGCCGTCCATTACCGGCATCATGATATCCATCAGGATAATATCGAAACGGCTGTCGCGGACTTTTGCCACCGCTTCCTGCCCATTCAGAGCCAGTTCGCACTTTGCGTTGAGTTTATCCAGCAGTTTGAGAGCCAGTTTCTGATTGATCCGATTGTCTTCCACCAGCAAAACATCCAGTGGCACCTGCGGTTCATGTCCTGCATCCTTTTTCATCGGGGGTAACCCTGCACGGGTCTGGGCATCGCTCTCGGCCAGCACCTGCTGAAGGTCTCCAAGCGTCAGCGGCTTGGTCAGATACCCTGGGATACCCAACTCCGTGCAGCGCTGGGTATCACCTGCCAGGGCTGAAGAGGTCGCCAGATACAGGGCTGATGGCGCCACCAGGGATTCATCAAGCAGCTTGGCGGCCAGTTCATAGCCACTCATCCCCGGCATATGTACATCCACCAGTACCATGCTGAACGGGCGGTCGTCATCCTGAGCATGGCGCAGGCGGAACAAGGCTTCCGGGCCGCTGCTGCAAAGCTCAAACTCCACACCCAGCGCCTTCATCATGGCGCTGAAGACATCACGGTCCACCGGTTCATCTTCCACAAACAGCACCCGGTGGCGCTGCGCATCAAAGGTGGCCTGCATGGCCTTCGCGGGTGGCTGCGACAGCGTCAAGGGAACATCAAAGGTCACACAGGTGCCCTGCCCCAGCTGGCTGGTGGCAGAAATACTGCCGCCCATCAGCTCCACCAACTGGCGGGTAATGGCTAACCCAAGGCCGGTGCCTTCAAAACGCCGATTGGCCTTGCTGTCAACCTGTTCAAAGGCTTCAAAGATGCTGTCCACCTGCCCGTCAGGAATGCCAATGCCGGTATCTGTCACACTGAACGTCAGCCAGGCAAGCTGATCCGGGTGTTCCGCCAGCGCTTGAGGTGTCAGCTTCACATCCAGGCGAACATGGCCCCTATCAGTAAACTTGAGCGCATTACCCAGCAGATTGTTCAGCACTTGCTGGAAGCGCACCGGGTCTAACCATACGTAGCGCGGCAAGGCGTCGTCGAGGTGGTAGAACAGCTTGACGTTCTTGACCATGGCTCTGGGTGCCTGCGCTTTAATCACCTGCCCCAAATAGTGGTAGAGATCGGTGCTCTCAAGGCGCAGATCCAGCTTGTTGGCTTCGATCTTGGAAATATCCAGCAGCAAGTTGATGATTTCCAATAGATGCTCGGCGCTAACCCGGGCCAGATTCAGGTATTCCTGCTGCTCTTTTTCCAGTGACGTTTCCAGCACCAGCTCCAGCATGCCCATAACGCCGTTCATCGGCGTGCGGATTTCATGGCTCATGTTGGCCAGAAACTGGCTTTTGGCCATGTTGGCGGCCCTGGCCTGCTCAATCTGATGCTGCAACTCGCTTTCATACAGGCAGGCACGGGCGGCAACGGCGAGTTTTTCCATCAGCTTGGCAAGCGACATCAGCAGGCTGTGTGAAAACCCTTCACCTTTGCGATGTAGCAGCAGTACCCCAAATTCCGGCAATGCGAACACGTAGCGCTCGCCCTCCCCGTTAAGGTTAACAATACGCAGTGGCAGGCTGGCCGAAAAATCAGCCAGTTGCTGGCGGTTTTCAGGCAATTGCAGGCTAGCAATAAACGCTTGATGTTCAGGGCGCTTATTGAGCGTGCGGGGAATGCATAGCGCATAATTCCAGCTCAGCCGCTCCTGCTCGGCCATGCCCGCCATCAGCCTTTGACCTGGCTCTGGTGAAGAGGGCGCTGTGAACTGCAGTACACTGGCACTGACACAGTTCAGCGCACGCACCATGGTGCCCACGCTTTGGGTCAGCATGGGCGCAAGGTTCAGGCTTTGTCCGATCGACAAAGAAATCTCATACAGTAGTTCGGTTTCTGCCAGCTTGTTCACGCCGTTTCCAACCTGTTGTTCTCCACGTGTTGATGCCATACCTGCTGGCTCCCGGCAGTACCTAGCCGTTCTGACGGCACCCCTGAGCGAATGATCAACCCAGTACGCCCAGTACAATCGTCTTGTTATAGAACTCCAGGTAATCGCTACCGCTGTTGGCAATTTCTCCCAGCGTGAAGGCGCCGAATACTGATTCGCCCTGCCCGACAGCCTCCAGCTCCTGGGTCATGTCATCGCCCAGAAACAGCACGCGGGAGATACAGTCAATCAGCAGCCAGTCAGCTGACGTACGCCTTGAGCCCTGGTGCTCGGCCATGGCCTGCTCGCGGGCATGGGCTGCTGCGGCAATCAGGGTGCTCGGGTTACCATTAAGCAGCTTGATCATACAGCCTTCCGGCACTTCACCCACACAGGTCAACTCGCCCTGTTCGTTCATCATCAAGGGGTCGCGCACCACCATTTCAGCCCCTAGCCGCGAAATACCCAACGGGTAGGATTTAGCCACGGAAAAGAAGTTGTCGAGGCTGATATCCTGGCCGCTGTGGGCATGAATCATTCGTGCGTAGAAGGTCGCAGCAGGCTCCCAGTCAATGCTTTTTACCACATTGCGCTCGCTGGAAGTGACGGTAAACGCTTCGCTGACCGGCTCCCAGCCGTGGGTAACGCCAATGCTGCTGGGTACCGGCAGCAGCGCAATCAGCGCCGCGTCTTTTTTCAGGCCCTGCGGGGTGATCACGCAAGGGCGCTTTTCAAAACTTAACGAACCGGCACCGCCGCCAATAAAATTGTTTTCCAGCCCGAAGGTGTAAAACAGGCTTTCAATCAAGGCGTTGATACGCGATGCCAGCCCATCGACAATCACCAGGTAGGTCTGCTCGCCACTGGCTTCAGGCCAGCGCTCGGCCAATGGCAGCAACGCTTCTTCGTACTCGGCGTCCGCATCGCTCAACCCTTCAATCACACCAAGTTCGGGCGCTGCCTCCAAGCCTACCAGTAGCGTCCCTTTGATATGGTTACTGCCCTGATAGGCAATCTGCGGAAAGATACCGCCGGATACCGGCACCTCAGCGGCCTGCAAAAGAGGGTCAACGTCTTCCGGCTGCCAGCCGTTTTCATCGCAGGCCAATACCAGTATGGCGGCGACGTCGGCCTGGGATGCCAACGTCTGTAGTGATGCCGCAAACCCCTCCACAGTTCCACTGGAATCAAATTGTAATTGCATCGTGATTTCCTGTTGGTAAGCCAAGTCTTAGGGTGGTGATTTTAATGGTGTTGGTGAGCCACTATTTATTAGTTATTGAGTCGCGAGCAGCCGTTGACTTACGCTCCCTGGCCGTATCAGTTGGCCACGACTGCTTTGACATGGGCCTGCAGGAAAGCCAGGCAGGCTTGCGGTTCCATGGGTCTGGCCAGCAGAAACCCCTGAACGTCATCCACATCAAGCGCATCGAGATAGTCACGCTGGCGCTGGGTTTCTACGCCTTCGGCCACCGTCTTGAGCCCCAGGCCCTGACTCAGAGCCGTCAGTGAACGCACAATGGCACGATTTTGACGCGCTTCAGCGACATCAATGATAAAGCTACGGTCTATCTTTAGCGTATCAAGTGGAAAGCGCAGCAAGTATTCATAGGATGAGTGGCCGGTGCCAAAATCATCAATGGCAAGCTTGAACCCCAACTTCTTGAGTTCATAGAGGGTCGCAAGTGTGGCTTCCGGATTGCTCATGGCGGTGCTTTCAGTGATTTCCAATTCCAGCTGCTGGGGCTTTACATCATACTCAGCCACATACTGAGCAAGACGCTTGGCAAGCCCGGCCTGCTCAAACTGGCGCGCCGAGATATTGATTGCCATGGCAACCTCAACGCCCTCAGCCTGCCACTGCGCCAACTGGCAACAGGCCTCTTCGGCCACCCAGTCACCTACATCAATAATCAGGCCGCTTTCTTCCAGCAAAGGAATAAACTCACCGGGCGATACCACCCCACGCGTGGAATGACGCCAACGCAGCAAGGCTTCAACACCGATAAAGCGACCGCTGGAAAGCTGCTGTTGCGGCTGGTAAACCAGAAAGAACTCCCGGTTGCCCAGCGCTTTGCGCAGGTCATTTTCAAGGCTCAGGGCATTGGTATCGTCAAAGGCTTCAACATCGTGATAAAGCATCACCTTTTGACTGCCCGCATTATGGCGACAAAAACGCTGAGCCAGCAGGGCCGTTCGCAACAGCTCATCACTGTTACTGCCATCCTGAGGATACAGGCTGACACCCGCGGTGAAATCAACGAAGACCTCTTCACCCTTCACCTTGTGGGCGCGGGCCAGCGGCTGCATCCAGTTGTGGTAATAGGCCTGCATTTGCTTGCTATCCGTGTGAGGCATTGCCACCGCAAAGGTGTCTGCCTCCAGACGGCAAATCAGAGCCTCGTGGCCCAGGCTTTGTTTGAGGCGCTGGGCAAACATGGCCAGTACCTGATCACCGGCGTCAATCCCCAGCGCATCGTTAATCCGGTGCAGGCGGCTGATATCAATCACACCGATCGACCAGGTCACCTGTTTGCTGTCTTCCAGTTGCTCATCCAGCAGGTTCAAAAACAAGCGTCGCTTGGGCAGGTCGGTCAGGCCATCATATTCGGCAAGGTAGAGCGCTTTATCCTCAAATAACCGCAAAGCAGTGACATCCTGAAAGGCGCCAATCAGGAACCCCTCCTGGGTTTTGGGGCTACTTTGCAGGCGCACAACACGTTCGGCATGGCCCAGATACAGGGTGACTTCAAGGTTGAGGCCCTCCTGACCTTCCCGGGCAGCTTCCAGCGCGGTATCCAGGCGCAGCCCGTCGGTATCATTCAGCAGCACCAGCAGGGCCTGGCGATTTTCCGGCAACGCAGTGCAGTTCAGCACTTCGGCGGCATCTTCTGACCATGTCAGCGCATCATTGCTGAAATTCAGCTGCCAGAACCCCAGACGAGCCAGCTTGCAGGCACTGGCTTGCTCCATCTGTGCCTCGCGCAGGGCTTTTTCGCGCTCAGCCCCGCGCAGGGCATATTTGACCCGCTCCACCAGCAGCGGCAGATTGATCGGCTTGGTAATAAAGTCGGTGGCTCCCGACGTAAATGCCTGATCAATCGACGTGACATCGTCGGAACCGGTCAGCATCAAGAGCGGCCGCTCCTGATTGGCAATGCCCGCTTCACCATTACGTACCGCCTGAACAAATTCAAAGCCGTTACGCCCCGGCATACTGACATCCACCAGGGCAAGATCCGGGTTGCTTTCTTGCATCAGGCCCAATGCCTGCTCTACATCCGCCGCCTGAATGACCTGATAGCCGCGCTTTTTAAGGCCCGACGATGTTAACAGGCGCACGGTCGGGTCATCATCTACAACAAGTAGCGTCTGCGCTGGCGCCATGCGGTTACCTCAATGCTGTTATCGCAAATGGGGGTGAAAATAATAGTTGCGATTAGTGTAAACTCTCTCGACGCGTTATTTGTTAATGTTTGTTAATATTATAACGATAAACATCGTCGCATTCATTAATCTTCAAGTACATTTTCAAGACGTGCGGTTAGAAGAGAGCACTTATGACCCTGACACTCGACACCCTGCAAGAATTTGATACCAGCGCCGGGCTTGCCTATGCCGATGGCGATGAGGAACTTTATCGTGAAGTGCTGGCCATGTTCCACGAGCAGCTGAGCGATGAGTTTGCCCAATTACCAGAGCAACTGCGCCAAGGCTGCGATGACACTCTCGCCCGTCAGGTGCATACCCTGAAGGGGTCGGCGGGTTCTGTGGGCGCAACGCGTATTGAAGCCGTGGCCAAAGCGATTGATCAGGATTTCAAGGCAGGCAAGGTGCCCAACGATGAGCTTATAGACACCCTGCAGGCCTCGGTACAGGCGGCCAGCAATGAGCTGGCAGCGCTGGTCTGATGACGCTGCCCACTGAGCGCAGCCTGGCACCAGCCTTCCGGCACTCCCGAGTCACCGACTCGAACGTTAAACATTATCATTCCCTTTCGGGGTAACGAGCAGGCTCATGCATATCGGTATACTCGAAGATGATCCGCTGCAACGTCGCTTTCTCACCACATCGCTCAAAAACTGGGGTGATAAACACACCTGCGTTGACGCTTTTGAGCGCGCTGGCGAGCTGTTAAAAGCACTCCAGAAGCAGACCTTTGATTTGCTGATTATCGACTGGTACCTGCCAGATGCAGACGGGATGCACCTAGTGCAACGGTTACGCCAGGATTTTGGCTGGATGGGCCCGGTATTGTTCATTACCGCAAGCCAGGGTGAGAACGATGTGGTGATGGCATTGGAGTGCGGCGCAGATGACTTTCTGACCAAGCCTATCCGCCCGGCTGAGCTACGAGCGCGCCTTTCCGCCCTGGCACGCCGGGCTGATATCAACAAGGGTATGGTTGCCGAGAATCTGTCCTTTGGCTCCTATACTCTGGCCCCACACAGTCATAGCATTTTATTGAATGACCAGACTATCCCCTTGACCCCACGGGAATATGACCTGGCAGCGCTGTTTTTATCGCATATTGGCCAGCTATTTTCTCGCGAGCATATTCTTGAGATTATCTGGGGAATCAGCGCTGACATTACGACCCGAACGATTGATACTCACCTTAGCCGGTTACGCAAAAAGCTGGCCTTCAACGGCCAGCATGGCTTGCGTCTCAAGAGTGTTTATCAGTATGGCTATCGCCTGGAGCCCGTCGACTAACGTCGGATCCTCAAGAAAGTAGCCTTAGCGGTGTTTCTGCGCCACCTTGGCATCACGCCCCTGACGCCATAGTTTGTGCCCAAACAGGGCGGCGGCGGTGAGCCCCAGGGCGGCAACGCCCAGCATCAACCACATCATCGGGCTACCCAGATGGCTGTGTACCTGCGTTGGGGCATGGCCTGAATGCGCCTGAACGCTGTTCATCAATAGCACAGCGATAAAGCCTGCCAGGCTAACGAGAGTCGTTACGCTATGTTTGCGGGTTAGCAGCATTATCTTTCTCCTGAAAGTGATTTAATCTATGGAAAGTTCAAGCACTGGCGGCGGATGGGCGACGCTCATCAAGCATGCCTTTATCGAGAATGAAGCGGATGATCTCTTCAAGTCCGACGCCGTCGTAGAGGTTGGTAAACACAAAGGGGCGTTCGCCGCGCATCTTTTTCGAATCACGCTCCATCACCTCAAGGGAGGCGTGTACCTGCTCAGCAATATCAATCTTGTTGATAATCAACAGGTCTGACTTGGTGATACCCGGCCCGCCCTTGCGTGGGATCTTGTCACCCGCGGACACGTCAATCACGTAAAGGGTCAGGTCGGAAAGCTCAGGGCTAAAGGTGGCCGACAGGTTATCGCCGCCGGATTCCACCAGCACCAGTTCAAGCTTGGGATGACGCGCCTGGAGGTCATCAATCGCAGCCAGGTTCATCGAGGCGTCTTCACGGATGGCGGTATGCGGGCAGCCACCGGTTTCCACCCCGAGAATACGATCCGCTGGCAGGGCATCGTGCTTGAGCAGAAAGTCAGCGTCTTCACGGGTGTAGATATCATTGGTGACCACGGCAATATCGTAGTATTCCCGTAGCGCCAGGCAGAGTTGCTTGAGCAGCGCGGTCTTACCCGAACCAACCGGGCCGCCGACTCCTACGCGTAAGCAGTGGGTCATGGTTGTCTCCTCATTAAAGCGGCTTGTTAAGCGTCTAACTTCTGAATAAACGTGAATACTGGGTTTCGTGCAGGGCACTGGCCAGGGCGACACCGGGCAAGGCCGGGCCAAGGTATTCATCGTCAAGCTGTTGGGCCTGCTCCACCGCCGCGACAAGTTCCATGCGCAGTACCTCAAGCACCCGCTGGGCAGCGGTATGCCCTAACGGCAACGCCTTGCAGGCCACGGCCAGCTGGTTTTCCAGCCAGGCCCAGCCAAACCCGAGCTGCGCCTGATGCACCGGCACACCACGGAGGTAGGCGGTATAGGCAAACCAGGTGACGTACCCTGCCTGCTCAGGCAGCAGGTTGTTATCCGGCAGCAATGCCAGGCTGCCCGACAGGCGTTTGAGAGAAGCCCCTAGACGGCTGTCTTCGGCTGCCAGCTCGGCAGTTTCGCGAGTCGCCGCTAGCCAATCGTCCCATTCAGCAACCGCAGCGTGGTCGCCACGCTCAAAGGCACTGTACAAACGCGCAATCAGCGGCAGTTCACAGCGGGTCAGGCCATCTTCCAGCACGCCGGAAAGCCACTCGGCCAGGCTGGTTTCACCTTCCACCCAGCCGAGTTCAAAGGCACTTTCCAACCCTTGAGAAAACGCAAAAGCGCCAATCGGCAACGCCGGGCTGACCAGCTGCATCAGGCCGAGCAGCGCCAGCTGATCATCCTGGTGGGCAGGCACGCCCGGTTCAGTGAGCATGTTCATGGTGGTGCTCATGAGGGTGGCTGTGTGCGTGTTCGTGCTCATGGCCGTGTTCATGATGATGAGCATGTCCACCGACGCCTTGGTAGGCGCCTGACTCGGAGTCGAAGGTGGCATCATGGTGTTCAAGCCGGGCGCCGAGTAACACCGCCAGCTCCTCCAGGACGTGATCCGGCGGAAAGCGTACCCAGCCGCCGTCGGCATCCTCACCCAGAGCCAGCTGCACATGGCGGTTGCCCAGATGGTAGGCCAGCCGTGCCAGCGGCAGGCCGGCACTGACTCTTGCCGTAACCACCGGTTCAATGGCCGCACGCACCCTGATCACCTCGCCGCTTTCAGCCTTCAAGCCCTCGCCATCACGCAGCACCGGGCCACGGTCGAGAAACAGCCCCAGCGGCTGGCCGCTGTCGCTTTGCGCTTTCAGGCGACCGCGAATACGCAGTTCAAACGGCAGTGTCAGGGTATCGCTGGCAGCGCTTGCGTCTATTGGCCCCAGGCGTTCTATCAGTTTCAACATAGCGGCTCCTCAAATAAAAACAGGCTTGGGACAAAATGAACCTAGAACAGGTGGTAGCGTTGGGCCAGCGGCAGCTCGGTCGCCGGCTCACAGGTCAGCAGCTCACCATTGCAGTGCACTTCATAGGTCTGCGGGTCAACGCTCAGCTCGGGGCAGGCATCGTTGAGCTTCATATCCTGCTTGCGTATCTCGCGCACGTTCTTGCAGGCGGCCAAGGGGCTTGCAAGCCCCAGCCTTTCTTTGACGCCTGCGTCCAACGCGGCCTGGCTGACAAAGCTCACTCGCGTCTGGCTGGCAGCCCGACCAAAGGCACCGAACATAGGGCGGTAATGCACCGGCTGGGGCGTGGGGATGGAGGCATTGGGGTCGCCCATGGGGGCAGCGGCAATCATGCCGCCCTTGATAATCATCGCTGGCTTGGTGCCGAAAAAGGCCGGTTTCCAGAGCACCAGATCCGCCATCTTGCCGACTTCCACCGAGCCGACTTCATGGGCAATACCGTGGGTCAGCGCCTGGTTGATGGTGTACTTGGCGATATAACGCTTGGCGCGGAAGTTATCGGCGCCCAAGGCTTCATCTTCCGGCAAGAGGCCACGCTGCACCTTCATCTTGTGGGCGGTTTGCCAGGTTCGGCAGATCGACTCCCCTACCCGGCCCATGGCCTGTGAATCAGAGGCAATCATCGAGATAACCCCCAGATCATGGAGAATATCCTCAGCGGCAATGGTCTCGCGGCGAATGCGCGAGTCGGCAAAGGCCACGTCTTCGGGGATATTGGGGTCGAGGTGGTGACACACCATCAGCATATCGAGGTGTTCATCCACCGTATTGACCGTGTAAGGCCGGGTCGGGTTGGTGGAGGACGGCAACACATAGGGCTTGGCGCAGGCGGTGATGATATCCGGCGCGTGGCCGCCGCCAGCGCCCTCGGTGTGGTAGGTGTGAATGCAGCGTTCCTTGAAAGCCGCCAGGGTATCCTCGACAAACCCCGATTCATTAAGGGTATCGGTGTGGATGGCGATCTGCACATCGTAACGCTCGGCCACGCTCAGGCAGTTATCAATCGACGCCGGGGTGGTTCCCCAGTCTTCGTGCAGTTTAAGGCCTATGGCACCCGCTTCCAGCTGGGCTTCCAGCGCTTCCGGCAGGCTGGCGTTGCCCTTGCCCAGAAAACCGATATTCATCGGCATTTCATCCACGGCCTGCAGCATCTTGCCAATATGCCATTCGCCCGGCGTACAGGTGGTGGCATTGGAGCCGGTAGCAGGTCCAGTGCCGCCACCCAGCATGGTGGTAATGCCGCTCATCAACGCTTCTTCTACCTGCTGGGGGCAGATAAAGTGGATATGCGCATCAATACCACCCGCAGTGAGGATCTTGCCTTCCCCGGCGATGACTTCCGTACCGGGGCCGATGATCAGCTCCACATCCGGCTGGGTATCCGGGTTACCGGCCTTGCCGATGGCCGCAATGCGCCCCTTCTGCAAGCCAACATCCGCCTTGACGATACCCCACCAGTCGAGAATCAAGGCATTGGTGATCACCGTATCCATAACGGCCTCGCTATGCTGCTGGCTTTGCCCCATGCCATCGCGGATCACCTTGCCGCCGCCAAATTTCACTTCATCGCCGTAGTGGGTAGCGTCCTTCTCGACTTCAATCCACAGCTCGGTATCGCCCAGGCGTACCCGGTCACCCACGGTGGGGCCATACATATCGGCGTAGGCCTGACGGCTGATCTTGTTGACCGGCTTCATTGGCTGTCTCCTTGCTGAGCATCCATTTCCAGGGGGCCCATGACATCCCCGCGAAACCCGTAGATATGACGCTTGCCGACAAAGGGAATCAGGGTGACTTCACGGGTCTGGCCTGGCTCAAAGCGGATAGCGGTGCCCGCCGCCACATCCAGGCGCAGGCCACGCGCTTTACTGCGCTCAAACACCAGTGCCGGATTGGCTTCGGCAAAGTGGTAGTGCGACCCCACCTGAATAGGCCGGTCGCCGGTGTTGGCTACCTCCAGCGTGATCCGCTCGCGGCCTGCGCACAGCTCAATATCACCGTCCTTTAACTGATACTCACCGGGAATCATGATGGCCCCTCCTGATTGTTGATCATTAGCTAATCGGCGTGTGGACGGTGACCAGCTTGGTGCCATCCGGAAAGGTAGCTTCCACCTGAACCTCATCGACCATCTCAGCAACGCCTTCCATCACATCGTCACGGCTGAGAATCTCGCGGCCATAACTCATCAGGTCAGCAACGCTTCTGCCGTCGCGGGCACCTTCAATAATCTCAAAGCTGATCAGCGCCACGGCTTCCGGGTAGTTAAGCTTGAGGCCACGGGCACGGCGGCGCTCGGCAAGCTGGGCGGCTGAAAACAGCAGCAGCTTGTCTTTATCGCGTGGGGTCAATTCCATCGGGCATGTCTCCAGCAGTCCATCGGGTCAGGTTAACCAGATACGGGGTGTATGGGCGTCGCGCGCTATCCAGCGCGGGCGCAGCAGCTGCCAGGCCTGTTCGCACAGTGCCCAGGCTTCATTGCGGCAGTGCCCCAGGTAGCGCAGCAGCAGGACACCATGACGCACGGTGACCGCCCAGCGCGGGTTATCCGGCAAGGTGTTTCTGAGTTCATCAATTGCGCTACTCGCATCACTTACGCCCACCGCCCACAGGGTGGCCTGCACCGTCGCACCGCCTTGCCCCCAGCGCCCACTGAAACGCGGGTGAAGCGGGTCCAGGGGCTGGCGCTCCAGCCATAGCGGCTTGCCATCCAGGGTGAGGCGAAAATGCTGTTCAATGCGCCCGAAGGCATAGGGGAGCTGGCTGGCCGGGCGGCCCAGCGCCATGACTTCCCAACCCAGGCAGCGGGCGCTGCCCTGCAGGGCAATATGGGTGCGCTGGGTGCCTTTGGAGCCATCAAAGGCGATGGTTTCCTGGGGCAGCCATTCAAGAATGCCGCCATCCTCAACGTTAAGCGTTGTCTGCTGATGCCAGGCAACGCCCTGGCTGTCGGCCTTGTAAAGCTTGTTGGCGGCGGGGGTGGTCAGCAGCGCATGGGCACCGGGTTCGATATCCGCGCGTATGGTCAGGGCATCACCGCTGACCAGGCCCCCAGGGGGATGGAGGACATAGACATGACACGCCTGGGTGCGGCCTTCCGGATAAAAGGAGCGCTGAACCCGTAAAGGCCCCTGATGGCGCGCCTGCACTAAACGGGTGACCTCATCACGGTTAGCAAAGCGCAGCGCCAATGAAGCCGCCCAGTGGCGCTCGCTATCAAAACGATGCCCGGACGTTGGCAATGATGGCCCACCCGACACAGCCGCTATGCTCATAAAAGTCCCATCCGTTGAAGAATCTGACCAGAACAGAGCAACCGCTGTACCAAAACGCCCAATTAAACCTTTTTTATAATTTATTCAGCAAGTTAGAAACACACACTAGAACGCTTAGACATTGCTTACGCACCAATAAAGGGCAGCAAAAAATTGCCGACGCACCTTTTTGGTGAAATGCTGACTAATACTTTCTCTCTGCAAGCTCTCTGCAACTATTATTTTGAAAATATAAATAACAGTTTGATTTTTATAGCTTAATCATTAATCGTTAAGGTATTTCTCTATGTATCTCTTTGAAAGCTCTCTGTCAGGTGCCAGCTTGGCGCGGTATCAGAACCTTTATTGACAATAACGTTACGCCGTCTGAGCTTTGTCAACAAACTGCTAATTTTATTGTATTTTTGCTTGTCATTTAAGCCATCACTTAATTTATCAAGCAATAATTCATTTATCTCTGCTCGATTCGCCTGCCCAAACTTCTGGAGATAATCTTTCAGCAGTTTCGCGTAGAATTCATCATCTTGGGCACGGGTCTTGATGTACCCCACTTGTCCTGATGTCGCCCCAGCCACTTGAGCAGAAACATAGAAATTAGGCTTACGTCCCTCGATCAAACCCGCTCGTTTAAGGCGATTTATCGCATCATCGGCCACAGGTAATTTTTTTTGGATACGATCAAGCGCCAAGATATCGACTAATGCCAGGTCAGTTTTCTGGATCAGCAAACGGCTGTAGGATGTATCCACTACACTCCCGTATAGCCGCAGCTTCACAGCCCCCAACTCACTCAAGTCATAATCGGGCAGTGGCAGATACCGCTTGGCCTGACGGGCAAACATGTCGTGAATGCCGTAGCCCATCGTATCGATCATATTCAACTCGGCCATGGCCTGCGTTAGAAAGGGGTTACGGTAGCGCCTGGGAACTCGATGGCCCTCCAGATAATCACTTGGCTGCCCATCAAAAAAGTTGCCCTCGTTTTCAAACACCAAACGGTCTGCTTTCTCAACCACGACTACCCGCGCATGCCGAGTGTAATCCTGGTGCGCAATGCAGTTATGCAGGGCTTCGAGCACTATTTTTTGGTCGTACTTAGAGACCTCGACGGGCAGCAAGGCATCCTGCGGCAAAATCCGCAGCTGAATGTTACGGATGCGCTGATACAGTTGGGTGGTGGTAAGTAAAAAAGGTGGCGAGAAGTGTTCATAAGCACGCTCATGCCCTTCAAGCTTCCAGGTTAATTGAGCTGGATGGGGAGATAGCAAGGGGGCTGCTTCTTCCTTGCCCACGAGTAATAGTGCTGACCGAGTGATCTTGCCATCGACCGTTAGCTTGGCTCGATCCAGAAAGGTCGCGAGCGGCCACTCTTTCACTTCGTCATGCTCAAAACGGTTCGTATACTTCTTGGCAAACGATGCTCTGGCTTTGTCTACCGCGTCGACATCCAAATGTTCAATGGTTGCATTTGGAACAACTTGGGCAGACCAATCGGTGTTATCCGTCTGGCGGCGAATGGCATCGAGTTGGTCAAGCCCCAGGCTAGTCAAGCTTTCTCCGGCACGGGCATAGTAGTGACCTTGCCAGGCAATTGGCATACCCATCGGGGCCGCAGGAATTTTAAACAACACCACACGCCCTTCTGGTAGTACCAACTCATGAATGGCGCTGAATGTAATGCCAGGTTCGGTGCCATCCGCAATCTGCATCTTTAATTGCTCAAGCGTGCCCGATGCTTCGCGGTATTCTGAACCTACAACCGCATACGTTTTGTCGTCAACGCCAAAGATCAGCCAGGCGACATCGCTGTCGTTAAGGTTGGCAGCATTGGCAAGAGCTGAAAAATACTTCCCTAAATCTGAGGTAGAGAATCCTTTAACGCCACGCTTGAACTCGACCACCTCACCTTCCCAGCGCTCGATCAAGCCATAAAGCGTTTCCTTGAGTGCCTGCTCGTCTTTTACCATGGTTTACATCACCTTCACGTCCATGTTGGGAGATTGCTGCGCGAATATCTGCTCACGGTGATTTTGACACTTTCATTGGCGGAATCACCGTCACGCTGTTCAGATGAGTCCTGATAACCTTCGGTAGAATTACGACATTCATATTGGCAGGTGAGCTCTCGCACAGCACTATAAATTAAGTGGGTATAAATAACTTATACCATCCCAACATAAGTTGCCTGCAACAGGTTTAATACCTCAAGATTATCCCATTCGATAAACAGGTTTTGAGCTCTTCGTTAAAGTGACGCTACATCTGTATAACTTCGCAACGATCAAACCGTCAGGTGCTGCTTGATCAGTTCGTTGGACAGCTCGCCAATGTCACCTTTGGCCACCGGGCGGCCGCGATCCATGATCACGAAGCGGTCGGCGTATTTGCGTGCAAAGGGCAGCTTCTGTTCCACCAGCAGGACTGTCAGGCCGTCCTCCTTTATCAGCTGGCGGATCACCTGACCGATCTGGGCGACGATATTGGGTTGAATGCCTTCTCCGGGTTCATCAAGGATCAGCAGGCGCGGTTCAATCACCAGCGCGCGGCCAATCGCCAGCTGTTGCTGTTGACCGCCGGATAGATCACCACCACGGCGGTGCTTCATTTCCTTGAGCACCGGGAACAGCTCGTAGATGCGTTCGGGAATTTTCTTCTGGCCATCGCTGCGCGCGGCAAGGCCGGTGCGCAGGTTCTCTTCAACCGTCAGCAGCGGGAATATCTGCCGCCCCTGGGGGACAAAGCCAATGCCGAGCCGCGATCGCGCTTCAATGGCTTTTTTGGTCAGCTCGATTTCGCCGCTCTTCCCCTGGTAGCGCAGCTGGCCACTTTTGACCGCCACTTCACCCATAATGGCTTTCATCAGGGTGGTCTTGCCCACGCCGTTACGCCCCATCACGCAGGTGCATTGTCCAGCGGGCACTTCAAGATCCAGATCCCAGAGGGTGTGGCTTTCGCCATAAAACTGGTTGAGTTGTTCAATTGCCAGCATCAGGCCGCCTCCTCGTCGTCCACACCCAGATACACTTCCACCACTTTGGGGTCGCTGGATACCTGATCCATGCTGCCCTCGGCCAGCACACTGCCCTGGTGGAGCACCGTTACCTTGCGGGCAATCGAGCGCACAAAGCCCATATCGTGCTCGACCACCACCACCGACTGCTGGCCTGCCAGGCTGGTCAATAGCTCGGCGGTACGCTCCATTTCCTGCTCGGTCATCCCAGCCACGGGTTCATCCACCAGCAGCAGGCGCGGACGCTGCATCAGCAGCATGCCAATTTCCAGCCATTGCTTTTGGCCGTGGGAAAGAATCCCCGCGGGCCGATGGCGCAGCTCCATCAGCCCGACAGTGGTCAGCACTTCCTCGATACGGTCCTTGATCTCACCGCTTAGGCGCGCCGTCAGGGTAGGCAGGATACGCTTGTCGGCAGCCATCGCCAGCTCGAGATTTTCAAACACGCTGAGTGCTTCAAATACGGTAGGCTTCTGGAACTTGCGGCCGATGCCCAGGCTGGCGATATCCGGCTCGTTCATCTGCAGCAGGTTATGGCGGCTACCAAACCAGACGCTGCCCTGGTTGGGGCGCGTCTTGCCGGTGATAATATCCATCATGGTGGTCTTGCCCGCCCCGTTAGGGCCGATAATGCAGCGTAACTCGCCATCATCGATCGTCAGGTTGAGGTTATTGATGGCCTTGAAGCCATCAAAGCTGACGGTGACATCCTCCATATACAGAATCGGCCCATGGCGCACATCTACTGGCGACGTCTGAGGCGCCATAAAGTCAAACACCCTGTCCCGGGTGGTAAGCGATTGCAAAAAGCTCATGCGGCTGCCTCCTTGGGTGAGTGGTCGTCACCTTGCTTACGCTTGAGATAGCGGAATAACCCTGCCACGCCCTTGGGCAGGAAGACGGTGACCAGCACAAACATGGCCCCCAGGGCAAACAGCCAGGCATCCGGCATAACACCGGTAAACACCGTTTTGGCATAGTTGACCAACAATGCCCCGATCACAGCGCCATACAGGGTGGCCCGGCCCCCCAACGCTACCCAGAGAACAATCTCAATCGAGAAAATCGGCGAGAACTCGCTGGGGTTGATAATGCCCACCTGAGGCACATAGAGCGCCCCGGCCAGGCCCGCCAGCATGGCGGAGACCACAAACACAAACAGCTGGAAGCGTTCGACCCGATAGCCCAGAAAGCGCGTGCGTGCCTCGGCATCCCGGGTGGCCACACTGACCCGCCCCAGCTTGCTGGTGACAATCGCCCGGCACAGGATATAGCCCAGCGCCAGCGCCACCCCGGTGGCGATAAACAGACCCAGCCGGGTGGCATCGCTGCGCAGATCAAAACCCAGCAGCTCACGAAAATCAGTCAGGCCATTGTTGCCGCCAAACCCCATCTCGTTGCGGAAGAACGCCAGCATCAGCGCAAAGGTCAGCGCCTGGGTAATAATCGACAGGTAAACCCCGGTGACCCGGGAGCGAAAGGCCAGAAAGCCGAACACCAGCGCCAGCAGGCCAGGCGCCAACAGCACCATCAGAAACGCAAACCAGGCCATGTCAAAACCCAGCCAGTACCAGGGCAGGCTGTCCCAACTGAGAAATACCATGAAATCCGGCAGGATGGGGTCGCCATAGGTGCCGCGGTCGCCAATCTGGCGCATCAGGTACATGCCCATGGCGTAGCCCCCGATGGCAAAAAACGCCCCATGGCCGAGGCTGAGAATCCCCAGGTAGCCCCATACCAGATCCACCGACACCGCCAATAGCGCATAGCTCAAGTACTTGCCCAGCAGGTTGACGGTAAAGGCGCTGACGTAAAGCGGATGCCCCTCGGGCACCATGACGTGCAGCACAGTGACCAGAATCAGCGCCGCCAGCAATACGCCCAGAAACAGCTGTGTAGCGCGCTCAAAAAACGGGCGGGTCAGCCAGAACCGCTGTGCAGAATCCATCGCTTGCATTGCCTAGCCCTCCGCCGCGCGGCCCTTCTGGGGAAAGAGCCCCTTGGGTCGCTTTTGAATAAACAGGATGATGAATACCAGCACGATTATCTTGGCCAGTACCGCACCCGCCCAAGGCTCGATGACCTGATTGATCACACCCAGCGACATGCCTGCCACCAGGGTGCCCCACAGGTTACCGACCCCGCCAAACACCACCACCATGAAGGAATCAATAATGTAGTTCTGGCCGAGGTTGGGGCCGACATTAGTCAGCTGTGAAAGCGCCACACCGGCAAGCCCGGCCACGCCCGAACCCAGCGCGAAGGTCATGATATCGACGCGGGTGGCGCGAATGCCCATGGAACGTGCCATGGCACGGTTCTGGGTCACGGCGCGCACTTCAAGGCCCAGACGGGTGCGGCGCATGATCAGCATCAGGGCGGCAAACACCACCAGAGCAAAGCCCAGTACATAAAGACGGTTAAGGGTCAGCGAAAGCGCATCGTTGACCACCAGAGAGCCGCTCATCCATTCCGGGGTGATCACGGTACGGTTCTGCGGGGATATGACGGTGCGCACCAGCTGTTGAAGAATCAGGCTGATACCAAAGGTAGCCAGGAGGGTTTCCAGCGGGCGACCCTTGAGGAACTGGATCACCCCGCGCTCAATGGCGATACCCGCCAGGGCAGCCACCATAAAACCCGCGGGAATAGACAGGATCAGCGCCATGCCGGGCTGACCCGGCAGCAGCTGCTGCATCATCCAGGTGGTGTAGGCCCCCAGCATGATCAGCTCGCCATGCGCCATGTTGATGACCCCCATTACGCCGAAGGTAATCGCCAGGCCGATGGCCGCCAGCACCAGTACCGAGCCTAGCGACAGCCCGAAGTAAAGGGTTTCCAGGCCACGGTTGATTTTCAGGTTCTGCTCAATACTTGTCAGGGCGGCCCTGGCGGCTTCAGCCACCTGAGGGTCAGCGCTTTCAGCAGCACGGCCCAGAGCCACACGGGCGCGGGGATGAAGGCTTCCTGTCAGAGCTTCAACACCTGCCATTTCACCCTGCTCGGCACGATAAATGGCGACGGCCTGGGTTAAGCGGTTGCGGACATAGTCATCGTCCGCCTCGCTGATAAGTGGCGTCAGGGTATCGACCATGTCGCCATCCACTTCGCCGAGCAGACGATCAGCCGAGGTGCGCCGCCGTTCTACATTCGGCGAATAAAGATCCACCACGGCGATGGCACTGCGCAGCTGATTGCGCAAAGCATTGTTGATACCAACACGCTCCAGATCGCGGCGCGACATCTCGCCGAGTGATTCGCCGGTCAAGGCATCTTCAACCGGCCAATCGCGGCCGCGGTTATTGAGCACCACCACAAAGCGGCCCTCATCGGTGCGCTGCAGCTTGCCGTCAAGCAGTGCCTGCAGCCAGTCACGGGCGCGCTCGTCATCGCTTTGCAGGATGGCGATAATGGCATCGCTCTTGTCAGCAAAGGAATCCACATCCAGCGCCGTCAGCAAGGCCAGCGCTGCTTCATCATCGGTTTGAGGGGACTGCTGGGCCTGGGCGGGCAAGGTCACCGCCAGCAAGAGCACACAGCACAGCGCCCAGGAAAGAAATCGCCGCATAGGGTTTCTTCCTCAGAAAACAGGATAGGGAAAGGAGAAACAGTGGCTTTGCCCCGCACAGCGGCGGGGCAAGTCACACAGCAGGGTGGGTTAGAACTTACTCGTCGGCTTCCTCGCCACCGCCGCAGCTGCCTTCCACCACGTTGTAGTTACCGCAGACCAGAGGCTGGCGCCAGTCGCTGATCATGTCGCGGGAGCCCGGCAGGTAATCAGACCAGGCATCGCCAACCACGGTAGACGGTGTCTGCCAGACGATATCGAACTGGCCGTTATCCTGGATCTCACCAATCAGCACCGGCTTGGTAATATGATGGTTGGGCATCATGGCTGCATAGCCACCAGAGAGATTGGGCACCGTCACACCGATAATGGCTTCCTTGACCGCATCCACCTCAGCAGATCCCGCCTTGCGCACCGCTTCGGCCCACATGTTAAAGCCAATATAGTGGGCTTCCATGGGGTCATTGGTAACCGCCATTTCATCGCCGGTGTACTCGATCCATGCATCGATAAAATCGTAGTTGGCGTCGGTGTCTACGCTCATGAAGTAGTTCCAGGCGGCCAGATGACCTACCAGCGGAGCGGTATCAATACCGGAAAGCTCCTGCTCGCCCACTGAGAAGGCCACGACAGGAATATCACCTGCATCAATACCCTGGTTGGCCAGCTCACGGTAGAAGGGCACGTTGGCATCGCCATTGACCGTAGAAACCACTGCCGTACGCTTGCCTTCCTCACCAAAGCGGCGAATTTCGGCAACAATGTTCTGCCAGTCGGAATGGCCGAACGGCGTGTAGTTGACCATGATGTCGTCTTCGGCAATACCGTGCTCTTCCTGGAGATAGGCATTCAAGATACGGTTGGTGGTACGCGGATAGACATAGTCGGTGCCCACCAGAGCAAAACGCTCGATACCCACTTCATTGATCAGGTAATCCACCGCCGGAATCGCCTGCTGATTGGGCGCCGCGCCGGTGTAGAAGACGTTGCCAGAAGATTCTTCGCCTTCATACTGCACCGGGTAGAACAGCAGGCCATTGAGCTCTTCCACTACCGGCAGCACCGACTTGCGCGAGACTGACGTCCAGTTACCGAAGATGACATCGACTTCTTCCTGGGCCAGCAGCTCGCGGGCTTTCTCAGCAAACAGCGGCCAATCAGATGCCGGATCCACCACGACGGCCTCAAGTTCACGCCCCAGCAGGCCGCCCGCTTCATTCTGACGCTCGATGAGCATTTCAACGGTATCCTTGAGTACCGTTTCACTGATCGCCATGGTGCCAGACAGCGAGTGCAGAATACCCACCTTGATCGGGTCATCATCCTGGGCCAGCGCCTGGGTGCCCGTTGCGGCAATTGCAGCCGCCAGCAGCGTCATGGAAAGCTTACGCTTGACGCCTGAATAGCGGGGCGTGCCAGAAACAGCGTGAGAGTGAAGCTGATGAGAGTTCGAAACGGCCTGTGAAGACATGCAAAGCTCCTCGCCCTGAAAACAGGGCCTTGAAATGATGCACCCAGTACACGGATGCCGGCAAAGTCCTACAGACTGAGCAAGGAGCGCGCCACAATGGCTAAAATAGGTTAATTTACTGGCAATTCAAAACGTTACTTAATATGAAAAAACGCTGACAAGACGTTATCTACAAGCCAGGCAAGTAACACACTGCTTTTTAATGGTGCGTAGGTGGCAAGCACTGGTTTTGCGTTGCACCAAAATACAGCTCAGGAAAACTCTGATATTGCCAGAGGGGTACCTGACACCTTGAATGCCTTATGGTCTCTGACGGTCTCACCGCCCGCTGGGATTACCGCTGATTATTCAATCCGCGAGACCGCCTGATGGTCAGGGTCAAGATACCAAGGCAGGCCTACCCGGGAATTGCGCTCCAGTTCGGCGATAACCTGGGCGCCCAGCAGTAAGATGATAGCGCCGATTTCAAGGCTCAGCAGGACAATCACCAGAGTCGCCAGGGAGCCGTAAACGACGCTGACAAAGGAAAGGTTGGCAAAGTAGTAGACCAGCAAAAGCCGCACGGCTTCCCACAGTAAGGCGGCCACAAAACCGCCTACCACCGCCCGGCGCAGGGCAATCTGCACCACGGGAAGCACCTTGTAGATGGCACTGAACAGTAAAAAGACGCCAACAAAACTGCTCAGGTTAAGCACCGGTTCAGACAGCACGGCCAATGGCAGCTCACGCTCGAAAATCGCCAGCACCAGGGTATTCAGTGAACTGGCCAGGGTTACCACCAGCGTTAGCATCATCAGCCCCGCCCCCAGCACCAGAATAAAGGCATAAGGCAACATCACGGACACCCAGGCGCTGCGCTTGATGTGCGGGGTTTCGGGAGCATGAAAGATGATCGCCAGCGCATCTTCCAGCATGCGAAAAGCGAACGAGCTGAACAGCAGCAGCACCGGAAAGCCCAGAATGCCCATCACATCGCCGGAATCCAGCAGGCCGCGCACGGCCTCCAGCAGGACATCCGCGTGGGAGGGCGCAAGATGGCGCGCCTGAACATCCAAAACCCCGAGCAAATGCTGCTCATCCACCAGGTGAGTCAGCAACACCACCAAAACGGCAAACAAGGGCACAATGGAAAGCAGGATGTTATAGCCAACCCCACCGGCCAGCAGGATGCCGCGGTTCTTTATAAAGTGACGCAGCACACGCCAGGCAAAGTGTGCCAGCCGGGGCAACAACAAAAGGACGGCATTCAGCAACGGTGATTTTCGAATCATGGTTTGTCGTCCTCTTTAAACGCTTAACCCCATGATACGCTGATGTCCCTCGGCTCTGGCCAAGTCTTTCGCTCAACGTCTGTAAAAGCGTTTATCCTGGGTAGCGGCGTTTAAACGCCCCTTGCTGCAGCGCGGCGGCAAGGTAAACTGTGGGGTCTTTCACCCAAGGTTGGCCTTACCTCTATGTCCATGCAGATTTACCACTCGCCGATTCAACTTTATGACGTGGTGTTTGTGATCATCCCCCGCCTGGAACAGGCGCGTAACCTGGTGAATAGCACCCTGGATACGCTGATCGACAATGCCAGCCACCCCAACGATCTGCTGCGTTACCGGGAAATGCAGCGCAAGCTGATGCTGGAAATGCAGATGATCCATGCCAACCTGACCCATCTACTGGAGCGTTACCGCAGCGATGTCCAGGAGCTGCTACAAAGCCAGGGCGCTCAGGGCAACCGCGAAGCGCAGCTAGATGATATGGAGCAGGATGCCCTGGCTCGAGCGAAGGAAATCTACCAGAAGGTAGTCGAGTTTCAGACCGGACGGCGCAACGTGCCCTGGTAAACCATCAGAAGAAAACCAGCCGCAGGAGAATCAATTGCCCACCTTGATTTTCGGCGCTGTACTGGCGATAGCTTTTTCCTTGATGCGCCATTTGATCTTGACTTCAACTTCCTGCTTGTCGCCTTCATCGCTGGCACGCAGGGAAACCTGCAGCAGTTGCTGAGGCGACAGCACCAGATCATCTTCGCTTTCCTGAAATGCCAGATGGCCTTCATTGATGGCCTTGGCCAGAGTCACCAGCAGCTCCTGGGTGGCTTCCCGGTCAAGCAGCGAGTCATGGCTGAACTTGGTTTTAGACTTCATTGATGGCCCCCCGTTAAGGCTTTATCCATTTAACCCTTTTCCATTTAACTATTTTGTTATGACGCCTTGCCCGACCGCTTCCCCTTGCGTCCGGGGCTGAAGACCTTGGCCACCGGATAGTCGCCGCTCAACCCCACCAGGCCACGTTTTTTATCAATCAGCGTCGCCCCCACGCCTATTCCCTTGAGTCCTTCGCTTTTCCGCGAGTTGGTATCCAGGGTGATATCGGCCTCGATATGAATCAGGTCATTCTTGAGCGTGACCCGTTGGCCCCCATGTTGGTTGATATGCCCGTGCACCAGCACTTGAATACCGGCCTTTCTGGCCACTCGGGCGCCGTGCCGGGTCAGCGGCAGGTCAGCCTTGCGATACTTGGTTCTGAAGGTATTGGCCAGCGAGCCATAGTAGAAGCTGAACAGGTTCTGGCTCATCAGGTTCTTTTTGAACGCCCGGTTGGCATGCTTGATGCCGTGATTGGCCAGCAGTTCGGCCATTGCATCATCCAGACCTGCATGCAGAAACAGAAAGGAGCCGCGTTTTTTAACCAGCTGCATGCGGCGGAAAAACCAGCCAAACTCACCGGAGGGCTTGAGAAACAGTGAGCGGCATTTCATCGCTGCGGCATACACCTGCTGCAGTGAGAGCCCATTTTTGGCGCAATGACTCTCAAAGTTCTCGGCTTTCTTGTGCATCTTGCTGATTTCACGGTCGATGCCTTCTGGTGTCAGAAACCCCGCTGCATAGAAGGGAAAATTTTCAAACCAGGCATCACTGGGAAACAGCGCCTCTCGGCAAGCGTCTTCACTGGGTATGTCCCTGTCCCATTGGCTATCCGCCAGATACTGGTCAAAAACCTCCTTGAACAGCGGAATGACCTTCTTGCCCATACGCACAAACAGGTGCTGGCTGCCGGTATCGGTGTCGCGTTTCAGCGACAGCAGGCCCATCAGCAGGCGCAGGTCATGGTTACCCGCCAGCAGGGTGACATTGGCCTTGAGGCGGTAGAGGTGCGCCAGGCTGCGCAACAGCATCAGGTTGCTGGGCCCCTTGTCCAGGCAGTCACCGCCAACGATGATTTCTGCTTTCTTGCCGAAACGGGTCAGTTCATATTCACACAGCTGAGCACCGTCACGCTCGATGACTCCAGCGGCTAACAGGGACGCTTCAAATGCTTCAGCATCGGCGTGGGCATCGGAGATAAACACCACCGGTTTGGCGGGCCAGGTAAAGCGCTTTTTCTGCGCGCGGCGCTGAAAGGTGGCTAACGCATCATCATGGTTGACGGACGTCGGGTCATCCGGCCAGGGCGCCCACTCGGTTGGCAGCTGGCTCAGCACGGCATTGTGATAGGCCTGCCTGCTGACCTGTGGAATAAGGTTGAATGCTGTCATGGTCGCCATCATCTTCTAGTCGAGTGGGTCCGCCGCCTGACGGTGCTTCCAGTTGCCATAAAGCCGCCTCCAGCCGACGGCTTGTCTTTCAAAAACGACCGGATGACCGTGAAACATGCTCAACCGTTTAATATCGCCGAAAGAGATGACATTAAGATGATAACAGGCATGACGGATAGAGGCACCGTGGCCAACAACCAGCTGTATCTGGCCATCGGCAGCAGAAGGCAGCGCCTGCAAGTGCTGGGCAACCCGCTCGCCGGCTTCCAACAGTGACTCTGCCCCTTCAAAGGGCAACCTGAAGTGGCTGGCGGATTTCCAGCCTACTGGTAAAGGCGCCAGGCGTGGGTCCTGGGCGACAATACCTTCGATTTCACCAACGCTGAGATTGGCCACGGCCCCTACGCTGCGTTCACACAGGGCAGAAAAGCTGTTGACGGACGGCGACTCGGTAAAAAAAGAGGCGAGCTCCTGGCGGTAGATATCCGCCGTTTGCCAGGCTCTTAACAGCGTCGAACAGTGAATATCGCTACGTAACCACCACCCTGACCCGGCCAGCCAGTCGCCGAATGCACGGGCCTGCGCCCTGACCTCGGCTGTGCCTTCTGCTGTCAAGGGGTAGGGCTGCAGCGCACTGGGCGTTTTTGCCCGTTGGGCATAGTCACCGTGGCGAATCAGCGCCAGCCGCTGCACGTTCATGCCAAAAGCCCTTCTGCCTTGAGCAGTTCGATGGCGCGGTCAAAGTTCACTCCACCGTTCAGGCGTAACACCTTTACGCCGGCCAGCTGGTCGGCGTAAAGGCGACAGGAAGGCGCCTGCTCAGGGGGAAAGTGGCCATCGCCACTCTGAAAAAACGGCCCAGGGCTTTTACGCAAACCCTCCAGCGCCTCAGGCGTTTGCTCTATATCCACGCGGTTTAGCCCGGTGGGCGTAGTAGCCTCAAGCGACCAGTCCAGCAGTACCAGAGTACTCAGCTTGCCTGACAGTGTGGTTTTATCATCACCGTAAAGCGCTGGAATCAGCACGTCATATTTTTGCTCAATGCCCCAGAGTTGCGCAGTCGGCATCTGCCCATAGCGCTCGCGCTCAGCAGCGCTCAATAGCCCGGCAAGCCGCGCTGAACTGATCAGAGTGCCAGGGTTTACCCGAGGATGCTTGGCCACACCCAGCACCTCGGTGGCGCATCCTTCAGGCTGGGGCTTGAACAGGATACGATCATTGGACAGAAAGCGGGCGCCGGGGTTTTCCAGGGCTTTCAGCATCAGGGTCGATTTGCCACCGCCTGAGCTGGCGGCAATCGCTGTTGCCTGGCCATTGGCCGTAAAGGCTGAGGCATGCCCTAGAAAATAGCCGCAGCGCTGCTGCACATTGAGAAACTGGTTGTTGATAAAATTGACGACCTGAGAAAAATGCCGGGTCAGATCGCCCATGGCAAGCGGAGCGTCCAGGGTCTGGAGAAATACCATGCCGGTGCGGACTTTATGAATCCAGCGGCCCTCAGAGGTATCCCAGTAGGCTTCTTTCAGACCCAGCGGGCTGGGTTTGTTACGCTTGGCCGGCGTCCAGTTAATGCCTTGGGTGTTGGCTTGCTGATCAATCAGGAACACCGCTTGCACCGGCTGGCTCTCACTCGGAATACTCGCGGTCAGGCCTGAATAATACTGCTTGAGCAACTCAAGAATGCGCGGATTATCGGCCCATATCTGCAAGGTCAGCCCCTGAAAAGGCAGTAACAGGTGAACGGTACAGCTGGCCTTGAGGCTGGCCAGAGGCTGGCAGACAAGGGCATCAATTTTGAGTGTCATCAGGCAGGCTCCCGGTTATCAGCCTGCAGCTCGGCCAGTACGTGATCACACAGCGCCCCGGCAGCATCGAGGCCGCAGCCTTTGAGCGCGCCGCTGAAACCACCAAAAGCAGAGACTTCAAACACCACAGGCCCTTCATCGGTCAGGGCAATATCCACGGTGGTGAAGCTCAGTTCAAAACAGGCCTGTGCCTGGCGGCCAAGCGCAATCAGCTCAGGACTGGCATGATAGGCTTGGTACTTGCCCCCACTATGAATAGTGGTGTTCCAGGTATTGGCGCCGCTCACCCGGGCATAAGTACACAGGTATTCGCCGCCGATAAACACCATTCCCAGATCCTGGCCGCCCAGATTGACAAATTTCTGCAGGTAAAAAAGCCCGTGCCTGTCTCTGAAAGCATCCAGCTTGCGTCGGTTGGTTGCCTCATCGTTGGCCACATCCAGCACCACCATACCCCGCGCCTTGGTGGAATAAAGCGGCTTAAGAATCGCCTTGTCGAACTCTCTGATCGCCTCCAGCGCTTCATCGGTGTTTTCAGTCACTCGGGTGGGCGGCAGGCTGACATTGCCCGAGGCCAGCGCCGCTGTGCCTTCAAGGCGGTTGATCAGACGGCTTATCTGCCCTGGGCTGCTGAAACAGCGCACGCCATCGGCTTCCAGGCTGCCCAGCATGCGAATCCGGTCATCGGCGGCAGGTGAATAGGTCTCACTGACCTTTTTGATAATGACGCCATCCAGTTCGTTCAGCAGAATATCGCCGTAACGTAACTTGCCCGTTTCAAGTTCCAGCACCACCTCAGCCATATCCACCACGCAGCGAAAGCCGGTGCGCGCTTCCAGATGGTCAGCCAGGACATCGGTCGACCACTTTCCAGGCGTTCCGATGACGGCAATCCGCTTATCAATCATGAAAAATATCCTCAAGGGGCAGCTTGTAGGTATCGAGAGCGTGCGGATTCACCAGGGTAATCGCTTCCAGCAGATAGCCAGCTCTCAGCGCCAGCGCGCTGGCAAACTGCCTGTCATAAATAAAGCGTGTGGAGGTGGCAAACGAGCGCCCCAGGGCAATCGCCAGGCGCGCATCGAAGCTTGTGTCCTGGTGGCTCTTGGCAAACCGGCGAGCAAACTGATAAAGCTGGTGGATCAGGCCCATCAGCTCGGCTCTGGGCGCGGTATCCAGAATCGGCAGCCGATAGATCGACACCATCAGCACGGACAGATCCTGTACGTAATCCGAGTAAGACGCGCGGTGCAGGTCGATAAAATAGATGCGCTCCTTGAGATCGTCATAAATGATGTTATCGACGTTGAAATCGCCGTGAATCAGCACCGAAAACGGCGCCCGCAGCTGCTTCTCCAGGGTGCCGACATGATCAATCAGCTGATCAAAGCTCGGGCGCGTCAGCCCGCAGATAAACTGCCCTTCACTGAATAACCCCGGATGGGTATGGCGGCTTTCCGGCAGGCGTTTCCGCAACTGCTGCATGTAACCGGGCTGCGCCATTTCAGCGGTACGGGAACTTTTCCAGATTTTTCGCAGGGTTTTCTGCAGTTTGTCGATCAGCTGACGGGCGGCGTCCCATTGATGGTTGAGCAGCAGCGATTCAAGCGTATGTCCGGGCAGGTGTTCAATCACCATGGAACTCAGCTTATCGCCCTTTTCAACATGCTGGGAAAGCACCGTTGGCGCCACCTTGGGATACACCTGATTCCACTGATCCACCCCGGAGAGCTCTTCAATCACCTTCTTGCTCTGGCCTTCCTTGTAGACGGCCATGACTTCACCGGCGTCAGCATGCTCAGCCTTGAGGGTAGCAATCGTGCTGCCACTGCGGGTCAGCGCCAAGCGCTCAACGCTGAACCCGGCATCCTGATCCGCCATGGCATGGGCCGCCTTCTTGAGCTGCTTGTAGTTCTGCAATCGCACCGCAGGGCCGAAGTTGGCCGCCAGTAAGGCATCGGCCAGCTCTGATAACAGCTGCACCATGCGTCGGATCTGAAAATCCAGCACGGCACAGGCACCGGTACTGGAAGTCTCTGGCAGGCGGGCCAACAGCTTGGGAATCCGGCGCCCAATCTTGAGGCCTTGACGGGTGTTGGCGTTATCCAGCTTGATAGTCACCAGCTTGAGCGATTTACCAATCGAACGAATGACCTTGGCATAGCCCTTGAGATTGCTCTTGAGATCATCCTTGCGGTCGCCTTTCAGGTCTTTATTCGACAGCTTTTCCAGCGACCGGATATCCGTGACTTCCAGACAGGCGTGGCCCAGCTGGTCAAGCAGGCTGGCCAGACGCTCCAGGGATTTGGATTGCTGAAAACCGGCGCCGTCAACCTTGCGCCTTTGCACGTCAAGCGCCACCGCAAGCTCGACCTTCTCCAGCAAGGTGCTGCGGTAACCTTGACGGTCAATCAAACGCTTTGCGACGGCCCCTTTGGGTTGGGTCACATAAACTTCAACTAACTCAAAGTGATTTTCAACTTCGAATCGGAGAAAATAGAAATGCTCCAGAATGGATGCGTTGATAACCTGCCTCACCGTACAAGTGCCATGAATGGGAGGATGATACTATAAGTAACCTTGTCATTCCTGTGTGTTACATTTTTCTTAAATTTCAGTCAATTGCATCAGCAAGCTGAATAAAACGCCGGATAGGAAGCTGGATGAAGAAACGTCGCCGGGGTCACTCCTGCCTTGATATACCCCGAGACCCCGCCAGGGGGCAGGCGTTGCGCCTGGCCAGGTACCGTAAAGCCCCCGAACTTGGGCCCAAGCTGCTTTTCTTCAGCGGTGGCAGTGCCTTACGGCGTCTATCCGAGGTACTAACCGACTATACCCACAATTCCATTCACCTTGTTACCCCCTTTGATTCGGGCGGCAGCTCCGCTGAGCTGCGCCGCGCCTTTGCCATGCCCGCGGTAGGCGATCTGCGCGCGCGCCTGCTATCACTGGCGGATGATTCGGTGACCGGGCACCCGGATGTCGCCGCGCTTTTTTCCCATCGCTTGAACGGCTCGGGGCTTGAGCAGAACCTGCTGGATCTGGTCAACGCCAAGCATCCCTTGCTCAAGGCGATTGCCGAACCCATGCGCTCACTGATTCAAAGCTATCTCGCCGCCTTTTATCGCCAGATGCCAGCGGATTTCGACCTGGCTGGTGCCAGCGTGGGCAATCTGATCCTGACCGGTGGCTACCTGATCCACAACCGCTCGCTGGATCCGATTGCCTTTCTGTTTGGCCAGCTGATCAAGACACGCGGGACGGTGCGCACCACCAGCGACGTTGACCTGCAGCTGGAAGTCGAGCTTGAAAATGGCCGCACGATTACCGGGCAGCATAATTTTACCGGCAAGGAAACCGCCAGCATCGACTCCCCGATCCGCGCCATCAAACTCACCGGGGAAGCAGATGATATTGATACCCTGGATGCTTCCAGAGTCTGCAAGGAAACCCTGACGCTGATTGATTCCGCCGAGCTTCTGGTGTTTCCACCGGGTAGCTTTTACAGCAGTATTATCGCCAACCTGCTGCCCAAGGGCGTCACCAAGGCCTTGCACAAAAACCCTTCACCCAGGGTCTATGTACCCAGCCTGGGCACCGACCTGGAGACACTGGGCATGACGCTAGCGGATCAGGTTCAGGTGCTTGACCAGCACCTGGCCGGTACGCCAGCGACCAAGGCCACCTCCAGGCATAGCGGGCGATGTGCCATCGACTTTGTGCTTTTCGATTCCCGGTTGCTCAGCGTTTCGGACAAGCAGGTAGCACGGATCAGCGGTGAGATGGGCGTACAGTTGATTGACACCGACCTGGCTAACGATGCTCACGATACTCATCGCTATGACGACACCAAGCTCGCCCAGGCGCTGCTCGGGCTGACATAACGCTGCCCTGGCGGGCAGCGTCATCATCGGTCACCTGTACGGATTGCGACTGGCGGTTTTACTCTGCCGTCGCCAGCAGGCTGGCATTACCCCCGGCGGCAGTGGTGTCGATGCACAGATGGCGTTCCACCACATAGCGCTCTGGCGAGATTACCTGGGTTTCCAGTGGCACAATCGCGCCCTCGCGCTCGGCAAGCGCTATGCGCAGCTCGCGGGTCCAGTCGCTGGAACCGGCGGCAGCCACCACATCAACCCCATTGACATAGGTCAGCGTCTGCGCAGCGATCACGCCATCCAGCCCGACGACCGGCGCGCCCGCTTCCCTTAGGGGTTTGACCGCCTGGGCGGCACCAGGGGCAACGAGCACCACGGGAGAGCCTGCCCCCAACGCCTGCACCGCCTGGGCAACGGCAATATCCAGAGTCGGGCCAAGGCATAGCACCGGGCCTTTGGGATACATTGCCAGCCGGTTGCTTTCACCGGTGGGCCCAGGCAGCGTCTGCGGGGTCATATCCAGCGCCGCCGTTTCGGCCAACGCCTTACGAATAACACCGCTCTTGCCAGACAGCGCCTTGCGCAGCACTTCAACCCGGTCGCGGCGCGCCGCCCAGTTGCGCGCATCCAGCTCCTCAAGGGCGGATTGTAAGCTTTGCAGCGCTACGCGTTCACCTTCAGGGGCAGCGTGTTCCTCAGCCTTGGCGGTGCGCCGGAAGCGGGTAACATACAGCGGGCCGCCTGCCTTGGGGCCGGTGCCCGAAAGCCCTTCGCCACCAAAGGGCTGGGAGCCAACAATGGCACCAATCTGGTTGCGGTTGACGTAGATATTGCCCACATGAATGCGCTCGATGATTTGCTGTACACGGTCGTCAATGCGTGTATGCAGGCCAAAGGTCAGCCCGTAGCCTTTGTCATTGATGGCATCCACTACCTTATCGATATCCCGCGCCTTAAAGGTAGCCACATGCAGCACCGGCCCGAAGATTTCCCGTTCAAGGTCTTCAATGCCGCCGACTTCAACCACCGCCGGGGTCACAAAGGTGCCGACCTCTGGCGCAGGCAGGGTTTTCAGTACCTTGCCGGCTTTTTGCTTGGCGGCCACGTAATCACTGATCTCGGCCTGGGCGTCGGCATCAATGACCGGCGAGACATCCGTATCGGTATTCCAGGGGTCGCCAATGGTCAGGGCGTCCATAGCGCCATCCAGCATATTGAGCAGGCGCTCGCGGGCTTCTTCCTGAACGTAAAGCATACGCAACGCCGAACAGCGCTGACCCGCCGACTGGAAAGAAGAGATCAGGATATCGCGCACTGCCTGTTCGGTCAGCGCGGTGGAATCCACGATCATGGCATTTAGCCCGCCGGTCTCGGCGATCAGTATCGCATCCGGCCCGGCATTTTCGGCCAACGCCTTATGGATGATCTGGGCAACCGGGGTGGAACCGGTAAAGCACACCCCGGCAATCCGCGGGTCACTGGTCAGCGGCCCGCCCACTGTGGGGCCATCGCCGGGCAGCAGCTGCAGCGCCGCTTCCGGCAGGCCCGCTTCACGCATCAGTTCAACGGCCCGCGCGGCAATCAGTGGGGTCTGCTCGGCGGGCTTGGCCAGCACCGCATTACCGGCTGCCAGGGCGGCGGCAATCTGGCCGGTAAAGATGGCCAGCGGAAAGTTCCAGGGGCTGATGCACACAAAAATCCCTCTGGCATCGCCGGGCTCTTCGGCTTCCAGCCGCTCGCCTTCGTTGGCGTAATAGCGCAGGAAGTCCACCGCTTCACGCACCTCGGCAATACCATCAAACATCATCTTGCCCGCTTCCCGGGTGGTAATCACGGTCAACTCGGCAATGTGTTCCTCGTAAAGATCGGCAATCCGGCGCAGCACCTCGGCGCGCTTGGCTGCTGGCTGTGCCGACCACTCCCGGAAACCTTCTTCGGCGGCATCAAGGGCGCTGGCGACCTCTTCCGGCGTGGCTTCATACACCTGCCCGACCACTCGCGACGTATCCGCTGGCGATAACGCATCCCGGGCAGGCCCTTTGGGCGCCGGGCTGCCCGCCAGCATGGGCGCGGCTGTCCAGGTGGTGTCGGCAAAGCGTTCACGGGCATCAAGCAGCGGCAGGATGGAGGCGGGTTCGTTGATCCGGTAGCCGCGTGAATTCTTGCGATCCGGGGCAAACAGCTCGCCGGGCTGGCGGATCAAGGGGCTGGACACCGCCTCACCCAGCTGCTGCATGCCCGCAATCGGGTCCCTGGAGACTTCGCTGGGTGAGATGGATTCATCCACCACCTGATTCACAAACGACGAGTTGGCGCCGTTTTCCAGCAGGCGGCGCACCAGATAGGCCAGCAGATCACGGTGCGCTCCCACAGGGGCATAGATACGGCAGTGGGTGCCGTCTGTTTCCTTGACGATATGGTGCAGCGATTCGCCCATGCCGTGCAGGCGCTGGAATTCATAGCTGTCCTTGTCATCACCGGCCATGGCCACCACGGCCGCGCAGGTATGCGCATTGTGGGTGGCAAACTGCGGATAGATGCGGTCACGACGATCAAGCAGCATCTGGGCGCAGGCCATATAGCTGACATCAGTATTCACTTTGCGGGTAAACACCGGGAAGGTTTCAACGCCCATTTCCTGGGAGAGCTTGATTTCAGTATCCCAGTAGGCGCCCTTGACCAGCCGCACCATGATCTTGCGGTTGTAGCGCTCAGCCATGGCATGCAGGGTTTCGATCATCGGCGCGGCGCGGCGCCCGTAGGCCTGCACAACAACCCCGAAGCCGTCCCAGCCCTCCAGGCTATCATCGGCCATCAGCGCTTCGATAATATCCAGTGACAGGTCCAGCCGGTCCTGCTCTTCGGCATCAATATTAAAGCCGATATTGGCCTTGGCAGCCTGCTGTACCAGCTCTTTGGCACGCGGCAGCAGCTCGGCCATCACCGTCTCACGGTGGGTGTATTCATAGCGCGGATGCAGGGCTGAGAGCTTGACCGAGATGCCGGGGCTACCGCGCACGTCGCCCTTGGCCTGCTTGGCAATGGCGGTGATCGCTTTGGCATAAGCCTTATGGTAGCGAACCGCATCCTCATCGGTGCGCGCCGCTTCGCCGAGCATGTCATAAGAATAGGTATAGCCCTGCTTTTCCAGCTCACGAGCATTTTTCATGCCCTCTTCAATCGTCTGGCCCAGCACAAACTGGCGGCCCAGAATCTTCATCGACTGGCCTACCGCCGTGCGCACCACCGGCTCGCCCATCCGCCGCACCAGACCCCGCAGCGCCCGCGTCGGGCCCTTGGGGTCGTCATCCAGTACCTTACCGGTCAGCATCAACGCCCAGGTGGAGGCATTGACCATCGAAGACGATGACTTGCCCAGGTGTGCGCCCCAGTCGGACGGTTCAATCTTGTCGTGAATCAGATCATCAATGGTTTCTGCATCCGGCACCCGCAGCAGGGCTTCCGCCAGGCACATCAGGCCGACGCCTTCAGAAGTTGAAAGCCCGTATTCGGCCAGGAAGGCCTCCATCATGGAGGGAGACCTTTCCTTGCGTACCCGCGCGACGTAGCTGGCGCCCGCTTCCGCGACCTTTTTACGTGCGTCCTCTGAGAGTTTGATACGCTCGACAAGCTCGCCAAGCACCTTGGCTTCTGCAGCGGCGTAGTTGGCACGAATGCGCGCACGCTGCTTGCTGACAGTGGCATCCGGGGTTAGCTCATTCATGGTTGATTCCTTCTGGCTGCTCAAGAACCTGGGTGCATGTAGTGGTTCGGCAGCATTGTGATTGTTAAATCATCATGCAGAAAAAGCCTGTTGAAGTTCTCAACGCTAGGCAATGTTGTTTTACCCAACCTTTGTTTTAACTCATCCTGCTTACTCAATCAGAGTGGCGCCTTTTAACCAAAAGCGCCAGATTTGGGCTTTATGTAGCCCACATCAAAGGAGCCATCATGACGCTTATATTTGAGACAGCAGATGAACAACAGCGCTGGTTTGCAGTAGATGACGGGGTCATGGGCGGCGTTTCGCACAGTACGTTCAGCGTAAGCGAAAGCTGCGGCTGGTTTCACGGAAAGGTGTCATTGGATAACGGCGGTGGGTTTGCCTCGGTGCGCCGCCAGCCTGACGAATTTGAAGCACGTCTCACCCAGGCGGCCGGTATCCGCCTGACGGTAAAGGGCGACGGCCGCCCCTATCAGCTGCGCCTGAAAAGCAAACTGTTAAGTGACGCCTGCGCTTACCGGGTGATCATGACGCCACAAGCCGATGAATGGGCAACCCTGAACTTTCCCTGGCAGGCCTTTGAAGCCATCAGGCGGGGCAGTCTGCTCAGCGACGCCCCGCCATTGGAGGCCGCCAGCATTACCCAACTCGGCTTTCTGATCGCCGACCGAACCGCTGGGCCCTTCTGCCTGGGCGTCCAGCGGCTGGAACCCTCAGGTCATCTTTAACGGCTGTCCGGCTTATCAGACTGAGACTCGGATTCCGACTCTGTTTCCAGCTCAGACTCTTCTTCTGAGTCTTCCTCCTGAACAGGATCGGGGTCCGGGTCCAACGGTGCCCCTTCTTCATCCACCAGCTGATGATCATAGGCGGCCTGGAGACCCGTATCCTCAGGCTGCGGCTCTTCCGCTTCTTGAGTATCGGCTACCGCTTCCTCGCTCTCGGTGATGCTTTCTGTCCAATCTGCAAAGTAGTCGATATGCCCCGGGTACACCGGCGACAGCACCGCCGCCAGAATGCCAATCGAGGCGAAAATCGAAAACGCTTCGGCATAACCGACACTTTCCACCAGCATACCCACGACGGGAGACCCGGCTGCCTGCCCCAGCGCACAGGCCATAAAGGGCAGCACAGGCCCTACTGATAAGCGCCCCGGCAAAAGGCGGATACCGGTCATCAGGTACAGGCCGGTCAGGCTCATATAAGCCATGCCAAACACCAACGCTGAAAATATCGCCAGGCTAAGATTTCCCGGGCTGGCCGCTAGCAGCACCAAGCTGGATGACAGCATCATCAGCATCAGGGCCTGAGTGATGGGTGGATTGTTACGGTCGGCCAGGTCACTGATGACAGCGCCGCCCAGGCCGGCAAGGCCAGCGGCAAACCATAGCCAACCGGTGTGATTAGCAGCCAGGGCGCCCAGGTTGACCGCCAGATCCGGCGCAAACAGCCAGTAGGGTGACGAGACAAATCCCATGGCAAAGGCAAAGAGAGTCAGCCGGATCAGACGTGACCACTGCAGCCGCGTTAAGGTAGGCGGCGGCGCGGCGTTAGCGGGAACGACTCTTGAAACAGAAGGAATGAAGTACCAGGCTGCGACCACCCCCAGAACCGCCAGAAAGGCAAAGCCTTCATAGGTAACCCGCCAGGCATCTGCCAGGAAGACCACGGTGGGTACCGCCACCATGATGCCAACGCTGGTACCCGCGTTCATTATCGAACTGACCCGCCCGTGCATGCTGCGGCTGACTACAGACTGCATGGCTGCCGACAGAGCAGGCATCATCAAACCGGTGCAGATACCGCAAACAAACACACCTGTGCCCAGCATGATGGCATCCGAGGACTCGCTGACCAGCCCCAGCCCCACCACGCCCAAGAGGCCTGACAGCACTGCCAGATAACGCGCCCCCATGAGATTGGCTGCAAGCGGCGCCACGGCAGTCGCCAGTACAAAGCTGATAAACGGCAATGCACCGATAACACCCACTTGGTAGGCAGATAGCTCAAGCTCTGCACTGATTGAGGGCACGAAAAGCCCGAATGCAAAGCGCGCCAGACCGTAGCTGATGGCTACCAGTGCCGCACCGAATAAGGCAAATCCCATGCTCGACAAGGCTCTCATTGCGAGTGCTCCTTTCGGTGATCGTAATACCAAGTCGCATTCTCTCAGCGACATTCGCAATGAGCAATGCAAGAATAATTCAAGCCGCCAGCCGGAATCATTACGCCAACCAATGGTCAGTCGTACACGTTAGTTATCAGCAATTTTCAGGCCAACTTCTCACAGATAGACGCTCTTTGAATTCAAACATTTTACGAAAGCATAGGACGGCAAGGTCAGCAAGTCGTCATTAACAGAGGATTAACGTTGTTATTAGCAGCGGGACTTTCTGCTACAAGCCCTACTACACTGCCTACGATTATAATGCACGGTGATGGCAACGGTTGAGCAGAGAGCGTTTGGGGCATATCAACGAGTGTGCCCACCAGCGATTGCTGATCAGGTCGACTGGCGTTCGCCACCAGCATGATGGGCCAATGATCAGGCAATCCAGCCTCCCGTAACCCCTCGCAAATCGCTTCGACCTTGGAGAGCCCCATGTAAAACACCAGTGTCTCGTCGCGTTGGGCAAGTGCTGACCAGTCCGGCGTACCTTCCTCACGACAAAGCTGTGCGGTCACAAAGCGGATCTGCTGAGCATGCCCTCTGTCAGTCAGTGGTATACCCATACAAGCAGCAGCTGAGGAGGCGGCCGTAATGCCGGGCACAATCGTGGCCGACAGCTGTGCTGCAGCTAATGCCTCAAGTTCTTCACCCATACGACCAAAAACCGCGGGGTCGCCTCCTTTCAAACGTACCACTGACTTGCCCTCACGGGCCAGTTTGACCATCAGAGCGCCTATTTCAGGCTGGGGAACGCTATGCAGCCCCCTTGCCTTGCCTACGTAATAACGCTCGCAACCAACAGGAATCAGCGCGAGTACGTCATCACCCACTAAACGGTCATACACGATTGCATCTGCCTGACCTATAAGCCGCGCAGCCTTGAGTGTTAACAACTCAACATCACCACTTCCGGCCCCTATGAGATACACATGACCCGGCTGAGAGCTATTCTGTATAGCCAATGGTTTATTTTTAATATCGTTGCCACGCCTTGCTTCCAAAAAGCTAGAACCTACGAGATTCATGAGCCGTGGTAATGAATGGCACCATTTCAGCAGTGAGAATTTATTTAATACACGCATGAAAGCGCTCCTTTTTAAACCTTGATTTAATCAGCAATACTGGTGGACAACCCTTTAACGAGAAAAACTCTCATTTAATCTTGATTCTGTAACAAAAAGCCCCTACTCCACTTTCGGCAAGCCAGAGAAGGACTTTACAACAGGTCATTACAGCAACAGTCGTCAGGCAGTGAAGGCTTAAACCAGTTCTGTGATGGCATTATGAGCTTCCTGTTGAATAAGCGACCTGACTTCCGGTAAGCAGGAACCGCAATTGGTGCCACAGGAGAGAGTTTTACCAAGAAGCTCTGGCGTATCCTGACCGTCAGATATGGCTTTTATGATCTGGTTAGCGGAGACTTGAAAACAACTACAAATGAGCTGGTTATCTGTTTGCGCACCAGAAAGTGTAAAAATAGCGTGCCTTGCTTCGAGTGAAAGGTTTTGACTGGCGAAATGCTGATCGATTGCTTTAACTTCCAACTGGGGGCGCTCCCTGCTGACGACCAGCATCCAGGCAAACTGCCCCTGATCAAAACCGGCGGCCCGAAAAGCGCCTTCTTGGGAGCTTTCCAATTGCATTTGCGGGCGCTGCCCTAAAGTCACTTCACACCAGGCACTCCAATCCTTAATGCTTTGGCAACCCGCAAAGACATAGCTGTGACTGTTGGCCAGGGATTGTTCAGCCAGATAATCTGCCTGCAAAGGCTTGTGTAATGGTTGGGCAATCAGAAGCTGGGCCTGCCAGGCAACTTGCAACGCTTCAAGTTGCACACGGCCCTGCTTGAATTCAGGTTGCCCGGATACAGGATCACAGAACTGCTCAATCAACTGATTGCACAGCCCCTTGTCAGTGAACTGGCGGTTCCAATGTATGGGAATAAAAATTTCACCATGCCTTTGGCCATGATTGAACCGTACACGCCCCAGATAATCACCTTGAGGATGACTCAACCTGGCTAATCCTTGATCTTTCAGGCCAACTTGAGCGGCATCATCAGGGTGAACTTCAATAAAAGGTTCGTTTCTGTGTTGCATTAAAGCAGGTGAGCGCCCTGTACGTGCCATGGTATGCCACTGATCACGGATGCGGCCGGTGTTCAAACGAAAAGGATAAGTTGGATTCAGTTTATGTTCAGGCGGCCTGGATTGAATACCTATAAACTGTGCACGCTGGCTGGCAGTGAAAAATTTTCCGTGCACAAAAAGACGTTCAGTGCCTAAAGGGTTGGCAGCATTAACAGGCCACTGCACAGGCTTCAGGCCGTCATAGGCCAAATCTGTCAGATGCTGCAATCCACTGATATCAAAACAACGTTGGCCTTGGTTTTTGAAACCAGACAAAGCGGCGTGCTCACGAAAGATATCTGCAGGCGAAGAGTAATCAAAAGCCTGGCCATGACCCAGGGCTTGTGCGATCTGGCAGATAATTTGCCAGTCATGACGTGCTTCGCCGGGAGCAGGCAAAAAGCCACGCTGGCGAGAAATTCGCCTTTCTGAATTAGTCACCGTACCGTTTTTTTCAGACCAGGTAGTGGCTGGTAAAACGATATTCGCCAGCTCCAGTGTATCTGTTGAGGCGGCTGACTCTGAAATGATGACCAGCTCACATTTTTCCAGCGCTTCACGGACAAACTGACTATCAGGCAGGCTAACCAAGGGGTTAGTACCCTGAATCCAAACCGCTTTGATTTCACCAGAATGAATGGCTCTAAAAAGATCCAGAGCTTTATAACCTTCCTGTCGAGTCATTCTGGGTGCCCGCCAGAACTCTTCTACAAGCGCCACTTCCTGATCAGAAAATCCCATATGAGCCGCCAGCTGATTGGCCAGGCCACCAACCTCTCTCCCCCCCATGGCATTAGGTTGTCCCGTAAGGGAAAAAGGTGTGCTACCTGGTTTGCCGATTCGCCCCGTCGCCAGATGGCAATTAATCAGCGCATTCACCTTATCAGTACCACTGCTGGACTGGTTCAAACCTTGGGAAAAAAGACTGACCGTTTTAGGCGTCTCTGCAAACCAGTGAAAAAAAGTCAGCAGCTGGTGCTCAGGAACATCCAGCTGGCTTACAACCGCTTTGATATCCCCTGCTTCCGAGAGGGCCGTCAAAAGGCTGCCCGAAAAGTGGTCAGTGGAACGGCGGATAAACTCCTGGTCCACGTATTCATGTTCAGATAGATAAACCAGTAGCGCATTGAAAAGCAGAGCATCGGTGCCTGGTTTTAAAGCCAAGTGAAGGTCGGCCTGGTCACAGGTGGCGGTTAGGCGTGGATCGATGACGACCACCTTGAGTTCTGGGCGTTCCTGTCTAGCGGCTTGAATGCGCTGATAAAGCACCGGATGGTTCCAGGCTGTGTTCGACCCGACCAACACCAACAAGTCAGCCAGTTCAATATCTTCATAACAGCCAGGCACAGCATCTGCCCCGAAAGCCCGTTTGTGGCCAGCAACGGTGGAAGCCATGCAGAGTCGGGAGTTGGTATCTACATGGCTGCTGCCAATAAAACCTTTCATGAGCTTATTGGCGACATAATAATCCTCTGTCAGCAACTGACCTGACAGGTAAAAAGCCAGACTTTTTGAACCATAGCGATCAATAATACTTTGTAGCTCTTGAGCAGTCGCTTCGATGGCTTTATCCCAGCTGACCCTTTCTCCCGCAATTCGTGGATATAAAAGACGCCCTTGATGGCCACCTGTTTCCGATAACTTACTGCCTTTAATACAAAGGCGCCCCAGATTTGCCGGGTGCGACGCATCACCGGAAGTAGCAACCAGGCTATCATTTTTAGCGTTAACAGTGGCCTTCACGCCACAACCAACACCACAATAAGGACAAGTTGTGAAAACGCAACTCGTTGCATGCTTGTTCATTTTCGATAGTCCCAAAAAAAAGCCTGCAATCCCTAAATTTGTTTAGGGATTGCAGGCTGCGTTGCCTGAAAAGTTTCTTGTTGAATCGTTATGACGCTGATACATACAATGTTATAAGAAAAGCAATTTTCATGCCAAAAATTTATGTCTTTAAAAACAGTTATTTATATATTGACGATACTTGGCACCAAAGAGAACCTGCACTTTTGTAAGGCAACCGCGGTGGCTTTGCTCTTTTTTAGGGACGGTGAACCGACGTTGACCAGTGAAAAACCAGTTATCTGGCTTGAAATTTATCTGCATCGTGCTGCGAATTACGATGTTGCCTACGCCTCCATGCAGCTCTCTTTACCCTTACTCATTGATTTACAAATATATTATCGCCAACCAAAAAATTATAAATTTTCTAATTTAGCAAGACAAATAACGATAAGGAACAAAACTTGCTACTCACCTGAAGAAGATTCAAGTAACCAGACAAGGTGGGTAATAACGAATGACCAGCACACGTAACCGTCTAGCCAAAAACTACTTGTTGGCTGCTAAACATTGTGAAATACATGGCCTTGAATATCTGGAAGTGACCTGTGAGCTGGTAGCTTATGTCAGCCAACTGATTCATGCACTGCAAAAAGAGCGTGGGCTTTCTAATGTACTTCTTGCGTCACAAGGGAGTCATTTTGGTGATCAGCGCATCGAACAAGTCCAGAATTCACGGGAAAAGGAAAGCCAGCTGGATCAGTTCTTACAGGAATTGAACCCGCAAAAATGCCACGACAATGGACGGGTTAGACAGTTTATTCGCATTGCCGCTGTTCTTCAGGAATTGGACCAGCTGCCTTGCCTACGCCAGAAGATTCTTGAGCAGCACTTACAACCTGAAGAATCAACTGAAGCCTTCACTCATTTGATAGGTGGTTTATTGTCGATTGTTTTTGAGGCAGCAGACGCTTCAGCTGACCCTGAAATCACTCGCCACCTGGTCGCCATGTTCAATTTTATGCAGGGTAAGGAGCTGGCAGGGCAGGAAAGGGCCTGGGGTGCCAGTGGTTTTGCAACGGGTCATTTTACTGAAGAAAACCAACAGCGCCTCTGTCATCTTGTTGAACGTCAGGAAAAATGCTTTGAGCTCTTTGAGCAGTTCGCAGATCAGCATTCACTCCAGGCCTGGCAGCAGCTCTTTGAAGCTACTGCACATAAAGAGTTGTTGCGCTTGCGACAAGTCGTCAAAAAATCAGGCAAGAATGAAGGAATTCCATCCAGCTTCAGCGAAGTCTGGTATGAAGTTGCGACTGGCCGTATTGATGCCATGAAAATCATAGAAGACCAACTGGCTACGGCCCTCAAAAAACTTTCTGAACGTCGTATCCAAAGAGCCAGGGTCGATCTTAAGAACCATCAGGAGTTCCTGGATCAACTGGCCCAAGAGCCGACAGACGCGCCTTCCTCTTTATGGGTGGAAGGTCAGATGAGTGGAGTAGGACGCTCACTCTGTGAATTGGTACAAATTCAGGCCCAGCATCTGCAACGGGTACAGGATCAGCTACAGGAAGCGCGCCAAGCCCTGGAGGAACGCAAGTTGGTGGAACGTGCCAAAGGCTTATTGATGCAGCATCGTCGCGTCACAGAAGAGCAGGCCTATCGCCAGTTACGTAAAGCCGCAATGGAACAAAATCGACGCCTGGTTGAAGTGGCGGAAAGAGTCATCACCACGGTTGAGTTACTTCAAGGCTAAAAGTAAAAAATGCGCTCTTATGTTTCATTTCAAAACCAGTGTGCACTGCAACAGCGCTTAAAGAGCCATAGCCCTGCAAGGCGAGATAGAGCACTTTTTTATTTTAAGTCGATGATTTTTAATAAAAATAATTTTATTATGTTTTTCTGGCATGAATCATGCTTAACATCTGACTGACAATTTATAAATGGATAACGGCGTCCACTTCCCTACTGCTCAAAAGCAGCTACTGGAAGTGACGCCGTTTTTTTATGTTTACGAGGTACAGATAATGAAAAAAGCTGCTCAATCCCAGAGCTTGATTGGCCTAGGTCTTGCCAAGGCAACGCTTCTTAGTGGTGTCCTGATCTCTGGATCAGCAATGGCACTAGGCCTTCCTGAAAAAGAAGATCTGACGTTTGGTTTCATTAAACTGACTGATATGGCTCCCCTGGCCATTGCCTATGAAAAGGGTTTCTTTGAAGATGAAGGGCTTTATGTGCAGTTGGAAGCTCAGTCTAACTGGCGAGTTCTGCTGGATGGGGTCATTGAAGGCCGGTTGGATGGCGCTCATATGCTGGCTGGCCAACCGTTGGGAGCAACGGTGGGTTTTGGCACTGAAGCCCATATCGTTACTGCCTTCACCATGGATCTGAACGGCAATGCCTGTACCGTTTCCAATGATGTTTGGGAAATGATGCGCCCCAACCTGCCAACAGATGATGAAGGCAAGCCTATTCATCCGATCAGCGCTGAGCATCTGCAACCCGTGATTGAAGAATATAATTTTATGGGTGAAAACTTCAATCTGGGCATGGTTTTCCCAGTTTCTACCCACAACTATGAATTGCGTTATTGGTTGGCTGCTGGCGGAATTAATCCAGGCCTCTATGCTCCCCAGCGTGGAGATACCTCAGGCACCCAAGGAGCTGGTGTACAAATCTCAGTCACACCTCCCCCGCAAATGCCCTCAACGTTGGATGCAGGCACCATTCACGGCTACTGTGTTGGAGAACCCTGGAACCAACAAGCGGTATTTCGTGATATCGGTGTTCCGGTTATTACAGACTATGATATTCGCAATAATATAGCTGAAAAGGTGTTTGGCGTCAGTAATGAGTGGGCTGAGGAATACCCCAATACTCACTTGCGTGTTGTCAAAGCCCTGATTCGTGCTGGCCACTGGTTAGATAAAAATGATAACGCTAATCGCGAAGAAGCCGCTCAGATTATCTCCAATAGCTACTATGTCGGAGCTGATTATGAAGTGATTGCCAACAGTATGACCGGTGTCTTTGAGTTTGAAAAAGGCGATGTGCGCCCTGCCCCGGATTACAATGTCTTTTTCCGCTACAACGCCACTTACCCCTATTATTCCGATGCCATCTGGTACCTGACCCAGATGCGCCGCTGGGGGCAGTTGCCTGAAGCCAAGTCGGATGACTGGTATGCGGAAACAGCCCAAAAGGTTTTCCTGCCGGAAGTTTACGAGGAAGCCGCTGCATCACTAATTGCGGATGGCCTTTTTCAGCCTGAAGATTTTCCCGATTTTGAGCAAGAAGATGGCTTTAGATCTATTGATCACACCACATTTATTGATGGCATCAAGTTTGATGCGCATCAACCTAACGAGTATTTAAACCAATTCTCAATTGGCCTTAAAAACGATGACACCCCTTAAATTTAATTCATTTAAGGTAAGAGGGTTAATATCATGGGTGCAGTTCTATTTAAATTAAAGCAAGTTAGCCCTACAGCATGGAATAGTGAAAAGCTACGCGAAGTCCTGCTGGGCAGCCTTTTCCCGATCCTAGGTTTGGCCATCTTTTTGTCACTCTGGCATGTAGGCGCACAGCAGATCAACACCTCCCTGGGTACTTTCCCTAGCCCGGTAGAGGTAGCTGAGCAGTGGTCCAATTTGGTGGATGAACATCAGCAAGAGGGCCAGCGTGAGCGGGCATTCTATGAGCGTCAGGAAGAAAGAAACGCCGCCATTCTTCAAGAGAACCCGGATGCAGAGGTACGCTGGCGGGAATTCCGGGGTCGCCCCACTTTCTTTGACCAGATTGCAACTAGTCTCTGGACTGTTTTAAGTGGTTTTTTCCTGGCAACACTGATAGCTATTCCGTTGGGCATAGTTATTGGGCTTAACAAGCATACCTACAATGCTATCAACCCGGTTATTCAAATTTTCAAACCTGTTTCACCCTTGGCTTGGCTGCCACTGGTAACTCTGGTTGTTAGTGCTCTCTATGCTACTGAAGATCCGATGTTTTCACGCTCTTTTCTGGTTTCAATGATCACTGTGACGCTTTGCTCACTTTGGCCAACGCTGATCAATACTTCAGTGGGTGTGGGTAGTGTTAATCAGGACTTGAAAAATGTCAGCAAGGTTTTGAGGCTGGGTTGGCTGACTTATGTCATCAAGGTGGTCATACCCTCCGCTATACCCATGATGTTTACCGGTTTACGCCTTTCACTCGGGATTGCCTGGATGGTGTTGATTGCAGCAGAAATGCTCGCACAGAACCCCGGGCTTGGAAAGTTTGTTTGGGATGAGTTTCAAAATGGCTCTTCCAGCTCTCTTGGCCGTATTTGTGTCGCTGTACTGGTGATCGGTGTGATCGGGTTTCTCTTGGATCGGGGCATGCTGCTCATTCAGAGATGGGTTAACTGGGACAAGAGCGCCATTACACGCTGATCTATAGGTAATCAATCATGAACGATAAACATTTAGTACTCACTCAGGCAGGCATGGAATTTCCCACACCTAAAGGGCCTTTCTGTGCGTTAAAAAACGTTGATCTGAAAATTTCCAAAGGCGAGTTTGTTAGCATTATCGGTCACTCTGGATGTGGAAAATCTACGGTTTTGAATATGGTTGCCGGTTTACATTGCGCAACTTCTGGCGGCGTTCTGTTAAATGGACGTGAAGTCAATGAACCGGGCCCTGAGCGCGCCGTCGTATTCCAGAATCATTCTTTGTTGCCCTGGATGAGCTGTTATCAGAATGTAGAGTTGGCGGTTAAACAGGTATTCAAGGGCAAAAAAAACCGTGCTGAGATGAAGGAGTGGATACAGCACAATCTTGCTTTAGTGCAGATGACAGATGCCATGCATAAACGACCCGATGAAATATCTGGCGGCATGAAACAGCGAGTCGGTATTGCCAGGGCCTTGGCAATGGAGCCTCAGGTTCTGCTGATGGATGAGCCCTTTGGCGCTCTTGACGCATTAACCCGTGCTCATTTGCAAGATTCTGTTATGGAAATCCATGCCAACCTGAAGAATACCGTCATCATGATTACTCATGATGTCGACGAAGCTGTTTTGCTTTCAGATCGCATTGTCATGATGACCAATGGCCCGGCTGCCACTATTGGTGAAATTCTGGATGTTGACCTGGCACGGCCAAGAGACCGTATCAAAATGGCTGACAACCCAAAATATAACCACTGCCGACATGAAGTACTGCGCTTCCTTTATGAAAAACAGCGGAAGGTAGAAGACTTGCTATCAGCAAAGAAAAATCGCGCAGTAGAAAGCACAACCAAGAAAGAAAAAAAGCTTGCGTAACTTTGCTGATTGAGGAGATTAGACTTATGAAAAAGCAACTGTTGGTCATTGGTAATGGCATGGTGGGTCAGCATTTCATTGAGCAATTCCTGAATGCTGTAAATAGAGGCAGCTGGGATATTAGAGTCTTGGGGGAAGAACCTCATGCGGCCTATGACCGAGTGCATTTATCAGAATACTTTGACCGAGGGCAGGCTGAAGACCTGCTCTTGGCTGACCCGGCCTTCTATCAGGGTAACAATGTTCAACTGCTCCTGAATGAGCAAGCCCTTAGTGTTGACCCTGGGGCCAAGAAGGTCACCACTAATAAAGGGACATATGATTATGACCAGCTGGTGCTGGCGACTGGTTCTTATCCTTTTGTCCCCCCGATTGAAGGCAAGGATCAAGAACACTGTTTGGTCTATCGCACCCTGGATGACATGGATGCCATCAGAGCGAGTGCAGAAGGGAAAACACGGGGTGTTGTTGTCGGTGGTGGCTTGCTGGGTCTGGAAGCCGCCCACGCCTTACAAAAGCTTGGGTTAGAAGCATCCGTCGTCGAGTTTGCTGCCCGCTTGATGCCAGTACAATTGGATGCTGAAGCTGGAAAACTCCTGCGTCAAAAAATTGAAGATCTTGGTGTCAATGTTCACACAGAAAAAGCGACTCAGCTCATCCGTCCGGGTGATGAACATCGCCTGTGTATGGAATTCAGCGATGGAAGCAAGCTGGAAACCGATCTGATCGTATTTTCAGCGGGTATACGTCCGCAGGATGCTCTGGGCCGTGAAGCGGGTCTTGAGCTGGGTGAAAGGGGCGGGATTCTGGTTGATAATTCCTGTCGAACCAGTGATCCCAGCATCTATGCTATTGGTGAATGTGCCATCTGGAATAATCAGCATTTTGGTTTGGTCGCACCGGGTTATCAAATGGCACGCACTGCGGCGGCGGCTATCAATGGTGACTCTTCGGTGACCTTTACCGGTGCAGATATGTCGACCAAACTGAAGCTTTTGGGTGTGGATGTGGGGTCGATTGGCGATGCCCATGAATCAACAGCTGGTGCCCAAACCTATCGTTATCTAAACGAAATAGATGGCATCTACTATAAACTGGTGGTATCAGGGGATCATAAAAAACTTTTAGGCGCTATTCTCGTGGGTGATAATGCGCCCTATGACACTCTGCTGCAATATGCATTGAATGGGATAGATCTACCAGAGCAACCGGAAGCCTTGATTCTGCCCAGTAATGCCGGTGGTCCTCCTGCTTTGGGGGCCGATGCTCTTCCGGATGAAGCCAACATCTGTTCGTGCCACAATGTCACCAAAGGCGATATTCGTGAAGCCATGAATGATGGCATCATGAACCTTGCTGACCTCAAGGCTGGAACCAAAGCCAGCACAGGCTGCGGTGGCTGTGCCGCCATGCTGAAAACCGTCTTTGAAAATGAGCTGGAAAGTCGAGGCGTCAGTGTGGATCGTTCCCTGTGTGAGCACTTTTCTTACACCCGCCAAGAACTCTTCCATCTGATTCAGGTAGAGGAGATTCGTAGCTTTGATGAACTTCTGGCAAAACATGGCAAGGGCGGTGGCTGCGAAATCTGCAAACCCACGGTTGCTTCAATTCTAGCCAGTTGCTGGAATGAGCATGTGCATGAAGAGCCGCATGTTTCCTTGCAGGATACCAATGATACCTTCATGGCCAATATGCAGAAAAATGGTACCTATTCAGTAGTGCCCAGAATTCCCGGCGGCGAAATCACTCCCGAGATGTTGATTAAGATTGGTGAAGTGGGTAAGAAATATCAGCTCTATACCAAAATCACCGGTGGCCAACGGATCGACCTTTTCGGTGCCACTCTGGATGAACTACCCTTGATCTGGGAAGAGTTGATAGCCGCTGGTTTTGAAACCGGGCATGCCTACGGCAAATCCTTGAGAACGGTTAAATCCTGCGTCGGCAATACTTGGTGCCGCTATGGTGTTCAGGACAGTGTTAGCATGGCGATCTTCCTGGAGAATCGTTATAAGGGTTTGCGCTCGCCGCATAAAATCAAAATGGCGGTTTCAGGGTGCACGCGTGAGTGTGCCGAAGCTCAAAGCAAAGATATCGGTGTCATTGCCACTGAAAACGGCTGGAATCTTTTTGTTTGCGGTAATGGTGGCATGCGTCCACGCCATGCTGACCTATTTGCCACAGACCTGAGTGATGAGCAACTGATAGCCACTATTGATCGGGTATTGATGCTTTACGTGCGCACAGGTGATCGCTTGCAACGGACCTCTGTCTGGCTGGAAAACATGGAAGGTGGCCTCAATTACCTGAAAGAAGTGATTCTGGAAGACAGTTTGGGGTTGGGCGCTGACCTGGAAGCTCAAATGCAACAGGTCGTCGATACCTATCAATGTGAGTGGAAAACAGCCATTGAGGATCCCAACAAGCGCAAACGCTTTCGCAGCTACGTAAATGCCGATGAGCCGCGACGTGCCCGTATTCAGCTGGTGGAAGAAAGAGGCCAACTGATTCCGGCTCGAGATATTACTGGCGAGGTGGTTGCATGAACATCGCTCAAATGAATACAGCCCAATGGCATCCGGTTTGCCATCTCGAAGATCTGGTCGCCAACTCAGGAATCGTAGCCTGGCTGGATACTCAATCGGCTGCTCTTTTCTGGTTACCGGATCAAGAGCCTTCCCTCTATGTACTCGCCCACTATGACCCTCTTGCCAAAGCTGAAGTGCTGGCACATGGGCTGGTCTGTGAAAGCCAGGGGGAATGGTCGGTTGCGTCTCCCCTCTACAAGCAGCACTATCGGCTAAGTGATGGCCAATGCTTGGAAAATGCAGGCGTCAAGGTTAGCACTTGGCCGGTTCGAATCATTAACAAGGGCATAGAGATTTATTACTAATACCTCCATTACTCATCAAGTTTAAAATAAAATTTAATGCTCGGACAATAGATGCCCCCTTCCGAGCATAGTTATTCATGAAAGCAACCCACGATCTTGCAAAAAACATTCAGCACTAATATGTTAAAACGCTGTCTTAGGGCCTGTTGATTCCAGCAGGCCCAAATTTTATTGCGCTTCCCAATGTATGCCGGCCATCCACCACATCTAGCTTTCATGCTGCCCACCGAAAAGCCACAGCATTCACTACTCGGTACATAATATATAATACGCTGACTGGAAAACCACTTCTCTTACAAGGATGCTTCTATGCGTGAAGACGAGCCGTATAACCAGACAGAAGAGCAGCTCCTGCAGCTTCAGCAGCTGCTGGATACCTCGGATGGGGCTGGCATAGATGACCTGCTGGCGGATATGGACGTGCTGGACATTGCGCGCACCCTTGAGTCCTTTCCGGGCAAGACACGCGACCTGCTCTGGGAGTTTGTTCCCGAAGACGTGGTCGGCGAAGTGCTGGCCGAAGTGGATGAAGATATTCGCGCTGATTACATCGAGCCTTTATCCGCTGACGACATCGGCCAGATTGTCAAAGGCCTGGATGCCCAGGAAGTTGCTGAGGTACTTGATGTTGCAGACGACGACATCAAGACCAGCGTCTATGCCAGCCTGGATGAAGGCATTCGCGCCCAGGTTGAGTACCTGCATACCTATGAAGAAGATGTGGTCGGGCGTTACATGGATCCCGAAACGGTCAACGTCAAGCAAGGCGTGTCGCTTGAGGCCGTGCAACGCTATATCCGCATCCATCACCTGCTTGATGATGAATCCCAGCAGGTCATGGTGACTGACAAGGACAAACGTTTACTCGGCACCCTGACCCTGATTGACCTGATCAAACAGCCGCAGGATGCCGTGATTGATGACTATATGGACGAGCCTTTCACCTTGAACGACCAGATGAGAGTGAGTGAAGCGGCCTCGATATTACGTTCCAAAGAGCTGGCCTTTGTGCCTGTCTGCAATAAGGAAGGCATTCTCGTCGGCCAGCTGAACGTGGCTGATGTGCTGGAAATTACTCAGGACGATGCGGATATGACCTTAAAGCATATGTCCGGCGTCAGCGATGAGGAAGAAGTTTTCACCCCCATCATGCGCAGTGCCAAAAGCCGTGGTATCTGGCTGGGCATCAACCTGCTGACGGCTTTTCTGGCAGCGGCAGTGATTGGCCAGTTTACCGAGGTACTGGATCAGATTGTCGCATTGGCCATTCTTATGCCGGTGGTGGCCAGTATGGGCGGCATTGCGGGTAGTCAGACGCTGACGGTGGTGATCCGCGGTCTGGCACTTGGCCAGCTGGCAGGCAACAACAAGCGTTGGCTATACAACAAGGAAATGTGGGTAGGCATGATTAATGGCCTGATATGGGCACTCGTCGTCGGCGCTATTTCCCAGCTCTGGTTTGATAATCCCATGGTTACCCTGGTTATCACCCTGGCCATTTTTATCAATATGAGCGTATCCAACCTGGCCGGCGTCTTGATTCCCCTGGTGTTGAAGCGTTTAAAAATCGACCCTGCTTTATCCGGCGCGGTGATATTGACCACTGTGACCGATGTCGTTGGCTTTCTGTCCTTTCTGGGCCTGGCAACGCTGATCATCCTGAATTGACGTCCTCCCCCGCCTAAAGTCGGGGGATTCCAACGGCTTGAGGGCAACGTCCTGCCCCGAGACGCAGGATATTTCGGGCTGCATTCACATCCCGGTCATGCGAGGCACCACACTCGCTGCATATCCAGTCTCTTATTCCAAGACCTGCGATACCTTTCGGCCTTTCCTTGGGCAGTGCGCCACAATTCGAGCAGGTCTGGGTGGTGTAGGCTTCATTGACTTCTTTGAAGACGGTGCCTGCGTGATCGCATTTGTATTCCAGCATCGTCTTCAACTGATGCCAGCCAGCGTCCAGCACTGACTTGGCCATATGGGTTTTTGCCAACTTTGAGGCGCTGACATTACCTACGACGATAGTGCCGTACTGGCGGGTCAATTTGCGGCTGAACTTGTGGTTGGCATCCTTGCGACGATTCTTGATCTTGGCATGGATCGTTTTCACACGCCGCTTGTTCCCCGCTCTCTGGGCGGCTGCCAGTTTGGCTTCCAAGCCGCGATAGAAGCGTCCTGCCTCCAGCTTTTGGCCGTCGCTGCATGTCGCGGTATCTTTAAGGCCAAGATCAATGCCAACCTCGCCCTGGGCCTTATTAGGCGGAATATCCACCTCAACCACGACATTAAAGTACCAGCGGCCACGGGCATCTTCATTGAAACTGCCTGAACGGAATTTGTAGTGGCTAAGGCCGTAGCTATCCCAGACCTTGAAGTAGGTGCCATTGTGGAACACCTGACCGTTTTTCCACTTCGCCGCGCCGGTATTCACTGGAATCCAGCCGAGTGAGCGACGAACACCGCCGGACTTGCGCCACGCCAACCGCGACTTCTTGAACTGTTTGCGGCGTGTTGTGTATTCACGGGCGACTTCCTGCAACGTTTGACTGTGCAGACCCAGGTCCTTACCTGCACCTCTGGTGTAGGGGTGCATATCGTAGGCTGATAGAAACAGACCTCGCTCACGAATCGCTCGTGAACTCAGTTCGTTAAGGTAGTTCCAGACAAAGTTCACGCGGCGTGCCATACGATTGAGTTGGTCGACGTGCTTGTCTTTGACTCGAACCTTGAGGGTCTTGGTCTGTTTCATGCTTTGGAGTATAGTTGGCCTATGAACACTAAACAAGAATTACGCACGGGCAGGCACTGCGTTTTTATGATTCACGCCCACTTGGTCTTTGTGACAAAATTCCGTGGCAGAATCTTTAACGCTGAACACCTCGATTCCCTCGAAGCGCTTTTTCGGCGGGTATGCGCTGACTTCGAAACAGCGTTGGTGGAATTTAATGGCGAGACGGATCACGTTCACCTGCTGGTGAACTACCCGCCAAAAATGGCGCTATCCAAGCTGGTGAACAGCCTGAAAGGCGTATCAAGCAGGCGTATGAAGCTATTGCACCCTGAGCTGGCGAAATCGGCATACCTGAAAAACGCCCTATGGAGCCCCAGTTACTTTGCAGGAAGTGTCGGTGGGGCGCCTATATCAGTAGTCCGTCAATACATTGAGGAACAAAACCGCCCCAATAAGTCGCCCTAACGGGCGACGCACTCTACATCCCCGCACTAGAAGTACGGGGTTTTCCGCGCAAATCTGATAAAGAAAGGGGGGGGGCAAAATGCCGACTGATAGCGATCTTAACCTTCGCCTACGTAGGCATCTCGAAGGGCTTGCGCCCGAGGCGTTACCCCTTACCTACCAGCAGGCCGCTGAGGCACTTGACCTGTCACCGCCGCGCACCATTCGGCGCGTGGCGTTGGCGCTTGAAGCGCTGATGCATGAAGACGTCGCCGCCGGGCGGCCGATGCTGGCAACCCTGGTGGTCAGTCGCCGTGGGGGCCTGCCTGGCGCCGGTTTTTTTGAACTCGCTGTGGCCTTGGAACGCTTTCCCGCCAATCCGGCAGAACATAAGGTAGCCTACCAGGATGAATTTGCAGCTGTGCTTGCTCAGCGGGCGTGACGACCTCTCTCCCCGTTGGAGTCTTGGCTAATCAGGCGCGCTTTTATCCTCCATCAGCCCGGTTTTCTGGCACTGAAATCAGGATACACGTTCACCACTTCAAACTCGCCACCATGCTCACACGACAATGCATCGGCAATGCCTCCCGCATTCACCCAGGCACTTTCCGAGTTAAAAGCCTCTATAACCTTCACCACTGCCTGCTTGGTGCTGGACTGCTCGATTATGACGCGATAACGGTTCATTGGTTAACCTCGACAATGAAGTAAAAATCACGGGCATCCGCATGCGCCTCGTCTGGCAGCATATCACCATCGCTCATATTTTTTCAGCCCGCTCACTTATGGCGCGATGAAGGGTTGCGGAGGCAGTTTCTATCCCGAATAGGGGGGTGCGTTAAGCTTACCTATCAGGGCCAAACACCTCCATGCAGTCAGTGTTCATTCCTTGCGTCTATTGCCCCAGATGAGCCGCTGGCAAGTCTGCGTATCCAGCCTCTTTGAGTTGGCCTTTCAGCGTTTCAATTCGGTAAGCTTCGCCGAAGGCTCTAGCCTCTGCTCGATCAACGTCCTGAGCGTGCTTTTGAGCGGCTTCATCGTCACCTTTTCTTAGTGCATCACGATATGCGGCGAGGCTAGCATTTGCGTGTTTCTGGGCATTCTCGTAGGCATCTTGAGCTTGCCTGATAGCGTCACTCAGTTGTTTTATTTGGCAAGGCATCTGTGGCTCTTCCTATTAGTGATGATCGATTGCTTGCTACCCATGGCGATCACAAACTCCACCTCTGTCTGTTCTGCCAAGCATCGAATCTCAACAACGTGGATAATCAGGCGTTTTGCTCCAGTATTTGGCCATAGCTCTTGCAATCGGCGGCATAACAACAGCAGGAAGCCTCTTCGAGACCAGCACGATCCTGCACCCTGACCAGACCGCGTTGATAAGTGATTAGGCCACGCGCCTGAAGCCCCAGCGCAGCCCTGGTGACACTGGCACGACGTACGCCCAGCATCATGGAGAGCCCCTCGTGAGTGAGATGTAATGGCCTTCCGCAGGTTTTGTCGTGGGCCATTAACAACCAGCGCGCCATGCGCGCTTCTAATACATGAAAATTGATGCAGGCTGCAGACTGGAGTGTCTGAATCATAATAACGTTGAGATAGTGCTTCATCAGTTTCTCAAGGGCAGGACTGCCAGCCAGATGCTTTTGAAAAGTAGCCGCCGGTATTTGCAACGCCAGCCCCGCTTCCTGGACAAGCACCTGCAATGTGCTTTTCTGTTCGTCCAGCATTAAAGGGATCCCTAGCATGCCTTCATGACCAACCATGGATACGGCCAGTCGACCGCCACTTTCCAGCCTCACAATCAGGGAAACAGCACATCCGAGAGGGAAAAATGCATGCGAAAAGGCGTCCTCTGGCTCGACCAGTATCTGAGCAAAGGTCATTTCGACGGTCTCACAGTCAGCGAGAAAACGCTGCCTGTCTTTGTCAGGCAGTCTATCGAGCAGTTGGTTGGTCGGTGGAAACGAGGAAGTATCCATGTACTTGCTCCTGACGCTAAAACACAGGCCATCGGCACATGGAAGAAAAAGCAGAGTGTCATTCCGATGTCATAGAGGCATCAGGAAAGAAAACATTTATCTGTCCTGTCGATGGTCTCTAACACAGTCATAATGTGCTGTTCTCTTCGTCGTCTCTGTTCGGTACCGCACATAAGAAGACAAACGCTATCGAGAAAATTAAACACACGCTAAGGAAGCACCTTCAGACAATAGATGAGTCAGGTAGTAAACGGGCATATTCCTGTTTGACGATCTTATAGCACTCACATGCCCGGTCTTCCAGTCCGGACTTGTCTAAAATGGTGATACGGCCGCGCTGGTAGGCAATCAGGCCAGCTTTTTGCAGCTTTCCGGCCGACTCGGTGACGCCTTCTCGACGAACGCCCAGCATGTTGGCGATCAGTTCCTGGGTCATGCGCAGTTCATTAGTCGGCAAACGGTCCAGGCTCAGCAACAGCCAACGACACAGCTGCTTATCCAGGCTGTGATGCCGATTACAAACGGCTGTCTGTGCCATCTGAGTCAGCAGTGCCTGAGTATAACGCAACAGTAAACCTTGCATTGGACCTCCCCGAGAGAACTCATCCTTGAGCCGTTGTCCCTTGAGGCGATAGGCTGTCCCAGCACTCTGCACAATGGCACGGGTTGGGGTGGTTTCACCGCCCATGAACAATGAGATGCCGACGATTCCCTCGAACCCGACAACGGCAATTTCCGTCGAGTCGCCTGCTTCCATGACACATAGCAGTGAGACGATGGAATCCGTGGGGAAATAGACATGCTGCATTGGCTGACCTGACTCGGCCAACGACGCACCGTGTTTTAACTCGACTCGCTCAAGATCAGGCACCAGGCGCTGGTATTCCGATGCTGTCAGGGCAGCCAGTAGATGATTCTGACCCGGTTCATGTGTCGACGGCATCAAGGTGACCCCTATATTCTATAAGCGATGCGAGGCAGCTGCTTTAAAAAGCCGACATTAATACAAAAAAAGAACCCCTACTCTGTGCGCTAACGCACAGAAAGGCGGTGATTATTTCTTATGTGTTAAAACTATACCATTGGTGTCAGCGTTAAGCGTCAGAATCCTTGCTATTGACCAAGACCCTGTTACGACCTGTTTCCTTGGCCTCATAGAGGGCTCTGTCCGCACGCTTCAGCAACGTGTTAGGTGTATCCCCACGCTGGAAATTGGTAACGCCCAGGCTAATGGTGATGCTACCCACTTCAGGAAAAGGCTCGTCTGCAATACAGCAACGAAGGCGTTCCGCCATTCCGACGGTTTCGGTGAGATTGGTTTCCGGAAGGAGGACCACGATTTCCTCGCCCCCCCAACGGGCGAGAAAGTCAGCCTCCCGTATTTGTCTGGCCAACCGCGCGCTCAGGTCTACCAGCACTTGATCACCAATGTCGTGTCCATAAATGTCATTGACTCTCTTGAAATGATCTACATCAATCATCACCAGAGCAGTTTCAGACACATAGCGGGCGTAGCGAGCCAGCGCGCGCTCCATCTCCACATCAAAGCGCTGCCGATTATAGAGTCCGGTGAGGGAATCGGTGGTCGCCTCCCGCTCCAAGGACGCTTCCAGCTGCTTTTGCCTGGTAATGTCCAGCCCTATGCCCAGCAGGTAAGATTTACCGTTCAGCTCCACCCGCAAGCCACTTAACAAATATGGGGTGTCGCCCTTTACGGTGCACAGCTTGCTTTCAAGCATCGCGCTGCCTTCCGAAAAAGTCTTAGCAATGGCTGTACCAATAGGAGCTCTTTCTTCTTGTGGGACAAGCACGCAGATATCCATGCCACCAAGCTCCGCGGGACTACGCCCTGTCACCGTCTCCATCCGATCATTCCATTGAACCAAATGACCTTTTCCATCATGAATGTAGAAGATCCCTGGCAAGCTGGCCAGAATCGACTCCGAAAGATCCTTCTCGCGTCGAAGCTGGTCTTCAAGATTCCGGCGCTTGGAAATATCCTGTAGAAAAGTGGATCTTTGGTGTATATCCCCGGTGGCATCCCGATGAACAATAGTCACCTGGGAAACGGGGGTCTCTTTTCCCTCCCGATCCAGCACGGCTGCCTCCTCTCTCCAGGAGCCTTCTTTCGCAGCGGTATTCAGCCCCACGTTTGCGCTCTTTTCTGCCGCCCAGCACGGATAAACTTTCTTGCGATCGCTAATGTCACGCACTAGCGCCTGCACCAAGGCCCCATTGTCCATGTCAATTCGACTCAACAAGACCTCAGTAGGGAAATCAACACCGTCCCATGTGCGGTGGCGCCATTCAAAAAAGGCACACCCTTGGCTCATGACTTCATCAAGGTGATCTGCCGCGGCCTCCCTGCTGAGACGGCCATCAGGCTGGTAAAGAGGGGAAAGATCGGCGGGATGGAAAGTCACGAAGGTGTTCACATCAGGCACTCGAAACATCGTCAGGGTCGCAGAGTTACAGTCCTGAAAACGGTCTTCCGCAAACAGCATGATGGCATCGCGGGATTGCTCAAACGCCAACTGATATTTTTCTTGTTGCCGAGCCGTGTCCATTTGGGACATCTCCAAACCGTTACGATATGCCGTGGTTACCCATTTATAACCAAACCTAGTGCATGTTGTCCCAAGGAGAGATGGTAACTCTGTGCGCTATCGAACATAGCTATCGCTACAGGCAAAGACACCCATAAATTTAAATGTTTTATGCAACCTTCAAGGTCTGACCAAATGATTTTAATCATGGACTGGGATACAGCGCCGTGAGGTTATCGACGCCAACCAATTCAGGCCTGGGGGGAATCCCTCAATGCCGATTCCAGTTGCTTGGTCTCGGTAATATTAACCAGGGTGATAACCACTCCATCAATCATATTATCCAGCCTGCGGTAGGGAATGATTCTGACCGAAAACCAGCGGTCATCGTCGGAGGCGACCTGCTTTTCACTGACTGACAGGGTATCGAGTGTTTTCCGGGCGTCTTCCTGAAGCTCCGGATAGCGAAGGCTGGTGCTCAGATCGCTTAATGGACGGCCTACGTCGCTTTCACGCAGGCTGAAAATATCGGTTGTCCGCTCCGTGTAGCGCCGTACATTCAACGCTTGATCCAGGAAAAGAATCGCAATCTCGATGCTATTGAGCACGTTCTGCATGTCGCTCTGAGCAAGCACGAGATCATCCACCTTAGTTTCCAGCTCGGCATTAATGGTCTGCAACTCCTCGTTCATGGACTGCATTTCTTCTTTAGACGTGGTCAGTTCCTCATTAGCTGACTGCAACTCTTCATTAGTGGATTGAAGCTTTTCGTTGGTTGCCTGCAACTCTTCCAGCGTTTTTTCCCCCCGCTGTCGCAGGGTTCTGATTTCCTTTTGATACTGCTGGATCTGCACCTCCTGATCCGAGGAGGTGGTCGATACAGGCTCTCGGTTTTCAGAGGTCACAAAGGCAGGTGCATCGCGGAACACAACGAGGGTTTTGCCTTTGAGGGCATCGGGTTCATCCAGGATATGAATAGTCACATCAACGGCCTGGGTATCCGAACCGGCCCGGACTAATAAGCCGGTAAGCTCCACCGGTCCGGCTGAACCAGATGCCTGCTTGAGGCCGTGATAGATGGGTTCACGTAGCCCTTCACGTGCCATTGCATGGATGTTCAAAGTAGCTTTTCCGGCTGCGGGCTCCAGATACTTTCCGGTGCGTCCGCTGATATAAACAATATCGGCATCTTCATTGAGCACCACAGCGGCCGGTGCAAAGAGCTGCAGCAGTACATTGTCCACGGCAGATTGTAGGTTACTGATCGTGTTCTGCTGGGGAACCTCATTGGATGGCACGGATTGCTCCTTGTGCAGGATAGACATCGGTGGATAAGATTTTAACAGGAAGTCAGAGTGACGGTTGGGCTGGAAAGGTTTACGTCGGAAAAGACGCACTCTGGACTTTAACGGTTCAAACAGCTGGGTCAGCCGACCGATGGTTTCCGAGCTACCCAGCATCAACAGGCCGCCAGGACGCAGGCTGTAATGAAACAGGGGGAGTATCCGTCTCTGAAGCGTCAGGTCGAAGTAGATCAGTAAATTGCGGCACGCAATCAGATCCAGTCTGGTAAAGGGCGGGTCTAGAATAACATCGTGGGAAGCGAACATTACTTTGTCCCGCACCCATGGTTGCACCTGATAATAATGCTCATGTCGGGAGAAAAAGCGGGCCAGCCGTTCTTCTGATATAGTGTTTTCAATATCGAGTGGATATTGCCCTCGACGGGCTGTGGTAATAGCGTCCGGACTGATGTCGGAGGCAAATACCTTGAGGTTCAGTTCTGCGCCAGGTTGAATTCGTTCCAGCGATTCAGTGAACGCCATTACCAGTGAATAAGCTTCCTCTCCGGTCGAGCAACCCACTACCCAGGCACGCAGTGGGTGCTCTGACGTGTAATTGATGACCAGTTCCGGCAAGCCTTTTTCAATCAGATAATCCCAGGCTTCAGTATCCCGGAAGAACTGGGTAACGCCGATCAGCAGTTCCTGGAACAATAACTGAACTTCGTGACGGTTGTTTTCCAGGAAGCGAGTATAGTCCGTCAGTTCCGAAATCCCGTGGATCGCCATCCGACGTTCGATCCGACGATTGAGCGTGGTGGGCTTGTACAAGGAAAAGTCGTGTCGGGTTTGTGCCTGCAGCAGGCTGATAAGTGGATCCAGACGCTCCAATGATTTGTTTGGGCCCTGTATGGAATCAAAGCGTTCATGCACGGTATCCGGCTCATCCGGCTCCGGAACACGCCGGACATACGCCAGTATCCGTCCTGGCAACTCATCGCTGGGTGCCACGATATCGTCGCAGCCCGCCTCTATCGCGCTCTTTGGCATGGCATCAAACTGGGCTGACTCCGGGCTCTGCACCGCTGATAGCCCGCCGGTTGCCTTGATGGCCTGTAAGCCCAGAGTGCCATCCGAGCCCATGCCGGATAAGACGACGGCAATGGCCCGCTCATTTTCGGCACTGGCCAAGGATGAAAACAGCACGTTGATGGGCAAGCGGTGGCCCCGGGGCTCCACAGGCTTAGCCAGTTTCAGGACACCTTTGTGTACCCTCAGTTCCCGGCTCGGCGGAATCACGTAAACGGCATTGGCCTGGATTGTCATGTTTTGCTGTGCTTCATGCACCGGCATGTCGGTAGAGCGCTGCAAAAGCTCTACGAGCAACGACTTCTCGGCCGGAGCTAGATGCTGCACCACCACAAAAGCCATGCCGGTATCGCATGGCGTATTATGGAAAAAGTCTTCCAAGGGTGCCAAACCGCCAGCGGAAGCGCCAATACCAATAATACGCATCAAAACCTCCCGAAGTATATGGCGGAGTACCTTTCAGAAGGCATTAGCTTCAGTCAGAATCAACAGGATGCTGTTACTGGACTCGGAAAATCTTGCACTGATAGCGATCCGCCGATGATCCGGCAATTCCCATGAGCCATTCATCAGGTTGTCGGCCTCTGGTGTGCGTTCCCTGATATTGCTGAACAGACTGCGCACAGCACTTTCCTGGCCCGGCGCCAGTATCCTATCCAGCGTAAGACCGGCCAATGCCTGTTGAGGTTTGCCAAAAAGCACACCCGCAGCTTGATTGCCTTCAATGATCTCGCCGTCAGCAGCGACAACCAGGTAAGCGGCAGGCGCCTGTTCATAAAGTGACCGGTAATACGCGAACTCCTCACTAACTTCCTGGTCGTTGGCCTGCAACTGCTCATAAAGCAGATCAAGCTCAACCTGATAGGTCTGAAGTTCATGCAGCAATTTAAGGGCATCACCCGCGGATTCAGGGTTACTGGCACGCTCGTACAATAGGTTGAGCGCATCAATGCTGAGGCTGCCCCCGCTATTGCGCGGAGTCGCGCCCTGCTCAATCAGATATTTAGCACTTTGGCGCAGCCGTTCATGGCTGTTGGCATGCGGGTAGTCGTGTTTGTTGGCCATTTGCCCTCTTTAGAGTGTTTCCTTATAAGCGCGCCCTGAAGCAGACGCCTAAATTATGACAGTGAGATCTACTGTCTATTGAGAAAAGACGCCTGACCGGCAGGCATCGGATAAATTTATTAAGCAGTCTTCTTATATAGTAGCTTTTATGTATGCATTATCGCATCGAAGATAAGCGGAGCGGGGCCAAGTGTACATAAAAATATAGTGGCGGATCGTTCACCTTTGGCGCCTCAGGGTTTTAAAACGGGTTGGAATTGATGGAGCCAGCTGTGATTTGAACGATCAATTGTCACTGCGCGAGGGATGAAGAATCTCTACTCAACCTGCTAAAAGAACGTGGTGTGTTTACGCCACAGCTCAGCACTCTACAGGCCGAGGAACGAGAAACCGATAGTAAAGCGCACTCTGCTCACAAACTGCCATCACAGGCCTGCCCTTCCCAACTATTTATAATTTTCCACACCAAAACAAGTAAGATGAATTTTACTCATAGTAAAAGGGTAAAACCTTCATTGGTCACGGCTGATATTGGGCTGCCAGAATGATGCCTCGACAACCCCGGAACACCCCAGAGGCATTTCTTCATGGCGAACGACCTTATTACTCAGCGACTCGATCAAGGGCCACTTATCTGTGCGGAAGGCTTTCTGTTTGAGCTGGAGCGGCGCGGCTATCTTTCAGCGGGCGAGTTTGTGCCTGAAGTGGCACTGCTGCGCCCGGACGCATTGGAAGTCCTGCACCGTGATTTCCAGCATGCCGGTTCCGATATCGTTCAGGCCTTCACCTACAACGGCCACCGGGAAAAACTGCGCGTAATTGGCAAGGAAGACAAGCTGGAGCCACTCAACCGCGCAGCGCTGCGAATTGCCCGCAAAGTCGCCGATGAGCAGGAAGGTAACCTGATGGCCGGCAACATTTCCAACAGCAATATCTGGAACCCTGAAGACCCGGCTTCTCAGCAGAGCGTGCGCGCCATGTTTGATGAAATGGTGCAATGGGCCGTGGAAGAAGGCGCTGATTTTGTCATCGGCGAGACCTTCTATTACGCCGGCGAAGCCCAGGCCGCCCTCGAAGCTATTCAGGCAAAAGGGTTACCTGCGGTGATCACCCTGGCCCCCATGGCCGAAAACCGCATGATGGACGGGCCGGGCATTGTGGAAACCTGCGTGGCACTTGAACAGAACGGTGCCAGCGTGGTGGGCCTGAACTGTTTCAGAGGCCCCGATACCATGCTGCCCTGGATCCAGCAGATTCGCGACGCCGTTTCCTGCCACGTGGCCGCACTGCCGGTGACCTTCCGCACCACCGCGCAGGAACCGACCTTTTTTAACCTGTCTGATCATCAGGGGTGCAGCTGCCCATCACCCCACGGGCGCCCCTTCCCGACCGCCCTGGACCCGCTGTTCTGCAACCGCTATGAGCTGGGCGCCTTTGCCCGTGATGCCTATGCCAGCGGCGTCAATTATCTTGGGGTCTGCTGCGGTGCGGCACCCATGCACATACGTGAAGTAGCCATGGTGGTTGGCCGGGAGCCCGAGGCCGCCCTGTTTGCCGAGCGCATGCAGAATCACTTCATGTACGGCAACCACGACCGCCTACCGTCCCACATTGCCGCCCTTGGCGACAAGGCTTGATAAGTTAACTTAGTCCTACAGCACTGGGCTTTTTTGAACGACTAATAAAGTTTTCACGCTGACGACCGATATAAAAAAGATAAGCTTTGATTTAATCGCCTTGAATGGCAAGAGGTCATTTTTAACTCAGGGCGCCTCAGCCGAGCGGATCAGTGGTGGGCGTTTCTGAAATTTCATCCAGGATAAGGAGGACGATATGAACACTTTCGTTCAGGGTTTAGTAGCCGGAATGGTAATAACCATGGTGAGCGGCCCGGGGCATACTCAGGAAGTGGACGATCTGGACAGCCTTAAACCACAGCATTACAGCGCCGGAGTGACCGGAGCGGTTACCGCCAAGGCCGTGGGCCTCGACGCGGCCAATGGTGACGCCCAGGTCAGCGACGATCAGGTCAAAAGCGGCGAGATGAGCGAGCGTCTGATCTACACCTATGACACCTACTACAAACCCGATAGCGAGACCGACGGACCCTATGAAATAACCATGAGCTTGGGATCAGACTATGCCACTATTGAAGGCGAAGAGAACTCTCAGGTGGTTATTGGCCTGCATTTCAGCGATGCGATTAAACCGGGCACCTACGAGGTAACTGACGGGTTACTTGATGTCGGCCCCAATTCTGTGCCGGTTTCAGTACTGGTGGCGGCCTCGTCGCAAGAGCGCAGACAGCCGCTCGTGTTCAGTTGGAAGGTGGAAGGCACCGTGGCGCTGGAAACCATCAGTCGCGAACAGGCAACAGGGCGTTTTGAATTCAGCGCCTACGGCATGAACCGAAAAGGTCAGATCACCGACGACACAATCGCCGCCAAAGGTGCGTTCAAATCCGTGCCCTATACACCGCAAGACTCTCTGCCGGACGATTGACAGTAATCGCCATTACCACCGCCACAAAGCCCTCTGAATCAAAAGATTAAAGTCGATTGAAAATTAATGAACATTGAGCTTTAGGGCCTCTACCTAAGAGGCCCTGTTTCAGCCACCCGAGAATGTCAGCAGCCACCGAGCAGTAATCACAGGTAGGCAGCTATCTTATCTTTAAGTAACAGACGCTGTTTACGGTTTTTTTCTTCGATATGCGTAGCGACGGGTTCAACCTCTGTTTCCATGCGATGAATCTCGCGATTCACTTCATGATAATCCTCTATCAGCTTGGCAAAGTGCGTATCAGACTGTTTCAGCTCGTGGATACGCTCTGCATGCTCAGGAAATTCCTCTGCAAGCTCATGTGGTGTGTGGCTCATTCTAAAACCTCGTTTGGGAATTATTAAAATATCTAAAGCTCTCTAATATTTACCGTAACAGCCGTGTCGGTTGCCCGCCAAACCTTTTTGCCGAGCAGCCCAAGGTCGCGAATCAGTTACAATTGCTCAACCCGGCTCCCACACAAAGCTGGATGCGTCAGCATAGGGTTATCACACCATCCCACAGACGGGCGGCTACTACTTCCTCTCCCGCCCCCGACGGTTTGGTAAAAGCCGAACGTGAGCGGCTCGGCCTAACGCTTGACCATGACACCGACATTGCCAGCCTGCCATTGCCACTTCCAGCCGACTGTCGTGATCGATCACCACAATCAGCGAAATAAAGCTATCGTGATGGCTTTGAAGTGCGGTCATTCAAACCACCTCTGGATGATTGAGCAAGCGATCGTACTCGCGTTTGACCACCGCGTAGCATTCGCAGACGCGCGCTTCGAGCCCGGGCCGGTCGGTCACGGTGATGTGTCCACGGTTGTAGGAAATCAAGCCAGCTCTTTGCAGTTTACCCGCCGACTCGGTGACCCCTTCCCGGCGCACGCCCAGCATGTTGGCGATCAATTCCTGGGTCATGACCAGTTGGTCGCCTGGTAGGCGGTCGAGGCTGAGCAGAAGCCAGCGGCATAGCTGCTGGTCGACGCTGTGGTGGCGGTTGCATACCGCCGTCTGCGCCATTTGCGTCAACAAGGCTTGGGTATAGCGCAAGAGTAGTCGCTGCATGGGGCCAGCGCGGTAGAACTCGTTTTTGAGCAGATGGCCCTTGAGGCAGTAGGCCGTTCCTGCACTCTGAACGATCGCGCGGCTGGGGGTGGTTTCGCCGCCCATGAACAGCGATACGCCGACGACCCCTTCATGCCCCACCACGGCAATTTCCGTCGAGGCGCCATCCTCCATCACGCACAGCAGCGAGACGATAGAGTTTATCGGAAAGTAGACATGACTCATCTGCTGGCCGGACTCGCACAGCGACTGGCCTAGGGTCAGCGTTACCTCCTCAAAATGCGGTAACAGTCTTTCAAGTTCGTCTTCCGGCAGCAGGCCAAGCAGCACGTTTTGCTGTAGAAGAGTTAGCTCCAGCATTGATGATTTATCCTTGTCGCTTTGTGTCGCACAAATTCTGATCGCAATGCTCACTAGTCGTTAATGATGTCAGGTACTAAATGCGGGTATCTCAAACTCACAGCTATACACAATCCAAGTATAGAACGATATAAGGCAAATTCTGTACGCTAACACACATAAGCGTGCGTGGATCCATACGGAAACCGCTACCGGGAGCGTCAAATTAGCCTGTTGAGTGGTGCGAAAAATTAATCCCTTACATGTTCGCCAACGCACAGTCGGCGGCGGATTTACTGACTAGTATGAACGTAAGTGTAGCAACGGAGATGCCTAAACAGGACGTTGCACTTTGCGCTGCAGGAATCGTAGCGCCACCCTCCAAAATAATCACTTTCGCCCACTGTCTCTAGTATTCGTTTATGCAAGCTAACCCTGCTCCAATTCTCAGGCCTTCCCTCGATAACTACATTGAAAACGAAAACAGTACTTTGTGTACGGTTGCATACAGAAACGTCGCGCTTGATGCCCTTAAGGTCACGATAAGATGTCAATATCGTCAAGGTTCACGTATCGGTTTCGGAATTTTGACGGGCACAGGCAGCGGATAATCAGGAGAAAAGTCCATAGTAGATGCGAGCTTGCAGATGATAATAAAGCACGTCGTGTCATCAAGCGCCCCTATTGAAGGGCAGAGGAGCGTTATCATGGGATCCACTAAATGCGATAGCGGCGATGCTCAGGGTGATGATGAAAGTGCTGAAAATAAGCACATTGAGGACGCGTACGCACGCCTGCGCAAGGCCGAAGCCGCCCTGGAGACCGCGACAGAATGGGCTCAGGTCACCTTGAATTCGATCGGTGACGCTGTGGTTACCACTGATCTGGAGTCGCACGTCACCTATCTGAATCGAGTGGCGGAGTCATTAACGGGCTGGGCAAGCCACGATGCCATCGGCAAGCCACTGGATCAGGTGTTGATGCTTATCAATGGCCAGACGCTGGAGACCGCCATTAACCCGGCAAAGCGAGCCATGGAGGAGAACCGAACCGTCGGGCTGGCCATGGATTGTATGCTGATCCGCAAGGACGGCAGCCAGTTGTTGATCGAAGATTCAGCGGCGCCCATCCACGACCGGGAATGTTTCCTTCAAGGCGCGGTGATTGTCTTTCATGATGCCTGCCATTCGCCCACTCATTCCTCCAAGCTGGCTTACCAGGCGCAGCACGATGCTCTCACCGAGCTGCCCAACCGTGTGCTGCTCTCGGAGCGCCTTTCCCGCGCGATGGGTCTGGCAAAACGCCATCATCAGCAGGTCGGGCTGCTGTACCTGGACCTTGATGCGTTCAAAGCGATTAACGATTCACTCGGTCATGCCATCGGCGATTTTCTTCTTCAGTCGGTGGCGGAGCGCCTCAGCCAAAGTGTTCGTAATACCGATACGATATGTCGCCAAGGGGGCGATGAGTTCGTGGTGCTGCTGAGCGACATTGAAAAGCCCCAAGACGCCGTCAGCGTGGCGGAGAAAATTCTTGTTGCGCTAGCCGAGCCTTTCCACATCTGCCATAACGAGCTGCATATTACCGCAAGCATAGGGATCAGTCTTTACCCTGATCACGGCAGTGATGAGCCCACCTTGCTCAATAATGCCGACACGGCGATGTATCACGCCAAGAAAAAAGGTCGCAACAAGCACCAGCTGTTCAGTGCTGACATGAACGTCCAAAAGACGCAAAGCAGTCATCTGGAATCCCAACTGTACCTGGCGCTGAAGACAGACGCGCTGTTTCTCGACTTCCAACCTCGGATAGACCTCGCCACCGGCACGATGGCGAGCGCCGAAGCGTTAATACGTTGGCACAACCCGACGCTGGGGCTCATGCAGCCTTCAGCTTTTCTGCCCGCGGCGGAAGCCCGCGGGCTGATAGTACTTATCGGTTACTGGGTACTGAGCGACGCCTGCCGCCGGTTGCAGGCGTGGCGGCGGGAAGGGGGCGATATCGTGCCCATCGCAGTGAATATGTCCGCGATGCAGCTGCGCGACAAGTCACTACCTGCCCAGGTGGCGGAGATATTGAACCAGACGGAGCTGGATGCTCATTTTCTAGAGATTGAGGTATCCGAAAGCAGCCTTGTGCACCTTCATAACGACGACTCAGTATCAACACTAGTCGAGTTGAGCCGCATGGGGATACGCATTGCCATTGACGACTTCGGTGACGGGCGTGTCAGCCTGAAGCAGCTGCAATGTTATCCCATCAATACGGTCAACCTTGCGCCCTGTTTTGTGCATGACATGCTCAATAACCCCGAAGACGCCGTGTTCATCAAGGCGCTGATCAATTTTGGCCAGAACCTTTCCATGCGCGTTAATGCTAAGGGCGTGGAAACTCTGGCGCAGTTGAACCATCTTAAATCACAAGGCTGCGATGGTGCCCAGGGGTTCTGGTTGAGCAAGCCGCTGTCGGCAAACAATTTCCGCGTATTGCTCGGCCCTGATCGGCCCGACCTGCATCGCTCCTCGTCATTATTATAGGCTCGAATTGCCTCAACACCTGACTGCCTTAAGTATTTTTTCCCATCACGCCAGGTACATCAACATAGAAAACAAACCACTCTGTACGGTAGAGAACATACATCGAGGTAATTAATGCGATAGCGTACATAGAAGCTTTGTTTACCGGCAATAAGCCGGTTCGACCAGTAAAGCTCTTGTTCTTGAATAGAACATTGGTGCCCAAGGCATCGTACACTACCTAAAGAGAGGGTCATGAAACAATCCAGCGTCATCGCCGCGCCGCTCATGAATGAAAGCCAACCCTTTAACGAGGAGGCGCGGCTGGCTGAACTTCGCACTCTCAACATCCTGGACACCCCACCAAATAAGTATTTTGATCGCTACACGAAGCTCATCGCGGAGATTTTCAACGTACCTATGGTCGCCATATCCCTGATCGACGAGAACCGTCAATGGTTCAAATCCTCTGTCGGGATAGGGGTGTCTGAAACACCCCGCGAAAAATCGTTCTGCACCCATTTTCTTGATAGGAACGTACTCGAAGTCCCCGATACTGTGGAAAATAGCTTCTTCTGCGATCACCCCATCGTGGTGGGCAGCCCTTTTATTCGCTTTTACATGGGTATTGTCCTGCGTGGCCCCACCGGCCAGCCTTTGGGTACCCTATACATAATGGACACCCAGTCTCGCTATCTCTCACGTGAGCAGTATTCCTGGCTAGAGACATTCAGCCTTCTAGTCCAAGAATTGATCAACCACAACCATGCTGCTCCGGGCGACTCCGACGAGAAGGGTACAGAGATCAGCCATCACGATAAGGTCACTGGCCTCCCCGACACGAAGCTGTTCAGCAATACTCTCAAACACCTGATTCACCTGTCGCAAGAGGAAGAAAAGCATCTCGCCATCTTGCACCTACGCCTTAATAAGGTCGACGAGATCAAACAGGTCCATGGACAACCTACCTGCAACGCCTTCCTGCGCTGCTTCGCTGATCGTTTGATCGCCGACGACACTAAGGTGCTAGCCGCCGGCCACTTGAGTCAAAGCCAGTTTGGTGCAGTGATACACCTGTCATCGTTGTACAACCTTTTTGACGTGATCACTCCCATCGCCAATAAGTTGACTAGCTCCATGGAGCTGGAAGAGATGATGATTCGGCCCGATATCGATATCGGTATCAGCTTGTCTCCGCTGGATGGTCAGACGCCTAACGACTTGATGGAAAGGGCAAGAACCTCTATGGATGGCCCGAAATCCCATGCAGGAATGTATATTTTCAGTCACGAGGTAGAGAAAACGGCGCTGCGCCGACACACCATCGCGCAACATCTAGAAGTTGCACTCCACAATAAGGAACTGATCAAGCATTATCAGCCTTTGATAACCGTCGACGGTAGCCGTATCGTGGGTTTTGAGGCGCTGGCACGCTGGCATAATCCTGAACTTGGCCACGTGAGCCCCGCGGACTTCGTACCTATTGCCGAGCAAGACCCTCGGTTGTCACGTCAATTGACGGAATGGTCGCTCACGATGGTCTGTGGGGAAGTGCCCAAATGGCCTTTCCGGCCCGGTGATCCGTCCCTGAGGATCGCTGTCAACATTCCTCCCGGTCAGTTCCATGAACCCGGGTTCGTTGATCGCGTACTGGGTACCCTGGAGGAGCATCACCTGGCCCCCGAGCGTCTGACACTGGAGCTCACCGAGGAGAGCATCCTGGCCAACGTCGACAAGTCTATTCAGGCCATGTGTGAGTTCCGCAGCCATGGCATCACCATTGCTCTGGATGACTTCGGTACCGGCTATTCGTCACTGAGTAAGCTCAAGGACTTGCCGCTCGACATTCTCAAGATCGACAAGAGCTTCATCGATAACATTACCCATGATGCGCGCGCTGCCAATCTTGTCGGTGGTATCATCCACATTGCCCATGGCTTGGGTTTGAAGGTCGTTGCCGAAGGGGTCGAACACGAGCAACAGCGCGCCATATTGCAGGCCTTCGGGTGCGATGTGGTTCAAGGTTACTTATTCAGCCGGCCAGTGCTGCCCGATGGCGCCGTAGAGTTACTTAAAAACTGGCCACACGCGTCATAAGGGCGCCAAGGGCTGATGGCATCGTTCGGTGTCTGAAGAGGGCTTAGCAGTAGCAAATTGATGGTTTATCCCAAGCTAACAACCCAGCCTCCCATAGCATTCTGAACAGGACCTGCCGCAATTTATCGCGTGTTGAAGCGCTGGCGTTATCCAGTTCATCGTGCCATTCCGATTGACGGTTATGACGGTTATAGAAAGCACCGAAATCCTCAAAACTGAGGCTCAGTTTCATCGCGACAAACCGTTCGTGTAGCACTTCCACCGCAAAAGCAGGGTTCGAGCCTGAGACCCTCGGCTTCGGGGGCCGTTTCCAATCAGCTGCGCAGCGCAAAGACACTGGTGGAGAAGCGACGCAAAAACTTAAAAAAACACAACATAACAGCCAGTTACAGCCAATATGATATGCGTGACATGTTTTTTGGGCACACCGCTTAACACCGATACATCTACGTTTTGATCCGCCAGGCTGGCACAAGCGTGATTTTCAGATGTCCCTTTTTTGGACATTTTTGACCCTCGGCCATTCAGCACAACGCCGTCTGGATTATCCAACAGATGGATAAAGAGCCTTCTTCATTCCCTCAATTCAGCGGCATGTTAGACTGGCTACCATCGCATCATTCGTTGTTTTTCTCTGCCCTGCATTCCGGGAGGCCTGTATGCCAGTCACGCACCGTCAGACACTACCCATTGGCATCCAGTCCTTCGAAAAGTTACGCAAGGGCCATTATTACTACGTTGATAAAACGCCCTTGATTCACCACATCGCAGAAACGGGCGGTTATTACTTCCTTTCCCGTCCTCGCCGGTTTGGTAAAAGCCTGCTGCTGGATACCCTTGGCTGCCTGTTCGAAGGCCGAGAGGCACTGTTTGAAGGGCTTTATATCCACGACAAATGGAACTGGCAAACCCACTGCCCAGTGGTACGCATCAGCTTCTCTAATGGCGTGGTTAACAGCCGCGAAGACCTGGACGCGAACATTCGTTTTCAACTGCAGCAGCAGCGCAACCGTCTAGGGATTGATTCCGCACCACCAGAAAGGATAGCTGACGATTTTGCCAGCCTGCTTGAAAGTACTCACCGTGCCCATGACCAACGCGTTACCGTACTCATCGACGAATACGACAAGCCGATTCTGGATAACCTGCTCAACCCTGAGCTGGCCCGCGAACTGCGCGAGGGGCTGAAAAATCTCTACAGCGTGCTCAAGGACGCCGACCCGCACCTGCATTTCGTGCTGCTGACGGGCGTCTCCAAATTCAGCAAGGTCAGCCTGTTTTCAGGGCTTAACAACCTTAGGGATATTACCCTTTCTCCCGACTATGCCGCCATTTGCGGTTATACCGATCACGATATCGATACGGTGTTTGCACCAGAGCTCCCCGGCCTTGACCGCGAAGAGATCCGCCGCTGGTATAACGGCTACCGTTGGGGAGGGCAAGACGTCTCGAGTGTTTACAACCCTTTTGATGTACTTCTATTGCTCGAAGAGCGCGAATTCGGCCCTTACTGGTTTGAAAGCGCCACGCCCACATTTCTGGTTAACCTGCTAAAGGAGCGCGGTGTCTTTACGCCGCAGCTCAGCAAACTTCAGGCCAAGGCACAGCTGCTGGGGCGATTTGATGTAGAGGATATTGCCACCGAAGCACTGCTGTTCCAGACCGGCTATATCACTATCAAGGATGTACAGGAACCGATGGTGGGCTATCGGCTCTATTCACTGGGCTTCCCCAACCGAGAAGTGGAAAGCAGCCTGAACGAGTTTCTACTCCCCGTTTTGGGTCTGAAGGATAGCGACGCACAGACCTATCAGCTAGCGCTGTTCAAGGTACTGCATGAACATGACATCAATGCACTAGAAGCGCACCTGAAAGCCCTCTTCGCTGGCCTTCCCCATGACTGGTATCGCAACAACCCGATTGCCCAATACGAAGGCCATTATGCCAGCGTTTTCTACAGTCATTTTGCTGCCCTGGGGGTAGGCGTCACTGTCGAAGATGCCAGCAGCCACGGTAAGGTCGATATGAGTGTCGACTTCGGTGGCCAACTCTATATGTTTGAATTCAAAGTGGTCGAGCAGGAACCTCAGGGCAAGGCGCTGGAGCAGATCAAAGCCAAAGGCTATGCCGATAAATACCGTGCCAGTGGCAAGCCGATTCACTTGGTGGGTGTGGAGTTTTCCAATTTAGAGCGCCAGATCGTGGCGTTTGAGGTGGAGACGCTGACACCTTTATTGTGATGCAGTAAAGCTTACAACGGCTCAGCGCTTGAACATATCATCCAGGCGATTGGCGAACAGCACGTCACGCATCCAGCCTTTTAGCTGGTCATGATCGGCTTGCAATAGCTGTGCTTCTACCCAGTCAGGCACCTCACCAAACTTGAAGGCGAGCTGAGTGCGTACCACCTCACGCGCTTCAGCCAAGCGCCCTTTCTGAATGCCAAATCGCTCGCCTTCCTGCCGTCCTTCTTGACGCCCTTCCAGGCGTTCTTTCTTGACCAGATTTTCTATAAATTCTCTGCCAACATGTCTTTGTCCTCCATCAGGCTGTCGAGCCGATCCAGATTGACCTCCGCGCCCAGCCGGTACAGGTGCCGCTTGAGCCAGCGGGTGATAATCCGGTCGATGCGTTCCTTATTGGTGTCAGCCTGAATAATGGCGACGACCCGATCTACTGCGTTCTGTAGGGCTTCCCAGCTTTCTCCGGCGTTTTCCACACCGAATACACCACTCAGGGGCGTCTGGCGCAAGCCCAATTCTTCATTAGTATAGCGCCCTTCATCAACCAGAAAATAGCGTAGACGCGGTTGATAGACCTGCAGGAAAGCCGGCGGTTCCGGCTGCACCATCTCGTAAATATCCAGCGGGGCTGTCCAGGGTTTTGAGCCATTGTACAGCACCACCGGAAACACCGGCGGAAGCCCTTGGCTGGGCGTAACGGCCTTTTGTTTGAGCAGGTCGCTGTAGAAGCAGGCGACGTAGTGCATCAGCCGAATCGGCATGCTGCGCTCAACCGAGGATTGAAACTCCAACAGAATATACAGGAACACCCGCTGCGTAATACCTTGCCAGGTGATTTCCACCGACCATACCACGTCTTCGATTTTTTCCTCGAACAGCGGCGTGATGTAGTGGCCGTTTCTTTTCTCAAGCGTGGTGAAGTCCATTAACCCGGCAATCTCGGGCGGGGCGAACCCTTCGATCAATTGCTGAACGAACTCGGGGTGGCTGAACAGCTCCTTGTACCCCGTATCATGATGCTGAGTGGCCATAACGCGTCCCTGTTAATGCTATAGAAGCAGAGTAGCATGACGAGCGATGGTCAGCAGCGCATTCCAGAGGCAGGGCAAACGCATGAAAGATTTCACCCAGCCAATATCGTCGCTAAATAGCTTTCATCCAGTGCTGCCTTTTTCTGCTTTCGGCGTATACCACCTTTAAAACTGGCTCTTCGTCATTTCATGTGGATTTGGCCTGATCAAGCAGGCGGCCCACCGGGCTACCAATCAGGTAAATCATAGCAATGAAATTAGCTTCATTTCGGTAGCCCCGTGCACGTGAACGAGCCGCCTGAAACAGGCCGTTCATTCCTTCTAGTCGCGCGTTTGTCAGCCCCGAGTGCCAGCGCCTGACTACCGCTTTAGCGTGTCGCTCAAGTGTCTCCAGCGCTTTCCCCATCGGCTTCAGTAGAGGCTTCTCAGAAACTGCTGCTTTCATGATTTTTAGGTAGTTCGTGATCCGCCAACGCGCTGCCCTGGGCGTTGACGCTTTCTGGATCCAGCTTAACTTTTCCTTGATCACCCAAGCATCGGCCGTGGCGCTCTGATCGGCAACCAGCTCCTGAAGTGCCGATATCTGTTTAGGTGTGTGGTTCTCATTTTCCAGGCTCTTCAACAGTGCCCAGCGCAGCGACTTGGGGTGTTTCTGCTCGCGGCGTTCTTTCTTGCGCACCTCGTCCAGTCGCTTGGTGAAGGTCTGCACGATATGGAACCAGTCGACCGTTACCTCCGCCTTGGGAAGAGACTCGGTGACGCCACTAAGGAAAGCAGGTGACATGTCACAGACAACCTCGACCACATTGTCCACATCGCCACCATGAGCCGCCAGGAAGGCACTGAACGCCTTGATGGTGTCCTTGCCGCAGCCTGGAACAGCGAAAATCACCGGTTCCTGCTTGCGCTGCATATCGAGGAACACGGTGACGTAACGATGCCCGCGTCGGGACGCGGTTTCGTCCACGCCAACCATGGTCACATTGGACAGATCCAGCTCTCCCAGCATGCGGTTCACGTAGTGGTGCACGATGCGCCATAGTCGTTTGTCGGAAATCTCCAACTGCCGGGAGACAGCCAGCACTGGCATCTCCTTGACGAGCGACATGGCCGCCTGCTCGAACAACAGGGTAAAGTCACTGCCGGGCCGCGCCCAGGGCACCTTTATGCGTTTGACGCCATGTTCAGGACACTTTGTACGAGGGACGCGAGCATGCAAGTAACAATGGTGCTGAAAGAAGTTCAGATGTCGCCAGGTTTTGTCAGCAAAGTCGTGGGCTTGGCAGGCCTTACCGCACTCTGGACAGGGATAGAGGCTGCCACGCTCCGCCTCGACATACAGCTCCAGGCGGTGAGGCGACGCAGCGGTATCCAGGTGCTGATCCTTGAGAATCCAGGGCGCTTCCAGGCCAAGGCCGAGTGTTAAAATCTGGGTGCCGTCCATGTCGTACCTCCTGCTAATATGGAGGCAATATTCTGGCTCAGCTCAGGGGGCGAATTCCACACCCAACGACGAAGAGCCTTAAAAGGCTATGTTAAACGGTTAGTAAACCACATGCAGAACCGCTTAAGGATCCTCCAAAGCGACAAGTCGCTATTTGAGATGAGCGTGGATTTTCACAACCGTTATACAGCCTATACGATTGCCATGCTGATGTTCAGCACCGGATACCGCTGTATCCGCGACCCGTTGCCCGAATGGAGACAAGTATCACTGAAACGAGGGATCATTGTCATTGCGGATAAAACCGATGATGTACAAAGCCATGCACGTTTTTTACCCTTGCCTGCGATTGTCATCCAGCAACTACATCATTACCAGCGTCATCGCGAGGCGATCCTGAGCCGGCTGTCGCTGTTTTTCCAACAGCAATGGGCAACGCCTTTCTTTTTCCTGAATGCATACGACGCCCCCAGGGAAGCTACCCCAAAGGTACTGGAGGAGCACCTGGCCTGGCCGGGCTCACCGCCACTGAATATCAATCGACATTTTTTACACACTTATTTAAAGGAGTCAGGCTGCTCGTCTGAGATTGTCGATGCCTTTATGGGGCACTGGGATGCTGGGCAGGAGCCCTGGGCAGAGTTTTCGACGTTCTGCCCAAACAGCTACCGGGAACAAATCGGCAGTGCCATTGAAACAATGATGTTTGATCAAGGCTGGAAAGCCATTGAAGGAGCGGTGTTATGAAGCTGGCAGACGTCTGGAAAGACGGGCAGCTGACGCCTCCGGTTCAGAAGGGTATTGACGGAGAATCCAGGCGAAAATATCAACGCCAATGCGATACCTATAACGCCTTATCAGCTGCGCTGAAGCAATTAGAAAGCTTTCAGCCGGGTGCAGCTCACAAGGAAGAAGGCCTGGTCTTTACTGATACAGTTATCAGCAACCTCTTTGACGGCCTGCATACAACATCAACCAGCCCATACAAACTACACCTGCAACATAATTTTTTAGTCCAGTGGTTGGAACACGGTGTGCGTGAATGCCATTGGCAGGCCAACATTCCCAGCCCCATGATTGTTCAGTCGCGTAAGCCCCCGCCGGTCACCACTCATACTTTCCAGCAACTGACTGAGTGGGATAATGCCATTGAGCTTCACGACCAGTATCGTTTACCGCCGCTACCGTCTTGTTCGCAGGACCAGTGGCTAGTCGGCCGTTTTATCTTTCAGCTGATGCGTGAAGGCGCGTTATTGAACAAGGACTGGTTAAAACAGCTACCCGCTGCGATCTGCAGCGGCATCGCATATGAGCAAGGTTCTGCGTACTTAACGCTGGCAAAAAACCTTCGCCCTGAGGCATCAAAGGACAAACGATCCGCTGTGTCAGCGCCTAACGACACCCCGGTAGAGCAGGAAGCGCTTTATCAGTACCGACGACTCTTTTTAAGTCCAGTGAGTCAGCTTCTGCTGCTTAACTACTACCAACAGCATGGGCTTCACTGGCCGAAAACGGCCAGTGCGGAAGTCTGTCTGATGCATTACGTGCGCCACCTCTTCCCTAAACGTAAAGGCAGACACATGACAGAGCTGCTGGCATTGGCGTACACGTCGGCATCAATGGAGTTAATACCTTTACTGATTCAGTTTGCCAATCAGCAAGACATGACGGCGTCGTTATGCCCATCAACATGGAGGCGACTTAACCATGGAAGCGTCTTATCAGGCGCGCCAGAAGCCCAGGAAGAAGATGAAGTAATGGATCTGGCGTTTAACTCGTTACCGTCACCCGGCTTTCACTGTCCTGACCAATTGAAACGTTTTAGGCAGCTCCAAGCCTGTGTGTCTGCCAAAAAATCCACGAAAACGACAAGAAAGACAGCACTCGCCAGGATTGATCAGCTGCTTGCGGCACCGGAAGAAAATGGCATTATGCTGACATTATTGGCAAATTGGTGTAAGTCTTTGATTTTAAGAGGTGGTCGAGTCAAAACTTCGCTTGCCATTAGTAGCGTTTCCACTTATCTCAGTGCCATTGGATGCTCTCTGATTGCCCATGAACACATGGTTGATCGGCTGGGGACTGACACCGCGAGTGATTGGGAGAAGCTCTATGCCCATGTTCTCGAAGAGGCACGAACGACGAGTAGCCGCATTACACGTCAATATCGCTTAAACGACTTCCATCATTTTATCAGCCAACATTACGCCATCCCTGACATTGAATTCGAGACACCAGGCCGACCCTTGCGTCGTGTGGATGTCAACATTGTGACCCCTGCCGAGTTTCGCCGCGCACTGACGCTGATCGATTCATCTGATCAGCCCGACGTGTTTCGTAAGATGCAGGCATTGGGGCTGATTCTGGGCTATCGACTCGGGCTCAGGCGCAATGAGTGCGCTTCTCTGCTGATCCGCGATGTTGCAACCCTTGAGCATTCAGACGTCACTTTTGGTGAAATCATTGTCCGTGCCAATAAATTTCATGACGGGAAAAGCGCTTCAGCCACTCGGCGATTGCCCTTGTGGCTGTTAATGCCACAAGAGCAAGAACGACTAATTGAGTGGGTAAAACACCAACGTGCTGCAGCCACAACCAAAGCTGTTAGCCATCAGCCCTTGTTCCATCGCCCTGACCTCGCCCATTTACCGCTTGGCAATGCGGAGTTATTTCGGCCCATACAGGTAGCACTCAAAGCCGCCACGGGCGATGAGCATGTGCGCTATCACCATTTACGCCACACCTTTGTGACGTTGACACTGCTCCGTTTACTGGAAGACTCGCCAATGGCGCTCATACCGGATGCCTGGCAACGGGATGATAGCGGCGATACTGCCCTTCCCAATACAACCACCGACGTATCAAAACGCGCAGGACTGGCTCCCCTGGATACACCTTCACGCAAACGACTTTGGCAACTGGCGTTATGGGCAGGCCATGCCGGCCCGAAGGAAACACTTCGCTCATACACTCATCTGCTCGACTGGATACTCGGATGCACGCTGAAAGATCACGCCAACCCAGCGCTCAGTAATGATCAACAACAGCGGTTACTGAATATGCCTTCCGAGACAGCGCTGACCAGCTGGCACAACCGCCGCGGATTAACCGGTAAATTGCTAGCAGGAGAACTCTTGTCCTATTTAACCAAACAATGGAACGGCTTTACGGCAAGCGACCCTTTGGCCACCTACGCAAGGCCTTATCAGAAACCCAACATCAACCCATTAGATGGCATGACTTCAACCGTATCCCCCTGGCCAGATGCGATACGCATTTATCAATGCCTGAGGCTCGTTGAACAACAGGAAAGTAATAGGTTATCGCTGGAGGAAGCGATATCAAAAACGGCAAAGCGCGTTGCAATGCAGCCCGAGGAACTCAGGCATTGGATGGTTCATGGCGAAGCGCTGATGCTGCGCCAAACACGTCGCCACACACCACGTTTTAGCCGCCGTCGCGTTATTGATTGCAAAAGTCACCAAGACACCACGGGGATTTATCTACCTGAACTCAAACGCTGCATGGCACCTCCCATCAAGCCAGCCGTATTGAAAGAAGCCGGTCAGTTCTATCATCATCTGCTCAATTGGTACCAGAATCAGCCCGACACTGCCGAAACCAGTTTATTGACATTGAAGCGCCATATGCAGCGCAGCACCGGCCAAATCGAGCTGCCCGATGCAGATGCCATTAACTACGTCCGCGAAATCCTGCGGCCTTTGCGCTGCTTTCAGCATGTTTACCTCGTTGTCGAGGTGGAGGCAGCCGCAATGGAAAAAAGCATCAAAGCACATTGGTTCAAAGCCACCGGTATTCCCCACCAGCGTATTGATCTAAAGCCAACGCCCACTCGCTCAGGCCGCACGCGTCACTGGTACGGCAACGCCAACCTGAGAATTACCCGAGGCCATTATTCAGATGGGCAACAGCCCCTTTGGGAGGCTGTCCGGTTTGCCGCCTTTATGGTGATGCTGGTACTGGGGCTGACAGAGGATACATAACCGCGACGTTGCTCAGGTTTGACGCTCATCCCCCCAGGCTCGGTACCGTCCGACATAAAAAACCCCACCGCCCTGATAAAAGACGCTGGGGATCAAATCCGCTACTACTGCTTCCAAGCTAGTCGCTCAGCAACTCATATGCAGTAATAAAGCAGAGTTTGCGACTGACAAAAGAGCACCATTGAATGGTAACCAGTAAACGCTACCCCATATGAGGCGGCCCCGCTTCATTAAGATGGCGCTCCGCCAAGTAAAATTCATAGTTGCCTTTTGGGCCGATGACATACAGTGACCAGAAACGTCGATCCATCAACCACTCTGGGCCTTCCACACCGGCGACATAAAACTCCCCTGTATAGGTAAGCCCAGATGTTTCTGTCGTCCGAGGCTGGTTTATTGCCATGCTTGACCCTCCCATGCCATTAACGTCCGTTCCAACTCCACCAGCAACGGCGGAATAGCACTTCGGTTAGGCTCCAGGCCCATTAACTTAAGCGTTTCGCCCACCCAAGTCGTCAGCGCTTCGACATTGCTAGTTTCACGCCCATCTCCCAGGCACATCACTAACCCTGTCCCTTTGCTCAGGTTCATCGCCAAAGCAAGGGATTCAGCCAGTTTCCGTTCCAGGCGACGGCGTGCCTGAATCGCCATTGTCGAGCGAAGTGACTGTTCGATTTCATCGCGAGTCATCATTAGATCATTACTTTTCGACATGGCAAGCCTCCTTAGCACGCGGCTTATTGTTGAGCATTTTTTCAAATGCTGAGCCATCCTGACGTGTCAGGTTTGGCACAAAGCGTGAATAAACACGAAAGAGCATTTCCGTGGTGGTATGGCCCATCTGTCGGGCAATCCATTCAGGGCTTTCACCAGCGGCCAGCCAGAGCGTGGCAGCGGTGTGGCGAGTCTGATAGGGCCGGCGCTTTTTCATGCCCAGCGATTGGAGCAAGGGGTACCAGATGCGCTTGGTCACGTTTTGATGTGATAGTGCAGTACCATTGCGTGTCGTGAACACCAGCCCTGTTCGGCCCGTCACCGCATACTGCGCCTTGAGGGCATCAAAGACCGGTTGTGACATATCAATTGACCGGTACGACCCATCGGTTTTAGTAGTTACAATCTGCCCACGCACCAGAGCCTGATGCACCAGTATCTGACGACGATTAAAGTCCACGTTTTCCCAGATCAGGCCGTCAATTTCCCCGGTACGCATCCCAGTAAAAAAACGCACGATGTAGTACTGGCGAAAGTCATCGCGTACGTTGTCGAGGATCTGTTGCACCTCATCCAGCGAAAATGGCTCAACATCGGTGCGTGGCACACTCAACGATTTAATCCCGCGATACGGTGAGCTAAACTCATAGCGGTCGGCGGCCTCATTCAACATCATGCGCAATGGCGTCATGATGTGGTTAATACGACTGGCAGAGATCTTCTTGCCGCCCCGAGTGTTCACTTTGGCGAGGGAAGCTCGGAACTCAAGAATCTCTGCACGGGTGATGCTGGCGACCTCTTTATGGCCTAGCGCTGGAAGAATATGTTGATCCAGGCAGCCCCGTACCGTCACGATTTGCGACTCACGCCATTCGATCTCTTTCTCGGCAAACCAGGTTTCCGCAAATTCTCTGAGCAAGGGTGACGCATGGTAACCACCTGCTTTGGTCAAGGCCCGCTTGCTCAGGCTTTCAGCACGGGGGCTATCCGGAAAGTAGCGACCATAATCAAATGTCCCTAGCGTGATCTCCGCTTCGATCTTCTCCAGGATCCGCTCTAGTACCTGGCCGATAGCGGCCATTTCCTGAACTGACGCATTCTGTTGCTCAACAGAAAAATGCTATGGTCATTGCATTGGCTTACAACGGCAAACCAGGGATCGGACATGGCGACGCCTCAATCTACACATTTCTATGATGAGCATGCTCAGCGTCTGTTTGAACAATATCAATCGCTGGAGTTTGAGCAGGTTCATAGCGAGTGGCTGCATCATCTGCCGGATCAACCCGGGTTAGCCTTGGATATTGGAGCAGGCAGCGGGCGTGATGCCAAGGCACTGGCTCAACGGGGGTGGCAGGTGGTCGCTGTTGAACCGGCTGATAAGCTCCGCGCCCTGGGGCAAACCACGACAGCCGGTCTGGACGTCAGCTGGTTGGAAGATAGCTTGCCTACCCTGAACTCTGTACGTCAGCTATCGCAACGCTTTCAGCTGATTCTGGTGTCCGCCGTCTGGATGCATTTGCCTGGTGAGGATCAGCAACGCGCTTTGCGTGTGTTGAGTTCCTTGCTAGCACCGGGCGGGCATCTGGTGATGACCTTTCGCGAAGGCCCGAATAACGATTCCCGCCAATTTCATCCGGTCGAGATGGGCGTGCTGGATAGCTGGGCACAAAACCTTGCACTGTTACCGGTTCAAGCGAGCCACAATGGTGATCAGCTGGGTCGAGAAGGCGTGACTTGGCACTTACGTGTATTCCGGCTCCCTGATGATGGCACCGGTGCTCTGCCGTCACTACGCCATATTATCGTGAACGATGATAAGGCCTCATCTTACAAGTTGGGGCTTTTGCGCACGCTGACACGCCTGGCAGATAGCGCGCCAGGAATCGTAATATCGCGTACGGATGAATGGGTCACGGTGCCACTGGGCGCCGTAGGGCTTTTCTGGATCAAGCTATACCGGCCCCTGTTAATCGAGCGTGACCTGCGCCAATCACCTGGCCAAAAAGGCTATGGCTTTGCCAAGGATGATTTCTATCGCCTTCGGCAACTGTCACCCCATGATCTGCGGATAGGATCGGCTTTCCTTGATCCTCAATGCGCCGCCAGTGTGATGCGCGCGCTGCGTGATGCTTGCCAGACCATTCTCAAAATGCCCTCGCATTTTATTACCTGGCCTGGCAGCCAGCGCCCGGTCTTTGAAGGACAGTATCAGGGCATGCGTGTCCGAGAACAGGCTGTTCGACTTGATAGTGCAACGCTGGCATCTTTCGGCACGTTTCAAATCCCGACACCGCTTTGGGACGCTATGAGCCGTTACGCCTGCTGGCTGGAGCCCGCCATCGTCCATGAATGGGTGCAGCTGATGCAGCGATATGACACCGGCTACGATACCGGCACCCTGCATCACGCCTTGCAATGGCAGGAAAGCCGTCGTGATACACAGCAGGTTCGTCAGCTGGTGGCACAGCGTCTGAAACATCCAGCGCCGTTGCCTTGTGTCTGGACGCACAACGATCTGCACCGCAGTGCTTATGCCATCGATCATTGTTTCCCCTGGTCGCGCTGGAATAACAATGATCTCTGGAATCTGCTGCCTGCGACGGAAAAAGCCAATCAGGCAAAATCAGACCGGCTGCCCGCGGCTCAGGTGATGCATAAGGCAAGAGAAGACATTCTGCACTGGTGGCAATGCCTGGATGATAACCCGTCGATCCATCAACGATTCAGGGATGAAGCAGCCGTTGCATTGCCCTTGGCAACCCCTGATGCCTCTCTGGATAAACTTTTCGAAAGCGCTCTGTTGCAGCGTCAGCGTCTAAAAGCCAACCAGCAGCTGGTAGAGTGGTTGGGAGTGCACTGACAAAGATTGTGTCAAACCTTGTGCCACAAAATGGCTAGAGGTCACTGGCTATCTTTCCCTACAGATTTTTTCCGCGCTTTACTTGGCACGAGGATGGCACAGATTCGACACAAGCAAAAAATAAGGGCCTACGAATTAACGTAAGCCCTTGAAATCGTTGGCGCGCCCGGCAGGATTCGAACCTGCGACCCTCGGCTTCGGAGGCCGTTGTCACTCAAGATCAAGCTGATGCCGCATAGCTCACCACATTACGATTAATTTTTTAATTACAGAACCTTATATGCGATCAGTAGAATATCAGCACTGCTTTCAAGCTTCGACTGACACCGATTAATATACGTATACGTCCGTCAATGTGGCACATAGCGTGACTTTTGAAAGTCTCGTTTCCAGGAAGTTATGACCTTTGGCCATTGAGCTCCCATCGGGAATTGCGTAGATACTTAAATAGATAGCTTTCAGCACGAAGCAAATGTTTTCCACCTGGAAAACCTAGCACCCAGACTCTATCGCTTTCCAGACTGAATGTAGTGTCGCCATCATCACAGGCTGGGCTAACAGATTGAGGATGCGATATTCCGCAGCGAACACGCTCAGGTCATCCCGGGCTCTTTTCCATTCAGAAAGTTGACCGCTGATCACCTTGGTCTAAAGGTACCAACCCGTGCTGCGCTGTTCCGTCTGGAAGGCGTTTCTGGTAATCGTATTCATTTCCACACGGAAAGCTGCGGTGTGATGAGATACATCAGGAAGACTTATCCGGCAGGGAAATTTTCCACCTGGAAGGCCTTTCCTCCAGGTTGCATCGCTTTCCAGGCTGAATGTAGTGTCGCCATCATCACAGGCTGGGCTAACAGATTGAAGCTGCGATATTCCGTAGCGAACATACCCAAGCCATCTCGAACTCTTTTCCACTTGGAAAGTTGAGCCCTTATTGACTGAGTCCACAGGTACCAATCCGTGCTGCGCTGTTCCGTTTGGAAGGCGTTCCTGGTAATCGTATTCATTTCCACACGGAAAGCTGCGGTGTGATGAGATACATCGGGAAGACGGGTCAGGCAGGGAAATTTTCCACCTGGAAGGCATAGCTCCCAGATTGCATCGCTTTCCAGGCTGAATATGGCATCGCTATTATCACAGGCTGGGCTAACAGATTGAGGATGCGATATTCCGTAGCGAACATACCCAAGCCATCTCGAACTCTTTTCCACTTGGAAAGTTGAGCCCTTATTGACTGAGTCCACAGATACCAATTCGTGCTGCGCTGTTCCATCTAGAAAGGTGTCCTTAATGATTGTTTTCATTTCCACACGGAAAGCTGCCGTGTAATGAAATACATCGGGAAGACGGGTCAGGCAGGGAAATTTTCCACCTGGAAGGCATAGCTCCCAGATTGCATCGCTTTCCAGGCTGAATGTATTGTCGCCATCATCCCAGGCTGGGCTAACAGATTGAGGCTGCGATATTCCGTAGCGAACATACCCAAGCCATCTCGAACTCTTTTCCACTTGGAAAGTTGAGCCCTTATTGACTGAGTCCACAGATACCAATTCGTGCTGCGCTGTTCCATCTAGAAAGGTATCCTTAATGATTGTTTTCATTTCCACACGGAAAGCTGCCGTGTAATGAAATACATCGGGAAGACGGGTCAGGCAAGGAAATTTTCCACCTGGAAGGCCTTTCCTCCAGGTTGCATCGCTTTCCAGGCTGAATGTATTGTCGCCATCATCCCAGACTGGGCTAACAGATTGAGGCTGCGATATTCCGCAGCGAACACGCTCAAGCTACCCCGGACTCTTTTCCGCCCAGAAAGTTGAGCCCTTTTCGCCTGAGTCCACAGGTACCAATCTGTGCTGTGCTGTTCAGTCTGGAAGGCGTTCCTGGTGATCGTATTCATTTCCAAACGGAAAGCTGCGGTGTGATGAGATACATCAGGAAGACTTATCCTGCAGGGAAATTTTCCATCTGGAAGGCCTTTCATCCAGGTTGCATCGCTTTCCAGGCTGAATGTATTGTCGCCATCATCACAGACTGAGCTACAGATTGAGGATGTGATATTCCGCAGCGAACACGCTCAAGCTACCCCGGACTCTTTTCCGCCCCGAAAGTTGAGCCCTTACTGCCTAAATCCACAGGTAAGTGCCTATGCAGATGTTTTCATACATGAAAACATCTGCATAGGCACTTAGGCACTGGCAACGTTGAACCTGCCTTAAAGCCTGTTGCTCTGGTATCGCTTCATATTCCCAGTGTGGATAACGAGCTTATACATGTATGTCGGTATTTTGGAAGACACCCCTGCTCAACGACGCGGCCTGATCAGAACGCTTGAGGAAAAGGGGCGAAGGAAGAGCAATCGATAAGCACACCTTGGAGCCGTTTCTCATTGCCCAAGACACACGTGTGCTGTTTGTTGAAAAAATAAAACCGGTGCATGGCTGCCTTAATGACCATGCACCGATGTTTATCGCAATAATGCATTATTGCTGAGTGGACTCATGTTTTTTAAATGCCGCATTTTCGTGCTTTATAATACTGACCGTTAATAAAAGGCATAAACCTACGCCAACGATCAAACTCGCCGAGATAATAGCGGGATGACTGGAAAAGAACAGGTAATTAATGGCACTTTGCAAATCGGTACTGGTTTCCATTGTTGTCTCCTCAACGTTTCTTAGGATATGTCTGGCAACTACTTTTTTACATGATCATTATTTAGCGCATGCTCGAGGTAAGATGCAGAGTTATCGCGATTAACTAATATCCTGCCTTTTCGCCATGGGGAACGCTTTGTTTAATCCACCATGAACGCCCTGAGGCGAATGACCTTGTGGAGACTCGGTTTCAGGATAGGGCCTCGCCGATATTTCCACCAGGTCAAGCCCTAGTACTTCAACATGTGGTGGTACACGCAGTAGGTTGAACTTTTTCAATGCGTAAGAGATTCCCCAACCTGGGATAAAGCCGGTTAACGCCATAACCACAGCGCCTACCAACTGGCCGGTGAAAGAAATATCCGGCATCCCTTCTGCATTGGCAAACCCTGCCGCGAAGATACCCACCAGCACGACGCCGTAAAAACCGCAGAAACCATGAACCGCAAAGGCGCCCACAGAGTCATCCAGGCCGCGCTGTTCAAGGAAGTTGCCCACTTTGGCCATTAACGCACCACCGCTGGCCGCCAGCGCAAACGCCAGGCCGGGATAGTAAAGATCCAGACCGGCTGCCACGGTGATGATACCGCCCAAGCCACCTGACATGGTCCAGAAGGGGTCTCTTGATATCAGGTAGGCTCCGATAACACCGCCTGCAAAACCCATGACAGTGTTGAAGGCAAAAGCCGACAGGTTGGTCTGGGTTCCATAAATGGTCGTCCAGCCAATATCGCCGGTATTGAAGATGATGCAGCCGCCGAGAAAACCGAAGAAACCGACAATGATCATCATCAGCCCAAGCAGCGACATGGGCATGTTGTGCGGTGGGATTGCCTGGGGCTTACCGTTTTTAAACTTGCCAATTCTGGCGCCCAGGTTCATCAATACTCCTAGGGCAAAGAACCCGGCAACCGCATGGACGACCCCTGCTGCCCCAACATCATGATAGCCAAACTGGGTGAGTAGCCAGCCGCTTGGGTGCCAGCCCCAGGACCCGGCCAGTATCCATACGCCACCCCCCAATATGACGGCAAGTGTCAGGAAGGCACTCAAACGAATTCGTTCGATGACGGCTCCAGAAAGGATAGAGCCTGTAGTCGCCCCAAAAAGAGCGAACGCCGCGAAAAATATCCCTGTGCCCATATCGTTGACATCAGGGCGCATACTGGCGCTCCAGGGAAGCGCCGCCGAGGCATCAATGGGAATCAGGCCATTGGGAAAGGCGTTGTAAATCCACCAGCCCACAAAATAGAAGGCCGGAATCACTGACGCCAGCGTAAGGATGTTTTTCATCCCTGATGCCAGCGCATTCTTGGTGCGCGAGGCACCAATTTCGTAAGACAGGAAACCTGCGTGAATCAGGAACATAATGGCAATACACCACCAGTAAAACACCTCTATATTCATTGCCTGATGCATCTCGAAGATGCCTTTTAGTTCATCGGTCGTCATGTTGTTCCCCTATGTGTAAAGCGTGACAGTGAAATCACCTGGCTGTTTTAACCAGAGAGTTTTCGTAGTAATAAACCATTTTCTGTTGCATTCAATGACGATGATTCTTTAACACTTACCTTTATAAACAGCATTAAAACGGCTACTAGCCAACGCTCATCCCAACATTAACAGCAGCCTTTTTAAATGCCTTAAGTTAAATAGAGCAACATGCATGCCAAAACTCCATCAGCGCAGAAAAACATCTTATCCAGCCCATCAAACGATGCTTTATTGTCTAAAATATCGCGAAAACAAAACGTCACTGAACATTACCCTGGCAAATCAACACTTCCTTTTTACCAGCAAAACCCACTCTTCTGATTGGTCGAATTACCATTAAAAACGGGGGCACTCATTCTTTTACATGCACTGTGACAGTGCTGACCTTCACCAAGCCAGTGCGTTCTAATCACTGGCTTGATGGAATTAAATTAACTACGCACGCGAGTACGCTCCTTGTCATAAAACGGCAAGGCAACCACTTCCGCCGGCAGGCGTTTCTGGTGCCCATCAAGGCGACCCACTTCTAGCTGGGTACCAGAGCTTGCAAACTCGGGTGCCAGACGACAAAGGGCTATCGATTGCTTAAGCAGCGGTGATTGGGTAGCACTGGTCACCTGCCCCACCGGAAAGCGTCCATGAAAGATCTGATCCCCATGATCCACCAGTTCCGTACTATGAATGATCAGTCCCATTAACTTGTGGCGACTTTCCGGTGCCTGCCGTGCCATCGCCTCCCGGCCAACAAAGTCGTCTTCCTTGGTTTTCATTGGCACGGTGAAACCAATACCCGCTTCAAACGGATTGGTTTCCGGGCAGAATTCATGGTCAGCAAAAATCAGCCCCGCTTCGATGCGCAGCATATCCAGTGCATCCAGCCCTAAGGGCGCTAAGCCGAACGCTTGCCCCGCCTCCCAGATGGTATCCCAAAGACGTTCGCCATGGTCAGGGTGGCACCAGACTTCAAACCCCAGCTCGCCGGTGTAGCCGGTACGCGAGACCATAAGAGGAATGCCCTCCGGCCCGCCCAACCGGCCAATCATAAAATGGAACCAGCTTAACTGCGCGACGCTCGTCTGGGTTTCAGCGTTCCACACAAGCTGGCTGAGCAGCTCACGGCTGAACGGCCCCTGGATCGCCAGGTTGTGCAGTTGCTGGGTGGACTCACGAATACTGACCTTATAACCCTGGCGGCTAGCCAGCTCACGCAGCCAGATACCACTATACGGGTCGCCGCAGATCCACCGGAACGCCTGTTCGCCCATCCGAAAAAGCGTGCCATCGTCGAGCATGCCGCCGGTTTCATTGCAGGCGGCTGAGTAAGCGACTTCGCCAACGGATAAACGCCGCACATTCCGGGTCAAGGCGTATTGCAGCAGGCGTTCAGCATCCGGCCCCACCACTTCAAACTTGCGCAAGGGTGTCAGGTCCATGACCGCAACCCGTTCACGGCAGGCAAGGTATTCGGCACGCCGCCCCCAGCCTTCAAACTCGCTGGGTAGCCAGTAGCCGCGATATTCAATGAAGCGCTGGGTCAGGGCCGATGTCCGACGGTGAAAGGCGGTTTGCAGTGTCATGCGGGGCAGTTCCTCCGGGGTAGTCCGGTTAGCAATTGAACGCGGAAATTCATGCTCGGCTGAGTAGATGCGTACCTGTATATCGGTGGGCGTCCATCCGTTAGCGGAGTCAATGTCGTCCGGACACGCGGACGACGCACACACCAGGTCGCGCTTCGCGCGCAGCAGGACATAGTCGCCAGCTCGCGACCAGGGCTCATCTGCCGATAGCGTGCCGCAGGGTTCAACGTGCGTATTGAAAAAGAAATTGATGGCTGGCCAGCCAGCGCGAGGGGCGATGTTAAAGACCGCCAGTTCACGGTTAAAATTCTCGGTACAACTGATATGGCCAAAATAGCCGCTGTCTTCGTAGAATTTTGGCGTACATGCCAGCATAAAACTGTCATGCCGCCCGACTGTGTCCTGCACCACTTCAAGCATGGGCTGAAGACGTTGATCGGCAAAGCGCGAAAACAGGCCGGGCTGCGGCATCGCGCAATTGGCCAGCGTGCGTGTTGCCGCCGCGTCCAGGGTCACCGTCTCGCCCAGGTCCAGGGCATCTTTATCAAAGGCAATAAAGTCCGAACACTGCTTGCCTGACACATCGATGATCTGAATCCACTCACCTGCACGAACCTGATAGGTACGCGCACTGCTATGCGGAATGTGGATGTCGTTAATAGGCTCGGCTAAAGGCGCTGGCAGGATCGGTAAATGCTCAGGCAAGTGCCAGTGAATCACGTCCAGTTCCGTGGCGGGTGACTGCTCGGAGACCGCCATGTCGTTGCCGGGGGCCACCAGCACCAACGTTAGCAGCGCGCTATCCAGAGGGCAGCTGAGTTCAAGAGGCAACTGCCGCCCGGGAATATGACCTCCCTGTGACAGCAGTTCAGTATCAATCTGCCAAGAATCGAACCGGGCTTTCAACCGCTTGGCAGCCGCATTACCCTGTTCAAGCTGGCGCTGTGTCAGCGCGGCGGACGGCTGCAGCGCTATCCCCATGGAAGCCGTCACGGCTTGGTTATCCTGGTCAAGCGCCAACAAATCGCAGCCCTGCTCCCCATCTGGCGACGTGATGCTCAGACGCTCCCCCGGTAATAGCGGTAAACGCAGGGCATGCTGGCCAGCGATACGATAGCGCCGGCAAGGCGTTTCCAGCGCCTGCTGCTTAGAGTGATGCCAACTACCCATAGTGTAACCTCGTGTTGTCCGTTCCGGTTTTGTTCAGCCTGGGGCTATAAAGGTGCGTCGCGGTCGTCTGATACTCCCTTTATGGTGCAGGTGGCGTGCCCGCCCCCACCGGAGAACCGTGATGCGCCAACAATTTTCTTTCTGATAAAAATACTTTACTCGCAGTAGGAAGCTGCACAATCGGCCATGGGGGGTAATCACGAAGGAGTAACCAGCCTGTACTGGCATGAAACCTGCTAGTAACAGGGCTAACGCGCGTAAGGCATGAACGTCGGTGATGGGAGGAGGTATGGCTATCAGTCTCAGTGGCTGGATTGAACGTCGGGTAATTCAACCTGAAAAAACGTCTCAGCCGGAACCGCTCATAAGCGACCAGGTACTCAACGGGCTTACCTTGCGCCTCGCCGCATGCCACCACCTGGCGGTTGACTTACCGACGGTTCTTACCTGGTTGCAACGTCAGCTTCCAGCCACCTACACCGCTACCGAAGGTTCATGTTTATGCCTCGCCTTGCGAATGTCGCAGGCCCACTCGCTGACCCTGGTGACGCCTTCCGGCATTACCCTGACAGCAGATCAGGCCACCGCTATGGAAGCGGCGTTAACCACGCGCTATCGACGTACAGACGACCTCGTCAATGGGAGCAGGGAAATACCCTCACAGCGTCAGCTTCCATGCTGGCCCCACCCCCTATACGCACAGCAGCTTACGCTGGATAAAAAGGCGGAGGCTTGGTTATTGCTACCAGGCGGATGGCCGCAGAACCCGTTTTTCGAGCCGTTACGCAGAGCCTTCATGGAAGGCTTAAAGATTTGCCTGGCGCACCATCAGCACCTCGAACAGGCGGTGGAAGAAGAGCGTCGCGACTATGCCGCCGGCTTACACGACACCATTGCCCAAGAGCTGGGGTATTTGCGGCTGCGCACCTCGCGCCTGGAGAAGGCTTGCCGACAGCTTGCGCCGGAACTTGAGACGCTGGCCAGCGATATCCACCTGCAAACCCAGCGAACCTACCGCCAAACCCGCGAATTGATCACCACCGCCAGGCTCACTCTGGAGGATGATTCACTCCACTTGGGGCTAGTACGCACAGTAGAGGAATTCGAGCAGCTTTCAGGGCTGGTATTCGAACTGGACAATCGAGCCCAACCAGAAGGCTTATCCAGACAGACCGCCATTCAGGTGCTTCTGATTGTGCGCGAAGCTCTCAGCAACAGCGTGCGTCATTCTCACGCCTCGCATGTTCGTATTCAGCTTTTCCCGCAGGTTAAAGGGGAGTTGCTGGTGCGTGTCGATGACAATGGACAGGGCATCATTTCGGAAGATGCTGGCAGCGGCAGTTTCGGGCTGGGCATCATGCACGAGCGTGCCCAAAAGATAGGTGGCCACCTGCACGTAGGATCACTATCCAGTGGCGGTACCCGTGTCGAATTGATCGTTACGGATGACAGATAGAGAAATGCGATGAACCCTACACGAGTTGTTTTAGTCGATGACCATCCTTTATTTCGACGTGGTGTTGCACAACTGCTCAGCGAAAGTCAGCGCTTTGATATATTGGAAGAGTTCGGCAATGCTGAAGAGCTCCTCCAGAACCTGGAGCGCCTGGATCCTGAGCTATTACTGATCGATCTGCAAATGCCGGGCACCAGCGGCTTATCCCTGCTGGAGCAGATCAAGGCCAGGTGTGAAGATACCTGGGTCGTAATGCTGACCGCGTCAGACGACAGCCATGACTTACTGAAAGCCATTCAGCTTGGCGCTGATGGCTACCTGCTCAAAGATACCGATCCGGATATCATTCTCGAGCGTCTTGATGCTCTCCTGCATGGCAAGATAGCGCTCAATGATGATGTTGTCATGATGCTGGCGCAGCACTTGCGTGCCGATCGCCTGGATATTATGGATGACATGCCCGCTTCCTCAAGCTGGGCGGAAGGCTTGACCGAGCGCGAACGCCATACCTTGATGTGGATTACCAAAGGACTTAGCAACAAGCTGATTGCCCGTGAACTGGGCATCAGTGACAGCACCGTCAAAGTGTATGTCAAAAACCTGCTGCGTAAGCTCAATGTCAACTCGCGTCTCGAACTGGCCGCCTGGGTACACACGCATCCTTTACCTGATGAGGATGCGCCATGATGTGCCTTTTGATGCCATTCACCTTCAGGAAGCGTCCCCCCAACACACCGCCTTGTTCAAGCTTGCTGGATAGCCTGAACGAAGCCGTACTGGTCGTAAATGACAACAGTGAAATCTTGTTTGCCAACCGTAGCTGGCAGCATTTGATTGGCGCCGACAGTGAGGCTACACCGTCCCACCTGCTGGAGTATGTTCACCCTGCTGACCGAGATGTCTGGCAACAGGTGTGCTGTCAGGTAAATCGTCAGGAAAGTCCCGCACCGTTATGGTTGAGAGTGATGGGGGCCGGCCATGAGCTACGCTGGTGTGAGTTACGCGCCCAACCCCTCGGGGTTGGCTCTGCCTGGCCTGCCAGCTTATCCCTCTGTGATATTACGCCTCAGGTACAACGTAATCAGGTTCTCTCTGCTAGCCATCGCAGCCTGTCGCAACTGGTGAATGGACTTCCTGTGATGGTTTATCGAGCCCGTAACAATCGCCGCTGGACCATGGAATACGTTAGTGACGGTTGCTACGGATTGACCGGCTACACGGCCGAAACGCTGCTTAACCATTCCCTGATCAGCTACGGAGACATGATCCACCCCCAGGATGCCGACCAGGTCTGGGAAGAAGTTCAGGATGCCTTGCGTGAACACCGCAGCTTTGAGCTGGATTATCGTATTCAGTGCGCCGATGGACATCTGCTTCGTGTGAACGAAAAGGGACATGGCGTTTACTCACATAACGCCGCTGTGCTTGGCGTCGAAGGCGTTATCATCGCCTTTGACGCCGACCCATCGACCTCTCATACCGATAGATAACTCTTTTTGACTACCCTCTCTGAGTAATTTTGTTGTCTGTGCCGATCCACTAGGTTGGTAGTGAGCGAGCGAGAGGTTTTCTCGCCTCCTATCACGACATTTCGTTCAAATCTGTCAGGACACGTACAGGAAACTAGCTATGAAAAAGCGTATCGCAATCATCGGCGCCGGCCCAAGCGGTCTGGCACAGCTTAGAGCCTTTCAATCGGCACATGAAAAGGGCGGAGAGCCACAGGAGCTGGTCTGTTTTGAGAAACAGTCTGACTGGGGTGGGCTTTGGAACTACACTTGGCGCACCGGCCTTGATGAAAACGGTGAGCCGGTTCACGGCAGTATGTACCGATACCTTTGGTCCAACGGGCCGAAAGAATGCCTGGAGTTCGCCGACTACTCTTTTGAAGAGCATTTTGGTCGTCCTATTGCCTCTTATCCGCCACGGGCTGTGCTCTGGGATTATATAAAAGGCCGCGTTGAGAAAGCCGGTGTTCGTAAGTTCATCCGCTTCAATTGTCCAGTGCGCCACATCAGCTACGACGAGGCCAACGGGACTTTTACCGTCATTGCCCACGACCACACTACGGATACGCTCAGCACTGAGACATTCGATCATGTCATCGTCGCTTCCGGGCATTTCTCTACCCCTAACGTGCCGGAATTCGAAGGTTTCGAAAATTTTGGCGGACGCATTCTCCATGCCCATGATTTTCGCGATGCGTTGGAGTTCAAAGACAAGGATCTGTTACTGGTGGGCAGTAGCTATTCTGCCGAAGATATTGGCTCTCAGTGCTACAAATATGGTGCTCGAACGATCACCACCAGTTACCGCTCTCGACCTATGGGCTTCAAGTGGCCTGATAACTGGGAAGAAAAACCACTACTATTGCGAGTAGATCGCGATAGAGCATACTTTGCGGACGGCACCTCAAAACCTATCGACGCTATTATCCTGTGTACCGGTTACTTGCACCACTTCCCCTTCCTTGAAGAGTCACTGCGCTTGAAAACCAGCAATCGTATGTGGCCGCTGGATCTTTACAAAGGCGTTGCCTGGGAGCACAACCCCAAGCTGTTCTACCTAGGCATGCAAGATCAGTTTTATACCTTTAATATGTTTGATGCACAGGCCTGGTACGTACGCGACATCATTCTTGGGCGTATTCCGCTGCCAAGCCAAAATGAAATGCGCAGCGATAGTGCCGCTTGGCGAGCACGCGAGGAAACACTGGAAAGCGATGAAGACATGATTGTTTTCCAGGGGGATTACGTGAAGTCCCTGATTGATGAAACCGACTATCCCAGCTTTGACATTGACGGCGTTAACAAGACGTTTCTGGAATGGGAGCATCACAAGCATGATGACATCATGGCCTTCCGTAACCACTCCTACCGCTCCTTGATGACAGGCACCATGGCACCTTCCCACCACACGCCCTGGTTACACGCGATGGACGACTCATTGGAGGCCTATCTGGCCACGCATGACGATGCCACCACCGCCCAAGCGGATGCAATGGAAACCTGACAGTAAGCGTATAAAAGCAACCGGCAGCTGGCCCATGGGGCAGCTGCCGGAAGTCTGACGAACTGTCTGTCTTTATTAACTTGGCTCTCGCGCCTGCCTGTTTGCTCTCAACGTTCACCCTACCCTTCAGGCTTTTCCTTTTATCTCGTCTTCAAGCACCGGCGAGAGGCTTGTCTCAATGGCCTCAAGCACTTCCGGCAGCATGACCTCCTTATAGCGCAGCAGATCCGCAACGGTTTCCGGCAGCTCGGCCAGGCCGTTCGCCTTGTAGACGCAGGCAGCGATTTCGGCTAAGTCAGCGGGGCTGGCGTCCACCGGCGGCACCAGCCCAATACTGATCAGGCGCTGGCGAAAATCTTCGCCATCCACCAGCTCAGTGATCATCATGAGGTGACCTCCTCTTTTTCGACGGCGGCCAGGCGGCAGGCGGCGTATTTGAACTCGGGGATCTTGCCGTCCGGGTCCAGCGCGGGGTTGGTCAGCAGGTTGGCGGCCGCTTCGGCATAGGCGAAGGGTATAAATACCATGCCATCCGGCATGCCCGGGTCAACCCGTACGGCCAGTGTGATACGGCCACGCCGAGTGGTGATGGTCAGGCGGTCTCCCGGCGCCAACTTCAGCCGCTGCATTTCATTGATGGAAAGGCTGGCCACGGCTTCAGGCTCCAGCTCATCCAGCACCTTGGCACGCCGGGTCATCGAGCCGGTGTGCCAGTGCTCCAGCTGACGGCCGGTGGTGAGCACCGTTGGGTAGTCATCATCCACCGGTTCATCCGGCGGAATGGGACGGGTGGCGGCGAACTTGGCCTTGCCGCCTTCGCGGGGGAAGGCATCGCCAAAGACGACGTCCTGGCCGGGGGCGTCGTCACTCGGGCAGGGGTAGGTCACCGACTGTTCGCGTTCCAGGCGTTCCCAGCTGATATGGTCCAGCGAGGCCATGCCCTGCTTCATTTCCGCAAACACCTCGCTGGGGTGCTGGTAGTGCCAGCCCAGGCCGAAGCGGTTGGCCAGCTGCTGGATGATCCACCAGTCCGGGCGGGCATCGCCGGGCAGCGGCATGGCCGCACGGCCCAGCTGCACCTGACGGTTGGTGTTGGTCACGCTGCCGTCTTTCTCGGGCCAGGCCGAAGCCGGCAGAATCACGTCGGCGAACTGGGCGGTTTCGGTCACGAACAGGTCCTGCACCACCAGATGCTCCAGCTTGCCGAGCGCCTCACGGGCGTGGGTGAGATCGGGGTCAGACATGGCCGGGTTTTCACCCAGGATATACATGCCGCGAATGGTGCCGTCATGAATGGCATCCATGATCTCGACCACGGTCAGGCCGGGCTGATTATCCAGCGGCGTATTCCACAGCTCCTCGAAGGCGGAGCGCAGTTGATCATCGCCGACCGGTTGATAGTCAGGCATCACCATGGGGATCATACCCGCATCTGAGGCGCCCTGAACGTTGTTCTGGCCACGCAGCGGGTGCAGGCCGGTGCCAGGCCGCCCGGTATGGCCACAGGCCAGGGCCAGCGAGATCAGGCAGCGGGCGTTGTCGGTGCCGTGGGTATGCTGGGAGATGCCCATGCCCCAGAAGATCATGGCGCGCTCGGCATTGGCATACAGGCGCGCCACCTCGCGAAGGGTCTCGGCGTCTACGCCACACTGCTCGCTCATGGCCTCTGGGGTCATGTCGACCACATGAGTCTTGAGGGCCTCGAAGCCTTCGGTATGCTCGGTGATATAGGTCTCATCAAAGAGACCTTCAGTGACGATGACATTGAGTAGCGCATTGAACAGCGCCACGTCAGAACCGGGTTTAAAGCGCACGCTCAGGTGGGCGTAGGCATCCAGCGCCTGGCCCCGCGGGTCGATAATGATGAACCGGGTGCCGCGCTTGGCGGCCTGTTTGAAGAAGGTGGCCGCGACCGGATGGTTTACCGCCGGGTTGCAGCCGGTGAGAATCACCACATCGGCGTTGGCCGCCTGCATAAAGGACGCGGTAACCGCACCGGAGCCCAGGCATTCCATCAGCGCCGCCACTGAACTTGCGTGGCACAGCCTTGTGCAGTGATCGACGTTATTGGTGCCAAAGCCGGTGCGGATCAGCTTCTGGAACAACCAGGCTTCTTCGTTGGAGCATTTGGCGCTACCGAAACCGGCCAGCGCCTGCGGCCCTTGTCCTTTTTTCAGGTTGATCAGGCCGGTGGCGGCAAATTCCAGCGCTTCTTCCCAGCTGGCCTCACGGAAGTGAGTCAGCGGCTGGGCGGGGTCGAAGTCCGGATCAAGCCCCTTGGCCACACCCTCACGGCGGATCAGCGGGGTGGTCAGGCGTGACGGATGGCGTGGGTAGTCAAACCCAAAGCGACCTTTCACGCACAGGCGATTATGGTTGGACGGCCCGTTGCGGCCTTCCACATAGACAATCTCGTCGTTCTTGAGGTGGTAGGTCAGCTGGCAGCCGACGCCGCAATAGGGGCAGACGGAGTCGACCTGTTTATCGGTCGCGGCACTGTCCCCCACGCCGTGTTCGTCAACCAGAGTGGCGGGCATCAGGGCCCCGGTCGGGCAGGCCTGCACGCATTCGCCACAGGCCACACAGGTGCTGTCGCCCATGGGGTCATCAAAGTCGAAAACGATTTTTGAGGCACTGCCACGATGGGCCAGCCCGATGACGTCGTTGACCTGCACTTCACGGCAGGCGCGTACACACAGGTTGCATTCAATGCAGGCGTCGAGGTTGACCGCCATGGCACTGTGCGAGCGGTCTTTGACGACGGCGCTTTCGCGCTCGGCCACATGGTGCACGGTGGGCGTAGTTCGTTCGCTGCGCTTGGGTAAGCGCTGACTTACCTCACCGACATCAATCGCCAGTTGATCGGCCATGGCCCAGAAATGGCTGGAGGCGTCCGGACTCTGCTCCCGGGGCGGTTGATCCACGGCGAGCATTTCCAGCACGCCTTCGCGGGCCACCCGCGAGCGTTCAGAGGTGGCACTATGCACCACCATGCCGGGCTTGGCCTCACGCAGGCAGCTGGCGACCAGGGCGCGTTCGCCTTGCACCTCGACCATGCAGGCGCGGCAGTTGCCGTCGGCGCGGTAGCCCTCGGCATCCTTGAAGCACAGGTGCGGAATGGTTTCTCCGGCGCGCTTGGCAACCTGCCAGAGGGTGTCGCCGGGGTAAGCCGTCACGGCTGCACCATCCAGCGTGAGGGTAAAGGTCTCTTGGTTCATCAGGTGCTCCTTACCCTTTGATAATGACGTTCTGGGCGGCGAGCTCAGTGCGGAAATCGCGCAGCAGGCCCAGCACTGGATTGGGGGCGGCTTGCCCCAGGCCGCAGATGGACGCATCCATCATCACCTGGGAAAGCCGTTCCAGCGTGTCGACATCCCAGGTACTGCGTTCCAGCAGGGTGAGCATTTTCTCGGTACCCACGCGACAGGGCGTACACTGGCCACAGGATTCATCGGCGAAAAAGCCCAGCAGATTGGTCGCCACATTACGCAGGCTGTCCTGATCGGAGAGCACTACCACCGCCGCCGAGCCGATAAAACAGCCGTGCTCCTGCAGGGTGTCGAAATCCAGCGGAATATCCGCCTTGCTGGCAGGCAGAATACCGCCCGAGGCACCGCCAGGCAGATACCCGGCCAGGGTGTGGCCGTTCTGCATGCCACCGGCGTATTCGTTAATCAGTTCGTTCAGGGTGATGCCGGCCGGGGCCAGATGCACGCCGGGCTTGTTCACCCGGCCAGAGACCGAAAAGCTGCGCAGGCCGCTGCGCCCATGGCGGCCGTGACTGGCAAACCATTCGGCACCCTGGGCATAAATGGCCGGAATCCAGTAGACGGTTTCGACGTTATTGACCAAGGTCGGGCGGTCAAATAATCCACGCTGGGCCACAAACGGCGGCCGATGGCGAGGCTTGCCGGGCTTGCCTTCCAGCGATTCGATCATCGCCGACTCTTCCCCGCAGATATAGGCGCCTGCTCCACGGCGCACCACGATATAGCCCGGCGCCACCAGCCCGGCGGCTTCCAGCTCCGCAATGGCCTGATGCAACACCGTATGCAGCGCTGGGTATTCATCACGCAAGTAGATGTACAGAGCGTCTGCTTCCACCGCCCAGGCGCTGATCAGGGCGCCTTCGAGAAACTGATGGGGGGCGCGCTCCAGGTAATAACGGTCCTTGAAGGTGCCCGGCTCGCCTTCATCGGCGTTGATGGCGCAATAGCGCGGCCCGGCCTCGGCGCGGACGAAAAACCATTTTTTAAAGGTCGGGAAACCCGCGCCCCCCAGCCCGCGCAGCTTGGCCTTTTCCAGGGTGTCCATCAGGCTTTCAACACTCATCTCCCCCGCCCGGCAGGCGTTGAGCAGGGCGTAACCACCGGTTTGCCGGTACGCGTCAAAGCGTGGCCAGTCCAAGGGTTCAGGGTGAGTGTGATCGGCAGCGATGGCCGCCTGAACGCGCTCAACACTGGCATGGCCCAGATGGTAATGGCCCACTTCCACCACAGGCGCTGTATCACAGCGGCCCATGCAGGGGGCGCGCAGCACGCGCACCTCGGCGGGGTCGGTGCCTGCCGCAAGTGCATTGCGCAAGGCATCAGCACCGGCCAGCTGGCAGGACAGGGAATCACATACCCGCAGCGTCAGCGCCGGGGGCGGCGATTGATCGTCGTGGATGACATCAAAGTGGGCGTAGAAGGTGGCGGTTTCATATACCTCGGCCATGGGCAGGTTCATATAGCTGGCCAGCGCCCGTAGATGGGTCAGCGGCAAGTGGCCAAGGGCATCCTGAATCACGTGCAGATGTTCGATCAACAGATCACGTTGGCGCCGCTGCGGCTGCTCGCGTTCATCACCGAGCAGTTGACGCAAGGCATCCAGGGCGTCCGGGGCAAGTGAGCGGCCACGTGGCTTGCCGCGGGCTTTACCACGAAAGGGCGGGAAATGGGTTGGTTGCTGCGGGGCCATACTGTCAGTCACTTCGTTTCACCTTTCGTAGGCATGTCGGGGCAGAGCACCGTAGGGATAATCCGTAGATTTTCGAGCAAAAACAGCGGTGCCGACGGGCGACCCCACTGTTTTGTACACGGATTTCTGTTGGAATAAGCAGGAAACGCAAGCCTCGCTAAAAAGGAGCTATAACGCCGCCTCGTCAGTTTCACCACTGCGTATGCGTATAACATTGGAAAGTGGATAGACGAATATTTTTCCATCTCCAATACGACCAGAGTATGCGGCTGTTTTAATCGCTTCGATCACTGTGTCGATCTGGGAATCACAGGCTCCCACTTCGACTTTCATCTTGTTCACAAAGTCCACAGTGTACTCCGCCCCCCTGTAAAGCTCGGTATGCCCCTTCTGCCTTCCAAACCCTTTAACCTCAGTCACAGTGAGCCCTTGAACATTGATATCAGATAACGCTTCTCTGACATCTTCAAGCCTATGGGGTTGAATAATAGCTGCGATCATATGCATGGTATGGCCTCTAGGTTTTCATCATCAGTTCACGAAAAGCCAAGACCCGTGTTTATCTAATGGGCCTTGGCCTCGGAGAATCATTTAACGTTGAACAGGTTTCCGGCTGGCCAGCAGGCCGTCGGCCGCTGCACTGCTCCGCTGGGGGGTGCCATCCATGTCCGATGTATTGGCCGAAACGAACTCAGGGTAGGCGTGCATACCGCATTCGTGGGCATCCATGCCCTCAAACTCGTCCTGCTCGCTGACACGCAGCCCCATTACGGCACGTATAATGAAAAGCACCACCAGACTGGCACCGAACATCCAAGCGAAAATAATCACGGTGCCGAGCAGCTGGATGCCTAGCGTGGCGTCAGGGTTAGTGAATACAACGGCGACAATCCCCCAGATACCCGCACTGCCATGTACCGAAATGGCACCCACGGGGTCGTCGATCCTGAGGCGGTCCAGCCCGAGTACAGAGAGCACGACCACCACACCACCGATCGCACCGACCAGCATGGCCATTCCCGGCCCAGGCAGAAGCGGCTCAGCCGTAATGGACACCAACCCGGCCAGCGCGCCGTTCATGACCATCGTCATATCGGTCTTGCCGAACAAGGCACGGTACAGCAGAGCGGCCGCTACCATGCCCGAGGCTGCGGCAGTATTGGTATTGACGAAAATACGTGCCACTGCATTGGCATCATCCAGGCTGGCAATTTTCAGCATCGAGCCGCCATTGAACCCGAACCAGCCCATCCAGAGAATAAACATGCCAAGCATGGCAATCGGCAGATTGGCGCCCGGAATGGCTCGTACCTCACCATTGGGACCGAAACGGCCTTTACGTGCGCCAACCATCAATACAGCGGCCAGTGCTGCGGCACCGCCTGCCATATGCACCACAACGGAGCCGGCAAAATCCTGGAAGCCCATTTCATCCAGGAAGCCACCGCCCCATTTCCAGAACCCGTTCACGGGGTAAATCACTCCGACCATGAAGACCGCAAACACCAGGAAAGGCCACAGTTTCATACGCTCGGCAATTGCCCCGGAAACAATCGACATGGTGGCAGCGGCAAATACCGCCTGGAAAATAAAGTCAGCCATGGAAGAGTAATAAGGTGAGCCTTCTCCCGCCGAAATATCGGCCATGCTGTTATCACTGCCCAGCATGAAATCCAACCCGGGAATAAAGCTGCTGACTGGGTTGGCGGGATACATCAGGTTGTAGCCAACCACCAGATAAACCAGGCACGCAACGGAGTACAGCATCGCGTTTTTGGTCAGTATCTCGACCGTGTTCTTTGACCGGACCAACCCTGATTCAAGCATGGCAAAACCACAGGCCATGAACATGACAAAGGCGGTACAGACTAGAAAATAGAAGGTATCGAGCGCATAACTCAGCTCTAGCGTTATCTCGTTCATGAGTGTCCTCTCGGCTAGCAGGTTTCAGGTTTGTGGTTGGAGTTCGTGGTCGTATTCGCTTAACCACTCCACGACAGTGTCGCGGTAGCGTGTCATCCCTTTGTAATCCACCAGTGCCTCGGGCAGATTGGCCAACACGCGATGCAGTCGCTTGGCCCAGGCCTTATTGGTTGTGAGGTCGTCCATGCTGATCAGATAAGTGCGGATGCCAAAGAACAGCGCATGGCTTCGGGGCATACGTACCAGTGTCTGTAACTCGACACGCAGAAAGACATCCCTGCCTACGTTCTCGGGGGTAATCGTGGTTCGGTCTGCCCCCCATTGGTGATAGGTTTCAGGAGAACTGTCCATGCGTGGATGGATCGTCATCGTCCAGTTCAAACGACGAATCGGGCTGCCCACCTTAATGGCGCACAGATATTTAAGGACCCGATCAAAAATACCCATCTCATGAGCCAGCGGCACAGGGCCATGCCACTGTTTGAAGCTCATTCCGGCATCAAAGGCCAGCGACCAGTCAGCCGGTGATGTGATTACACCTGCGTCCATGAAGAGGTCTGCATCACGTTGATCAAGTAACGCAAAATCCCCCTGCATCTGGCGTCCGATAAACTCCATCGGCGGCATGGGCAAGGTACTTGCATCACCCATCACAAAGGTCTGATGAATGCCGAGGGGGCGATTAATCCACTCGTATTGATCGCCCTGTCGGGTGAAGGAAAAATGTTCGGGATAATCCTGGGCATAGTGTGTCATGACAAATTCAAGCAGGTCCCAGCACGCCTGTTCCATGTGGGGCATGGCAAGGCAGCGAGCGGGGTCCTCTTCCAGCACCATCGCCCTTTCTGCTGTTTCACACAGATAATGTTCATCGATATCGAGCATATGCTCGTAAACACTGCCCTTGGGACCCGGCAGCGTATGCGGCTCAGTATTGACTGAGTACATATAGTCATCTTCCGGAAACGGGAAGGGAAAGCGGCTCACGGCCTCGGGACTATTGCGGTAGGTAAACTGGCCTCGGAAAGCCTGGGTATCTCGCGGTGCAAGTTGCATGGTGTTTTCCCCCTTGATTTATAGATCCAGCACCAGGTAGTCGCTCGATGAGCGTGACACGCAAGGCATGATGCAGCGCTGGCTGGCTTTCTCCTGATCATCGAGAAAGGCATCCCGATGCTCGATGTCACCGTCCACCACCGAGGTTTTACATTGGCCGCATACACCGCCACGACACATATTGGGTATCTCAAGGCCATGGGCTTCCAGAGCGTCAAGCAGAGGCGTATCCCCCGCGACGGCGACGTCCTGCTGCGAGCGTGAAAGCCTGGCCACAAAAGGCTTGCCTGGCTGAGGAGCCGTGAAGGCTTCGTAATGAACCCGCTGAGGTGACCAGCCCAGCGCACTCGCTGTGGCTTTGACGTCCTGAATCATCGCCTCAGGGCCGCAAACATAGACGTGGGTGCCAAGCGGCTGGTGTCCGAGCAGGGTGTAAAAATCGGGACGTTCGCCGGAATAGCAGTAAAGCCTGTTGCCAAAACGCTCCGTCAAGGCCTCACGAAAGGCCCCTGTTTCGGCATTGCGATACACGTAGTGCACTTCAAAGGAAGCTTGACGTTGTTCCAGCTCATAGCCGTAAGAAAGAAACGGCGTTATTCCGATGCCACCGGCAATCAATATGTGGTGCCGCGCCTGCCAATCCGGTAGAAACATGTTGGCGGGCGGAGAAATAAACAGCCTGTCCCCTGGGCGAAACTCACCATGCATGAACTGAGAGCCTCCTCGGGAGCGCTCCTGCAACCGCACCGCGATGCGATAATGACTGCTGTCAGCCGGGTTGCTGATCAAGGAATACGCATTGCGGAAACGCTTCCCCTCACCTTCCATCTGCACCACCACGTGACTACCGGCAGAAAACGGCGGCAGGGGCTTTTCATCAGCAACAAACGTAAACTGTTTGATAATCGAGCTGATCTGCTCGATCTCGGCGACACGTACCGGAATCAGGTCACTCATGAGTCAAACACCTCCTCGCGGGGAACCTCACCGGGCACCTCGGCATCTATCCGCACGCCCATATAGGCCCCCAGGCGTCGTGAAAAATGATCGCGAACTTCCAACGTGAGCCCACACCCCTGGCAGCGGGTGGGTGACGCCGTGACAGGCTCGCTCATAAAACGGCAGTGCGTGCAAAACACGCGTCGGGCGTTATCTGCTGAAGGCAGCAAGGTGATTTCAGCGTCGAGCAGCCCGTGTGCCAGGGCCAGGGTATGTACATCCCATAAAAACGCTTCGCTGCCCGCCACAATCACATGGCAACCTTGGGTCAATGTTTCCAGCTGGGTCGCCAGCGTGGTGGAAAGTGCGTCACGGTCGCAGCATTGCAGTGGCACGTTCTGCCACTCAGACGGCAACCCCGCCGGGGGCGCGTCAGCGCGATCAGCACAGATAATGAAATGAAACGGCGTCCGGTGTTTATCAATCGGCGCCACATGTTTCATGATGAGATTTACCGCGTCTGGCTCAGCCACACACACATAGTAGTTAGCTGTTGCGGGATGCTCAGGCGTTACATATATCGGCCTGCTTTTTATCCTGTCATCATCAGGAAGAGCGTTATGCTGCATTGACTTTTTCCCCTTGATAAATACCCGGTTAATGGATGCCAGCGCGACAGAGACGGAATCGAAAGACATCAAGGTTTTATATATGAAACCTAAATATCACCAGTGATACTGAAGCCGCTCCATTTAGTTCTTGTGGTGATATTTTATTTACTGTAGATAAAGCACGTTTCATGCCAAAAACAAAAATCATCTTAATTTCATAGATTTATAAAAAAAGAACAAAAAGAGGCCGCGCTGTAATAGTGCAGATGACGCTTTAAAAAGCCTGTATTAGTGCATCCGCTGACCTTTATCTGGATAGAAATTAAATAGTGAATATTTCTTTTTATATATACACTAAAGAAACCACTCATCACGCCAACTAAACACACTGGGCGCGCGCTCTTTTTAAGCGATATCCTGCACAACAATTAAAAAGTTATTTTTTAAAACCCTGCTTGGCATTTCTGTTTAAAAGCACTTGACGCTACCGCATCGAAGGCTTGATAGGTGTTGCTGAAGAGCATAAAAAAACCCGAAGCCTGGAAGGGGTATCCAGCCTTCGGGGTAGCGTTTAATGATGCAGGCAGCTACCTGTCACCAGATAGCAGATTGACCTTCCAATGCCAGCCTAAAACGTTTGACCAGGCACCCAGGTGGTACCCGCCAGGGGCACTCGCGCCATGGCAGCCGCTTCGATATTCAAGGCCACCAGATCTTCCGGTTCCAGGTTATGCAGGTGGGATTTCCCACAGGCTCGGGCCAACGTCTGCGCTTCCAGAGTCAGCACACGCAAGTAGTTGGCCAGCCGCCTGCCACCTTCCACCGGGTCAAGGCGTTGGCTCAGCTCCGGGTCCTGCGTCGAGATCCCCGCTGGGCATTTTCCTTCCTGGAAGTCATCGTAATAGCCAGACGCTGAACCCAGCTTGCGGTACTCTTCTTCAAAACGTGGGTGGTTATCCCCCAAGGCGATGAGGGCAGCCGTACCAATGGCCACGGCATCCGCACCCAGGGCAATGGCTTTGGCAACGTCAGCACCGTTACGGATCCCGCCCGAGACGATCAACTGCACCTCACGGTGAACGCCCATTTCCTGCAGGGCCTGTGTGGCTTGAGGAATCGCCGCCAGGGTGGGAATACCGACATGCTCGATAAACACATCCTGAGTGGCTGCCGTGCCGCCCTGCATACCATCCAGCACCACAACATCCGCGCCGGCTTTCACCGCCAGCTTGACGTCGTAATACGTGCGCGTCGCGCCAATCTTGATAAAGATGGGCACCTGCCAGTCGGTAATTTCACGCAATTCGGCAATCTTGATGGCCAGGTCGTCGGGCCCCGTCCAGTCCGGGTGGCGGCAGGCGCTACGCTGATCAATACCTTTGGGCAGCGTGCGCATGTGGGCGACACGATCCGAAATTTTCTGGCCCAGCAGCATCCCGCCGCCACCCGGCTTGGCGCCCTGCCCTAAGACCACCTCGATGGCATCGGCTTTGCGTAAATCATCCGGGTTCATACCATAGCGTGACGGCAGGTACTGATAGACCAGTTTGGATGACTGACCGCGTTCTTCTGCGGTCATGCCGCCATCACCTGTGGTCGTCGATGTGCCGACTTCCGATGCTCCGCGCCCCAGCGCTTCCTTGGCTTGTGCTGACAAGGCACCAAAGCTCATACCGGCAATGGTCACCGGGGTATCAATCACCATCGGTTTTTTGGCGTAGCGGGTGCCTAATACCACCTCGGTGTCGCATTTTTCCCGATAGCCTTCGAGCGGGTAGCGCGACATGCTCGCACCGAGAAACAAAAGATCATCAAAATTTGGCACCTTGCGCTTGGCACCCCAACCGCGAATGTCGTAGATGCCTGTTTCGGCGGCACGCTGAATTTCGGCGATGACATCTCGACCAAAGGTAGCGGACTCTCTCAGTGCCGGATTAATCGTGTTATCTGTCATGTCAGGCTCCAGATCAGTAGGCCGAGGCATTGGTGACTTTGAAGTGGTAGAGCTGGCGTGCTGATCCATAGCGCGTAAAGTCGCCAGGGTTTTCGTCGCTACCTGCCTGTTTGAGTAAATCTGCCAGCTCGTCCAGGTGCTCCTGACGCATTTCCTTGGCGACGCAATCCGCCCCCAGAGACGCCACTTCCCCTTTTACATAGATGTGCACTTCGTAGAGCGAGTCGCCCAGCGCCTCACCGGCATCGCCGCACACCACCAGCCTGCCGGCTTGCCCCATGAAAGCGCTCATCGGGCCGATATTACCCTTGACCACGATATCCACCCCTTTCATGGAAATACCGCAGCGCGCCGAGGCATTGCCTTCAATGACCAACAGGCCACCGTGAGCGGTAGCGCCCGCCGACTGGGACGCATCGCCTTTGACATGCACCTTGCCCGACATCATGTTCTCGGCCACGCCAACCCCGACATTTCCGTTCACGGTGACATGCGCTTTCTGATTCATGCCCGCGCAGTAATAGCCGGCATGCCCATCAATTTCGACGCTGATCTGCTCATTGAGTCCGCAGGCAATATTGTGCGCCCCGTTGGAATTACTGACACGCCACTCACGCTCGCTGGCGGTCATTTGCGGATCATGCAGTGCCTGGTTGAGTTCTCGCAGACTGGAACTCGCAAGGTCGTAATGTTTCATCATTTAGGCAGCCTCCACCTTTATACCGTCACGTTCCCACACATAGATTTTTGCCGGCTCCGGCTCCCAGACAGTTGCCTCCTTGATACCCGGAAGGTCAGCCAGGGCGCGGTACTCGGATGCCATTGCCACGTAGTCATCGGTTTCAGCAATAACGGCGGGTTTACAGGAAATCGGGTCGCGCACGACCGCAAATCCATCCCGTGTGCCGATCGTGAACGTGAAGAAACCGTCCAGGTCTTTGAGCGCTCCGGTCAGGGCCTGATTAAGGGATTCACCCTTGGCCATCCGCCAGGTCAAATAGCCAGCGGCAACTTCAGAGTCGTTATCGGTCTGGAAAACAATGCCCTGACGCTTGAGCTTGTCGCGCAGGCGGTTGTGGTTGGACAGGGAGCCGTTATGCACCAGACACAGATCCAGCCCGGTTGAAAAAGGATGGCTGCCCTGCAGCGTGACGGCACTTTCGGTAGCCATGCGGGTATGCCCGATCGCGTGGCTGCCGCGCATGTTGCTCAATTTGTAACGGGTTGCCACTTCACCGGGCAGGCCGACACCTTTGAGAATCTCGATGCTTTTTCCGGCACTCATCACGCGAAGGTCAGCCGCATGATCCGCCAGCCAACCCAGCACGCGGCTTTCTTCTTCGGCTATCTTGAACACCCCCACGTTGGCATTCTGAAACCATGACGCCAGGCTGCCGAAGGCGGTTTGCAGCCTGTCGGCGAACGCCTGCCAATCGTAATCGGCATCATCACATTGCAGGGTCAGCTTGACGCCATCATCATATTCGTCGCCATACACCGCAAAACCGGCACTGTCCGGCCCACGGTCTGTCATGGCAATAAGCATCGGCTCAAACAGCTCACCCAAGCGGCTTTCCAGCTGCGGGTTTTTCAGATAAAGCCCGACAATTCCACACATAGCATTACCTCGATAGATTCACGCTGAGGCGTCATGGGCGCCTAAGCACGCAAAAGAACGTATGAAAAAAATAAAATGACGTTAGAAAAACTCTACATAGCGCTGAACTTCCCATTCACATACCTGGCGGCTGTACTCTTTCCACTCCTCACGCTTGACCTTGATAAACTCGTCAACGATCTCGACGCCCATGCCATCGCGCAGATGGGTATCCGCTTCCAGGGCATCAATCGCCTCTTTAAGCGACTGCGGCAGAATCTCGATGCCTTGCGCTTGGCACTGCTCTGGCGTGAGCTCGTAAAGGTTGATGTTCTGCGCCTTGCCGGGGTCCAGCTTGCGCTCGATGCCATCCATTCCCGCCGCAATCAGGGCGGCGTGAACCAGATAAGGATTGCAGCCAGCATCGGGGAGACGGAATTCAAGACGGCCATAAGGCACGCGCACCATGGCCGAACGGTTGTTATCGCCATAGGCAATGAATACCGGTGCCCAGGTCGCCCCGCTCGCCGAACCGCCGGCCACCAGGCGTTTGTAGGAATTCACCGTTGGGGCAGCAAAGGCACATAGCGCCGGGGCGTGATGAAGTAACCCGCCCAGAAAATGGTAAGCCGTCGTCGACAGGCCAAGATGCTGGGGGTCGCTGTCATCGCCAAAGACGTTATTGCCGTCTTTATCAGCAATGGAAAGATGGATATGCATGCCGTTGCCAGGCCGATCAGCATGCGGCTTGGGCATAAAGGAACACACCATGCCAAGCTCGTTGGCGATTTCACCGGCGGCCATGCGCACAAAGGTAAAGCGGTCAGCAGAGGTCAGGGCGTCACTGAAGGTGTAATTGATCTCGAACTGGCCGTTGGCATCTTCGTGATCAATTTGGTAGATATCAAAGTCCACCGCCTGAAGCGCTTCGACCAACCTTTCCAGAAACTCGCGTGAGCGCGACAAGCCTTTATAGTCGTAGCAGGGCTTGGCCAGCGTATCGCTCTCATCAACCGGCAGCAGCTCACCGGACGCTCCCCGCTTGAACAAGGAAAACTCAGGCTCCAGGCCGGTGTTCAACGTCCAGCCCAGCTCGTTTAGCCGCTCTAACTGACGCATCATGACAACGCGGCTGTCCAGCGCGTGCGGGGCATCATTGACGTAACCGCAGCACGCCATGCGAGCGTAGTGTTTCTGCCACGGCACCAACGACAACGAGTTCAAATCACCTTTGGCCATAAAGTCCGGCCCATGGGGCTGCATGCCAAGGCCCGACACCGCAAAGCCAGCGAACCCCGCGCCTTTCTCAACGACATCCATCAGGCAGTTAGCCGGCACTGACTTGGTTTTGGCCGCACCGTGTATATCCACGAACTGGGCCAGCAGATAACGGATGTCATGCTCTTTGATCAACTCAACAGCAGCTTCTGGAGACATACTCAACCCTCTTAAAAATTCTTTTCAAGAAACTATATTTCTCAAAAAGAAAGGCACATAGCATGCCAGAATGTCTCGTCGACCGTTAAAAACCTCCTCAAATACCTACAAAACACTGATTTAAATGAAATAAATATTTAATTCAGGATTTCAAGAAAGCATTTCCCATCTTTTCTCCTATTGGTTTCTGTGCCTTGACCGCGCCATAACGGTGCAAATTTGCCAAAACGCGCGCCCATAAAGAACAAATGACACGCATATAAAAACCTGGAGGAAAATATGGCGAATATATCGACCTAAAAATTCAAAAAATAAGTAACTGTTTTTTATATGAAATAAACCTGTGTCTCATGCATTTTCTGTATGCACTGACACGTCATGGCAAGCTTATTGCTTCACTACAAGGAAACATAATTTCTTTTAAAGAATCCATAAAGAGCGACAGCCACTTCTGGTTTCTTTTGGAAAACCTGCCCTAACCGACTGGAAGGAGAATTGATATGACAACGTTATGGCGTACTTCTGCCCTTGCCGAACGCCACCATGCACTCGGTGCGACACTGGAAGACTGGAACGGCATGGGGACTGCGTTTCGTTACGCGGGAGCGGATACCGCCGATCACCACGCCGCCATTCGCACCCAAGCAGGCTTGATGGATGTCTCTGGTCTGAAAAAGATCCATTGCGTTGGTCCGCATGCCAAAGTGCTGCTAGACCATGCCACCACGCGGGATATGTCAAAGCTTTACCCGGGAAAATCTGTCTATGCCACCATGCTCAACGAGGCTGGCAAGTTCGTGGATGATTGCATTGTCTACTGCCTGGCGCCGAATGCGTACTTGGTGGTGCATGGCACCGGCCTGGGCCAGGAAATGCTCACTCTAGGTGCCTTGGGTCGTAACGTCAGCCTGATGTTTGACGATGATCTTCACGACTTGTCACTGCAAGGGCCATTGGCCGTCGACTTTCTTGAAAAGCATGTTGAGGGTATTCGCGACCTGCGTTACTTCCACCATTTGCAGACCCGCCTGTTTGGCTTTGATGTGATGATTTCACGCACCGGCTATACCGGTGAGCGCGGCTATGAGATTTTTTGCAAGGCCAAGGATGCTCCCTCTGTGTGGGACGAAATCCTCGACAAGGGTGCCCCCATGGGCATCGTGCCATGCGGTTTCGAGACACTCGATTGGCTACGCGTGGAAAGTAACCTGCTGTTCTATCCCGTTGATAACTCCGAGACATACCCCTTCCCCGACCAGCCCGCCGGCGACACGCTATGGGAGCTGGGGCTGGACTTCACCGTCTCCAAGGACAAGAACGAGTTCCGGGGGGCAGGCGAACACTTCCGCCTCAAGGGCAAGGAGCGCTTCAAGATCTTTGGTGTATTGATTGACAGCGAGGAGGCGGCAAGCGCTGGGGACACCCTCTGGGCAGATAACAAGCAGGTCGGCATTGTTACCGAAGGCATGTTTTCAAGGCTCAGTGGCCGCTCCATGGCACTGGCGCGCCTTGATGTTCCTTATGCCGAGCACGGTGTGCCGTTGGAAATACGTGGCAGCCTGCAAGCCACTGCCAGCAGCCATAGCTTGCCTTTTGATGACCCTGACAAACAAAAGCGCATTGCCAAAGGCTAGATGAAACGATCAATAAAAAGGAAAATCCATATCGACAAAAGCCAAATATGAAGTCAATCTATTATATAGAGATATATTTGGCTTTAAATCGATAAATTTCTTATTTTTTATTTATATTTAAAATTTTAAATTTATATAGGAAAGAAAATGAAGGATTCTTGTGACAGTTACATCATCCGCGTTTCTTGCCCGGCTACCTCCGGCATCATTTCGGCGGTGACCTCGTTTTTGAGCGAGCATGACTGCTATATCAGTGAACTGGCCCAATACGATGATGAAGAGCTGCAAAACTTCTTTCTGCGTGCCAAGTTTCGCTTCAATGAAGGCGTGAGTGGGGATATCGAGACATTGCGTGATGAATTTGCCGCCATCGCCAAGGACTTTGAGATGGAGTGGCAGATTTACAGCAGTTCCAAACCCATGCGCGTTTTGCTGATGGTCAGCAAGTTCGATCACTGCCTGAGCGATTTGATGTATCGCCAGGCGCAAGGTGAGCTGGACATGGAAATCACCGCCATCGTCTCGAACCATCGCGACCTTCGCCCCATGGCCGAGCGCGAAGGCATCCGCTTTGTTTACCTGCCGGTCACTAAAGAGACCAAGGCCAAGCAGGAAGCCGCGCTGATGGATATCGTCGAAGAGACCGGTACCGAGCTTGTCGTGCTGGCACGTTATATGCAGATTCTGTCTGACAACCTGTGCCGCCAACTGTCCGGGCGCGCCATCAATATTCACCACTCCTTCTTACCGGGGTTCAAGGGGGCCAAGCCTTATCATCAGGCACATACGCGAGGCGTCAAACTGATTGGTGCCACCGCGCACTACGTGACCTCTGACCTTGATGAAGGCCCGATCATCGATCAGGAAGTTCAGCGCGTTAACCATACCTATCGCCCTGAAGACCTGGTCGCCGTGGGGCGTAACACGGAAACCATCGCGCTTTCCCGTGCGGTCAAGTATCACCTGGAGCACCGCATCTTCCTTGATCAGAACAAAACGGTGATTTTCCAATGACCCTCACAACGCAAACATCTGCCGCCTTGATTGACGGCAAGGCCTGGGCCGAGCGGGTACTGGTTGAAGTGGCCGACAGCGTGGCGCAACTGGAAGCGGAAGGCACCACACCGGGGCTTGCTGTGGTGTTGATCGGTGAAGATGCCGCCAGCCAGGTATATGTGCGCAACAAGATCCGTAAGGCTGAGGCGGTCGGGATCCGTTCGCTTGAGTATCGCTTCGACACCTCCTTGACCCAGGCCGAACTGCTGGCACTGATCGACAAGCTGAACCAGGACCCTGAGGTCAACGGCATTCTGGTGCAGCTGCCGCTTCCCGACACCATCAGCGAGGACGCCGTGATTCAGGCGATTTCCCCGCTCAAGGACGTCGACGGGTTTCATCGTGAAAACGTGGGAGGGCTGGCACAGGGCGCTGACGTGCTGACTCCCTGCACGCCTACCGGCTGCCTGCGTCTTCTGCAGGAAACCTGCGGCGACCTGAGCGGAAAACATGCCGTGGTTGTCGGGCGCTCCAATATCGTCGGCAAGCCCATGGCCGCGCTGCTGCTTCAGGCCAACTGCTCGGTCACGGTGCTCCACTCACGCAGCGTTAACGCCGAAGCCATCGCGCGCCAGGCGGATATTGTCATCGCGGCGGTAGGTCGCCCGAAGATGATCAATGCCGACTGGCTCAAGCCAGGTGCGGTGGTGATTGATGTGGGCATTAACCGCATCGAAGAGTCAGTCAATGGCGAGCCAAAGACGCGTCTTGTCGGGGATGTAGACTTTGCCAGCGCCAGTCAGGTGGCCAGTGCAATCACCCCGGTACCCGGCGGTGTCGGCCCGATGACCATCGCTTACCTGATGCAGAACACGGTGGTCGCCACCCGGCTTCAGCAACACCACAAAGCGGCTCAGCCAGCACTTATCTGATCTACCACAGGAGGGCGTTGTCATGCCTTTTGGATTATTGAAATACGGTTTGTCCTCGGAGTATCCCGTCGATGTGGACTTGCCTCCCCCCAAAGAGCTCAAGCCCTCCTACGATGTGGTGATCATCGGTGGCGGTGGCCACGGGCTGGCCATTGCCTATTATCTGGCCAAATACCACAACATCACCAAGGTAGCCGTGCTTGAAAAGGCTTACCTGGGGGGCGGCAACACGGCGCGCAATACCGCCGTTATCCGCTCTAACTACCTGACCTCGGAAGGGGTCAGGTTCTATAGCGAGTCGGTCAAGCTGTTCCAGAACCTCTCGAACGAATTTGACTTCAATATCATGTATTCCGAGCGCGGTCAGTTAACCCTGGCACATACCGATGCCACGGTACGTGCCTTCCGCCAACGCGCAGAGGTTAACAAACATTTCGGCGGACGCACCGAAATGATCGACCGTCAGCAGATCAGTGAGTTGGTGCCAACGCTTAACCTCGACCCGGGGCACTTGCCGGTTCTGGCCGGTTTGTGGCACCGCGACGGCGCCACAGCGCGCCATGATGCCGTGGCCTGGGGCTATGCCAAGGAAGCCGCCAAGCGCGGCGTTGAAATCCATCAGCTCACTGAAGTGCAGGAGCTGATCATTGAAGGCGGGCGCATTACCGGGGTGAAGACCAATCGCGGCACTATCCAGTGCGGTTGCGCCGTGCAAGCGGTTGCCGGGCACAGCTCGATCCTGGCCAAAAAAGCCGGCTTCCGCCTTCCGATTATCAGCTACCCGCTGCAGGCGATGGTCACCCAGCCGGTCAAGCCATTCCTGAACCCGCTGGTCAGCTCTTCCGCCCTGCATTGCTACGTTCAGCAAACCAGCCGTGGCGAAGTAGTGTTCGGGGGCGGCTCCGACCCCTACCCGCTTTACAACACGCGCTCTACGCTGGAAATGAAGGAAAGCCTGATTGCCAGTGGCATCGAGATGTTCCCGTTTCTGGCCAAGGCCAAGCTGATGCGCCAATGGGGCGGGATTACCGACATGACCCCGGATTACAGCCCCATCATGGGGGAAAGCCCGGTTGAGAATTACTACCTGGATGCTGGCTGGGGCACCTGGGGCTTCAAGTCAACGCCCATCTGCGGCAAGACCATGGCAGAGCTGGTAGCCAACGGCGGAAAAGTGCCGGCGCTGATTCAGCCATTCCGCCTGGAACGTTTTGCCAATTTCCAGCAAGTCAATGAAATGGGCGCGACAGCGGCCAGTCATTAACGTCAGCCGCTTATGTCAGCCACCGTCTCAGCCACCGTCTCAGCGACTATGTGAAGGCACGCTCAATGAAAGTCATGAACTGCCCGCTCAACGGGCTACGCAATATCAGTGAGTTCATCTATGGCGGAGAACTCAAACCGATGCCCGGTCAATGCAGCGACCGGGAATGGGCCCACTATGTGTTTTATAGCGACAACACAGCAGGCGTTATTACCGAATGGTGGATGCATGCCGCCTCCAGCTACTGGTTCCTTGCTGAACGCCATACTGTTACCGATGAAATACTGCGTACGTTCGATCCCAAGGAAGTTTTCCAGGAACGTGTCGAGTTTTCCTCTGAGGAGACACGCAAATGAACCGCACCCAACCATCAGGCAATACACAGACGATGGATAACCGCCTTCCCGCTCCCATGGGGCTCTATATCGACCGTCAACAGCCTATCAGCATGACGTTTGAAGGGCAGACCCATCAGGGTTTTTGCGGAGACTCGATTGCCAGTGCGCTGGCGGCTGATGGCCGTTATCTGCTGTCCCGCTCGTTCAAGTACCACCGCCCGCGCGGCCCGCTCACCATGGCCGGGCAAGATGCTAATACGCTGGTGCAGCTGCCCGATGAACCGAACGTACTGGCAGATACCTGCCTTGCCTACGAGGGTTTGAACGTTACAGGCCAGAACTACAGCGGCAGCCTTGACCACGACAGCGACATGAAGCTGGGTAAGTTCTCGAAATTCATGCCGGTGGGCTTTTATTACCGTTCTTTCTATAAGCCGAAAGGTGCCTGGAAATACTGGGAGTCCCTGATTCGCAAGAAAGCCGGGCTGGGTCGCTTTGACCTCAAGGCGAAGGGCGATTATCACGACAAAGCCTACCTGTTCAAAGACGTTGTGGTGGTGGGCAGTGGCCCCGCCGGGCTTAAGGCTGCCTTGACGGCTGCAGAAGGCGGCGCCCAGGTACTGCTGGTTGAGCAGGAACCCTTGCTGGGCGGCGCGCTGACCTACGCCCGCTTTGATGAACAGGGGGTGCGTGCCACGGCATTGCGTGATGAACTGGTGCCGGCCGTGGAAGCACACGCCAATATCCATGTGCTGTGCAACGCCACCTGTAACGGCTGGTTCACTGACAACTATTTGCCGGTCATCCAGGACAAGCGGATGTACAAGGTGCGCGCCAAGGAATGCATCGTCACCGCCGGGGCCTTTGACCAGCCGGTCATCTTCCGCAACAACGACCTGCCGGGTATCATGCTGGCCAGCGCCGCCCAACGCCTGATACGCCATTACGCGGTGCGCCCAGGCAAGCGGGCCGTTGTGTTAACCGGCAATGATGACGGTTATCTGACCGCCCTCGACCTGCACGAACAGGGCGTGGATGTAGCGGCCCTGGTGGATATGCGCGCGGGGCCAACCGACAGCCAGCTAAGCCAGGCCATCAAGCAGCGCGGTATCACCCTGCATCTTGAGCATACCGTTTTCGAAGCGCTGTGCGACAAGACAATGCACCGCGTTAACGGGGTCGATATCCGGCGTATTACCCAACGCGGTGAAGTGGACAAAGAAAGCGTGACTCTGGAATGCGACCTGCTGTGCATGAGCGCAGGCTATATGCCTGTCTACCAGCTGTTGTGCCAGGCTGGCGGCAAGCTGACCTACAACGACGATGTCGCCGAGTTTTCGCTTTCCAACCTGCCCGAACACCTGCATGTAGCAGGCTCGGTCAATGGTTTGCACGACCTTGAGCAGGTGCTGCAGGACGGTATCTTTGCCGCCAGCCAGGCACTGGCTAATCTGGGGTTATCCGCACCGAAAGCCGACCCTGTGACCGAAGCGCCCAGGCAAGTGAACTTCCCGTGGCCCATTTTCGCTCACCCCAAAGGCAAGGAATTCGTCGATTTTGACGAAGACCTTCAGATCCGCGATATCATCAACGCCACCCGCCACGGTTACCGCGATGTCCAGCTGGTCAAGCGCTTCTCCACCGTTGGCATGGGGCCGTCACAAGGCCGCCACTCTGCGCTGCCCACTGCCCGCCTGGTGGCTGATGCTACCCAGCGTTCAGTCAGTGAAACCGGGGTGACCACCGCACGCCCGCCGTTTACCGCCGAAACCCTGGCGCACCTTGCCGGACGCAGCTTCGACCCTTTCCGGGTGACCACCATGCAACAGCGTCACCTTGAACTGGGTGCCGTCATGATGCCTGCCGGCGACTGGCAGCGCCCGGCCTATTATCCCAGTGCCGACGGCCGCCTTGACCGCCACCACTCGATGCAGGAAGAAGCCCGGCACGTCCGCGAGCACGTTGGCCTGATTGATGTCTCGACCCTGGGTGGCCTTGAAATACGCGGCCCAGACGCAGCAGAATTTATCAACCGCATCTTCACCTTCGGCTTCCTCAAGCAGCCGGTTGGCCGCACGCGCTACGCGGCCATGACCAACGAACAGGGGGTGGTCATTGATGACGGGGTTTCCTGCCGCCTGGCTGACGATCACTTTTATGTGACCGCCACTACCAGCGGTGTCGGCCGCGTGTTTCAAAGCATGCTGCAGTGGAATGCTCAGTGGCGCCTGGACGTGGATATCGCTAATGTCACGTCTGCCTTTGCGGCGGTAAATATTGCTGGCCCCTTATCACGTCAGGTACTTGAAACCGTGTGCACGGGCGTCGACCTTTCCGCCCAGGCGCTTCCCTACCTGGAGTTGCGCGAGGGCTATGCCGGCGATGCGCCAGCTCGCCTTATGCGTACAGGGTTTGTGGGTGAGCTAAGTTATGAGCTACACGTGCCAGCGCGCTATGGCGAATATCTCTGGGATCTGCTGATGGAAGCCGGCAAGGCTTTTGGCATTCGCCCCTTCGGTGTTGAGGCACAGCGCCTGCTACGCCTTGAAAAAGGCCATGTCATCATCGGCCAGGATACCGACGGCATGAGCCACCCTGGCGAGATTGGCATGAGCTGGGCGGTTAACCGTACAAAGCCGTTTTTCGTCGGCCGCCGTGCGGTGGACATCCTTGACGAACAGCCCGCCAAACGGCGCCTTGTCGGCTTTCAGCTACCCGCTGGCAGTGCCAAACCGATGGAAGGGCATCTAGTGCTCGACGGTACGGATATCACCGGTAACGTGACGTCCTGTGAATACTCCACCACTCAGAACGCCATTATCGGCCTGGCTTATGCCGGGGCGGACAAGGCCCCCCCCGGCAGCCAGATCACGATTCGGGTCGAAGGGGGAGCAGAAGTCAGCGCCGAGGTCGTCAAGCTACCTTTCTACGATGCCAACAACAGTCGACAGGAGATGTAAGTCATGGCGACCCTCAAAGACACGCTCACTCCCAAACGTACGCCGCTTTATCACCTTCATCAGGCGGACGCTTCCCGTGCCGAGGGATGGCAGGCGCTGAATGGCTATGCCATTGATGGTGGGGACAACACAAGCCTTGACGCTGACTTCACCTCGGCGGCGCATTGTGCACTGGTGGATGTATCGGCGCTGGCCCGCCTTGGCGTGCGCGGCAGCCATGCTGCCAGCTTTCTCGACGAACATGGTTATCAGCTGCCTGATGTGCCGAACCAGGCAACTCGCCAGCCGGATGGCAGCCTGGTCGCGAGACTTTCTGCCAGCGAGTATCTGCTGCTTGGCAGTCTCAACGCTCAGGAGCAGCGGATCAGCCAGCAGGAAGCTACCTGGCCACCCGCTCAGGCGGGCGTTTACCTGCTGCCTCGCCAGGATACCCATGCCTGGCTGGCCCTGACGGGCACCCATGCGAGCAACGTCATGGCCAAATTGTGTGGGGTTGACCTGAGCCCTGCTGCCTTTGCCCCCGGCCAGGTCGCACAGACCTCTGTGGCTCGGGCGAATGCCATCGTCATCAACGCCAGCCAAACGGAGCTTACCTGCCTGTATCTGCTGGTTGATAGCGCCTCGGCCAGCTATTTCTGGCCGGTGCTGCTGGATGCCATGCAGGAATTTGGCGGAAAGCCATTGAGCATCAAGGCATTTATGAACAAGGTATCTTGACGGATAATGCACCTTAACGGCCCGACGGTGGTTAACACCGGGGCCGTTAAACATCGATCCCTTTCAGCAAGGCCTTAACACGTATGGCGAAACCATCCACTAAAGACAACGATTATACGGTTCCCGCGCTTTACCGGGGTCTCAGAATCCTCGAGTTGTTCAACAGCCAACAGCGTATTCTGACGACTCAGGATTTTGCTGATGCACTAGAGGTCAGCACCTCGTCGATCTATCGTATTGTGACCACACTGACCGAGATGCACTATCTCGATAAAGTGGCCAAGAATACCTATCAGCTTGGCCCCCAGGTGATTTCCCACGGTTTCAGCTATCTGGCCAGCCGCGATATTGTCGATATCGTCATGCCGCATTTGAATGCACTGCGCAACCGCGTATCAATGTCCTGCCACCTCAGTGTGCGTGAAGGCCAAGATACTGTGTATATCTACCGCTCGTTTGCGTCTCAACGGCTGTCGGTGAACATCCCGGTGGGCACCCGCATCGCTTGCCACAGTTGCGCCATGGGTCGCATTCTCCTCACCGCTCTGGACGAAACCGAGCTCGACGCGCTTTATCACCACGTGCGCCTGGACGGCTATCCTGCCCCCGCGCCGCGCACCTTGCCAGAGCTTAAACACACGATTGCCAATGACCGTGACGCAGGCTGGGTAATGCATCGCTCCGACCACGCCACGGCCATCGCCACCGGGCTAAAAGATTATCAGGGGCGGATTGTCGCGGCGATCAACATCTCAGGCCCCGACGCTATGATGGACAACGATGCCTATATCAACGACCTCAAAGAACAATTACAGGTCACGGCCGAACGCATCTCTTTTGAACTGGGTAATATAGGACGGCGCTGACTCGCCGGTGAGCAATGCATATCGACCACTGTGGATGCCGTAAATAGCTTTACATTTCCGCTTATGCTTTCATGTCAATATTGTCTAACTTTTATATCACCTCGGGTGGCTGGCACTCCTGCCCCCGAGGGCGGCAACATAATGGTTTCAATATCAACAGGCGTCATGAACACCAAAATCATAAGCGAAGGCACTCATGAGCGAAAAGATCACCACTGATAAACAGGACACGCGCCTAAGTCTGGAACAGCACATCGCCAGGGCACTGAAGCGTAAACGGATTTCGCAGGGATACAAAATATCAGACGTCGCTCGTATCGCAGAGCTTAGTCAGGGCATGATCAGTAAAGTGGAAAATGCCCAAGTATCCACTAGTCTGGACACGCTGAGCCGCCTCTGCAATGCCATTGACCTGCCGATATCCAAACTTTTCAGCGATTTTGATCTTGGAGGGCGTGGTGCCCAGCACGTCAAGGCTGGCGAAGGCATGGAAGTTGTGCGCACTGGTACGGAAGTTGGCCACACCTATCAGTTATTGAGTTACCGCCAGGGACCAAATAAGCGATACGAACCGTTTTTGATCACCATGGACGATGCCAGCGAAGTCTTTCCCAACTTCTGCCATGCCGGGCACGAATTTATCTACCTGCTCGAAGGCAAGCTCGTTTACCGGCACGGGGAGCATTTCTATACCATGAACGCCGGCGACAGCCTGGCCTTTGATGCTGCTGTGCCGCACGGGCCCGAACAGCTGATAGAAGTTCCCATCAAGCTGCTCTCGATCATTCATTACGACAAAGAAGATCAAGGGTAAGCCGACCCGGCGGACAGGTCACCTTACGGTGTCACCCGCCAGAGCTCAGCCCAGTACCGCGATGAAATCGACATTAATTTTTAACGATGTGTCCAAATCAGGTTGACAGGTTCCGGCCCTACCAGGAGACCCTGGCGGGGCGGTTTCGCGTAAAGAAATTGTGTAAATTTTTCTATATGCAGAAAGGGGCTGCCTCCTTTTCATGTTCCCTATAAAACAGGCATTCACTACTTTGGGCTTACCCACTCACCTCCAAAGTGATACCGCACTGATTTTCTACTGAGGCCTTAACAGCCTCGTAGCATGCCTCCAATAAATATGGGCTTGGCTCCTGTCGCTCTGGAGCTTGGCCATAGAGAAAAACATCACCGATACCGATGTCTCTATAGTGCTCTCGTGCGTCAGCGATCAGATTTTCTTCATCAGCCTCAGGATCAGCATCCAGATAATCGTTTATCACCTCGCTCGGTATAGACCCATCGATTAGTGCGATCAATTTTCCTGGCGCCGGGTATTGTCCGTAGAATAGATGGCCTTGCGGGATATCAACTCTGAGGCGCCAACCAGGGACGTTTTGATCATCGAAGACTACTGTGAGATCTCCGAAGTTGGCAGCTCGTTTTGCGAAGAGAGTTGGTGATCTAATTGTCTTGAAAAGACTCTGAAAGAGCTGAATGGCCAGGTTTTCGATGGCTATCAGCGCAATGTCTGGGCGCTCTTGGCACAGAGCTTTCAGCTCCATATCGTAGAGCATAGAGTGCTCAGAATCGGGGATATCTAGTCCAGAAAGCCTCGGAAAATTTGCTCCATTAGCTTTCTCTGTTACGTAGCAAAGATGTTGCCAGTCACGGCAACCTAACCCGAATTTCTCACAGGGTATAAAAGAAAGCGGCTGAAAATGTTAAAGTTTCAGGACCTTACACCAAAAACCAACATCAACAGCCGCTTCCAAAATGGTACCTGAAAAACTGACCTTCTCGCCACTCTCACGCCGCCAGATTGAAGCCGATTTCTCCGGTGGCCACATTACCTCCGATGCTGGGTTGCTTCTGCTTCGTGAAATCGACAAACAACATCGCCTGACGCGCCGCTTGGCATCGGTACTGCATGATCCTCGGGCACCGGAGCAGATTCGCCACAAACTCGACACCCTGGTTCGTCAGCGGGTGTTCGGTGTCGCCGCTGGCTACGAAGATTTTAACGACCATGAAGCCCTGCGCTATGATCAGGCCCTTCAGACGGCACTGGATGAAAATGAGGTGCTGGCGGGCAAGTCAACGCTGTCCCGGATAGAGCAGAACGCTGATCGACAAGCGATAGTGAAGGCCCATGAGCTACTCTGGCATCACTTCATCGAGCAGCATGACGAACCACCCAAAGAGATTGTGCTGGACTTTGATGGCACTGATATTCCCGTGCATGGCGACCAACCCGGCAAGTTCTTTAACCGCTATTACAATCACCATTGCTACTTCCCACTGTATGTCTTCTGTGGCCACCATCTGCTGGTGAGCTATCTGCGCACCAGTGACCGCAGCGACAGCCGCCACAGCTGGGCCATCCTCGCCCTACTTGTCCGCTTTATCCGTCAATACTGGCCCGACACCCGCATTGTATTACGCGGCGATAGCCATTTTTGTCGCCCCCGGATGCTGAACTGGTGCGATCGGCATCACGTCGACTACATCGTGGGTATTGGCAAGAACAGTCGGCTGCTCAAGGAAGTGGACGTTCCCATGATGCTGGTACGCAAGACCCAGTGGCAGGTAGGAGGGAAAGTGGCAGAGACGTTCCGCTTCCAATATCAAGCGCACTCTTGGAAGTACCCGCGCTGGGTGGTGGCCCGCCTGGAAGAAGGCGAGCTTGGCTCCAATCCCCGGTTTATCGTCAGTTCCCGTTACGACGATGGCTTCAAGCTTTACTACGAGCAGTACTGTGCTCGGGGCGACATGGAGAACCGAATCAAGGATCAACAACTGAGCTTGTTTGCTGACCGCACGTCCAGCACGCACTGGTGGGCTAATCAATGGCGGCTGATCTTATCAGGCTTTGCCTATACGCTGTTCGAGCGGTTACGGGCTTACCTGAAGAACACGCCCTTCGCACGCATGAGCCCAAGTAGCCTCAGGCTCAAACTCATCAAGGTGGGCGCGGTTATCATCCGCAATACGCGCCGAGTCCGAGTACTCATGAGTGACAGCTATCCCTATAAAACGGCGCTATCCGATCTCGTCAGACAGTTGGTGCCGAACTGAATGCTCGGGCGCCCCCGGCCCGATGCAATGGGGGAAAGGGGGAAGTGTGCCTGAATGACGGAAAATGGTTAAAAAGTAGGCTATTTAAGCCGTGCCAATAGGTGTTTAGCGATATTATGGTCTGAGTGCGGTGCTGGCTGAGGTGCTATGAGAAATCCGGGCTAGTAGCTGTGTGAATTGCACGTTGTTTCCTCATCCTTGGTGTGACGATCACAATATATGCCGCTGTGTCCAACATCCCTCAAAGGCCGAAGGTCATTTCAGGCTACCATAGTGCTTAATTTTATTGAAACCAAGACAACGTAAATATGTGACCACACTGGTGGCTAGAAAAAGCCAAAGGTCATAATAGGATAGATATAAAAGGAATGTTATGTAGAGATTGTGGCCACAATTTGGTCACAGGATGGTCACAAGCAAAAAATAAGGGCCTACGAATTAACGTAAGCCCTTGAAATAATTGGCGCGCCCAGCAGGATTCGAACCTGCGACCCTCGGCTTCGGAGGCCGATACTCTATCCAACTGAGCTATGGGCGCACAGTCGTTGCGTATGCTACCTGTGTGGGCGGTTGGTGTCCAGCGGTGTGGGGGAGATGTGTTGCCAGATTGGTGCGCGCTGGTGCATTCTTTCAGGGTGTTAAATGATATTGATCTACCTTATCGAAAACATGAGATTCCTTTGACGTCCTCTCCCCGCCTAAAGTCGGGGGATTCCAACGGCTTGAGGGCAACGTCCTGCCCCGAGACGCAGGATATTTCGGGCTGCATTCACATCCCGGTCATGCGAGGCACCACACTCGCTGCATATCCAGTCTCTTATTCCAAGACCTGCGATACCTTTCGGCCTTTCCTTGGGCAGTGCGCCACAATTCGAGCAGGTCTGGGTAGTGTAGGCTTCATTGACTTCTTTGAAGACGGTGCCTGCGTGATCGCATTTGTATTCCAGCATCGTCTTCAACTGATGCCAGCCAGCGTCCAGCACTGACTTGGCCATATGGGTTTTTGTCAACTTTGAGGCGCTGACATTACCTACGACGATAGTGCCGTACTGGCGGGTCAATTTGCGGCTGAACTTGTGGTTGGCATCCTTGCGACGATTCTTGATCTTGGCATGGATCGCTTTCACACGCCGCTTGTTCCCCGCTCTCTGGGCCGCTGCCAGTTTGGCTTCCAAGACGCGATAGAAGCGTCCTGCCTCCAGCTTTTGGCCGTCGCTGCATGTCGCGGTATCTTTAAGGCCAAGATCAATGCCAACCTCGCCCTGGGCCTTATTAGGCGGAATATCCACCTCAACCACGACATTAAAGTACCAGCGGCCACGGGCATCTTCATTGAAACTGCCTGAACGGAATTTGTAGTGGCTAAGGCCGTAGCTATCCCAGACCTTGAAGTAAGTGCCATTGTGGAACACCTGACCGTTTTTCCACTTCGCCGCGCCGGTATTCACTGGAATCCAGCCGAGTGAGCGACGAACACCGCCGGACTTGCGCCACGCCAACCGCGACTTCTTGAACTGTTTGCGGCGTGTTGTGTATTCACGGGCGACTTCCTGCAACGTTTGACTGTGCAGACCCAGGTCCTTACCTGCACCTCTGGTGTAGGGGTGCATATCGTAGGCTGATAGAAACAGACCTCGCTCACGAATCGCTCGTGAACTCAGTTCGTTAAGGTAGTTCCAGACAAAGTTCACGCGGCGTGCCATACGATTGAGTTGGTCGACGTGCTTGTCTTTGACTCGAACCTTGAGGGTCTTGGTCTGTTTCATGCTTTGGAGTATAGTTGGCCTATGAACACTAAACAAGAATTACGCACGGGCAGGCACTGCGTTTTTATGATTCACGCCCACTTGGTCTTTGTGACAAAATTCCGTGGCAGAATCTTTAACGCTGAACACCTCGATTCCCTCGAAGCGCTTTTTCGGCGGGTATGCGCTGACTTCGAAACAGCGTTGGTGGAATTTAATGGCGAGACGGATCACGTTCACCTGCTGGTGAACTACCCGCCAAAAATGGCGCTATCCAAGCTGGTGAACAGCCTGAAAGGCGTATCAAGCAGGCGTATGAAGCTATTGCACCCTGAGCTGGCGAAATCGGCATACCTGAAAAACGCCCTATGGAGTCCCAGTTACTTTGCAGGAAGTGTCGGTGGGGCACCTATATCGGTCGTCCGTCAATATATTGAGGAACAAAACCGCCCTAACAAGTCGCCCTAGCGGGCGACGCGCTCTACATCCCCGCAATAGAAGTACGGGGTTTTCCGCGCAAATCTGATAATGAAAAAATTTGCACTGAACACGCTGGCACTGTCTGTTTCCCTGGCCATTGTTGGCACTGCCAACGCGGCTGAATTTGATGATATGGATCCGGTCACCCTGCGCCTGGCGCATGTGGTGAACGAGCAGGATGGCTTTCATATCGCCGCGCTTAAGTTTGAAGAACTGGTGGAAGCGCGCCCCGATGGCAAGGTGGATGTCGAGATCTACCCCAACGCCTCGCTGGGTGATGAGCGCACCCTACTGGAAGGTATGCAGATCGGCACTGTGGATATGGGTGTAATTACCAACGGCCCGGTGGCCAACTTTGTGGAAGAAATGGCGGTGTTTGAGCTGCCCTTCCTGTTCCCCTCCAATGAAGCCGCGTATGAGGTGCTGGATGGCCCGATTGGCCAGGAGCTGCTCGACAAGCTTTCCGAGGTGAATCTCAAGGGACTGGCCTATGCCGAGCGCGGTTTTCGTAACCTGACCAACAGCGAGCGCGCCGTTAACTCGCCTGCCGATCTGGATGGCCTGCGCATCCGTGTGATGGAAAACCCGGTATACACCGATACCTTCCGAGAGCTGGGTGCCAACGCTATTCCCATGGCCTGGACCGAAGCGCTGACCGCCATGCAGCAGGGCACCATTGATGGCCAGGAAAACCCGGTGAACGTGATTCACTCCTTTGACCTGAATGAAACCCAGACGCATATGACGCTTTCGCGCCATACCTATGCGCCCGCGATTTTTGTGATGGGCATGCCGGTATGGAACCAATTGCCGGAGGCCGCGCAAACCGTTATTGAAGACGCTGCCCAGGAAGCCGCTGAGCACGAGCGCCAGATGAATGCCGAGATGGAAGCTGACCAGCTGGCCGCTCTGCGTGAAGCGGGGATGCGGATCAATGATTCGCCGGATCTGGGCGCCTTCCAGGAAGCCGTAGCGCCGGTGTATGAGAAATACGGCGAACAGTTTGGTGATTACCTGCCCCGCATCCAGGAGGCGCTGGCACAGTGATGGCCAAAGCACAGCCGCTATTGGCGCTGTTGCAACGCATTGAACGCGGGCTGGATGCCATCATCCAGCCCGCTGTTTTTGCCTGCATGGCGGCCTTGATTGGCGTTATTACCCTGCAGATTGTCTCCCGGGTGCTGTTTACTGCCGTGGGCTGGACAGAGGAAGTCGCCCGCTTTCTGCTGATATGGATGACCTTTCTGGCGGCCACCCTGGCCTTTCAGCGCGGCCGCCATATTGCCGTGACCTTTGCCGTCGATGCCCTGCCCCTGGCCGCACGGCGGATTGCCCGGCTGGTGGCGCTAGCCGTGGTGCTGGCCTTGCTGGTCAGCCTGATCGTGATCGGCTATCGCTATATGCAGGTGCAGAGTTTTCAGAAATCCGCTTCGCTGCGTGTCTCGATGACCTACATCTATGCGGTGATGCCGCTATGTGCCGCCCTTATGGCCTGGTATACCCTGGTGGATATGCTTGAAACCCTGATTCATGGAGAGCCTCAAGTGGCAAAGGAGGACACCCTATGACGCTGGTACTGTTCGGGCTGTTTTTCCTCTTCATGCTGCTCGGTGTGCCCATTGCCTTTGCGATTGGCGCCAGCACCTTATATGCCCTGCATCAATCCGGCGTACCGCTGATGGTGGTGACCCAGCAGATGTTTCAGGGCATCAACTCCTTTGCGTTGGTGGCCGTGCCGATGTTTATCCTTGCCGGTGACCTGATGGCCCAGGGCAAGGTCAGCGAGAAACTGGTCAACTTTGCCGATGCACTGGTGGGCTTTATGCGCGGCGGGTTGTCGATAGTTTCGGTGATGGCGGGGATGTTCTTCGCCGCTATTTCAGGCTCTGGCGCCGCTACCACAGCAGCGGTAGGTTCAAGCCTGGTACCGGAGCTCAGGCGCAAGGGTTATGACCCAGCCTCAGCGGCCAGCCTGATTGCCGCCAGCGGCACTATTGGTGTCGTCATTCCGCCTTCAGTGCCAATGATCATCTACGCCGTGATTGCCCAGCAGTCAGTATCCAAGCTGTTTCTGAACGGTTTTATTCCCGGTGTGGCCATGGGGTTGGGGCTGATGGCGATTGCCACTGTGCAGGCTTACAAACGCCAGTACCCCATGGCACGGCGCTGTCATTGGCAACGATCTGGTACACCTTCAAGGATGCCAGCTGGGGGCTGATGACGCCGGTGATTATCCTCGGGGGTATCTTCTCGGGGATTTTTACGCCGTCAGAGGCGGCGGTGGTAGCGGTCAACTATGCCCTGCTGGTCTCGCTATTTGTCTACTGCGACCTGACCCCGAAGGCGATCTACCATGTGCTGATCCGCTCGGCGATCACTACGTCGGTCATCATGCTGGTGATTGCCATGTCGGCGGTGCTGAGCTGGACGCTTTCCAGCTGGCAGGTGCCCGGTGCGATTGCTCAGGCGGTGCTGTCACTGTCGGAGAACCCTTACGTCATCATGCTGCTGATTGTTGGTGTGATCCTGCTGACAGGGGTGTTTATCGAGACCGCCAGTGCCCTGATTATTCTCACCCCGGTACTGCTGCCGCTGATCCTGCAACTGGGTATCGACCCGATTCATTTCGGGCTGATTATCGTCATGGGGCTGGCCATCGGCATGATTACCCCGCCGGTAGCAATTAATCTGTATGTAGCCTCATCGGTTACCCGGCTGCCGCTGGAGCAGATCACCCGAGCGATCATTCCGTATCTTCTCGGGCTGATCGGCGTGCTGCTGCTGGTGGTGTACGTGCCCATGCTGGTGGGCTGGTCAGGCAGCTGACGCTAAGCGCCTATTCGACGGTCATTTCGGCTAAATAGCCTGTCTTGTCCAGACGGTATTCCGCCAGATCCCGGGCCAGATGCAGCGCTCCTGAATAGACGCTGGCGGCTTCCTGGCGGATATCCTCGATAGAGGGCGCCCCTTGGCTGCCCAGCTGATAGCGCGGGCTGAAATGGGTCAGCACCAGGTTTGGAAGCCGCGCCGATTCAGCAAAAGCCGCCACGCGTTGGGCATCGCTATGCCCTACGTCACTGGCTTTCTGGGCCAGGGCCTGGCTGTAGGTGGCTTCATGCACCAGCACCTGGGCCCCTTGGCAGGCTTCACGCAGTAATGCCGGCTGATCATTGTCTCCCGCGATCACGATTTTCCTTGGCGGATGACTGAACGTCAGAAACGCATCGCTTTTCAGGCGTTCACCTGCCACCTCGATATCCATCCCCTGCTTTAGCTGGCCCCATAAAGGGCCTCTTGGCACCCCTTTCTGGCGCAGTTTTTCGATATTCAACACCGCATCAGGGTGTTTTTCCGTGAAACTGTAGCCGTAGCAAGGCACCCGGTGTGACAGCCGGGTGGTGGTCACGGCGATGCTTTCGAATTCAACGGCGGGCAACTGATCGGAACAGATGAATTCCAGCGCAAAGGGTAGCCATAGCTGTGTGTGTTCAAAGGTGGCTTCCAGCCACGCCCTGACACCCGCAGGGGCCACAATTGTCAGCGGCGCTTGCCGGCTGTGCATGGCCGCACTGGCCAGCAGGCCGGGCAGCCCATAGCAGTGGTCGCCGTGTATATGGCTGATAAAAATGGCTTTTAATGAGGTAAGCGACAGTCTGGTACGCAGGATCTGATGTTGGGTGCCCTCACCACAGTCCACCAGGTACCACCTCTTCCCCTTGCTTTCCCGCAGGGCGAGACCGGACACGTTTCTTACCTTGGTGGGCACCCCTGCCGATGTGCCGAGAAATACCAGATTCATTGCCTGCTCCCCTGACGTTGCGGCTGTATGGCTCGACTTACGTCTAACAGCTTGTTATCATTATGCACGAAATCCGCGCCATTCAATGAATGGCGCTTTTTTTTACACGTCTTTTCTGACGACGTTTTTTAACGGCTGAACCGCAGAAAGGCCGTTATCCGCTCTTTGGTCTTTTTCAAGACCCGCCTGAAGCCTTATCGCTTACAAATCCCCTGCTTTAAACAAACCAACCTAAAGGGTGGCCTTGATGCCTCACTCCCCGAACGAACCTCCTCAACCTGGTGGCCTACGCGCCTTGGGTGATCCTATTGTTCTGCTACTCAGCGTTGGCTTTATTGTCGCCTTTCTGCTGATGTCGTTGTTTGATATCGACCTGGTGGCCGACAGCATCAGTTCAGGCTTTGCCTGGACAGCGCTGACCCTGGGCACCTATTTCCAGCTGCTGCTGATCGCGACCTTCTTTATCGCCATTGGCCTGGCGCTAACGCCTGCCGCCAAGGCCAAGATCGGTAATCTTGATACGCCAGAAATGAGCACTTTCAAGTGGCTCTCCATCATTCTGTGCACCCTGCTGGCCGGCGGCGGTGTCTTCTTTGCTGCGGGTGAGCCGGTGTATCACTTTGTGGTCACGCCGCCCGCCTTTGATACCGAAGCCGGTACGGCGGAAGCGGTCAGCGATGCTCTGGCCCAGTCGTTCATGCACTGGGGCTTTCTGGCCTGGGCGGTGCTCGGCTCGCTGACAGCCGTGGTTCTGGCCCATGCTCACTATGTAAAGGGCCAGCCGCTGCAGCCGCGCACCCTGCTTTTTCCGGTATTCGGCAAGCGTTTGATGCAAGGCCCGCTGGGCGGTGTTGTTGATGCCTGCTGTGTGATCGCCCTGGTGGCCGGTACCGTCGGGCCGATTGGATTTCTGGCCACCCAGGTCAGCTTCGGCCTGCATGAGCTGTTTGGCCTGCCGGAAGGCTATATCGGCCAGCTGATTATCCTTGCCCTGCTGGCCAGCGTCTATGTGGCGTCGTCATTGAGCGGTGTGCACAGGGGCATTCAGATGCTTAGCCGCTTTAATGTGTTTCTGGCTCTGGCGATTGGCGCGGTGATTTTCATCTTTGGCCCGACGCTGTTTCTGGTGAACACCTATGCCGCCAGCATGGGGGCCTATGTGAGTGAATTCTTCAACATGGCCACCATGACGGCGGATACCGCACCGGCCTGGTGGATGCAGTGGTGGACGGTGTTCTTCTTTGCCTGGTTTATCGGCTATGCGCCACTGATGGCGATTTTTGTGGCACGCATTTCTCGTGGGCGCACCGTGCGCGAGATGATTCTGGCGGTCGCCGTTCTGGCGCCGATTGCCACTACCGTATGGTTCACCCTGCTGGGCGGCTCAGGTATCTATTATCAGCTGACCGGAGTGATTGACCTGACGGAAGCGCTCAACAACTTCCAGTTTGATGTCGCGACCCTGACCGTCGCCCAGGCGCTGCCCGGCGGTACCCTGATGGCACTGGCGATTCTGCTGTTGACCACCATCTTCGTGGCCACCACCGGGGATTCCATGAGCTATGCGATTGCCATGGTCAGCGCTGGCCACGACCAGCCCAACTCAGCACTGCGGGCTTTCTGGGGCATTGCCATGGCGCTGATGGCGGCCATCCTGCTCTACATGGGCGCGGGCCAGATTGGCGTGCTGCAGCAGTTTATCGTGATCACCGCCATTCCGGTGTCGCTGATCATTCTGCCGTCGCTGTGGAAAGGCCCTCAGGCGGCCTACGCCATGGCGCGTGAACAGGGCATTATCGACTGACCAGCGTACTACCCGCCCATCCTGCAGGCGCTGTGGGGTGGGCACCCCTTTCTTCATGAATCAAGCAGTTCACGGCCTGCTTGTGCCAGCAGATCATCCACGGGCTTGCGCACGTAGTCATGCTGGTGGTAGCCGTCATCCACCACCTTGCCGTCCCAGGCCACAATATCCAGATCCATGGTCCGCGGGCCGGATTTGATCGGGCCACGCACTCTCCCCAAACGATCTTCAACCTTTTTCAGATACGCCTTGAAGGCTGGGCGCTCAAGGGAGGTCGCGACAAGCACGGCGCTGTTGAGGAAGTCTGGCTGGGCCTGGAACCCCACCGGTGTGGTGCGAATCGGCTGTGTACGCGCCAGCAGGTCGCATTCCGTCTCCAGAATCTCGATGACCTGTGCAAAATGGTAGTCAGGGTCAATATTCGACCCAATCGAGATGACGCATTCGTGCCGTTCTGGGTGGGCCTGTGCGGGCGCTTGCGACATGATCAACATCCTCGAAGATTGGAAGGAATATTAGCCTAACGATTCCTGCTTTTTGTGCAAGTGCTGTACAACTTATTGACAAACGCTTGCCTCACGCTGAAAGTATGGCTCACTTTTGAATGCATCTTCTTACCCGATGAGGAAACCGTCATGAGCGCTCAGGCAGCACTGATTACCGGCGGCGCCACGCGTCTTGGCCGCCACTTTGCAGAGGCATTGGCATCGGCTGGCTACGATATCGCCCTGCACGTCAACAGCTCTCGCCAGGAGGCAGACGAGGTGGCAGGGGGCATCCGCGCATCCGGCCGCGATTGCGAGGTGTTTAGCTGCAACTTTCTAAGTAACGCCGCTGAAGACGATCTGGGCGGGCTTGTTCAGCGCGTCAAAGCACGTTTCCCGCACTTGAACGTGCTGGTCAACAGCGCTTCCGCCTATGAACCAGCCCCCATCGCCGAGACAGAGCTGGCCATGCTGGAAACCCAGTTTCGCGTCAATATGTTTACTCCGCTGCTATTGACCCGCCACTTTGCTAACGCTGTCGATGAGGGCCGTGTGGTCAACATCATCGATAATAAAGTGGCCTATCACCAGTATCCCTATGCCGCCTATCTGCTGTCAAAGAAGAGCCTGGCCGATATGACCCGCATGGCGGCGCTGGAGTTTTCCCCACGCCTGCGCGTCAATGGCATCGCCCCTGGTGTGGTGTTGCCAGCCTCCCAGCGCACCAGCGATTATATCCAGTGGCGTATCGAGGGAATTCCCGCCGACCGCCAGGGTCATCCGGATCATCTGGTCCAGGCCCTGCACTATCTGCTGGATAACGCCTTTGTAGTCGGCCAGATCCTGTTTGTGGATGGCGGCGAATCCATCAACCTGGAAGGCCGCCACTCGGAAAATTACCCTGGCTGATGAGACTCACCAACCAACAAGGCCGCCCAATCGGGCGGCCTTGTTGGTTCAGTGGCGAGGTAGCAGCAAAACGCTAGATATCATCGCCTGATGGGTTGGCGTTTGATGGATCGGAGTAGCTTTGCAGGCTCTGCTTTGGATCATCATGGCGCACCTCGACCTTCTTGTTGTCAGGCATGGCATCCAGCACGCGGATATTGGCGGCTGGAGACTTGCCGGCTTTGTCTTCACCGAAATACATGGTGGTATGCGGGAAGGGAATCTCGATACCGGCCTGATCAAAGCGCAGCTTGACCAGACGGTTGTAGGCGCGCCCTACCGACCACTGATCGCCAGGGGTGGTCTTGATGACCACCCGGATATTGACCGAGCTGTCGGCCAGAGCCACCACGCCGGGCACATCCAGAGGTGCCAGCAGTTTAAAGCCATGATCCTCGCTGGCTTTAAGATCCTCAAAGGCCAGATGCAGCTGTTCAACCGCTTCATCAATGCTTTCACGGTAGGCAATACCGTACTCGCCAATATGGTTACCGTATTCACGCATATAGTTGGAGACGGTATCCACGCTGGAAAACGGCACAATATGATAGGTGCCGTAAAGATCACGGATACCCACCGAGCGGATGCTGAGCCTTTCCGCCGTACCAGTAACGCCGCCCACGGTGACCACATCGCCAGCATTCATGGCATTTTCCACCTGGATGAAGATACCGGTAATCACATCCTGCACCAGCTTCTGGGCACCAAAACCAATCGCCAAACCCAAGACACCGGCACCGGCGATCAAGGGGCCAATATTAATGCCGATTTCCGACAGCACTATCATGCTGGTCATGGTGACTACGGCAATTGCCAGGGCATTACGGAACAGGCTAAGCAACGTCTTGGCCCGTGCCGATGGCTCACCGCTGCCAGTATCCGGGTTCAACTTATGCTCGATCAGGCTGGCAAGCCCTAACCAGGTACCAATCGACAGGATCAGGATAAAGGCAACATTAATCAGCTTGTTGATCAGTTGGGTACCGCTTTCCGAGGCATACCAGGTGGGCAGATCAAAGGCCCCCCAGGCGTCCAGCACCACCATGATCACCAGAATGGCGATAATGGTGCGCAATACCCGCAGCGCATTGGGCACGTAGCTGTTCAGGCGTTTTTCCAGCAGCGGCAGTTTCTGGCGCAGTTCGCTGGACAGGGTGATACGCCGCCCGATGGTCTGGGTCAGGAAAGACGAGACCAGAATGCCTGCCACTACGGCTGCCAGGGTTTGCAGAGTGGCAAAGAGCACATAGGGCAAGGCATCGACTGGGCGTGTCAGGGTCAATACAAAGACCATCAGGAAGTAGAGCAAGGCAAACAGGTGCCAGGTACGGGCAAACAGTTGCAGCGTGACACGGCTGGCAGTAAAGCTGGCGTTGCGCGCCAAGGCATTGATGTTATCGCGCAGGCGCGCGCGGTTTTTGAGTATCACCGCCACCGCATAAATAAAGGCAAACACCATGATAAGCGTGCCCAACGCCTGCCCCAAGGTAGGTGCCAGGTAGTAATTGACCAGCGGCACCGCCACCATCAACCCGTAGCCGACCATACCGACTAACCGCGCCAGCCAGCGGTTCCAGTAGGAGGCTTCATTGGCGGAAATCGGCAACAAGCGCAGCCCTTCATAGCGGGAGGAGAACAGCATTCGCACGGCAGCCTTGATAAGCTCAATCACCAGAAAGGCATTCAGAAAGAGGGATGCTCGGGTGGAAAGACCACCCGTTTCGCCAATGGCAAAGGTGGCAATCAAATTACCGCCCACATAGGCAAAGGCCACGATCAACACATCAATCAAGGCGGCCACAGCCACGCAGAGAATCAGGCGCAGCACGGGTGTCAGCCCATAGCCATCCCGTGACCACAGGCTAAGCTTGGTGAACAGTGGACGACTCACCTGACGAAAAACAACAAACAGAATAAAGGTCGCCAGCACCACCAGCCCCAGATTGATACTGGCGCTAATAAAAGCAGACGAATCAAAGGTCCCAGCATCTTCTCCTGTAAACAGGCCGGTGACGATATAGAGCGTCTGCTCCAGCTGTTCGCCGACATCACCGACAACCCCACTGGTCATTTCAGCAATCTGGCGAGGAATGGAAACATCCTCGGCGTCCATATCACTGCCTTGCGCAGCCGATGCCTGCACATCTTCCGCAACGCCCGATGCCTGGTTACGCAGCAAGTTGATCAGTTCCTGACGGGACTGCTCATTTTCGAGCAGATCCGCCAGCGTGCTGTAAGAAGCTTGATCGCTCTGAGCAGTATTATCTGCAGTTTGCGCCAGTACTGGTGTTGTTATGGTAACGAGCGTCATCAACAGCCAGATGCCTAGCCAGGGCAAAAGTCTTAGTGGCATCACTGAGCTACCTCATGGGTGATTGAAATGGGTGATTGAATTTTACTATTTAGCCTAACATGCTCTTATGTTGGGTTTGCATACCATACGGGCAAAAACACTCAGCAAAGTGGCGCTAACCAGTGGTGGGCCAATAGCAGCACCAGTGCATAGCGGCCCCCTTTGGCAACCAGTATCCATACAACTGCTCGCCACCAGGGCAGGCGGAACACACCGGCCAGCACCGTCAAGGGGTCACCGACGACTGGCAGCCAGGAAAGCAGCAGGCTGGCTTCACCTAGCCGATGATACCAGCTCTCGGCCCTGGCCAGGCCCTCAGGAGTAGCAGGGAACCAGCGCCGATGCTGAAAGCGCCGGGCATAGCGGCCCATCCAGACGTTAACCAGGCTGCCCAGGGTATTGCCCAAGGTCGCCACCACCCACAGCCAGACAACCGGTTCCCCCAGACACCACAGCCGCGCCAGCCAGATTTCCGACCCACCCGGCAGCAAGGTGGCACTTGCCAGGGCCACCAGAAACAGGCTCAGCACGCCGATATGCTCAGTTTGGCAGCAGCATCATGCATATTATTTTTTACCAGGACGCAGGAAGATGGCCACCCAGCTGAGCGGTCACTTCTGCAGCCGTTGAGCGTACCAGTTGGCCAAGCTCAGCCAGGCGGGTATCCGGAATCCGCGCCACCGGCCCGGACACCGAAATGGCCGCCAGCGGGTGGCCGTGCTCGTCGTGGATACATGCCGCGACACAGTGCAGGCCAATGGCATGCTCTTCACGGTCACAGGCAAACCCCGCGCGCCGGATGCTGGCCATTTCCTGCTCCAGGGCACTGGGCGTTGCCAGTGTATTGGCAGTGACCGGCGTCAGCTTATGATTCGCCAGCAGCTGATTGCGCTCATCATCGGCCATCCAGGCCAGCAGTGCCTTGCCCACCCCGGAGGCATGTAAAGGTGCCCGCGAGCCGAGGCGGGTAATCATACGCATCATTTGCGGGGATTCATGCTGGGCGAGAAACACTGCCGCAGTACCATCACGAATGCCGAGGTTGGCGGTTTCCCCGCTGTCGCGGGTCAGTCGGCGCAGATAGGGGCGGCTGGTGGCAACAAAATCCCGTGCTTCCAGAAAACTGTTGCCGATACGGAATGTCTTGACGTCGATCCGCCATAGGCCCTGTTCGTTTTCCTGGCTGACAAACCCCTGACTTTGCAACGCCTGCAGCAGCCGGTGGGTGGTGGAAGGCGCTAGCTCGGCCATTTCCGCCAGCTCAGAAAGTGCCAGCCCACGCGGGCTTAACGCCAGGTATTCAAGCAGTGTCAGGCCACGCACCAATGATTGACTATGGCCACCGCTGACCTTGTTGCTGCCAGCAGGTCGCCCGGCGGTTCTGCGCTTTACCTCATTCACTCCGCTGTCTCCTTTAAAATGTTCCCTTGGCGCTGCTGTCTAAAGAGGTATCAGCCCCTTTGCAGGCGACGAAATAGGGACAGGATAACGCGACAGCTCTCGAGCTGTCGCGTTTGCGGAAATGTTTTCCATTCGAGGCAGCTGAGCGGCCGAATGCCTAGCGGTGCTTCCACTCGGGGTGACGCTTGGCAATAAAGGCATCAATGCCTTCTGCTACGTCTTCTGCCAGCATGTTGCAGGCCATGGTCTCACCTGCAAAAGCGTAGGCTTCTTCCAACGGCATGGCCAGCTGGCGGCCAAACATGGCCTTGCCGGTACGTACCGCCACCGCACTCTTGGCGCAGATTTTGTCGGTCAGTTCCGCCACGGCCGCATCCAGCTCGGCATCCTCGGCCACCCGGTTGATCAGCCCCCAGTCAAGCGCGGTGTCGGCAGTGATAAAATCGCCGGTCAGCAGCATTTCCATGGCGCGTTTGCGTGCCACATTGCGTGATAGCGCCACCGCTGGGGTGGAACAGAACAGGCCAACGTTAATCCCTGAGACGGCAAAGCGGGTGCTTTGTGCCGCCACCGCCAGATCACAGCTGGCCACCAGCTGACAGCCTGCCGCCGTGGCAATACCCTGCACACGGGCAATCACTGGCACCGGCAGGTTAACAATTGCCTGCATCACCTCGCTGCAACGCGCAAACAGCGTCTGGTAATAGGCTTTTTCCGGGTTAGCACGCATCTGCTTAAGGTCGTGGCCAGCGCAGAAGGCCTTGCCTTCGGCGGTCAGCACCACGCAGCGCACGCTATCATCTTGTGCAATATCACTCAGCGCCGTGTGCAGGGCTGCCAACATATCTTCAGACAGCGCATTGAAGCTTTTCGGCGCATTCATGGTCAGCGTGGTCACGCCGTTGCTGTCTTCACGCAGCAGCAATGCAGCCGGAGCCTCATCGCTGGTCGCAGTAGTCGAGGGTGTCATTGTCGTTGTTGTCATCAGGCGTTACTCCATCAACGGATAGCGGATTGAGCTGCTAGTCTAGCCCGTTGAGCCAGTCCTGCGGGCAACCTACGACGAAAGGCGAATAGGCGCCTTAAAACGTTAAGTGGATGCCTTTGGCAGCGGCTTTCAAGACGTGCGGCGGACGCTCTTGCTCAGGTCACGCCCAATGGGATGCGGCTCGCCCCGCGCCTTGGCCAGATCAATCTGGCGCTGGCGGGCACGCGCCGCTGCGCGGGTCTTTTCAGGCAGCGTATCAATGCAGTGGGGGCAGCTGATGCCCAGCTCAAACGCCGCGCTGGTACGGTCATCCGCCGACAGCGGCTGGCGGCAGGCATGACACAGGGTGTGATCCCCTTCACTGAGGTCATGGCGCACGCTGACCCGGTTATCAAACACAAAGCAGTCGCCGCGCCACAGCGACTGTTCTTCAGGCACTTTTTCCAGATAGCTGAGTACGCCCCCCTTGAGATGGTAGACGTTTTCAAAGCCTTCTTTGAGCATGAAGCTCGACGCTTTTTCACAGCGGATGCCACCGGTGCAGAACATGGCGACTTTCTTGTGCTTCTCGGGATCATAGTGCTCCCGCACATAGTCGGGAAACTCCCGGAAAGACGCCGTTTGTGGGTCAATGGCCCCTTCAAAGCTGCCGATGCCGACTTCGTAATCGTTGCGGGTGTCAATCACCAGCACTTCGGGGTCGCTGATTACCGCATTCCAGTCTTCCGGCTCAACGTAAGTCCCCACGGTGTCGTTGGGGTCGATGCCCGGCACACCCAGCGTGACGATCTCTTTTTTCAGCTTGACCTTGGTGCGATAGAAAGGCGGCTCATCGCAGAAGGACTCTTTGTAGAAGGCCGGATTGTGGGCTATATCCGCCAGGCGTGGGTCCCGGCTCAGCCAGTCTATCAGAGCGTCGATATTCTCACGGCGGCCCGCTACCGTGCCGTTGATACCTTCCTTGGCCAGTAGCAAGGTGCCTTTTATGTGATTATCCAACATCACCTGATAGAGCGGCTCGCGCAGCTCGGCGGTGTTGTCCAGGGTGACGAATTTATACAGGGCTGCCACCACAATCGGCGGCGTTGACGTCTTAGGGTTCATCAAGGGCTCCAGGTGGTCGCCCGCGTAAAGGGCGGACCGGATCAAAAAACGCGCATTTTACGCGGAACAGACCGCTCTCGCACCCCCCAAAAAACAGCAAGGCCCCAACTGCCAGATAACAGCAGCGGGGGCCTTGTGAACGGACGACTATCCGCCGTTTTATACCTTGGATATCCCGCCTTGGGTATCAGGTATTCTGCGAAGAATACAGCGCACGCAGTTTCAGGGTGTGATCAACCTGCTTGAGGGCTTCCAGCGCTGGCGGGCCATAGGCCTTGTCAACGTCAATCACCACATAGCCGACCTTGTCGTTGGTCTGCAGGTACTGACCGGAGATATTGATGTCATTTTCTGACAGCACGCGGTTGATCTGCGACAGCACGCCCGGCACGTTGTCGTGAATATGCAGCAGGCGGTGCTTGTCGGGGTGGGCTGGCAAGGCGACTTCCGGGAAGTTGACCGACGTCACGGTGGTGCCGTTATCCGAGTAGGTAATCAGCTTCTCGGAGACTTCGATACCGATGTTTTCCTGGGCTTCCAGGGTGGAGCCACCGATATGCGGCGTCAGGATGACATTTTCCAGGCCACGCAGCGGGCTTTCGAACTCTTCGTCGTTACCTTTGGGTTCCACCGGGAACACATCGATAGCCGCACCGTTAAGCTTGCCCGCCTTGATGGCTTCCGCCAGGGCGTCAATCACTACCACGCTGCCGCGCGAGGCGTTGATAAAGACAGCGCCAGGTTTCATGGCGGCGATCTCTTTCTCGCCAATCAGCCAGCGGGTGGACGACAGATCCGGCACGTGCAGGCTAATCACATCGGAGCGCCCGAGCAGTTCTTCCAGCGAACCGACCTGATTGGCGTTACCCATTCCCAGCTTGGTCACCACATCATAGTAGATGACGTTGAAGCCCAGGGATTCTGCCAGCACCGAAAGCTGGGCACCGATGTTGCCATAACCAACAATACCCAGAGTCTTGCCGCGGGCCTCATGGGAGTTCTTGGCCGATTTCAGCCAGCCGCCCTGGTGGGCGCGGGCGCTTTTCTCGGGAATACCACGCAGCAGCATGATGGCCTCAGCCAGTACCAGTTCAGCCACCGAGCGGGTATTCGAGTACGGGGCATTAAATACCGCTATACCGCGCTTGAGCGCTGCCTGAAGGTCAACCTGGTTCGTGCCGATACAAAAGCAACCCACCCCGACCAGCTTTTCCGCTGCCGCAAACACCCGCTCGTTGAGCTGGGTGCGGGAACGGATACCGATAAAGTGCACATCACGGATTTTCTCGATCAACGCCTCTTCATCCAGCGATGTCGGCAGATGTTCGATGTTGTGATAACCCGCGTTATGAAAATTGTCCACCGCAGTCTGGTGGACGCCCTCAAGCAGCAGGATCTTGATCTTGCCTTTTTCCAGGGACGTTTTGGCCATGGCTGAATCAACCTCTTGGTCAGCGGCTCGCGCCGTGGTTAGGTTCACGAAGGGCCAATATATTAGCACACCCACAGCGGGCAAATAGCCGCCAAGGAATGAAAAGTCTGCGCTGCAGGCATGAAAACCGCACATATTGATGCCAAGGTGGGCAGACGCGGCATGGGGTCCTCGGTGTATACTGTGGCCAACGTAAGTTGGCACTTTCTCAGGTACTAACTCAAGTACTAACTCAAGTACTAACTCAAGTACCCACTCAGGTGCTAACAGGATTCAGGCAGACACGGTAGGCTGGCCATGAATGACCACAACACTTCTTCCCCACAAGATTTTGCCGCCACGGTCGAGCAGCTGGAAAGCCTCGTTGAGCGGCTGGAGTCCGGCGCCCTGTCGCTGGAGGATTCCCTGACCGCCTTTGAGCAAGGCATTCGCCTGACCCGCGAAGCCCAGCAGCGCCTGGATGAAGCTGAACTCAAGGTGCGCGCACTCAGCGAGGACAGCCAGGGCCGCCCGGCAATGGAACCCTTTGACCCTCTCGAACGCTCTGATCAGGCCAGCGACAGCGCATCTTCGCCTGACAACGACACCGGCCACAAGGATCACCCCCCATGGTAGCCGCTACCTCCCCCCTTGCTGCTCTGCGCCTGAATGCCCAGACGCGCGTTGACGCCACCCTGAACGGGCTGTTTGAGGCGCGTAACCCTGCCGCGCCGCGCCTGGATGCGGCCATGCGTCACGGCCTGCTGGTGGGCGGCAAACGCCTGCGCCCGCTGCTCGTCTACCTTTCGGGCCGGGCGCTGGGCGCTGATGACTCAGCACTGGATGCCCCAGCGGCCGCCATCGAGTTGATTCATGCCTACTCGCTGATTCATGATGACCTGCCGGACATGGATGACGACGATTTACGCCGTGGCCAACCCACGGTACACAAAGCCTATGACAACGCGACGGCCATTCTGGCCGGTGACGCCTTACAGGCCCTGGCGTTTGAAGTGCTCGCCCGCCAGCCGCATCCTCGGCTGGGCCCTATGGTTTACACCCTGGCCCAGGCATCCGGGCGGGATGGCATGGTGGCTGGCCAGGCGCTGGATCTTGAAGCCGTAGGTGGCCACCCGGATGTGGAGGCGCTTGCCTATATGCATGCCCACAAGACCGGCGCGCTGATTGAAGCGGCGGTGCGCCTGGGTGGGCTGGTGGCCGTTGAGGCAGACGACCCGCGCCTTAACGCCCTGAACCTTTACGCCCAGCGTATTGGTCTTGCGTTCCAGATCCACGATGACATTCTGGACGTCACCGGTGACACAGCGACTCTCGGAAAGGTATCCGGCGCTGATGCCGCCCGTGCCAAGCCCACTTATCCGGGGCTACTCGGGCTTGACGGCGCGCAGCAAAAGGCCCGCCTGCTGACTGAAGAAGCGCTGGCTGCACTGGCACCCCTCGGCGAGACCGCCGCTCCGCTGGCCGAACTGGCCCATTACATGATCGAGCGCGACCATTGAAAATGACCACCGTTAGCAACACGACATCGTTACCAAAGGTCTTTGAAAGCGGTTCCTAAAAACGGTCCTTACAAAAGAGTGCCCATGAAGCTGTTCGATGAGATTCCCCGCGAGCGCCCGGCCACGCCGCTGCTCGACTCCTTTGACCATCCCGCTGCCTTGCGGGCCATGAACCTTCACCAGCTGGACCAGCTGGCCGATGAGCTACGCGCCTATCTGCTTTATAGCGTAGGTGTTTCCGGCGGCCATTTTGGTGCTGGCCTGGGCGTGGTAGAACTGAGTGTTGCCCTGCACCACGCCTACCATACCCCTGAAGACCGTCTGGTGTGGGACGTCGGCCATCAAGCCTATCCCCACAAGATCCTGACCGGACGCCGCGAGGCTATGACCAGCATCCGCCAGCACGGCGGGCTGGCAGCTTTCCCACGCCGCGCCGAATCCGAATACGATACCTTTGGCGTCGGGCATTCCAGCACCTCAATTTCCGCTGCTTTGGGTATGGCTCTGGCTGCCAAGGCCCAGCAACAGCCCCGGCGGGTGTGTGCGATTATCGGTGATGGCGCCCTGACCGCTGGTATGGCCTTTGAAGCCCTGGCCCACGCTGGCCATGTGGACGCCAACCTGCTGGTGATTCTCAACGATAACGAGATGTCGATCTCCGAGAATGTCGGCGGTATCGCTACCTATCTCGCCCGGATGCTGGCGAGCAAGCCTTACCTGAAGATGCGCGAAGAAAGCAAGAAGGTACTCTCGCATCTACCCGGCGCGCTGGAGCTGGCAAAGCGCACCGAAGAACACATGAAAGGCATGGTCAGTCCCGCGACCCTGTTTGAAGAAATGGGCTTTAACTATGTTGGCCCGATTGACGGCCACGACCTCGATACCCTGACCCAGGTGATTGAGAACCTGCGTGATCTGGACGGCCCCCAGTTCCTGCATATCAAGACCTGCAAGGGCAAAGGGTTTCTACCGGCCGAGGCCGACCCCATTGGCTATCACGCCATTACCAAGCTTGAGCGCCCGGATGCCAGCAAAGCCAAGCGCCAGGCCTCCAAGTCCTCGCCAGCCCAGCCAGTGCCACGCAAATACTGCAACGTTTTTGGTGACTGGCTGTGCGATATGGCGGCAAAAGACAGCCGCCTGATGGGCATTACCCCAGCCATGCGCGAAGGCTCCGACCTGATACGCTTTTCCCAGGAATACCCGCAGCGCTATTTTGATGTAGCAATTGCTGAACAGCATGCGGTCACCCTGGCAGCAGGGATGGCCTGCGAAGACATGAAACCGGTGGTAGCCATCTACTCCACCTTTCTGCAGCGCGGCTATGATCAGCTGATTCATGACGTCGCCGTACAGAATCTGGATGTTACCTTTGCCATCGACCGTGCTGGCCTGGTCGGCGAGGATGGCCCCACCCACCACGGCAGCCTGGACATTTCCTACCTGCGCTGCATTCCCGGCATGGTGGTGCTGACCCCGGCGGATGAAGCCGAATGCCGCGCCATGCTCAGCGCCGCCTACTACCACCCTGGGCCTGCCGCCGTGCGTTACCCACGGGGAACAGGGCCTGGCAGTGAGATCCCGGCGCACCTCGACCCCATCCCTCTGGGGGAAGCCCAGCTGCGGCGTACCAGCCAGGCAGACGGCATGCGTATTGCCTTACTGGCATTCGGCAGCCTCAACACCGCCGCCGCCGAAGTCGCTGAGCGTATGGATGCCACCCATCTGAATATGCGCTCGGTCAAGCCGCTGGACCGCAAGGCTGTGCTGCACGCCGCGGATGAACACGAGCTCCTGGTGACTCTGGAAGAAAACGTGGTCGCCGGAGGGGCTGGCAGCGCCGTCAATGAACTGCTTGCCGCTGAAGGTGTCCAGGTGGAAGTTCTCAATCTGGGCCTGCCGGATGCCTTTGTGGAACACGGCACACCTGCTGAACTGCTCCGCGATTGCGGCCTGGATGCTGACGGCATTGAACGCGCCATTCGCGCGCGACTGGCCTAAGCGTTCAACTTTTAACTTTTTAGATAGCTGAGAATGTCATGATATTTCTGATCATTGTGTTTGGCCTGATCGGCCTGGCCTTTGGGGGTTTTATTGGCCTGCTGATCGGCGCGGGGCTTGGCTGGGGCCTGGGCCGATATATTGGCCGCCGTCTGAACGCCGCTCGCCGCCAGATCCAGGAGGGCTTTCTGGAATCGATCTTCTCGGTGATGGGCTGTCTATGCCAGGCCGATGGCAAGGTCACCGACGATGAGCTGAGCGTTGCGGAAAAGCTGTTCGACCAGATGCACCTGCAGGGAGAAGCCCGAGCTAAAGCCAAGGCGGCGTTTGAACGCGGCCGCGCTGACAGCTTCAACCTGGAGGCGGAGTTAGCCAAGGTTAACCGCCTGACCCAACGCCAGCCGACTTTACGTCAGGTCTTCCTGCAGGTGCAGCTCACCGCCATTGCGGCGGATGGCGAACTTCACCCCGCCGAGCATGAGATGATTTTGCGGGTCGCGCGAGGAATTGGCTGCAGCGAAGCCGAAGTGCAGCAGATTGAAGCCATGCTCCACGGTGCAGCCGCCAATTCAAAGGGTACCAGTAAGGAAGCGCTTGAGGATGCCTACCGGGTACTGGGCGTTTCTGAACAGGCCAGCGACGCGGAAATCAAAAAAGCCTATCGCCGCCTGATGAGCCAGAACCACCCGGACAAACTGGCCGGCAAAGGCCTACCCGAAAGCATGCGCGAAGTAGCCCAGGCCCGCACCAGCGAAATCGGCAACGCCTATGAGCGGATTCGCGAGGCGCGCGGCACCTGAACTGTGTTGCTTCACCTGCGCTCAAGTCGACAGGCTTTTCAGGGAGCAGTGTAAGGTAACACGGCGCTGTAAACAGCAAAGTAGTGGCACACGCTTCCGCCCATGACAAACAGATGCCATATCGCGTGGTTATAGGGAATCGCGCGGACAGCGTAAAAGATGACGCCCAGGGTATAGACAATGCCACCCGCCGCCAGCAGCACAATGCCTGTCGACGATAAGCTGGCGGCCATTTCGTCCCAGACCAGCACAATCATCCAGCCCATGGCCAGATAGACCGTCACGCGCAGCAGCGCCAGACGTTTTGGCCAACGCAGTACGCAAAAAATACCGGTAAATGCCAGCGACCATACCAGGGCAAACAGCACCCAGCCCGTGGGGCCACGCATATTGACCAGCAGGAAAGGCGTGTAGGTGCCAGCAATGAGCAAGTAGATCGCACAGTGATCAAGCAGTTGAAAGCGCTGCTTCCAAAGTCGTTGAGGCAAACCGTGATAAAGACTTGAGGTGATATAAAGCACTACCAGTGTGGTGCCGTATAAGCTCAGGCTGACTATCTTCCACGGGTTGATGTGCGTTGCCAGGCTCGCGGTTATCACAAGGGTAAGCAGGCCCACCAGGCTGAGGACAGCACCAATGGCGTGGGAAATGCTGTTCAGGCGCTCTTCAATAACGCTGAACTCACCCTGTGTTTCTGGCGCGTTGCGCATTGATCACTCCTGGTGGCCAATTCTCCGCGACCCTAATTCTTCACGACCCTAATTCCCCACGACTCCAATTCTCCACGACCCTAGCCCTTGCGTTCGATATCCAAATCGCTGGCGTGTTTGAAATCTTCCAGCGCCATCATGTGGCCAAGCTTGCCCGCCTTGGTGGTCAGGTAGTGCTCGTTGTGGGGGTTCAGGCCGGTGGTGATCGGCAACCGCTCAACTACGTTCACCCCGTCACGGGTCAGCGCATCCACCTTGCGGGGGTTATTGGTCATCAGCTTGAGGGCCGTGATGCCCAGATGATCGAGCATCGGCACGCATAAGTCATAGCGGCGCATATCGGCACCAAAGCCCAGCCGCTCGTTGGCTTCGACCGTATCCGCCCCTTCATCCTGCAGATGATAGGCGCGGATCTTGTTGAGCAAGCCAATCCCCCGGCCTTCCTGGCGCAGATAGAACAGCACTCCTCGCCCTTCCTCGGCAATGCGCTTGAGCGCTTCCTGCAACTGATAGCCACAGTCACAGCGCATCGAAAACAGCGCATCGCCGGTCAGGCATTCAGAGTGAACACGCCCCAGTACCGGAGGGTCGCCGGATACATCGCCCAACGTCAGCGCAATGTGATCCTTGCCCGTTGCTTCATCTTCGAAGCCATGCATGGTAAATGTGGCCCAGGGAGTGGGCAGCCGGGAAGCAGCAATAAAACGAATCGTCACAGGTTACCTCGGTGTCAGCACACCCGTTTCAGGTCTGGCGGTGTCTAAAGTTGCCAAGCATGTTATCAGGAAGTTGACGTCTTTGCCGCGCATTCCCCTGCGCCTGGCCATATCATCCGGCGCCCCTGCTGCCCTATAATTGCGCCACTGTTTACTTTCCAAACGCCTTACTACTTTTTCAAGAGCCTTACTTATGACGTCAGTGTTAAAAAATGACCGTTTCCTGCGCGCCCTGGCCCGCCAGCCAGTCGACCGCACCCCCGTCTGGATGATGCGCCAGGCCGGGCGTTACCTGCCGGAATACCGCGCCAGCCGCGCCGATGCCGGAAGCTTCATGGATCTGTGCCGCAATCAGGATCTGGCCTGCGAGGTCACTATGCAGCCGCTGGAGCGTTACCCGTTAGACGCCGCCATCTTGTTTTCCGACATTCTGACCATTCCGGATGCCATGGATCTGGGCCTGTATTTTGTCACTGGCGAAGGCCCTAAATTCAAGAAAACCGTGCGTACTCCTGCCGAGGTAGAGGCACTGAAAGTACCTGACGCCGAGCGCGACCTTGATTACGTTATGAATGCCGTCTCCACCATTCGCCGTGAGCTTAATGGCAGCGTGCCACTGATCGGTTTCTCTGGCAGCCCCTGGACGCTGGCCACTTACATGGTGGAAGGCAGCTCCAGCAAGGATTTCCGCCACGTCAAAACCATGCTGTACGATACGCCGGATGCCATGCATCAGCTGCTCGACAAGCTGGCCCATGCGGTGACGGACTACCTCAACGCCCAGATTCGCGCCGGTGCTCAGGCGGTGCAGATTTTTGATACCTGGGGCGGCACCCTGTCGACCCCGGCTTATCGTGAATTTTCACTACGTTATATGGAACAGATTGTTTCCGGCTTGATTCGCGACCACGACGGTCGTCGTGTGCCGGTGATCCTGTTCACCAAGAATGGCGGTCAGTGGCTGGAGGATATCGCCTGCGCTGGCGCCGATGCCCTGGGGCTGGACTGGTCAACCGAGCTGTCTGATGCCCGCGCCCGGGTCGGGCATAAGGTGGCTTTGCAGGGTAACCTTGACCCCAACGTCCTGTTTGCCCGCCCATCGGCCATCCGTGCTGAAGTCGCGCGGGTGCTGGAAAGTTATGGCCACGGCCCCGGCCATGTGTTCAACCTGGGCCACGGCATCAGCCAGTTCACCAACCCGGACAACGTGACCGCCTTTATGGAAGCGCTGCACGAACTCAGCCCCCAATATCACAGGGAGATCAGCGTTAAATGAGCCCGCTTGCTGACAACCAGTGGTTTACCGAAGTCTTTGATCGCCACGGCAGTGCCTTTTCGCTGAAAGTCAGCGAAAAGCTGCTGGATGTACACAGCCCCTACCAGCACCTGGAAGTCTACGCCACCGAGACGTTTGGCAACCTGATGGTGCTGGATGGCTGCGTGATGCTGACCGATCGCGACAACTTCCTTTATCATGAGATGATTGCCCATCCGGCCCTGTTCACCCATCAGCAACCTGAGCGGGTGGTGATTATTGGCGGCGGCGACTGCGGCACCCTGAAAGAAGTGTTGCGCCATCCGGGCGTTCGGCACGTCACTCAGATCGACATTGATGAAGAAGTCACCAAGGCAGCCGAGCGCTTCTTCCCAGCCTTGGTGGACGCCAATGACGACCCCCGCGCTGAGCTGCTGTTTGCTGACGGCGTCAAGTGGGTCGACGAGGCGGAGGATGAGAGCATTGATGTGCTGATTATTGACTCCACCGACCCGGTTGGCCCCGCTGAAGGGCTGTTCAAGACCGAGTTCCTGACCCGCTGCCACCGCATCCTCAAGCCGGGCGGCGTCATGGTGCAGCAGAGTGAATCACCGCTTTACCACAGTGGTTCCATCATTCGGGAACTGCGCCGAGATATGCGTGAAGCCGGTTTTTCCAGCGTCGCTACCCTGCCGTTCCCCCAGCCGGTTTATCCCTCTGGCTGGTGGAGCGTCACTCTGGCAGGCAAGCAGTGTTCGGTTGAGAGCTTTCGTGAAGAGGCAGTTGCCGAACACACAATGCCGCTTCAGTACTATACGCTGGCGGCCCACCGCGGCGCCCTGACACTCCCGCCCTTCATGCGCCAGGCATTGGATGAAACACCTGCCTGATGAATCTTTTCTGGCTAAGCCTTGCACCTTTTTGGTGAAGACAAACGTCTAAATGGCACACTTGTGAGCAGCAATGTTTCGCAGGTGTGTCTTTTGCAGAGAATAATTTGCGTTGAAAAGCGCTGAATTCAGAACCATACCCTTGATGGCACTTTCCTTGCTAGGTTTTAGTGACATGCCTTGGCATGCGTTTATCAAAAGACGTAACGACACTTAACCACGTAAGGTGAATTCCCATGCTAAACAAGAAGAACCTGGTTCTCGCAGTGTCCACGAGTGCACTGGCCCTGGCCAGTATTTCCAGTGCCCATGCTTCTACTCTGGAAGATACAATGGAGCGTGAGGCTGTGCGCTGTGGCGTCAGCGATGGTCTGCCCGGCTTTTCAGCACCCGACGACGATGGTAACTGGCAAGGCCTGGACGTGGATGTCTGCCGCGCGGTCGCCGCTGCTGTGCTAGGCGATGCGGATGCCGTTGACTATGTATCCCTCAACGCCGTTGAGCGTTTCACTGCACTACAGTCTGGCGAAGTCGATGTGCTGTCGCGTAACACCACCTGGACAACCACCCGCGATACCACCTTGGGAATCAACTTTGCAGGTGTCAGCTTCTACGATGGCCAGGGCTTTATGATCAGCCGTGACCTGGGTATCTCTAGCGCTTCTGAGCTCGGCGGTGCCGCCATCTGTATTCAGGCAGGTACGACTACCGAGCTTAACCTGGCAGACTATTTCCGTGCCAACGACATGGAATTTGACCCCATCGTATTTGATACCTCAGAGCAGACCGTTGGCGGCTATCAGGCCGGCCGCTGTGATGTCCTGACCTCTGATACCTCCCAGCTGGCGGCACTGCGTATCCAGTTGGATGACCCGGATGCTTCCGTGATCCTCAGCGACGTTATCTCCAAGGAGCCGCTCGGCCCTTCCGTGCGCCAGGGCGATGACGAATGGTTCAATATCGTCAAATGGTCGCTGTTTGCCCTGCTGAATGCAGAAGAACTTGGCATCAGCAGTGAAAACGTTGACGAGATGCTTGAATCCGAGAATCCCAATATCGTGCGTCTACTCGGCCAGGACGGCAACTACGGCGAAGGCATGGGGCTGGAAGCCGACTGGGCTTACAACATCATCAGCCAGGTCGGCAACTACTCAGAAATCTATGACCGCAACGTCGGCATGGATTCACCGCTGCAGATTGAGCGCGGTGTCAACGCACTCTGGACCGATGGCGGCCTGCAGTACGCACCGCCCATCCGTTAAGCGTCCCGTGTAATCCAGGCCCGCCGCAAGGCGGGCTTCTTGATCGTGTTTTTGTGCCACGGAGACGCCACCCATGTCTGTAAAACCCACTCCTCGCCCGGCAGGCCAAAAGCCCCCGTTCTGGCGAGACAGGGCCAAACGAGCGCTTATCTTTCAGCTGTTGCTGATTGCCGCCGTTGCTGCCTTTCTGCTTTATATTGTCGGTAATACTCAGGACAACTTATCCGAACGTGGCATCACCACCGGGTTTGGTTTCCTGAGTAATACCGCCGGTTTCGGCATTGTTCAGAGCCTGATCGACTATTCCTCGCAGAGTAGCTATGGGCGCACCTTTGTGGTTGGCCTACTGAATACCCTGCTGGTTGGCGGCCTGGGCGTGTTGGCAGCGACGATTATTGGCTTTACCGTCGGCATCGCTCGGCTGTCACCTAATTGGCTGATTGCGCGTCTTGCCAATGTCTATATCGAAACCTTCCGTAATATCCCTTTGCTGCTACAGATTTTTTTCTGGTACTTCGCCGTCTTGCGCACCTTGCCAAGCGCTCGGGAAAGCATGGCCTTTGGTGAAGCCATTTTTCTGAATGTGCGCGGCCTCTACCTGCCTCAGCCGCTGTTTGAATCCGGCTTTGGCCTGATTCCCGCTACTTTTCTGGTGGCCATTGTCGCCAGTATTGCGCTGATGATCTGGAACAAGCGCCGTCATGAAGCGACCGGTAAACGCCTCCCTGCTGGCTGGTTATCATTGGTGCTGATTTTTGGTCTGCCGCTTGTGGTACTAATCGCCACCGGTGTGCCAGTGACCTGGGAAATGCCTGAACTGCGCGGCTTCAACTTCCGTGGCGGTATTACCATTATTCCCGAATTTCTCGCCCTGTGGTTGGCACTCTCGATCTATACGGCGTCGTTTATCGCCGAAATTGTCCGCTCAGGTATCCAGGCGATTTCCCACGGCCAGACGGAAGCAGCCCAGGCATTGAGCCTGCCGCGCAATCTGATCCTTAAGTTGGTCATCATTCCTCAAGCCATGCGGGTGATTATTCCGCCGCTGACCAGTCAGTATCTCAATCTGATCAAGAACTCATCGCTGGCCACGGCGATTGGCTACCCCGATCTGGTCTCGGTATTTGCCGGCACGACGCTCAACCAGACGGGGCAAGCGATTGAGGTAATTGCCATGACCATGGCGGTGTATCTCACCATCAGCCTTTTGGTATCGATGTTCATGAACTGGTTCAACGCCCGCGTGGCGCTGGTCGAACGCTAGGCCTGATGAGGATAACAAGATGATTCATAATCGTGACATGATTGATGAGCGGCCAGCGCCCAAAAGTACTATTGGCCCACTGGCCTGGCTGCGTGCCAACCTATTCAACGGCCCGATCAACTCGTTGTTTACCTTGATCGGGCTTTATCTGGTGTATCTGCTGTTTGTGCCCGCTATACAGTGGGCCTTTATCAACGCCGACTGGATCGGCACCAGCCGCGACGACTGCTCCCGCGAAGGCGCCTGCTGGGTGTTTGTGAATGCCCGTATCGGGCAGTTTATCTACGGGCTCTACCCCAGTGAGGAAACCTGGCGGCCCAATATTATATTTGCCGGCTTCTTTGCGCTGATCGCCTGGCTGGCGATTCCCCGCCTGCCCTTAAAACGCTGGGTCGCCACCTTTGCCCTGCTGGCATTTCCCGTTATCGCGTTCGTATTGCTGCATGGTGGCTATTTCAACCTGACCGTTGTACCCACCAGCCAGTGGGGTGGCCTGATGCTGACCCTGCTGCTGGCCACGGTGGGCATGATAGCGGCCTTGCCGATTGGCATCATGCTGGCCCTTGGGCGGCGCTCGGAAATGCCGATTGTAAAAAGCTTTTGCGTGGTATTTATCGAGTTCTGGCGCGGCGTGCCCTTGATCACCATTCTGTTCATGGCCTCGGTCATGCTCCCGTTGTTTTTGCCCGGGGATATAAACATTGATCGTCTGGTACGGGCGCTTATCGGCATTACCCTGTTCCAGAGTGCCTATATGGCGGAGGTGATTCGCGGGGGACTACAGGCCATCCCCAAAGGTCAGGAAGAGGCTGCCGCTGCGCTGGGGATGACCTACTGGAAACGCATGGGCCTGATTGTACTGCCCCAGGCGCTGAAGATGATGATTCCCGGTATCGTCAATACCTTTATCTCGCTGTTCAAGGACACCACTCTGGTGATGATCATCGGGCTGTTTGATCTGCTGGGTATCGTCCAGGCGGCCCTGTCGGATTCACGCTGGCTGGGCTTCTCGCTGGAAGGCTATGTGTTTGCCGCCTTCATGTTCTGGATTTTCTGTTTCAGCATGTCGCGCTACAGCCAATACCTTGAGCGCAAACTGCATACCGGCCACCGGAACTAGCAGCCGTTACTGAACAACGATCTATTAAAGACTGGCTTATTTAATAACAGTTTATAAAACAGGGTGAATATCGCTATGGCACAAACAGCGATCGACAACGCAGACCTAATGGTCGAAATGCATAACGTCAACAAGTGGTATGGCGATTTCCATGTTCTGCGCGATATCAATCTGCAGGTAAGACGCGGTGAGCGCATCGTGATCTGCGGGCCATCTGGCTCCGGCAAATCCACCATGATCCGCTGTATCAATCATCTTGAAGAGCACCAGCAAGGGGATATCACGGTCGGCGGCGTGCCCCTGACCCAGGATGTAAAACGCATCGAGCAGATACGCCGCAGCGTGGGCATGGTGTTTCAGCACTTTAACCTGTTTCCGCATCTGAGCGTGCTGGAGAACTGCTGTATTGCGCCCATGTGGGTGCAAAAGAAACCGCGCAAGGAAGCCGAAGAGCTGGCCATGCAATACCTGGAACGGGTACGTATTGCTGAGCAAGCGCTCAAGTACCCGGGCCAGCTTTCCGGCGGCCAGCAGCAGCGCGTGGCGATTGCCCGCTCGCTGTGCATGCATCCGGAGGTCATGCTGTTTGACGAGCCAACCTCAGCCCTGGACCCAGAGATGATCAAGGAAGTGCTGGATGTCATGGTTGAGCTGGCTGAAGAAGGCATGACCATGCTGTGCGTCACCCACGAAATGGGCTTTGCCAAAACCGTGGCCGACAGGGTGATTTTTATGGACCAGGGCCAGATCATTGAGGAAAACGCGCCAGAGCCTTTCTTCAACGACCCGCAATCCGAGCGTACCCAGCTGTTTCTCAGTCAGATTCTGGGACACTAAGACGTCGGCCATATCGTAATGCTGGCAGGTGCCAGCGCAAGCTGATTGCGATGCTGGGTAAGCGCTTGCTGAGCCAGTGCGGTCAGCAGGATTTGCAGCGGGTCGCCATGGCTGACCAGCAAGATGGTTTCGCCTTGTGCGCGCGCTTCCCAGCCATCAATCACCGTGCACATCCGCGCAGCCACCTGGCTGACGGCTTCAACGCCCTGCCAGCGGTGCTCAGCAGACACGGCATCCTGCGCCCACACCTTGGCGTAGCAAGTATCTGGCTGGGTATCAAAAGCGCCGAAGAATCGCTCGCGCAGGCCCTGCTCGGCTATCAGCGGCAGGCCAAAGTGTGTGGCCACACGCGCCGCCGTCTGGGTAGTACGTAAAAAGTCCGAATGCACGATGCGTGTGGGCACTGGCCACGCCCACTCACTCACTACCTCAGCCAGCTGCTGCTCGCCGTTGGGTGATAAGCCATAGCCGTTAAGCCCCTGCTCAGGTGAGCTGATGATAATGCCGGCCTGATTGGCCTGGCTATGGCCGTGGCGCATCAACAGATAGCAGTTACGCCAATCACTGGCCGTAATGAAAGTATTTGGCATAGGTTCAGGAAAGTTCATCTGTCATCCATAAATTCGTATTGTGCCCAGCGCTCGCGCCTCTGCAACTGTAGTTTACCCCTCATACGAGTTTGACCAAACGGCGAACACTTGCCATGGTGAAAGAGCAACCAATGACAAGGAGGACGTACAACGATGACCACCTATATCGTGGTAGCTGATGCCGCCCGCGCACGCATCTTTACCCGTGATGCGTTGGATCTCACTGAGCACGACAGCCTGGTACATGCAGAGGGCAGGCTGCATGAAGGGGATCTGGTCACCGACCGCTGTGGTGCCGATGTCCATGAATCAGCGTCAACGTCGGCACGCTCATCTGGTGAAGAAGGGGCAGCCTCGCAGCATGAAAACGAACTATTCGCCAAGGAAGTCGCTCAGCGTCTGTATAGCGCCCGCGTCGATAACAGCATGGAAAAGCTCATCATGGTTGCGCCACCTAAATTTCTTGGTTTGCTGCGTGAAAAGTTAGATAACACGACTCAAAAGCTGGTCATTCATACGCTTTCAAAAGACCTTAGCAAGGCGTCACTGGCCGATATCCAAAACGCCGTCAGCGATTTACGTTAACACTTTCATCGGTACTCGCTGTTTTTTTTATCAAGGCTGCTTTTACACTAAAGAAGTGGTCGCTCTTGCCGATAATCGTCTGATTCCTGATGATTAGAGAGCGACCATGTTTTTTTCCTTGCGAACCCGCATCCTAATGGCCGCCCTCACGGCCATCGTATTAGCACTGATGATTAACGGCATTGTCAGTTACACCACCGTTAAACACCACAATAACCAACAGGTCAGCAGCAACCTAAGCGCCGTCGTGAACGGCAACACCCAGGCGCTTAACGAGTGGTTCAATGTCCGTTATGCCATGCTGGAGAGCATGGAAGAAGCCGTAGCGTCTCCTTCACCCAAGCCTGCCTTGCGCCAGCTGGAGACCTCGGGAGACTTTATGTCGACCTACTTGGCCACGCCTTCGGACTCATCCCTTGTCACCTCGGATGACTGGGTTCCTCCCAGCGATTATGACCCACGCGAACGCCCCTGGTATCAGGCGGCCGTACGCGAGCGGGAGACGATCATCACCGCGCCCTATGTCGACGCACAAACCGGCAATCTGGTGGTGACCTTTGCCCGCCCCTACTACAGCGGAAATCGGCTGGAAGCAGTGATCGGTGCCGATATCATGATCGGGGATATCATTGATATTGTGGCCAATATTGCCCCGACGCCATCTAGTTTTGGCTTTCTGACCACAGACGATGGCACCTTGGTCGCGCACCCTGACACCGCGCTGACTCTCGAGCCTGCCACCGCTATCAACCCAGCACTCAGCGCCGAGCAGTTGGGCAGCATTGCCTCCAACGACACTCCCACCCACATTACCTTGCAGGATAGGGATAAACGGCTTTTGGGCCGCACGCTTAATGGCACCAGTGGTTGGCAGTTAACGGTTGCGCTGGATGAGCACGAAGCCACTGCAGGCCTGCGCGCCATTGTCACCACCTCGACTATCACCCTCTTGGCCGTCGCCGCCATCACCGCCGTGGTATTGGGTGTACTGCTGAAACTGCTGCTACGCCGCCTATTGTCCGCCCGGGATGCCATGCATAATATTGCCTCTGGTGAAGGCGACCTGACCCAGCGCCTGCCTGAGCAGGGCCATGATGAGATTGCCCAGATTGCCGCAGCCTTCAACCGCTTCGTTTCAAGAATGGATGATGTGCTGATCGACGTGCGCCAAAGCAGCCAGGCAGTCAGTACGGCGGCCACAGAAATTGCCACCGGCGGGCAGGATCTTTCACGCCGCACTGAGAACACCGCCTCCAGCCTTCAGCAGACATCGGCTTCCATGGAAGAAATTACTAGTACCGTCGAGCATACGGCAGCCTCAGCCCGGGAAGCCAACCAGCTTTCCGATGCGGCCGCCCAGGTCGCTGAGCGGGGCGGCCAGGCAGTGGCTGAAGTGGTGACGACCATGGAGGAAATTGCCACGTCCTCTCATCAGATTGGCGATATTGTGGCACTGATGGACGGCATTGCCTTCCAGACCAATTTATTGGCCCTCAACGCCTCCGTTGAAGCTGCCCGTGCCGGTGAGCATGGCCGTGGGTTTGCCGTGGTAGCCGATGAAGTGCGCAAACTGGCCAGCCGCAGTACCGACGCCGCCAACGATATCAAGCGCCTGATCGAGACCTCACAAAGCCGGGTGGAAAATGGCACCCTCCTGGTACAGCGTGCGGGCGACACCATGCAGGATATTGTGCGCAACATCGCTCAGGTCAGCGATGTACTGGGAGAGATCAGCTCGGCAACAGGCGAGCAAAGCGATGGCATTGGCCAGGTCAACGTGGCGGTAGCTGAGCTTGATCGCATGACCCAGGAAAACGCCGCCATGGTGGAAGAATCCACGACGGCTGCTGAACAGCTAAGGGAACAGGCGCAACATTTATCCGAAGTGATCAGCCACTTCAAGCTATCACTAGCCAACCAACCGGCTCTAGGATCAGGCCAGGCTCGCCTGCCCTGATACGGCTGTCAGAGAATCGGTGGTAACTCAATCTCATCGCTGCGCTGAGCATCAGCGGTCATTTCCCGGCAAACGCGTAGAAATTCGCGTACGCCGGGAGTCAGGTACTTGTGCCGGTGCCAGATAAAGGTGAACTGGCGCTTAAGATCAAGCTCAGGGGTCGGCAAAGGCACCAGGCTACCGCGACGAAACGCATCGCGCAGCGCCAGCCGGGAAACGCAGCCAATGCCCAGCCCTGACTCCACCGCCCGCTTGATACCTTCCGTATGCTCCAGCTCCAACAGGGTATTGAAACGGCTGCGGCGGTGGCGGGCGGCCTGCTCAAGCGTCAGCCGCGTGCCTGAGCCTTCTTCACGCATGATCCAGTCCTCGCGCAGCAGTTCCTCCAGCTCCAGGCGTTCCCGCCCCGCCAGAGGGTGGTGCGGCGAGCAGAACACACACAGCTCATCATCCACCCAGGGCTGGCTGATAATGCTTTCATCATCGCAATGCCCCTCAATCAGGCCGATATCGAGGGTATGTTGGCGTACGCCTTCAATAATATGTCGGGTATTGCGCACCGCCAAGCGTGCCCGGCTACCGGGGAAACGCTGCATGAAATCACTGATCAGCAGCGTTGCCAGATAATTGCCGATTGTCAGTGTCGCCCCTACATGTAGCGTGCCGACGCCCTTCTGGCCGCGCAGCAAGCCTTCAATTTCTTCACCACGATCAAGCAGCGCCACCGCCTTGGGCAATAGCTGAAACCCCAGCGCATTGAGCTTGAGACGCTTGCCCTGTCGATCCAGCAGCTGGCAGTCAAACTGGCGCTCCAGCTCGGCCAGTGCGGTGCTGGTCGCCGATTGCGACATAGCCAGCGTCCGGGCAGCATGCGAGACACTTTCGTGCTGGGCCACGGCGACAAAGACCTCTAACTGACGCAAGGTGAAATGCATAAACATTGACCTATATCTATATGCTGGATAAGCGTTATCAATATTATTGACTTAACAGATATATGGCATTTTTTTAGACTAAGATGCAACAGTAAACCGATCTTTTATTCAATTTATGAATAAAAACGCTTTTTTTAACGCCTTACCGGAGACACCATGAGCAAGTTTGCCCACGAAGAAGTTCTCAGCGTTCACCACTGGAACGACACCTTATTCAGTTTTCGCACCACAAGGGGGCGCAGCCTGCGCTTCAAAAACGGCCAGTTTGTGATGATTGGACTGGAAGTGGACGGCAAACCTCTGATGCGTGCTTACTCGATTGCCAGCCCTAACTATGAAGATCACCTGGAGTTTTTCAGCATTAAGGTGCCGGATGGCCCGCTGACCTCGCGTCTGCAGCATCTGGAAGTTGGCGACAAGATCATGGTCAGCCGTAAACCCACCGGCACCCTGGTCACTGATGATCTGCTGCCTGGCCGCAACCTTTACCTGCTCTCAACCGGTACTGGCCTTGCGCCCTTCATGAGCCTGATTCTTGACCCGGAAGTCTACGAGCGTTTTGAAAAGGTCGTACTGGTACACGGCGTGCGCGAAACGTCTGAGCTTGCCTACGCTGACTTTATCACCCAGGACATGCCTGCCCACGAGTATCTGGGCGAAGAAATTGCTGAAAAACTGGTGTATTACCCGACGGTTACCCGTGAAGAGTTCCACACCATGGGGCGCCTGACCGACCATATCCGCAGCGGAAAACTGTTTGACGACACTGGCCTGCCGACCATCGACCCGCGCCAGGATCGCGCCATGATCTGCGGCAGCCCCTCGATGCTGGATGACACCAGCGCCCTGCTGGATGAACTGGGTCTGAATATCTCACCGCGTATGGGTGAACCCGGCGACTATGTGATTGAACGGGCGTTTGTTGAGAAGTGAGTGGTTGAGGCATTAAGCGCTTATCCTCAGATAAGGCCTCTACAAAAAAGCAAAACCCCTGCCAGACACAGCGCTGGCAGGGGCTTTGGCGTCTTTTTTGGCTTTACACCGCGTCTTTGCCGGTTTCGCCGGTGCGAATGCGGATCACCTGCTCAAGCGGCATGACAAAAATCTTGCCATCGCCAATCTTGCCGGTATTGGCCACCTGAGTAATGGCATCAATCACCTGCTCGGCCATATCGTCATCCACGGCCACCTCAAGTTTTACCTTGGGTAGAAAATCCACCACATACTCGGCACCCCGGTACAGCTCAGTGTGCCCCTTCTGGCGGCCAAAGCCTTTCACTTCTGTCACGGTAATGCCTTGCACACCGATATCGGAGAGCGATTCGCGCACGTCATCAAGCTTGAACGGCTTGATAATGGCAGAAATCAGTTTCATGGCGTCGTCCTCTGAATAAAATAGGGTTTGAAAACGTTTAGCGCCGTCTGCTCATGGTGTGTGCGTACGCCATGGTCAGCAGAGACGATCTCAATCGATGCCCTTTAGCATACACCGCCACCCCCCGATAATGAAAAGCTGATTGAAAGTAGACAGGCAAAGGCCGTTGCTACAAGCGGGAATGTGTCCAAGGCCCCCATACTCAAAAAATTGCAAAACAAGCCATTCTGGCTACACTGGCCAGTGATAGCTCTTAATTCCTGCGAGTATGACCATGAAAACCGTGACGGCCGTTGAGGCCAAGAACAACTTTGGCCGCATGCTGGAGGCGACCCACCGTGAGCCGGTGATGGTAACGAAGAACAACCGCGAGATCGCGGCGATGTTCTCGATTCAGGATGTTCAGGCTTTGGCGGATACTTTCCTGGCCGACCCGCTCAAGGCCGAGGTGGCAGAGGGCAAACGCTCCGTGCTTGATGCACTTATGGCGCAACTGGAGATCAACCGACGGCTGGAGGCCGGACGCAAGGCGATTGCTGAGGGCAATGGTGTTGTTGCCGATGACACCTATTTTGCATCGCTGCGCGACCGCGCCCTGTCGCGTATTTCCTTATAGCTCCGTATGAAGGGCGCGACAATCATCCTATCTCCCGAGGTAGACGCGGCGATCCTGCGCCTGATCGACTATGTGGATCCCAGCGAAATCCCGGATGTGGTGAATTTCCTTGAGGACATTCACCAGCGCATGGCGCGCGTGCTTTCGGACTTCCCCGAGAGCGGGGCGCCCTTTCAGGGCCAGGTACGCTTTCTCTCGCTTGAAGGCTACACCTACACCTCTACGAATTTCAGGAAGACACCAACGAGGTGCATGTGCTGGATCTCATGATGCCAGGACAAAACTGGCGGTAGAGCGCGCAGACCTCGCTCCTTCATGCCCTTCACGTTCCTGGCATATCGTGACCCACAAAAAAGCCTCCCGTAATGGGAGGCCAAGAGGAGTACGTCACTTTTTACATGGCATCGCTTATTTGTTGGAAGCACTGAACTCCGGATAGGCTTCCATACCACATTCAGCAATGTCGACGCCTTCGTATTCTTCCTCTTCGGTGACACGAATACCCATCACCGCCTTGAGAATCAGCCAGACAATCAGGCTGGCAATGAAGACCCAGGCAAAGATACCGGCCATACCGATGATCTGCGCACCGAAGGTGGCATCGGCATTGGTCAGCGGTACTGCCAGACAGCCCCAGATACCGACCACACCGTGTACGGAGATCGCACCGACAGGATCATCCAGCTTCAGCTTGTCGAGCATCACGATAGAGACGACCACCAGCAGACCACCGACAACACCGATCAGCATGGCGCCCAGCGCGGTGGGAGCTGAAGGCCCTGCGGTAATCGCTACCAGACCCGCCAGGCCACCGTTAAGTGCCATGGTCAAATCCGCCTTGCGGAACCACAGCTTGGCCAGGATCAGGGCTGCAATCACACCACCAGCCGCCGCTGCGTTGGTATTTACCATGACCTGTGCGACCGCATTGGCAGAGCCGACGTCAGACATCTTCAGTTCAGAACCGCCGTTGAAACCAAACCAGCCCATCCACAGGATAAAGGTACCCAGTGTGGCCAGCGGCAGGTTGGCGCCTGGAATCGCACGGATGGAGCCATCCTTGCCGTATTTGCCCTTACGTGGGCCAAGTACCAGAACACCCGCCAGTGCCGCTGCTGCACCAGCCATGTGAACAATGCCGGAACCCGCGTAATCAGAGAAGCCGATAGCGCTGATCCAGCCACCGCCCCAGGTCCAGTAGCCGGAAACCGGATAGATCACAGCGGTCATCACAACGGCAAAGGCCAGGAAGGCCCACAGCTTCATACGCTCTGCCACGGCGCCCGAAACAATCGACATCGCCGTCGCCACAAACACCACCTGGAAGAAGAAGTCGGAGCGCATGGAATAGTAGGGTGCATCATCGCCGCCAGCCGTCACGGCATCCACGCTGTTTTCAGCGCCAATCAGGAAACCCAGGTTGGGGATAAAGCCGCCTTCGGCGCTTGAATACATCAGGTAGTAGCCCACCAGCAGGTACATGGTGCAGGCAATCGCAAACAGGGCAACGTTCTTGGTCAGGATTTCAGCGGTGTTCTTGGAGCGGACAAGACCGGCTTCCAGCATTGAGAACCCAGCGGCCATCCACATGACCAGAATACCGCATATCAAGAAGTAGAAAGTATCGAGCGCGTAACTCAGCTCTGCAAACTCGTTCATCGGACAGTCTCCATCAGGCTAGAATCAAGGGGTGAAAGCGGGCTTATACTGCGTCGCCACCACGCTCACCGGTACGGATACGGATTACATCGTCCAGCGGTGTTACGAACACCTTGCCGTCACCGATCTTGCCGCTGTTGGCGGCACTGCAAATGGCGTCCAGTACGCTTTCCAGGCGCGAATCATCGACGGCGACTTCCACTTTCACCTTGGGTAGAAAATCGACGACATACTCAGCGCCACGGTAAAGTTCTGTATGTCCCTTCTGACGGCCAAAGCCTTTGACTTCAGTCACGGTAATGCCTTGAACACCGTTGTCAGCCAACGCTTCACGCACGTCGTCGAGCTTGAACGGTTTGATGATGGCGGTGATGAGCTTCATCCCGGATCTCCCTTGCGTCGTTAACAGAGGTTGGCGCAAGCAGCAGCCGCTGCCCGAACCAGGTGCTTGTCCTCTACAATGCGTATAACGTGCCAACTTGATATTTTTATCTTTAAATACAAAAAGTTAATACGATTATTCACATTCCTATGTGCTATCAGGGCGCACTCTGCCAGCCGTCAACACTGAACATGCACCAAAAAAGAGCGCTCAATTTACGGCACTGCATCATTTCAACTCATACAGCGGGCCAGGATTTTTTTAATCAAAAGAGTCCTGACACATGCGCGTTGGCGCTGTGTTGCGTATCCTTGGGATAGCCCACTCGAAAGGAGAAAAATCATGATGCCCCACGACCGTATCGGCCAACTGGCACAACAGATCGGCGAGCGCCTGCAGAATGCCTCGCAAGCCCCGGAAGATATTCAGAAAGGTGTCCAGCAGGTGGTACGCGGCGCCTTTGACCGCCTGGAGCTGGTGTCACGGGAAGATTTCGATATCCTGATGGATGTGCTGCAACGCACCCGTGCCCGCGTCGAAGCCTTGGAAAGCCAGGTCGCCGCGCTTGAAGCCGCACTGGATAATGATGAGCAGGACGCATCGTCGGCAGATACAACGGCCTCATCAGCCCCAATTGAAACTGATGAAGAGCTTTCCAACGCAGCACCTGAAACCACCACCACTCGTCGTGAAGGTGATGACCAGTGATATAGGCTGTATGAACTAACACAGAGCGAGGGAACGCCATGACACTAGCGATTGTCGCCACTCGGGCCGGGCTGGGGCTGGAAGCCCCACCGGTGCACGTTGAGGTTCATCTTGCCAATGGCCTGCCGGGGCTGACATTGGTGGGATTGCCGGAAGCCGCCGTCAAGGAAAGCCGCGAACGGGTACGTAGCGCCCTGGTCAACGCAGGCTTTGACTTTCCCAACACCCGGCGGATTACCCTGAACCTGGCGCCCGCCGACCTGCCCAAGGAAGGCGGTCGCTTTGATCTGCCTATTGCTCTGGGCATTCTCGCGGCCTCCGGCCAGATTCCGGTTGAAGCGCTGGAAGGCATGGAATGCACCGGGGAGCTGGCGCTGGATGGCAAACTGCGCGCCGTACCCGGCGTACTGCCTTTTGCCCTGGCCACCAAGGCTGCTGGCAACATTCTGATTGTGCCGCGCACCTGTGCCGATGAAGCCGCCCTGGCTGGCGAATCGCTCAAGGTACTGCCCGCCGATTCGCTCTGGGAAGTGGTCGCTCACTTACTCGGGCAGACACCCATTCAGCCACACCGCCTGGCGACTCCGCCCACGGCCAAGGCGCCCATCGCCGATCTGGCGGATGTGCGTGGCCAGCAGCAGGCCCGTCGCGCCCTGGAAGTCGCTGCTGCTGGGGGCCACAACCTGCTGTTTGCTGGCCCACCCGGCACTGGCAAGACGATGCTCGCCAGCCGCCTGCCCGGCATTCTTCCCCCACTTTCCGACGATGATGCCCTGGCCGTGGCGGCGGTACGCTCCGTCTGCGGCATGGCGCTGGATGAACATTGGGGGCAACGCCCGTTCCGCCAGCCTCACCATAGCGCCAGCGCTGCGGCCCTGGTCGGCGGTGGTTCAAAACCCAAACCCGGCGAAATTTCCCTCGCTCACAAGGGCGTGCTGTTTCTTGATGAGCTGCCGGAGTTTTCGCGCCATGTGCTGGAGGTACTTCGTCAGCCACTGGAAACCGGGGAAATACATCTGTCCCGCGCCAACCATGAACGCCGATATCCTGCCCAATTTCAATTGGTTGCCGCCATGAACCCTTGCCCCTGCGGGCATTTGGGTGACCCGCGCCAGCGCTGCCAGTGCAGCGCCTCACAGATCCAGCGCTATCAGGCGCGGCTTTCCGGCCCGCTTTTGGACCGTATCGACCTTCAGGTAGAAGTCCCCGCCCTTCCGCCGGAGCAGCTCACCGCCCAGACCGAAGGGGAATCCTCCGCCGCCGTGCGCCAACGGGTAATGGCCGCCCGCAAGCGACAGATGGCAAGAGGCGCGCTCAACAGCCAGCTCAGCGGCAAAGCCCTGGAAGCCGCCTGCGACCTCAACGATGAAGAACGCGCCTGGCTGGCCGGTGTGCTGGAAAAACTCAAGCTCTCCGCCCGCGCCTACCACCGGGTACTGCGGGTCGCACTAACCCTGGCGGATCTGCAGGGAGAACCCAAACCCACCCAGCCACATCTGATCGAAGCCATCGGCTACCGCCAGTTGGATAGGTTATTGAAGGGGGGGATGAAATAGAAAATAGCATGGTATAACGCCAGGCGTTATACTTATCAAAGTGATGCCATCAGGGAAAAGGCATGATTAAAAGCTTCAAGGATCGTCAAGCAGCGTTGATCGCTGAAGGGAATGTATCGCGTAAGCTGCCACATACTATGCAGCGCAATGCGCTGAAAAAATTACGCCAGCTTGATGCTGCCAGCACGCTTGATGATCTGCGTATTTCGCCCGGCAATCGCTTGGAGTCATTGTCTGGCGATCGCGAAGGTCAATATAGCATCCGCATCAATGACCAATGGCGTTTGTGCTTTTGTTTCAGTAACGGCGATGCTTATGATGTCGAAATTATTGATTATCACTGAACAGGAGACCGAGCATGGCCAAACTGCCTAACATCCATCCTGGCGAAATTTTATATGAAGATTTTATGCAGCCCATGGGGCTGAGTAAAAATGCATTAGCCAGCAAAATGGGCGTGCCCGCCACGCGTATCGGTGAGATCACACTGGGTCGTCGCGCGATTACCGCTGACACTGATTTACGCTTGGCGCGTGTTCTTGGCACTAGCGAAGGCTACTGGCTACGCTTGCAAAATGCCTACGATCTGGAAGAAGCTCGTCGCCATCTAGTGGCCTAAACCCACCCAGCTACACTTGACTGAAGCCATCGGCTACCGCCAGCTGGATAGGTTATTGAAGGGGGGTTAAAGGTTTAGCGCAGCGCGTTGACCGCCTCGATCACCCGCTGGCAAAGGGCGTCAAGCTGTTCGGCCTGTGCCGATTCCTTGAGCGCGCCATTATCGTCGAAGGCATTGCCTGCGCCCGGCAACGTCATGGCTGGCGGAATAACCACCAGGTTGAGGTTATGCATCAGTTGTTGAACACCGGCCATGGCGCGAATACCGCCCAGGCCACCCGGTGAGGCGCCCAGCAGACCGGCTGGTTTGCCAGCAAACAGGGCAAGCCCCGGCGTGTTGTCATCAGGGCGCGACAGCCAGTCCAGGGTGTTTTTCAGCAGCGGCGTGATAAAGCCATTGTACTCAGGGGAAGAAATCACCACGCCGTCATGCTCGGCCAGCATCTCACGCAGCTTGACCACGTTTTCCGGCATGCCCTGCGCTTCAATATCTTCATCAAACAAGGGGCAAGGGTAATCCTTCAGGTCGATAAAGGTTGCTTCACCGCCCAATGCCTCAATGCGCTTGGCCGCCAGTTGAGCAAAGCACTTGTTAAGCGAACCTGTGCGTGCGCTGCCTGCAAATACCAGTATTTTTTTAGCCATATGCATCTCCTTTTGATGTTCAGCGTTCAGAGGAAGTTAAAAGTTATACATGGAAACGATACCCAAGGTAGCAAATATAACTTCTGTTAACATCCTTTCAACTTAACTGATCGATAAAGCGATCCAGCCGCTCAAACAGTTCATGGCGAATCGGCTCTGCCTCATTGACCAAATGGTGGCGCGCCTCCGGGTGGCGATGTATCTCCGCCTGGGGAAATTTTTCCGCCAGTACCGTCAGGTTCCACTCCCAGTCGACCGTGAGATCCTGTTCGCCCTGCAGAATCAGAGTAGGCACCGAGACCGGCGGATAGGCCAGCAGCTGTGGCATCCAGCGGCGCATGGCGCTCACCCAGCCAACGTTGATCTTGTCAGGTTGCAGCGGGTCTTGTTCACGCAGGAAAAGCGCAAAGGCCTCATCGGTTGAGTTGGCACGGTATTTACGCGGGATTTCCTTGATAAAGGGGCTAACCACACGATGCACCCAGCTGGACTGCGTCCATCCCCAGGGCCTTACCAGCGGTGCCAACAGCACCAGCCCTGACCAAGGCGACGGGTTGCCGTGGGTGAGCGCATCGGTGGCCAGAATCGCAGCACCCGTGCTTTGGCCGATACCTAGCCAGGGCACTGGCGCCAGGGATTCTGCCTGCAGCCGGGTTTGTAAGGCGCTCAGACAATGCTGATACTCCTTGAAGTCATCAATTGCTGCCCTGGGACCGCTGGAAAGCCCGTGACCCGGCAGATCCCACAGCACCACTCGCCAGTTTTTTGCCAACAGACGTTCAAGCAGATGGCGATAAAGCCCTAGATGATCAAAATAACCGTGAACCACAAAGGCCGTGCCCGAAGGTTCGGGCGGGCTCCACACCTGGCACCAGAGGGAAAAGTGCCCAGCGTCGATAAAACCAGCGTGAACCAGACTGGTATCGGCCAGCAAGGTTTCCAGCCCATAGTGGGCGAAATAGTCCTCAAGCGCCTGGGCCAAGGCACTGCCCGGATGCAAGGGCTTGAGTGAGGCTTCATCCGGTGAGACGGAGAAAATCCCTGCAAGATGTTGAAAATCCTCTAAGTGCATGCTCACTCTCCTTGCCGAGCCGCTGCGGGTCTAACGTGAAAGTATAATCTTTTGGTCGAGCATGATAGGGCTTTAACGGCTATGCTGTTTACACGACAGTGCATTTATGGAATTATTTTCCAAAATTGTAGTTTGTTACTCAAAATCCTATTGACCTGCGTGGCCAGCGTTTGCTTTCTGCTCGCCGCGCTTACCTGACAGACAGGAGAATTTTCATGAGCGAGCGTATCACGCATCACCGTTTACAGGTGGCCGCTGACCTGGATCGTTTCATCAATGAGCAGGCCCTGCCGGGCACGGGCGTCGATGCCGATGCCTTCTGGGCAGGCGTGGATGCCCTCTTCCATGATCTGACCCCCAAAAACCGTGCATTGCTCGAAAAGCGCGATGTGCTTCAGGAAAAACTCGATGCCTGGCACCGTGAAAACCCAGGCCCGGTGAGCGATATGCCCGCTTACCGCAGCTTCCTGAAGGAAATCGGTTACCTGGCCCAGGCACCAGCCAATGTCAAAACCACGACCGCCAATGTTGACCGTGAGATTGCCGTTCAGGCAGGCCCGCAGCTGGTTGTGCCAGTCAGCAACGCCCGCTATGCCCTGAACGCCGCCAACGCCCGCTGGGGCAGCCTTTATGATGCTCTCTACGGCACCGACGTCATTTCTGAAGACGATGGCGCCGAAAAAGGCACCAGCTTCAACCCTAAGCGTGGCGCCAAGGTAATTGCCTACGCGCGTGGCGTGCTTGACCGTGCCGCTCCCCTGGCCACCGGTTCACACCGCGATGCCGTCAAGTATGCCATCCGTGATGAGCATCTGGTGGTCACCCTTGAAGGCGGCCGCGAAACCGGCCTCAAGGATGCTGGCAAGCTGATCGGCTTCACCGGCGATGCTGCCAAGCCTGAGGCCATCCTGCTGGCCAACAACGGCCTGCATGTGGAAATCCAGATCGACGCTGAGCACTCCATCGGCAAGACCGACCCCGCCCATGTTAAGGATGTAGTGGTTGAAGCCGCTCTGACCACCATCATGGATTGCGAAGACTCGGTCGCCGCCGTGGATTCTGAAGACAAGGTCGGTGTCTATACCAACTGGCTTGGCCTGATGAAGGGCGACCTGCAGGAAAAGATCGAGAAAGGTGGCAAGACCTTTACCCGCGACCTGCATGCCGACCGCAGCTGGCAGACCACCGATGGCAACACCGTCACGCTGCCCGGCCGTTCGCTGATGTTTGTGCGTAACGTGGGCCATTTGATGACCACACCGGCGATTCTGGATGCCGACGGCAATGAGCTGCCGGAAGGTATTCTGGATGCAGTGATGACCTCGCTGCTGGCCCTGCATGACCTGAAGAAAGGCGCTGACCAGCCGCGCAACTCGCGCTCTGGCTCGGTCTACATCGTCAAGCCCAAGATGCACGGCCCGGAAGAAGTGGCCTTTGCCAATGAACTCTTTGGCCGCGTAGAAGACATCCTTGGCATGAGCCGTGACACTCTCAAGATGGGTATCATGGATGAAGAGCGGCGTACCACGGTTAACCTGAAAGCCTGTATTGCACAGGCGGCGTCTCGGGTGGTGTTTATCAACACCGGCTTCCTCGATCGTACCGGTGACGAAATGCACACCGCCATGCAGGCTGGCCCCATGGTGCGCAAGGGTGATATGAAAGGCGCTGCCTGGATTCAGGCCTACGAGAAGAACAACGTTCAGATCGGCCTGGCCTGCGGACTGCGTGGCCGCGCCCAGATCGGCAAGGGCATGTGGGCCATGCCGGACCTGATGCACAACATGCTGGAGCAGAAAATCGGCCACCCCAAAGCCGGTGCCAACACCGCCTGGGTTCCCTCCCCCACAGCGGCCACCCTGCATGCCCTGCATTATCATCAGGTTAACGTCACTGATATCCAGCGCGAGCTGGAAGCCCAGGGCGAGCCGGATTACCTGGACGACCTGCTGACCGTGCCGGTGGCCGAAAACCCCAACTGGTCAGACGAGGAAATCCAACAGGAGCTGGACAACAACTGCCAGGGTATCCTGGGCTATGTAGTGCGCTGGGTAGAACATGGCGTTGGCTGCTCGAAAGTTCCGGATATCCACAACGTTGGCCTGATGGAAGACCGCGCGACTCTGCGTATTTCCAGCCAGCACATCGCCAACTGGCTGCACCATGGCATTGTCGATGGGCCGCGGGTTGAAGAAACCCTGAAGCGCATGGCCAAGGTGGTGGATGAGCAGAATGCCAATGACCCGACCTACACCGCCATGAGCGCTGACTTTGCGGAATCCACCGCATTCAAGGCGGCTTCCGACCTGATCTTCAAGGGCCTGGTCCAGCCGTCTGGTTACACGGAGCCGTTGCTGCATGAATGGCGCCAGGTACACAAAGCCAAGTAAGCCCTGACAGCCTGGCCAAAACGCCACTGACCTCAACGCCCCAAGCTCGCACCTTGGGGCGTTTTTATTTATGCTTGGATGACGTTGACGTTAACTGCTATTAATAGCCAGACTACTTTCCCGTAATGATCGATCACCCAAGGAAAACAACAATGACCGTGATGACCGCCGAGCAGATAGAAACGTTTCTGGATGAGGTGTTTCCACAACGCATGGGGCGCACTGAAAGCGTCGGCGAGATGCGCGCCACCCTGCGCCTGGCCGTTGATGAACGGCACCTGCGTCCTGGCCCGCGGGTGTCCGGCCCGACCATGATGGGCTTTGCCGATGTGGCCCTTTATGTGGCCATCCTCGCCCAGATCGGCCCTGAACCCATGGCAGTGACCAGCGACCTGAACTGTCACTTCCTGCGCGCGGCCTCCGGCGAGCATGACATTGTGGCCCACGCCCGTCTGATCAAGCTTGGCCGCCGCCTGGCCGTCGGTGAAGTCCAGATTTTCTCGGCAAGCGATGATACTCGGCCCGTCGCCCACATTACAGCGAGCTATGCGCTGCCAGACAAACCTTCACGGGAACAGGGTGTCTGACTGACCACAGCATCCAACCGGGAGTGACGACATGGCCAAGCTGACGCGACGACAACTTCTAGGGGGCGGTGCCACCCTGCTGACCTTGCCCTGGCTAAGCCATCAAGGGTGGGCGCAGGATAACACCCTGGGCAAGGTCGCTGATCAGGCCCGGCGCCTGGAACAGCTTCATGCTCTGGTGATTCGCCGCCAGGGGGAGCCCGTGTTGGCTGAGGCGTTTCGCGGCCCAGCCGTGACGCAGCCAGCCAATATCAAATCGGTTTCCAAGACGCTACTCGCGCTATTGACCGGTATCGCCATCGACAAAGGGGTTCTGCAAAGCCCCGACCAGCGGATCATGCCGCTGCTCGACCGCCCCCTGGTCGGGGATGCCCGCGACCCCCTGACCATCGGCCATCTGCTCAGCATGCAGACCGGCCTTGAAAGCACCTCGGGCGCCAATTATGGCGCCTGGATAGCCAGTTCAGACTGGATTGACTATGCGCTGACCCGGCCGCTGGTGGATGAGCCCGGCGGGCGTTTCATTTACTCCACCGGCAGCTGGCACCTGTTAGGCGCTATCCTCACCCGAGCCAGCGGCAAAAGCCTGCACCAGCTGGCCAACGACTGGCTTGGCAGCCCGCTGGATATGTCCATTCCCACCTGGGTAGCCGACCCTCAGGGCTATTACATGGGCGGCAATGAAATGGCCGTCAGCCCGCTAGGATTGGCCAACATCGGTGACATGGTGCTGGATCATGGCCGCGTCGAGGGGCGCCAAATTGTCAGTAAGACCTGGATTGAGACTTCCTGGCAGCCTCGGGGTCGCTCACGTTTTTCAGGTGATCAATACGGTTACGGCTGGTTTCTCACCCGCTTTGCTGGCCAGCAGGCCGCCTACGCCCGCGGCTATGGCGGCCAGATGCTGGTAGTGGTTCCCGACAAGCAGCTCTCCATCGCCATCACTGCAGACCCGACAAGACCGGCCCGCAGCGGCGGCTTTTTCGATGATTTACGCACGCTGGTGACGCGGATCGTTGCCCTTAGCTGACGATGAACGCGTGGCAACCTGTTAAACGCGCCTTGCTCCCTTACCCGCTGGCGAGGCCGTGATTGCCGTAATCACGGTAACGGCAGATAGCTGCGCGTGGCCCACAGCGCTCAATCAATGCCAGCCAACCGGCAAACGCCGCCTGCAGTTCTGGCGACTCCCCCAGATGAGCGAAAACCTCCTTAATGCCCAGAAACACCAGAGGTGCTTCTCCAGCATCCCGCGCTGCCCGTTTCAGGCGCGCCGCCATGGCATCCGCAAGGCCCGGCACCCCCGGCGTATCGTCAGCGACCCGGCAATACTGGCACCACAGGGCCAACTCAAGGGCTAGCCCCATCACAGGCAGCCTCTTATCCATGGCATCCCGCAGGGCTGGCAGAATGAACTTGGGCTGGCGTGCCGAACCGCTGGCACACAGCCGAGAGACGGTATCCCCCATCTCGGGATTACAAAGGCGGCGCATGATCCGCGCCCGGTATTCACGGTAATCAAGCCCTGCTGCCGGACTCAGCGTAGGTAGAATCTCACGATCCTGAAGAGCCAGCAGCCAATCACGGATATCCGGATCGCTCACCGCAGCATGCACCTGCTGATACCCTAGCAGCGCCGCCACATAGGCGAGGCTGGCATGGCTGGCATTGAGCAGGCGCAGTTTCATGGTCTCGTGGCTGGCTACATCACCAACAAACTCGACGCCTACCTTTTCCAGAGGAGGGCGTCCGGCGCAGAAACAATCTTCCACCACCCATTGGCGAAACGGCTCGCAGACAACAGGGGCCGCATCGCTGATACCAAAACGCTGGCGAACCAGCGCCCGCTCCCGCTCACCGGTGCGGGGCGTAATGCAGTCCACCATCGAATTGGGGAAGCTGACCTCACGGCGGATCCAAGCCGCCAGCTCAGGATCGATGCGTTCGGCAAGGCCCAGCACGACGCTGCGCGTTACCGCACCATTGCCAAGCAGATTATCGCAGGAAAGTACCGTGAAAGGCCCCAACCCTCTGGCACGACGTTCGGCCAGCGCCCTGACCAGCATGCCGAACAGGGTGCGAGGAGTTTGAGGAGCAGCAATGTCGGCGAGAATCCGCGGATGACAGGCATCAAAGCGCCCGGAGGCCGCGTCAAGAAAATAGCCGCCTTCCGTGATGGTCAGCGAGACAATACGAATGCCTGGATCCAGCAGAGCCTTGATGATGGCCGATGCAGCCACCGGCACAAAATCGACCATGGCCCCGACCACCTGAGCCGAGCTTCCAGCGGGGTCAAGGTCCACTACGGTGGAAAGCCAGTCCTGGGCCTTCAGGCGTCGCCGCATACGCGCATCAGCCAGCATCACACCTGCGCCGATAACTGCCCACTCGTGAGCATCGCCCTGGTTGAAAAGGCGCTCAAGATAGGTCGCCATGTGCGAACGGTGGAAATTGCCCAGCCCGATATGCAGGATACCGGGCTGCAACTGGTGACGCTCATAGCCTGGCACTCGGACACCCTTGCCGAGAGCAGCAAGGGTCTGGTTTGAGAGTGTCAGCGCCATGGATTTTCCTCCTGCTCCCTGCTGCGGGCCTTGAGACACCGGTCGCTTATTATGCAACGTTCAGGCCGCTGACGCATCCTGGCGCAACGCTACCACCTATCCGGTCCCTTTCACTTGAAACTCTCGGCGATCAGGCCTTCGAGATGTGCTTGATCCTCGGCGAAACGGCGGATGCCCTCGGCCAGCTTGTCGTTGGCCATGGCATTCTGGTTATGCTCCCAGCGGAATTCAGGCTCGCCAAGCACTTCTGGGCGCGCGCGCTGGCTGCCTTCCTCAGCAATCGCTCTGGTCACGTCCCCCTGGGTGCCCGCCAACTCCTCCAGCAATGCCGGGGAAATCGTCAGCCGCGGGCAGCCCGCCAGCGCCAGCACTTGTCCTGTCGTGCGGAAGCTCGCCCCCATCACCACGGTGTCATAGCCACCCTGGTTAACCCGTTGACAGACACCACGCACAAATTGCACGCCGGGATCTTCCTCAGGCGTGTATTCCTGGCCAGTCTCTTTCTTGTACCAGTCAGTGACCCGGCCCACGAACGGCGAAACCAGGAAGACACCGGCATCAAGGCAGGCTTGAGCCTGAGCATCGCTGAACAGCAGCGTCAGATTGCACTGGATGCCCTCACGCTCCAACCGCTCGGCGGCACGGATGCCTTCCCAGGTGGAAGCCAGCTTGATCAACACACGGTCGCGCCCTACGCCACGCTTGTCATAGTATTCAATCAACTCATGGGCCTTGCGAACACTGGCTTCTTCATCAAAAGAAAGGCGTGCCGCAACTTCCGTGGATACTCGCCCCGGCACCACCTGGGCGATTTCGATACCCATGGCAACGGCAAGGCGATCCACGGCCTGCTTGGCCTGAGCCTGGCGATCACCGCCCTGGGCCCGGATTGCCGCCAGCTCCGCCTCAATCAACGGCTGGTAATCAAGGAGTTCAAACGCCTTTAGGATCAAGGAGGGGTTTGTCGTTGCATCCTGTGGTTGATAGCGCCGGATAGCATTTAGGTCGCCCGTATCGGCAACGACCAGTGAATGGGTTTTCAGGCTGTCAAGTTGTGTGGTCATTATAACCTCCAGAAAAAAGTAATCGCGTTCAGGACGATATGTCTCAGACCGATATGGCGTGGCGCTCTGTCAAGCGACGGCAATAGCGGGCATAAACCTCGCGATAGGCCTCGACATTGGCCGGATCTGGCATGGCCCGTGAGCGTGTGTCGAGGCGAACCATGCGATCACACAGGGTGGCCAACTCACCGCCCTGATCACACCAGGCCGCTTGCAATGCAGCCCCCAAGGCAGCAGCGTCAGTGATATCGGGGCAGATCACCGGCGTGGCGGTGATATCGGCCACGATCTGTCGCCAGACTGGACTATTGGCTCCACCGCCGATCAGGCGGATCTCACTAAGCTCTCCTGCCAGTGGCCCAAACTGATCCAGGCCGTAACGCAGGCCAAGAGTGGCCCCTTCCACCACCGCCCGGCAGAGGTTTGCCGGGTTGGTGTTGACACCAGTAAGCCCATCCAGGCTGGCGGTAGCCTCGGGCAACATGGGCACTCGCTCCCCGTTGAAGAAGGGCAGCAGGGTAACTCCTCCGGCACCGACGGGCGCGCTGGCCACTTGCTCGCCAAAGGCAGTCAGGTCGAGGCCAAACAGCTCGCGCATGCGTGTCGTTGCTGAAGTGACATTCATGGTGCAGACCAGCGGCAACCAGCCGCCATGACTGGCACAGAAGTTGGCGACCAAGGGGTTATCCACTACCGGCGTTGGCGAGTAGGCACAGATGGTTCCTGATGTCCCCAAACTCAGGGTGACAAGCCCCGGATGGATGTTACCGGTCCCAATAGCCCCGAGCATGTTGTCGCCGCCCCCGCTTGAAACCACGACGCCCTCGGCCAGCCCCAGTTCACGGGCCAGCTCGCGGCGCACCGTACCCGCTGGTTCGTGGGAGTCAATCAACCGCGGCAATACGCGGTCAGGATCGAGTTCCGGGGCAATCCTGGCAAATACCGCCTCGTGCCAGCGCCGAGTTCGGGTGTCAAAATAACCGGTGCCCGAGGCATCGCCGGCTTCAGTCACCCGCTCACCGGTGAGCCAGAAGTTGAGGTAGTCATGAGGCAACATCAGGGTGGCAATACGTGTGTAGGCCTCGGGGTGTCGGTCGCGCAGCCAGGCAAGCTTGGAGGCGGTGTAGCCGGTCTGCACGACCAGGCCCAGGGTATCGAGGCATCCCGCCTCACCACCCAGGCGCTCGATGAGGGCGGCGTTATGCGCGGCGGTCTCGGTATCGCACCACAGCTTGGCGGGGTGCACCGGCTGGTCGTCGGCGTCCAACGCCACCATGCCATGTTGCTGGCCGGAAACACCGATGGCGCGGATTGCTCGGATGTCGATAGCAGCCTTTTCAGTGGCATCGAAAAAAGCCTCGCGAAAGGCCGCTAACCAATCAGCAGGCGATTGCTCACGACGCCCGTTTGGCCCTTCATCCAGACGATGCGGCCGGCTTGCCTCACTCAGGATGCGCCCGCCGCCCACGTCGAGAACCACCACCTTGGTGCTCTGGGTGCCACAGTCCACACCGATGTACATCATTGACCTCCTTGCTGGACCAGCGTTTCCAGCGTCGCACGAGCCCCTCGGCGATGCAGGCTCTCCAGCACCTCGACATAGGCATCACGAAAGCGCGACTGCTCGGCCAGATCCCCGAACAGTTCGCGATTCTCGATAAAGGCCGTGGGTGTTTGCCGGTTGTGGGCGGCGATTGCCATCAGTTCATCCTTGAGGTGGTCGACCACCTCGATGGGCGCACCCTGCTCGTCGCGGCCCTCAGCATAGCGCGCCCAGCTGGCCACCACAGCGGCGGCCCGAAACAGCTCACCGTTACGGGCAATCTGCTCACGAATGACCGGCACCAACCATTTGGGAATTCGATCCGAGCTCTCGGCGCACAGCCGCGCCAGGGTGTCCTTGACCTCGGGGTTGGCAAAGCGCTCGATAAGGGTGCGGCGATAGGCGTCCAGATCGACCCCTGGCAGTGGAGCCAGGGTGGGAGTTGCCTCGTGGGTCATGTAGCCGAGCAGAAAGTCGACAAACAGCGGATCCTGGCACACCTCGTGGGCATAGCGGTAACCGGCCAGATGCCCAAAGTAGGCCAGGGCCTGGTGGCTGGCGTTAAGTAGGCGAAGCTTCATCAGCTCATAGGGTTCGACATCCTCAACCATCTCGACACCGACGCTCTCGAAGGCTGGGCGTCCGGCGACAAAGCGATCCTCAAGCACCCATTGGGTGTAGGGCTCGCAGACCACCGGCCAGACATCCTCAACACCAAAACTCGAGGCCAGATCCTTTATATCCTCGGTCGTGGTCACCGGCGTGATGCGGTCGACCATGGAATTGGGAAACGGTACCTCGGCCTCCACCCAGGCACCCAACTTGGCGTCGCGGGCGTCTGCATAGGCCTTGAACATGCGGTGAGCCACCTCACCGTTACCCTGGATGTTGTCACAGGACATCACCGTGAAAGGACAAAGACCACGCTCACGGCGGCGCGCCAGTGCTTCAGTAATCAGCCCAAAAGACGTTTTCGGCGAGGCGGGGTTGGTCAAGTCGTGCTGTATATCCGAGTTGTCGAGATTGAACTCGCCGCTCACCGGGTGGAAGTTGTAGCCCCCCTCGGTAACCGTCAAGGAAACAATACGGGTGGCCGGGTTCGCCATCCGCTCGATCACTGTCTCGGGGTCGTCTGGCGCGTAGTGGTAGTCGATCATCGAACCGATGACCCGCGCCTCACGGCGGCCGTCAAGATGCTTGATTATCAGAGTATAGAGATGATCCTGGCGGGCTAGCGCTTCTTGCATGCGTCGGTCGCCGGGCATCACGCCAACACCAATAATACCCCAGTTCAGGGCCTCACCGCGGTTCATCAGGTCATCCACATACATGGCCTGATGCGCACGATGAAAGCCCCCCACCCCGAAATGGACGATACCTGGGGTCACGGCATCCCGCTGGTAGACCGGCACCGCAACCTCGGAGGGGAGCTTTTCGAGATTGTCGTTGTTGAGTGGGATCATGCGGGGTCTCCTTTAGAGTCGTGGGCCGTCTGGCATTAGCGCCACACCAGGTCGGGCGGAAGGGAGCTTGTCTTGACCAGATGGGCGTTAGGCATATCGTTATCCAATGCCTTGCGACGCGCAGACGCATCATCCAGGCCCAGCGCCAGCCAGCGCTCAAGCAGCCGCTGCTCAAGGGTTTCATCATCGACCTCCAGCATGACGCTAAGATCAAAGAGCGCTTGCAGGGACGACCAGGGAGGACGATCAAGCAGCAGATAGTTGCCTTCAACGATGATAATGCGGTGTTTAAGGCTAACTTCTCGGGCACCGGCCCGGGCCAAGTCGAGAGGACGATCAAAGACCGGCACTGTCACCCGGGTATCAGCACGCCGAATACGCTCAAGATCAACCCTGAGCCCCTCGATGTTGAAGGTGTGAGGCGCCCCCTTGACCGGTAGCAGCGCCTCGCCAAGCAAGGCGTTATCAAAGTGATAGCCGTCCATGGGGACAACCACCGCCTGTCCAGGCAGGGTGGCGTCGATATGCTGAAAAAGCTGCTCCGAACGGTAGGATTTACCGGCTCCGGGTGGGCCGACTAGCGCGACAATCAGACGATCGCGATCTTCCAGAGCCATCAGGATGCGCTGAGCCATCGCCTCCAGTGCATCAATACGTTCAGGGGGTGTCATGGTATGACTCCTGCGTCAAAATGTAACGGCTTGTGTCATTACGCTTCATTCAGCTCATCCAATTGCCGCCGTCGACGTTGAGGGTCTGGGCCACCACGTAATCACTATCATCGCTGGCCAGAAACACGGCAGGGCCAGCATAGTCCTCTGGTCGGCCCATGCGTCCGTAAGGCACCGCTTCACCCACCAGGCGTTTCTTTTCACCGAGGGGGCGCTTTTCGTAATGGGCAAAGAGCGCATCCACCTCCTCCCACATCGGTGTATCCACCACGCCGGGGGCAATACCATTAACACGGATACCATGACGCACCAGATCCAGCGCGCAGGACTGGGTCAGACTGATGACCGCAGCCTTGGTGGCGCAGTAGGTGCTTACCAGAGCCTCGCCACGGCGGCCTGCCTGTGAAGATATATTAATGATTGCCCCACCCTGGCCACGCTCGACCATGGCTCTAGCGACAGCCTGCAGGGTGAAGAAAAGGCCTCGCACATTGATATCAAACTGACGGTCAAAGCTTTTCTCGGTCACGTCCAACACCGGCAGCATGTCAAAGACGGCAGCGTTATTAACCAGAATATCGATACCCCCAAAGCGGGCGATAACAGCCTCCACCATGGCGTCGATATCTGCGCGGTCACGGACATCGAGCTGCACTCCCATCAGCCGCTCAGCGGCGTGCCCCTCATCCTCAAGGGCCGCCAGGGCATCGTCGATGGCCGCCTGATCAATATCAACTACCACCAGACGGGCCCCCTCAGCCAGATACGCACGGCCAATGGCCAGGCCGATACCTCGTGCACCGCCGGTGATGATGGCAATCTTGTCCTGCAGTTTCATCGCTCCGTGCTCCTTTTAAACGACCGATTTACCTAGGTTTCCGAGTTAATAAGATGATGGATCAGACGTTGCCGCCTGCTGCACCTTTCTCACCAGTGCCGGCAGTTCCTGCATGTTGGCTATCACCTGACAGGCACCCGCCTGGCGAAGGCGCTGTGCCTGACCGGGCCTGACGTGACTGGCACCGATAAAGCCGATCACTGTCATTCCAGCGGCATGCGCCGCGGTAACCCCAGAGACACTGTCCTCCACCACTAGGCAACGTGTCGGTGAAACCCCAAGGGTGTCAGCGGCGAGCCGATAGAGCGCAGGGTCCGGCTTGGGGTGAGCAACCTGCTCAGCCGTGAAGACAGGGGCACTGCCCAGCCGGTTATCCAGCCCGGTTGTTGCCAGCGACGTCAGTACACGCTGTCGACGACTGTTGGAGACCACGGCCTTGGGCAGGTCGATGGCCGTAATCGCGTCCGCCACGCCCGGCATGGGGTTAAGCTCCTCGGCCAGGCGGGCCTCGACGCTGGCATCCACTGTTTCAACGGCACCCACGGGCAAGCTGTAGGCACTTATCCCCTCCAGATGGCGCAGGATATCAGCGGTCGTCATCCCCAGGGCCTGACTGAGCACGGTATCGGCGTCCAGATCGGGCAGCCACTCACCAAGCAGCGTCACCAGCGATGCTTCAGCGATATGTTCACTGTCTACCAGTACACCGTCACAATCGAAGATCAGCATGTCCATGGATGCCTCCTTTACGCGCTTTCGGTATCGTCGGTGGCAGCGCGATTATCCCGGCGCGTCAGGTTCGCCAGAGGATGCTGATGAAGACTTGGCAGTGTCAGGCCATCGCCATCAAACAGATGTGCCCGCTGCGGTTCGAAGCTGAAGCGTACCGTGTCGTGAACACGGTGCGCCACGTCACCGTCTGCCATGATGGTCATCATGATGTCGCCCATCTGCACATACAGCGAGGTCTGGCCGCCGAGCCGTTCCAGCACCTTGATCTCACCTTCCAGTAGCCCCTGGTCATCAAGCTGAAGATGCTCAGGGCGAATGCCCAGCTCCAGCTTGGCATTCGCCGCCAGGCCGCTGCCATCCGCAGGAACACTGCAGATTCTGCCACTGGGTAGTGTGATACTGACCCCTTCGGCATGCGCCTTTTCCAACCCGACATTCAGGAAGTTCATCTTCGGTGAGCCGATAAAGCCCGCCACAAAGCGGTTACGAGGGTGATGGTAGAGTTCCATTGGAGAGCCGAGCTGCTCCACCTCGCCATCGTGCAGCACCACTATTTTGTCGGCCATGGTCATGGCTTCGATCTGATCATGGGTAACGTAGATCATGGTGGCGTCCAGTTCCTCATGAAGGCGCGCCAGCTCAATACGCATCTGGACACGCAGGGCGGCATCCAGATTGGAGAGCGGCTCATCAAACAGGAAGATACTGGGATTACGCACGATGGCCCGTCCAATGGCCACACGCTGGCGCTGGCCACCGGAAAGCGCCTTTGGCTTGCGGTCCAGCAAGGGCTCAAGTTGCAGAATCTTTGCCGCCTCGAGCACTTTCTGACGACGCTCCTCTTTGGGTACCTTGGCCAGGCGCATACTGAAGCCCATGTTGTCCTCAACGGTCATATGGGGATAAAGCGCATAGCTCTGGAATACCATGGCCAGCCCTCGATCAGCAGGCCCTACATCGTTCATCCGTTCTCCGTCGATGAGAATATCGCCGGAAGTGGCGTTTTCCAGCCCCGCAATTATCCGCATCAGGGTGGATTTGCCACAGCCGGAAGGACCAACGAAGACTACGAATTCGCGGTCATTGACCTCAAGGTCGACCCCCTTGATGACATCGGTCTCGCCAAAGGTCTTCTTGATCTGCTTGAGTTGTAACGTTGACATCTGAGTACCCCTTTTACTTGACGGCGCCGAAGGTCAGGCCACGTACCATCTGTTTCTGGGTCATCCAGCCGAGAATAAGGATGGGGGCAATGGCCATGGTCGAGGCTGCAGAGAGTTTGGCCCAGAACAGCCCTTCAGGGCTGGAGAAGGAGGCGATATAAGCGGTCAGCGGTGCGGCATTCGAGGAGGTGAGATTGAGGCTCCAGAACGCCTCGTTCCAGCTCAGGATCACCGCCAGCAGACCGGTTGATGCAATCCCTGGCAGGGTCAATGGCATCAGCAGGTAGAGCACTTCCTGCAGGGTGCTGGCACCATCCATGCGCCCTGCTTCAAGAATATCCTTGGGCATATCCTTGAAGAAGGTATAAAGCATCCACACCACAATCGGCAGATTCATCAGGGTATAAACGATGATCAGCCCGGTTCGGGTATCCAGAAGCCCCAGATCGCGGAAGATCAGGTAGATCGGCACTAGCACTCCCACCGGTGGCAGCATCTTGGTGGAGAGCATCCACAGCAGTGTGCCCTTGGTGCGTTTCGTGGGTAGGAAGGCCATCGAGTAGGCTGAAGGTATGGCGATCAACAGCGCCAGCAGGGTCGACCCGAAAGCAATTACCACGCTATTGAGGGCGAACCGGGCATAGCCCGAACGCGCCTGAACTGCCTGATAACTTTCCAGTGTCGGCGAGAAGATAAGGCTGGGATCAGCAATGGCGTCGGCCTCGGTCTTGAAGCCGGTCAGAACCATCCAGAAAATTGGAAAAAAGATCACACAGGCTACCGTCCAGCCAAGCACGGTCAGGACAAGCTTCCTGACCTGCGGTGAGGCCAACGGGGAAGAAGATGCTTTCGCCCCGGATAAAGGGGTTCTTGAAGACGTCATGAGCAGCTCCTGTTACCTTAGTCTTCCAGGTTCCTGGCCACCATACGGACCAGAAAGATGGCAACAATGTTAGCGAGAATGATCGCGACCACCCCGCCTGCGGAGGCCATGCCGACATCGAAATTCAGCAGAGCCTGTATGTAGATCAGATAGGCCAAGTTCGTGGTGGCGAGCCCTGGGCCGCCCGAAGTGGTCACAAATATCTCGGCGAAGATGGTCAACAGGAAGATCATCTCGATCATGATCACCACACTGATCGCCCGCTTGAGGTGCGGCAGGGTAATAAAGAAGAAAATAGCGACCGGGCCAGCGCCATCCATACGCGCAGCCTCCACCTGATCATCGTCCAGCGACTGCATAGCGGTGAGTAGGATCAGCAGGGCAAAGGGCAGCCACTGCCAGGCCACGATGATGATGATTGAGGTCAGCGGCAACGAGGAGAACCAGTCAACGGCTGGCAGCCCAAAGGTCTCAGCGACCCAGGAAAGCACCCCGTTGGAGGGGTGCATCATCATATTCTTCCATACTAGGGCGCTGACCGTGGGCATAACAAAGAACGGCGAGATTGCCAGTACGCGGGCAATGCCTCTGCCAGCAAAGTCCTGCTGGAAGAGAACGGCCAACAGGGTGCCGCCCACCACAGTGATCACCAACACCCAGCCCACCAGCAGCAAGGTCGTACCCATGGCTGACCAGAGCGCGGGGTCAGTGAACAGGTACTCATAGTTTTCCAGTCCGGCAAAACCGGTCATACCGGGCATTAGAAGGTTATAACGCTGCAAGGAAAACCACAGGGTCATACCCAGCGGCACCAGCATCCATACCAATAACAGGGTGACGGCCGGTGCCTGCAGCGACAGGGTTCTCAGACCCCCGACCGTGCGTCCGGAAGCTCTTGTCTTGTTCATGGAATTACCCGTAAAACCAGGTAGGAAAGGAACCCCGGCCAGCGTGATCCGGCCGGGGATGGGCATTCAGTGTCAGTCCAGGTAGCCGGCGCGCTTCATGGTGCGCTCAGTCGCCTGCTGGGCAGACTGCAGCGCCTGTTCGACACTGGCATCCCCGGTCAATGCCGAGGCAATGGTCTGGCCTACCTGGGTCCCGATGGCCTGGAACTCGGGAATACCGACGAACTGCACTCCGATATAGGGGGATGGTTTCAGCGTTGAGTCCGTCGGGTCGGCACCTTGCATCGCTTCAAGGACAAAGTCAGCAAAAGGTGCTGCTTCAATATAGCGCTCATCCTCGTAGGTGGACGTACGGGTTCCCGGTGGAACACTAGTCCACCCTTCCGTCTCGCCTACCAGCTCGATGTATTCCTTGGAAGTGGCCCACTCAACAAAGGTTCTGGCCGCTTCCTGCTTCTCAGAAGATGCCGGGATAGCTAGCGCCCAGGACCACAACCAGTGTGAGCCTTTCGGCGTTTCAGCCACCGGAGCCTGAGAGAAACCAAGCTGGTCGGCAACGCTGGATTCATCCGGATTGAAAATACGTCCCGCAGCCGAGGTGGCGTCTACCCACATGGCACACTTGCCGCTGGAGAACAGCGCCTGGTTTTCATTGAAGCCGTTGGAACTAGCGCCGGGCGGGCCATAGTTGCCCAGCAGGTCAACATAGAAGGAGATGGCTTCCTGCCACTCGGGTGAATCCAGCTCCGGATTCCAGTCCTCATCGAACCACCGGCCACCAAAGGTGTTGACCAGGGTTGATACAAAGGCCATGTTCTCGCCCCAGCCCGGCTTGCCGCGCAGGCAGATTCCGAAGGTTTCGTTATCGGGGTCGTGGATCTCGGCAGCCCAGTCGCGAACCTCTTCCCAGCTTGGCTGTTCGGGCATATCAATGCCGTGCTCATCAAACAGGTCAGTCCGGTAATAGAGCATTGAACTCTCACCGTAGAAAGGTAGCGCGTGCAAGGTACAGTCATGAGACAGGCCATTGCGCACGGACTTCAACAGATCTTCCTCGTCATAGCCCTCAGGAAGGTTATCGAAAGCTGCCAACCAACCGCGCTCAGCCCAGATCGGAACCTCGTAAGTGCCGATGGTCATGACGTCAAACTGACCACCCTCAGTGGCGATATCCGTCGTCAGACGCTGGCGCAGGACGTTCTCTTCCAATACCACCCAATCCAGTTTTATATCGGGATTGGCCTGCTCGAACTGATCAGTCAAGCTCTGCATGATGACCATGTCGTTGTTGTTGACCGTGGCAACGGTGATCTCCGTCTGCGCCTGAGCCTGACTGGCAGAGGCAATTGCGGCAGCCAGCGTGGCCATGGGTAAGGATCGTGTGAGCTTCATGAACGGACTCCTGTCTATTAGCTATTGTTGTGATTGTGATGTGGTTGGTCCATTTTGATCAAATTGATCAGCTGTCAATCAAATGATCGAACACAAACCCAAAAAAAGCAAAGCCAGTGTTCCTAGACTTTGGTTGCATGCCCGGGTGAGAGGTGAGAGGTGAGAGGTGAGAGGTGAGGAGAGTATGAAAAAAATTATGAAAAGCAGGATTAATCCACCGCGCGCTCAATGATGTAGCGTGCGGCCACCTCATCGGTCACCAGGCCCTTGATCCAGCCGCCACGCAAGGCTGCCAGGATGGCAGGGGCTTTTTCAAGCCCGGCGCTAAGCGCGACAAGCGACTGCTGAACCAGGTTACTCAGGGGTTGACTGGTTACCCGTTGGGTGACCGTGCAATCAATGACCTGACCGCTGGCGTTCAAGGGCCAACCGAGCAACTCCCCTACCGCGTCCAGCGCAATCAGCTCCTCCAGCTCTCTTTCACTGATGAAATGATCCTGAAATAGTGTTGCCTGACGATCAATCTTGCCAATCCCGATAAATCCCGCTTCGGCTTCACGGGCCACCTCGAAAATCGCCTGAAAAAGGCGTTGCTCCTGCATTGATGTCTTTTCTTCAACCGAGCTCGCCACCACGGGCGCTGGCAGCAAAAAGCGCTCCCCGCCCGTCTTGTCGGCCAGCACCATAACGCCATCATAGCGGTTGGACGAACCATCTCGGGCCACGTTCCCCACCAGGGAAACAAACCGGTGTTGCGGGCGTTCAACCCGGCTAAGCGCCTCCACGGTCGCCCGCACCGCTCGCCCGGTGCCCAACGCCAGAGTCAACGGCTTCTGGCGTTCCACCAGGCGGGCAATGCGCTCGGCACCGGCCACCGCCAAGTAATGGGCTGCACCGTCCGGAACCTCTGACTCGGCGGGCACCACATCGCAGAAATCAAGGTCAAAATACTCGCGAATCGCGTCGCCCATGGCCATATAGGCGGCGATCGGGTGGTCAATATGCACCTTGACCAGCCCTTCCTGACGCGCCAGCGCCAACAGACGTTGCACCCCTGGCCTGGATACGCCCAGTTGCTGGGCGATCTCATCCTGAGTGATGCCGCCTATATAGGACATCCAGGCTGCTCGGGCTGCCTGATCCAGCTTGACTTCGAACTTGTCCACGCACTCACCTGTTCAGCGTTACCCTGCCATTACCTGTCTTTGCTATTTCTTGCTTATGCTGTTTATAACCTATTCTTTTAATGATCTATGCTGTTACTGGCCCTAGCCGCCTTGCGTGCACTCCAATGGGCAGATATCACCCGGTCGGCACGGTACCCCAAAAAGAGGTTAAATAACTTTCCGCCCCCCGGCAAGCGCCACCACGCCCAGCGTTAACCAGCCGCTGATCAGGAACACACCACCAATCGGCGTGACGATACCAAGGCTCAACCCCGCCAGTGCCATCAGGTACAGCGAGCCGGAGAAACACAGCATGCCTAGCGCCCACAGCGCCATCACCCAGCGCTGGCCGGCCATCGGCTGCACATGGCGCCATACCAGCACGACCATGATGGCCAGGGTGTGCCAGGCTTGGTAGCGCACCCCGGTTTCCACGGCGCTGACCAGCTCAGCGCTGACCCTGGCACTCAGGCCGTGAGCGGCGTAGGCGCCGAGTACGACCATCAACGCGCCTGAAAGCGCCACACCGCACCAGGCCCAGCGATTGATTGGCTGCATACTGCGTTCTCCTGTTGTCTGATGTGAGGGGTTGGCGGTTTTATACCCGCTTTTAAGGCTGCCTGACATCGGCTAAACCGTTACAATAAACCCTTTTAGGCTTTCCCTTGATACTCACTAGCTGGCAAGCAGGCTCTCCATGACAATGATCCATATCCGCCTGAATGGCGACCCTCATCCTCTGGAAGCAGGCACGCACCTTGACCAATTGATTGAACAGCTTGGCCTGACAGGGCGACGCATTGCCGTCGAAATCAACGAAGAAATCGTCCCTAAAAGCCAGCATGCCCAGACGCCATTGGCCGAGGGCGATCAGGTGGAGATTGTTCACGCCATCGGTGGCGGTTAGCCGCCTTACGTTTTTGCTTTCACAAGGAACCGCTATGACGCCATTGACTGACACTCCCTTGACCGTTGCCGGGCGCGAATTCAGCTCCCGCCTGCTGGTGGGCACCGGCAAATACAAGGATTTTGACGAAACCGGCGCCGCCATTGCCGAAAGCGGCGCGGACGTGGTGACCTTTGCCGTGCGCCGCACCAACTTGGGTCAGGACGCAGAGGCGCCCAACCTGCTGGATGCCGTGTCACCCCAGCACTACACCCTGTTGCCCAACACTGCCGGCTGCTATACCGCCAAGGATGCCGTGCGCACCTGCCGCCTGGCGCGCGAGCTGCTGGATGGCCATAACCTGGTCAAGCTTGAGGTGCTGGGTGACGATCATACGCTCTACCCTAATGTGGTTGAGACACTGAAAGCCGCAGAGACACTTTTAGCCGATGGTTTTGATGTCATGGTGTACACCAGCGATGACCCTATTGTGGCACGCGAGCTGGAGGCCATGGGTTGCTGCGCCATCATGCCGCTGGGCTCGCTGATTGGCTCGGGCCATGGCATCCAGAACCCCCATAACGTGCGCCTGATTGTCGAGCAAAGCAGCGTCCCCGTCCTGGTGGATGCCGGTATCGGCACGGCGTCGGATGCGGCCATGGCCATGGAGCTTGGCTGCGATGGCGTGCTGCTGAATACCGCCATTGCTCATGCCCGTGATCCTTTACGCATGGCTCGCGCCATGAAGCTGGCCGTTGAGGCAGGCCGCGATGCCTTTTTGGCAGGGCGTATGCCACGTCGCCAAAGCGCCGACCCTTCTTCCCCCTTTGCTGGGCGTATCAATAGCTGAACGCTTGACTCAAGAGACACTGATGACTGACTCCCAACACTCCGCTGATACCACCACAGGCCCGGAAGACGCTGATGCGCCGCTGCACCGTCGTGGCATCAAAAGCTATGTGATTCGCGCTGGCCGCATGACACCGGCTCAGACCCGTGGTCTCGAGGTTGTCTGGCCGCGCCTGGGGCTGACGATTGCTGATGGACGCCAGGATCTGGATGCCCTGTTCGGGCGCCAGGCCCCCAGGGTGGTCGAAATTGGCTTTGGCATGGGCAATTCGCTGATCGAGCAGGTCGAACGCCATCCTGACACCGATTTTATTGGCATAGAAGTCCACGCGCCCGGGGTGGGTAAACTGCTGGATGAAGCTGATAAACGCGGGCTGACCAACCTGCGCGTTTATCGGGAAGATGCCCTGGCGGTGCTGGAGCAGTGTATTCCCGAGGCCAGCCTGACCACGGTGCAACTGTTCTTCCCCGACCCCTGGCCGAAGAAAAAGCACCACAAACGGCGGATTGTGCAACCTGCCTTTGTTGAGCTGATTCGCACCCGCCTAAAGCCCGGCGGCACCTTCCATATGGCCACCGACTGGGAAGCCTACGCCGAATGGATGGCTGAGGTGATGCAGGCCGCTCCCGGCTATGCCAATACCGCCAGCCAGGAGACCGCGCCTTATGTGCCGCGCCCAACGTTTCGCCCGCTCACCAAGTTTGAAGCCCGCGGTGAAAAGCTCGGCCACGGCGTCTGGGATCTGATTTACCGCCGGGAAGATTAAACCTGCTGAAACTGGCCAACCTTCAGCATCAGGATTGCTCAATCACCACCCTGTGCATCTCGCCGCTGCCGTTTTCGAAGGCGTCAATATTGTTCAGGGTGGTTTCCGCAATATTGGTCAGCGCCTCGTCGGTGAAAAAGGCCTGATGCCCGGTAATCAGCACATTATGAAAGGTGGTCAAACGCATGAACTGATCATCGTCGATCACTTTGTAGGACAGATCTTCGAAAAACAACTGCTCTTCCTCTTCATACACATCAAGGCCCAGATAGCCAATATGGCCGCTTTTCAACCCCCCAATCACCGCTTGAGTGTCCACCACTCGCCCACGTCCGGTATTGATCAGCATCACACCGGGTTTCATCCGCGCAATTGCTTCGCCATCAATCAGATGGTCGGTTTCAGGGGTCAGCGGGCAATGTAGCGAGATGATATCCGCTTCGGCGTAGAGGGTTTCCAGCGGTACGTATTCCACAAAGTCCTTGGCATCCGGGTTTATGAACGGGTCACTCGCCAGAATACGGCAACCAAAACCGTGCATGATATCGGCAAAAATCAGCCCGATTTGCCCAGTACCCACGACCCCCACGGTTTTGCCGTACAGGTCAAAGCCCAATAAGCCATCGAGTGAAAAGTTACCATCGCGCACCCGGCTGTGAGCTCTGAAGGTCATCCGGTTGAGGCTCAGAATCAGCGCCACAGCATGCTCTGCCACCGCGTGGGGCGAATAGGCAGGCACCCGAGCGACAGTAATGCCAAGACGCTCTGCTGCCATCAGGTCAACGTGGTTGAAGCCCGCCGAACGTAACGCCACCAGGCGCGTTCCCCCTTCATGCAGGAGTGAGAGCACGTCAGCGTCCAGATGGTCGTTAACGAAAGCACATACGCCATCAAAGCCTTGCGCCAGCGCCGCAGTGTCGACATTCAATCGGGCATCAAAAAAGTTCAGATCGTGATTTCTGGTGGCATTGGCACGCTTCAGAAATGTCTCGTCGTAAGGTTTGGCGCTGAATACCGCAATACGCATAAGGTTCTCTCCACCGTCGTTGATGTCGTCAACCAGAGTGCCCTGCCACCCGTACACTAGGCAAGGCTGAATCGAATAAGAGAGGGAAAGTATAGAAAAAAGAAAGCCGCCCCAATAGAGGCGGCAAAAAGACCGTGACTAGCAATGAGAGGGAGAAACCACGACAGGTAATAAGGTGATGATACGTTACCTAGTGGATGTCATGGTGTCAGCGACTCATCAAACGCTGACATTCACAATATAATCATTCTCATTTACCGCGTCAACATTAATACGAATCTTTTTTATTTACTTTCTTTCAGAGTACCCTTAGCCCTTAAGAATCCTTACAAATATTTAAATAAAATCAAGAAGTAATGTTAAATGAGCCTGCATGAGCCGGCGTGCAAACGTCTTCAAGCACTTCTGGATACGGTGGGTGCCTTGCTGACGGATCGTTGATTGGGGTTAACAGCGCTTGGGCGTGCTGTGCCAGGACCTGTGGCCCCTCGACGTACCATCAAGCACGTCAATCGGCTATTGGGCATCCACCATTTGCACGAGGAGCGCCCCTTGTTTTATTGGCTGGTGGCTGATGAAAAGCCCTCCTGTTCGGGCTGGGCTTTGGTATGCATCAATCGCGTCAGGGCAGGCGTCTCGAGATCCTTCTGCTGATCGCGATGCAGGCCAATATAGCGATGATGCGACGACTCAAAAGGGGGACACCACAAACATAACGATGCTGATTGGCAAGCTGGAGGAGCTACAACAAGAGGTTTAATGCAAAGTATTCAATGCCAAGTAAAAGTGCTGATGCTCCATGGTTTCCCCTACCTCAACATGCAATTATGGTTTACAGTATATGATATATTTATAAATTCATAAACCGGAGGTCAGTATGATCGGCGAGCGTCTGAAGCGAGCCCGCAGCGCGGCTGGCCTATCTATGGCTAAGTTAGGAAAAGCTGCCGGTGTCAGTGCTAACATGATCAAGAAGTACGAGCATGACGACAACATGCCCTCGTCCTCTGTACTGATCAAAATGGCTGAGGCCCTGGATGTCCGTACCGAGTTCTTCTTTCGCCCTGTCACTGTTAAACTTTCAGGTATTGAGTACCGCAAAAAAGCTAGCACTCCGCAAAAGGTGCTGGACAAGATCGCTGCGGACGTTCTGGATCAGGCCGAACGTTGGTTTGAGTTGAAGAATCTGTGGCCTGACTTTCCAATCCCGGGCTTTGAGCGTCCATCCAACTTGCCTAGTGTATCGGCCTTGGAAGACCTAGAGGCCTTCAGCGTTGCTATGCGCAGAGCCTGGCAGCTTGGCTTAAATCCTTTGCCAGACATGATCGATCTACTCGAATCCAAAGGAATTCTGGTGATTGTGACCGAGTCAGATCAGGCAGATAAGGTTGATGGCATGCAGGCTAGTGTAGAAAAGCAGCCCGTCATAGTGATATCGAGCCACTGGCCAGGCTGCAGGCAGCGCTTCACCCTCGCGCACGAACTGGGGCACCTGCTACTACATGGCATATTGCCAAGCAATATCAATGAAGAGCAGGCTTGTAACCGTTTCGCTTCTGCTTTTTTGCTTCCTCGCGACGGTGCCATTGAGCACCTTGGAGCCCAACGCCATAACATCGACTGGAAAGAGATGTATTTGCTCAAGCACGAATACGGTCTGAGCATGGCCAGTATTCTCTACCGCTCTCGAGATGTGGGCATCCTGACTCCGCAGAAGTACAAATCCCTTTTCATTCAGTTTTCAACCAATGGCTGGCGAAAAGAGGAGCCTGGTCAAGCTTACCCAAAAGAGCAGACCCTGCTTTTTGAACAACTGGTTTATCGTGGCGCAGGTGAAGGCCTGATATCCGATTCCAAAGCTGCAGAGCTGCTGAAGATGCCAGTCGCTCAGTTCCGTCAAGATAAGATGATGGAAGGAGCGTTAGCCTAGATGCAGGTGCTTATCAGTGATGCAAATGTACTGATTGATATGGAAGCAAGCGGGCTTTTGGAGTTTATGTTCCAACTTCCCTTCGAGTTCAAAGTCTCTGATATGCTTTTTGCCGATGAACTTTCTCATCAGCACTCTCACCTGCTCAACCTTGGTCTTCGCCAAGCAGCATTGACGTCGGCCAGCATGATGGACGCAATGCGTATGACACACGCTTATGCCGGACCAAGCCGATATGACTGCTTTTCCCTGGCCTTGGCCAAGCAGGAAGGATGCCCACTACTTACCGGTGATGGAGATCTGCGCAAGGCAGCCAGGAAAGAGGCAGTTATTGTTAAAGGTACAATATGGCTTGTAGAACAGATGGTAGAACAAGACCTGATCCGTAAGGATATTGCCAAAAAGGCTTATCAAGCCATGCGGGATGCAGGTAGCCGCCTGCCTTGGAAAGATGCTTTCATGCGCTTGGAGAGTTTATAAAACATGCTCGCGACGAGGATGTAAGACGCCAGCACAATGCTAAGGATGTATAAAATCTTTAAAATTCATTATTGATTCAACCGAATGAGATAATTTTTGCTGTGTGCTGTTATCCCCTTTGCCGGGCGTTCATTGCCGATCTTTGAGTCGCTGCAGGCGAGCCTGAGAGAAGAAACCCATGATCAGGCATTATGCGACGCATAGCGCTAAACTCGTGGAGATTCGTCAGCCCTTAGCCCATTAACAGCTGGAGCCATAGTGGCAACGTCAGCATTGCCAGTAGCGTCTGCCCGGTAATGATGGCTGCCATCAGTTCACCATCTCCTCCCAGCTGGCGCGCCAGAATATAGGCAGATGTGGCCGTGGGCAGTGCCGCGAAAAGTAAGGCAACATCACGAGTAACGTGATCCAGCCCAAGCAGCCAGGCCATGGCAAGCACCAGTGCCGGTAACAGCAACAGCTTGACACTATTGCTGACCACTACGCCTCTATCCAGGCGCAACAATGCTGCTGGGCGCAGCGCCACACCGACGGCCACCAGGCCCAGGGGCAGAGCTGCTCGCCCCAAGAGCGTCACCGTGTCCTGGCTCCAGCCAGGCAGGCCGATGCCGCTGAGATTCAACCCGATTCCCACCAGGCAAGCCAGGATCAAAGGGTTTTGTGCCAGGGCAGCAATACTCTTGCGCATGCTGGCCTTGCCCAGCGTGCCTGCCGCTACAAAGCTGGCCACGCACATGACGTTGATCACCGGCACCATCAAGGCGACTGCCACCGCTGCCGTGGTCGCACCGGCACTGCCGTGCAGGGCCGCAGCCCCCGCCACCCCCACATAGGTGTTGAAGCGCAGGGCACCTTGAAATACCGAGGTAAATGCCGCTGCATCCAGGTGTAACCAACCGCGCATGGCCCACAGCAGTAGCGCCAACACGCTCAAGGTGCCTAGCAGGGTGAGTGCCAAGCGGCCAATCGGTACTGAGGCCACATCAGCAGTAGCCAGGGTGCTAACCAGCATGGCAGGAAACAGGACGAAGTAGATCACCTTTTCCAACTGTGGCCAGAAGTCAACGCCTGGCCAGCGCCGGTAGCCAAACAAGGCACCCAGCAAGATGAGAAGAAACAGGGGCCCCAGTGCCCCGACAATACTTCCACCCTCTTCCATGACTCTCTCCTAACCTGCGACATCCCAGCACAGTGATATCGTGCCGATTGCTGTTACTATCTTTATTCAAGACAACCCTTTTCGTGATGGCTGTGCATTGTGTGCCATTTATGCAGGCCAACCACTTGTTTCCGGCTTACATCACCATGGTTCTGTCATGAACACTTCCACCCAAGCTCGTGCTGGACGCTTTCCAGTGCTCCAGGTGCTTATCCTGGTCACCGGTATCGCCTTGGCGGCCCTCAGCTGGTACGGTTTTTCTTACTGGTTACGCAGCGATGGCGACGTTACCTGGTATCCGCCCTCCGACACCTGCGATCTGCACACCGAGACCTGCTCAGCCAAACTGGGAGACAAGGGCTCGCTCACGCTGACGGTAGATGCCGACGGACGCATCGAGTCACTGGAAATTCTGCCTTTGACCGTTACTACTCAGGGGATAGACGTTAGCGCTGCTGAAGTCGATTTTATCGGCCGTAACATGGACATGGGTATTAACCGCTTTCCATTATCTGCCACCCAGAATGGCGACTTTCACGGCCAGGGGCAATTGAGTGTGTGTACATTATCTGTCATGCCGTGGCGTGCCCGCGTGATTGTCGATACCCCTGATGGCCGACTCGGCACCTGGTTCGATTTTGATGTTATCCGGAGCTGATCCTATGCCATCCCTTGTTTCTCGCCGCTTCACACTTCTAGTCACTCTTGGCCTGCTCGCACTTCTTGTCACTGCTGCCGGTGCCTTCGCACTCAACCACTACTTTTCCAGCCAGAATCAGCAGCCGACCAGCGGGCTACCCGGCGGCCCCATTGAACTGGCGTCTACCCGTGGCGATTTTTCCCTGACCCAGCTGGACGACAATCAGGTTGCCATTGTTAGCTTTGGCTACACCTATTGTCCGGATGTGTGCCCGATGAACCAGGCCGTCAAAAAACAGGCTCTGGCTGAGCTGACCCCACAGCAGCGCGATCGTATTGTACCGCTGATGATCTCTGTCGACCCGGAGCGCGACAGCCTGGAGCGGCTGGCGGAGTACACTGGCTTTTTCGGTGAACGCTTTATCGGCGCCACCGGCACACAGCAACAGCTTGAAGAACTGGCCAGCCGCTATGGTGTGATCTGGCGGCGGGTTGAAGCCGAAAACTCGGCGATGGGCTACACCATCGACCACAGCTCATCGCTTTATGTGGTCGACCGTGAAGGCAACATCCTTGAGCGCGTACTGTATTCATCCAGCCCGGAAGGGCTGGTAACCGCGTTAAGAACCGCGCTTGATAGTTAAGTCATTCATTGTCATCAGCACCACTGGATGACTGCAGACGGGTCAGCATTGCCATCAAAGCGCTGACCTGAGTCCCCTGGCGGGTATCATGCAGAGGGTTAAGCTGCCAACTGCTTTCCGCAAAGCCCCACCAGTCCCAGCAGCCCTGCGGATTCGCCAGGGTGCTTTCGGCCTGTGGGTAGAGAACAATCCGGCGGTGCTGGTCAGCCCATTCATTCAGGCCGGTTCCCTGCACAAAGGTTTCGCCGATCTGCTCGGCATTCATCTGGCAGCCATGCAGGGCAATGGTGACTTCACAGCTCCCATCGTCACAGCCTTCCGGCTGGTAGACATAGCCGTTATCTGCCAGCCCTTTGGCATCGAAATCGCTCTGGTCAAAGCGGATCAACTCACCCTCAGCAGAAGACGTTGCAGCGGGCGCTGAGTCGGGATGCAGCCAGTCGAGCATATCGGCGGCAATATCTTCATCACAGGCCAGCAAATGGCTGCCACCACCTGACTGACAATTACCCAGCGGCTGAGAGAGCTGCGTGTTGCCCGCCAAGGATACCGGCCAGCCGTGCCCGGTCTGGGCGCTGCGCGCCACCTTCAGCTGATCATCGCTGGCCAGCCACTGTTGCAGCTGCTCGGCCAGCAGATCACCTAATACCGGTTCCACTACCGCATCATTTTCACCATGCCAGACATAAGCCCGTAGAGCACTGCGGGCGCTTTCGCTACCGACCTGATCCTGCTCGCGGTAATTGGCCCAACGGGTGTTCAGCGCCTCAATTGATGGCGCCCCTCGGCGCGTCATCATGCACTGGTTAAGCGCCAGGCTGAGCGAACCCTGGGAACAGCTCCAGGGCCCCGCGGCCAATACGCCCACCCCGGCAAACCGCTCGGGCCAGGCCACCGCCAGCTGCAGTGCCATATAACCACCAGACGACACGCCAACCACGCTAGCACCCGTTTCAGCAGCACCCAGCGACGGCAATGTGCCCGGCGGAGCATCCTCTTCTTGAGCAATGGCAGGCAAGGCGTATACGAGTACAGCGCCCAACAGCAGCCGTGCTCCTGCGGAGTGACGATGACCGGTGGTCTTCAACATGCAGGGTTACTCGACATCAAGAAGTTCGACACGGAAAGTCAGAACGGCATTCGGGCCAATCGGGCCCTGACCACGCTCACCATAGGCAAGATCAGCAGGAATGTAGAGCATCCAGGTATCGCCCACACTCATCAGCTGCAGCGCTTCCTGCCAGCCTTCAATCACCTGATTGGCAGCAAAACTGACCGGCTCGCCACGCTCGAAGGAGCTGTCAAACACAGTGCCATCCAGCAGCATGCCTTCGTAATGCACCTCAACCGTGTCCTCTGCACCCGGTGAAGCGCCATCGCCTGATTCAAGCACTTCATACTGCAGGCCGGAATCCGTCACCGTCACTTCCTCGCGTTCGGCATTCTCGGCCAGAAAGGCTTCACCTTCCTCCAGGTTTTCTGCTGCCATGGCGCCAGCCTGCGCTTCGCGTTCGGCCATTGCCTGTTCCTGGAAACTGGCCAGCGCCTGAGCCATTTCCTCTTCGCTTAACGCCAGCTCATTGCCTTCAAACACATCACGAATGCCGTCTGTCAGGCTATCCACATCCAATTCGGCAATATCGGCCTGCATGCTTTCACCCAAAGTAACACCCAGGCTATAGGCCAGGCGCTCTTCATCGGTTTCCGGTGCGGCAGCGGCAAAAGGTGCCACCAGCAAGGTGCTCAGCAGGGCAGTCGAAAAAAACGTTTTCATGATATTCCTTACATCAGTGGTAAAAGGTCGTTGATCAAACATCTTTACAGAAAATCTTTAAAGCACGTCTTTGCAGATGGCCTTTGAGATAGTCTTTAAGATGGTCTTTAAGACAAATTTTAAAAACAGTTATTAAAGCGTAACACCCGCCGCCTCAGGGTGCATCTTCCTGAAACGACGGGTGTTCACTACGACAACAATCAATGCTGAAAGTTGGGGCCTCTAGACGACCAGGGTCGGGCAATGTGCCGCACCGGCAACCCGCTGGGAAACGCTCCCCAACAGCAGATTCTTCTCACCATTGGTGCCTTGGGCGCCAATCACGATCAGATCACACTCCCGTTTGCGGGCAAAGCGTACAATCGTCCGCGAAGGGCGACCGCCCTTGACAAAAGCACGCACCAGACTGCTATCCACACCCAGCTCTATGGCATGGGATTTGGCATGCACGGCAATTTCTGTGGCGTATTCCTTCAAGGCATCATCCGGAATATCCAGCTTGTTGGGGCGTACCATGGAAAGTGACGCTTCCAACAGGCTGTGATGCTTGAAAACACACAGAAAATACAGTTCGGCACCGGTCAGCCTGTGTAGACCCACCGCTTTTTCCAAGGCCTTTAAGGCACCTTTTGAGCCGTCTACCGGGATGAGTATACGGTTGAACATCAAGCTGTCTCCTTGTGGCGGTTTAACAACCTAGCGGAAGGCAATATCACGCAGGAACAGCGCAATCTGCGGGAACATGATCAGCAGCGCCGCTGCCAGGATCAGCATGAAAATAAACGGAGGTGTGCCCTTTATGACTTCAAGGTATGGCCGTTTGAAAATCGCAATCGCAGTAAAGATGTCACACCCGAAGGGCGGTGTCGCCGAGCCTATCGCCACCTGCAGCGTGATCAGAATCCCCACCAGTACCGGATCAAGGCCAGTAGCCGCGATGGCTGGCGTAAATACAGGTGTCAGTACCAAAATCACCACGATAGGGTCAACAAACATGCAGGCCACAAAGAAGGCAATACAGATAGCAATTAATACGCCGGTAGGCCCTGCTTCATTGATACCCACAGCCTCAAGAATGGCTTGAGGGATCTGGGCAAACGAAATAATCCAGGAGAAGCCGTTGCCGACCGCCACCAGAATAAACACCACTGCCGTAATCAAACCGGTTGATTTGGCAATCGCATAGATGTCGTTCATCTTCAACGAACGGAACACCACAAACTCCAGCAATACCGCATAGAGCACACAGGCTGCGGCCGCCTCAGTTGGGCTGAAGATACCGCCATAGATACCACCGATGATGATCACCGGGAAACCCAGAGGCCATAAGGCCAGACGTACCGCCGAGAAACGCTCTCCCCAACTGGTCTTGGGTTCAGTGGGCACACCGCGGACACTGGCATAGACAACAGCGTAAACCGTAAACATGGCCAAAATCATTAGGCCAGGGCCAATGCCGGCAATAAACAATTCACCGATAGAAGTACCAGACACAATCCCATAAATAATCATGCCGATACTTGGCGGAATCAAAAAGGCGATATCACTGGAGTTAATGATTAGTGCCAGAGTAAAAGAATCTGAATAGCCAGCTTTGAGCATCCGAGGACGCAATGGAGAACCTACCGCAACCACAGTGGCCTGGGTAGAGCCAGAAACAGCACCGAACAAGGTACAGGACACTGCCGTGCTTACCGCCAGCCCCCCTTTGATATGACCGATAAAGGCCATCACCATGTTGATCAGCCGATTAGCTGACTGTCCTCGGGTCATGATATCCGCCGCCAGAATAAACATCGGCACGGCAATCAGCGAGGCGGGCCGAATTCCGGCCATCAACTGCTGAATCAATGTTTCCATCTGACCCAGCCCACCAAACATCATGTAAAAGCCGATGATTGACGCAGCAGCCAGCGGAATCATCATGGGAAAGCCCAGCAAGAGTAGGGCAATCATGGTGGTAATCATTATTGTCGTCATTTTTTATTCCCCCGGGCAATTTGGTTGCATCAGACTTCCGTTTCTGTGTCCTTGTAACCGTCGACGACCGAGGTCGACAAATAGACATCATGCGATCTGAGGTTTTTGATGGCTGTAAACAAGTACTGTAGGCCAGTGACAAAAAAGCCTAGGGGCACCCAGATATAGATAATATAAATTGGAAAGCCAAGTGCGGGTAAGATGCGTCCTCTGTCATATAGGGTGAGAATATAATGAACAGAGTAATAAGCCAGGAAAAACATCACCAGAGAGGTGAAAAGCGCGATTATCACCATCAAGACACGGCGTCCTCCCACTGGAAGAGAATCATAGATGGCAGACATACGTATGTGGCGCCCATGACGCGCTGCATACCCAATACCCGCAAAGGTAATCATGATGATCAGGATACGATTGACCTCACCGGTGAAAAACAAGCTTTCCCCGAGCAGAAAGCGTCCGATGACATTGGCGACGGTATTGGTGGCCATTAATAATACGCCGACAGCGAGAATTATCGCTTCAAACTTACTTATCAGCGTGTCAATGCTACCCAGAATACCGGGCAGGCCAGAGGAATAATGCTTTTCAGCTTCTTCGTCGGTCATGGCCGCGCTCCCTTCAGCAGACATGGTTAAAATCAAATAGCCTTCTCAATATCGTATTCGCTGCTACGTCTTGATAACTAATGCTGGATAGGTACCAGCACTAACCAAGAAGGCTGGAAACAAAACGGGGGCAGCCTAGCTGCCCCCAGATGGTGCGGGTGAAACGTCCAATCAATTTCCCTGGTTTGTCTCGACTTCCTCAGAAGCCTCATCTTGCTGAACCGCCTTGAGATCAGCCTTGAACTGATTCAGCAGCTCCTCACCTTGCTCGCCGGTCATTTCAATGAATTCTTCTTCAACCTGGGGGGCGCGCTGCTTGAAAGCTTCAATCTGTTCGTCATTCAGGCGGGTGACAGTAACTTCATCTGAAGCTGCCTGGATTTTTTCAAGCGACTCTTCGGAAAGACCTTGAATGTGCTCAATGGTGTGCTCATAGGCCGCATCAGAAGCCGCTTGCACCAGTTGCTGATCTTCTTCGGACAAGCCTTCGTAAAAATCCTGATTGGCCATCATGGCAGTTGTGAACCAACCATGGCTGGTAAACGTCAGGTGAGGAGACACTTCATACAGACCACCGGATTCAATCCAGAAAATCGGATTTTCCTGACCATCGATAATGCCCGTCTGCAGGCCACCATAGACTTCACCCCAGGGCAACGGTGTCGGCGTAGCACCAAAAGCACTGTAAGTTTCGGCCAACAACGGGTTGGTCATGGTGCGAATTTTCTTGTTATCAAAGTCTTCGGGCGACGTGATTGGCTCATCAGCCGTGACGACCATTTCACCTTCAGGATACATCTGAAGCAGCTCTAGCCCATGTTCGGCGTAGAGCTCGGGGAACATTTCATTGATTGCCTTACTCTCGTCAAAGAATTCAAGCACCGTGTCCATATCCGTAGGCATCAGATAAGGAATAAAAAAGATCTGTGCTTCCGGGATCAAGGCACCGGTAAAACCGGGCGACTGATTAACAAATTGCAGAATACCACTTTGTGTCTGTGACATGATGTCATCAGACTCGCCCAGCTCGCCAAAACGATAGACTTGAACGCTATGCTCGGAATTTTCTTCAATATATTCTTTGAACGCATAGGCAAATACATCCTGTACGTCGCCTTCATATTCTTCATGGGCGTAACGCCAGTTTTCCGCAGAGGCAGCAGATGAAAGACCCAGCAATAAAGCGCTTACGCTTGCCGTAGTAAGTAGCTTGGTAGTAACAGACTTATTCGACTTCATGCGTTATTCCCCGTTCCAATGGTGTGCAGTGATTACTTGCAATAACGGTTCGCAATGACTCACTTCACATTAATCTGTTTTGATCCTGAAGCAAACAGCAACAGTGTTAAATGTTATAAAGCAATCCTACTAATATTTAATATTCAACAATATACGTTGGACTGCGCCAGTTCATTCTCAGCATCAAACAAAACTAACTAATTTTCAGGCTAGCGCGCCCTTATCAAGGGGTCAAGCCGCGACGCGATGATTGACCAGGCATTATCGGCAACAGATGAAGAATTAATTGATGAATTACTAATATTATCTAAATGTGACGAAAAAGCATGCAATTTCAACCATTCTGCAAGCTCTTGCGTTGATCGTGATTCGCTAGACAGGCTCTTCATTGCCTGTTCATGGCATTGCCCCCACTCCTGCCAGCGTTGAAGGTTTTCACGCTCGGCCAACAACTCTGCCTTTTTAATGGTGTTGCGCAGTTCCGCCACGCTGGAATCCGCTCCAGCCCTTACGGCATCATGCTTTAACGCTTGACGAAGCTGACGCAACACGGCGGTGATATCCGTTTGCCAGCGGCTTCTTTCACGCCGCTCAATGGCTAGCGCTTGAGGATTCGCTTCAAAGCCATAAATAAATAGCCAGCTATGAAATAATACTTCACACACATCCACACCCTCTTCATCCTGCAGGCACAGAAAAGCGGCCTCGACATCCGGCAAGGCATAAAAACGCAGAGCAAAGGCCCACAGGGAATCCTGCTGAAGCGCTGTCAATCGGGTAGAATTGTCCATCAATCGCTAACCTCTTTTCGGGAGAACGCATGATCGCACTGCGCCAGGTCGCGCTACAACGCGGCACACAACGGCTACTCGATAACGCTGACCTTACTCTCAACGATGGCGTTAAAGCCGGCATTATCGGCGCCAATGGCGCGGGCAAATCCAGCCTGTTCAAGCTCTTGCTGGGCGAACTGGGCGTGGATCAGGGCGAGATTGAAATGAGCGGCAATCAGCGCATTGCCCACATGGCCCAGGAAGTGGATGCCCTTGACCGCGCCATTATCGATTATGTGTTGGACGGTGACATCGCCTTGCGCCGGGCACAAGCCGACCTGGCGGAGGCCCAGGTCTCAGGGGCCGCCCACCGCGAAGCGGAGCTGCATGGCCTGATTGAAACCCTGGACGGCTACCGCGCAGAATCACGCGCCGCTCAGCTACTGGTCGGCCTGGGGTTTGTACAGGCGGATCTGCAGCGTCCGCTGTCCGATTTTTCCGGCGGTTGGCGCATGCGCGTCAACCTGGCCCGCACCCTGTTCATGCCATCTGACCTTCTGCTACTCGATGAGCCTACCAACCACCTGGATCTTGATGCCCTGCTGTGGCTGGAACAGTGGCTGACCCGCTACCCGGGCACCTTGCTGCTGATTTCCCATGATCGTGATTTTCTCGACGCCGTCTGTGACCATATTGTGCATATGCACCAGCAAAGCGTAGAGCTCTACCGGGGCAACTACTCGCGCTTTGAACGCACCCGGGCTGAAAAACTCGCCTTGCAGCGCGCAGAAGCGGCCAAGCAGCAGGCTCGGCGCGAAGAGATCGAGCGATTTATCAACCGCTTCAAGGCCCAGGCCACCAAGGCCCGCCAGGCCCAAAGCCGGGTCAAGATGCTTGAGCGCATGGGCGATATTGCCATTGCCCATGTGGATTCGCCTTTCCACTTTCGCCTGCCTGCCGCCGATAAAACCTCGCACCCCTTATTAGTGCTGGATCAGGCCCAGCTGGGTTACCAAAGTAGAGAGGGTGATATCGTCCAGCTGGATAAGGTCAACGTCACGCTATTACCCGGCAGCCGGATCGGCCTGCTGGGCCCAAATGGGGCGGGTAAATCCACCCTGATCAAGAGCCTGATTGGCCAACTGCCCCTGCTGGCAGGCAAGCGCGTCCCCGGCGAGCACCTGAAGATTGGGTACTTTGCCCAACATCAGTTGGAAAGCCTGGATATCAACGCGACCCCTTTCATGCACGTTCAGCGCCTGTCGCCTACCGCCAGCGACCAGGACATCCGCAACTTTCTCGGCGGTTTTGGCTTTGCCGGAGACGATGCCTTTGGCGAGGTAGCCACTTTCTCCGGCGGCGAAAAAGCCCGCCTGGCACTGGCGCTGGTGGCCTGGCAGAAACCTAACCTGCTGCTGCTTGACGAGCCTACCAACCACCTTGACCTGGAAATGCGCGAAGCGCTGACCGAGGCGCTGGCCAGCTTCGAGGGCACCGTTATTCTGGTCTCCCACGACCGCCATCTGCTGCGCGCCAGCGTGGATGAATTCTGGCGCGTGGCCGACCACAGGGTTGAGCCCTTTGATGGCGACCTGGACGACTACCGCCAATGGCTGAAAGAGCGCCTTGAATCACAACGCCGCGATGCCCGCAGTGACAAGAGTGAGCGCCAGGATCAACAAGCCAGTGGAGACAGCCGCGAAGCGCGCAAGGCGGCGCGTAAAGCCGCTGCAGAGATGCGCGAAAAGCTCAGGCCGATCAAAAAGGTGCGTGATCAGGCCGAAAAAGCCATGGAAAAGGAACAAAATGCCCTGACGACACTGGAAGAACAGCTGGCTGACCCGGCGCTATACACCGATGCCAGCCGCAAAGCGGAGCTGACTAACGCACTGGCCAAACAGGCAGATATCAAAGCCCGCCTGGATGACGCCGAACAGCGCTGGCTAGCCGCCGAGGAAGAACTTGAAGCCGCTGAGGCGGACTTACTGGAAGCTGAAAAGGGTTAAGGCAGTCGTCAGCTTTCAAGCATAAAGGTAACGGGGCCATCGTTAACCAGCGCGACCTGCATATTGGCGCCGAACTCTCCGGTGGCCACCGGCACATCCCCTGATTGCGCCTGGGCCACCAGATAATTGAACAGCCGCTCGCCTTCCTCCGGCGGGGCGGCGCTGGAAAAACTCGGCCGCAGGCCTTTGCGGGTGCTGGCGGCCAGGGTGAACTGGGAAACCAGTAGCAAGCTACCGCCTGCCTGCTGAACATTGAGGTTCATCTTACCTTGTGCATCGCTGAACACGCGGTAGTTCAAAAGCTTATGCAGCAGGTTATCGGCACGGGCTTGGTCATCGCCTTTTTCCACTCCCACCAGCACCAGCAGCCCTTGGTCAATCTGGCCTACAGTCCTGCCCTCAACCTCAACGCTGGCCCGCGTCACTCGCTGTATCAATGCCTTCATATTGCCCCAAAGAGTTCATCTAAATAGCCGGACTATTGGCGTGCCAGCAGTTCATCACGAAAATCTTCGCCAAGTGGCGTTTCACCCAACCAGATGCCAAACATGGCGCTGGCCGCATCCGCATCGCCGCCTTCAAACAACACCTCACCGTTCAGGGCCAGCCGCAGCTGCTCGCCATCCCAGCTGAGTACATAGCGGTCACCCTCTTCCACACTGCGATAGCGGGCGTTCAGGGCTTCGATATCGTCTTTGACCTGATTGAATTCATACAACGTCAGGTTTTTCTGGATAGTTTCCAGCGTGGCTTCGGCGAAATCTTCGGCGTCAATATCATGAAAATACGCCAGCTCCAGGCGCCTTGGTACCTCGCTCAGCGGCTGAGGGTCTGTAACACCTTCACCCTGATAGTAGGCCCCGGCATAGGCCGTCCAGATCATATACTTGAACACACCGCTGCCTAACAGCTCATAGCGCTGGCCATTTTCTTCTACCGTGCGGCTGAAAGACTCGCCGTTCTCGGTGACGCTTTCCGCCTGTGCCATTGCGGTTGTGGCCAGAAGCAGCCCAGCTATCAGCCAAGCTGTAAGACGTTTATGAATCCACATAAAACCTCCACCGACGGTAATTAAAGACTCTTATACTTACCATTATTCAGCGTATAAGTTCCGCATAAGCACGATTCTCGATACTCCCCCACACCGTCATTCCCAAATTCCCACAAAACTGACATTCCCGACTTCCCCGCAAACTGTCATTCCCGACTTCCCCGCAGTACTGTCATTCCCGGGCTCTTCGTCATTTCATGTGGATTTGGCCTGATCAAGCAGGCGGCCCACCGGGCTACCAATCAGGTAAATCATAGCAATGAAATTAGCTTCATTTCGGTAGCCCCGTGCACGTGAACGAGCCGCCTGAAACAGGCCGTTCATTCCTTCTAGTCGCGCGTTTGTCAGCCCCGAGTGCCAGCGCCTGACTACCGCTTTAGCGTGTCGCTCAAGTGTCTCCAGCGCTTTCCCCATCGGCTTCAGTAGAGGCTTCTCAGAAACTGCTGCTTTCATGATTTTTAGGTAGTTCGTGATCCGCCAACGCGCTGCCCTGGGCGTTGACGCTTTCTGGATCCAGCTTAACTTTTCCTTGATCACCCAAGCATCGGCCGTGGCGCTCTGATCGGCAACCAGCTCCTGAAGTGCCGATATCTGTTTAGGTGTGTGGTTCTCATTTTCCAGGCTCTTCAACAGTGCCCAGCGCAGCGACTTGGGGTGTTTCTGCTCGCGGCGTTCTTTCTTGCGCACCTCGTCCAGTCGCTTGGTGAAGGTCTGCACGATATGGAACCAGTCGACCGTTACCTCCGCCTTGGGAAGAGACTCGGTGACGCCACTAAGGAAAGCAGGTGACATGTCACAGACAACCTCGACCACATTGTCCACATCGCCACCATGAGCCGCCAGGAAGGCACTGAACGCCTTGATGGTGTCCTTGCCGCAGCCTGGAACAGCGAAAATCACCGGTTCCTGCTTGCGCTGCATATCGAGGAACACGGTGACGTAACGATGCCCGCGTCGGGACGCGGTTTCGTCCACGCCAACCATGGTCACATTGGACAGATCCAGCTCTCCCAGCATGCGGTTCACGTAGTGGTGCACGATGCGCCATAGTCGTTTGTCGGAAATCTCCAACTGCCGGGAGACAGCCAGCACTGGCATCTCCTTGACGAGCGACATGGCCGCCTGCTCGAACAACAGGGTAAAGTCACTGCCGGGCCGCGCCCAGGGCACCTTTATGCGTTTGACGCCATGTTCAGGACACTTTGTACGAGGGACGCGAGCATGCAAGTAACAATGGTGCTGAAAGAAGTTCAGATGTCGCCAGGTTTTGTCAGCAAAGTCGTGGGCTTGGCAGGCCTTACCGCACTCTGGACAGGGATAGAGGCTGCCACGCTCCGCCTCGACATACAGCTCCAGGCGGTGAGGCGACGCAGCGGTATCCAGGTGCTGATCCTTGAGAATCCAGGGCGCTTCCAGGCCAAGGCCGAGTGTTAAAATCTGGGTGCCGTCCATGTCGTACCTCCTGCTAATATGGAGGCAATATTCTGGCTCAGCTCAGGGGGCGAATTCCACACCCAACGACGAAGAGCCCATTCCCGAGGGGGTAATCGGGAATCCACCTTGACCTTTGTCAATGCAGCCCCAAAACCAAGGTCAAGATGGATTCCCGCTAAAAGCATGCGGGAATGACGGGGTGGTGGCGGCGCGCCGGAATGACGGGGTGGCGGCGGCACGCCGGAATGACGGAATTGGGGCGGCTCACTATTCACGACGCGGCTGGGGTGGCCCACTATTCACTATTCACGCCTCACGCCTCACGCCTCACGCCTCACTATTCACAACTCCATTCCTACCAACTACCACCATTCATGAAAATGATGCACGGGGCCGCGGCCCTTGCCAACGTTAAGCCGTGTGCTGGCTTCCAACGCAGCATGCAGCCACTGTTTGGCAACGCGAATGGCGTCTTCCACCGGCGCCTCGCTGGGCTGTCTGGCCAGGCAGGCGGTGATGGCGGACGACAGCGAGCACCCTGTCCCGTGAAGATTATCGGTTGCCAGTCGAGGCGCCGGTAGCCAGGTAGTACCCTGCGGGGTCGCTAACAGGTCTGAGCAGTCAGCGCCCTGCAAATGGCCACCTTTGAGCATCACATAAGGCGCGCCCAGACGACGCAGCGCGGGCATGACAGCCTCCATTTCAGCGGTTGATCCCGGCGTGTCACCGCCCAGCAATACTGCGGCTTCTGGCAGGTTGGGGGTAATTACATCAGCCAGCGGTATCAGGATGTCGCGTACCGCCCGGATGCCCGCATCATCCACCAGCACATCGCCGCTTTTCGCTACCATGACCGGGTCCAACACCACCCAGCGCGGGCGCTGACGCCCTATACAGTCGGCAATCACTTCCGCCACCTCACGGCTGGCGACCATACCGATTTTCACCGCATCCAGTGCCACGTCATCCAGCAGGGTTTCAAGCTGTTCAGCGATAAACGATGCAGGCACAGGAAAGACACCGCGCACACCCTGGGTATTTTGCGCCGTCAGCGCGGTAATCACACTGGTACCGTAGGTGCCCAAAGCCGAAAAGGTTTTCAGATCCGCCTGGATGCCGGCTCCACCGGAAGGGTCAGAGCCTGCAATGGTCAAGACATTGTTGATTGATGACGCACCTGAAGATGCCGGTTGAGTTGCCATAAGAGATCCTTGTTCACCTTCCATTTGACAGGCCCGCCTACACAAGCCGGCGGCAGGTTATACACAGATATAAAAAGTAGCCATACAAAAGCGCCAGATAAAAAAACGGCCACCCTCAGGCAGCCGTCCTCATTACCGCCGAAAAATTTACTCGGTGGTATCGCCTTCCGGGTTGCGGGCGTTGTAATACGCCTGCTCGGAAATGGCGTGGTAGTTGACAACCTTATCCTGGAAGGTGCTGTAGGACTCATAAATGCGTGTAGCCAGATCGCTGGATTCTGCCAGCTCAGCAATCACATCGTCTGAATACTCTCGTGCTTGGGCCAGTACATCATCAGGAATACGCCGCAATTCAACCTCATGTTCGTTGACCAGGGTTTCCAGCGCATCGTTGTTACGTGCGGTATATTCATCCAGCACGTTGGCGTTGATATCACGCACCGCTGTGGTCAGGATCGCCTGCAGGTCGCTGGGCAGTTCGGCCAGCGCCTCTTCGTTGACGATGGTTTCAAACATCACGGTCGGCTCGTGCCAACCCGGATAGTAGTAATAATCAGCCGCCTGATGGAGGCCAAACGCCAGGTCGTTGTAGGGGCCAATCCACTCGGTAGCATCAATGGCACCGGATTGCAGCGAGGTGAAAATCTCCCCGCCCGGCATGTTAACGATAGCCACGCCCATACGGCTCATGACTTCGCCGCCCAGGCCTGGCATACGCATTTTCAGGCCATCAAGGTCGTCAAGGGAATTGATTTCCTTGTTGTACCAGCCACCCATCTGCACGCCGGAGGCACCCGCCACCATGACATCAACACCGAAGGGCTCATAGACTTCGTTCCAAAGCTCCATGCCGCCGCCGAAGTGCAACCAGGCGTTCATTTCCTGGGCGTTCATGCCAAACGGCACTGCGGCAAAGAACTGGGCTTCAGGGGCCTTGCCTTTCCAGTAGTAGGACGCGGAATGGCCCAGCTCTGCGGTGCCATCGGAGACGGCATCAAACACTTCAAAGCCCGGCACCAGCTGGCCAGCCCCAAAGACTTCGATGGTCAGACGGCCATCTGACATTTCATCAACCAATTCTGCCAGGCGCTCTGGCCCTTGGCCCACGCCCGGAAAGTTTTTCGGCCACGAGGTTACCATCTTCCAGCTGAAGGTTTCCTGGGCCTGAGCCTGATTATCCAGGCTGGATACTACCAGCAGGCCTGCGGACATGGCGGTGGTCATGGCCACGGCGGCGGTCAGTGTTTTAACTTGCATGTAAACCCCTTGTTATGAGTGTTTTTCGGGTAATGTGTACGCTATCAGATAGCCGCGTACACCTGGCGCTTGATCATCAGCGCCTGCTGCATGACAGTGCAGCAGGCGGCTAAATAAAATTAAAATGCACCACATTGAAACCAGTCAAGCTTGCCATGAGACAGCGTTGATAGCAGCCTCCACTTTCAACTCAACCTTATGGTTTCTCGTTGAGCGTTTTAACCTGAATCTAAGGCGATTTAGCCAAACTGGCTGGGCAACCAGGTCGCCAGCCCAGGGTAAAGCGCCAGCATCAACAGCATGCCTAACTGAATCAGGATGAAAGGAATCACGCCACGGTAGATCGCCGATGTGGGCACTGATGGCGGCGCAACGCCGCGCAGGTAAAACAGCGCAAAGCCAAACGGCGGTGTCAAAAACGAGGTTTGCAGGTTGATCGCAATCATGATGCCCAGCCAGATCGGATCCAGCCCCATGGCCAGCAGAATAGGCCCGACAATTGGCACCACTACAAAAGTGATCTCAATAAAATCAAGGATAAAGCCCAGCAGGAAGATCACCAGCATCACGATGATGGTTGCCCCGACTACACCGCCCGGCATACCTTCAAACAGCTCAGTGACCATGTGTTCGCCGCCATAGGCACGAAAGACCAGCGAAAACAGCGCCGCACCAATCAGGATCATGAACACCATGGTGGTGACGTGGGTCGTGGAGCGCAGGACGTCTTTCAGCGTAGCAAGATCAAGCTGACGGTAGGCCAGGGCCAGCACCAGGGCACCAAAGGCGCCCACCGCAGAAGCTTCTGTCGGGGTGGCAAAACCGCTCAGGATGGAACCCAACACAGCAACAATCAGCACCACAGGCGGCACCAGGCCCTTGAGCAGCAGCCAGCCGATGCCGGAGGTGTGGCCAAGTTCCTCCATCAACTCCTGACGATCCGCAGGCGGTGCCATATGCGGGCGTAGCCAAGCGGTCGCCGCGATATAGAGCATATACAGCACCACCAGAATCAGGCCAGGCACCAGGGCGCCCATGAACAGATCACCCACTGAAACGGTCTTGGGGCTGAAGATCCCCATATCCAGCTGGGCTTGTTGATAAGCGGAAGACAGGACATCACCCAGTAGCACCAAGGCAATGGATGGCGGAATAATCTGGCCAAGGGTTCCCGTGGCACAGATGGTGCCCGTGGCCAGCGACATGGAGTAATTGCGCTTGAGCATGGTCGGCAGCGACATCAACCCCATGGTCACCACGGTCGCGCCGACAATGCCGGTTGATGCGGCCATCAGCATGCCGACCAGAGTAACCGAGATACCCAGGCCGCCGCGCAGGGAACCAAACAGCAGCGCCATGGCATCCAGTAGGGTTTCCGCCACCTTGGATTTTTCCAGCAGCACCCCCATCAGCACGAACAGCGGCACTGCCAGCAGGGTGGTATTGGTCATGATGCCGTATAGCCGGTTTGGCAGGGCGGCCAGATAACCACCATCAAAGTTGGCATCCACGCCCATGGCTTCAAGCCCCAGCCCCAGGCCTGCAAAGGCCAGTGCCGTACCCGACAGCGAGAAGGCAACCGGGAAGCCGAACATCAATACGATACAGATGACGGCAAACAGAATAAGCGGCATGAATTCCAGCATCAGACACGCTCCTCTAGATGTTCAGCATCTGCCGATGGCGGCACAATCCGGCCCGTCAGGATATAGGCATTGCGCACCAGTTCAATGGCGCCTTGTATGATCATGAAAAGTGCAAATAGTGGAATCAGGGTCTTAAGCAAAAACACCGCAGGAATGCCCCCGTAATCTGGCGAGCTTTCAAGTATTCGCCATGAATTGCTGACATACCCCAAACTGGAGGCAATAATGAATACCATGATCGGCATCAGCAGGAAAACGATGCCGCACAGGTTGATCAACGCCTGTCGACGGGGCGCCATCTTGCGATAGAAGATGTCAACACGCACATGCCCGTCATGGCGAAGCGTGTATGCAGCGGCGAGCATGAAGACAGCCGCGTGCATATACATGACCAATTCCTGCATGAAGACACTATTGACCGAAAAAACGTAGCGTAGCAGCACAATGGCAAACTGAATCAGCATCATCAGAATGATCAGCCAGGCCAGGGTGCGGCCGAACCACTCTGAAGCGCTATCCAGCGCGCGCACCAGAGGGGGGAGTTGTGAAGTCTGGGACATGGGAAGCGTCTCGTATCCAGCGTCTAGGAAAATCCGCGCCTGAGACAATACCTCATCTGTTTCCAGAATGCAGTGTTAACAATTCACGCAGCGTTCGCGTGGTCAACGCAGCGTCGTCTGCCTATACCCTGGCAGGGCAGCTTGTTTTCAGAGTTTCCAGGCATTCTGTTGGCAGAGGAAGGTCTACTGCCAACGGCAGATGGTCAGAAAACAGATGATCCAGCACCTGCACCTCCGCCGCTTCCAGGCTACGCGAAAGCAGGATGTGATCCAGCGCTCGGCGCGGTTGCCAGGAAGGATAGCTAAGCAGCGGTTTTACTGGATGCAGCGGCAGGGACTCGCTGAAACGTGCATGGGCATGAATCTGTTCCGGTGTGCAGTTCAGATCACCCATGACTACCACATGGCGCAGCGGGGTAATCAGATCGCTCAGGTAATTGAGCTGGCGGGTACGCCCGCGATGGCTCAGAGCAAGATGGGCAACAAAGATATGTAACGCATCAGGCCCCTCTCCGAAGCGGGCATGAATGGCGCCACGCCCCGGCAGGGTACCGGGTAGACGATGTTCTTCAATGCGAGTCGGTTTGAGGCGCGACAGCAGGCCGTTGCTGTGCTGGGCGATCTTCCCGAGATTGCGATTGAGCTGCTGAAAGTGGTTAGGGAAGCCCGCCCGTTCTGCCAGGTAGCGCACCTGATTGACACGACCAGAGCGAAAGCTGCCGCCATCCACTTCCTGCAGGCCCACAATATCAAAGCGCCCCAGCACTTCGCTGATCAACTCAAGACGTTGATTGCGCTCACGCTGGGGAAGTAGATGCTGCCAGCTACGGGTCAGATAATGATGATAGGCAGACGTCTGAATGCCCACCTGCAGATTGAACGTCAGCAGACGCAGGTGGCCATCAGCAAGCGATGGTAACCGGGCATCCAGTTGGCTCATGTGGGCAGGCACTCCGTTAACAACGTCTTCCTTGCTCGATCATTCAGACGCTATCACTCAGCGCGCTCTTCACGAATACGGGCAATCAGCGTCTCGGCAATCTGGGGCATGTTATCCAGGCTACCCGCACTGCTGGGTGATACCAGGTACTGGCCATCAATAATCAGCGCTGGCACTCCCATCAGCTGCATGTCACGCATACGGCTATGAGCGCGGCTGACGTCACTGCGTACACCAAAGGAGGTCAGAGCGTCACGCGCTTCCTCTTCACTGACGCCATAGTTGGCGAAGAAGGCAGCCAGGTCATCGGTATCGTTCAAGGACTGGCCGTCTTCGTGGATGGCTGTGAAGAAATCAGCATGCAGGTCATCTTCAATGCCAAGCTGCTCAGCCGCGTAAAACGCGGTGGCATGCGTGTTCCAGTCACCGCCCATGGTGGCCGGCATCTTGACCACGCTTACATCATCCTCAAGGGTTTCATACCACTCGGTGACGGATGACTGCAGGCGATAGCAATGCGGGCAGCCGAACCAGAAGGCTTCGGTGACCTCGATCTGCCCCTCTTCCACGACGGTTTCCACCGGCGTTTCCAGGCGCTCATAGTGCTGGCCTTCCACCAGCTCCTGAGCACCTGCCACCGTTGAAAAGACCAGTCCCGTCGCCGCTACCATCAGCGCTTTTAGCATCATCAAATTTCTCCACTCAGCAAATGACCGATAAACCTGCAAAAACAACAAACCATAAGACCGCTTCGGCCGTCTTATGGTTCACTTCTGATCGCCCGTATTCTTGAAGAGCGCGCCGGTTAACCTGCTATTGCGTAGAATCGTTAATGCAGACCCAACACATAGTTAGCCACAGCTTCCATGTCGCGGTCGCTCATCTTGGAGGCGATATCGCGCATGATGGCATTCGGGTCATTGTGGCGGATACCAGCCGCGAAGTCCTGTAGGGTCGATACCGTGTATTCAGCGTGCTGGCCGGAAAGCGCCGGATAAACAGCGGTACCAAGGCCTTGACCCGTTGGCGAGTGACACGCCGTACATGCTGGGATGCCTTTGCCTATATCGCCTGCACGATAAAGATTCTCGCCACGCTCCAGCAGCTCGGCGTCATCTACAGCCTGGCCAACGTTGGGATCCATATTGGCGAAGTAAGCGGCGACATCCCAGGCATCCTGATCAGAAAAGTCATCGACCTGACCTGCCATCTGGGCGACTTCACGACGACCATCGCGAATATCCATAATCTGCTTGGCCAGATAAGACATTTGTTGGCCCGCCTGGTTAGGGAAGGCACCTACCATACTGATACCTTGCTGGCCGTGACATGCCGCACAGCTTGCGGCCATTTCACGGCCGGCGTTCGGGTCAGCGTTAACCTGTAAATCCTGTGATTGGGCTTGGACGGTGCCAACGGCACCCATGGTAATTGCTAGGCCTGCCAGTAACTTTCTCATTGCTATTCCACTATGCCGTTAGTTGGTGACTGGTACGCACCCCGGGCGCTGCCCGGGTTCAGCACACTACCAGGGTCAGCTCTGTCTGCCGCGACAATCAGGTGATAAGACACCGGCTGAATTGTCGCTGGCGGTTAGAGCGCAATGGTACACTAGCGCCCTAGGTCGCAGATATAAACAAACCGTATTATAACGAATCACCCCAGCGGCGGGAATGCAAGTCCTGACCTGCTTTAGGGGTAATTTTCGTGCTCATGTTATGCTTCATGGCGCTTTTTAGCGCTTTGTTTTCGCCAGGATGTCACCGATGACTGAATCACCCGCTTCTTTTCCGGCTCTTAACTATACCACTGCGCGCTTTTTAACCAGTGCCCCGACCCTGGCCCAATGCCCTGAAGACAGTGGCACTGAGGTTGCTTTTGCAGGCCGGTCGAATGCCGGAAAATCAAGTGCAATCAACGCACTTACCCAGCAAAAAGCGCTGGCCAGAACCTCTCGGACGCCCGGCCGCACCCAGCTGATCAACTACTTCGGCCTGATGAACGGGACTTCCCAGCGGCTGGTCGACCTACCCGGTTATGGATACGCCAAGGTACCTGAGGCCGTCAAGCTGGAATGGCAGCACCACCTGGCTGATTATTTACGCGGGCGTAACACCCTGCGCGGCCTGGTTCTCTTAATGGATGTCCGTCATCCATTAACCGAATTCGACCAGATGATGCTGGGGTTTGCCGATAAACGGGACATGCCGGTACATATTCTACTGACTAAAGCCGATAAGCTGAAGAAAGGCCCCGCCAATGCGTCACTGCAAAAAGTTCGCTCGCAGCTGCGCGAATGGGAAGATCTGGTGTCTGTGCAGCTTTTTTCAGCGCTGAAAAAAGACGGCATAACAACGCTTTCTCAGCGTCTGGATCAGTGGCTGGCTCTCCCCAAAGACGTATAAACCTGTTGTCAGCGACGTTTTTCAAGCCAGGCCAAAAGCTCCGCCAACTCTCTTACGTGAGCAATACGCTCGACTCGCTCTGGCAGCGCCTGATCGCCACTTTCACTGACCCAAACGGCCTGCATCCCCAGCCGCTGGGCGGGCAGCACATCCTCCTCCCAGGAATCGCCAACATGCAGCGCCTGCTCAGGGGCTACGCCAAGCCGCTCGAGCGCCGTCAAAAAAGGCTTTGGGTCAGGCTTGGGGGCCAGCAACTCACCGGCAGCAATGGCAATGGGGAAATACTCCGCCAGCGGCTGGCGTTGTAAATGGATATTACCATTAGTGATGGCGGCCAGCCGATAACGCTGACGCAGAGTGCTTAGCAAGGGGGCGACCTCCGGGTGCGGGGACACCTGAACCCGCAAACGGTGGAATTCGTTCATTGCCGCTGCCGCCCACATCAGGGCAGTACTGCGTGCAAGCCCACTGGCCTCCAGCTGGGCTTCCAGAGCACGCAGGCGCAGCCAGGTAAAATCACCGCGCCGCTCTGGCACCTCGACCACCAATTGCTGACGACGGGCCAGATAATCCGCCAACCCTTCTGCGTAGTTTAACCCCAATGGCGCTGTCTGGCGCGCGGCCAGCCAGGTTTCCAGAGTCTCCAGCAGCCAGCGGTAGTGTCCCTCTTCGGTACGCGCCATGACGCCGTGGTTGTCCCACAAGGTGTCATCCAGATCAAAGGTGATTGCTTGCAACATGCTTATGCCTCAGGGGGAGTATCAGGGGGCGTGGAATGACGACGGGCACGCGGGTGCGCGGCGTCATAGCTGGCGGCCAGGTGCTGCCAATCCAGCCGGGTGTACACCTGGGTGGTGGACAGGTTGGCGTGGCCGAGCAGTTCCTGCACAGCGCGCAGATCCTGACTGGATTCGAGCAGATGGCTGGCGAAGGAATGGCGCAACCGGTGCGGATGCAGGTGCTCAGGCAAGCCACGCGTGACGGCCAACTGCGCCAGACGCTTCTGAATCGCCCTGTGCCCCAACCGCTGCCCGCGCTGGCCGACAAAAAGGGCCGTTTCATCGGCGTTGGCCAGCAAGGAGCGGTGCGGCTGCCAAGCGGCCAGTGCCGTCTGGGCGCGCCGCCCTACCGGCACCTGGCGCGGCTTGGCCCCTTTACCCATCACCCGTACGCGTTGAGTTTCCAGATCATCCAGATCAAGTGCGGCCAGCTCCGCCAGGCGCAGGCCGCTGGAATAGAGCAACTCCAGCATTGCCTGATCACGATAGGCCAACGGCGATTGATCATGGGGCGTATCCAGAAAGCGAGCCAGCACATCAACATCCAGCGGGCGCGGCAGGTGGCTGGGCGTCTTGGGAGTACGCAGCAAGGTCACCGGGTTATCGGCCAGAATACCCCGCATCACACAGTCCTCAGCAAAGCGTGATAGCGCCGCGCGCCGCCGGGCCAGGCTGCGCGCGGCCAGGCCGCGGCTGCGTTCGCTGGACAGAAAGGCGCGCAGGTTGGCCATAGTCAATTGCGCGGCGTCATCAATGCCCTGCGCTTGGGCAAACGCCTCTAGCGCTGCCAGATCGCGGCGATAGGCATCCAGCGTCGCCGGGCTGGCATGCTGGGCCAGTGATGTCAGAAAGGCGGCCACCTGGGCGTTCAATGCCGTCACATCATCTCCTGTGAGTAAGCGCTTCAGTTGCCTGGTCCCAGGCGCACCAGCAGCCGTGCGGTGATATCCCCAAGATACTCGGTAAACAGAGTGTCCATACTGGCGCGATACTGTTCCGGGTCGGGGCTTGCCAGCAGCAGATAGCCAAGCGGCTCGCCCGCACTCAACCGGGTAACCGCGCAGGAGCCGGCCTTGTTAGGCGCGGCCACATGCGGTAGCAGGCACTTCCAATCGCTGACGCCCAGCTTGGCGCAACGACTGGTGCGGCCATCAAGCAACGCCGCCAGGCGTGTACTGGCATGTTGATCCAGTACGTGGCGAGGTGGCTGCGGCGGGCTGGGCTCCATATCGCTGAGCGTCGCCGGGCACCACAGCGCCAGCGCCGGTGTCGCAAAGCGCTCGCTCATCTGGGTCGCCAGCGCCTGGGCGAGCATGTCGCGATCCTGGGCATCCACCAGCGCCAGCAGGGTTTCACGCAGGCGGCGGTACTGGGTTTCTGTATGCCGGGCGGTGTCCAGCAGCTGCTCCAGCCGCCCTTCGGCGGATTCGGCGCGATGGCGCAGGTCCACTACCAGACGTTCCAACAGCGACACCGCCGCCCCGTTGATATTGGGGTGAGGCACCTTGAGCTGCTGCAACAGGCCTTCCCGGCCCACAAAAAAGTCGGGATGGCGGGCCAACCAGAACGCTACCTGTTCAGGATCGAGCGTCTTGCGCGGTTCAGGGGCTTGAGACATCACCGTTCTCCATTCCAATCCATTTTCATTATATAGCAGCAGCGCTGGGCTCAGTTAAGCACAACACGCCCATCAAATACCCGGGTAGCTGGCCCGACCATAATCAAGGCAGCTTCGGGGTCGGGCCATTCAATCGACAGCTCACCGCCGGGCAGCTCAACTGTCACCGGGCTTTTCAATAACCCCTGGCGAATGCCGCTGGCAACCGCCGCGCAGGCGCCCGTACCGCAGGCCAGGGTCTCACCGCTACCGCGTTCGAACACTCGCAGACGAATCCGGCTGGGTGAGACAACCTGCATAAAGCCAGCATTCACCTTACGGGGAAAACGTGGATGCGCCTCAATCGCTGGGCCAAGGCGCTCAACCGGCGCTGACTCCACATCGTCGACCTGTAGTACCGCATGGGGGTTGCCCATGGACACCACACTGATCGACAGGGTTTCCTCGCCAACTTGTAAGGGATGCAACGGTTGGTCTCCCGCTGCCTCAAAAGGCACGACTGCGGGCGAGAAGCGTGGGCGCCCCATATCAACGCGCACCATGCCGTCATGCTGCACCTTGAGGGTCAGCGGTCCGCCGGCGGTTTCGACGTGAATATCGCGCTTGTGAGTCAGCCGCTGATCACGTACGAAGCGCGCAAAGCAGCGCGCACCGTTGCCACAGTTTTCCACTTCGCTGCCATCGGCATTAAAAATACGATAGCGGAAATCCATTGTTGGATCCCGAGGGGGTTCAACGATCAGTAACTGATCAAAGCCGATACCAAAGCGCCGGTCTGCCAGCTGGCAGATATGGGCAGGCGTGATACGCGCCCGCTGGGTCACTAGATCCACCATGACAAAATCATTGCCCAGGCCGTGCATTTTCGTAAAGTGTAACAGCATCAGGCTTCTCCAATACCGCCTGGCAGCAGCGACTCGCCCTCCCACAGGCTTTCCAGCCGCTCGCGGGCGCGCACCACGTGGCAAGCATCGCCATCCACCATTAGTTCGGCAGGCCGCGGACGGCTGTTATAGTTGGAGGCCATCACAAAGCCGTAGGCACCGGCGGAGCGCACCGCCAGCAGATCGCCCTCGGCAATCGCCAGCTCACGCTCCTTGCCCAGAAAATCACTGGTTTCACAGACCGGCCCCACCACATCATAAAGTGCGCTTTCGCGGGCTTCCCGGGTATCCACCGGGATAATTGCCTGCCAGGCTTGGTAGAGCGCCGGGCGAATCAGATCATTCATTGCCGCATCGACAATAGCAAAGTTCTTGGTTTCACCCGGTTTAAGGAATTCAACCCGAGTCAACATTACACCAGCGTTGGCCGCAATCGAACGGCCAGGCTCAAACAGCAGCGTGAGTTTTTCGCCACCTTCCCAGCGGGAAAGACGTGACAGCAGCTGGCTGGCGTAATCAAACGGCTGGGGCGGTTTTTCATCCCGATACGGAACGCCCAGGCCGCCGCCCAGATCCAGGTGATCAAGCTCGATACCACGCTCACGCAGCCTGTCCATCAGCACCAGCAGGCGCTCCAGGGCATCCATGAAGGGGGCGGTTTCGGTCAGCTGCGAGCCGATGTGGCAGTCCATGCCCACCACATCAAGGTGTGGCAGGCTGGCTGCCAGCTCATAGACCTCCAGCGCCTCATCAACCGGAATGCCGAACTTGTTGTCTTTCAGGCCGGTGGAAATATACGGGTGCGTGCCCGCGTCCACATCCGGGTTGACCCGCAGGGATACCGGCGCCCGCTTGCCCAGCTCGCCCGCCACAGCGTTCAGGCGCTCAAGCTCGGGGCGGGATTCAACATTGAAGCACTTAATGCCCACTTCCAAGGCACGCGCCATCTCGCCAGCCTGCTTGGCAACGCCTGAGAACACCACCTTGGCAGGGTCACCACCGGCTTTCAGCACACGTTCCAGCTCGCCTATAGAGACAATATCAAACCCTGCCCCTAGTCGCGCCAGCAGACCCAGTACGGCCAGGTTGGAGTTGGCCTTGACGGCATAACAGATCAGATGGGAGTGGCTGCCCAGGGCCTCGGTATAGGCGCGAAAATGACGCGCCAACGTCGCCTTGGAGTAGACATAACACGGTGTACCGTGTTCAGCGGCAATCCGCGATAACGGTACGTCTTCGGCGTAGAGTACGCCATCGCGATAGTTAAAATGATCCATTATTCCTCCTGCTCGGCGGCGGGCGCTTCGGTTGAATCCGCTTCAGGCAAATGCAGTGGCCCTTTCTGGCCACATCCGGCAATTAACAGGCTGGCCAGAAGCCCAGCCAAGGCGACGCCGATCAGGCGCGGCGCTATACGACGTCTTTTCACAGCTGATCCTTAAGCGTATGCAGCACTTCCCGCGCCCGCTGCGCGGCAGCGCGAACCTGATCCGGTGCAGTACCGCCAATATGGTTACGCGCCGCCACCGAGCCCTCCAGGGTCAGCACTTCAAAAACATCGGCGTCGATGCTGTCAGAAAACTGTTGCAGCTCTTCCAGGCTCATTTCCGACAGGTCTTTTTCCTCTTTGAGGCCATAAGCGACCGACTGCCCGACAATTTCATGGGCATCGCGGAAGGCCACGCCATTGCGCACCAGATAATCGGCCAGATCTGTTGCCGTGGAGAAGCCCTTGCGTGCCGCCTCAAACATGTTGGCTTTTTTAGGCTCAATGGCCGGGATCATGTCAGCAAAGGCTTTCAGGCAGTCGCGCACCGTATCCACCGCATCAAACAGCGGCTCCTTGTCTTCCTGATTATCCTTGTTGTAGGCCAGCGGCTGGGACTTCATCAGGGTCAACAGGCTAATCAGGTGGCCGTAGACACGCCCAGTCTTGCCACGCACCAGCTCCGGCACATCCGGATTTTTCTTCTGCGGCATGATGGAAGAACCGGTGCAGAAGCGATCCGGCAGGTCGATAAAATCAAACTGAGCGCTGGTCCATAGCACCAGCTCTTCGCTCATCCGCGACAGGTGCATCAGCAGCAGGCTGGCAACGCTGGTAAACTCAATTGCAAAATCGCGATCCGACACCGCATCCAGGGAATTTTCAGCAGGCCGCGTGAAACCCAACAGCTCAGCGGTCATATGGCGATCAATCGGGTAGGTGGTGCCGGCCAGGGCGGCAGCTCCCAGCGGCAACACATTGATGCGTTTACGACAATCCAGCAGGCGCTCATGATCACGCGCCAGCATTTCCTGCCAGGCCAGCAGATGGTGGCCAAAGGTAACCGGCTGCGCGGTTTGCAGATGGGTAAAGCCGGGCATGATGGTGTCGGCTTCGCGATCGGCCAGCTCCACCAGCCCTTCACGCAGGCGGATCAGCTCACCTTCAATCACATCGACGGCATCACGCATGAACAGGCGAATATCCGTCGCCACCTGATCATTACGTGAACGGCCGGTATGCAGCTTTTTGCCGATAATGCCGATTTTCTGGGTCAGCCGCGCTTCAATGTTCATATGCACATCTTCAAGCGGCACCGACCATTCAAACTCACCGTTATCGATTTCGCTGCGGATCTCAGTCAGCCCCTGAACAATCGCCTCGCGCTCGTCGTCGGTTAACACCCCGATGCGGGCCAGCATGGTGGCATGCGCGATAGACCCTTGAATATCCTGATGTGCCAGGCGTTGATCAAAGGTTACCGAAGCGGTGAAGCGCGCAACAAAGGCATCGGTAGGTTCACTGAAGCGACCGCCCCAGGATTGATTGGTGGTTTGACTCATGACAACAGTATCCTGCTTGAACATTGAAATAATCGTTGGCGGAAAGTGTACCAGAGTCGCCCTGATCAGCGGCATGTCTGCAAGCGGGATTTTTCCTTGGCTGTCGAGTGCTTTATGATTAGGGCTATTATCGTTTTTATACGCCATCATGGCGACAAGGGAGAATAACGTGCAATCCATCACCAAGCTGCGTATTGCCACGCGTAAGAGCCAGTTGGCCATGTGGCAGGCTGAGCATGTACGTGACCGCCTGATAGCGTTCCACCCCGGCCTTGAAGTCGAGCTGGTCGCACTCTCCACCAAGGGCGATAAGATAATCGATACCCCGCTTTCCAAAATTGGCGGCAAGGGCCTGTTCGTCAAAGAACTCGAAGAAGCCATGCTGGATGGGCGCGCCGATATTGCCGTGCATTCCATGAAAGATGTGCCGATGCATTTTCCTGAAGGCCTGGGGCTATCGGTGATTCTGGAAGGCGCTGACCCCACCGATGCCTTTGTCTCCAATCACTACCACAACGTCGATGAGCTACCAGAAGGCGCGCGTATCGGCACCGCCAGCCTGCGCCGTGGCCTGCAGCTGCGTGAACGCCGCCCGGATCTTGAAATCCTTAACCTGCGCGGCAACGTCCAGACCCGTCTGGGCAAGCTGGATGACGGTGAATTTGATGCCATTATCCTCGCCACCTCAGGGCTCAAGCGCCTGGGCCTGGAAGCACGGATTGCCCAGGCATTGCCGCCGGAAATCTGCTTGCCTGCCTGTGGCCAGGGCGCCCTGGGTATCGAATGCCGGTTGCATGACCCTGAGCTTATTGCGCTGCTGGCACCGCTGGATGACCCGGACACGGCTACCCGGGTGCGCGCCGAACGCGCCATGAACACCCGCCTGGAAGGTGGTTGCCAGGTACCCATCGGCGGCCACGCCGTGCTCGACAAAGACGCCGAAACCCTGTGGCTGCGCGGCCTGGTCGGCAACCCGGAAGGCACTGAAGTGCTGCGCGCTGACAGTAAAGGCTCCATGCACGAACCGGAGGCACTTGGCATCAGAGTTGCCGAAGAGCTGCTGGAACAGGGTGCGGGCGATATTCTTGCCGAGGTCTACGGCGCCCAGTGATGGCTCCCGTGCTGATCTTACGCCCCGGCGAGCGTGGCGAGATACTGGCTGAAGCCCTGCAGCAGCAGGGGTTCAGCGTGGAGCGCCTGAACACGCTGACGTTGGAGCCACTGCCTGAAGAGGCTGAATTACGCTCTCTCTGGCTGGACTTTGATCAGTTCTGTAAAGTTATCGTGATCAGCCCGTTTGCGGCCCACTGCCTGGAGCAGGCGCTGGATCGTTACTGGCCACAGCTGCCGATAGGCATTGATTATTATTGCGTTGGGCGGGGCACCGCTGACATATTGCATCAACAGCTGGGCGTACGGGTACGCGTACCCGAAGCAAAACGCAATGAGGATACCAGTGAGGCCTTACTCGCGTTACCATCATTGCAGCGCGTTGAACAGCAGAAGGTATTGATCGTCGCAGGTGAGGGCGGTCGTGATCTATTGGCTGATACCTTGCGCGCGCGCGGCGCCCGCGTGACCCGCGCCAGCGTGTATCAGCGACGTTACCAGCCGCCGGATCCCAGCGGCATTGCACGGCTTGAATCAGGAAATTTTCAGGCGTTGATTGTTACCAGCGGCGAACAGCTGCAACATCTGGCAAAATGGTGCAATCAGGCAGCCTTGAACCAACCGCTAATCGTTTCCAGTCGCCGTTTAGCTACACTAGCGGCAGAATTGGGGTTTCGTGCCCCAACGGTGGCAACGGGAGCAACTCCGGCTGCACTGACGGCTGCGTTGACTCGCACCTGCAACCCACCGGGTGCCGATGTCGATCAAGGAACTTAACAAGGGCTAGCGACAGATGAGCAAACAAACAAACGATCAGGACGACGCACAGAAGACGTCTGCCGAGGCTTCGCGTAACGACGCAGCATCGTCAACGTCTGCGTCTTCAGCAAAAACGGCTGACAGCAGCAAGCATGCCAGCACGTCTGCGACGAGCACGTCCACTAGCAATACCCCTAACAGCAACACCTCCAGTAAAACGACTAATCAGCAGCAGCGCCGTGGTAAAGGCAACGCTAACGCTTCTACCAAGGCAGGCGGCCAGCAGGATTCAGGCAAGAGCAGCCAAAGCACTGCGCAATCGGCCAATACCGAGCCGACCAAAACGGATGGCGTTGCCAAAGATAGCGCCACCGCCAAGGATAACGCCCCTGCCAGCCCGGCAGCTGCGCCCTCCGGCGCTGCTGGCACCCCACCCCCCTCAGCCCCCCAACAAGGCAGTGGCGGTGGCAGCAAAAGCGGCATATTCGCCATCTTGCTGGTGGTTGTCCTGGCGGTTGCCCTGGCCTTTCTTGCCTGGGAAGGTTGGCAGCGCCTGGAGAACCAGCAGCAACGTCTTGATGAGCTTGCTCAAAAAGCCGATAACAGCGCCACACAGGCAGACCTTGCCGATCTGAATGAGCGTCTGGAAAGTGGCGAAGCCGAGCGTAACCAGGCGCTGGAAAGCACCACCAATGCGATGCAGCAAGCCTTCTCCGAGTATCGTTCTGAGGTCAACAACACGCTTGACCGTGTGCTGGCCCAACTGTCTCAGGATCAGGATGCCGATGAGCGCGAATGGCTGCATGCCGAAGCCGCCTACCTGCTACGCCTGGCCAATCAGCGCCTGCAGCTGGAACGCGACGTGGAAGGCGCTGCTGCTCTGCTGCGCACGGCTGACAGCGTGCTTAACAGCGCGGACAACCCGGCGCTGACACCTGTCCGGCGCGAGATTGCCAGTGAACTGGCCGCCCTGGATGCTGTTCCACGGGTTGATCGCACCGGTATCTACCTGGCGCTCAATGCCCAGCAGGAACGCATTGCCACCCTGCGACTTGCTCAGGAAGTTGAAGAACAGCCCGTATCTTCCAGCATTGAAGAACCGCCCACTGGTACTTTCCAGCGTCAACTGGCGCGCTTTGGTGAAGAGCTGAAGGATCTGGTAGTTGTCCGTGGTCATGACGAAGCCATGGAAGTGCTGATCACGCCCGAACAGGAATCCTACCTGCGTCAGAGCCTGCGCCTGATTCTTGAGCAATCCCAGCTGGCGGTACTCAAGGAAGAGCAGGAGCTGTTTGAAGCCAGCATCGACAAGGCGCTTGACCTGCTCAATCGCTACTACGACACCTCGCGCAGTGAAACCCAGGGCGTCATCTCCCGTCTGGAAGAAATCAAGCAGACCAATGTGACGCCTGAGCTGCCCGACATCAGCCGTTCACAGCAGGCCCTGGCCGAGTTCATCGAGAACCGCTATGAATCGCGTGGAGGTGAGTCATGAGAAAACTCGTTCTCCTCATCATCGCCGGCCTGGCCGTTGGTGCCTTTTTCGGCCACCTGATGATGTCGGTTCCTGGCTATTGGCTGGTACGCGTCGGTGACACTTCGGTGCAAACCTCCTTCTGGTTTGGCCTGGTGCTGCTGCTTGGCGCCTTCATCGCCTTACACTTTGCGCTGCGCCTGCTGACCGGCATTATTCGCCCGATGGGGCGGTTTCGCAGCTGGAACAGCCGGGCCCGCAATCGTCGCGCCATGAAACGTACCGTACGTGGCCTGGTAGCATTGACCGATGGGCGGTGGAAAAAGGCTGAGAAAACCCTGGTAGGTGCTGCAGATGACTCAAGCACGCCGCTGGTCAACTACCTGTCCGCCGCCCTTGCTGCCCACTACCAGGGCAACTACGACAAGTCACAGCAACACCTGAATAAGGCTCAGCTCACTACCGATGGCGCCGATACGGCCATTGGCCTGATGCAGGCCCAACTGCTGATTGACCGTCAGCAGCCTGAAGATGCTCTGGCGATTCTGAATCGTCTTGACAGCAAGATGGCCAACCACCCGCAGGTGCTCAAGCTGCTCAAGCAGGTTCACCTCAGCGTCAATGACTGGGACGGTTTGCGTCGCCTGATTCCCCGTCTGGCAGCTCAGAAGCTGATTTCCCAGACGGAGCGCGAGCAACTGGAATATCGCGCCTATCGCGAGATGATTCTCTTTGAGGCCAAGAATCCTGATGATATCGAACGGATTCGCAGCCTGTGGGCGGATATGCCGGATTATCTGCGTGGCAACACCGAGCTGATCGTTCTGTACGCCGAAGCTCTGGTACAGGCTGATGAAGATGCCATTGCCGAGCGGCTACTCAACCATTCGCTGGACCACCACTGGGATGCGCGCCTGGTAACCCGCTATGGCTTGCTGAACGTGGATGCTGATCGTCAGCTGGTCAAGGCTGAAAAATGGCTGCAGGAAAGGCCCAATGACCCTGAACTGCTATTGACCTGTGGTCGCCTGTCGCTGCGTACCGGCAAGTGGGAAAAGGCTCAGGAATACTTTGAGGCCAGCCAGCGCCAGCGCCCCAGCGGTGTGGTATGTGCTGAACTGGCACGCTTGTATGCAAGCCTTGGCGAACATAACAAGAGCCAGCTTTACTACCGCCAGAGCGTGGAAATGCTGGCCAAGTCGCTGCCATCCCTGCCACAGCCCAAGCAGCCGGAAGGAACGACCTCATCCGCTGGCGAGGTTGTGGAAGCCGAGGACAGCGCCAAATCAGCCTGAAAGTAACTTTCTCTGCAAAACTCTGTCGTTTTTATATTTCGGGTGCCTTTATCGGCACCCGTTTTTTTTCATCATGCGATACTGCACCCAGCCAGCCGCCATTAACCAGCCTGCCACGCTGACAGCAAGATAAAGCGCTGCCAACCAGGGTTGCTCCCTTTGCCAGAGATCCCATACTTCCAGACTGAACAGCGAAAACGTTGTAAAGCCGCCACAAAACCCGGTTACCCAAAAAGCCTGCCAGCGCGCCTGAGAAAACCCGACAATCAGCGCTGACCCCAGCACGTTAACTGCCAGGGTCGCCCATGGAAACCCAGGCCCGAAAAATCCCAAGGCATTCATTGAAATCCAGTAGCGCAAACCTGCCCCCAGTGCGCTTCCCGCCCCGACGGCAAGATACGTTGTCACCCTGTTGATCATGCCATCACCATCGCAATCGACAGGTGACCACTGACGACCATGGCCAGGCCCCCAGCAAGGCTGGCCACAAGATACGCCACCGCCACCACAGGGCGTTGCTGCCAGAGTGTCAGCACCTGCAGACTCAGTGTGGACACGGTGGAATAACCACCCAACAGGCCCGCCGCAATCACGGCCCAGCCAAGCGTTCCCAGCTCTTCTCCCGATACTTGCCAGACCGCAAAAGCAGCGCCCATCATCAAGGCTGCCGTCAGATTGACGGTTAGGGTGCCCCATGGAAAATAGCCACTTGTATAGCGGCTAACGCTGTTGCCGACCCATAAGCGCAGCATGCCACCCAAGGCGCCGCCCAGCATGACGCCTATCATTGTTATCATACTCACAGATGACTCCCCGTCTTTATGCATCCTTAATCGGCGTTTAACACACCATGACACTACCTTTGTATCTGGGTTTACCCATGTGGGCCAACCAGGACTGGTGCGGCAGCCTTTATCCTCAGCATGCCAAATCCAACCTGCTCGGCGACTATGCGGCTGTTTTTTCCAGCGTTGAGGGCAACACTACGTTTTATAGCGGAGCGCCTTCAGCTGCAACGCTGAACGCCTGGGCAAGCCAGGCACCCAAGGGTTTTCGCTTCTGCTTCAAGTTGCCTGCGGCGGTTACCCACGAACAGCGTCTGGCTGACCCGCAGGCTGCGCTGGATTTTCTGGATGCGTTGTCACCGCTGCATCACCAGCTTGGGCCCACCATGATTCAACTGCCGGGCGATTTTGGCCCACGGGAGCTGCCTCGCCTTGAAGCGTTATTGAACGTCTGGCCACGCCATTTACCCTGTGCAGTGGAAGTGCGTCACCCTGAGTTTTTCCACAAAGGGGCTTCCGAGCAAGCGTTGAACCGATTGTTGATAACTTTTTCAGCTAACCGCGTCATGCTTGATGTCCGCCCGGTTTTTTCCACCTCAGCCGAAGGTAGCCCGGGGCTTGCCCACGCACAGCAGGAAAAACCCAAACTCCCGTTACACGTGCTTTCCACGGCTAATCAGCCGGTCATACGCTTTATTGGCCATCTTGACAAGCAAATAAACTCAGATTATTTCAGCGCCTGGAAAAAACAGCTCTCCCTGTGGATAAGTCAGGGGAAAACCCCTTTCTTATTTGTGCATACTGCTGATAACCGCCATGCGCCCGCCATGGCGCGCCTGCTCTATCAACAACTCGCAGCCCACGCCGGGTTAGCCCCTTTAGGTGATTTTCCAGGGGAAAAGCAAGCCGCCCTTTTCTAGCTATCTTTTTCAGATGAGATCACTGGCAAGCCTGCCTTTGATCAGATAAATTGTCCGCCATGCTTGGAAAGTAGTGATTATTCGACGGCTACTGTCGACTTTTTCCGGCCTGCTGTTCAGCATGCGCAATGTTAAGCATCCATGATGCAACACATCTGCCGCTGCTTTAATCCAAGCAACACATCAAAACGAACACAACTATTAAACAGGTGATGTATGGCGAAACATTCACATGCACAATGGTCATCGCGGATGACCTTTGTGCTGGCGGCCGCAGGTTCTGCGGTGGGTCTTGGCAATATCTGGCGCTTTTCCTACCTGGTAGGTGAAAGCGGTGGAGCTGCCTTTGTACTGGTCTATCTGGCGTGTGTCGCCCTGGTCGGCGTGCCCATTCTGCTCTCCGAGTGGATGATCGGACGGCGCGGCCAGCAAAACCCTATCGACAGTATGGTGAAGCTGGCCAAGCAAAGTGGCGTCAGTAAGTCCTGGGCGCTGGTCGGGTTCAGCGGCGTACTGGCAGGGTTTCTGATCCTGTCTTTCTACAGCGTGATCGGCGGCTGGTCGCTGAACTACACTCTGAACGCGGTGACCGGCACCTTCACGGGTCAGGATGCTGACAGTATCGGCGCCATTTTCAGTGGCATGCTGGCCAGCCCCGGCACGCTGTTGCTGTGGCACACCGCCTTCATGCTGCTGGTAGTGGGCATTGTCGCCCGTGGCGTTACCCAGGGTATCGAAAGCGCTGTGCGCTCCATGATGCCGGCACTGGTAATTCTGATGCTGATTCTGGTGGGTTATGGCATGACCACCGGCCACTTCGGTGAAGCCCTGGGCTTTATGTTCAGCCCGGATTGGGGCGCGCTGGATGGCGGCGTCGTGCTGGCGGCCATGGGGCAGGCATTTTTCACCCTATCACTGGGCATGGGCATCATGATGGCCTATGGTTCCTATCTGGGTGAAGACGTTAACCTGTTGAGCACAGCACGCACGGTAATCATTATTGATACGTCGATTGCCCTGCTGGCGGGCCTGGCCATCTTCCCGATCGTGTTTGCTAACGGCATGAGCGCTGGTGAAGGCCCCGGGCTGATCTTTGTCACCCTGCCGATTGCCTTTGGCAATATGACCGGCGGCGTTGTGCTGGGGCTGATGTTCTTCCTGCTGTTGACCTTTGCAGCCCTGACCTCAGCGATTTCACTGCTGGAACCCACCGTTGAAATGCTTGAAGAACGCACGCGGCTACCGCGGCTGACGGCCACCATCATCAGTGGTCTTGCTGTCTGGTTACTGGGGGTTGCGGCGCTGCTGTCATTCAACCTGTGGTCGGAGGTGCTTTTCCTGGGGCTGAATATCTTTGACCTGCTCGACACCTTTACTGCCAAGATCCTGCTGCCGCTCACCGGCCTGGGTGCCATCGTCTTTGTCGCCTGGTGCCTTAAGCGCCAAAGCGTGGAAGGAGAGCTGGGGCTGTCGTCAACAGGCATCAAGGTGTGGAATATTATCGGCCGCTATATTGCGCCGATAGGCGTGATTGCCGTCTTTATTGCTGGCTTTATCTAAAGCCAGAGAGCGTGAAAACCTCTCTGCGCCCTGTCATGGTTCACCCATGGCAGGGCGTTTTTCATACGTGCGGGCCACCGGCTGAAACGGGCAGATGGCCTTGGAAAGGAGTCGGAAAATCAATGCAGCTCGGGTTCCGGCAAGTCTGCAATCTCCTGGGTAAGCTTTTGAAACTCGCGGTGCAGTTCGATACCGCGCCTAGCGCGCAGGCTGCGTTGGGCAGAGACACGCTGGCGTTCAGCATGTTCATTGACCTGCATGCTCATGAAGATATCGAGCAGCTCGCTTTTGACTGAGGTGACTCGTTCGATGTTACGCATAATCGACGTTCCTCCAGGTGAATATGCCTTCGTCCACCTGCACCTGCCACGCCTGTTGCAATCCATGACGCCTACAGCATGATGCAGTGCGGCACTTCAATTATTACTATAACCTAGTTGACAAAATGATGAACCTTTACGAAAAAAATGGTTAACGCTGTTTAAACGCCAATATCCAGACGGATATCCAAACGAACGACAACATCGCCATTTTTGCTCAGGAATCAGGCATACTGACGCCTGGCGGCCTCTTATTGCCCTTACCCCAAAGGCGAGACAGACAGGGGCGAAGACAAGATTGTTATTTATGAAAGGAGCTGAATGTGAGTCGCGCCCTGTTCGATGAAATGAGACGCCGTATGGAGCACTTCCGTCGCTCCGAACAGAAAGTGGCGCGCTTTGTGCTGCGCAATCCTGACGAAGTCATCCATATGCGGATCGTTGATCTGGCCACTGAAGCCAAGGTCAGCGAGCCGACAGTGGTGCGCTTTTGCCGGGCATTGGGCTGCAACGGCTTCCAGGATTTCAAGCTGCAGCTGGCCCAGATGCTGGCTACTGGCAGCCAGTTTGCCCAGTTTTCGATGAATGATAGCGACTCGGTGGCAGAGTTTTCCTACAGCATTTTTGATTCGACTGTGGGCACTCTGCTGTCAGTCCGCGACCGTCTGGATAATGATGCGCTAGGCCGTGCGGTCAATGCCCTGGCCATGGCGAATCGGGTCGAGTTCTACGGTTTTGGGGCTTCCGGGGCGGTCGCCTTTGATGCCCAGCACAAGTTCTTTCGTCTGCAGATTTCCACCTCCGCCTACGCAGACCCCCATATGCAGAACATGTCGGCTGTCACGCTCAACGAAGGCGATGTAGTGGTGGCAATTTCCCAGACGGGGCGTACCAAGGCGCTGGTAGCCAGTGTACGTCTGGCCCGCGAGGCCGGGGCTACGGTGATCGGCCTGTGCCCAAGCGATTCACCGCTTTCCCAGGAAGTCACCCTGCCGCTGTATATCGATGTGCATGAGGACACCGAAATTTACACGCCAATGAGTTCGCGTATTGCCCACCTGGTACTGATTGATGTGCTAGCGGTCGGGGTTGCCAAGACCCGAGGCCCAAAGCTCGCCGAACAGCTCAAGGCGGTTAAAAAGAGCCTGAACACCTTGCGCTTTCCGGAAGACAACTGATCCTGTGGTAGAATCCCTGTTCATTTTTCGACCTGTGCAATGGCTTCTATGGATGACGTGACGGCGATTCTCGATCAGCTTAATGCCGATCAACGCGAGGCAGTCAGCGCCCCGCAAGGTAATTCACTGGTACTGGCGGGCGCTGGCTCCGGCAAGACCCGAGTGCTGGTGCATCGCATCGCCTGGCTGATGCAGGCAGAAGGGCTTTCGCCCTATGCGCTGCTGGCAGTGACCTTCACCAACAAGGCCGCCCGTGAAATGCGTACCCGCCTGGAGGCGCTGCTGGGCATTTCCCTGCGTCACGTCTGGGTCGGCACCTTTCACTCCATTGCCCATCGCCTGCTACGTACCCACTGGCAGGATGCGCGCCTGCCCCAACACTTCCAGATCATTGATTCCGACGATCAATTGCGCCTGGTTAAACGTCTGCTGAAAGATTACTCGATTGACGACGAACGTTTTCCGCCCCGCCAGGTGCAGGGCTTTATTTCAGGCTGCAAGGAAGAGGGGCTGCGCGCCCATCAGGTCGATGTGGCAGGTGATGCCTACATGGGCCAGATGGTTGAACTCTACGAGCGCTACCAGCTGACCTGTGAACGCGGTGGCCTGGTCGATTTTGGCGAACTGCTGCTCAGAAGCCTGGAGCTTTTGCGCGACAACCCTGCCCTGCTGGCCCATTACCGCGAGCGTTTCGGCCATGTGCTGGTCGATGAGTTCCAGGATACCAACACCCTGCAGTATGCCTGGCTAAAGCTGATTACCGGCATGCAGATCCCGATGACCATCGTTGGCGATGATGACCAGTCAATCTACGGCTGGCGCGGCGCCAAGGTCGAAAATATCCGCCGTTTCGAGCAGGAATTCCCCCAGGTTAAAACCGTACGCCTGGAGCAGAACTACCGCTCAACCAGCGCCATTCTGGAAGCCGCCAACTTCTTGATCAGCCATAACAGCGACCGCCTGGGCAAGAACCTGTGGACAGAAGGCGCTGAAGGCGAGCCAATTTCAATTTACGCGGGTTTCAACGATCTGGAAGAAGCGCGTTTTATTGTTGATACCCTCAAGGAGCAGGTCGATAAGGGCATCAGGCGCAGTGATGTGGCGATTCTTTATCGCTCCAATGCCCAGTCACGCTTGCTGGAAGAAACCCTGATTCGCCAGGGCGTGCCTTATCGTATCTATGGTGGCCACCGCTTCTACGAGCGGCTGGAAATCAAGAATGCGTTAGCCTATCTGCGCCTGCTGCTGAACCGCGATGACGATGCCTCTCTGGAGCGGGTCATCAACGTGCCCACCCGAGGTATCGGTACCCGCACGGTAGAAATTATTCGCCAACGCGCCCGCGAACAGGGCATCTCGCTGTGGCAGGCGCTTCACGACAGCCTTCAGGATGCTACTCTCAGGGGCCGTGCTGGTAACGCCGTACAAGCCTTTGCCAACCTGATCGAGCAACTCGACAACGATGCCTCAGGTCTTGTCCTGCATGAAATCATGGATCACGTTATTGCCCATACCGGCCTGATCGAGCATCACAAGAGCGAGCGCGGTGAAAAGGGCCAGGCGCGGGTGGAAAACCTCGAAGAGCTGGTCACCGCTGCACGGGCCTTCACCCATGGCGATGCCTTTGAAACCCCCGAAGCTGGTGAAGGCATGGCCGCACTGGAAGCGTTTCTGTCCGAAGCGGCGCTTAATGCCGGTGACCACGAAGCGGAAGAGTTTGAAGACAGTGTCCAGCTGATGACCTTGCATTCCGCCAAGGGGCTGGAGTTTCCGGTGGTATTTATTGCCGGAGTGGAAGAAGGCCTCTTTCCTCACAAGATGTCGCTGGAAGAACCCGGCCGGCTGGAAGAAGAGCGCAGGCTTTGCTATGTCGGGGTCACCCGCGCCATGCACAAGCTCTACATGACCCATGCCGAAACCCGCCGCCTGCACGGCAAGGAAGTCTTCCCGCGGCCATCGCGATTTCTCCGCGAGCTGCCACCCCATCTGCTGGAAGAGGTGCGCATGCGCGGCCAGGTATCGCGCCCGGTGACCGCTACACGCAGCTCCCTCAGCCAGCAAAGCATTGAAAGCAGTGGCGATATCCCCAGCCTGCATGTCGGGCAAGGGGTTGAGCACCCAGTGTTTGGCGAAGGTATTATCCTCAATGCAGAGGGCGAAGGCCCCCGCGCCCGGGTGCAGGTCAGCTTTGAAGGCGAAGGGGTGAAATGGCTGGTACTCGGGTTTGCCAAGCTGACGCCGCTATAAAGCCTTATAGATATCCATGCGTAAAAACGGGGCCTGCATGGCAGGCCCCGTTGTCTAATTCAGATTGCTTGGCGGTAATAGGTTAAACGTTCACACCAAAAGAGCTGGCCAGCGGATGCAGGCCGCCGCCAAAACCTTGGCCAATCGCCTTGAATTTCCACTCATCACCGTGGCGATAGACTTCACCAAAGATCATCGCGGTTTCTACGCTGTAGTCTTCGCTAAGGTCATAGCGGGCCAGTTCCTTGCCGTCCTCGCCGTTGACAACACGCATAAACGCATTGGAGACCATGCCAAAGTTCTGTTTGCGGCTTTCGGCGTCATGGATAGTCACCGCAAAGGCCAGCTTCTTGACATCAGCGGGAACGCTTGAAAGATCAATTTTGACCTGTTCATCGTCGCCTTCACCTTCGCCGGTCTTGTTGTCGCCCTGGTGCTCAACCGCACCATCGCCACCGACCTTGTTGTTGTAGAACACAAAATCCGTGTCGCTACGCACCTTGCCATCTTCGCCACACAAAAAGACTGAGGCGTCCAGGTCGAACTCCTGACCGTCGGTAACCCGCGGATCCCAGCCCAGGCCAACGACCACGTGCTTAAGCCCAGGGGCTTCTTTGCTAAGGGATACGTTACCGCCTTTGGAAAGAGAAACTGCCATATCTGGCTCCTTTGTTCATATTGGATCGTTCAAGTTGAATCGTAAACGCCTGGGTGATTCAGCCGCCAGGCGTTGGGTTACGCTGTGGCATTGATACCATAACGCTGGCACATGGCCAGCAAGCCGCCGGCATAGCCTTGGCCAACGGCGCGGAATTTCCACTCGCCGTTGTGCCGGTAGACCTCGCCGAACTCCAGGGCAGTTTCAGTGGAGTAGTCTTCGCTTAAATCGTAGCGCACCACCTCATTGCCAGTATCGTTATTGACGACCCGGATAAAGGCGTTCTGCACCATGCCAAAATTCTGTTTACGGTTATCAGCTTCATGGATGGTCACCGTCACCACCAACCGCTGAATGTCAGCAGGCACCCCGTCGAGATTGACTTCAATCGCCTCGTCGTCGCCTTCGCCTTCACCGGTGCGGTTATCGCCCGTATGCACGACTGAACCATCGGCTGACTTAAGCTGGCCATAGAAGATGAAGTCTGCGTCGCTGCGCACCTTGCCTTCGCTATTGACCATAAAGACCGAAGCGTCCAGATCGAAATCATTGCCAGAAGTGGCACGCTCGTCCCAGCCAAGCCCGATCAGGATATTCTTGAGCCCTGGGTCGGTCTTGGACAGCGAGATGTTGCCACCCTTGGAAAGCGATAGTGCCATATGCGTGTCTCCTTTCGTTTGCTGTGACGTTTGCGTGCGTACTTTCTACGTATGAACCTTTTTATGTATGAAGCTTAAAATCAAGTGTGGATCAGGGGGCGATGACGACAAGACTGTCCGCCACCGTGTACTGGGCCACGATAAAGGCAACATAGCATACCGCCATCACTGCACCGGCGATGCGCCCGATCCTGCCCACAAAGAGCAGAAAAGCAGCAAAGATCAGCGTCACCGCCACCACAGCGACCAGATCCAGAGACGCAAAGCGTGGATCAATCAACAGCGGCCGTGCGATGGCAGAAATGGCCATGACTGAAAAGATATTGAATATGTTACTGCCGATGATGCCACCGACAATCATATCGTTCTGGCCTTTGCGCGCCGCCGCGACGCAGGCGGTCAGTTCAGGCAGCGAGGTACCGAAAGCAATCATCGTCATGCCAATGACCGCTTCAGGAACATCAAGGGCAAGCCCACCTGCCACGGCCCCCTGAACCAGAATCTCGGAACCCACCAGCAGGGTCAGAATACCCACCAGCAGCATCAGCCCCGGAAAGCGACCGCCCGCATCATGCTCCTCAACTTCATCCACATCGAGCTTACTCGCCTTGTACTGGTAGAAAACGTAACCCACCAGCGCTGCCAGCATTACCAGACCACCCCAGAGAGGCAGAATGCCAGCGAGTATCGCGGCCACCATGCCGGCAGTCGCCACCAGCATCACTATCGTATCCAGCCTTACATCGGAACGACTAAAGACGACCGGTGCAATCATCGCCGCCACGGCAATCACCATAAAGACGTTGGCAATGTTGGAACCGATGACATTACCTACCGAGATGCCAGGAAACCCTGACAGGTTGGCGTTAATTGAGGTAAAAAGCTCGGGCGCCGAAGTTCCAAAGGCCACCACGGTGGCGGCAATAAACAGCTTGGATAGCCCCAAGCGCCCTGCCACTGTGACTGCATTATCAACCGTCCAGTCCCCTCCCTTGATCAGCAGCCAGACGCCAAATGCTATAGCGCCAAGTGCAATGAGGGAAAGCTGGTAGGTACTGAGTTCGTGCATGTTGATTCCTGAAAAAATGCAGCAATAAGAAGAGGGTCAGTCAGGGTAAACAAAGCGCTTAAAGATCGAACTCTTCAGGTTTGAGGCCAAGCTCCTGGGCAATTTCGCGTACGACGGCCTTCTCGTCATCATCAAAATCACCGTCGGCGGCACCAATGGCACACACGACACGAACCACCATTCTGGCCTGGTCGTCCTTATCACGTACCTTGGCAATGGTTTTCAGCGCGTTGGCCTTGCCGATCGCCTGATCAAACTCGAAATCGCCAACCGTCTTGTTGAATACCTCAATCACCTGGCGGATATCGAAATGCTTCATTTCTTCGGAGCGTTCCAGAAAGGCGGTCATCTTCTGTTTTTCGGAAGCATCCACCGTACCGTCAGCGGCTGCTACCAGCGCGCAGCCTGCGACCACGGCTTCCATAAACGTACGGTTCTTGAATTTCGCGACTTCAGCGGTGAGGTTTTCGCGTGCTTTAGTGATGTTTTCTTTCAGCCAGTTCATAGCCATCTTGTTTCTCCTTTCAAGTGATGCGTTATATAGCCTCAGAGTCTGTGATCAGACAACGGATACAGCATCCTGAGCAAGATCATTGACGGTGCGTCCTGAGCATGGTTTTCCGTGAGCCGTCATCGTCCAGCCCTCAGCGGTTCTGGTCATCGAGGCCATGATGACGCCGGTATGGCCGCCTTGATCGGTCAGGGTGTAGCGGCAAAGCTCTTCATTTTTCGCTTCATCGACGAGACGGCAGAAGGCGTTTTCAACCTCATTGAACGTCTGACCACGGAAGCTGTTGACGGTAAAAACAAGGTGCATGACGTTCGACGGCAGATCGGTCAAGTTGACATAGATAACTTCATCGTCGCCTTCACCTGCACCTGTCAGGTTATCGCCGCCATGACGAATCGCGCCATCCTTGGAGACCAGTTGGCCAAAGCTGACGGTATCGACAGGCGTCTTGGCCGAATCCAGCAGGATAACGCTGGCATCCAGGTCAATGTCACCGCCACCACCGCCGCCGAACAGGGAGGACAGAAAGCCACCGCTTTTTTTCTGAACTGGGTCCCATCCCAAGCCCATAAAGACCTTACTCAAGCCTGAATCGTTGTTCTTGGCCAGGGAAATGGTCTGGCCCTTGCTGAGTGAAATTGCCATGCTGATGGCGCTCCTGATGATGGTTCAATGGATTCAATGACAAGGTGGTGTGCATTGAATTTATAATCACTTAGTAAAGATAATGGGGGTAGAGTTCAGCTTTTTAAAGCCATCCTGTCTGCTCATTGAATGCTTATTAGTTCAGCGTACCGTCCAGAAAGTCAATCGATTGGCCCAGTTATTCAACTGAGAGAGGTATAGGATGCATCAGGCATCGGGTGACGTTGATCAGGTGATGGCGTTTGCATGGCCGTGACGGTGTTGGTTCTGGCAGCCTCACCGACAACCCCGAACACCTCCTGACGTGCCATTGTGCGCCTTGCCCAGGCGCGATGGGTCGCAGGTTCGCACATCATTCCACCCATCTTGAAGACTGCCTGTGCCTCACTATCCAAAGCGGCCCGGGCATGTTCAACGTCTGCTCTCAACACTTGAAAGGCGCGGTTGATAACCGGCGTTTGAGCCGGATGAATCACGGTTTTCGAGATAAAGCCGGCCGCCACGTCGCGAAGCGTTTCGCGTCGCAATGTTTCAAGGTCATCAATCACATCATAGACAGGGGCAGCCACCGGGTAGCCCGCTGCAATCAGAATACTGCTGGCCATGGAGAGAACCCAGCCAAGCGGGCCTTCCCAGGAGGTGATTCCCCGCTCACGCCGCAGGGCCAGGGTTGAGAGCAGATCATTGCCGCCCAGGCGGATGGCCGCGAGCCGGGAGGCATCCTCCGGGTGATCATCCAGGATGTCACGTAGGGCGCATATTTTGCCAGGATCAAAGAAGCAGGCGCTTTCAAGCGTCGGCATGACGGCAAGCCCGGCGTCTCGCGTCAGCGCGAGCCAATCAGGGAGTGTTTCTGGAACAACCTTGGGCGCGACCAGCCCTTCAATCGCCGTTCCCGCTGCCCGAACGCTCAGCGCATACGCCATTTCCCTGTTCCGGGGGCGCAAGAAGGTACGCACCGGCAAGCGTTCAGGCAGGTCACTCATCAGCTGATCAAGGCAGCGGAGGCCATCGTCAACATCCTGGGCGGCCAGCGCATCCTCAAGGCACAGAACGATTGATGCGGCAGGTGGTGGCAGGCGACCGTGGAGAATATCAGCGACCCGAGGATGTAAAACCGGCATGTAAAGGGTGGCCCCCAGCGAGTAAGCGTCAAAACGGTGCATATCAGGACACCTTCTCAATCAGGGTAATCGCCCGGAAGGGACCGGTAAGATCAGGATTCACTTCTGTTTCAATACCATCCTGCTGGCACAGGTGAACCAGCGCCGCCAGATCCGGGTCATCGGCGTCGCGCAGGTAAACCTTACGCGGCCGGCGGCGCAAGACCGCCCGCGTGGCTTCAGCGATACCCGGCTTGATCCGGTTGAGGTTATCAACGTCATGGCGCGCGGCAATGGCCTGCACACACGCAGCCGCTTGCTTCTGATGGCGCCCGCGCAGCGCCGGGTCGCGCTCAACGGGGGTTGCCTGGGTCAGCGCAGCGTCAAATACCGCCATGACCCGATCCACAAACCCACGCGAACAGTCGATATCAGCAAGGTGATCCACCGTCATGGCAGCGTGAAAATCGCCTGGGGCAACCAGGTCAGGGCGCAGGATTGAACGACTGATCAGGCCGGACACATTGGCCCCCAGGATGCCACTGGGAATTAGCCAGTCGTCGTGGGAACCCGACAGCCAGGCGTGGCCCGAAGGGTCCGCCAGCACCACAAGACGTGGCGGCTGGCCCGAGAGCGCCTGCCAGGCGCGGGCTAGTTCGCCTGAAATCGCCCCCTTGCCGGTCCAGCCATCCACAAACAGGATATCGGCATCGGGGCGCTCGGCGCGTACGTGGGCCATCGCCGCTGCATCCAGCCCACGGTCACGGATGATCGAGACGGCGTAATGCACAACATCAACGCCCAAATAGGTCAGGGCGCGCCTTAGTAGCACCCCATAGGGAATGCCCGCGCGCACTAAGGAACACAACGACAGCGCTGGAGATAACTCACCATCGGCAATGTCCTGGCGGATGCGCAGGGCAATTCGGGCAATATCGGCGGCAATCCGCTCCAGATGGCGTTCCAGCGCCTGTTCGTAGATCGCCAGGTAACGGGCGTCCGGGCGGCGCTCTTCCGAGATCATTTCAGAATAGTGTGCTTGCCCGGCCTGGATCAGGCGCTCCTTTTCGGCAATATCAGTCGGCGCCATGCGAATCGGGGTAAGCAATAAAGTAACGTCTTCAGGGGCATAGCTGTGCTGAAGAGGCTTGCGGGGTTCGGGCATGCTTACTCCTTGCCAATCGCGCTGGCGACCTGGGACGCTGGCGGTATCATCATCATATTGGCCAACTGCATAAACGGCAGATCCGTCAGGCTATCACCCATGGCCAGAATGATACCGTGCCGAATTTCCGGGCGTATGTCGATAAGGTGAGCCACAGCGGCGCGCTTTGAAATGCCTTGGGGCGTAAAGCTCAGGTTATTACCATTGCGATGATAGACAAAATGCTCACCCGCCAGGATGCGTAGAAACCCTTCGAGATCATCAAGCCAGACTTCCTCGCCGTTGGACTTGACGCAGAAATAGATCGGGCGCCCCTCTTCACGCACAATCCAGTGGCGAAAACGCCCGACGGCATTGTGCTTGGCTGTCTCGGCGTTCAGGGCCTCAAGGCCCGCTTCAGCCGCGTTTGAAAGGCGGCTGATGTGGTACGACCAGTCCTGCTCGACCTTGCCATCAGGGTCGAGAATCACCGCACCGTTAGACGCAATCTTCCAGCTATCAAACGCAATGCGACAGCGCGAGAGCGCTTCTGTCGAGCGTGCCGTTACCGGCACCAGGCAGGTGGCCTTGAGTAACCAGGCGGTCATTGCGGCCTGAGAAACGGTCATATAGGAATGATGGCCATTGGTGGCCTCTGCCGCAAGGCGCGATGCGCAGACGGGTTCAGCCATCTTGCGCGCCGTCTGGAAGAGGGTATCGTCAAGGTCAGTAAACAGCATAGGGCGCTGGCCACTTTCAGGCAGCCCGGGTAGCGAAGAATCAGCGGATATCATGAGATAGCGCCTTCCCTGACCAGGTTTACCTGCTGGTTTCCATCCACCACCCAACAGCGGCCCAGAGCCGATGTCAGCCCGTTGGGAACGCCGGAGAGCCCGGTTTCCGTAAACACTATCATCTCGTCCCATTCCTCGGGGTCGACGTTATTGAGATACATGGTGATGCCGATGCCGTAATGGTCGGGAAACGTGATCTGCTGGCGGATCACCGAGCCTGGCAGCACGGGTGAGCGAGTAGTGGAAATAAAACTTGCCGCATGGCCGTGGCGTTCCAGCTGTTCAGCCGCCAGAAACGGGTGCCAGACGTGTTCGCCGGTGCCAATCACCAACACCCGCGACTGCGGGGCGAGCAAGGGGCGCAGGTGGCGGTCGATATAGGCGGCCCAAGCGAGCCTGTCGGCAGCCATGGCAGCTGCACTCAGCCCACTTCGCGGCACCCCGAAGGCAGCGCGGAGGTCCGGTGCCCAGGGCGGACAACCCGCCGAGCATGCTGGCGGAAGGCTGCGCGCCTGGCTACCAGGAGCAGGAGACCAGGCATAGCGCCCCGAGAGCAGCGCTAACGCACTGACGGAAACGCCAGGCAGTGCTTGCTTTATGGTTTCTATACAGCCGCCATCCGACCAGTCCGTCAATGTGACCAAAACGATTTTCGACACAGCGACTCCAGCTTGATGAAGCGCCTCGACAAGCCCTTTAAAGGTGTTGCCAGTGGTCGTCTCATCATCCACCAGCACCAGAGTGACGTCTTCCGTATCGGGAAGCACACCAGCCTGGGGCGGCAACACCATATGCTCAGCCGCGTGTGAGTGCTCTTCACGGGTATTCAGCCAGGGACTGACGCCTTCCGGGCACAGCCGTGTAGTGGGCAGATAGCCCACTGCAAGGTGCGGGCGCTTGCGACACAGGCCATCAAAGACGCCCAGCCCCAGGCCAACGGCTGTTTCCGCATAGCTCATCACCAGCACCGGCCCGCTTCCCAGCGGTTCCAGCAGCTTTTCGGCCAGCTGATCCAGGGCGGCGCGATGGCGGGCAGCGCTGACCGGTATATGGCGGCCCAGCACGGTCGAGACAAACAGAAAGGCGCGCTTGGGGTTCTGGCGCTCGGCGATCCGAAAAAGGGCCTCGCCCGTGCCGTCTCCTCCATCACCGTCGATTTCAAGGGTCAGGGTGCCGGTACCCAGCAGGTACTCAGTCATGATGAAGAATTATCATCAGACAGAAACTCATCCCGGGCGCGCTGGCTTTCATCGTTATCGCGGCGCGCCATGCGCTCACGTTCCGCCTGGGCTTCGCGCTCAACCCGGGCGGCCTCGTTCGCCTCACGGCGGGCAGATAGAACACGACGAACCCGCCATGCTAGATAGCCAATGCCTGCCACCAGCAGGGTCAGAAAGACGATGTTGAACAGCGGCAAGTGGCGATAGCCCGGTTCAACCTGCCAGACTTTGACAGCGTTCGGGAACATCGAAAAGATTGGCAGGCGCCAGCCGTAATGGCGAACGGCGACCAGGTTATCTTCATCCTGAGCAATCGACCGGGCGCGGGTATGCAGGTTGGAGCTATCAAACTTGCCGTAAATAATGGCATCTTCATTGCGGTAGTTACGCGGCTCCCCTTGCTCTGTTTCCGTCAGCACGAAGTACACATCCGTCGTGCTGACAGAGTTGCCGGATTCGTTATCCGTACCGCTTTCCTGGGTATCTACCCGCTTGACGTCAGTGCCGATCAGGCGCACCACGTCCACCTGTGGCAAGGCATAATGCAGGGCAGCGCCGATGGCGATGACAATCACTCCAATCAGAGCGTATCCAAAGCGTTTCATCTATGATCTCCTGTTAACTCAGTGCTGAAAGTAGCGGCATGTTAAGGTTTGAATATTACTCGCCATGATGCCAGTTTTCGCATAAACGTTCTTCTCTATCAGATATCAATCGACGAACTAAGGGATAACTCTATGGTTACTACGCTAATCGCAGGGCAAAACGCTAAACTTGATAACCAGAAATTCACCTTTCGCCTGATTGTCGGTAACGTGCAGAACGTGAGCCTCGATGCCTCAGCCATTCTGCTGGCCAACACGGGGAAGGTATCCAGTGATGATGATTTCATTTTCTTTAACCAGCCCACCCACCCCTCGGGTGCACTGATTCAACAGGAAGGCGCTACTTTTGCGGTTGATCTCAGCAAAGTCCCTGGCCACCTTGAACGTATCGCCTTTGTGCTGACCGCTGACCCTGGGCTGTCAGCGTTATCAGACGGTTACCGCTTTGAACTGACCGGGAGTACTGATCAGTTTGACTTTAGTGGCCAGGGTGCGGGGCGCCCCGAGAAATCCCTGATTGTCTGCGAGCTGTATCGTCGCAATGGTGACTGGAAGGTAAAAGCCGTTGATCAGGGCTTTGCAGGCGGCATGGCGCCTCTGGCTGAGCACTTTGGCGTTGAAGTCGAAGGGTCGCCCAATCAGTCACCACCCACTCCAGCAGCGGCTCCTACTCCACCCCCCAAACCTCAGGAAAAATCCTCCGTTAATCTCAGCAAAATCACCCTGGACAAGAAAGGCGATACCATTTCGCTGGAGAAAAAGTCCGCCTCCTTCGGCAAAATCCATATCAACCTCAACTGGAACCAGACCGCAGGCACGGCCAAGAAGGGGTTGTTGGGCTCGTTGATGGGCAAACAGGGCGGTATCGATCTTGATCTTGGCTGCATGTTTGAATTCAAGGATGGGTCCAAGGGGATTGTTCAGGCCTTGGGCAAGCACTTTGGCAGCCTGGAACAGCCACCCTACATTTTTCTGGATGGCGATGACCGCACGGGGTCTATCAACCAGGGTGAGAACCTTTACATCAATGGTAAACAGTGGAGCGATATCAAACGTGTCATGGTGTTTGCGTTCATTTATGAAGGTGTCGCCAACTGGGCTGAAACCAACGGCCGGGTCTCCATCAAGGCGCCTGACCAGCCGGAAATTGAAATCCAGATGGATGCCAGCGGACGGAACGAGAATTTCTGTGTGATCGCCATGCTGGAAAACAAAAATGGCGATTTGAGCATCTCCAAGGAAGTCAATTACTTCAGCAGCCATAAGCCAGCCGACGAGCATTACGGGTTTGGCTTCCAATGGAAAGCAGGCAGCAAATAACCAGCCAGATACCACTGCCTTTGGGAAGCGCTTGAACAAGTCTTGAAACAGTGCCGCTGTGTAGCGGCACTGGACTGCTTTGCTGCACTCGCCACCCTCCAGCAGAATGACTCCATCAAGATGCTAAACTCTACACTCATCGTCATAATGTACCCTCTGCTCTCACCCCTCATGCTGGGAGGCCTGTATGTCAAGGATGCACACTCGTAAGCTCCCGATTGGGATACAGACCTTCTCGGATATCCGCGAAGGCGGCTATTACTACGTCGACAAGACGCCTTTTATTGAAAAGCTGGCCAACCAGAACAAGTACTATTTTCTCTCACGCCCACGGCGATTTGGCAAAAGCCTGCTGCTGGATACCCTGCGGTGCCTGTTTGAAGGCCGTGAAGCGCTTTTTGAAGGGCTTTATATTCATGACAGGTGGGATTGGCAGTCCACCTACCCTGTGATTCGGTTGAGCTTTTCAGATGGCGTATTGCAAAGCCGCGAAGCGTTGGATCAACATATCCAGGAGATCATGGCGTCTGAAGCCCAGCGGCTGGGCGTCACGCTCAACAATAAAAGTATCGCCGGGCGCTTTCGAGAACTGATCCAGCAAACACGCCTGGTGTCTGGGCGGCCTGTCGTGGTGCTGATTGATGAGTATGACAAGCCGATACTGGATAATATTCTTGATGCAGAAAGCGCCCGCGAACTGCGTGAAGGGCTAAAAAACCTGTATAGCGTCCTCAAGGACGCCGACCCCTACCTGCATTTTGTGCTGCTCACCGGGGTGTCCAAGTTCAGCAAGGTAAGCCTGTTTTCGGGATTGAATAACCTCAATGACATCACTCTCGATGCACCTTATGCCGCCATCTGCGGCTATACCGACGAAGATATTGATAACGTTTTTGCGCCAGAGCTTCCGGGCCTTGACCGAGAAGAAATCCGCCGCTGGTATAACGGCTACCGCTGGGGAGGCCGCGCCGTTGAAACCGTTTACAATCCTTTTGATGTGCTGCTGTTATTGCAAAAACGTGAGTTTGGCGCCTACTGGTTTGAAAGTGCCACGCCGACTTTTCTGATCAATCTGCTGAAAGAACGCGGTGTGTTCACCCCACAACTGAGCACGCTTCAAGCCAAGGCCCAATTGCTGGGTCGGTTTGATATCGACGACATTGCCACTGAAGCACTGCTGTTTCAGACTGGCTACATCACCATCAAGGATGTCCAGGAACCGATGGTTGGCTACCGCCTCTACTCACTGGGCTTTCCCAACCGTGAAGTCGAAAGCAGCCTGAACGAATTTTTGCTACCCGTGCTGGGTATTCGCAATAGCGAGGCTCAAGCCTACCAGCTGGCGCTGTTCGATGTGCTTTATAAACATGACTTGGCTGGCCTGGAAACCCATTTGAAAGCCCTTTACGCTGGCCTGCCCCACGACTGGTATCGCAATAACCCGATTGCCCAGTACGAAGGGCATTATGCCAGCGTCTTCTACAGCCATTTTGCCGCCCTGGGCATGGGCGTGACGGTGGAAGATGCCAGCCGCAAAGGCCGGGTGGATATGAGCGTTGATTTTGGCGGCCACATTTATCTGTTTGAGTTCAAGGTGGTGGAGCAAGAACCACAAGGCAAGGCCCTGGAACAGATCAAAACCAAAGGCTACGCCGAGAAACACCTTGCCAGCGGCAAGCCCATCCACCTGATCGGCGTGGAGTTTTCCAGCCAAAAGCGCCAAATCGTGGCGTTTGAGGTAGAGACCTTAAGGTAAGGGTTTTCATACTTGCCCCCTCCGCTTGCCCTGCAAAACCTGCTTGGCGCATACTCATCTGTGGACACTGCGCTTATGGCGCTTGATAAAAAAACCTAGATGTGGAGTTCTGCTCATTATGCAACGCCGTCACTTTCTTAAAACCGCTGGCTTTGGCGCTGCGGGTATCGCCGCCGCGCCTTTTGTTTCAACTGCTAATGCCCAGGAAACAATCACCTGGGACATGGTGACCTCATGGCCGAAAAATTTCCCCGCCCTGGGGACTGGCGCCAATGAGTTTGCCGAACGCGTTGAGGCACTTTCCGGCGGGCGAATGCGTATCCGCGTTCACGGGGCGGGTGAGCTGGTCCCAGCGCTGGAAGTGTTTGATGCGGTGTCTGCGGGCACGGCTGAAATGGGCCATTCCGCTTCTTACTATTGGCGTGGCAAAGTCGCTGCTTCCCAGTTCTTTACGGCGGTGCCGTTTGGCATGAACACTCAGGAGACCAATGCCTGGCTGTATTACGGCGGTGGTCAGGAACTTTGGGACGAGTTATACGCCAAGCACAACCTCAAGCCGTTTGCGGTCGGTAACACCACAACTCAACCGGGCGGCTGGTTCAAGAAAGAGATTAACTCACTGGAAGACTTGCAGGGCGTTAAGCTGCGCCTGCCGGGGCTTGCCGGTGAAGCCATGAACCGCATTGGCGTGACGACAGTGACGATTGCCGGCGGCGAGATCTTTACCGCCATGCAGACCGGCGCCCTGGATGCCGCCGACTGGGTAAGCCCTTACAATGACCTGGCATTTGGCCTGCATCAGGTTGCCGATTACTACTACACCTCTGCCTGGAACGAGCCCAGTGCGGTGTTGGAAGGCACGGTTAACCTGGACGCCTGGAACGCCCTGCCGGATGACCTCAAGGCCGTGGTTGAGGAGGCTGCGCGCGCTTCCAACCTGTCAATGATCAGTGAGTTCACTTACCGCAACGCCCAGGCACTCGATACCCTGGTCAATGAGCATGACGTCAAGCTACGCGCCTTCCCGGAAGACGTGATGCAAGCGCTTTATGATGCCTCTCAGGACGTTATCCGCGAACAGACTGAAAACGATGCAGATTCCAAGAAGGTCTATGATTCCTACCGCGCCTTCCAGGAACTGGTGCGTCCTGTCACTGACAGCGGCGAATTTACCTACCTGAAAAACCGTGAACGCGTCGGCGGCTAATGGCGCTTGGTTCTATCGATATCCACGCCACCGCTAAGTGCGGTGGCGTTTTATTGTTACCGGCGAAAACAGTCAGATCGTATCGTGTACCGAGCGGATTCGGCCGTTGTCATCCAGCGCCACCATCACAAAACGCGCTTCAGTGACCTTCTGGCGCTCATCCAATCGCTGTCCATAGGGCGGGCGAACCCACACCTCGACATCTATTTTAAGAGAGCTGTGGCCGATTTCTCGCACTTGGGTAAAGACACTCACCATTGAGCCCACCCGCACCGGGCTTAGAAAATCCATGGCCTCAATGGCCACAGTCGCTGTGCGGCCACCCGCCTCACGGCCCGCCGCAAGCTCGGCGGCCTGATCCATCTGGTTGACCAGCCAGCCTCCCGGAATATCACCATAGAAGTTGGTATCCTGGCGAGAAGCCAGTAGTTTCAAGGTAAGCTGGCCGGTGGGGGCCGGTGCGTCATCCACGTCGTTATTTACCTGGTTATCCAAAAGAGTCATATAAACGTCGCTTTTTAGGGTTATTGTTTTCGCGCAGGGCATAAGAGGTCATGTTACTTTTACTACTCAAATCAATACTCAGATCAGCAGGCAAACAGCCAACTATTTGTTGCATCGCAATAATATAGCAGCAGTTAACCATATGAGGGCCTTTGTTTGAACAGCTGCGCGACATCTTTCGTGTTTCTCCGCCGCTCAGGGTGCGCCGCCTTACTGTGGGTGCTACTGCTATCAGGGTTAGCCTCAGCCAATACAGTGGCAGCGCCGGTTAGCGGCACCTTGAGCGCCGTTGGTTCAGATACCATGGCAGGCCTGATTCTGCGCTGGGGCGAGGCCTTGAGCCAACGCCACCCAGACATCAACATCCAGTTTCAGGCCAGCGGCTCGGCCAATGCTCCTTCAGCACTGATAGCGGGCACCACGCGGCTAGGGCCGATGTCGCGCCAGATGACGGACACCGAGCACCAGGCCTTCACGCAGCGTTATGGTTACCCGCCACTGGAACTCAAGGTCGCCCGCGATGCCCTGGTGGTCATTGTGCATCGTCATAACCCGCTTGCCGAGCTAACTCGCCAGCAGGTGGATGCGCTGTTTTCAACCACCCGCGAGTGCGGTGCCAACGCCGCCATTAGCCGCTGGCAGGAACTGCCCGCCACCCAGGATTGGCCATTTGGCGCGATTGCCTTGCACGGGCGCAACAGCGCCTCCGGTACTTACGGCCTGTTTCAACAAAGAGCCCTGTGCGGCGGCGAGTTTCGCCCCACGCTTAGCCAGCACCCTGGGGCTTCCGCCGTGGTCGCCGCGGTGGGCGAATCGCCCGGTAGCATCGGTTACGCAGGCTACCATCACCTGACGCCCAACGTTAAAGCCGTCAGCCTGATCAATACCGAAGGCCAAGCCATCGCACTCAGTGAAAACAGCGTGCAAAGCGGTGACTATCCACTCTCGCGCTATCTTTATCTGTATGTCAATGCGCCGCCTGAACAACCCTTGCCTGCGGCGGAAAAAGCCCTGCTAGGCTTGATTTTTTCACCCGAGGGTCAAAAGATTGCTCGTTCAGCGGGCTTTGTACCGCTAAGCGAAACTCTCCGTCAACAGCAAGCCCTCTGGTAACAGTTCTTGATTGACAGCCCGGCAAAATGTCATCTAAATGTCATAAAAAAGTCTTACGCTGTGTGCTAGGCCATGACAAGCGTCTTACCAACCACCTTCTGCGACCTCAGTCTGCACCATGCTATCACCATGACTCAGCCACCACGGCTTTCATCCTCAGCTCCTCGGACACTGCCTCAAGGTCCGCGCTGCCAGCGCCCTCATCGTCAACGCCTGGATCGCTTTGCGACGACGGTGATTACTGCGGGTGCCTTTGCCGTGCTGGCTGCCATCCTGGCAATTGGAGTCTTCTTGCTATGGGAAAGCTTCCCCCTGCTGGCGATGAACGATATGGCGCTGATCAGCTCGCTTTCGCCATTGGCATGGGGAACATTAAAGGCCGCGTTAGCCGCCATGGTGTTTGCCCTGCCGATTGCGCTGGGTGCAGCTGTTTACACCGCCATGTATATGCCCGCTCGCCAGCGCACCCGCATCAAGCCGCTGTTGGAAATGATGGAAGCCATTCCTGGCGTGGTGATCGGTTTTATTGCCGGGCTGATACTCGCCCCCTGGGTGGAGCGGCACCTGACGTCCACACTGGTGCTGCTGGTCTGGCTACCTGCTAGCGCCCTGTTGGCGGGCATGCTGTGGCATGCCTTGCATAAGCGTTGGCGCCAGCGTCTTCCTTTCAGCAGCGCCGCCCTTTGGCTGATCCCCTGGTTTGCGCTGATGGTCATTCTCGCGCTCTGGGCAGCGCCGCTGGCTGAACAGTACCTGCTAGGCGAAGATTTACGCCGCTTTCTTGATTTGCAGCTGGGCATTGATTATGCCACGCGCAACGCCATGATAGTCGGCGCAGCGATGGGCTTTGCCGTGATTCCCAGCGTCTATGCCCTGGCGGAAGACGCCCTTTCGGATGTGCCACCTGCCCTGCTGGAAGGTGCCCAGGCGTTGGGGGCTGACCGCTGGCAGGCACTCTGGAAAGTCGCCCTGCCGGCTGCCGGGCCAGGGATATTTTCTGCGGTGATGATCGGCGCCGGACGTGCCGTAGGTGAAACCATGATTGTATTGATGGCCAGCGGCAACACCGCCTTGTTGAGCGCCAGCCCCTTTGAAGGCATGCGCTCCATGGCCGCCGCCATCGCCATAGAGATGCCGGAAGCAGCGCCTGGCAGCAGCACTTACCATATGCTGATCTTTGCCGCCTTGCTGCTGTTTGGCTTCACCTTTCTGGTCAATACCCTGGCTGAAACGGTTCGACTGCGCTTGCGTACCCGCCTGAAACGCATGGGGGGGAGTGCATGAAACGCGTCTGGCCATGGCTGTGCGCTGCCAGTGTAGCGCTCTCGCTATGTATGTTGGGGCTCTTGCTGGCCCTGTTACTGACCCGTGGTTTAGGTCATTTCTGGCCATCCACCCTGGAGGTGGCCACCCTGGATTCCGGCGAGGTGATTGCCGGGGAAGCCGTGCGTGAAACAGCGCTGCCCCAGCGTGACGGCAAAGAGCGGCTCTACTTTACCGCCAACCGGGATATCGACGGCGCCCGCTGGCGCTGGGTAGCAATAGACAGCATAGCCTCACGCCAGACACCCTCGACGCTGTTGCGCCTGCAGCGCAGCCCGTGGGGGGATTTTATCGGCTACCTCTCTGCCTACGAATACGGCCAGCAACGCCTGGAAGGCGAAGCCGCCTGGCAGGCATTGGAGACTGCCCTGGCAGCCCCTGCCAATGCCCGCCCCCAGGCGACCCTGGTACTGGAAACGGCAGACGGTCAGACCATTCGCCAGGCGCTGGCGGATATTCACCGTGCCCAGCGGCCCAACACCATGCACATTGGCGAAAAGCTGCGCTACTGGGCGCACGGTGTCTGGCAGTTTCTGAGTGAAGGACCGCGAGCCGCTAATACCGGCGGGGGCGTCTGGCCAGCGATTTTTGGCACCGTGCTGATGGTGATTGTGATGTCGGTGATTGTCATGCCCTTTGGCGTGCTGGCCGCGATTTATCTGAACGAGATTGCCCATCAAGGCCGCCTGACCCGGCTGGTACGGATTGGCGTACGCAACCTGGCGGGTGTGCCTTCGATTGTTTACGGCGTATTCGGTCTGGGGGTATTTGTTTACGGTATTGGCAGCTCGGTGGATCAATGGTTTTTTGAGGATACCCTGCCATCTCCGACCTTTGGCACCGGCGGCCTGTTATGGGCATCCCTGACCCTGGCATTACTCACCTTGCCCGTGGTGATTGTCGCCACCGAAGAAGGTCTGGCACGCATTCCCGATAGCCAGCGCGAAGGCGCCGTTGCCCTGGGCGCGACCCGTCTGGAAACCTTGACCCGCATCGTACTGCCTATGGCCATGCCCGCCATGCTGACGGCAGTCATTCTGGCGGTGGCTCGCGCAGCAGGTGAAGTCGCCCCCCTGATGCTGGTCGGCGTTGCCAAACTGGCCCCGCAGATGCCGCTGGATGGCGACTTCCCCTATCTACACCTGGAACGCAAGTTCATGCATCTGGGCTATCATCTGTTTGATACTGCCTTTCACGGCGACGATGTTCAGGCGGCCATTCCGTTGGTCTACGCAACGGCGCTCTTACTGGTTACGATTGTGCTGGTGCTTAACCTAACTGCCATATTCTTGCGCCATTATCTAAGACGTCAGCGAGGTCAGCCATGTTAGCGTCCAATGAAAGCCTCAATGGCATGTCTCGCCAAGGCCAAAGCTGCCTGAGCATTGATGCCTTCAGCCTGGCCTACGCAGGTAAGCAGGCGCTGCGCGAGCTGACGCTGGAGATACCTCGCCACCGGGTGACCGCCTTTATCGGCCCTTCAGGGTGTGGCAAATCAACTTTACTCAGGGCCATCAACCGTCTGCATGACCTCAACGATGAAGCCTCGCATAAAGGTCGTATCATGGTGGAGGGCATCGACATTCATTCACCCGACATCGACGTGTCCGAATTGCGGCGGCGAATTGGCATGGTCTTTCAGACCCCGAACCCTTTTCCCATGTCGATTTATGAAAACGTGGCCTTCGGCTTGCGTTTACAGGGCCGCATGACCAAGCGCAAGCGGGATGACATTATTGAATGGGCGCTCACCTCGGCGGCACTGTGGGACGAGGTCAAGGATCGTCTGCATCAGTCGGCCTGGCAGCTGTCCGGTGGGCAGCAGCAACGCCTGGTCATTGCCCGTACCTTGGCCGTACAGCCCGAGATATTGCTGCTTGATGAACCCGCGTCAGCGCTTGATCCAGTGTCGACGCTAAAAATCGAGGAGCTGATCTGCAACCTGAAATCGCAGCTGACCCTGGTATTGGTCACCCATAACATGCAGCAGGCCGCTCGGGTATCCGATTTCACTGCCTTTTTAAGTCACGGTGAACTCATCGAATACGGCCCGACAGACCAGTTATTCACCAACCCACGCTTGCGCCATACTGAAAACTACATCACTGGGCGCATCAACTGACAGGAAGGTCGGTGACCCGATCCGGCACCTACTAACAATGTATTTCATCACCCCGCAACCGCCATCAGGAGCACATTATGGAAATCAACAGCGAAAGCCATAGCCAACATATCTCACGTCAGTTCAACCAGGAGCTGGAGGAGCTGAAAACCCACTTGATGGCCATGGGTGGCCTGGTGGAAAAACAGGTTCAGGATGCCATTACGGCCCTGCTGGAAAATGACAGCAAGCTGGCTGGCAAGGTGCGCGACAATGACCGTGAAGTGAACGATCTGCACCTGCAGATTGACGAAGAATGTACCCGCATACTGGCGCGCCGCCAGCCTGCGGCCTCGGATCTGCGTCTGGTACTTGCCGTCATTCGCGCCTCATCTGATCTGGAGCGTATCGGCGATGAAGCCAGCAAGATTGCCCGCAACGCCATCTCGCTAAGCGAAAACAACAATGTCGTACGCGGGCTGGTGGAAGTTCGTCATATCAGCGAGCACGTGCGCAAGATGCTGCGCGATGCGCTAACGTCTTTTGCCCGCTTTGACCTTGAGCTGGCCGTTGAGGTGGTGCGCGAAGACGAACTGGTGGACGACGAATACAGCAGCGCCATGCGCTCGCTGATTACCTTTATGGCCGAGGATGCCCGTTCGATTTCCTCAGTGCTGAGTGTCATGTGGATTCTGCGCGCCCTCGAGCGGGTTGGCGACCATGCCGACAACCTGGCTGAACACGTCGTTTATCTGGTCAAGGGTCTGGATATCCGTCACAGCGACCCGGACACCCTGGAAGCGACCGTGCTTGATCGCAAGTCCTGAGCACTTGATACTGGAGGGCCAGCGCCTGCTGGCCAGCACAGGTTAGCAATGTAGAAGTTGATAAAGTACGGGCTGACATAGAACCCTACGGGCCGCATCCAGCATGCGGCCCGTTCGTGTCGCGACCCTTGATAAGGAAACTTTGAATGATCAATGCGTTAACCGCCATCACCCGGGGAACCCGCTGGGTCTATCAACCCGGCCTGCGGCGTTATATCTTCTTCCCGATTGTGGTCAACTTCATTGTTTACGCCGGGCTGATCAGCTTTGTATGGCAGCGCTTTAACGGCTGGCTGGCCTACTGGATGAGCCTGGTGCCCGGCTGGCTGGAATGGCTTTCCTGGCTGATCTGGCCGCTGTTTCTGATCAGCCTGATCGCGGTGGTGTTCTTTTCCTTTACCGTGGTCACCCACCTGATTGCCGCGCCTTTTTATGGCTTTCTGGCTGCCAAGGTTGAAACCCGAGCCACCGGCAAGGCGCCTATTGACGACCGTGGCCTGGCCCGCACAGCAATCGATACGCTCAAGCGTGAAATGCTCAAGCTGGGGTATATTCTGCCCCGCATGCTGGTGTTGTTCGTCATCAGCTGGATACCCGTACTCAATCTGCTGGCCCCGTTTTTATGGGCGCTGTTTTCAGCCTGGGTGCTGGCGATTACCTACCTGGATTACCCGATGGACAACAACAAGGTGAGCTTTGCTGATATGCGCTTGCGGCTCTCGGCCCGCTGGTGGCACAGCCTGAGCTATGGGGGGCTGGTGATGCTGCTGACCTTAATACCGCTGGCCAACCTGTTTTTGCTACCCGGCGCCGTCGCCGGAGCGGTGTTGATGTGGGATGGCCACTACCGCCAACCCGCACCCTCTCGCTAACAACTCAACCATTCACAACTCACGATTCACCACTCACCAGCCTCGTCACAGGGAAGTGACAGCAAAAACGTGCTCCTTCCCCCGGGTGAGAATCAATCTCAAGCTGAGCATCGTGGCGCAGCAGCACGTGCTTGACGATTGCCAGACCCAGCCCTGTTCCACCGGTCGCCGTGCTGCGGCCCTTATCAACGCGATAGAAGCGCTCGGTCAAACGCGGAATGTGTACCGGATCAATGCCGTCGCCATCGTCTTCCACCACTATGTAAGCACCCTGGGCGTCGCAGACCCAGTGCAGGGTGATCTGGCTGCCTTCTGGCGTGTAGCGCACGGCGTTGAAGGCCAGGTTGGAAATTGCGCTGCGCAACTCCTGCTCGCTGCCCATCAGCTGCGCATTACTGCCAAGTACCAGATGGATATCATGCTGCTCTTTGGCCAGCGCCCGCGCATCGTCAGCGACTTTATGCAGCAGGGCATCAATATCAATCGGTGCGTGATCGTCGCCTCCCTGATCAATTTCCAGGCGCGACAGCAGCAGAAGGTCATCGACCAGATTCTGCATCCGGGTGGTCTGGGCCTGCATCTGACCAATACTGCGGCCCAGGCGTGGCGGCAGCTGCTCGGCCAGGTCGGAATAGGTTTCCAGATACCCAGCCAGTACGGTGAGCGGCGTGCGCAGCTCGTGGGAGACGTTGGCAACAAAATCGCGACGCATCTGTTCAAGGCGGTGCAAGCGGGTAATATCGCGGGCCATCACCAGACGTTCATCGTCACCATAGAGGGTAATCTGGTATTGCAGGATGCGCCGCTCGTCGATGGGCGATGCCAGCGTCAGCGGTTCGCCATATTCCCGAGCATTGAAGTAGCCCACAAAGCGCGGATCACGCAGCAGGTTGGTAATATGCTGGCCACGGTCCTGGGCGGTCTTCAGACCCAGCATCTTGGCGGCGGCGCTGTTCCACCACTCAAGGTCGCCGTGGCTATCGAGCATCACCACGCTGTCACGCATGGCTTCTGAGGATTCCTGGATGCGCCCCAGGGTAGCGCGCAAGCGGTTCTGGGTGATCCGCTGGCCTTTCTGGTAGCGATACAGCCGATCAAACAGCTCGCCCCAAAGGCCTACGGCAGCGGGCGGTTCATCATGGGGATGCAGGGTCAGCCATCGGTGCAGGGCACGCAACTGGTAAAGATGGTAGCCAAGGCAAGCCGCCAGGCCAAGCGCCAGCCCGAAGCCTGCGCTGCCGACAATCGCCCCCAGCACACAGCCCAGGGCGCTTAACCAGAGTAAACGCCATATTTCACGGCTCCACAGACGCACCCTTACCCCCGTGCAGAGAAACGATAGCCGGTTCCACGCACCGTCTGAATCAGGTGATGGTGATCAATTAACGCCTTGCGCAAGCGGCGAATGTGTACATCCACGGTGCGCTCTTCTACGTACACATTGCCTCCCCAGACCTGATCCAGCAGCTGGCTACGGGTGTAGGCACGCTCCTGATGGGTCATGAAGAACTGTAGCAGACGATATTCGGTAGGGCCCATATCTACCGCTTTGCCATAGGCGCTGACGCGATGGCTGACCGGGTCAAGCAGCAAGCCTTCAATTTCGATCGGGTCTTCCACGCCACGCGGTGTGGTACGCCGCAAAACGGCTTTTAGCCGGGCGACCAGCTCACGCGGTGAGAAAGGCTTGGTGATGTAATCGTCAGCACCGGCTTCAAGGCCCTGGATCTTATTGTCTTCCTCGCCTTTGGCCGTCAGCATGATGATCGGCATTTCAGCGGTGGTTTCCTCACGCTTGAGCCGTCGTGCCAGCTCGATCCCGCTGGTGCCCGGCATCATCCAGTCAAGCAAGAGCAGATCAGGCTGATGGTCGACCACCATGGCGTGGGCATCCTGGGCGTTGTCCGCTTCAAGCACACGATAGTCAGCCATTTCCAGCGCCACCGCGATCATTTCACGGATGGGCGCTTCATCATCGACAATCAAAACGGTCTTGGCGGTCATTCCAAAGCCTCAAGGTGTTAAACAAGACATTTCCATGACGATCACACCATGACTTGATGACATTTAGATGACAAAGGGGCTATTCGCGCAGGTTTAAACCACCGTCGGCCATAAACTTAGCGCGATACCGGCAAATACCAGCAGCCCCGACCAGTGGTTATTGAGAAAGGCCTGAAAGCAGCGTTCACGCTCGCGCCCACGAATCAAAACCTGCTGGTGTGCAAAGGTCGCCGCCATGGCAGTCAGCCCCAGCCAGAAAAACCCACCCAACCCCAGCCGCCAGCCAACCGTTGCCAGAAGGCCCAGCGTTGCCAGTTGCAGAAGGCCAATGATCAAGCGGTCAGCCTGGCCAAACAGTACCGCCGTGGACTTGATGCCGATTTTAAGATCATCGTCACGATCCACCATGGCATATTCGGTGTCATAGGCCACCGTCCACAGCAGGTTGGCGCAAAACAGCAGCCAGCCTTCCAGGGGGACATAGCCCAGCACAGCGCCGCAGGCCATGGGGATCGCCCAGGAAAACGCTGCTCCCAGCACCACCTGCGGGAAATGGGTATAACGCTTCATGAAGGGGTAGATAAACGCCAGCACCACACCGCCAATCGATAGCAGAATTGTAAACAGATTGGTAAATAACACCAGCACAAAGGCCACCGCTACCAGCCCCACAAACAGCAGCTGGGCTTCACGCTCACTGATGCGCCCATTCGCCAGCGGGCGGTTTTGGGTGCGTTTGACATGGCCGTCGAAATGCCGGTCGGCGTAGTCATTCACCACACAGCCCGCTGCGCGCATGGCATAGACACCGCCAGTAAAAATCAACAGTAGCCCGCGTTCAGGCACGCCCTCAGCCGCCAGCCACAGAGCCCATAGGGTTGGCCACATCAACAACCAGGTGCCAATTGGACGATCAAGCCGGGTAAGCTGCAGAAAATCCGGTAGGCGGGCAAGCCCACCAGGGCGCAGAAGCGAACGATCCATGCTGACTCCATTAATAAAGTGTGCGTGCGGAACCCGGGTACTCAAACGCCAGGGCAGTCAAAAATGTGAACCCTGATAGCCTAGCGTGAAGGGCCTTCCAGTGCATCAGCCATGGCGGTCAGAAAATGCTCTTGTACCAGCAGGGACATACCGGCGTGGTAAAAACATGACCGCCGCCCCCACAGGCCGCTGGCCGCCACAAAGCGCGGCGCATGACAGCTAACCTCGATCGGTCCGCGACGCAGATCCGCCTGCTGAAATAGCCAGCTGCCCAGCGAGCGCTCCCCCAGCCTTTCCAGGCGCTGGCCATGAAGTTGGCTAAGCGGGGCCACCGAGCGCGCCACCACCCAAGGCGTATCGTCCAGGCACAGGGCCACTTCGCGCAGCCAGACATAACGCCTCAGGGGCAGCCCCAGCGCTGTGGCCTCATCCACACTGGGATAACCCACCCCCTGGCGCAGCACCCGAACACGAAAGCGCCGCCCCTTGCCTGCGCTCACCAGACGCGCCGTCAAGGAATCCGTCGACGCCACCCAATGCCACCAGAAGGCCGACATGGCCGGACGCGCAGCCGCTGCAGGCACCCAGCGAACGGGCAGTTGCAGCGCATGTGATTGCAGTGTCATGGCATGTCTTGGAAGCGTTGCGTTCAAAATCTGGCTCTTTAAGATCAATGGTTAGCGGTGTCGGTTATCCAACACGATCAATCGCCTTGATAGACCCCGCCATGAGAGCGCTAGTGTACCATGATGAGACGTTCTGCCATGGGGCACGATGACGCTCTGATAACGCCACTTCAACAGGGAACAGCATGTCTACTGACGCCGATTTAGTGATTGTGGGTACGGGCATGGCAGGTATTGGCCTGGCCCGAGCATTACGCCGTGCAGGGGATACCCGTTCGATTACCCTGATCAGCAGCGACAGCGGTGATGATTACAGCAAACCGCTGCTTTCGACCGGCTTTGCCAAAAACCTGCCGCCTGCCCGTCTTGCCCAGCGCGGTGCCGAGGCACTGGCCGAAGAACTCGACGCCAGGGTACTGGCAACCACCCAGGTCACGGCCATTGACCCCGAGGCCCACCAGTTAACACTCCAGCCAGGCCATGACACCACAAGCGGCCAGCCAGCGCCGCTGAATTACACTTACCGTACTCTGGTGCTGGCCACAGGTGCCGCGCCGCGTATGCCGTTTCAGCTGCCGGATACCTGTGCGTCACGCTGCTTCACCATCAATGATCTTGACGATTACCGCCACTTCCACGCAGCCCTTGGCGACGCCCCTGCGCGGGTAGCGATTATCGGCGCCGGGCTTGTCGGCTGCGAGTTTGCCAATGACCTTCATGCCGGTGGACATCAGGTCACTCTGATAGCGCCGGAGCGCGCGCCCTTGCCGCGCCTGCTGCCGGAACGCCTGGGTGACGCCCTGGCCGAGGCCTTCAGCACAGCGGGGATCAGCTTGGCGCTTGAGCACACCCTGAGCGACATTACCTGCCGCGACGCCGATACGCTTCACCTTACGCTGGCGCCCGCCAACTCTGGCAGCAATAACGACAATACCCACGTCGAGGCTGATATTGTGTTGATGGCCACCGGCCTTGCGCCACGTAGCGCCCTGGCCGAGGCCGCCGGGCTGGACGTTTCAGCACGGGGCATTACGGTTGACCGCACCCTGCAAACCAGCCACCCAGATATCTATGCACTAGGCGATGTGGCCTGCATTGACGGGGTCAACGCCATGTATGTGCAACCGCTGCAGGCCAGCGCTCAAGCGCTTGCCACCACGCTGGGCGGCACGCCCACGCCGGTTCATTTCGGCGCCTGGCCGGTACTGGTCAAAACCCCGCTACTGCCAGTGGTTGCCTATCCGCCCCAGACGACGCCCGTCCACTGGAAAATCGACGCCGACGGTCACAACATGACCGCACTGGCGGAAGATAACAGCGGCAATCTGGTTGGCTTTGCGTTGACAGGCCACTGCGTACGTCAGAAGGTGGCCCTTTCCAGAGCGGCTCCCGCACTGCTAGGCTAACCCTGATAAGGCATAGGATTTTAGCGAAACACTATATGACACTTGAACGCTGTTTTTTGCGGTCAAATTCAACTACCGTTTGAACTGTCTATTTTGACCACTTTAATGGAGACTGATAATGCGCAAACCTGAACTTGCGGCCGCGATTGCCCAAAATGCTGATATGTCCAAGGAAAAGGCCGGCCAGGTACTGAATGTGGTACTTGATGAGATTACCAACAGCGTTGCCAAGGGTGAAGACGTTGCCCTGATCGGCTTTGGTACCTTTACGGTACGCGAGCGCGCTGCACGCACTGGCAAAAACCCTCAGACAGGCGCCCCACTGCAGATTCCGGCCAGCAAAAATGTTGCCTTCAAGCCGGGCAAGGCCCTCAAGGATGCTGTTTCCTGATGAAACTCAAGCTGGTGCTATGGCTATTGGGCCTGCTGCTTAAACGTGCCTTGCGTCGCAAGCCGCGTTTTCGCGAAAAGCTTGAGCGCATGCGCCGGTTAGACTGGGGAGTGGCCACCGAAGATCTCAGTATCTGCCGCTACTACCGGATGTCGCCGGAAGGCATCACCTCCGCCAAAGGCCTGCCAGTTGATCTTGATCTGGAGCTGCGCTTTGCAGATGCTGACACCGCGCTTGAGATTTTAAAGAAGCCAACCCAGCAGGCCTTCCTCGATGGCATGATGGCAGACAAGGTCAGGGTAGTCGGTGATTCCGCCGACATGACCAAGTTACAGTCCTTGCTTAAGCACCTTTAACCTCGCGCATTGGCAGTCACAGGCGATGACCGGTAGTCGTGAGTGCCCCGACCACGCCGCTTACCCATAGCGGCGTGGCGATTAGCCAGCTTTCTCTCCTATACTGTACTCTCTGGTTGACGGCAATCATCTCTTAAAGCCCTATGTCATCACCCTGACTGTGGAGTTCAGCTGATCACCTCATGCCCATTACCCTGTCGCTACGTCGCCTTTGGACACTGGATAAATTTGCCTACAGCCTGCGGGTATTTGTGGCCTTCAGTGGTGCCCTGGCGCTGATATCGGTATGGGGCGATATTGGCTTTGTCATCCCGCTGTTTCTGGGCATTATTGCCAGCGCCCTGGCCGAAACCGATGACAGCTGGCAAGGGCGGCTACAGGCGCTGATCGTCACGCTCGTCTGCTTTGCGCTGATTTCCTGGATCATCCGCTGGATTTTCCCCTGGCCGTGGCTGATGGCGTTATGGCTGGCGGGTGCCACCTTTGGCCTGATCATGCTCGGCGCCATTGGCCAGCGCTACGCCACCATCGCTTCCGCCACCCTGATTCTCTCGATCTACTCCATGATCAATATCGAGCAGCACGGCGGCGTGGATGATGATGTCACCCTGCGCCAGCTATTACTGTGGCTGGGCGCTGCCTGGTACGGGCTGATTTCAGTGGTCTGGTGCGCGCTGTTTTCCCGTCAGCCGGTCAAGCTCAGCATGGCGCGCCTGTATAAAGCCTTGGGTAAATACCTGATGCTCAAGGCAGAACTGTTTGAGCCGGTGCGCGGCGTGGATATCGAAGCGCGCCGGATGGCGCTGGCGCGCCAGAATGGCGTGGTCGTGGAAGCCTTGAATCAGGCCAAGGAAATGCTGCTACGACGCATGGAAGGCCAGCGCGGCAGCCGCAAGCTGAACCGTTATCTGCAGGTTTACTTCATCGCCCAGGATATTCACGAACGGGCCAGCTCCACCCATTACCCCTACAGCGCCCTGACCGAGACCTTTTTTCACCATGATGTGCTGTTTCGCTGCCAGCGGCTGCTGGATCAGCAAGGGCTAGCCTGCCGTCGCCTGGCCAAGTCGCTGTTACTCAACCGCACCTTTGACCATCGCCAGAGCGAAGAGGCGCTGGCCGATCTACGCGCCTCGATTGCCAACCTGCGCGACCAGGACAAGCCCGAATGGCGCCCTTTGATGCAACCGCTGAATGCCCTGGCGGATAACCTGACCACGCTGGAAAAACAGATCGCCAGCGCCCACAACCCGGCCGCCAGCCAGCCGCGTCAGGACACCGCCCTGTTCGACCGCTCGCCGGGCAACCTCAAGGAAGCCTGGCAGCGTGTCCGCCTTAACCTGACTTTGGGTTCACCTACCTTTCGACATGCCATACGGCTATCAATTGCCCTGGTCGCGGGCTTTTTACTGCTGCAGTGGCTGGACCCGGAACAGGGCTTCTGGATACTGCTGACCATACTGTTCGTCTGCCGACCCAATTTCGCGACCACCAAGCGCTTCTTGTTCAAACGCATCATTGGCACTGTGCTCGGGCTGATTGTCGGCTGGGCGCTGATCAGCCTGTTTCCCCAACCGGCTATCCAAAGCATGGTGGCGGTTGCCGCCGGGGTGGCGTTTTTTGCCACCCGCGAAAAACACTATCTGGTGGCCACGGCGTCCATCACTCTCTTGGTGCTGTGCGGGTTCAATCAGGTAGGCGACGGTTTTGATCTGATCTGGCCGCGGCTGTTCGATACCCTGATTGGCGCTTTTATTGCCGCATTAGCAATCTTCTTTATCTTCCCCGACTGGCAGGGGCGCAAACTCTACCGCACCGCTGCCAGGGTGATGACCAGCCATCGCCACTATCTGGATGAAATCATTCAGCAATATGCCACCGGCAAGCAGGATGATCTCAGCTACCGGCTGGCGCGGCGCAATGCCCACAACAGCGACGCAGCCTTTTCCAGCCAGGTAAACAACATGCTCCATGAACCGGGCCACTACCGCCGCCAGGATGCGGACAGCGGGCTGCGCTTTCTGCTGCTGTCGAACATACTGCTCAGTCACCTCTCCGCTCTCGGCGCGCACCGCCACCGCATGGCGGACGATGAGGATGACGCCCAGTCAATTCCTGTGGCCAAACGCATCAGCGCTCTGATGGATTATATTGCCGGGCAGCTGGCATCCGGCGAGCCATGCGGCGCCATTGATAAGGATGTGGAACGCCTGCTTGAACATCTCGAAGACCATCCAGCCGCGAATGGCGAGGGAGCCGAGCTTTATCGCCCAGTGCAAAGCCAGCTGCGCCTGATTGCCACCCAGCTGCCCCCTATTGTGGATGTGGCCAACCGGTTGACAGGCAGCGCCTCCCCCAGCCATCGCCACTGAAAACTTTCATACCTGGCCGTAGCGCCCGGCGGCTTCGCCCAGCCAGCGGCGCACCAACACAGCACTCACATGCGGTTCGCCCTGCAGCTCTCGGGCCAGGGCGCTCACTCTGTCAAGCAGGTCGCCATCGCGTTCCAGATCAGCGATTTTCATCTGGGCCAGGCCGGTCTGGCGGGTGCCCAGCACTTCACCTGGCCCGCGAATCTGCAAATCCTTTTCAGCAATCTGAAAGCCGTCATTGGTATCGCGCATCACGCCCAGCCGTTCGCGGGCGCTTTTGGATAGCGGTGAATGATAAAGCAGGACGCAGAAACTCTCGGTACTGCCTCGCCCCACCCGGCCGCGCAGCTGGTGCAGCTGGGAAAGCCCCAGCCGTTCAGGGTTCTCAATGATCATCAGGCTGGCGTTGGGTACATCCACCCCCACTTCAATGACGGTGGTGGCCACCAGCAGATCCAGCTCGCCCGCCTTGAAGGCTGCCATCACCTCGGCTTTTTCAGCGGCCTTCATGCGCCCATGCACCAGGCCAATCGCCAGCTCCGGCAAGGCTTCCGTCAGCTCGTCACGGGTGACTTCAGCCGCCTGGCATTGCAGCGCCTCAGACTCCTCAATCAGGGTACATACCCAGTAAGCCTGACGGCCATCGCCGCAGGCAGTACGAATGCGGGTAACCACTTCCGGGCGACGTTCGTCAGAAACGACCACCGTCTTGACCGGCGTGCGCCCTGGCGGCAACTCGTCAATGATTGAAACATCCAGATCCGCATAGGCGCTCATCGCTAGGGTGCGCGGAATCGGCGTGGCGGTCATGATCAGCTGATGGGGCGTCAGGCCACCGTCGGCGCCTTTCTCACGTAGCGCCAAGCGCTGGTGAACCCCAAAGCGGTGCTGCTCATCGATAATCGCCAGCCCTAGGCGCTGGAAGATCACGTCTTCCTGAAACAGGGCGTGGGTACCCACTACCATCCGCGCGCGTCCATCTGCAATGGCGGCCTTGGTATCCAGCCGTGCCTTGCCCTTGAGCTTGCCAGCCAGCCAGGCAACGTCAATTCCCAGCGGTTCAAACCAGCTCTTGAAAGCCTGGTAATGCTGCTCTGCAAGCAGTTCAGTGGGCGCCATCATCGCTGCCTGACAGCCACCGGAAAGTGCTGACAGGGCCGCCATGGCGGCCACCACCGTCTTGCCGGAGCCCACATCGCCCTGCACCAGGCGCAGCATCGGCGCGGCACGGGCCAGGTCCAGGCCAATTTCTTCAATCACCCGCCCCTGGGCGCCGGTCAGGGCAAAGGGCAGCTGGGCCAGAAAACGCATCTGCAGATTGCGCCCTGTGGGCAGCGCGGGGGCGCCGTCTGACTGGATGCGTAGACGCACCTCGCGCAGGCTGAGCTGGTGGGCCAGCAGCTCCTCAAGCGCCAGCCGCCGGGTGGCAGGATGCTGACCCTGGGCCAGCTGCTCCAGATCCATCTCCGGCGGCGGCTGGTGAAGAAGATGCAAACTGGCATGCAGGCCGGGCAGGTTGAAGCGCGCCAATAACGCTGCGGGAATCACATCCGGCAGAGCCTCAGGGTGGGCATCCAGCTGGGCGAGCGCCTGTTGGGTCAGCGCCCGCAAGCGGGCCTGATTGAGCCCTTCGGTCGTCGGGTAGATAGGGGTAAAGTACTCTTCTACCGGGGCTGCGCCAGCGCTGGTCAAACGGTATTCAGGATGATAGATCTCCAACCCCGTTGCACCCGCCCGAGCTTCTCCAAAGGCACGCACTCGCACGCCAGGGCGCAATTGCTGCTGTTGGGCGGGCGCAAAATGAAAGAACCGCAGGCTCAAAATGCCGCTGCCATCACTCAGCCGGATGAGCAGGCTGCGCCGCCGCCCTTTCACCACATCGCTGGCCGTTACCTCGCCCTCGATCACCGCTTCCTGACCGGCATGCAGGCTGCCGATCGGCGTCAGCCGGGTGCGATCCTGATAACGCAGCGGGAGATGAAACAGCAGGTCACTGATCTTCTCTATGCCCAGCCGTCCAAGCTTCAGCGCCAGGGCTTCACCGACGCCTTTAAGTGCCGTGACGGGCGCTTCCAGGCTACTCATGACGGCAGGCCAGTCTCGCAAAGGGGTTTACGGCACTGGGCAATGGCCTGAATCAAGGCATCAATCGCCTTGGGCCGTGGAAAGCTGGCTCGCCAGGCAATCGCGACCGTTCGGGTGGGGGCCGGCGGCGCAAAGGGGCGGCTGACCAGCAGGGTATTTTCGTAGCTCTCCGTACCGAGCGCCGACTGGGGCAAGACGGTAATGCCCAGCCGTGACGCCACCATATGACGAATGGTTTCCAGTGAGCCCCCTTCGGCAATCAGGGTGTTATTGGGGCTGTTGAGCTTATGGGTGATGGCCGGGCAGGCTTCAAGAATCTGGTCGCGGAAACAGTGGCCCTCGCCAAGGAGTAGCAGCCGTTCCTTGAGCAGGTCTTCCTTGTAAATCGTGGCACGCTCCACCCAAGGGTGGTTAGAGGGCATCAGGACTTCGAAATGCTCTTCGTAGATAGGCCGGGTGACAACATCGGTCTCATTGAACGGCAAGGCGACAATAATCACATCCAGCTCACCGCTACGCAGTTTGGCGCGCAGGGTACCGGTCAGCCCTTCTTCGATGTACAGCGGCATCTGCGGGGCGGCAGCGGCTAAAGCCGGCACCAGATGGGGGAAAAGATAAGGCCCGATAGTATAGATGGCACCAATGCGCAAGGGGTTGGCAAGCTGGTCTTTACCGGCGCAGGCCATCGAAAAGATCTGGCTGCTTTGTTCCAGCACCCGCTGCGCCTGGGCAATGATCTTTTCCCCCAGCGGAGTCACCTGTACATTCGACTTGGAGCGCTCAAAGAGCGCCACATCAAGCTCTTCTTCCAGCTTTTTGACCGCCACCGACAGCGTCGGCTGAGAAACGTGGCAACGCTCTGCGGCACGTCCGAAATGACGTTCCTGGGCAAGGGTTACGATATAACGCAGTTCTGTTAAAGTCATAAAGCGCAGTGGCATCCTCTCGTGGCAGTCACTGGTGTCGTCGTCACCCGCGCGACAACGTCCATTGCTGGCCGACCGGCCAACGCCCGCCAACCCTTATAGCATTCTAATAGAGGGAAGCAGGCGCTAATAGGGATACTTTATCGCAGGAGTAAAACCAGATGGGATTCAGCGTATTGATCATTGGCTGTGGCGACATCGGCACAGCCCTTGGGCGCGAGCTGATTGATGAAGGCCATAGCGTCATCGGCGTTCGCCGCCATGTTGAGGCGCTGGAAGGCAGCGGTATCAAGCCTCTGGCGCTTGACCTTGACCACCTTGATGAAGGCGATGCCAAGGCATTGCCCCAGGCAGATTATGTTATCTATACCGTCAGTGCGGACCACTTCGAGGAAGGCGCTTATCAAAGTGCCTACCCTCAGGGCCTGAAGCGCGTACTGAGCGTCCTTGAACGCCAGGAAACACCGCCTAAGCGGGTCTTTTTTGTATCATCAACCAGCGTTTATGGTCAGCAGGAAGGCGAAACCGTCAATGAGCAGAGTCCGACCGACGCGTCGGGCTTTTCGGGTGTATTGATGTGTCAGGCCGAACAGGCGTTGATCAACCATCGGTTACCCGGCAGTGTGGTGCGCTTTTCCGGCATTTATGGGCCGGGGCGCGACCGCCTTATTCGCCAGGTGGCTGAAGGGCGCGTCGCGGCGGTTACGCCCGTGATGTATTCCAACCGTATTCATCGTGATGATTGCGCAGGGATTCTCAAACACCTGATGTACTGCGACCAGCAGGGCCAGGCCCTGGAAGACATCTATCTGGGCAGCGATTGCGAACCCGCCGCCCTGCATGACGTGATGACCTGGATTGCGAAACAGCTCAAGGTAGAAGCAACAGAAACCGTGCAATCGCCGCTGCGCCGTCGGGCCAGCAAGCGCTGCGATAGTTCCCGTGTGGTCAACAGTGGCTATACCTTTCGCTACCCGAGCTTCCGGGAAGGCTATCAGCAGGTATTGAAGGAAGGCGGCTTTCTTGACGCCTCTCCGTCAACATCCTGAAGAACCCGATCAGTCGCCGACGATCATCACCGCTTCGGCTTCTACCTGGGCATCCTTGGGCAGCGCCTTGACGCCTACCGCTGCCCGCGCTGGGTAAGGCGCGGTGAAGAATTCTTCCATCACCTTGTTGACGATGGCAAAGTTGCCCAGATCAACCAGATAGAGGTTCAGCTTGACGATATCCTGCAGCGAGCCTGCTGCTTCTTCACAGACGGCCTGCAGGTTGCTGAATACCTGACGGGCCTGGGCTTCAAAGTCGTCCGAGACAATTTCCATGGTTTCCGGGTTCAGCGGAATCTGGCCAGACATATAGACAGTATTACCTGCCTTGATTGCCTGAGAGTAAGGGCCGATCGCTGCCGGTGCCTTTTCAGTATTGATAACGGCTTTATTGCTCATCTTGAGCACTCCTTAAGAGGTTGGACAGTAGGAAAAAAGACTTACTTGCCCAAGCGGGTAATTTTGCCCACATTGGGGAGATTGCGCAGACGCTTGATAATCCGGGCCAGATGGACGCGCCCTTTGACGGCCAGCGTCAGGTTGACGGTGGAAAGGCGTTCATCGCGCTCTTCAATACTGATACGTTCTATGTTGGCGTCGGCATCAGTCACCAGGGCAGCAAGTTCCGCGACCAGGCCACGACGGCTTTCAATTTCCAGACGCAGCGCAACCGGGAAGTCATCATCGATACTTGCCGACCATTCCAGAGTATATAGCTTGTCCGGATCGTGCTTATCGATAATGTTTCTGCATTCGGCACGATGCACCACCAAGCCTTTGCCCATGGAAAGATAGCCGACAATGGCATCCCCAGGCAGTGGATGACAGCAGCGGGCAAAGCTTGTCACCATGCCCTCACTTCCGCTGATCACCACAGGTTCACCGTTATTGACCTGATGAGCGTGGGCGCCTTCGCCTTCCGCCATGTCCACGCAACGCCGCGCGACGACATGAGCTACTCGCTCACCCAGGCCGATGGATTCAAGCAGCGAATTCAGATCATCTACATCAAGCTCTTTCAGTACGCGCTCGATGACGCCTTCCTCCAACTCTTCCAGGCTAAGTTCAAACGCCGCCAGCGATTTGTTCAGCAAACGCCGCCCCAGCTGAAGGGCTTCCGCCTGCTGTTGGTGCTTGAGGGCATGGCGAATGGCGGAGCGTGCCTTGGCGGTGCTGACAAAATTAAGCCAGGCAACGTTAGGGCGCGCCGCCGGCGCCGTAATGATTTCAAGCGTCTGGCCGCTTTCCAGGCGGGTTGAAAGAGGCGCCAGCTTGCGGTCAATTCGGCAGGCAATGCATTTGTTGCCGATATCGGTGTGCACAAAGTAGGCAAAATCAATCACGGTGGCGCCTTGGGGCAGCTCCATGATGTCGCCTTTGGGGGTGAAAACGTATATATCGTCGGGGAAAAGATCGTTTTTGACATGTTCGATAAATTCCAGCGAGTCACCTGCATGGCGCTGCATTTCGAGCAGACCCTTGACCCAGGCCCGAGCGCGGGCGCGGCTGCCTTCAGCAATCGGATGTGCTGTTTGCCCCGCCTTGTAGAGCCAGTGGGCCGCGATGCCGTTATTCGCCATGGCTTCCATTTCACGGGTACGGATCTGCACTTCAATCGGCATGCCCCGCGAGCCAAAAAGCGTGGTGTGCAGGCTTTGGTAACCGTTAGCCTTGGGAATCGCAATGTAATCTTTAAAGCGCCCCGGCACAGGTTTGAAGAGATTATGCACAACCCCCAGAATGCGATAGCAGTTGGCAACATCATCCGTCACGATCCGAAAGCCAAACACATCCATGATTTCCGCAAAGGGTTTACGCTGGTCGCGCATTTTGCGGTAAATCGACAGCAGATGCTTCTGCCGCCCCATAACGGTACTGTTCAACCCTTCATTATCCAGGCTTTGCTGCAGGGTAGCCTGGATCTCACGCATGGCGCTGCGCCGATGGCCACGCGCACTGGACACCGCCCGCTTGATACGTTCGGCACGCATCGGATAAATGGCCTGGAAGGAAAGGTCTTCCAACTCAACGCGGATGGTATTGATCCCCAGACGACCGGCAATGCGGGCGTAGATTTCCAGGGTTTCGCGGGCGATACGGCGCTTTTTATCCGGGCGCAGCGCACCCAGCGTGCGCATGTTATGCAGACGGTCTGCCAGTTTGACGATAATCACGCGAATATCCCGCGACATCGCCAGTACCATTTTCTGGAAGTTTTCCGCCTGGGCAACCGCCTTGTCTTCAAAGGTGATCTGGGTCAGTTTGGAAACCCCGTCAACCAGCTCAGCGACCGGTGTGCCGAACTGTGCTTCCAGGGCAGGCTTGTCGACACCGGTATCTTCAATCACATCATGCAGCATGGCGGCCATCAGGCTTTGATGATCCATGTGCATGTTAGCCAGGATATTGGCGACTGCCAGCGGATGCGTTACATAAGCTTCACCCGAGCGGCGGCGCTGACCGTCGTGAGCCTGTTCTGCATAGTAAAAGGCGCGCTTAACCTGCTGAATCTCATCTGCGGGCAGGTAACCCCCAAGACGATCGGCCAGGTCATCAATCGTAAACATGCAACGCGCCTCACATAGCTATCAATCGTCGGTGGAAACAGTCGCATCAGCTGCCGGACGTCGCGGCGCAGCCTCGACAGGCTCATCCAATACGCTATGATTAACCAGACCGGCGGCAATTTCGCGCAGCGCCATCACGGTGGGCTTGTCGTTTTCCCAGGGCAGCTGGGCTTCCCGGGAGCCGCGCGCCAGCTGGCGGGCTCGCTGGGTGGAAATCATCACCAGCTTGAAACGGTTTTCAACATGATCCAGGCAATCTTCAACGGTAACTCGTGCCATAAATAAAGCGCCTTCCTGTAATAACGGCGGCAAGCCAGCCAGCGCAATCACCTAAGGGTATCAGCGCGGGCCAACTCGATAGACTAAAAAGATATCCAGAACCCGATAGATTACTCGACGCTGGCCTGCTGTGACAAGAGTGCAGCCAATAATGGTGCATGCCGATCACGCATTGAGGCCAAGGTCAGACGCTGACTGATCACCAGCGACCTGAGCTCTTCCAGCGCCGTGGTGAAATCATCATTGACGACCAGGTAGTCATACTCATCGTAATGAGACATCTCACTGACGGCATCGCGCATGCGCCGGGCTATCACAGCATGCTCATCGGTGCCGCGGCTGGCCAGGCGATTCTCGAGTTCATGCAGCGATGGCGGCATGATAAAAATCGAGACAGCATGCTTGACCTGCTCACGCACCTGCCGCGCACCCTGCCAGTCAATTTCCAGAATCACGTCCTGGCCTGCATCCAGGAGTACCTGAACGGCCTGACGGGAGGTGCCATAATAGTGGTCAAATACCTGGGCGTATTCAAAAAAACCGCCCTGTTGAATCATGGCTTCAAAACCGGCCACATCGGTAAAGTGATAGTTAACGCCGTTGACTTCACCTTCGCGCCGCGCACGGGTGGTATGCGAGACTGACACCTGAAGGCCATCAAGGCTTTCGATCAGTTCACGCACCAGGCTGGTTTTACCGGCGCCCGATGGGGCAGAAACAACAAAAAGCGTACCTTGGGACATGCAGCGCTTCCCTATTGGCTAAGGAACTTAAAGGTAACCAGTGCAATCAGCCCTGGCGACACCTCCAGATCAAGTAGGTTGTATTGCACTATAAAGCAGCATTATCGCACAACCATGCGCCCGACTGTAGCACAGGGCAAGGAGAGACCGCGTGACACCCACCATGATCCACCAGGGCATGCAGGCGCTCGCCAAAGCGGACCCAGACGTTGCCAAAGCGACTTCTTGGGTAGGCACGCCGCCAGCACGTGAACGGGAAAAAGGCTTTGAGGCGTTTTTCGCCACCATTGTCAGTCAGCAGATATCAACGGCGGCAGCCAGCGCTATTCTCCAGCGCCTTCGTGATCAGTTACCTGAACTGAACGCTGAGGCCGTCATGGCCATTGATGCCCAACGCCTGCGCGATGCAGGGCTTTCCTGGCGCAAGGTGGATTATGCCAAAGGGCTGGCGGCGGCAACGCTGGACGGCGATTTTGACGCCCAGGCCCTGGAAAGCATGGATGACGCCACCGCGATTCAGGCCATCACGGCACTGCGCGGATTCGGCCGCTGGAGCGCTGAAATTTACCTGATGTTTTCCCTCAAGCGCGCTGATATCTTTCCCGCCGATGACCTGGCACTACGCGTCGCCCTGGGGCGACTCAAGGGGCTGGAGAAACGCCCGACACCCGGCCAGGCACGCGCACTGGTTGAGCATTGGGCGCCGTGGCGCAGCGTTGGCGCGCTGTTTCTGTGGCATTATTATCGCGGCGCGCCAGCATAGCACTTAGCGCACATCCGTAAGCCGCCCGATCACCGTGAGCTCACCGTCTTCAGGCTGCACAACCACCATATCCCCAGAGGCGACGCCGCCGCCCACCAGGGCGGTTATATTCACCTGATGAGTGACCAGCAATAGGTTGCCGGAGCCCTGCCAATCCAGTATCTGCTGGCGAGCTTCCCGGGTTCGCTGTTCGCGGGCATAACGTTCACTGGCAATAAAGAAAGAGTCCAGCCAGTCCACCGTCTGCACATCCCCCAGCGCCATTAACTCAGCGGTCTCCAGCACACGGCACCAGTGCGAGGAATAGATGGCATCAACAGGGATACTGCGTTGCCGAAAAGCATCACCAATGGCCGCAGCCTGAGCGCGCCCCTGGTCTGAAAGATTGCGCTGGGTGGCGCAGTCATCGCGGTTGAAGTTATCAGGATCGCCCACGCCAGGGGCCAGTGCATGGCGCATAAGAATGACTTGCCCACCTTCCTGTAACGCTTGCCAGGCAGAGGTATTCGCCATACTGGTGGAAGAACCCAACAGGGCGATTGACAGCAGTAAAAGGCCAACAAACCCACGCAGCACACCCATGGCTACCCCCCCTAACGGCTACAGCATCAAAAGGCCCACTTGGTGCTGCTTAGATGAGCGGTACGAAAGGCACATTGATACACCCGGTCAAAGCAAGAGACGCCGCCAAAATCAGTAAAAAACGCATGGTGATCCTTAAATATGATTGTGAATTGAAGTTGCGTCTGATGACGCCTAACGGGCAAATGATACCATCCATGGTACCCGAAGAACCTCTGCCAATAGTGTAAAAAACCCCTAACCCAGCAGGTAAGTATCCAGGTCGGTTCCTACGCCTATAATACCGTCATCTAGGTTACGCAGAAGATAGTCATCCACGTCATCCTGACTGGCTTGCTGGAATTCTTCAGACTCTGTGAACGCTAGCACCAGATCGCCTAGCGTTACGTTATCTGCCTGCAACTGGTTTTGCCAGTATTGCTCACCTTCAGGGTCCGGGGCACGTTCCAGCACCTGACGGTATAAGGTATCCAGCACTCTATCAGCGGTAAGTTCGCTGGCATCCCCAAGAAACTCTTCACTATCAAGGAAGTTTTCTGCCAGTGTTACCAGGCCTTCTTCCTCCTGCCCCTCTTCCAGCCAGTACTCAAAACCGTCGCGATCCGGTACGCGATCAAGCACCCCGCTATACAGGCGTACAATAGACTCTGCCAGTCGGTGTTCCTGGGCCGATATATTGCTATCAAAGCCCAGTTCAGCAGGGTTCATACTTTCTAGATTAACGCCCCAAGTCAGCAGCTTGGTGCCCTGCACCAAGGGGTAACTTGACGTTATGTATTCTTCAGAATCCGTAAACGACAGTGCAATATCAGCTTTATCAGCGTCATCACTCAACATAGTATTGAGCCAGTACACCCGCCCTTCGCCGTCCGCGTTGCGTCCCAGCACATTCTGATAAAGCGCGTCGATAAAGCCTGCATTGCCGCCTCCCAGCCGATCAACAAGAGAGGTAAATTCTGCTGATGTCACAAAGCTTTGCGAAAGCTCGTACAGGCTGTTGCCGGTATTCAGCTGGGTAACCCAGTACTCCAGGCCTTCTTTATCTGCTGTACGCCCCAACATGCCGGTATAAAGCCGAATCACTGGGTCAAGCGTTTCATTCAGCTCAGGAAAACGCCGGTAGGCGTCAGTATTAGCCAATTCTGCAGACAGTGCTTCAGGCCAGCTCCAGCCGCGATCTTCCAGAAGTGCTGTAAAGGTATTGATAGTCGCCTGTCTGGGATCAATGCTAGGGTCGGGGTCGGGGTCGGGTTCTGGCTCTGGCTCTGGCTCTGGCTCGGGCTCGGGCTCGGGCTCAGGATCAGGCTCAGGTTCTGGCTCTGGGGCAGGCTCCGGTTCTGGCTCCGGTTCTGGCTCTGGCTCCGGTTCTGGCTCTGGCTCCGGTTCTGGCTCTGGCTCTGGTTCGGGCTCTGGCTCTGGTTCTGGTTCGGGCTCTGGCTCTGGTTCTGGCTCTGGCTCGGGTTCTGGCTCTGGCTCGGGTTCTTCAAGCGAATCGATAAGACTATCGTTCCCCGCAATCCACGACTGCAATGTTGCGTACTGCCCCTCAACCAGGGTTGCCCAACTCTGAGTTGATACCACACCCATCACTTGCGGTGAACTGCCTGACATCGTCCATACCGGGCTTCCACTGCTGCCCGCATTGATCTCAAAATTATCCAGCAGCGCGACATCATAAATCGAGTCTCGATCCACCTGACCACTGCCTTCCATCATGCGGGGCTGGCCATTTTCACGGTAGTTACCGGGGTAGCCGGTTACCTGATAGGTTTCGTCGGGTTCAAAATCAGCCAGTTCTAGCCAGCCAAGTGTGTCACCCAATGCATCACCAAGACCAATAACCGCTAGATCCGACTGACTTTCTGACTTTGACAAGAAACCAGCATTACGTGGATCAAGCTCAAAGTAGTCGAGGGTTTCTCCACTCACTGTTCCAAAGGGGCGGGCACTAGCGTCGCGGCCCAATGTAATATCCACACTTGTTGCCTGCCCCCCCATCGCCGGGTCATATACCAGGTGAGCTGATGTTAGAATATCATTGCGGCCCACCAAGGAGCCTGAGCCATACACCCGCGTGCCGTCTGGAAAGCTCGCCTCGATATAGGCCATCGCAGAGTACGGGAACTCACTATTTTCATCACCAATATAACGCGGCATAGAACGTTTTTTACCCAGAAGGTTAAAAAACATTAATAGTAACAGCAGAGTTCCCGCATTATTGGCCGATCAACGGCAGTATCTTCAGGTATTTTGAGCGCTTATGTTATCCCAACAAATAAGATTCCAGGTCGGTCTCTACACCTATCAACTCCGTCTGAAGGTGTTCATTCAGATAATCGTCCACCTCTGATTGGCTACTTTGCTGAAATTCCTGGGATTCAGTAAACGCTAACACCATCTCCCCCATACCAAGATCTTGCTTTTCAAGCTGGTTCATCCAGTAACGCTCACCCGCTGGGTCAGCTTCACGTTCGAGCACCTGGCGATACAGTCTCTCCAACACTTGCGCTGTGGATAACTCATCAGCCCCATTCAAAAATTCTTCGCTGTACAGAAAATCCTCTGCCAACGCCACCAAACCACTTTCCTGCTGACCGGCTTCAAGCCAATGACCAAATCCTTCAGCGTCAGGCGCGCGCCCCAGGACCCCGCTGTAAAGGCGCACAATAGCCTCACCAAGCTGCATCTCCTGAGCGGAAATATCGCTGCCAAACCCCAAGCTGGCAGGGTTCATCTCTGTGAGGTTTACGCCCCAGGTAAGCAGCTTGGTGGCCTGCACCAACGGAAAACTCTCTGTTATATATTCGTCTGAGTCTGTGAAGGAGAGCGCAATCTGGGCTTTTTTATCGTCACCTGCTTCGCCTAACAGCTGGTTTAACCAGTAGACGCGCCCCTGGCTATCCGGCGCGCGTTCCAGCACATTATGGTAAAGCGCATCAATAAAGCCTTCATCACCGCCGCCATGTTGGCTGACCAAAGATGAGAACTCTGTAGAGGTAACAAACGCCTTGGCCAATTCATCTAGGCCATTACCGCTATTCAACTGTTTAACCCAGTATTCAAGCCCCTCTCTGTCTGCCAGCCGTCCCAGCATTCCTGTATAGAGGCGCACCACAGGATCAACACTTTCCTGCAACCCAGGAAAACGCATTAATGTGTCGGTTGATTTCAATTCATGCCCTAGCACTTCACTCCAGCCCCAGCCTTTAGCTTCAAGGAGATCAGCAAGCATGTCGATGGCATCTGGGTCTGGTTCAGCTTGTGGTTCAGGCGCTGCTTTGGGTTCAGGTGCTGCTTTGGGTTCAGGTACTGACCTAGTTTGTGCCTGAGTTTCAGAATCTGATGAAGGTGAGAGTGGCACGGGTTTGGGGTTGGGCTCAGCTGGTTCTGTTTTTTCTGGCTCCAACTCAGCGTCATTAGCATTTTGCCCAGAAGAGGATGTTTCCTCTTCAGTCGCTTGTTCAACCACTTCGCGTGATATCTCTTTACTTGCTGGTATTGGTGAAATGAACGCATCGTTACCATTGATCCAAGACTGAAGCGTCTCGTAGCTGGCTTCCACCAAGGCGGCCCAGCTCAGGGTAGACACGACGCCAGCCAGTTCGATGGTGCTGCCGTTTTGTAACCAGACTGGACTGCCACTGTTACCAGGGCTGGTCGCAAAGCCCTCCAGCGCAATCAGGTCGTAATAATGATGCTTACTTGCTGTGCCTCCAGCTTCTACCATCCTGGCTCCCTGGGCATCAAAATGTTTGCCTGGATATCCAGTGATCTTATAGTCAACCTCCTGCGAAAAAGGCGTAAGTTCAAACCAGCCCAGCTCATCACCTACCGCATGCTCAAGCCCGATAACAGCTAGGTCTTTCTGGCTTTCTGATTGACGAATCGAATTGGGTTCGTCCAGAGCCAGGTTATAGTAATCAAGGCTAACGCCCTGAAATGAATCAAACGGATAGCGATTACCGTCCTTGCCAGGCGCCACCGTTACGTCAATTGCCTGCCCGCCACGCTGGGGGTCATAAATAATATGTGCTGCCGTCAGCACATCGTTAACCCCTACCAAAGCGCCTGAACCGTAGATGGTCGACCCATCGGGAAAGGTTGCCTCAATATACGTCACCGCGGCATAAGGAAACTCATCACTCTCCGCACCAATATAGCGTTCCATGGTCATTTCTCCCTTCCATCAAAATTTTTGTCTACATTAGTTAATGTAGATTATTGATGAAGGGCATGCACGACCTTTTATAAAAAACTTTGCCGCTTGAGTATGAGCTTCACTCCGTTGATGGACCACAATGTAAAAATTAATTCAACTGATCATCAGCTATCAAAATCGAAATGAAAGCTATCATCGCTGTTTAGTAGATCGTTTACATCCTGCTGGTTGATTGCCTCAGCGGCTCTGCTATGCAGGTCTCTTAGCTTGGCAAGATTTTTTAACTGAGGCATGCTCAACAATTGCGAATAAGCCATTTTAAGCGCACCTATTTGCTGAAGGTGCTGTAGCGTATCATCCGGCAATGCATTCATAGCTGTCTCATTAATGCGATAAATCCCTTTAATTGCGACAGTTTTTTCTTCCTGCTTAAAGCTCATTGGCCATTCCTGGATCAAGTCAACTGCTTCCAATGCCTCTACGGCTTTCTGGGTTTTCTGACGCCCTTGTGCAGCAGCCTCAAGAAAACGCATGGTGTCATTTAGTTCTTGACTAGGAGACCCTTGTTGATCAAAAAACAACACATCGTCGTCTGTGGGATGCTCGCGTAATAGACCACTATCCAGATTAAAGCACAACACCCGTTTCTCTCGGGCCGAATTTACTCCCAACACAAAAGGATAGCTACGATAATAAGCTGGAGTATAACGACTCATCCATTGCAACGTCTGAGGGTTCAAGTAAAGATTCTGATTGCCTTCCAAGGCTTGCAAAGCTACCAAACGAAAACCATCCAGCTCGCCCTTAGAGGAAGACCTATCACGGATCAAACACACCGGCATCGTGGTTATAACCTGTGACAACTCATCTAATAACACAGGGACAAAACGATCTTGCTGGGCGTGTTCAAAATTTCGCGCACGCTGAAAACCGGCGTTTGCATGTACAGAATGCTGTAGAGGGATGATATTGGGCATTGGAAAATTTTTCCTTTTATAAAATAGCTTCAAAAAGTTATCAGTGCTTAATCTTTATTGTATAAAAAAACAACCAAAAAAAACCCCCGATACGTGACCGGGGGTTTCGTTGTCTCTCAATACAATTAGAGAGAATAGCTAAGCTGAATTACTCAAATAATATCTAAACTGAGATTAGGCAATATTATCAATGGTAAAGGTTTGTTCTTCACCGAAATTGACAGAGCCAATCAAAGAAGCCGAGTTAAACTCGCTGTTACCATTAGCATTGTCTGCTGTCACTTCATAAAGCTTAAACAAGCCATTGCCAGCGGGATTCTCAACCATCATGATTGAATTCTGCTCACCACCACTTAGGTCAGCGTCACGGCTAACAGAGTAGGTGCCATCGCCATTCAAAGCAGAAAGGACTTGACTATCAGTCATGTCACCAAAGCTCAGATTAACAGTGTTGGCAGTGTCCAAAGTTGCAAAATTGGTAAGCACAACACTGTTGGCAGTAAATACGCCATTCTCAACCAGCGTAGTTTCAAGACGATTGCTATCTAGGCTGTTACCGTCCATACCGTCCAACCAAGCGGTGAAATCCAGAATATCTGCACCGTTGGTACCATCGTCAGTAGTTGTGAAGTTCTGGATAGATTTACGGCCAGAATTGCCTTCGGCAAACACGATGGTAGAAGAAGTATCTTCTTCACTAAGAATGATAGTGTCACGACCGCTGCCAGTAGCAATGGTATAAGTACCAGTACCTGTGACGTTGATAGTGTCGTTTCCTGCACCCGTCGTAATGCTGTATGCACCTGCTTCGTTGGTCGGATCAACTGCAGCTTCAGATTCATGCCAGTAGGTAACATCGCCGCCGCCAGTGGCAGAAAAAGTATCTACATTATAGGCGCGGAATGCTTCAGCGGTTTCAGCGTTGTCAGTGTGAAAACCACCGACAGTCAGATCACCCAGGAAGCCGTCAGCATCGACGTTTGACATCTCGGTATGGGCACCTTCCTCATCAGTGCCGAAACCTTCCCGAATAGTCAGGCTAGCAAAGTTATTACCGCCCACGTAATCTTCATGAGTCACGATAGTAACTTCTTCCAGATCATCGTTAGTGGTGCCGATCCACCCAACATTGCTCGGCTTCTCGCTGCCACCCAGAACGTCGACATTGAATACTGGGATACCATCTGAGTTGACACTCTGAGACTTACCGCCAACTTTGACATCGCCACCTTCAGAACCACGACCAACTTTGTGCAGCTCAATGTTGGTAGAAATGATTTCATCGTTCGGGCCTTCCTGACGGTCAGCACGCTCAATACGGTTAGATGCGTATGAACTCGCAACATTTTCAGCTTGATCAATTGTCAGCCAAGCATCACGTGTTTCCAGTGTGTACTCATTGCTGGCGGTCAGAACAATTTCTTCACCTAGACGATTTTGATTGCCATCGTTCCAGACGTTACCGATAGTGAAGCTCAGTGAAGATAGAGCTTCAGCATTATCAGAGTTATCAGCAACTAAAGCTGGCAGGGCAGTTTCATTTAAGTACCCAACCAGTTCCCGCTCAGTTCGGAACTCATCGCCGTAACCCATCGGGTCTTCTTCAATGTACTGCGCTAGATCATAACGCTCACCATCCAGAGCAAACTCCATGCGACGAACGAAGACACCATCCAGACGTAATTCACCGCCGTTTTGATCGTAGCTATCCTGGTTCATCATTTTGAACACGACGCTAGACACACCAAATTCAGTGCGCGGCACTAAGTAATTTTCATCGAAATAAACTACCAGATCAGATGCCACACCACTAGAATTGGCGTTGGACGTATGATCCATACGGAATGTCAACTCAGATGTAGCACGCTTGTTACCCGCTGCATCCAGAGTAGTGATATCCTGAACTACAAGATGAGAATTGCTATTATAGGAACCAAGGTGCTCAACGTCTGTCATGCGAGAAGCATTAAAATAAACTTCTTTTTCATCAATTGTATCAAGAGCATTGATTTCTACATTTTCAATACTTTCGGTAGTCGGGCGAACTGCGCCAGCACCACCGGTTACGAACGCGTCATTGATCAGATCAGCTTTCAGCGTATCGACACCTTCACCACCGTCAAGCACATCACCTGTGTTTAAGGTGTTACCATTGGTAAAGTTAATGGTAGTGATCGGTGCAACAAAGGTGTCGTCCAGATCTGTACCATCAACAGTGTCAGCATTGGCAGTATGGCTGAAAATTTCACCAGATGTATCAATTTCACCGCCAACTTCAGGTTCACCACCTTCAGATGGAATACCTGCAACCCAGTCGCTGGGATCGATACCAGAAACATCTGTATCAGCGTTGACCCCAGCTAGAATGCCAGCAGCATATTCGTCAGCAGCAGTGCCTGAATGCGCTTCGCCAGCAGCAGCGGTGTATAGATCTGCAGCAACTACTTTGTTGGCCAGTGTCGTTGCGTCGGGCGCATCACTGTCAGAAGCACCTTCAACGATAGCCAGAGCGATGGTTGCCAGATCCAATTCGCCACTTTCGAGCTTGCCTGTCCAGAACTCAAGACCTTCCGCTTCAGCATCGCGACCAAACGCCTGCTGATAGATGCCGTTAACCAGCGCTTCGTTATCCAAACCACTGAAACGCTCTGTGTACTCAGCAGAGTTACCAAAAGCGCTAACAACTGATTCGATGCTATTGGCTTCGATTTCTTCTGCCCAGAACTGCAAACCAGCGGCGTCCGCAGGACGGCCGTAGTAAGCGACATAAAGTTGTTGAGCTAGATTCAAATTCTCTTGTGTTGCCATGGGACTATAGTCTCCTCACTGAAAAAAGATACCACCAAATTAAAAATTGATAGCACTTATCTACCTTGAGCGCTCAAGGTATTCGTCGGGTTCCTGATTGCAATACGGCCAACAACTGAATGTTAAATTTTATCAATTGCGTGACACGAATCACTTAAACCTTCTGGAACTCAGCTAATGTAATGTCACCAATAAAATTAAGTCAATGCCAATGAAAAAAACGTCGCCGACAGCACAGCATATTTAATTAAATTATACATTTAACAATTTTTAAATAAGTATAAGCAACTGATTATATTGCTTTATTTTTTCTATTACTGGCTAAACACAATTTTCATCAAAATTAATTTTTAGTGAAAAAAAATACAGCCTTGGCGCAGGAATAAGTAAACAATTATTAAATTTACCGGATCAATAAAAAGCCGTGAAATAACAAGGCCAAAATCAATAGTGATAAAATGAACAACTATTAAATTTTAAAATAGAAAACGATGTAATCAAGAACTATTACGTTCAATTTCGTTAATTATACAGCTCTCATGGAAAACAGGGCGGTAAAAGCTAAAGTCACAGGAAAACAAGAATATACTGGCAGTACATCAGGTCATTAACCGGCAACCCAGATAGCCAACTAAACACGACAACACCTAAACAACACCGTAGACGTCGTTGCGTCCTGTCTTATGCTTCAGGAAACGAGCTTGGCGACCACTCGCTGCCAGGATATGCCAGCCGCCTGGTAGGCTTCTCGTCCTTGTTCGCCCATCTGCTTTGTGCGGCTGCGGTTTACATAGGCGTCATCCAGCGCAGCGGCCAATGTATTGGGGTCTGGTTCACACTGCCAACCGGTCACACCATGCTCTACAAAAGCCGTTGGGCCGCCGCTATCAGTACAGGTAATCACCGCTTTGGATGACAACATGGCTTCCAGTGTGATGTAGCCGTAGTCTTCGTCAAAGGTAGGAAACGCAACGGCTAAGGCGTGCGCATAAAGGGTGCGTTTTTCCTGCTCGGAAATATGGCCCAGCATGCGAATGCGGTGACCTAACCCCAGCCGCTCAATCTGTGCTTCAAGTTGATACCGCTCGCTGCCCTCCCCAGTCAGCAGCAATGTGACAGGAGAACGCGTTAGCGCCATCGCCTCGATCAACAGTGACTGGCGTTTTAGCGGTTCAAGGCGGCTTGGATAAACCACATATCCCCAGTCGTTAGCAGAGTAAAAGTGTTCAGCCTGATAGGGCGGGTGGTAAAGCGGCTCAGCAGTCAAACCGTTATAATGCATCAAGCGTTCGGCAACACGCGGGGAGTTGGCAAACAAGCGTTTGGCGCTAACGAGATGGCGCTGATCAAAAGCCTCTACCTGCGGTTTCAAAGCAGATAACGCTGGGCTTGCCTGTTTTGCATCATAAAGTTCGTAGCAGACGCGATGCTGATGCATCAGCCAGATCACATGCTCAGGGTGCTGTACGCCATAGGTGGGAAATTGTAGGCTGATCACACGATCAACCGCTACATCGTTAGGTGCACTGAGGTCCAACTGTTCGGCAAATGCCATCTGGCGTTCGATTTCCACTTCACCATAATGAAAAGGCAAGCGCAGACATTCCACCTGATGCCCAAAATGTCGCAGCGCCGTCACCAGTCCTTCAACATGATAGTTAGCTCCCCCGGCAATAAAGGGGGTGTGATTAGCCGTCACCAGAATTTTCATGCTGTACCTTCTTCTCTGGCACCCAGCACCTGCTGGGCATGCTGCAAGATGTCTAACATAGCTTGAGCTTGTTCAGCAGTCAGCCAGCGCTGAAAGTCGCTCGACGTTCGTGCATCTTGTACTGTATTAAGCTGCGCTACGATGGCTTTCTGGACATCAGCCATTTCTGACAGGGTATTGGCAAGAGCTCGAAGCTCTTCCTGGCCCACGCCCCGGCGGGCAAGAAGAGCGTAATATTCAGCGTCTTCCCGCCAACGTCGTGCATAACGGCGCCACAGCATGCCGGTACCTACCCGCCAACTCCAAGCCCCCATACGACGCAACCCGGGTAAAGCCATTGATTGCCGCTGCCAACCACTCAACCAGCACAACAGACGGGGTAATTCCAGTTGTTGCTGCTTGATATAGGCTTGAGCTTCATAAGAATGCAAGAGGGTAACCAAAGCAGTGATGCGCCCCTCCTCTGCTACCAACTGACGATAATAATTGGCGCCTTGCGGGTCTGAAGAACGCCCGACCAGAAAGAGATAGGCACGTTCCACGAAGGCTGAATCGTTGAGATGGGCACTCAATAGTTCAGCCAGGCGCGGTGCCTTGGGCTCATAAAGCCTGCCTTGTGCGCTGAAGATCGGTATCAGGCGCGCTTGCCATAGTGTGAGCCAGCTTTCTATGGCTAACGAATCCTGAACGTCGGTTAATGCCGCTTTATCTTTCAGGCGTTTAACCAATCGATCCATGTCTGACTGGGCGTTCATCATGCGGGGTCTTCAAAATTAAAAGAACAGTCTAACCGGCAAAAACCAGAGAACTTACTATAACGGTAGCCTGCCACTTCAAAGGTATCCAGGCTGTCGTGCCACCAGTAGCAGTCATCCAGATGATGGTCGCTGGAATGCAAGGCAGCAGAAAGGGTGTACTTGCCTGGTGCGATGTCTGCCTTGATGCGTACGATGACCTCCCGCTCTTCTCCTTCACGCATCTTGAGCGCCTGGCGATGTTGATGAGTGTTCTGGCCAAATACATCCTGACCATAACGGTCACGCAATAGTACCCCCAGGGCAATATCCTCAAGAGTGGCATTAGCCTTCAGTTGCAGATGGATTTCCAGCACTTCACCGCTGGCAATCATCGGGCTTTCGCTGTCCTGCCCTTGAACATGGCAGTTGGTGACCACCACTTCTTGAGTTCCGAAAGCACCGGATTCGCCCTCTCGCAAATCATCGCCTTCGGCCTGCTCGGCCATGATACGGTTATAATGATTGACGGCCCCTTCCGGGTCACCGTCATGAATCAGGCGACCGCCTTCCAGCACGATGGCGCGATCGCACAGCACCTTGACGGCGTTCAGGTCGTGGGAGACAAACAGAATCGTACCGCCTTCCTGCTTGAACTGGCGGATACGCTGGATGCACTTCTGTTGAAAATAACCATCTCCCACGGAAAGCGCTTCATCCACCAGAAAGCAGGCTGGCTCGGCGTGAATAGCAATCGCAAAGCCAAGACGCATCACCATACCTGAAGAATAGGTGCGCAACGGCTCATGGATATAGTCACCCAGTTCGCAGAAATCAATGATGGCATCACGATGACGCTCGATATCTGCCTGGCTCATTCCCAGCATTAGCGCATTAATGCGAATATTATCAACACCGCTGAGCTCCGGGTTAAAACCTGTGCCCAGTTCCAGCAGCCCCGTCACTCGGCCATCGATCTGTAAAGTGCCGGCGTCAGGCATCAATACGCCAGTCAAAAGCTTTAAAAGGGTCGACTTTCCAGCGCCATTGCGTCCCAGTACGCCAAGTACTTCTCCTGGTGCAGCTTCAAAGCTTACGTCATTCAGCGCCGTATGCTGGGTATGATGACTTTTGCCCGTCAAGGCCTCTTTCAAGCGCTCTTTTGGGGAAGCAAACAGCTTGAAGGATTTACGCAAATTCTTAACAACGATCAATGTTATCTCCTGATGCGCCAAACGCTTGCAACGTGCTCTATTGGTTCATGAAAGCGTGTAGGCCCATGAAAACGAGTCTATTCATAAAAGCAAGCCGGATCATTAAAGCGAGTCACGCAGATCTCGTTCGGTACGTTTGAGCAACCAGAAAGCAGCGTAAAGTAGCCCCACGGTAACCACCAGCATGGTGGCCAGCCCAGCAATGCCTGGCAGGCGCTGATACAAAATCAATTCACGATAGGCATCAATAAACTGGAACATCGGGTTCAGGCTGATCAGGCCCATTGCCCAGCTGGGAATAATATCGTCAACATAGACAATCGGCGTCAACCAGAACCACACGGGTAACAGTACGGCTACCCCTTCACGAATATCCTTTAGATAAACGGCCAGGATTGCCAACGAAAAACCCAGCGCATAAGTAAACATCAGCTGCAGCAGCAACACAAAGGGAACAACCAGCCAGTGCCAGTCGATAGGAAAACCGATCATGATCAGAAACAGGGCGAAGAAGACCATACTGATCAGGTACACCACCACTTCAGCCAACAGTACGGAAAGTGGCAAAGCCGCCAGCGAGGTGTTGATCTTGGTAATCATGCCAGCCCGCTCGATAAAAATATTGGTTATGGCGCTCAGGCTCTTGGCAAAGGCCGTCCAGGCAAGAATGCCGCTGATCAGATAGATACTGTAGGTGAAACGTTCAACCTCAGCACCGAAACCTTCAAGCCGTGCTCCCATAATGGCCGAAAAGATCAGTACGAACACCAGAATATTGATCAACGGCGAAAGTAGCGTCCAGACCCGTCCCAGCACCGAGCCTTTGTGACGGTCAACCAGTTCCTGACGGGTCAGCAGGATAATCAACGGCAGATGCTGACGCCACCAACCCAGTGCATGACGCATCCATTGCGTCAGTTGCGAGCGTGGCTCGCTACCAGACAATGCCATGGGCACGGCTCCTTCAATAGGTGAATAGGATTAGAAGTGATCATGAAGCACGGCAGCCAGCCACTGCTCGCTACTCTGCTGCCAACTGAGGCATGGCATACCTTCAGATGAGACAAGATCGCCGGATGCCCAGTCACGCGTCCAGGCTTGCAGCGCGTGAGCCAGTGCCTTAGGCGTCTCTGCATCAAAATACGTGGCGTAATCGCCCGCCACTTCACGAAATACGGGAATATCCCGGGCAAGGATGGCGATGCCATGATGGGCCGCTTCAATCAGCGGTAGGCCAAACCCTTCCCCATAAGAGGCCGCCACCAAGACATCACTGCGTTGATAAAGGGTTTCCAGCAAGGTATCGCTGGCTCCTTCTGCCCAGTAAAGCTGGCGGTTGCGGCGTGGATGCTGTTTGATGCGCCGAATCAGGTCATCAACCTGCCACCCTTGCTTACCCACAATAACCAGGTTGATATCGACTTTTTCTGCCCAGCACTGCTCAAGCGCCTCCAGCACTTGGCGGTGCCCCTTGCGCGGTTCAAGCGTGCCAACCATTAACAGCACAGGCCCCTGACATTGATTCAGCGGCTGCAGCCAGTGTTTTTCAGTTTTGCTGAGCCGGGCATTAGCGTTAGCTACTGGCGACGTGAAATCAGCACCAAGATGAAAGTGTTTAACCCAGGGCCGATACTCCTCTGGCGGGTAGCGTTGATCCAACTCAGCTTCCACCACGTCGGCAACGTGACGAGAAACACAGGTAATGCCATCGGCCAGCTCACGGATCGAGCCAAACCATTCCTCCATGGTGGCAGGAATATGCTCAGGAAAGCACTCTGGCAGCGACAACGGTAACAGATCATGAACCGTAAAATAGAAACGCACTCCCTGGGCGCGCATACGGCGCATGACATGCCCCGCCTGTTTAAGCAGCGGCGGGGCCCATTCCAGCGTAACGTAGCGGTCTCCAGGGCGTGCTTCTATCGGTGTATCCGGCCCCGGTGGCACTATCCCTAGTTGTTGGCTGGCAAAGCCACGCGCCAGATAGAAATCATCACCTCCCCAGCAAATCAACTCGACCCGCCAGCCCGCCGGCGGATGTCGCAAAAGGTGATCGGCAATCCGCCGCGTGACGCGTTCGATACCGGTTTTCAGGTCTTCCCAGGCAATCGTGCTGACATCAAACAGCAAACGTGGAGCGCTTTCATCCGGCGTGGTATCCACCTCGCTCAACACCTGGGTTAATTGATGAGCCGTTTTTGGTGTTTGCAGCGCTTCTGTCAACGGCGCATGAGCCGCAAGTTGATCCAGAAAGTGCTCATAGCGGTAAATCGGCGCTATCAATGGCGCTTCAATAATCGCCTGATGATATTGCTCTGCAACACGCTCCGGTGCCAGATACGTCGCCACATATTCACGCCCTGCCTGCCCGAGTTGCTCGCGTTCATCATGCTGCGAACACAGTTGGCATAAGGCATCACGTAATGATGCTAACAGTTGCGCTTCAGGCATATCAGGCAACTGCCAGAGGCTTTGCTCGGGGAGTTCCGCATTGCTGCCATGGGCGTTGGCCACCACAGCAACACCATGGGCCATCGCATCAAAGATCGCGCCTGATGTTTCACCCCGCGAATGGGTTCTAAGTTGCACAGCAATATCAGCCGCTTGCAACCAGTGTTGGTAGACTTCACGGGATGCGTAGCCTGTCACTGTGACGTGATGACCGCACGGATGTTGTTTTAAACGGCGTACCAGCTCATCACCATAGCCGCCGCTATGTTGCGCGCCCACCAGCACCAGGCGTACAGATTGCCCCGTGGCGTTTGCGACCGCTGGTTGATGTGCGTCGCCCAGAAAAGCGTCTATCAGTAAATGAGTGAGTTTTTTCGGATTAATGCCGCCAAAGCTGGCAATCACTCGCTCATCAGTATCGATGCCCAACGCTTTACGCGCTGCCTGCTTGTCAAAGGGTTCCGCCAATTGGCGCAGGTGAGGAATCAGATAGGTGGGTGGCAAATGACCTTGCTGCCAGCGTTCGGCCAATGAACGAGCAAAAGCCGAGTGATAGATAAGACCACCCGCTTGGCGAGTGACCAAGCCATTGACCGGGTATTGCTCGGCCCCGCGGGCGTTTTGAGCGGCTTCAGCATGCGCCATCAGTGCTGGGTAGCCGTGATCCGTATAGAGTTGCTGGGTCAGTGCTTCCGGTTTCAGGCCACTTTCATTCAGCCACCAGACAGCGTCAAACAAAAAGTAATCATGCAGCACCACCATGCCAGGGTGTTGCTGCAACAAACCAAACTGATAGGCGTGATAAAGCGAATTACCTACCTGGTAAAGAATGTAATCAAATTCATTGGCCCGCTGACTGAAAGTACCTGCATCAATGCACTCAAAAGACTGGCTTAGCTCAGGATCCACTTCAGGCTGATCCACGACCAGCGTCAGCGTAAAATGCGAGGCAAGATAAGGCAGTAGTTCTGCACTGTAACTGGCAATGCCGGTCGCCTGAGGTGGCAGAGGCGACACAAACGCCAGGCTAGGTTTGTTGGCGCCTTCTGATGGCAGTGTTGGCCCTTGCCGTTCCAATGCTTCACCATTAGCCACATTGACGATGATGGAAGGCGCCAGTGCATTCACCATATGCTGTATGACAATATCCACCAAAGTGCCACTGACTGCTGACAGCGCTTGCTCTTGATCCGGTAGCAGTGCATGACAGCGCGCTGGGGCTATCCCTGCGTCAAACAGCTGTCGATGCAGAGCCATCAAGGCGTTTTGGTCAAAGCCAAGCAGTAACACATGGGCTGCGGCAACATCCGCCGCGTCTTCACGGGCAAAGGCGTCCAGTAATACGTCAAGCCAATCCTGATGGGTTAAATGCGAGATGTGGCGAGCATCAACTATATATAGGATAAAGTGATTCATGCTGAGGCTATTCATGTCACGACTGCTTCCTGCGATGTTCCAGTCCATTCATCAAACGCTGCTGTCGCTCGCCGTAACCTTCAATGCGGTTTGATGTAGCAAGCCCACTATACTGACCGGCCTGAACCAGACGGATCACCCAACCTTTTAAGCGCGGAAAAGGGGCCAAAAGGCGCTGACCCAATCGCCTGAACGGCGGGTAACCCATCAGCGTTTTTACAATAGGGCGCAGTCGTTGTTTGATGATAGCCTTGATCACACATCACTCCTTGTTAATTTAAGGTAGCCTCAGAGGCGCTCAATTCATATGAGTATTCGGAACCTGATCAGGTGGTGCCAGTCGCTCCCCGAGCTTTTTATTGACCAGTGCACATAATCGCTGAGAAAAAAGGATTTCACTGAACTTCTCGGCATGCAAGCGGCATGAGGAGGGTGAAAAGGTGTACGCTTCAAAGTCTTCAACTGCTTGATGCAGGCTCGCCACTGTCTGTTCAGAAAAATGGATACCCGTGGCATTCTCCTTGTGCTCCAGACCCTTGACGGTTTCCAGCGCACCGCCGTGGCCGTAAGCAATCACCGGTGTGCCACAGGCCTGGGCTTCCAGCGGTACAATGCCAAAGTCTTCATCCGCTGCAAACACAAAGGCTTTGGCACGCTGCATCAGGCGGTGCAGGTTTTCTCCCTGCAGATAGCCGAGCAGTTCAATATGCTCGTGGCCTTCTGCCAATTGCGCCAGACGTTTGAAGTCAGGGCCATCTCCTACCACCTTGAGCGGGCGCTTGTGAGGGTCCTGCACAAAGGCTTGCACAATCAGATCCATACGCTTGTAGGGCACAAGCCGGGATGCCGCTAGATAGTAAGGTTCTCGCTCTCCGGTATACAAAGCAAAGCTGTCAGTATCCACCGGTGGATAGAGCACGTCTGATTCACGCCGGTAGTATTTGGCAATACGCTGGGCAACATTGTGGGAATTCGCCAGAAAGGCATCGACCTGGGTGGCCGTAAAGTAATCCCATTGGCGCAGGCGCTTGAGGGTTTTGCGCACATAAGCATCCATCCCTGGCAAGCGAAAACCGGCATCGTCCAAATACGCCTCTTTCATATCCCAGGCGTAACGCATCGGGGTATGGCAGTAACAGATGTGTACCTGACCGGGGTGCGTCATCACACCTTTGGCCACCGCATGGTTGGAGGAAATCACCAGATCAAAACCACGCAGGTCGAATTGCTCTATGGCATAAGGCATTAAGGGCAGACAATGGCGATAGATACGCTTTATGCAAGGCAATCGCTGCAAGCCGCTGGTATGCACAGGATGCTGGTTTAGCCAGGGCAGCTCGCCATCAGTGAGGGTGTGCACCAGGGTGAAGATTTCCGCCTGAGGAAAGGCATCTACAAGCCCTTTGAGCACTTTTTCAGCACCGCCGTTCACCACCAGCCAGTCATGCACAATGGCGACACGCAGGTGCTTAAGATGCGTTTGAGGAGCTGCTTGCATGATGAACTGGTTTCCATGTCGAGCGGTGTAAAGCGCTATAGCTTAAAGCAAGCATGGCGCTGGCTCCAGCCAGCACAGCAGACACCTAGCGACAAAAAACCCGAGCATGTTGCCATACTCGGGTCAGATTTTGATCACCCAAGGGTGTTAAAATCTATATTACATCAGTGCCAGACTTTCCTCGGACTCAGTGAATCCAATCAGCACAGCGCCCTGGCTGTCGCCGCTTGCCAGCTGCTCTACCCAATAGGCCTTGCCCTCCACGTCGGCGCTACGCTCCAGCACATTGACATACATTAGGTCGATAAAGGCACTATCATCCAGGCCACCGTTAGTGGCCTGAAACTCTTCCGAACCAATAAAATATTCACCAATTTCGTTTAGGGTCAGCTCTTCCACTTTATCCAGCCAATAGTTAAGACCTTCACTATCGGCTATACGATCAAGCGCACCGTCATACAAGCGTAATAAAGGGTCAACGCCTTCATTCAACACCTTGTCATCACGGACATCAAGGTTCTGAATACGGGTATCTTCACTGGCCGGTGTTTCTGTTTCGGAGTAAGCAACTTCACTGAACATAGCCGCCATATACTCGGCCAGCGCATCCTGCTCAGTACCTGCTTGGGCAAAGTTGAACTGCCCTTCTTTGAGATCGCTTTCTACCAGGTCAGTACGCTCAAGAATGGACGTTTCGTCCAGAGGGTAGCCATCGCCACCGTTGGCCAGGAAACCCAGGGTAACCACCTTGATGGCTTCATCAGCGTTACCTATCAACTCGCCTCCAGCCACGAGGATGTCCTGCGTCGCACCGGCATCATCAACAATAGCGGCACTCTGGATTCTTTCACCTGCAGGCTGATCCCAGTCAAAGCTGTACTGAATCCCGCTGACCTGAGCAAACTGCCCTGGGGTTACATCCGGTGCCGATGCCGCAACCGCATGCTCCAGCAGCTCAACTAGCTTGGCGCGGGTTAGCGTCAGAATGGTCAGGTCATTATTGAAACGCAACGTTGATGCAGCATCCAACTGGGATACACCGCCTTCTGGCTTGCCGATGGCCTCATTACCTGCTGGCGCTTCAAAACGTGGCTCGCCATCGCTACCTTCTACCACCACCTGACCAACAGGCTCGCGGATACCGCCGCCATTTTTGAACGACACCATGACATCAGCATCTTGCTGACGGGCATACCAAAGGTTGGCATCGGCGGTCAGGTTACCCAGGTTGGTCTCTTCGGTGCGTACGGCTTCGCGTTCGCCCACCAGATACACATCGCTAAGGCCCAGGATATTGCCATCCTGCTCAGCGACGAATCCAGCGACAGAATCTACCAGGGTATCAGCGATAGCGCCCTTGGTACCTTCTGCAAAAGCGGCATCCTTACTGCCCCACAGTGCTTCAACCTGATCATCCGTCGATGCGTAAACGCCAGAGGTGTCCTCGTCCAGGGAGTCCACAAGCAGACGACCATTTTCATCAAACTCAACGACAAGCTGGCCCACGTAGCGCCAGCCCGCATCAGTGTTGATAATGGCTACATCATTACCAGCAGCGTCCTGGGTAATGATCGGATATGTATCGTATGGCTCGGGTGCGGCAGGGAACAGGCCACGCTCAGCGTCTTCAGCGTCTGCCAACAGAGTGTTAGAGCCACCGGCCATCACTATATCGACACCCTCCAATAGAGTTGCCAGCTCTTCTTCAAACTGGATCTGCTGAAGGTGAGACGCCAAGACAATTTTGTTGACACCCTGGTTTTCAAGATCATCAATAATCGGCTGAACCAGCTCCGCTAGCGCCTGCATATCGTTGCTGCCGCCGGCCAATACCTGGGTCTCGCCAGGGGATGAAATGCTTTCCAGAATCTGCGTGGTCAGGCCAATCACCCCCACTTTTTCATCGCCTACCTGCTGAATCATGGCAGGCGCAATCTTGGGCGGTGTTGCACCTGCCAACAATTCATCGGCGGTGGCCTGGAAGGCATCGGCTTCTAATACTTGATCAGTGGCCAACCCAGCCAGATTTTCATCCGCTGAGAAATCCAGGTTAGCAGAAAGATAAGGAAAGCTGGCCCCCAACCACTGGATTTCTTCCAGGGTCGGGTTTTCTCCCAGCATCGGCGCAAGCATATCGGCAATCAGCTCCGTGCCCTGGTCAAACTCATGATTACCAAAGGTGACCGCGTCAATACCTATCAGATCTGCCAGCAGGGTTTCAATCCGCCCGGATTCAGCACTGATACCGGAAAGCGAGCCTTCCGGCAGGTCATAAATCAGTTCAGCCGCCTGCTGCAGCGCGGGTTGAATACTGTCATCTCCCGCCGCGGCAAGGTAAGGCCCCGGCAGGATCAGATCCCCGGAACTCACAAACAGCGTATTGGCATACTGATCTTCAAGATAGTCGACAATTGACACGAAATTCGGCGCATTCAGAAGATCGCCACCGCCGCCTTCCATATCCGCCGCATGCAATAACTGAAGTTTGAAATTACTCATCGAAAATTACCTGATTTGATGGAATCGGTTCCTTAGGGAAATCCGAGGATAGCCAACAAAGCGTGACAAAGCGGTGACATTCAAAAGACAACCTGAAGAAGGCAGGGATAACTCCTCAACATCCACAAGATCGCGTATGATTCAGTTAATTAACGTCAAATAACAACGAAAACGTAAATAAAAGATACCGACAACCAGCTTTAGAGGGCAGCATGATCATACCGGTAATCCTATCCGGTGGTTCGGGTTCACGCTTGTGGCCTGTATCACGTGAAGAATATCCCAAGCAGTTTCTTAATCTGCACCGGGACGATCAAAGCCTGCTTCAAGAGGCCGCTTTACGGGTCAGGCTGCTCGACAATGCCCAGCCACCTTTAGTGGTCTGTAATGAAACCCACCGTTTTCTGGTCGCCGAGCAGCTGCACCAGATCGGTATTGATAACGCCCAGATTATTCTTGAACCCTGTGCCCGCAACACCGCGCCGGCGATTGCGCTGGCAGCCGCGGCCGCATTGCTGGCCGATACTGAGGCAGAAATACTGGTCATGCCAGCGGACCATGTCATCAAGGATGAAGACGCTTTTATTCAGGCAGTTGAAAAGGGCCGTTCCCTGGCAGCACAGGGGCAACTGGTGACCTTTGGTATTACCCCACAGCGGGCTCACACCGGCTACGGTTACATCCAGCGCGGTGATGCCAAAGGCCAAGGGTTTGAGGTCGCCGCCTTTGTTGAGAAGCCCAACGCCACTCGAGCGGCCGAGTACCTGGCCAGCGGGAAATATCTGTGGAACAGCGGTATCTTCTTATTCAAGGCCCGTGATTATCTGAACGCCCTGCGCCAGCATGCGCCTGAGATGCTTGACGCGACGGAACGTGCCTTTGCCTCGCGCAGCGAAGATATGGATTTTACCCGCGTCGATAAAACGGCCTTTGCCACCAGCCCAAGTGATTCCATCGATTACGCCATCATGGAAAAAGTACGCAATGTGGTTGTAGTTCCCATGAACCCGGGATGGAGCGATATCGGAGCCTGGGATGCTCTGCATGAGCTGAAGGCAACGTCTGATGACCAAAACACCACCCATGGCGATGTGATGTTGCACAACACCCATGGCAGCCTGATTCATAGCGAATCACGCCTGGTCACCGCCGTCGGCGTTGAAAACCTGATTATTGTTGAGACTGCAGATGCGGTACTGGTGGCTGATCGACATCAGGCGCAGGACACCAAGAAGATTGTCGAGGCCCTGAAAGCAGCCGGACGCACGGAATCGAAGAATCATCAGCAGGTATATCGCCCCTGGGGCTACTACCGCACCCTGGCGCTGACTGATAGCTTTCAGGTCAAGGAAATTGTCGTCAAGCCAGGCGCCAAGCTGTCTCTGCAGATGCATCATCACCGCGCTGAACATTGGGTGGTGGTAGAAGGTACCGCCCAGGTGATCCAGGGCAAGGGCCATGGCGACATCGAGTCGCTGCGCAGTTTCCTGCTTTCAGAGGATGAATCGACTTATATTCCCCTCGGCACGGTGCATCGGCTGGAAAATCCCGGCGTTATCCCCCTCAAACTGATCGAGGTGCAGACAGGGTCATACCTGGGTGAAGACGATATTGTGCGTTACAGCGACGATTATGGCCGCGAATAAGCGCTGCTTCAGGGCTGGTAATTAACAAAACCTCGAGTCAGCGTCATGGCCAGAATCTTGAGGTCAAAACTGAGCGACCAGTTCTCGATATAATACAAATCGTACTCAACACGTTTCTGCATCAGGGCTACATCGTCAGCAATCCCACGTAGCCCGTTCACTTGCGCCCACCCGGTCATGCCCGGCTTGACCCGGTGGCGCTGCATGTAGATATCAATATGATCTTTATAGTGATCATTATGATCCATGGCATGGGGGCGCGGCCCTACCAGAGACATACGCCCCTGCAATACGTTATAAAGCTGCGGTAATTCATCCAGGCTGGTGCGGCGCAAAAAGGCTCCCAGGGGCGTCACTCGCGGATCATTATAAGTGGCTTGTTGGGTATGCCTACTCTTATGCAGGGTCATGGTACGAAATTTGTAGATCTTGAAACGTTTGCCATCCAGGCCGTGGCGTTTCTGTTTGAACAGTACAGGCCCCCCCATCTTCCAGCGCACCGCCAAGGCAATCACCAGCATGACCGGCGTAAAAAAAACAAATAACACGAGGCCAAGCACACGGTCTTCCAGTACCTTAAGTACACGCGTTGGCCCGGTGAGCGGTGTATAGTTGAGTTCCAGCGAATAAAGCCCGGCCAACTGGGTAATACGGTGATTGAGCAGGCGAATATCCGGCTGCTCAGGGAAATAACGCACCGTGACCGGCACACCTGCCAGCAGTGCCATCAACTGGCGCACGCGTACGCCGTCTGCCAATGGATAACCCAGCCAGACCTCGTCAAAATCACGCTGAAAAATGCTCGCCTGAGCCAGCTGGCGAATTTCAACAAGAAAAGTTTTTTTTGAGCTGTCACTGTCTATATAGCGCTTGGCAACAATATACCCCGCGTGGGGCGTGTCGATCACCTGGCGCTCAAGTAATGACAGGTTGTCTGCATGGCCGATCAGCAAGACCCGTTTCTGATTGCGCCCGGCGGCACGCATATGGCGCAGGTAAAGATAAAGGCTGACACGCGTGACCATACCTATCAGTAACACCGCCAGGGCGGCAGTGCCCATCCATATTCTGGAGTAAAGATGTACGCTTTGCAGTGCAGTCAGCAGCAGGCTTAACAGGGTAATGGTAATCGCCCAGGTCAGAGTATAGACACCCAGCATGGTATAAAGACTGCGCCCTCGCCAGGGCTGATAGAGGCTTAATAACTCGCCAACCGCCGGGAACAGCAGACTGCCAATCAGAACAAGGAACAGGTAATCACTGCTGCCATCCGCCTGGGGCATTAACCACATGACAACACAGGCAGTAACCAACACAACGGTAGCATCCATGATATGCATGGCACGGCGTAGCCAATCACTATGTTGTGAATTTTTAGCAGCCACCATGGCAGTTTATTCCGTGGTTGGATGCACGTCGTCAGTAGTGATATTGGCCGTCATGGAAATCAGCAGGTCCATGCCTTCAACCAGATCTTCGCCATCAAGCTCACCGGTTGCCGAATAAAGCTTCAAACGGTCAAGGGCATAGTTGCCCAGGGTGTCGACAAACTTGATACGTTGATCGAAAAGGCTGGCGCGGGCATCAAGCACATCAACCAGATCTCTCAAGCCGAGCTGTTCACCACGCTCGGCCGCATTAAGAAAAAGCTCACTGGACTCAATTGCTTGTTGCAACGCTTCCAGGCGACGTACGCCACCATTCAGTGCCCGTAAGCGAGTACGTACTTCCTGAGTAGCCAGATTATGCTCATGCTCGACAGCTGCTCTACCAGCCTCGATACGCTTCTCACCCTGACGTACGCGGGCGCTGGTATAGCCGCCGCTAAATAACGGCACACTGACTTCCACATTAGCGGTGTAGTCTTCACTGGTACGCAACTCGTCATCGCTTTCGCGATCACTGTAGCTCAGGCTGAGATTGACTTCTGGGTAGTGTCCGGCACGTCGCGTATTGGTATCTGCCTCACTGACTTTCTGTTCTCTGGTCGCCAGCTGTACCGAAAGGTTCTGGTGTATCTTTTCCACCCAATCGTTTTCAGTACCCCAGTCGCGCACCAGAGACACAACTGTCAGGTCGCCGACTGCCAATCCGCGCATTGCCGGGCGTATGCCGGTCAGGCGCTGCAACTCACTCAGGGCATTATCCAATTCATTTTCTGCCTGTACGGCGTCGGCAATCGCCTGATCAAGCCGCGATTGGGCTTCAAGCAGGTCCACACGATTGCCAATGCCCAGATCAAAGGCGCGACTGGCCTGACGTAGCTGTAATTCCAACGAAGCCTGCTGCGACTCCAACAAACCCAACCGCTGGGAAGAAAGATACGCCTGCACATAAGCTTCGCTTACGCTCAGAGCCAGATCGCGTTCCACGACAGCAAGCTGCAGTTCGGCAGCACTGATCTGAGCATCGGCAACGTCCAGACCACGCCAGCGTTCAAGGCTGAATAGCGGCTGCTGCAACTGTAGACGCCAGTAGTGCTCATCAAATTCACCCGGGCGTGTGGCTGGCTGATCCAGGCCAAACCCATCAGGGTCTGTCTGCACGTTGGTGGAATCCTGCCATAAATAGCCGCCACTGGCGCTGATTTGCGGCAACAGCTGAGAGCGCGCCATCGGGCGCTCTTCCCGGGTGGCTTCCAACTCATAGCGCTGACGCGACAATTCAGCATCGTTATCGCGCGCGCGAGAAAATAGTGCCAATAACGATGGCAAGCCGCGCTGCTCTGCCAATGGGGTTTCATCCAGTGCTGATAGTTCATCAAGCGCCTTGTCACTGGCAGGGAATGATCCCGCATCCTGAGCGTGAAGCGGCGAAGTCATTGCCACAGCGAACGCCAAAGGCGTTAGCGTCATCCATAAACGCTTCATCAATCCTCCCGGATGGCGCGAGCCAGCATGTCGGTAATGGGCTTGGCAATATAGCTTGCGAAGGTACGTTCACCCGTACGAATCATGACTTCTGCCGGCATGCCAGACAGCAGTTGCATCTGCTCAGTCATGCTTTCACGTCCATCATCCGTCACCCGTACTCGGGCTCGATAATACTGCTGGCCGGTGGCTTCATCCTCGAAGGAATCCGCGCTGACATGAATCACCTCGCCATCGACGGAGTCCGTCAGGCGCTGATTGAAGGCGCTAAAACGGATTTCAGCAAACTGCCCAATATAGATATTATCGATATCCCGGGTTGGCACGCGGGCTTCTACGACAAAACCATCGTTGGAAGGCACAATATCCATGATCACATCGCCACTGCGAATCACCGCACCTTCGGTATGAATCTGGCGGCCCACTACAGTACCGGATACCGGTGCAATCACGCGTGTGCGTGCCACCTGATCCTGCAGCGAGATCATCTGTTCCTGAGCTTCAGCGATCTGTGTCTGAGCCTGACGCAGCTGCTCGCCTATTTCTTTATTGAATTCCTGCTGCTGCACTTCACGTTCCAGACGGTTTTCACTGATTTGGGAACGCAGCTGGGCAATATTCGAGCGATACTCGGAGTTGTTACCTTCATATTCCAGGATCTGGCGCTCAAGCTCACGGATGCGCTGATTATCGCCCAGCCCTTCACGGAACAGCGAACGGAAATCTTCTGCTTCAGAACGCAAGGAGGCAACCCGTTGCGTATTAACGCGAATACGTTCTTCCAGCCCTGAGATCTGCTCCCGCATCTGCACGATCTGTTCGTCCAAGGCTTCCAGCGTACTCTCAAGCGATTGGCGCCGGGCCACAAAGAGGCTCTGCTGAACGGCCAGGATCTGCTGTACACGAGGGTCATCAATATCCTGTAGGTCTTCTGGCACCGCCATGGTGTCAGCATTTTCCTGCTCAGCCAGCAGCCGCGCTTCCATGGCACGATTGATCAGGTACTGAGAACGGGCAATTTCCAACTGGGAGCCAACCTGGGTATCGCTTAACACCACCAAGGTATCGCCCGCTTCAACGCGGTCACCATCCTCGACAAGAATCTTATCAACAATCCCCCCTTCCAGATGCTGCACTGTACGCTTGAAGGACTCAATCGAGACATTGCCGGGCGCTACAACCGCAACAGCCAATGAGGCTGTAAAAGCCCACAGACCAAAGCCACCGAAAGCGATCAACAAGATAGCAAAACCTAAGCGCCGATAACCTTTGTCGCTGGTGGGTAGCACCTCACTGGCTTCACCTTCAAAGGTCGCCGGGCCTTTTGGTGTAACATCAATTTCGGACGTCGCCGGGACGTTACGCTGATGACTCATTTACTTCTCCTCGCCACGGCCGCCAGAAATGGCAGAAAGACGTGCAGCGTTCTGGCTCAACTGCCCACGAGATTTCTTGGCGAACTGCGCCAGCACTTCATCACGCGGGCCAAACATGCTGATCTGTCCTGCTTTCATCACCAGCAGCTTATCCATATTCTTGAGAATACTGGTGCGATGGCTGATGACAAACAGAGTGGTGCCTTCTTCCTTTAGCTGTTGGATTGCTTTTGCCAAGGCACGTTCACCGGCGTCATCCAGGTTGGCATTCGGCTCATCCAGCACTACCAGCACCGGATTGCCATACAGCGCACGAGCTAATCCCACGCGCTGGCGTTGGCCACCTGATAAGGCACCGCTGGTGGAAGAAATCACGGTGTCATAACCATTGGGTAACTCAAGAATCATCTCATGGACACCGGCTTTTCTGGCCGCTTCAACCACTTTCTGGGCATCGACCTCGCCAAAACGGGCAATATTTTCGCTCACGGTGCCGTCGAAAAGCTCAATATCCTGCGGTAGATAACCTATATGTGGCCCAACTTCATCGCGGTTGTACTGGGTAATGACACCGCCATCCAAGCGAACATCTCCCACCTGGGAAGGCCAGATGCCGAGCAGCACCCGTGCCAGAGTGGATTTACCCGCAGCACTGGGGCCAATAATACCGATATGTTCACCTTTATTAGCCGTAAAGTTGATACCGCGAATGGTTGCCATGCGTACACCCGGCGGGGCTGCCGCAACGCCTTCAACGCTGATATCACCACGTGGGGAAGGCAGAGACATACGTTTTTCTTCAGCGGGAATCTGGTTCAATAGGTCATTAAGGCGCTCGTAGGCACCTCGAGCGCTGACAAAGCCTTTCCAGCCACCAATCATCTGGTCAATCGGCGCGAGTGCACGGCCCATGATAATGGAACCGGCAATCATCATACCGGGGGTCATATCGCCCTGAAGCACCAGAAAGGCGCCTAGCCCAAGAATCATTGACTGGAACAACAGCCGCAACACTTTGGAAGTGTTGGTCAACACACCCGCCCGGTCGCTGGCCTGAGACTGTTTGGACAGATATTCATGATGACGCTTCGACCAGCGGCCCATGATGCCCGGCAGCATACCCATGGCATGCAGCACTTCTGCGTTACGCAGGTTGGAATTGGCCAGGTTCTGGGCCTGAATCTGTTCGCCGCTGGCTTCAGCCAACAGCTTTTTAGTAGCTTTCTCATTGGCAATCGCCAGAGTCAGCAAAATGATGCCAGCACAGGTGGCGAAAATGCCCAGCCAGGGGTGGAAGAGAAACAGAACGCCCAGATAAATAGGCACCCAAGGTGCGTCAAAAAATGCAAACAGGCCGTTACCGGTCAGAAACTGACGCAGGCTGGTAAGGTCATTCAGCGGTTGTGCGCTAGAGGTACCCTGAACCATCAGGCTGCGTCGGAACATGGCGCCATACAGACGCTCATTAATCGTCGTATCGAGGCGATTACCCACCCGCACCAACATTCGCGAACGTACCAGTTCGAGCCCGCCCATCACGGCAAAGAAAAACATTACCACCAGTGTCAGCATCACTAGGGTATCAACGCTCTGGGTGGTCAGGACGCGATCATACACCTGCAGCATATACATGGGGGGGACAAGCATCAGCAAGTTAACAAACATACTGAAGAAACCCACTGATACAAATGATCCTTTGCAGGCTTTTAAAGCGCGTTGCAGATCCGTTGCTTCCTGTTGCTTTGCCATGAAGGGGTCACCGTTGAATCGAAGAAACGTCTGGACGTCAAATTAGTGAAAACATTTGAAAAGCATAACAGAAATGCCTGTACACAGGGTAGAGCCACTTTACAAGACCACAGCATCAAATCTTGACAAACGCATGCATTTAGCAAAATTTTACACTGACTTTATGACATTTATGTCTATTCGATAAAAACATTGGCATAGACAGCTTTACACTTCCAGCCTTCCCGGCTACGGGGGCGCATCTTCAAACAGCGGACGCAGGTTCGCATTGAGATAGCGGTCATTAAAGTTGGCCTCTCGCGCCAACACCTCCAAGTCGGGAATGTTGATGGTGTGATGATTGCGAAAAATAACCTCCTCTTCGCTCATCGCCGAAAGTGTGCGACTAACATGCACCGATGTCATGCCGAGCAGATCGCCAAGTTGCTGCTGAGAAAGTGGGAGGCGAAAGCTCGACCCACCCTCGCACATGGTCTGGTGCAGCCGGGTATACATCTCGTAAAGAAAATGCGCCAGGCGCTGGCGAGCAGTGCGTCGTGCCAGGGTCACCAGGCGCTCACAAAGCAGCGCCTGCTGACGGCTGGAAATCGCGAACATCACCGTAGTCAAAGTCATTGAGTCACAGAACAGTTCCAACATGCAGCGATGAGGGAAGTAGCAGATGATGCCACCCTCAATCATTGTTACCCCGTCAAGGCGCTCATTGAAGGCAAATTCGCGCAGGCCAATAATGTCGCCGGGGAGAAATATCTCCATGATCTGGCGGGTGCCATTGTCGAGGTTGCGATATGAATATGCCCAGCCCGAACTCAGGATGCAGAATTCGCTGGCCTCCTTGCCCTCTTGCCACAGTGTCGTGCCGGCGCTGATAGGCGTGGGGTGATTCTCCAGGTTGGCAAGAACTTCCTTCTCTTCAGGGCTTAGGCGTCGGTAGTGCTCGAAATGGCGGATGATGCAACTTTCCTCAGGCACCATAGGCGTTATCCCCCTTTCATGTGATTCGCCTTCATAACCCAGGTTATGGCGATCCCTTGTATTTGCTTATAACGTAGCCTGAAATTAAACGTAGGCATATTAGCCTGACGGAGCAAGACGCACTTGGCCGAGGCAACTGCAAGTAAACGAATGTCCTTGCGCATATTGAAAAAACTGTAAGAGAACGCAAGACCTCTCGAAGGCATCAACACCGAGTGAGATAAGGTCAGAAAGATCAAAACCCAGTGACATTATTCACCTAGGAGATGATCAATATGGCACCCGTTAACCCTGCAAAGCCTCAATCCATTGTTCAGAAACAGTACACTGAAACATCCGAGCTTCCCGGCTCTTCGTATACCACCACGCGTGATCCTTACCCCACGCGCTTTTCTGAATCGCCCAAGGCGCTCTGGCTTAAGCGCCATGAGCCGGTCGTCAAGGGCCGGGATTTTTCTGGACCTCTGAGCGCAGCGCAGCTTGATGAATTCGAGAAAAAGGGCTTTCTGTTTCTTCCCAATTTCATCCACGGCGCAGAGCTTGAGGAATTACGCCAAGCAATACGCAAACTGATGAATCAAGAAGAGTACCTGAACCGCGACTTCAGCATTACCGAGCCGCAGGGCCATGAAATGCGTTCGCTGTTTGCTGTGCATTTTCTCTCCGATTACCTCAACCAACTCAGCGAAGACCCACGCCTTACCGGGGCAGTAAAGCAAATTCTTGGCGGCGAGACCTACATTCATCAGTCCCGTATCAACTATAAGCCCGGCTTTGCTGGCAAGGGATTTAACTGGCACTCCGACTTCGAGACATGGCACGCCGAGGATGGCATGCCGGCCATGCATGCTGTCAGCGCCTCTGTGATCATGACGGACAATCACGAGTTCAATGGCCCCTTGATGCTGGTGCCAGGCTCACAGAACGTGTTTGTTCCCTGTGTTGGTGAAACACCGGAGGATAACTACCGCAACTCGCTCAAGCGCCAAGAGGTCGGCGTTCCAGGCAAACAGGCGATAACCCACCTGGTTGAAGAGGGCGGCATCGAGTCGGTAACTGGTGAAGCCGGTGGGCTGATTCTCTTTGACTGCAATGTGTTGCACGCTTCCAATGCCAACATGTCACCCGACCCGCGCAGCAACGTTTTCTTTGTTTATAACCGCCGCGACAACCCCTGCAAGCAGCCCTTTGCCGCCCCCAAACCAAGGCCCGACTTCCTGGCTCATAACCCCAATGAAAACTGGTCGCCCTGAAAAGCCGAGTAGGCACATAAAAGCTTAGCGAATCAAAAAGCCCCGAGTTATCGGGGCTTGAGCGTGTTGATGAATGATTAGCTGCATCTCGCATAAACCCTCGCCCGACTGAGCCTCTAGGGCCTACTCAATATTCTGAATCTGCTCGCGCATCTGCTCAATCAACACCTTGAGTTCCACGGCGCAGCGGGTGGTTTCCGCGACCACGGATTTGGATGATAGCGTGTTGGCCTCGCGGTTGAGTTCCTGCATCAGGAAATCCAGGCGGCGGCCCTTGGGGCCTTTCTGGCCGAGCTGACGGCTGACTTCATCGACATGGGCGCTCAAGCGGTCCAGCTCTTCATCCACATCGGCTTTCTGAGCCACCAGTACCAGCTCTGCCTCCAGACGCTGGGGGTCAAGTTCCGTCCTAGCAGTATGCAGGCGCTCTAACAACTGGGCACGCTGGCGTTCCAGAATGTGCGGCAGCAGGCTGCGCACCGTGGCTACCTGCTCATTCACTGCTTCCAGGCGAGTGGTGATCATCTCAGCCAGCTTGGCGCCTTCACGGGCGCGCGTATCAATCAGCTCGTCCAGTGCCTGTTCGAAAAGCCGGGCGGCAGCCGCCTGAATGGTTTCCGGATCCAGGTGTTGAGTGGCCATCACGCCTGGCTGGTTGAGCAGGTCAAGCGTGGTGGGTGGCGCGGCATCAGGCACCTGCTGTTGAATGGCCGCCAGGGCATCCGCTATTTCCTTCAGGCGCTGTACATTAACGGCGGGGGCCTGGCTCGCTTCAGCCGCTTCAAAACGCAGGCTACATTCCACCTTGCCCCGGGTCAGCCGCTGGCGCAGTGACTCGCGAAATACCGGTTCCAGGGCTCGCAGGGTATCTGGTAGGCGAAAGTGAGGTTCCAGATAACGTTGGTTAACGGAGCGGATTTCCACTTGCAGGCTGCCAAAGGTGGCGACCTGCTCAACACGGGCGAAGGCCGTCATGCTATGAACCTGGGCAATGGCCATAAGGGTTCCTTTGTTGATGATGTTTTCATCCAGTCTACCTGATATCCCACGCCATTCGCTGACAGACGTGTAGAATACGGCCAACTGAGTTTGGCTATTTTTTTATTGATGACGATGAGAGGTGCTATGCGTCCTGATGTTGTTCGCCCCAGCGGCCGTGCCGCCGACCAACTGCGTGAAATCCGCCTGACCCGTGACTACACACGCCATGCGGAAGGTTCGGTACTGGTCGAGTTTGGCGATACCAAGGTGCTGTGTAATGCCAGCGTGGAAGCCGGCGTGCCGCGCTGGCTGCGCGGCAAGAACCAGGGCTGGATCACCGCTGAATACGGCATGTTGCCGCGAGCCACCCATTCACGCAGTGGCCGCGAAGCCACCCGTGGCAAACAGGGCGGCCGAACCTTGGAAATTCAGCGCCTGATTGGCCGCAGCCTGCGTGCCGCCGTAAATCTGAAGAAACTGGGCGAGTTCACCATTACCGTGGATTGCGATGTGATCCAGGCCGATGGCGGCACCCGCACCGCCTCCATTACCGGTGGCTGTGTCGCCCTGGTAGATGCCATTCGCCACCTGCAGCGCGAAAAAAAGATCAAGGGTGATCCCTTCAAGCAGATGGTCAGCGCCATTTCTGTGGGTATCTATAAAGGCGTCCCGGTACTCGATCTGGATTACCCGGAAGACAGCAAGGCCGACACCGACCTGAACGTGGTCATGACTGAAAAAGGCGAGATGATTGAAGTACAGGGCACCGCAGAAGCTGGCGCTTTCAATCGCGCTGAGCTGAACGCCATGCTCGACCTGGCAGAAAAAGCAGGCGATGAGCTGCGTATGCATCAGCGTGAAGCACTGGGAGTTTGTGAATAGGCGTGAGGCGTGAGGCGTGAGGCGTGAGGCGTGAGGCGTGAGGCGTGAGGCGTGAGCAGAGTAAGATAGATAAAACAAAAGGCCAGCATTCGCTGGCCTTTTGAATATTACTCGCATGCATGGCGATGCAGGGAAGTGAGTGCTTACAGTGCCAGGTCGTATTCGACAATCAGCGGTGCGAACTCTGAAAACGTTGCCTCATAGTCAATCCAGGCATCCACCACATGGCGGCGGAAATTGGGGCCGACCAACTGATAGTCAATCCGCCAGCCTTCCTGGCGCCCACGGGGCACCTCCTGGTCAAGCTTCGGCCACCAGGTATATTCACCCGCGTCGCGATTGATCTCGCGGAAGGTGTCGATAAACCCGGTGGGGCCAAGCACATGATCCATCCAGGCGCGCTCTTCCGGGCGGAAACCGGATGTCAGCTGGTTATCCGACCAGTTGGCCAGGTCAATCGTCTTGTGGGCGATATGCCAGGTGCCACAGATGATATATTCCCGGCGCTTACGGGCCATTTTGCTCAGGTATTCCTGATATTGCTCCATGAACGCCTGTTTGGCTTTCTGGTCGCTGCCATCCGGCATCAGGAAGGTGGCAATACTGAAGCGGTCGTAATCCGCCTGCAGGAAGCGCCCTTCATGGTCACACTGCGGAAACCCGAGGCCATACATGATCGCCTTGGGAATCTTGCGGCAATACAGTGCCACACCAGCAAAACCATCCTCCTCCGCATCCAGGAAGTAGCCTTCATAACCTTCCGGATAGAGAATATGGTCGCTTAATTCGAAACTTTTCGCCTTGATGTTCTGCACGCAGACCACGTCGGCATCCTGCTGAGCCAGCCAGTCCAGGAAGCCACGATCGACGGCATCACGAATACCATTGACATTGATGCTGGCAATTTTCATAGATCGTCCCTTTAGCGTCGCTGCTGTATGATACCCGACGTTTCGACGTTTGAGTAAATCCCCCACAAAAAATCGCGAGGATTATCGTGTCTGCCTCTCTACAATCGTATCAACGCGACTTCATTGCTTTCGCTATTGAGCAGGGCGTGCTCAAATTTGGCGAATTTACCCTGAAATCCGGTCGCGTAAGCCCATATTTTTTCAATGCTGGCCTGTTTCAGACCGGCGGCGCTCTGGCCAAGCTCGGGCGCTTCTACGCCCAGGCGATTGTCGATAGCGGCCTCAAGGCCGATGTTCTGTTTGGCCCCGCCTATAAAGGCATTCCCCTTGCAGCCGTCACCGCTGCTGCGCTGGCTGATCACCATGACCTTGATATGCCTTACGCCTTTAACCGTAAGGAAGCCAAGACCCACGGCGAAGGCGGCAATACTATCGGCGCACCACTGGCGGGTGATATCCTGATTATCGACGATGTCATTACCGCTGGCACGGCCATTCGTGAAGTCATGACCCTCATCGAACACAGCGGTGCCCGGGCGGGCGGCGTCATTATCGCGCTGGATCGTCAGGAACGTGGCCAGGGCGAGCAAAGCGCCATTCAGGAAGTTGAAGCCACCTTTGGCATGCCGGTCGTCAGTATCGTTACTCTGGCACAGGTATTGGCCTATCTGGAAGAGCAAGCGGGCCCCGAGATGCAGGTGCATGCTGAGGCCATTCGGGCATATCGCGCTGAGTACGGTAGTGAGTGATCGCTTAGCTGGAGGTTGCGGCGCCAGCAAAGCCTTGCTGTCGCCAGGCCTCGTAGCTAACCAGCGCCACGGCATTAGACAGGTTAAGACTACGATTATTAGGCTGCATGGGGATCAGCAACTTGTTTTCATCGGCGATCAAGGCATGTGCCTGCTCCGATAAGCCGCCTGTTTCAGAGCCAAACAGCAACACATCGCCCGCGCCAAAAGAGGCCTCGCTATAATAGCGAGTGCCACGGGTTGTCAGCGCCCACAGGGTTCGCCCCTGCATCGCTTCCAGAAAGGCCATGAAATTGGCATGACAGCGCACATTGGCCAGGTCGCGGTAATCAAGCCCGGCGCGACGCAGCTTTTTCTCTTCCAGATCAAACCCTAGCGGCTCAATCAGGTGGAGACGACAGCCATTGTTGGCCACCAGCCGCATGATATTGCCCGCATTCGGCGCCATTTTTGGCTCAAACAGCGCGATTTCAAACATTGGTTCTTCCAGACATTGGTTCGCCTTCCACATGTAAAGGATGCATTCTGCCATGAACCCCGCCATTGCCCAACGCTTGCGAAACCTCAACCCGCGCCAGCAGGAAGCGGTGCGCTATATTGATGGCCCCTGCTTGGTGCTGGCGGGGGCGGGATCTGGCAAAACCAGCGTGATCACCACCAAGATTGCCTATCTGGTACAGGAATGCGGCATGAGCGCGCGCCGAATTGCCGCCGTGACCTTTACCAATAAAGCCGCCCGGGAAATGAAAGAGCGGGTCGGAAAAATGCTCCAGGGCAAGGAAGGCCACGGGCTGACGGTCTCGACCTTTCACACTCTGGGGCTGAATATCATTCGCTCTGAGTTGAAAACCCTGGGCTACAAACCGGGCTTTTCACTGTTTGACCCGGAAGATGCCAAGGCGCTGCTGCGCGACCTGATGAACAAGGATGCCCAGGTCGATGCTGAACAGATCAATGCCGTTCAAGGCAAAATTTCCCAGTGGAAAAACGACCTGGTGTTGCCCAGCGATGCCCTATCGTTGGCAGCAGATGATGACGAACATTTTGCCGCACGCGTCTATGAAGCCTATGTGCGTCACCTGAAAGCCTATAACGCGGTAGATTTCGATGACCTGATTCTGCTGCCGGTGGTGCTGTTACAGCGTGACCCGGAAGCGCTGGCCCGCTGGCGGCGCAAGATTCATTACATGCTGGTGGATGAGTATCAGGACACCAACGTTTCCCAGTACCTGCTGGTAAAACTGCTGATGGCTGAAAGGGCGACCTTCACCGTGGTGGGCGATGATGATCAGTCCATCTATGCCTGGCGCGGCGCGCGACCGGAAAACCTGATCACCCTGGGCGAAGATTTTCCGCGTTTGAACGTCATCAAGCTGGAGCAGAACTACCGTTCCACAGGCACGATTCTGCGCGCCGCCAATACTCTGATCGCCAACAATCCCCACGTGTATGAAAAAACCCTGTGGTCAGATATGGGCGACGGTGCGGCCATTCGCGTTGTCGTCAATCGCCATGAGGAAGCCGAAGCCGAACGGGTGGCCAGCGAAATCCTCACCCGGCGCATCAAGGAAAAGTCCGAATGGCGGGACTTTGCAGTGCTCTATCGGGGTAATTTTCAGGCGCGCCTGTTGGAACTCAAGCTGCAGCACTATCAGATTCCCTACAAGCTTTCCGGCGGAACCTCGTTTTTCTCGCGCAACGAGATCAAGGACGCCATGGCCTATCTAAGGCTGTTGATCAACCCTGCCGACGATAATGCCTTTCTGCGTATTGTGAACGTGCCCCGCCGGGAAATTGGCCCGGGTACACTGGAAAAACTCGCCAACTACGCCACCGAACGTAGCATTTCGCTGTTTGCCGCCTGCCATGAACTGGGGCTGGAACAAACCCTGCCTACCCGCGCTGTAGAACGGCTATCGCGCTTTACCCACTTTATTGATGGCGTGCGCCAGCGCATGGATAAGGGCGACGCAATTGCCGCCATTCGCGACATGTTGCGCGATATGGACTACGAAGCCTGGCTTTACCAGAATGCCAGCGCCCCGACCATTGCCGAACGGCGCATGGCCAACGTGTGGATTCTGATCGACCAGCTGGAAAAATCGCTCAACCATGACCCGGAAGATGCCGATGATTCCACCACAACGGAAACCGACGGCGTAGAAGCCGCCATTTCCCGCCTGGTGCTGCGCGACATTCTCGAACAGCAGGCTGAAGAGGATGATTCCGACAGGGTGCAGCTTTTGACCATGCACGCGTCAAAAGGGCTGGAGTTTCCCCACGTCTACCTGATGGGACTGGAAGAAGATTTGCTGCCCCACCGCAACGCCATCGAAATGGGCACGGTGGAAGAAGAGCGCCGCCTGGCTTATGTGGGTATTACCCGCGCGCGTCGCACCCTGACACTTACCCTGGCGCGCCAGCGCAAGGCCTATGGCGAGCTGATGGATTGCCAACCCAGCCGTTTTCTCGACGAACTGCCCGCCGAAGATCTGGAATGGGAAGGCCGCGCGGATAAAGAAGACCCAGAGAAAAAACAGGCACGTGGCAAGGACGCCTTGGCAGGCATCCGCTCGCTGTTAGGCTGAAGCAACAAAGCCAGAGTCAAAAAATATCCACAGGAGGTTTAAGCAACCCGCCTGTGGATACATCGTTTAACAGCATCAACGATTACTGTACCTGGGATACCATGTAATCAACGACTGCCATGATTTCTTCATCAGAACCCTGGCTGGCACCGCGAGGCGGCATGGCTCCCTTACCATTGAAAACGCTCTGATACAGCGTATCTTTGCCCTGATCAATACGTGGCCCCCAAGCCTCTGCATCACCAATCAGGGGCGCACCGGCAACGCCGTTGGCGTGGCAGGCCACACAGCCCAGGCTGCTGTAGAGTGCTTCACCGTTCAGGTTGCTATCACTGTCAGTGGCGGCCTCTTCTTCAGAAGCAGTTGCCATTCCTTCTTCCGCTGCGCCTTCACTTGCTTCAGCAGAGGATGCCATCTCTTCCTCTGTACCTGACGCATCTTCTTCTGTGGCAGCTGTTTGTTCCTCGGTGGCGGCTGCTTCGTCATTGCTTGAAGCACTACCTACGTCAGAAACGTCCATCACCGGCTCAACCATATATTTAGTAGCCGCTTCCATTTCCTCGTCAGACAAGTTGGGATTGCCGCCGCGTGCAGGCATGGCACCAATACCGTTGATCGAATGATCCAACAGGGTTGCAAATCCTTGTTCAACGCGTGCGGCCCAGGCCTCCTCATCACCACGAATAGGGGCACCTGCGGCACCGGTTTCGTGACAGGCCGAACAGACATTGCTATAGATGTCACCGCCATCGATATCATCGCCACCACTTGAAGCGGCTGCAGGCGGAGCTGAGGCGGTACCACAGTCCTGACCCTGCAAACACAGTTGGCCAACCGGCGCCAGACGTTCCGCGATAGCATTACGCGCGGCCTCTTCCTGGGCGAAAGCACTGGATGTGCCTGCCATGACGCCAAAGGCCGCCAGCCCGCTCATGATCAGCTTAAGTTTCACTCTCACCACCTCTTGAGTTTTTCATCGAATGATTTCGTTACCTCTGTGTGCGGCGGTGCTGTCAGAACCCCTGCACTGCCGAGACGCCAGGATGTATAGGTAGACGTTCCAATGGAACTAGTATACCGACATCCTTGGGCACAGGAAAATGCTACTAAACGCGGCAATTCAACCTGACAAGGCGGTAAGTTTATCATCACCGCCAAAAAACCCCGCCTTTTACAACCAATTTTCTCAGAATGAGATAAACTTTTTTCAGAATCGCCTCGATGGAAATAATTGCAGGTCAATGCGTTAACCTATCAACAGGATCAATATCCAGATATTGAATCAGATCACCTTCACTTTCACCAGGCGAGAACTCGTCGGCTCGCCACCAACGGCGGGATATTCGCATCGTATATCGGCGGCGGTATTCAGACGGTGTCACGCCAGTGGCACGCCGAAACAGGCGCCGAAACGCACTAGCATCCTGATAACCGCAGTATTCCATGACTTCTGCCAAATTAATATTAGTCACTTCCAGAAGCTGCTTGGCTCGCTCAACTCGCAGACGGTGCAGGTAGTCAAGAGGCGTCATTCCTTCTACCTCTTTAAAGTGGCGCAGCAGAGTGCGTGGGCTCGCGGCTACCTCGCCGGCGACCCGCTCCAGACTGTAAGGCGCCTGAATATTCTTTAATAACCATTCCTTCGCCCGGAATACCACACTGTCCCGGGTTTTCATCGAAATACCGGAAGCATGCAAAGTGGAATGCTCAAAACGTAAGGGGTGATAAAGCAGCCCATTAGTAGCAATCTGCGCCAGCTCTTCCCCCGCAAAGTGACGAATCAATTCGACCATCAGATCAAACACCGCTGCTGGGGCACCCGCCGTATATATTAGGCCGTCGACGACAACCGGACCTTCCATCGTCAGCTGCACATCTGGAAAGTGAGACGCAAACCAGTTGGCAATCATCCAGGTCACCGTGGCGCGTCGACCATCCAGCACTCCGGCCCGCGCGAGCATCACCGCACCGTTGAAGCCAGCCGCGATCACACGTCCTTGGGAGTGATAACGCGCAATACAACTAACCTCGGCGCTACATTGATCAAGCACGCGATTCATGTCCGGCACGCTTTTCATCTGTACGCCCGGGACAAATAACGCGGTTTGCGAAGGGGGAAGCGTTTTACGTCCCCGAGTGGGTGACTGCATCGTCGACAGCCAATCCGGAATAGGTAACTCATTGCCCACTGCATCAATCAAGCGCCAGTGAAAAAACGCCCCCCGTTTATCCGGATGGCGTAACTGCCAGAGATTGTTAAACGAACGCAAAATATCAATGACGCTAAACAGCGTGCCGTCCAGATTATGTGGGCCGTGTAATAAATCAATGCGAACGCTCATGGGCTCTCCTGGCGATATTGGCTTTATTATTGGCGGCAAAAGCTTTTATCTAACATGCCACTTTTATACATTTCCTTCCAAGCGTGCCATATCAAAAGCGGCACAAAAACATCATGAATCCTATAAAAAGTAACAAAACAGCGTTTTTATTGGATGTTAAAGAATACAATGCACCCTTTTTTCTTGGCGATATCAGCTTTATTGCTGTCGATATTTACCTCATCAACATAACAACTTCAACGCTAGACTGAAATCACCTGAGATAAATATTAGAAAGGTGATTATCAGTGAAAACTAAAACAACTAACACATGGGAAGTAGTCAGCAAGCCGGTTGCCGTGGGATTAACCTACTCGTTACTCAACGCAGGCATGGCGGCACCGGTCATTGCCGGTGAGCCTGTTTTCGGCGATCTCGAGTCCGGGCTGGGTGAGGGCATCGAATGGCAGCAAGACGATACGCGCCTGAACGTGAAAGGCGCAGTATCCGTAGGCACCATCCGGCGTGCAGAAAACCCCAGTCACCGCCTGACAAGCCCGGAAAATGGCATGAGTATCGTCAGTGACGGTAACCTCAATTACCAACGCGGCGATGCGGTATCGACATCCGCAGAGGCTTATCTGCAAGCCGACCTAAGCCACGGCAACGTCGGTGTTCTGGTCAGCGCAAAAGGCTGGTACGACTACGCGCAAAAGCACAATGATGTTCCCCATGGCAGTGTCACGAATGGTTATCGCTCCGGTGAGCCACTTAGCGACGATGGGTTTGTCTCTCTGGGGCGGTTTTCCAATGCGGTTATCAATGATGCTTATGTCTACGGTGACTTCCAACCGGCAGGGCATGATCTTCATGTGCGCCTTGGTAATCAAGCCATTCCTTGGGTAACTCCCACCACCATCGCCGGTGGTCTGCATACCGTCAACGCCTTTGATATCGCCGCCGTACGTCGCTCCACATCCATTGCGGAAGCTCGCACCATCGCGATGCCATCGCTATATGCCAAATTAGCACTGACCGACAACCTGAAAGTTGATGCTTTCACTCAGTTTGATTTCCGCCCTGATGTCCTCCCAGGCTGTGGCACCTTTCTCTCAACCAGTGATTACGCGCAGCCCGGCTGCGATAAGTTAACGCTTAACGGGAGCGTATTAAGCGCGCTGGCAGGTCAGCGAATCCGTACCACTGACGGCCAGGCCATTAACAACCCCCTGGATCACGTCACCCGTGGCCCAGATCGTCACCCGGATGACCATCAGTTCGGTATCGGCCTGCATTATTTATGGGAAGACGTCGGACTATTCGGTCTGTATTACGCCAATTACACCAGTCGAAACCCACTTACTCACGTTGTTCGCACAGGACCTGGAGTGCTGACACCCGCCGCTGCCAACCTTGGGCAAGCTGTACCTACCGGAATAGCAGCCGTTTACGAGCGCGCCTTCCCGACCGACATTGATATGGTGGCCGTCAACTTCAAAACGCGGCTTCCGACGGGTACCGGTATTTATGCGGAATATAGCGTTCGACCGAACCAACCCATTGCCTGGAACGGGTCGGATTTTGTCACCGGCCTGCTCAGCGGCACGGGCCCGTTGGGCCACTTGGCCAGCACCCCAACCGGTTATGTGGCACCCGGTTACGATCGTTTCCGCGTCAGCCAGCTAAATCTCGGCGCCAGCCACCCATTGGGGAACGTATTAGGCGGCGAAATGAGAGTGTCAGCAGAAGTGGGCATGAAATACGTGCATGACCTACCCAGCACCGACGAACGCCGTTATGGGCGACCCGGCTTCGGTACCGCAGCCCATGATAGCTATGCAGCGTGCACAGGTTCCGCAGAAAAGTGTGCCGTAGAGGGATTTGACACACCCTTTTCCTGGGGAACCCGTTTCAAGCTGGCCAGCGAATACACCCATGTATTACCGGGTCTTAACCTGACCCCATCGTTATCGCTCGGTTATGACGTCGAAGGGTATTCCTACGACAGAGTCTTCTCCGAAGGTCGCCACGGCGCCATCTTTGGACTGGAGGGAATCTTTCAGGAACATTATCTTTTTGATATCAGCTATCTGAGAACCGGTGGAGGGGATTACAACCTCGTCGCAGATCGAAGCATGTTCCAGGCCAGTGTCGGCGTTCGCTTCTAACATCAGACACTGCTAACTAACACTATAAAAGGCCATAATCATGCACCCTTCATTTGATCGACGGCGATTACTGATTGTGATGATGCTGATGGCAGTTGTCACCATCACTGTCCTGGAAAAAACCATTTTTGCTTTTGCCGGACCACAGATTATTGATGAACTTCAGCTGACACCAGAACAGTTCGGCTTTATTGGCAGTGCTTTTTTCTTTCTTTATTCCATCTCTGGTGTGCTGGTCGGTTTTCTAGCCAACCGGATGTCAAGCCGCTGGCTACTGACGGCTATGTCTGTCATCACCATGATGGCCCAATTACTCGCTGCTCTATCTACCAGTTTCTATACCTTGCTCGCCAGCCGCATGCTGTTAGGGATTGGTTGCGGGCCAAGTACGGCGGTCACTCAGCATGCCTGTTTCAAGTGGTACGCTCCCCGTGAACGCGTATTGCCAGCGGCGTTGATTCAGGTTGCCATCATGCTCGGCGCTATCATCGGCGCAATTGCCTTACCAAGGCTAATCGAGCAACACGGTTGGCGAACAGGCTATTTTATCATCGCAGGTATCGGCTTGATCTGGTTGATACTGTGGCTGCTTTACGGCCGCGAAGGACAGCATGACGATACGCAAATTGCTGACGGCAGTATCATGCCGATCTTGCCCTACCGCCAACTGCTACTTAACCGAACCTTTATATGCATTACCATGGTCGCCTTTTGTAGCTATTTACCTAATGCTCTCCTTTACAGCTGGTTACCGACTTACCTGCAACGAGGGTTAGGCCTAACCCCCATGCAATCTGGTTATCTGGTGTTGGCGACAACCGTTGGCATTATTGTGATCAATCTGGTGGTTTCCAGCTTATCCCAACGTGCCTTGAAGCGCGGTGCCAATGTCCGTAATGCTATGGTCATTCCACCCTTGCTAGCCTGTCTGGCCGCTGCCGCTGCCTATATCATCATGGGTTTTACCGCAACCAGCCTAGCCGTCACACTTGGGCTATTCCTTGTGGGAAGCATACTGCTCAATCTGCTGTCAGCGTTTGGATTCAGTATCGTCGCCTTTATCTCTCCTGCTAGACAACGTGGCAGCATGCTGGCCATCCATATTTCTCTGTTAACCACATCGGGAATGCTTGCTCCACTTGTGGTTGCCCACGCAATCCGCTGGCAAAACGACAATCTAGCAGCCGGCTTCGAAATGGCCATCGGGTTTTTTGGCATCCTTCTTCTGGCCTTCACCTTGATCGGCCTAGTGCTGATTGATCCGGAACGCAGCCGCCGTGAGCTTAATGACAACGCACCTTCTCCCATCGAATCACTCTCTGCCAGCCAGGCTTAATCACGAAACTTCAACTTGCATCATTGATTAACAGGGACTCTATGATGGACGTATCCAGCTTCTCACAAAGCTACACGACGGCGCGACAAAAGTTCCTTCAGGCTTGCGCTGACGCAGGCCTGGATGTTGAGTCTCACCCGCATTCATTACCCGGCAGCAAGGGTGAAGAACTGGCCCTTGATGTGGCGCTATTAGGGTCACCGACAGCCGCTAACCTGCTGGTACTGAGCAGCGGCGTTCACGGGGTGGAAGGTTTCTGCGGCTCAGCCATTCAGATAGACCATCTACGTAATAGTGAGTGGATAGAGCGCTGTCGTCATCAGGGTCTGGCCGTACTTTTTCTGCATGCCATCAATCCTTACGGCTTCTCCTGGCTGCGCAGGGTCAATGAAGACAATGTCGATCTCAACCGTAACTTTATTGATTTCAGCCAACCGCTGCCCGACAACCCCGACTACCGCTCCATCGCCTCGCTGTTACTGCCAAAACGTCAACCTCCCACGCTTTCCAGCACCCTTGGCCTCGCGGGTTATGCCTTGCGTCACGGTACTAAAGCCTTGCAAACCGCCATCTCTCGTGGTCAGCACAGCCATCCTGACGGGCTGTTTTTCGCAGGCACCGAACCCACCTGGAGCAACCTGCAGTTACGCCAGATTCTTCGCCGCCTGGGCAGGCAATGCCAGCGTATCGGTTGGATAGACGTACATACAGGTCTCGGCCCCTGCGGAGTAGGAGAACGCATCTATAAAGGGCGCAACACCCCGGAGGATATCGCGCGGGCACGGCGCTGGTGGGGAGAAGAAGTCACCACCAACGTCGATGGCACCTCTTCATCCGCTGTACTCAACGGCACCCTTGACCTCGCGGTAATGGAAGAGTGCCCCCAGGCGGAATACAACGGGATGACGCTGGAGTATGGCACCAAGCCTGGCTCAGCGGTGCTCAAGGCACTGCGCGCCGACCAATGGTTGCAGAATCATCCCGGCGTCGACAATACCCAGCGCAAGCAGATCAAGTACCAGCTGCGCGATGCGTTCTACATCGACACTAATGAGTGGAAGCAACAAGTGCTGGAGCAAGCCAGGGAAGTGATGGAGCTGACTCGGCTTGGCCTCCGCACCTAATAGCCGTCCAATAAGCGCATCCATGTTCGTTTAAAAACGGGGCTCACCTGTTAAACAAACTTTTAACCAAAAGGACTCTATAGTGGACTTTAAAAAAATATATGATTTTTATAAAAAAAACAAAGCAGATGTCGATAATATATTACTGCAATTTAAGAATTATATTGAGCAGAATAAAGAACTAGTAACGACAACACTGCAAAATGTAGCAAGTGGCGAACTGGAGATAATCGAAACCATCAGCCCTGAGGAAGAGAAACACTTTCGAGCGCTGTGCGGCTGGATTGTCGCAAGGGGGCCCACTCAGGCCTTGGCGATACTGCAGCTAGTGCAGACTCATCCTGCCATTTTAGACAGTCGTCTTGAGGGTATGGATACTCCTACAATGGATATCGTCAAACGACTTGATATTGTCACTGATATAAATCATTCCATTAAAGACAACCAGTTGAATGGACGAACCTTAACCCGGCTAGCGGTTCTCCTGGCAAGCTATATTTTTTACGACGAATTTCACTCTCCTCAGCCTGAGACCGGTGTGTATAACATTTCAGGCAGCCTCTTCGAAAAGCTCAAATGGCTCTACCGCTACTGGTTCAATCAGCTTGAAGTGGCTGAAAAAGGGTCAGGGCTAGAGAGCTTCTTCGCATCACAGCATCTAACATTCAATGTTACACAGCCGACCATGAGTAGCGGCATCAAAAACAGGCTTTCTGTTTCATGCGCGGGAGATTTGCTGGCCGTCGACGTTCTAATACCAGAAAACACACCACACCTGTTTGATGAAATCACCGATTTCTACAGTACCGCCGACATTGTCAGCGCCAATCTGGAATCGACCGTCGATGAGCGTCAACCAATAGGACGCTCCCAACAGCCTGGTGAACCCGCCAGAATGAATACATCAAAAGCGATGTTCCAGAAGTTCCGTGATGAAGCGAAAATCAACTACTTTAGCACAGCAACCAACCACGCCATGGACTGGGATGTCGGTGGCGTCGATGCAACACTGGACTTAATTGAAAAATCGGGAGCCTACTATTCCGGCACCACGAAAAGCAGCGCTAAAAAAGGGGAGGAGCGCGACGAATTCACTATTATTGAAAAAAATGGCATCAAGGTTGCCATGCTGGCGTACACCTTCGATCTCAATGGCTACGATACTCCCGCCGACATGCCCTATCTGGTGAATGTCGTTCGCTTTAACGATGCTGATCCAAAGCCCGATTACTCACTTATCAAAAAGCATGTGGCCGCAGCGAAGGCGAAAGGGGCGGAGTGGATCATTGCTTACTGCCACTGGGGCTGGGAGTTCGAGATGTACCCTCATGTGAATATCAGGGAAGCCGCCCATAAAGTAATTGACTGCGGCGTTGATACGATTCTTGGCAATCATGCCCATGTTAGCCAGCCTGCGGAACTTATCCCACGCGAAGGCCAGCAGGATGCATTGGTGGTCTACGCGTTCGGTGACTTCGTCAGTTATCACCCGGAAAGCCGCAACTCAAAGCTTGCTTATATTGTGAAATTCGACATTAACAAGTTTACTCCAACAAACGCGGGCTCTCCACGCATGCTCGCGCTGGCGAACCTTCAGGCCTTACCCATTTATATTGTCAATGAGCATCTTGGTGATAAGCGCTACGATTGCCGTATCGTCAAGTTCGATGACGTTCTAAAAAAACCAGATGGTTACGGCCTGACCGAACTGGAAAAAAGCCAACTGCCGCATTTAAAAGAAAAGGTATGGAAGGATATTCTCTCGCCGCTTTCTGGGCTCAGTACGCGTTAATAGGTAGGCAGATTTAACGGAATAGTGATCAGTATGCTCGCTTATTGCCCTGACGGTCAGACATCTACCCAACCGTCGGGGCATTTTATACTGTTAACTACCCACTTCACTTGCCGGTTTACTGAGCCTTTTTCTCCGGCCTTGGCCAATCCGGTTTCTCAAGCTGACGGCTGCGGGTTACCGCCAGGGCATGATCAGCAACGTCCTTGGCAATGGTGGAACCTGCGCCTACTGTGGCGCCTTTGCCGACCGTTACTGGCGCCACAAGAGCGGTATTTGAACCGATGAAAGCATTGTCATCAATCGTCGTCAGGTGCTTATTGGCACCATCATAATTGCAGGTAATCGTACCTGCGCCTACGTTGACCTCACGCCCCAGACGCGCATCGCCCACATAGCTGAGATGGTTGATCTTGCTGCCTTCGCCCACATCGGCATTCTTGGTTTCCACAAAGTTGCCAACCTTGGCGTTTACCGCCAGACGTGTGCCGGGGCGCAGCCGTGCAAAAGGGCCGACCTGGTTCAGGCCTGCTGCGACGACCGTGTCGATCACGCTATGACTGTCAATCACGCTTTCAGCGCCGATAGTGCTGTTTTTGATCACGCAGTAGGGGCCAATATGCACGCCTTCCCCCAGTTCAACATCGCCTTCAAACACACAGCCAATATCAATAAACACATCATGGCCGCATGTCAGAGTGCCGCGGATATCGATTCTCGCTGGGTCGGCCAGCGCCACGCCCTGCTCCATCAGCTGCTCGGCCAGCTGGCTTTGGTAGGCGCGTTCCAGCCGGGCCATCTGGGCGCGGTTGTTGACGCCTTCCACTTCTACCGGGGTAGCGGGCTGTGCGGTGGTAACGCTGACCCCTTCGTTAGCGGCCATGGCAATCACATCCGTCAGGTAATACTCGCCCTGAGCGTTTTCTGCCGACAGCTGAGGCAGCCAGCGCTTGAGCTGAGCGCTGGTCATCGCCATGATGCCGGTATTGCATTCGTTAATGGTCAGCTGTTCAGCATTGGCGTCTTTCTGCTCAACGATGGCAACGGCTTCACCGGCATCATTACGCACGATGCGCCCGTAACCATGAGGGTTTGTCAGCGTCACTGTGAGTAACCCAAGATGTTGCTCATCCACGTTAGCCAACAGGGCTGCCAGGGTCTCACGACGAATCAGCGGCACGTCGCCATACAGCACCAGTACCTTGCCCTGGCCGAGCTGCTCCAGCGTTTGCGCCACTGCGTGGCCGGTGCCTTTCTGCTCAGCCTGTAGGGCGAAATGCACATCGGTGCCTTCCAGGGCAGCCCGCAGCTGGCCTGCACCATGGCCAATCACCACATGCGTACGGCTGGGATTGAGCGCCTGAGCTCTTTCCAGCACGTGGCTAACCATGGGTTTGCCCGCCAGGGTGTGCAAAACCTTGGGGGTTTGTGAGCGCATGCGGGTGCCTTTACCAGCAGCAAGAATCACAACATCAAGCTCGTCGAGCATCTTATTCCTCCGTTGGGGTGTCGGGTGTCGCCTGCACGACCTCGATAGTCAGTTCATCCAGCAGCGTTTCACCAAAGGTGGCGGCAAAGCCAGGGCTGGCGAGGCTTTTCCATTGTTCGCCATCGCGTACCAGCATCAGGACATCAAGATCATTGGCCTGCGCGATGGCCATCCCTTCCTGTTCACCGGCCACCATCAGCGCCGTCGCCCAGGCATCTGCCCTGGCATTGGAATCATCAAACACGGAAACAGAGGCCAGCCCATGGGTGATGGGGCGGCCAGTGCGAGGGTCAATGGTATGCGAAAAACGCTGGCCGTCCTGCTCGAAATAATTGCGGTAATCGCCCGAGGTGGCAACTGTCATATTGCTGAGTGGCAGCACAAGCTGGGCGGTTTGCGGGCCGTCTTCGGGGACTTCAATGCCAATACGCCAGGGCGTTTCTTCTTCGCGGTCACGATATCCCTGCGCCACCAGATCGCCGCCAAGGTTCACCAGATAGTGCTCAAAGCCCTGTTGATTGAGATAGTCGGCCACCTGATCCGCCGCATAGCCCTTGGCGACGGCGGAAAGATCAACAAACACATCCCGGGTGCGCTGCGCCTGGTTGGCATCAGCATCAAACTCCAGGGCATCAAAGCCAACCGTTTCCAGGCGCGCTTCAAGCGTTTGGTCATCGGGGATCTCTTCAGGCTGTGCTTCAGGGCCAAAGCTCCACAGATTGACCAGCCCGCCCACCGTCACATCAAAAGCACCCTGGCTGGCCTCGGAGACAGACTGGCTGATCGCCATCACCTCGATGACCTCGGGCGAGAGTAATTGCCATTCTCCCACCGACGCCTGATTGAAACCGACCAGCTCAGAATCATCCCGATAGGTTGACATCGCCTTATCGACGCTGTGCAGTTCAGCCAGAAAGCCTTCTTCAATATCGCTGAGTTCTCCCTGGGTCAGCGGGTCGGCAATACTGATCTGATAAAAGCTACCAAAGATAGAGCCTTCAAAACGTACCGGCGACTCAAGCGGTCGTTCCTCTTCCGAGGAGCAGCCTGCCATCCCCAGCAAACCGGTTAACACCAGGCTGACCCACCCTATCTTTTTCTGACTATTCATCATGCCATTCACCCTTTTCACTGTTGGCTGCCAGCCAGTTACCGTCACAGGTTTTAAAGTACCAACTCTCAAAAATAAAAGATCCACAGCAACCAGGCGCCCAGCAATACTCGATAGATAACAAAGGGCTGCATGCCGATTTTGCGAATAAAAGCCAGAAAGAAGTGAATACACAGATAGGCGCTGATACCGGAAAGCAAGGTGCCCATGATCATGGCGTTCCAGTCCATAGCGTCTGGCTGGCCTGCCAGCTTGATGGTTTCAAGCCCACCGGCCAGCACGATCACCGGGATGGACAACAGAAAAGAAAAGCGTGCCGCTGCTTCGCGGTTCATACCCACCATCAGCGCGGCGGTGATAGTAATACCGGAACGGGAGGTGCCGGGGATCAAGGCCAGCGCCTGGGCAAGGCCAATGATGATGGCGTCCTTTAGGCCTAACTGGTACTCACTGCGCGACCCGCGCTGCTTCCAATCGGCGTAACCCAGCAGCAGGCCAAAGACGATCAGGCTCAGGCTAATAATCAGAGTCGAACGCATGTAACCTTCGATCACATCGTGGAGCACGAAACCAATCGCACACACTGGCAGGGTTGCCAGAGTGACCCACAGCGCCAGCCAGGCATCGCGGTCAACGCCTTTACCACTCAGGGCGTTGAGGCTGCTGTTGATCATCGAAAAGATTTCGTGCCGAAAGTAAATCATCACGGCGCTAAGGCTGCCAAGATGCAGGGCGACATCGAAAGCCAGCCCCTGGTCCTGCCAGGAAGTCAGCACCGGCACCAGGATAAGATGCGCAGAGCTTGAAATAGGGAGAAACTCGGTGAAACCCTGGACGATTGCCAGGACGGTAATCTGTAGCCAATCCATTGAAGCCTTGCCTGTTATCAAAACCCGCGATTATCGTCTAGTTGGAAGCGTCGGATACTGCATCATGACGACGTTTGATTTACCTCATCAGCATCCAACAGTCAGCATAGCGCCCAAGGATACACGGCCTTACCAGGATTGTCCGTTTCCACTTTCAAGAGCCTGAGCATTTCAAACATAAGTATTTCAAACATGAGTATTTAGAAGTGGTGAGTTACAATGTTGGCTCCATCGCCGGACAGCCCACAAGGTGGCGTATGCTTTCCAACCCTGATATCTCACCTCAAGAGCATGACCACCAGAGTCGTGAAGCCAAGCGCGTCACGACCATTGGTGCCTGGCTCGATGCCGTCCTTAGCGCGGTCAAGGTAATGGTGGGCCTGTTAGTCGGTTCGGCAGCCTTGGTGGCCGATGGCATTCACTCTCTTTCTGACCTGATTACTGATGGCTTTGTATTTGCCGCCATTCACTATGGCCGTCAGGGGCCAGACAAAGACCATCACTATGGCCACGGCCGAATAGAAACCCTGACCACTCTGCTGTTGGGCAGCATACTGATTTTTGTGGCGGGGGGTATCGCCTGGTCGAGTATTGACCGCTTGTTCAGTGGCACCCAGATCAATGCGCCAGGGTTAGCTGCTATCGCCATCACCCTTGCCGCCTTGATCAGCAAAGAGTGGATTTTCCGCTACACCATGAAGGTAGCGAAGAGGGTGCAGTCCAAGCTGCTTGAAGCCAACGCCTGGCACTCACGCAGTGATGCGCTTTCTACCGCCGTTGTACTGGTCGCGCTGATCGGTGCCCAGTTCGGGTTGGGCTGGCTGGATGCAGTAGCCGCCATCATCGTCGGTTTGCTGGTCGGCAAGGTGGGCTGGGATCTGTTGTGGGATTCTGCCCGTGAACTGGTGGATACTGCCCTACCCACCGATGCCCAGCAACAGATGCATGAAGTGGCTTGCACCGTGCCCGGCGTTGATAGCGTTCACGATCTGCGCACTCGCCAGTCCGCTGGTTGGGCGATGGTCGACCTGCACGTTGTGGTTGGCCCAAAAGTCAGCGTGTCTGAAGCCCATGAGATCGGCAACGAAGTCAGCCGCCGCCTGCGTCACCAGTTCCCAGCACTCACCGATGTGATCTTCCATATTGACCCGGAAGACGACGCTGGCCAAGGTGACCCCAGCCGTCTGCCAGGGCTGCCTCTGCGCCCTGAAGTGGAAGCCGCGCTAAACGAGCGCTGGTATAAGCACCCGGTCTGGCGCACCTTGACCGACCTGCAGCTGCATTATCTTGATGGCAAGATATCCGTCTCTCTGGTGGTTGGCGGTACCGTTCAGCAGCCGCCACAATGTCTTGCCAGCCAGCTGAAGGCCATGGCCAGCGATATCGAATGGCTGGGCAATGTGGAAATCCTGTTTATCACCCGCGCGGCCAGTAATGCCCCTGCCAATCGTTCAGGCTAGCCAACCGTTGTCAGAATAGCTGAGGCAATACTGAAATAGATCAGCACGCCAGACGCATCAATCAGGGTGGTGACCAAAGGGGCCGATGCAGTAGCCGGGTCTACCTTGAAGCGCTCAAGCACAAAGGGCAGGCACATCCCCATCAGGCTGCCAAACAGCACGATGGTTACCATGCTCAGAGCCACCACTATGGCCACCGCTTCACCTCCCCGCATCACCCCGATCGGCGCAACCGCCAGGGCCATGGTCAACCCCAGTGCCCCGGCCACCAGCAGTTCACGGCCGAGCATCTTACCCCAATCCTTTACGCCAACATCACCGGTTGCCATACCGCGCACCATCAAAGTAGCCGCCTGAGCACCCGCGTTACCTCCTGAACCAATCAGCAGCGGCAGGAAAAACACCAGGGCCACCTGAGCCGCGATAATATCCTCGAAATAGGCGATCCCTGCCCCGGAGAAAAGATTGGCAAACACCAGCAGTACCAGCCAGAACACCCGCTTGCGATACAGGCTCCACAAAGGCACGCGGCTGACGCCGTCTTCAAGCGCCCCGATCGACATCCCCTTATGAAAATCCTCTGTGGCCTCTGACTCTGCCACGTCCATGGCATCATCGTGGGTAACGATACCGACCATGCGGTTGTCTGCATCAATCACCGGTAGCGCCAGGAGGTCATATCGCGCCACGATGCGGGCCACTTCTTCCTGCTCTTCATCCACCCGGGTGCTGATTACTTCCTTGATCATGATATCGTCCACAATCGCCCCAGGGCGAGCCACCATCAGCTGGCGAAGCGACATTGTGCCCATCAGCTGACCATCCCTGGAAAGGATATAAAGCTGGTAGACAGTTTCTGCATCCGGGGCCGTCTGGCGTACCCGCATCAAGGCTTGCGACACCGTCATGCCACTGGCTATGGCCACATAGTCAGAGGTCATGATGGCGCCAGCTGTACCTTCCTCGTAGCTTGCCAGGCGCTTGAGGTCTTCCCGTTCACGGTGAGCCATCCGCCGAAGTAGCGCCTCACGGCGATCTTCACCCAACAGGTTAAACAGATCAGCACGCTCGTCCGAGCCCATTTCCTCAAGCAGAGTGAGCACCTGGCTATCCGGCAGCTCAGCAACGATGGCCAACTGATTATCACCTGCCAGATAACCCAGCACATTGGCAGCACGTTCACTGGAAAGGGTGTCAAGCACGGCAATGGCCGCTGGCAAGGCGTCATCATCTTCAATCATGACGTCCAGCATTTCACCGATATCCGCTGAGCGTATTTCACTCAGACGTTCGGCAATAACGGCTTTATCAAAGGTGTCTTGGTTGAACGCTTCGACAAGCTCATTTTTAAACAACATCAAGGTTTCATCATCCAACGACATAGTAACGCTCCCTCGCAATTGCGTTTTTATGATGATAACAGAGAAACAAAAACGCCCCTCAAACCCTGAGAAGGGCCTGAGGGGCGTTGATAACACACCGCAAGGCGTGACTACCCTTTACCTGCCTTCTTACGCAGTTGCTGGATAGTACGCAATTGGGCAACCGCTTCAGCCAGTTCGGCGGCAGCACGCGTGTAGTCAAGATCAGCAGACTGTTCATTCATGGCGCGCAGTGCGTTCTGACGCGCCTCTTCTGCTGCTGCTTCACTGAGATCCGAAGCACGGGCAGCAGAATCTGCCAGGATAGTGACAACATTTGGCTGCACTTCCATGAAGCCACCGGTCACGAAGAAGTTATCTTCTTTCCCGTCGTCAAAGATGACGCGAATCGGGCCGGGCTGAAGCTCAGTCAGCAGTGGTGCGTGCCCCGGCAAGATGCCGAGGTCACCCATCACACCAGAAGCAATCACCTGCTCAACGGAACCTGAGAAGATGGATGCTTCGGCGCTGACGATATTGCAAGTGAAGCTATTCGCCATAGCGAATCCCCCTAGTCGACGGGATTACTTCTGCATCTCGTTGGCTTTCTCGACGGCTTCATCGATGGTGCCGACCATGTAGAAGGCCTGCTCCGGCAGCTCGTCGTAATCACCGTTCAAGATACCCTGGAAGCCACGAATCGTATCCTTCAGCGACACGTATTTGCCGGGCGAGCCAGTGAATACTTCTGCCACAAAGAACGGCTGCGACAGGAAGCGCTGGATTTTACGCGCGCGGGAAACGGCCAGCTTGTCTTCATCAGACAGCTCGTCCATACCCAGAATCGCGATGATATCCTTGAGTTCCTTGTAACGCTGCAGAACGCCCTGGACACCACGTGCCACGTCATAGTGCTCTTCACCGACAACCAGCGGATCAAGCTGACGTGAGGTGGAATCCAGCGGATCGATAGCCGGATAGATACCCAGCTCAGCGATGGAACGCGCCAGTACCACGGTCGCATCCAGGTGCGAGAAGGTGGTGGCCGGAGACGGGTCAGTCAAGTCATCCGCAGGGACGTAAACGGCCTGAACAGACGTGATAGAGCCTGTCTTGGTCGAGGTGATACGTTCCTGCAAAACACCCATCTCTTCTGCCAGGGTCGGCTGATAGCCTACCGCTGACGGCATACGGCCCAGCAGTGCTGATACCTCGGTACCTGCCAGGGTGTAACGATAGATGTTATCGACGAACAGCAGTACGTCACGACCTTCATCACGGAATTTTTCCGCAATGGTCAGGCCAGTTAGTGCAACGCGCAGACGGTTACCCGGCGGCTCGTTCATCTGGCCATATACCAGCGCTACCTTGTCGATAACGTTGGATTCGGTCATCTCATGATAAAAGTCGTTACCCTCACGGGTACGCTCACCCACACCGGCGAATACTGAGAAACCGCTGTGCTCAGTCGCGATGTTACGGATCAGCTCCATCATGTTAACGGTTTTGCCCACACCGGCGCCGCCAAACAGGCCAACCTTACCACCCTTGGCGAAGGGGCAAACCAGATCGATAACCTTGATACCGGTTTCCAGCAGCTCTTCAGACGCTGCCTGATCCGCATAGCCCGGCGCCTTGCGGTGAATCGGCATACGCTCATCTTCACCGATCTCACCCGCTTCATCAATCGGCTCACCGAGCACGTTCATGATGCGGCCCAGGGTTGCCTGGCCGACAGGTACGGAAATTGCCGCACCCGTGTTGGTGACGTCGATACCACGCTTGAGCCCTTCAGTAGAGCCCATCGCAATGGTACGAACCACACCATCGCCCAGCTGCTGCTGGACTTCCAAAACCGTCTCGGATCCCGAAACGTTCAGCGCGTCGTAGACCTTGGGCACTGAGTCCCGCGGAAACTCTACGTCAATCACCGCGCCGATGATTTGTACGATACGTCCGCTCATCTTGGTTCCTCTCAAAAACCTGCAAATGAAACCTTTTGCTGGAAGCGCCCATGCCAGGCTGCTTCCAAGGCGTTATACGGCAGCGGCGCCGCCGACGATTTCAGAAATTTCCTGGGTAATGGCGGCCTGACGGGCCTTGTTGTAAACCATTTCCAGATCGTCGATCAGGTCGCCCGCGTTGTCAGTGGCGCTCTTCATGGCAATCATACGTGCCGCCTGCTCACAGGCACCGTTTTCCACAACCGCCTGATAAACCTGTGATTCAATAAAACGAACCAGCAGATTGTCGAGTAACGCCTTTGCATCTGGTTCATACAGGTAGTCCCAGCTTCCGGGACGGGCGTTTTCGTCGTCCTGCTCGTCAGCACCGATATCGGTGGAAAGCGGAAGAAGCTGACGCGTTACCGGCTTTTGCGTCATGGTGTTAACAAATTCGTTATACACCACATACAAGCGGTCAAGGCGCCCTTCATCGTATGCTTCGAGCATGACCGTGACGCTACCAATCAGATCCTCGACCGTGGGCGATTCACCCAGGCCGCTCTTGGCGGCCACCAGCGTACCGCCGTACTTGTTAAAGAAACTGCCGGCCTTGCTGCCCAGCGCGCAGAATTCGATCTCTGCCCCCTGGTCGCGCCATTTTGCAGCGTCTCTCAGTACGGATTTGAACAGGTTAACGTTCAAACCGCCGCAGAGGCCGCGATCCGTGGAGACCACGATGTAACCAACGCGCTTCACTTCGTCACGCTCGACCATGTAGTCGTGCTTGTACTCAGGATTGGCATCGGCAATGTGGGCTACCACGTTGCGGATCTGCTTGGCGTAAGGCTGGCTAGCCTTCATCAGATCTTGTGCTTTACGCATTTTAGACGCAGCCACCATTTCCATGGCGCTGGTGATCTTTTGCGTATTTTTAATGCTCCCGATCTGGGTGCGTATCTCTTTTGCAGCTGCCATAGCGATCTACCCTTCGTTCGTGGCTCTCAGAAAAGGAGGCTGGCCCACCCAAGGGATGAGCCAAACGCTTTACCAGGTCTGAGTCGCTTTGAACTGTTCGAGACCCGACTTCAAGCCGCTTTTGATCTCGTCGTTGTAGTCGCCCGACTGGTTGATCTTATCAAGCAGATCAGCATGCTCTGACTTCATGTAGTCATGCAAGGCACGCTCAAAATCGAGCACTTTGCTGACGTCCACGTCGTCCAGATACCCTTCGTTAGCGGCATACAGTGACAATGCCATCTCGGCGACAGACATCGGTGAGTACTGCTTCTGCTTCATCAGCTCGGTAACCCGCTGACCATGCTCAAGCTGCTTGCGCGTGGCTTCGTCAAGGTCAGAAGCGAACTGAGAGAATGCCGCCAGCTCACGGTACTGAGCCAGTGCCAGACGCACACCACCACCCAACTTCTTGATGACTTTGGTTTGTGCTGAACCACCTACGCGAGATACCGAGAGACCTGCGTTAATCGCCGGACGAATACCGGAGTTGAACAGGTTGGTCTCAAGGAAAATCTGACCGTCAGTGATCGAGATCACGTTGGTCGGAACGAAGGCAGAAACGTCGCCACCCTGGGTTTCGATGATCGGCAGCGCGGTCAAGGAACCGGTCTTGCCTTTCACTTCACCGTTGGTGAACTTCTCGACGTAGTCAGCATTAACACGTGCTGCACGCTCAAGCAGACGCGAGTGCAGGTAGAAAACATCACCCGGGTAGGCTTCACGGCCCGGCGGACGACGCAACAGCAGAGATACCTGACGGTAAGCAACGGCCTGCTTGGACAGATCGTCGTAGACGATCAGGGCGTTTTCACCGCGGTCACGGAAGTACTCGCCCATGGTGCAGCCAGAGTAGGCCGCCAGGAACTGCATCGGAGCCGGGTCAGCGGCACCCGCTGCCACGATGATGGTGTGTTCCATGGCGCCATGCTCTTCCAGCTTGCGCACCACGTTGGCAATGGTCGACTGTTTCTGACCGATGGCAACGTAAACACAGGTCACGCCCTTGCCTTTCTGGTTGATGATGGCATCAATGGCAATGGCGGACTTACCGATCTGGCGGTCACCGATGATCAGCTCACGCTGACCACGGCCAATCGGCACCATGGCGTCGATTGACTTGAGACCGGTCTGGATGGGCTCATCAACGGATTGACGGGTGATAACGCCTGGCGCGACTTTTTCAACGGCATCTGTCATCTTGGCGTTGATGTCGCCCTTGCCGTCAATCGGGTTACCCAGCGCGTCGACGACGCGACCAATCAGTTCAGGACCTACCGGCACTTCAAGGATACGACCGGTACACTGGGCGGTCATACCTTCTTCAAGCTGCAGGTAGTCACCCAGCACAACGGCACCTACGGAGTCACGCTCCAGGTTAAGTACCATGCCGAAAATACTGCCGGGGAATTCAATCATTTCACCAAACATGGCGTCTTCGAGGCCGTGAACTTTCACGATACCGTCGGAAACGCCAACAATGGTGCCCTGATTACGGGCTTCAGATGCGACGTCAAGCTTATCAATCCGCTGCTTGATGATGTCGCTGATCTCGGAAGGATTCAGTTGCTGCATGCCATGTCCCTCAGACTCAAGTGGTCAACGCTTCAGAAAGGCGGTTAAGTCGGCCACGTACCGAACCGTCGATAACGGTATCGCCGGCACGCAGAATGACACCACCAATCAGCGATTTATCCACTTGAGTAGTAATGGAGATTTCGCGATTGAGACGTTTTTTAAGCGCGTTTGTCAGCTTGGTTTCTTGCTTGCTGTCGAGCTTAAAGGCTGACGTCACGGTTACGTCGATGCGCTGTTCATGCTCTGCACGCAGTTTTTCGAACTGCTCGGCAATAGCCTTCAGCGCAACGAGCCGATGCTGGCGAGCCAGATTGGTCAGAAAACGCTCAAAGGTTTCGTCTGGCTTATTGGGCAACATGCCCACCAGCAACGATACCTTCTGTTCGTTTTCAAGCTTCGGGCTGCTCAGGAAATAGCGAACGTCTTCGTTCATCACGACCTGGCCCAGAAAGCTCAGGGCTTCTGACCATGCATCCAGCGCGCTGTGATCACGTGCATATTCAAACGCCGCCTTAGCGTAAGGACGAGCGACGGTAAGTAATTCCGCCATGGGTCACCTCCTTACAGTTCAGCAGCAAGCTCATCAAGCAGCTTGCGGTGCGCTTTTTCATCGACGGAGTTTTCCAGCACTCGCTCAGCACCTGCTACCGCGAGATGAGAAACCTGAGCACGCAGTTCATCTTTAGCGCGTTGCACTTCTTGGTCGATCTCAGCACGGGCACCGGTTATCAAACGTTCGCCTTCAGCACGTGCTTGCTCACGGGCTTCTTCAACAATCTGGGCAGAGCGTTTGTTCGCCTGATCCAGAATCTGTGAAGCCTGTTCCTTGCTCTCGCGCAGGGTCTGGGCTGCCTGCTCTTGGGCAAGTTCAAGATCGCGAGAAGCACGGCTTGCCGCGTCCAGACCATCAGCAATTTTCTTCTGGCGCTCATGAAGCGCTGTGCTGATGGGCGGCCACACGTACTTTATGCAAAACCAGACAAAGATCGCAAAGGCGAACGTCTGCCCGATAAGCGTCATGTTGATATTCACAGGGATGTACCTCTGACAGTTTCGTGGCGACCGGAATCAAACAAAACCGAGCGGCTAGCCGCTCGGTGATAGTATCGATTAACCGGCAACAACGAAGATCAGGTACATGGCAATACCAACACCAATCATCGGAACGGCGTCAAGCAGGCCGGCCATAAGGAAGGTCTTGGTTTGCAGCTGATCGCCCATTTCCGGCTGACGCGCGGTAGATTCAATCAGTTTGCCGCCGAGGATAGCGAAACCAATGCCGGTACCCAGAGCGCCCAGGCCGATCATGATCGAAGCGGCAACGTAGATGAGTTCCATGGTAGTACTCCTAATTTTTCAAGTTGAGGTTCAAGGTTGTGGGTTAATGCGTTGCTCGGTTAGTGATGTTCGTGCGCAGAACTTAGGTACACAACGGACAGCACGGTAAAGATGAATGCCTGCAGAGCGATAACAAGAATGTGGAAGATCGCCCATGGCACATCCAACAGCCAGATGGCCCAGAACGGCAGCAGGGCAATCAGGATGAAGATAACTTCCCCGGCGAACATGTTGCCGAAGAGTCGCATAGCCAGACTGAAAGGCTTGACGAGGAGTGCGACAATTTCAAGAAGCAGGTTAAACGGAATCAGTGCCCAGTGGTTAAAAGGCGTCAACGACAGTTCTTTGGCGAATCCACCAATACCTTTGATCTTGAGGCTGTAATAGATAATCAGACAGAAGACACCAAACGCCATACCCAAGGTAGCGTTGGGATCGGTTGTCGGTACGATCTTCATGTAGTCGACCCCAAGGCGGATAAACAGCTCTGGGAAGTAGTCGACCGGGATGATTTTCAAGGTGTTCATCAACAGAATCCAGACGAACAGCGTCAATGCCAGCGGCGCTATAATAGGATTCTTGCCATGGAACGTAGCACGGGTCAGGTTTTCAATAAATTCGATGACCATTTCAACCGCGTTCTGCAAGCCACCAGGCACACCTGTTGTTGCTGTTTTACCCGCTTTGCGGAAAAGCCAGATGAACAGAAGCCCCATAGCAATAGACCACCCCATGGTATCAAGGTGGATTGCCCAGAACCCCATTTCACGGGCTTCTTCTGCAGAATGGGCCAACGACCAGCCGTTTTCCGGGTGCTTGCCAAACGTCAGGTTCTGCAAGTGGTGCTGGATATAGTAAGCCGGTGAGACTTCGTTTCCTGCTGCCATAGAACGGTTACCTCAGTCAGTTGAACGGTGTCTGGGCATCAGCCAAGGGGCTAGCCAATGGGTCAGAACGACCGCTACATAAGCGCTAAAAAAGAAAGCGGGGTTTGAGGGAGGCACTACGATAAACACTGTAATGAACAGAACCACCGTCAAACCGAACTTACCCATTTCTGCCCGTAACAGCCTTTTGGCACTTTGCGAAGCGCGTAGGCGGTGGCTGAGTATACCAGCACGGGCGATAAATATTACATGCGGTATCAGCGCTACCATGATGCCAAGCAGGGATGACACAACCCCCGATTTGCCTGAAGACATCATTGCCAGCAACACGAGAAGCAAGGTGATACCCGACTGTGCAATTGCTAATCGGCGGATGTAGGCCTGACGTCGCTGTACTTCTTTGCGTAACCGCTGCTGCATAATGATTGTGATCCATAATTCAAGGCGCTTATGCTACACATGCGATCTGGTCACAATCTGCACAAATCTTGCGCGATTATAGGGAAGCGCTATCGACCCTTCAACCAAAGCAGGCGCTTTTTATCCGCTTGATAGACAACTTGCGACCAAAGGGGGAAGAATTGTCAACATTACTGACTTTCCCCGCGATAATCCTAATTTTACTGAATATGCTCCAGAATACCGTCAAGCTCTTCCAGGCTGGTGTAGCGAATGGTCAACTTGCCCTTGCCTTTCTGGCCGTGCTGGATCGAAACCGCTGCGCCCAGACGCTCACTCAAACGGGTTTCCAGGCTCGCCACGTCAGGCGATTGGGCCTGACGGCTTTTTGCCCGGGCAGGCTCGCCTTGTGTTTGATACTTTTTGACCAGCGCTTCGGTAGCACGCACCGTCAGGTCATTGTTAACCACTTCATGGGCCAGCTGACGCTGCTGGGCTGCCCCTAAAGAAAGTAGGGCGCGGGCGTGGCCCATATCCAGGTCACCGCGCTCGAGCAGCGTCTGGACTTCCGGATCCAACGCCAGCAAGCGCAGCAGGTTAGCCACCTGAGTCCGGGATTTACCTACCGCGTCTGCAATCTGTTGCTGGGTCAGCTCGAACTCTTCACCCAGACGCTTGAGCGCCATGGCTTCTTCCACGACGTTGAGGTTTTCGCGCTGGATATTTTCGATCAGCGCCAGCGCCAGGGCAGTGTCATCACTGACATCGCGGATAACCGCAGGGATCACATCCAGTTCAGCCAGCTGCGCAGCACGCCAGCGCCGTTCGCCAGCAATGATTTCATAGCGAGCGTCGCCCACCGGGCGGACAACGATGGGTTGCATAACCCCCTGGGCGCGAATTGAGTCGGCCAGTTCTTCCAGCGCTTCCGGCTGAATATCCCGGCGCGGCTGATATTTACCTCGCGTCAGTTGGCCAAGGGGCAAACGTTCCAGGCGTTCGCCATCAACACCGGATGTGTTACCAGTGTCCGCCAGCTCCTGACCTTCCTGCTCAGCCAGGGGCACATTGTCGCTGGGGAGTTCGAGACTGCTACGACGCCGGGCACCAGCGCCAATCAGGGCATCCAGGCCGCGTCCCAACGCACGTTTTTGCGTCATTGCTTTCCCTCGTTAATCAACGAATTAAGTCTATGCGCCACACCCCTGCTACCAGCCAGGCTCACATTATAATGACAGCCGCTTGATCAGCTCTTTAGCCAATACCCGATACGCCTGACTACCGCGGGACAGACGCGCGTATTTGGTCACCGGCATACCGTGACTGGGCGCTTCTGCTACCTTGATGTTACGCGGAATCGTGGCTTTAAGCAGGGCATCGCCAAAATACTCGCGCAGCTGTTTATCCACTTCGCGGGTCAAACTGGTGCGCTTATCGTACATGGTGCGCAGAATACCGGAAACGGCCAGCTGTGGGTTAACGCTTTCCTTGATCTGTTCAACCGTATCAAGCAGCGCCGATAGGCCTTCAAGGGCGTAAAATTCGCACTGCAGGGGAATCAGCACCCCATCAGCGGCGGTCAGGGCGTTGACAGTCAGCATATTCAGCGACGGTGGGCAGTCAATCAGGACAACATCATAGTCTTCTGCCACTCCCTTGAGGGCAGAGGCCAACCGACTCTGAGGGTTCTCAGCGTCCAGCAGCTCCACTTCAGCGGCGGTCAGGTCGCCGTTACCCGGCAGTACATCAAACCCTGCGGGAAGCTTGCTAACAATAATATCTTTTGCCTGGGCATCGCCGACCAGCACATCCAGCACGCTGGCTTCCAGAGCGTGTTTATCAATGCCGCTGCCCATACTGGCATGGCCCTGTGGGTCGAGATCAACAAGCAGTACACGGCGATCCAGGGCGGCAAGGCTAGCGGCCAGATTAACAGCTGAGGTGGTTTTACCTACGCCGCCTTTCTGGTTGGTCAGGGCAATGATCTGGCTCACTTACACAACTCCTTTTGGGTCAGGATCAATAGCTGCCGCTCAGCGGCATCATAGGGCACCTGCAATAAATGGCGGGCCTGCAGAGTGACGTCTCCAGGCAGGGCGTCAAGCTCATCATCCACTCCTGGCCCTTTCATTGCCAGCCATTGCCCTTTACTTGTCGGCAGTGTCCGGGTCAGGGCAATAAAATCGCCCAGGCTGGCAAAGGCACGGGAAATCACTTGATCAAAGGTGCCGGCTGCAAACTGCTCCACCCGGGTTTGTACAGGGGTGACATTGTTGATGCCCAATTCCATGACCGCCTGACGCTGGAAGCGTACCTTTTTGCCATTGCTATCGACCAGCGTCACCGCGAGGTCAGGATTAAGAATGGCCAGCACCAGACCGGGAAAACCCGGCCCGGCCCCCACATCAAGTAAGCGAGGGCCGCTCACAAAAGGCGCGACTGAGGCGCTGTCCAGCAGGTGGCGGGAAATCATGTCATGGATATCCCGCACAGCCGTGAGGTTATAAGCCCGGTTCCACTTGTGCAACAGGGCTAAAAGCCCCAGCAGCTGGTTGCGCTGTTGCGCCGTGGTAGTCAGGCCAAGCTCCCCAAGCCCTTTATCCAACTTTCCTGTAACGTCATTGGGAAGTGAGTGTATCAGGGTGTTCAGGCCACTCATCCCGTTGCAACCTCACTGTTTTCGATCAACCGGCGTTTTTTCAGGTGGATCAACAGAATCGAGACGGCTGCAGGGGTGACACCGGAAATTCGCGCGGCTTGCCCCAAGGTTTGAGGACGCGTTTCCGCCAGTTTCTGACGAATTTCATTGGATAGCCCTTCTACCCGCTGATAGTCGATTTCTGCTGGAAGCAGCGTGGCTTCATGGCGTTTGAGTTTATCAATCTCGTCCTGCTGACGGTCGATATACCCTTGATATTTAGCTTGGATCTGCACCTGCTCAGTAACATCGGCCTCGTTGACTGCCTGACCGTCAATACCTGGAAGTTCGGCGACATCGGAATAGACCAGCTCCGGGCGTTTAAGCAAATCGCTCAGGCGATATTCACGACTCAGGGGGTTACCGATCTTGGCCACCAGCTGTTCGGCAGCCGCTGATCCGGGTTGAACCCAGGTAGATTCCAGCCGCTGTGTTTCGCGCTCAATGGCGTCACGCTTGCGGCTGAACGTCTGCCAGCGGTATTCATCCACCAGGCCCAACTGATGGCCGATTTCTGTCAGGCGCAGGTCAGCGTTGTCTTCACGTAGCAGCAAACGGTATTCAGCCCGTGAAGTAAACATACGGTAAGGCTCTTTGGTGCCGAGGGTAATCAGGTCGTCAACCAATACGCCGAGGTAAGCTTCATCGCGGCGCGGCCACCAGGCGTCTAACCCCTTGGCACGGCGAGCAGCGTTGAGTCCGGCCAGAAGCCCTTGTGCACCGGCTTCTTCATAACCGGTGGTACCGTTGATCTGCCCGGCAAAAAACAGGCTGTGGATAAATTTGGTTTCCAATGAGTGTTTAAGATCACGGGGATCAAAGAAATCATACTCAATGGCGTAGCCAGGCCGGGTGATATGGGCATTTTCCAACCCTTTGATGGAGCGTACTACCCGCAGCTGAATATCGAAGGGTAGTGAGGTGGAAATGCCGTTGGGATACAGCTCATGGGTGTCCAGCCCTTCTGGCTCGATAAAGATCTGGTGGCTGGATTTGTCGGCAAAACGATGCACCTTGTCTTCAATCGAAGGGCAGTAACGCGGCCCAATGCCTTCAATCGTGCCGGAGTACATCGGCGAGCGATCAAGATTAGCCAGAATCAGCTCATGAGTCTGAGGGTTGGTGTGGGCAATATGGCAACTCACCTGACGCGGATGCATGGCCTGATTTCCCAGATAGGACATCACCGGCGTAGGCGTGTCACCAGGCTGTTCTTCAAGCTGGCTAAAATCGACGGTTTTGGCATCCAGGCGCGGCGGTGTACCGGTTTTCAGGCGGTCGACCCGTAACGGCAAGGCTCTCAGACGTTCTGCCAGCGCGTTGGACGGTGGGTCACCCGCGCGGCCACCACGGCTTTGATCCATCCCGATATGCATGACGCCACCGAGAAAAGTGCCTGTGCATAACACCACCGATTCGGCATGAAAACGTATGCCGGTTTCGGTGACCACGCCTCTGACCGTGTCATTTTCAACCATCAGATCGCCTGCAGCCTGCTGAAAAATCGTCAGGTTGGGCTGGTTTTCCAGCAAGCCACGGATGGCTGCCTTGTAGCGAACCCGATCTGCCTGGGCACGGGTAGCCCTCACTGCTGGCCCCTTGCGGGCATTGAGAACCCGGAACTGGATGCCACCGAGATCTGTTGCCAACCCCATTGCTCCGCCAAGCGCATCGATTTCCTTGACCAGATGGCTTTTGCCAATCCCGCCAATGGCGGGGTTGCAGGACATTTGCCCCAGGGTTTCAACGTTGTGGGTTAGCAACAGGGTTTGACAACCCATACGAGCAGAGGCCAGTGCGGCTTCGGTTCCCGCATGGCCCCCGCCGATGACAATAACGTCAAAGCGGTCGGGATAGTTCATGACATCTCATCCTGAATTTTGGGCGGCATTGAATTGAACAATCTATTGCCGCTGTGATCTGGCCGGACAGTATAAACCTCCTGTGGGTAACCGTCAGGTTTTTCCACATGGTAAATGACAGAGCTGACTGCTTTTAGTAATAATATAAAGATTAAATAAAAGAACTTCTGTAAATGCTGTTACTACTAGTGTGGATAAAAACTGTGGTTAAGTGATATTTATCTATTAATTTCAGATGCTTATAATGTTGACAAAGATGTTTATGAGTTGCGTAGGGAGCGGGTATAAACCGTCATGAACCTGTGGATGAAATAGCGACTTACCCACAGGGCAAGTTGACCCCTGCTTATCCACCGACCCGTACATGGGTTGTGAGCCTAGCTGTGAACAAGTGGCTATTCTAGCGGCGCTACCCTGCAAAGGCTGGCATAGAGGCGTATACGTAGGTTGCCCAGCAGCTGTAAAAATTAATTATCCACAGGCAAAAAAAAGCCTGTCACAGGGACAGGCTATAAATTAGCGGGTTTTGACGTGCCTTTTTGGTGCTTAAAACACCTCTCTGGCAGCTTGTTTACTATAGGCACGTCAATGTTTCAGTACCCTGGCCAGGAAGGATTGGGTACGTTCGTGCTGAGGTTTATCAAACAATTGTTGCGGTGGCCCCTGCTCGGTAATTTCACCCTGATGGATGTAGATAACCCGGTCAGCGACTTCACGGGCAAAGCCCATTTCATGAGTGACAATCACCATGGTCATGCCTTCCTTGGCCAGTTCACGCATGGCATCCAGCACTTCACCAATCATTTCCGGGTCAAGGGCCGAGGTTGGCTCATCAAACAGCATCAGACGCGGTTCCATGGCCAGTGCACGGGCCAGGGCCACACGCTGCTGCTGGCCGCCTGAGAGCTGGGTAGGCGATTTCTTGGCCTGGTCGGCAATACCCACCCGTTCAAGCAGGCGCATGGCCGTTTCCTCGGCGTCTTCACGGTTCCAGCCGCGTACTTTCATGGGTGCCAGGGTGATGTTGTCGAGAACGCTAAGGTGCGGAAAGAGGTTGAACTGCTGGAATACCATGCCGACTTCAGTGCGGATCTGTTGCAGCGCCTTGGTGCTTTTACCAAAGGGCATGAGGTCATGACCATCAACAGTGAGGTTGCCGGACTGAAACTCTTCCAGGCCATTGATACAGCGGATCAGGGTGGACTTACCCGAACCGCTGGCGCCGATCACAACGACGACTTCACCTGGCACGATTTCCAGGTTGATATCTTTGAGAACATGCAGGCTGCCAAAGTGCTTATTCAACTTCTGCATGGTGACGATAGGCTGCGTCGAATCATTCATGTCTGCGTCCTTATTGTCCTGCCAGGCCTCTGCGCTCCAGTTGGCGCAGCAGGATTGAAAGCGACCAGGTGATAATCAGGTAAAGCATGGCCACCATCAGATAGACCTCCATGGCGGTGAAGGTAGTCGCGATGTAGATCTGCCCCTGGCGGACCAGTTCGCCTACCCCAATCACCGAAAACAGTGAGGTGTCCTTGATGCTGATGATGCCCTGATTGCCTAGAGAGGGAATCATGCGCCGAAAGGCCTGGGGCCAGATGACATAACGAAACGCCTGGGTTCTTGACAGCCCAAGGGAGAGCGATGCCTCGCGCTGGCCGCGTTCCATGGATTGAACGCCACCGCGCACGATCTCGGAGATATAGGCCCCTGAGTTGACCGCAATGGCCGCTATACCTGCTGTCAGAGCGTTGATCGGACTACCCAGCAGTTGCGGCAGGCCATAAAAGATAAACAGCACCTGCACCAGGATTGGAGTGCCGCGAAATACTTCGATATACACGATGGCAGGCCAGCGCAGCCAGCGGATAGGGCTGATACGCAGGAGACCGAAAAAGATACCGATAAAGAAACCGAATGCCAAACCACCGAAAGAAATCAGTAGTGTCCATGGAATCCCTGGCAACAGATGGGGAATTGAACCGAAGGCGGCCCCCCAATCAAACTGAAATGTACTATCCACGCGCGATCTCCTGAAAAGTGACCCTGTAAAAAGAGACCCTGAAATGACGCAGGGCCGAGTCAATTAACCCGGCCCTGATCAGCATTTTCCGACGTAATCCTGTGATCAGGACAGTCGGTAAGCCGCAGGCTTTATACCGCCCGCAGACATTGCTTATTCACTGTCAGGAGATTCGCCAAACCACTTGGTGTAAATCTCATCGTAGGTGCCATCTTCACGCATGGCCGCCAGTGCTTCATTGGCAGGTTCTACCCATTCGCTGCCTTTGTTAAAGACAATGCCGTATTGCTGGCCTTCATAAAGTGGGCCAACGACCTTGGTACGCCCTTCACCCCGGGTTTCTGAGAAGTATGCAACGTTAGGTGCATCGTAGAAGGCGGCATCCACGTTGCGTCCCAGCAGTGCCATATACATATCCGAGGTGCCCGGATAGGGGGTGATTTCAGCCGTATCGCCAAACTTATCCTGCAGGAAGTCGTAGCTGGTGGAGCCAATCTTGGTACCAATCGTCATGCCTTCGAGGTCATCGATGGTGGCCACATCTTCGTTATTGGCGCGTACGATAATGCGCAGACCGGAATCGTAGTAGGGATCAGAAAAGTTGACGATTTCAGCACGTTCTTCAGTGATGGTGACACCGGCAATGGCAATTTCCTGGCTGCCCGTTTGAACAGCAGGGATGATGCCAGAGAACTCCATAGTCGTCAGATTGACTTCAAACCCGGCACGTTCGGCGATTTCATGAATCATATCCATATCAAAACCGATCATTTCACCGGTTTCGGTATCCATCATTTCAAAGGGAACGAAACTTGGGTCAGTGGCCACGTTAACAACCGGCATATCCTGCGCTATTGCCAACGTTGAACCCCCAAGCCCGAGGGCAATGGCGCTAGCCATCAGGGTTTTGGATAGATTGACGGTTATCGTATTATTCATGTGTTTTCCCCGTTCTAGGCATCTGAACCCACTGTTCTGATTCAGTGAGCGTAAATGCCTGAAAAATTAATACAGTAGACTGTTGCTGACCTATTAACATTGGCGAGAAACCGCCATGGCGTCAAGTCACATGGAAGGAAACACATAAACGCTGGTTAGACGCACACGCTAAGCCAGCCAATTTATCTGGCTGGAAAAGATGCCGATAGTGTTCAATTGGCGTTAAACCATAAAGGATGCACCGCAGCCACAAGTAGTAGTGGCATTCGGGTTCTGAATACGGAAACGGGCACCTGCCAGGCCTTCTTCAAAATCCACCGTTGAACCTACCAGATACTGATAGGAGAGTGGATCGACCACCAGGGTCGCATCACCGAATTCGATGACGGTGTCGTCTTCTGCAATATCTTCCGCAAAATCAAACCCGTACTGGAATCCTGAACAGCCGCCGCCGGTCACATAAACGCGCAGCTTGAGGTCAGGTTTGCCTTCTTCTGACATCAGCGCTTTGATGCGTGTGCGGGCACTACCGGATAGAAGTAAAGGGGTTGGGACAAAGGATTCTGCACTGCTCATGGATACCTCCCGTGAGCGAACGTTCGAGAGTTGAACCTGATTATGAGTAATTCCCAGTAAAAGGGTCAACTTTTACCGGGAAAGATTTTGCCGCCCTGTGATCAGGGCATCAACGCCGGTGCTTCAAGGCCGTGGGTTTCAGGCAGGCCAAACATCAGGTTAAGGTTCTGGATGGCTTGCCCTGAGGCACCTTTGACCAGGTTATCAATTACCGATAACACGATGACGGTATTACCCTGACGATGTACCGCCAGACGGCAGGTATTGATGCCTTTGACACTGCGGGTTTCCGGGTGGCTGCCGGCAGGCATGACATCGACAAAGGGTTCGTTGGCGTAGCGTGCTTCAAAAAGCGCCTGGAGGTCTTGTGGATCAGCGTTCAGCTGGCCGTAGAGAGTTGCGTGGATACCGCGAATCATTGGCGTGAGATGGGGCACAAAGGTCAGCTGGACCGCCTGGCCATGGATATCGCCCAGCCCCTGGCGGATTTCCGGTAGATGGCGGTGGCCTCCTGCACCATAGGCTTTCATGGACTCACTGGCCTCAGCCAGCAGTGAGGGCACCTTGGCACCTCGGCCTGCCCCGGTTACCCCAGACTTGCAATCGGCAATCAGCTGCTCAGAGTCAATCAGGCCTGCTTCCAAAAGCGGTAAGTAGCCCAACTGAACAGCGGTGGGGTAGCAGCCGGGCACTGCAATCAGGCGCGCCTGGCGAATAGCGTCGCGATGCATTTCAGGCAGCCCGTACACTGCTTCCCCGAGCAGTTCCGGGGCGCCGTGGGGCTGGTCATACCATTGGCTCCACTCATCCGCATCGCGGAGGCGAAAATCAGCGGAAAGATCAATCACCCGAGTGCCTTTCTCCAGCAGTTCGCCTGCCAAGGCATGGGCCACGCCATGGGGAGTGGCAAAAAATACCGCATCCATAGCGCCGAGCTGTTCGGCATTGGGTTCGCTAAAGGTCAACTGGTCGTAGTGCCCGCGCAGGTTTGGGTACATATCCGCGACGTTCACGCCGGATTCGGAACGTGAGGTAATGGCTTCAACGCTGACGTCAGGATGTTGCGACAACAGCCTTAAAAGCTCAACGCCGGTGTAACCGGTTCCACCTACAATGCCCACTTTAATCACAATCTGCTCCTTACTGTTCTGGATCTTGGTCGTCAAGGATTTGTGTTCTCATCATAAAGACTATGATACACAAGAGCATGGATGAGAGAGAGGATAGCCCTGAACATTAGAGAGAGGCTTATCTTCTTTACTTGGTGGATAACCCTATCAACCACAAGGAAAAGACGCGTGGCACGTTTTTCTAGGTCCAGCTTCAGCCTTGAAAATTTCCGTCGGCAGTTGGCCAATGTTGACGCCTTGCCCCAACTTTGTGTGCTGGGCCTGGTGTCGGGTGTGATTACCGGTGCCTTAATGGTGGGCTTTCGGTTGCTGTTGGAAACTGGGGCCGCGCTGTATATGCCGGAAAATAATCCGGAAGCTTTTGAAGCATTGTCGCCCTGGTTACGCGCTCTTCTACCCATGCTGGCGGTGGCACTAGTGGGTGTTTTCCTTTATCGCCAGAAAGTCACGGCCCGTAAGCTTGGGGTTGGTCATGTTATTGAGCGCCTGACGTATCATCAGGGGCGTTTTCCCCTACGTAACTGGTTGAACCAATGGTGGGTCGGAGTGGTATCGGTGCTGGGTGGTCTGTCTGCCGGACGAGAAGGCCCAGCCATTCATCTGGGGGCGGCGGCTTCCAGCGGGTTGGGGCTCAAGCTGCGCCTACCCAATAACAGCCTGCGGGTGCTGGTCGCCTGTGGCACCGCCGCCGGGATTTCAGCATCGTTCAACACACCCATTGCCGGGGTTATCTTTGCCATGGAAGTGGTAATGATGGAATACACCCTGATGAGTTTCATGCCGGTTATTCTGGCATCCACCATGGGTGCTCTGGTGGCACAGCTGGTATATGGCAATGCGCCAGCGTTCAGTATTCCCGAAGTGGCTTTGGGCTCCTTTTTCAACCTGCCCTGGATAGTGGTGATGGGGTTGATGATTGGCATTCTGGCGGGGCTATTCATTCATATTTCACGCAGCCAGTGGGTCCAGCAGCAACCACTGTGGCTGCGTCTGGGGGCGGTAGGTGTACTGACCGGGATATCGGCGTGGTTCTTCCCGGAAGTACAGGGGATCGGCTATGACAGCGTTGCCGCTGCCCTGAATAACCAGTTGACGGTATCGGTGCTGCTTGCCCTGGTGGCTATTAAGTTAGTCCTTACTTCGCTGACCGTTGCCGGTGGTATACCGATTGGTATCATTGGCCCGGTGCTGGTTATCGGTGCGGCCATGGGCACTTTATGCGGTTTGGTCGGCGCCTGGCTATGGCCGGATAAAGCCGCTGATCCGGGTATTTTTGCCATGTTGGGCATGGCGGCTATGATGGGAGCTGTTCTGCAGGCCCCGCTGGCAGCCTTGATGGCGCTGCTGGAGCTGACCCATACGCCGAATATCATGCTGCCAGGCATGCTGGCAGTCGTAGTGGCGTGTTTGACATCACGCCACCTGACGGGCTGCGAAGGTTTCTTTATCAGTAGCTTGCGTTATGGTTTACATCCCTTGCAGCAGCCGTTGATGCAGGCGCTGTCACGAGTGTCGGTACCTGCGGTGATGGAGCGCAGCGTCGTGCGCACTGAACGGATGATCACCGCTGAAGAGGCCCGCAAGCTGCTGGAAACTAACCCTGTCTGGTTAATAATTGAACGTTCGACCCAGGAAAAACCCGTGCTGGCGCTGAAAGCGGCTGAACTGGCGCGTTGGTTGATGGAGCGCGACGCCAGTGAAGGTGCTGCTAATGATCCGCAGGAAATAATCGATCTTGTAGAAATTCCGGGACAACGTTTGGAATTGGCACCTATTGCGTTGCAGGCAACCCTTTCCGAAGCCTTTATAAAGCTTCAGAATAATGCCTTAGGTGCCTTGTATGTTGTCCATGGTTATCGCCCCAGGCAGCGGCGAATTTCAGGTATCATCACCCGAGGGGCTATTGAACGGTATTATCATTATACTGATCCGCGATCAACGGACGGCCAAGACGCAAAGAAGCCTTGATCATGTTCTCTTGCTGCGAATAACAGCCGCTAACGCACTGCCATAAACGCTATCCCACTGCTAGACGACTTTTAAGGAGCCACCATGTACTTATGGGCGAAAGCAATTCATCTAATAGCGATGGTTACCTGGTTTGCTGCCTTGTTCTATCTGCCACGGCTGTATGTCTATCACGCCATGGCGCGGGATAAAGGTGAAACCACCAGCATGGAAACTTTCAAGATCATGGAGCGCAAGCTTTACCGTGGCATTATGACGCCTTCCATGATTGTCGTGCTGATCTTCGGTATCTTGATGCTTTACATCAACCCAAGCTGGTTGAGCCAGGGATGGATGCATACCAAGCTGCTCCTGGTGGTGCTCTTGATTGCCTATCACCATGTCTGCCTTATCTACCTGAAACAGTTTGCGCAGGACCGCTGCAAGAAAAGCCATGTGTTTTTCCGCTGGTTTAATGAAGCCCCAGTGATTGCGCTGATCATCATCATTATTCTTGCTGTGCTCAAGCCATACTGATGCCACGTTCCCTTCCCCCTGTGGTATTGGTATTGGCAGGCCATGACCCTAGCGGCGGCGCTGGTATTATTGCTGACAGTGAAGCGATTAATGCCAGCGGCGGCTGGGCGCTGACGGTTCCTACGGCATTGACCGTTCAGGATTGTCACAATGTCCAGCAGGTCATGCCGGTGAGCGCTAGGTCCGTTCTCGATATGGTGACGGCCCTGGACACCCTGCCAATAGCGGCCATCAAGCTTGGGCTGATTGCGGATATGCAAGTGTTGGAGGCCGTTGAACAGGTTTTGCGCCGTTTTCCCAGAATTCCGGTCGTGGCCGATCCTGTCTTGAAAGCGGGCGGTGGAACCGAGTTATCCACAGTCGGTTTGAGTCAGGCCTATGTGGATAAACTGATGCCGCTGGTCGATGTGCTGACCCCCAATCGAGAAGAACTGGCTCGCCTGGCACCGGGCGTAACGGCATCTGCCAATGACACTGAGCGTGTAGTGACCCTGATGGAGCGAGGCTGTGGCGCCGTACTGGTAACCGCAACGGATTCGCCCTTGCCAGAAAGCGACCAGCAAAAGGTGGTGCATACCCTGCATATGCCTGACACAACGCGCCAATGGCAGTGGCCGCGCCTGGCAGGGCAATTCCATGGGTCTGGTTGCACCCTTGCTTCCTCATTGGCCGCGCGCCTAGCTGTAGGTGAGCGTTTACTTACCGCCTGCGAACAGGCGCAGCACTTTACCTGGCAAAGTTTGTCTCACGGCTATCACCCCGAGCAGGGCCAGGCGCTGCCTGATCGTTTTTTTAACCCTATGTTTTTCTAACCCTGTTTTTCTAACTCTGTTTTTGACCCAACTTGACTGGATTAACGTCCTTATCATATTCAGATTTGATCCGACCTCAGAGATAAAAGGAAGAAGACGCCATGACCACGTCTGCAGAACTGTTTGAACGAGCCAGCCGTCATATTCCCGGCGGTGTTAACTCACCGGTAAGAGCGTTCAAGGGCATGCACCGCCCGCCGGTCTTCATGGAGCGTGCCCAGGGCGCCTATCTTTTTGATGTCGAAGGTAACCGCTACGTTGACTATATCGGCTCCTGGGGCCCGATGATTACCGGCCATGCAGACCCGGATGTGCTAGCCGCCGTGCGCTCGCGCCTGGATAGCGGCCTGTCTTTTGGTACCCCCACCGAAGCGGAAACCACCATGGCTGACCTGATCTGCGAGATCATTCCCAGCATGGAAATGGTGCGTATGACCAGCTCCGGCACCGAAGCCACCATGTCGGCGATTCGCTTGGCACGCGGTTACACCGGGCGTGACAAGATCGTCAAGTTTGAAGGCAATTACCACGGCCACTCCGATTCACTGCTGGTCAAGGCCGGTTCCGGAGCACTCACCCACGGTGAGCCGAGTTCCCCTGGCGTTCCCGCCGCACTGGCGGAGCATACCGTCACGCTTTCCTACAATGACCCGGATGGCGTGGAAGCCTGTTTTGAAGAAATCGGCGACCGCATTGCCTGCATTATCGTCGAACCGGTGTCCGGCAACATGAACTGCATTCCACCTCAGCCAGGTTTCCTTGAAACCCTGCGCCGGGTCTGCAATGAGCACGGCAGCGTGCTGATTTTCGATGAAGTCATGACCGGTTTCCGTATTGCGCTGGGTGGCGCCCAGGCACGCTACGGCGTCACTCCGGACCTGACCTGCTTAGGCAAGATCGTCGGTGGCGGTATGCCGGTAGGGGCCTTTGGCGGCAAGCGGGAAATCATGGAAAACATTTCACCGCTTGGGCCGATTTACCACGCAGGCACCCTGTCCGGAAACCCGCTGGCCATGGCCGCCGGGGTGACCCTGCTCAATAAGCTTCAGGTGCCTGGCTTCCATGATGCCTTGACCCAGCGCGTTGATACGCTCTGCCATGGCCTTAAGGAACGGGCAGACGCGGCGAGCGTACCGATGATCACCCAATCATCCGGTGGCATGTTCGGGATCTTCTTTACCTCGCAATCCAGGGTGGACAACTTCGCCCAGGCAACCGCCTGCGATCCTGAGGCCTTCAGAAGTTTCTTCACTGCCATGCTCGATCACGGCGTTTATCTGGCACCTTCCGCCTATGAGGCCGGTTTCATGTCCAGCGCTCACACGGCAGAGGATATCCAGCTGACCCTGGACGCCGCCGAGAAAGCCTTTGCCACTATGTGATACTGGCTGAAATACATTCATAAAACTGATTCGTATCAAGCCGTTCCAAGGAGCGGCTTTTTCAGTTCTTTACGGAGACTCGTCATGACAGCACCTGCATCAACGCTGGTACTTGCCAGCGGCAACGCTGGTAAGCTTCGAGAATTCAATCAGCTACTGTCTCCTCTGGGGCTAGATGTGCGCCCCCAGGCAGATTTTGGCGTGAGTGATGTGCCGGAAACCGGCCTGACCTTTGTAGAAAATGCCTTGATCAAGGCGCGTGCTGCCAGTCAGGCCAGCGCTTTGCCAGCTCTGGCAGATGATTCCGGGCTGGAAGTTGATGCGCTTGACGGCGCTCCTGGTATTTATTCCGCGCGTTATGGCGGTGAACCAAAAAGCGACGAACGTAACAATGCCAAGTTGCTTGAAGCGTTAAGCCATTATGAAGAAGGGCAGCGCAGCGGGCGTTACTGGTGCGTGTTGGTTTACTTGCGTCATCCTGAAGACCCTGTTCCGATCATTGTTCAACGCAGCTGGGAAGGCGAGATACTGACTGTTCCACGTGGAGAAGGTGGGTTTGGCTATGACCCGCTTTTCTGGCTGCCTGATCAGGGAATGACAGCCGCCGAGCTACCGGCGGAAAGCAAAAACCGCTTGAGCCATCGTGGGCGTGCCTTGCAGGCGTTGGTAGAGACATTGCAGGTGGCGCATGGCTGAACAAGCATTTGAGCTTCCGCCACTGTCGCTATATATCCACACCCCCTGGTGTGTGCGTAAGTGCCCCTACTGTGATTTCAATTCCCATGAGCCTCACCACGATGAGCTGCCAGAAGCAGCCTATCTGGATGCGCTGTTGGAAGATTTCAGGCAGGATCTGCCGCTCGCTGCCGGGCGCCCGCTGGCAGCAATTTTTATTGGTGGTGGCACGCCAAGCCTGCTATCGCCTGATTTTTATCAAGAGTTGTTAACAGCAATAGCAAGTCAGCTGCTGTTTGCCGCCGATATTGAAATCACTCTGGAGGCCAATCCTGGAACGACCGAGCAAAGCCGTTTTTACGGTTACCGTAAAGCAGGTATCAATCGGCTTTCGCTGGGCGTACAGAGTTTTCAGCCCGAGCAGTTGGCCGCCCTTGGGCGTATCCATAGCGGAGACGAGGCCATTAAGGCTGTTGCTCAGGCACGGGCTGCCGGGTTTGATAATGTCAACCTTGACCTGATGCATGGGCTGCCCGGGCAGACAGCTGACGGCGCCATGGCAGATATCAACCAGGCGTTAGCTTTGGCGCCCGAACATCTTTCCTGGTACCAGCTTACCCTGGAACCTAATACAGCCTTTCACTCTGCGCCGCCTGTACTGCCCCACGAAGAAATTCTCTGGGATATTCAGGATGCTGGCCATGTTGCCTTGGAACAAGCAGGGCTCAACCGTTATGAAATATCCGCCTATTCAAGGCCTGGCAAGGCAAGCCGCCATAACCTGAATTACTGGCAATTCGGCGATTATATGGGCATTGGGGCGGGAGCCCATGGAAAGTTCAGCCATATTGCCCATGATAGCCAATGGACAATCGAGCGACGCTGGAAAACCCGTCAGCCAGATGCCTATCTGCAGCGCCGGGGAGATATGCGTGGCTTTGTTGCTGGCAAGCGTGAAATAACACGCCAGGAGCTTCCGCTGGAATTTGCCATGAATGCCCTGCGCCTTAGCCAGGGAGTACCCATGTCGACGTGGCAGGCACACACCGGGCAGCCTCTTGATGCGCTAACACAGACCCTTGAAAGTGCCACCAAAAAAGGACTTTTAGAGGAAGCATCGGAAAGGCTTAGAGCTTCTCCTCAAGGTCTACTATTCTTGAATGAGTTGCTGGCGGAGATCAGTGACGCATAATTTGCCCTCAATCGGGCAGGCTCATGAACATCAGGAGTATTAAATGCGACTCTATCGATTACTGACACCTCTAGCGGCCGTTGTCCTTGTTGCCGGTTGCGCAACCGACCCTTACGGCGGAAATACTCAGCGTTCCAGTACCGCGACCGGCACGGGAATAGGCGCCGCGATCGGTGCAGCGGCCGGCGCGCTTTCTGGAGATGGCAGCACCAGCCGCCGCGACCGTGCCTTGATTGGTGCTGCCGTTGGCGCTGCGGCTGGGGCGGGTATTGGCGCTTATATGGATCGCCAGGAACAGCAGCTGCGCCAGAACCTGGAAGGTTCGCGGATTGAGATTGACCGTCGCGGTGATGATATTGTGCTCAATATGCCCAGCAGCGTGACCTTCGGTTTTGATTCAAGCGACCTGACCTCACAGGCGCGTTCTTCTCTTAATGAAGTATCCAACGTACTGCGTGATTATACGGATACCCGTGTCAATGTGGCGGGGCATACTGATAGCACTGGAGACGCGGGCTATAACCAGCGCCTTTCTGAACGCCGAGCGCAGTCGGTAAGTAATTACCTGAACCAGAATGGTGTATCAGGCAGCCGATTGAATATCCGCGGTTATGGGGAAAGCCAGCCAGTGGCCAGCAATGATAACGAACAGGGCCGCGCCCAGAATCGCCGGGTTGAAATCACACTGACACCGACAGAAGGCGCACGTAACTACCAACAGCCCTAATTCTCTTCAAGATTACTTTTTTTAAAGCTTCAACCCGCTATCCATCAGGTTTAGCGGGTTTTTTATTGAGATAACCCAGCTGATGCCGTATACGCTACATCCGCCACCCTTTTACTGAAGGATACGTCATGCTTTCCTACCAACATGCCTACCACGCCGGTAACTTTGCTGATGTGCATAAGCATCTGACCCTGTTTGCCGTGGTGGATTATTTATTACGTAAAAATTCAGCTATTACATATATAGATACTCATGCAGGAAGAGGGCTATATCCGCTTGACCGGCAAGAGACTCAACGCCTGCAAGAGTACTGTCAAGGCATCTGGCCACTTTGGCAAGCCCGCCAAGGGCTTAAAGACTCCTTGATAGGTGCCTGGCTTGGCAAGCTGGAAAGCGCCCAGCCTCATGCGGCTGAGCTAAGCCACTACCCTGGCTCTCCCTGGTGGTTATCCCAGGCGTTACGCGAGCAGGATGCACTTACCCTGTTTGAACTTCATCCTAGTGAGCATGAGCACCTGAACACACAGGCACTTCCTGAGCAGGCCCGGCGAATTTTTGCCGATGGGTTAGCCGGTTTGAGCAAACGGGTACCGGTCGCCACGCCCAGATTATGTGTGCTGATCGACCCCAGCTACGAGCGCAAACAGGAGTACCAGGAAGTGGCTGAAACAGCGGTTCAGACCCTGGCAAAAGTGCGCCATGGTGTCCTGCTTATCTGGTACCCGTTGCTTCCTTCCGGTGCTCACCAAACCCTACTGAATAGCTTGAAGGCCAGCGGTGTACGCAAGATATGGCGTAGCGAGCTCAAGCAGTGTGCTCAAGGGGCGGATCAACATGGTATGTACGGTAGCGGCATGCTGATAGTGAACCCGCCCTGGGGGCTGGATGAGCGTCTTGCCGGTGCCATGGCAGACATCACGCCGCTATTAGGCGATCAGAGCCAGTATCACAGCGACTGGCTGGTGGGGGAGTGACGGTTATTTCCCGATACAGAAGCTGCCAAAAATTTCTCCAAGCAGGTCATCCGCGCTGAAGTCACCGGTAATTTCGCCAAGCGCCTGCTGGGCGTCGCGCAGGTCTTCGGCAAGGAGTTCTCCTGCGCCGTAGCCTTGAAGCTGGGAGTTGCCTGCTTGTAGAGCATCACGGGCGCGATCAAGGGCATCCAGATGGCGGCGGCGGGCTGAAAAGCGGCCTTCCGTTGTCGCCGCGTAGCCCATGATATCTTTCAGGTGCTGTTTCAGGTTATCCACACCTATGCCGGTCTTTGCCGAAAGGCGTAGCGTCGGATGGGCTGTGGATAAGTCAATTCCTGGGGTTTCCTGGCTGGTATCGATCTTGTTGCGTATCAGGGTCAGGCGCGAGCGATCCGGCAGGCGCTCAACAAACTCTGGCCAGATATCGAAAGGGTCAGTTGCCTGGGTGGTTGAGGCATCAACCAGCAGCAGCACGCGATCGGCTTTCTCTATTTCTGCCCAGGCACGGGCCACACCAATCTTTTCCACTGCATCCGGCGTGTCGCGCAGGCCTGCGGTATCAATAATATGTAAGGGCATACCATCAAGGTGGATATGTTCCCGTAATACATCCCGGGTGGTACCGGCAATATCGGTCACGATGGCGGTGTCCTGCTCGGTCAGGGCATTGAGCAGGCTTGATTTACCCGCATTGGGACGCCCGGCAATCACCACATTCATGCCTTCCCGCATCAAGGCGCCCTGGCCTGCGGCTGCACGTACTTTTTCCAGTTCGCTCATCACCCCTTGCAGATGACGGGCAACGTGGCCATCGGCGAGAAAATCAATTTCTTCTTCAGGAAAGTCGATAGCCGCCTCAACGTAAACACGCAGTTCAATCAGGCGCTGAACCAAGGCATTGACGAGGTTGGAAAACTCACCCTGTAGCGAACGCACGGCATTTTCGGCAGCATGCCGTGAAGTGGCGTCAATCAGATCGGCGATGGCTTCTGCCTGAGCCAGATCCAGCTTGTCGTTAAAGAAGGCACGCTCTGAGAATTCGCCGGGACGGGCCAGTCTGGCGCCCAGTTGCAGGCAGCGCTCCAGTAACATGTCCATGATGACGGGGCCGCCGTGTCCCTGTAACTCCAGTACGTCTTCACCGGTGAAGGAATTCGGCCCAGCAAAATACAAGGCAATACCTTGATCGATAATGCTTGCCTCACCGTGAAAGGGGCCGTAGTGGGCCTGCCTGGGAGTGGGTGAATAGCCGAGTATTTTTACGGCGATAGCGGCGCTATGCGGGCCGGAAAGACGAATGATACCGACGCCACCGCGTCCGGGTGGGGTAGCCAGGGCGGCAATGGTGTCGGGAGTATAAAGTGGTGCTGGCATGGCGCCCTCGCTGGTTGGTAGGCGTATTGTGAATTTATCCTGCTATAAACGCCAGACCCCCGCACAGGGCGGGGGTCTAGAGGGTGTTGACCCTATTCATCAGAAACAAGGCTTAGCGGGTTTTCTTGCCCTTGCCGATGGTTGGGTCATTCTCGACCTTGCGCGTAATATAATACTGCTGCGCAACTGAAATGATGTTGTTGACGACCCAGTAGATGACCAGACCTGCCGGGAACCACAGGAAGAAGAAGGTGAAGATGATAGGCAGCATCTTCATGATCTTGGCCTGCATCGGGTCTGGCGGTGTCGGGTTGAGCATCTGCTGAACAAACATTGACGCCCCCATCAGGATCGGCAGGATGAAGTAGGGATCTTTCACCGAGAGATCCTGGATCCAGAACATGAAGGGCGCGTGACGCAGTTCCACCGACTCCAGCAACATCCAGTAAAGCGCGATGAACACCGGCATCTGAATCAGAATGGGAAGACAGCCACCGAGTGGGTTGATCTTCTCTTTCTGATAGAACTTCATCATTTCCTGAGACATTTTCTGGCGATCATCGCCATACATCTCTTTGAGCCGCTGCATTTCCGGGCCGAGCTTACGCATCCGGGCCATTGACTTATAAGCCTTGGCGGAGAGCGGGAACAGCACCAGCTTGACGAGTACCGTCAGTAGAACAATGGACCAGCCCCAGTTACCAACGATGTCATGGATGGTGTCCAGCACCACGAAAAGAGGGTTGGCAATAAACCATAGCCAGCCATAATCCACCGTTAGCTTCAGGTTAGGCGCTACCTGCTCCATATAGTCCTGAATCTTGGGGCCCATATAGAGAGTGGCACTCAGGTTAGCTTCGTTTTCAGGAGCGACCTGCAGGGTAGGGCCAGCAAAAGCTGCGACATTGCGGCCACGGGAATCTGTGGTGGCGTAATAAAGATTCTGCTGATCCTGGGGCGGTGCCCAAGCGGAAACGAAATAATGCTGGATAATGGCTACCCAGCCGCCTTCGGCTTCCTGATTGGAAAACTTGTTTTCCTGGATATCACTGAAATCCACTTTCTCGTAACGTGTTTCCGGTGTCGAGAAAGCTGCCCCCAGATAGGAGTTCATACCCATCGCTACGCCACTGGAGGGGTCTTCACTGTTATCGCGAGCCAGCTGGCCAATAAAGCGTGCACTGATCGGAGACTCGGTGTTGTTGCCTACATAGTAGTCAACGTCAACCGCGTAGTTACCGCGTTCAAAGGTTAAACGTTTGGTGACTTCAATGCCGTCAATGTCAGCTTGCAGATTCACGACGACCTGATCGTCGTCATCACCCAGCAGGTATTCGGTGCTTTCCGGGGTGAAAACGATCCGGTTGGCCTGATCGTTGAGCTGCAGGCCGGAGCGTGCCACATAGCTGCGTGTTTCGTTATCCGAGAGCAGTACATAGTTGCGCTCGGAATCCAGGCGCAGCTTATGCTGAGGCAAGGCTGCATAGAGGATGTCACCACCGTGCGGGTCGATGCGCACATCAAGCACATCGGTGGTCACCGCTATGAAGTCTCGGCTATCGGTTGTGCTCTCATCTGCAGACATCCCTTCATCGATGTCCGCATTCTGAGAAGTACTCGAAGGTACAGCCAAACCGCCGTCGTCGTCCTGTGTGTCAGCAGAAGTCGTATCATTGGCACTTCGCTGCACAACGTCACTGGAGGACGGACTGTCAATCGGTTGACCATAGTCCTGATTCCATTGCACAACCAGTAAATAAGCCAGTACGGCTAATGGAATCACGAGGATAAGTCGTTTTACGTCCATGAGGGGTCTGCCCGCTGGGTGGTGAACATGCTAATGGTGCAGTGATTTTTTACTCGACCTATGACACACAAAAGCCTGCCAAACGGCAGGCCGAGGTCGAGCGGCGCTATATAATCGTCAAGCGTCATGCTGAGTGCTTGCTGGTGATGCCAATTTTGTGCACTCATGCTGTCTCGCTTCACGCTGCAGCCGTTTCCACATGCCATGTAGCTGACGATGTAACGTATCGTTGTCAAGATCATGTACGCCGCGCCTAGCCAGAACAACAATGTCAAGCATTGGTAACTGATGTTGGCGTAATCGTACGGATTCTCTAACGAGGCGTTTGAAACGATTGCGCTGTACGGCAAGTTTCACATTTTTTTTACTGACCACTAGCCCGAGTCGTGGATGACCGAGCGTGTTCCAACGTGCAAGTGCCATCATGCCTTTACCGTGGACTTTCAGGTCAGCTTGTTCGAAAACGTGACTGAAATCCCCAGCATTAAGCAAACGTAAACACCGGGGATAGCCTTGACGGAGCACACGCAATCCGGATTCAGGCGCTCAGACGCTTGCGGCCTTTGGCACGACGGCGCGTGATAATGGCGCGGCCACTTTTGGTTGCCATGCGTGCGCGGAAGCCATGCGTACGCTTGCGCTTGAGAACGCTAGGTTGAAAGGTGCGTTTCATAACTCGTTATTCCCACGTGGTTTTAGGACGGAACGTCGATTTCAGGAACCCGATCTAGTCAATGACCATCTCGGGTGCTGCTAATTCAAGACCGGAAATTGTAGAGCTTTAGCTCGCCAGGTGCAATTTTTTTGTCTGAAGAACCCAGTGATGTCGCATTGGGCAGTCCAGTGATGGGTCGTTCAATGCCACTCAGGGTTATTGCCAGGCCTTATCTACTATTATTTATATCTTTCTAAATATTGTTATTAATAGTGGGGATAGAAATTGTGGATAACACCATATAAGTGATTATATTCAGATAATTGGAATGATAAAAAAACTGTGGATAAGCAGTGCTTAAGCGGTAGTTTAGCTGTGACGAAAGCGTGGATAAATGAAGGTTTAGCATTATTTCAGGTTTTTTCCCCAGCTCATCCAAAGGGCTCAAGCCATAGCAGTAAGAAGGTTATCCACAGAAGCATCGGAGGTGATACTTGTGTGGATAACTTGGTTCTGGGGCGCTACAATATCCGGCCGTTTTCAACCGATGGTGAGTTGA